>NZ_JAPWIC010000003.1:0-784986 GCF_030587315.1 Janthinobacterium sp. SUN211 | reverse complement strand
ATCATTGCTGATGGGTCGCTCACTCAAAAAACTGACAGGCCACTACTTTCGTAGCGCCTATTTCATTATTTCTTGTGAACATTTGATATATTTTAAGTATTACAGCAATCCGAAGATCGCTGCTGCACCTACATCAAATGCCCACACTTATCGACTGTTAATTGTTAAAGAACTGTATTCGGTACTGCTTTCGCGCTATCGACAAAGCGTTGTGTTTGTCAGCTGCGAAGAAGGAAGAGTATGAAGCGTTTCGGCCATTTCGTCAACCTTCTTTTTTACTACCCAGCCCCGGAAGGCTGTCCCTTTTGTGCCGCAAACCAGTGCGTCTCATCGGGGAGGCGAATCATATCAAAGACCGTCGAAGTTTGGCAAGCGCTTTTCCAGGAAAGCGTGCATGCCTTCTTTTTGTGCAGGCGTACCGAAGGCGGCCTGGAACAAGCGGCGCTCGTAGGCGACACCATCGGTCAAGGTCGTTTCAAACGCGCGGTTGACGCAATCCTTGATCATCATGGCCACCGAGGTCGGCATGGCGGCGATAGTCTTGGCGGCAGTCAGGGTTTCTTCCAGCAACTTATCGGCCGGCACGACGCGCGATACCAGGCCGATACGTTCCGCCTCGGCGGCATCGATGGTGCGCGCCGTCAACAGCAGATCCATGGCCTTGGCCTTGCCGATGGCGCGCGGCAAGCGCTGCGTGCCGCCCGCACCCGGCGTGACGCCGACCTTGATTTCCGGCTGGCCAAATTTGGCGCTGTCGGCGGCGATCAGGAAATCGCACATCATGGCCAGTTCGCAACCGCCACCGAGCGCATAGCCGGCCACCGCACCCACCACAGGTTTGCGCACGCGCAAGATATGTTCCCAGTTGCGGCTGATGTAGCCCTGGGTAAAGGTGTCCGGGTAGGTGTAATCGGCCATGGCGGCGATGTCGGCGCCGGCGGCAAACGCTTTTTCGCTGCCCGTGAGCACGATGCAGCCGATATTGTCATCCGCATCGAATTTCAGCAAGGCGTTGCCCAGCTCATTCATCATGTTGTCGTTCAAGGCATTCAAGGCCTTCGGGCGATTCAGGCGGATGACCGCCACTTTGTCCTGGATATCGATGATCAAGTCTTCGTATTGCATATAGTCTCCTCTGGATGAACACGGTGACAACGATTGTAGCGGCTAACGGCAGCGGCGCGGCAGGTGCGCTGCTATTATTGTGAGCCTGATCATTTTCATATCGAGCAAGATATTTTCTCCTCCCTCTTCCAGTACTGCGCCCATTACCTGCGCGGCGACGGCAGCGCCGCCAGCGTCGATTTCCGCCGCCTGTGGTTCAGCAACAGCCTCAATTGCTTCGGCGCCCAGATCACCTCACTGGCCCTGCCCCTGTGCGCGGTGCTGTTACTGCATGCGACGCCGGAACAGATGGGCGTGCTGGTTGCCTTGCAGGCGCTGCCGTTCGCCCTGTTCGGTTTGCCCGTCGGCGTGCTGCTGGACCGGCGCAGCAAGCACCCGATCATGCTGTTCAGCGAAAGCATGTCCGGCCTGGCCCTGGCCAGCGTGGCAGTGGCTTACTGGTGCGGCGTGCTGTCGATGCCGTGGTTATATATAGTAGGGTTCATCATCGGCACGGGCTTCGTCGTGGGCGGCGGTGCCGAGCAGGTGTTTCTGACTTTCCTCGTGGGCCGCGATGGCTTGATCGATGCGCAGTCGAAATTTGCCGCCACCGAATCGGCTTCGCGCCTGATCGGTCCCGGCCTGGCCGGCGTGCTGGTGCAGGTCTTGTCCGCGCCCGTCGCCATCCTGTGCACGGCGTGCGGTTATCTGATTTCCGTCTTCAATTTGCGTGCCATGAGCGTGCGCGACCCACGCCCGGCGCCATCCGACAAGCACGCCTTGCGCGACATCGCCGACGGCTTACTGTTCGTGTGGCGCGAGCCGCTGCTGCGCGCGCTGGCCTGGGGCGCCGGCATCTGGCACTTCCTGTTTTACGCCAGCATGGCCTTGACGGTGCTGTTCGCCACGCGCGATCTGGGCATGAGCCCTGGCGTGCTGGGCATGACGCAGATGCTGGGCGGCGCCGGCGTCTTGCTCAGCGCCTTCATCGTCAAGCCATTGACGAAGCGCTACGGCGCCGGCCGCACCATCCTGATCGGCCTGGCATCCACCTCCGTGTGCTTTGCCCTGACGCCAACGATTCCGGCAGCACTGTTCGGCAGCGCGGCCGCCAGCGCCGTGGCGTATGCCATATTGATGTTCTTTTTCGATTGCGGCGTGATGCTGTTCTTTATTCCCTACCTGGGCCTGCGCCAGAAGGTGACGCCCGACCCCATGCTGGGCCGCATGACGTCGACCATGCGCTTTCTGACGGTGGCGACGGCGCCGCTGGGCGCGCTGGCCGCCGGCTGGATCGCGGAACACTTTGGCGTGCGCAATGGCCTGGCCTGTATCGCGGCCGGCAGCATCCTGTTGACGGTGGCCATGGTGTGGGGCACGCCGCTGCGTAGCGTGCGCACCTGAAGCGATGAACGGGCATACACTGCCAAAAGATTGCCTTGGCGACACTATTCGCGCCAAAGCCTGCGAGGTTTGATTTATATCAAGGTTTTAATTGATGTAAATCCATAAGCTGTCTTACATCACTTGAGGAGCACGCCATGTTTAACACCATCTTATTTCCCACCGACGGCTCGCCGTTGTCCGACAAAGCCGCCGAGACCGCCCTCGCCTTCGCCCAACTGAACAAGGCCAAGCTGGTCGCCATCAGCGTGGTGCAGCCCTTCCCGTTCTCGCCGATGGCCGACGGCGGCATCGTGCTCGACGCCAGCCTGTATGAACAGCAGATGCAGGAAGCGTCACAACGCGCCATCGACAAGATCGGCGCAGCGGCAAGCGCTGCCGGCGTGTCTTTCGAAGGCGTGGTGGCCGTGTCGCCGAGCCCGCACGATGAAATCGTCAATGCGGCGCAAACCTACCATTGCGACATCATCCTGATGGCCTCGCATGGCCGCAAGGGCTTGAACAAGCTGTTCGTGGGCAGCGAAACGCAAAAAGTGCTGGCCCACACCCATTTACCCGTCATGGTCCTGCGCTAACCTTGCGCTAGCGCAATCCCCGCCCGGCGCCGCGAGAAACTCAGCGCGCCGGCGCCTGCTTCGGCAACAACACCCACACGGCGCCGCTCTGTTTCATGCGGCCCGCATTCTCGGCCGCTTCCGCGCCAAAGCCAAAGAAATAATCGACCCGGATCGGCCCGCGAATGGCGCCGCCCGTATCCTGCGCCATCACCAGGCGCTGCATGGGAATCTCGCTATTGGCTTGCGTGGTGGACAAGAACACGGGCGCGCCCAGCGGCAGGAAACGCGAATCGATGGCTACCGAGCGCTGCGGCGTCAGCGGCACGCCCAGCGCGCCCTTCGGCCCCACTTTCGGATCGGGCAAGCGCTCTTCCTTGAAGAAGACATAGCTCGGGTTGGCGTTGAACAATTCATCCTTGCGCGTGGGATGGCCCGCGATCCACGCCTTGATGCCTTGCGCGGACGCCTGGCTCAGGGTCAGCTCGCCCTTGTCGACCAGGTAGCGGCCGATCGATTTGTATGGATGGCCGTTTTGATCCGCATACGCCACGCGCACGGTTTCCTGCGTATCGGTCAGCTGTACGCGCCCGGAACCCTGCACTTGCAGGAAGAACGCCTCGACTTCGTCATCCACCCACAGCAATTCCTTGCCCGCGACGGACGTGGCGCGCTCGATGTCGGCGCGGGTTGCGTACGGTATCACCTTCTTGCCGACCAGCTTGCCCCGCAAGCGCATGTTTTTCAGTTCCGGATACACGCCGGACAAGTCCACCGAGACCAGATCGTCAGGCACCTTGTACAGCGGTGTCTGATATGGACCGCCGCGCTTGCGCGCGCCGTGCAGCAATGGCTCGTAATAACCGGTCACCAGTCCAGTATTGGCGCCATCGGCGGTGACGACTTGATTTGGCACAAAGAAAGTCTCGAAAAACAGGCGGATGGCCTTGTCGCTGTCGGCATTGACCTGGCGCGCAATCGTGCACGATTCCTTCCAGTCCGGACGTTTCACCAGCACGCCGCACGAAGCCATGAAGGCGGGCCAGGCGGCGCGCATGTCGTCGCGGGCCCAGCCTGGCAAGGCGGCAAACTTGGCGGGCACGAAGGTGGGCGCCGCCACATCCGTGGCATCCTTGGCATCGGCCGGCTTGGCAGGCACAGGCTTGACGACGGTCGGCGCAATGGCGGGCGCCTTGCCGCTGGAAGCCGCGGGCGGCGCGACGGGCGGCGTGGTGCAGGCGGACAAGACAAGCGCGACGGCGCCGATTGAAACAGGTAGACTACCGCGTGTAAACAGACGGCTGATAAATGGGCTGCGGGTAAATAACATAGGGATGCGTATGTGGATCTTGATGATAGAGGCGCTGGTGGCGTTCTTCTTGCTGGCATTTATAGTCTGGTGGACCATGTATTCGGGCAAAAAGCCCACACCGCCGGCGCGCAAGCAGCTCAGTGAAGAACAGGACGCCACCGAAAAACTGAAATAAGGGGGCAAGCCCCCCGGCGTTTCCTTAATGCAGGGTACGCGGCACCGACAGCACGAACTCGGGAATCGGCGCTTCGAACTGATGGCCGTCTTCGGCCACGCAGAAGTATTCGCCGTGCATCGAGCCTTGCGGCGTGCCCAGCATGGTGCCGCTCGTGTATTCGAATTGCTCGCCCGGCTGCAACAGCGGCTGGTGGCCGACGGCGCCCAGGCCGCGCACCTCTTCCACCTTGTTGTTCGCATCCGTGATGACCCAGTGGCGCGAAATCAGTTGCGCGCCAGCCGTGCCCGTGTTGACGACGCGGATCGTGTAGCTGAACACGTGCCGCCCCTGGTCCGGTGCCGATTGATCGGGCAGATATTGCGTTTTGACCGTTACCGTAAATTCATAAGTCGCCATCGTCATTCCTCTTCAGACATTGCCAGTCATATTGTGTGTCGCGCGCGACGCATTGGCCATCGCGCGATGCGTATTCTGTATTTCACCGTACTTCAATGAGGCATGGTAACGGCGTCAGGCGTAAAATAGCGCAAATCGCATTTTCTATCCTTTGGCTACTTCACCATGACAACATTCCGTATCGCTCCCAGCATCCTGTCCGCCGACTTTGCCCGCCTGGGCGAGGAAGTGCGCAACGTCGTTACCGCCGGCGCCGACATCATCCACTTCGACGTGATGGATAACCATTACGTGCCGAACCTGACCATCGGCCCGCTGGTGTGCGAAGCGATTCGCCCGCACGTGCAAGTGCCCATCGATGTGCATCTGATGGTCAAGCCTGTCGATCGCATTATCCCGGATTTCGCCAAGGCTGGCGCGAACATCATCACCTTTCACCCGGAAGCGTCGGATCACGTCGACCGTTCCTTGCAGTTGATCCGCGACAATGGCTGCAAATCGGGCCTGGTTTTCAACCCGGGCACGCCGCTGCACTACCTGGAACACGTGATGGACAAGATCGACATCATCCTGATCATGTCCGTCAACCCGGGCTTCGGCGGCCAGTCCTTCATTCCGCAAGCGCTGAAGAAAATCGCCGAAGCGCGCCGCATGATCGACGAGTCGGGCCGTGACATCATGCTGGAAGTCGATGGCGGCATCAAGATCGACAACATCGCCGCCGCTGCCGCCGCCGGCGCCGACACCTTTGTCGCCGGCTCGGCCATCTTCGGCAAGCCGGACTACAAGGCCGTCATCGACGCCATGCGCGCCGAGCTGGCCAAAACGGTGGGCAACTGATGCAGGCGGGCACGGTGAAAGACCACGTACTGGCTGGCGTGCGCGCCGCCATCATCGACCTCGATGGCACGATGCTCGACACCGTGCCCGATTTTCATGTCGCCATCAATGGCATGCGCGCAGAACTGGACCTGGCGCCCATCAGCGCCGACGCCATCAAGTTGATGGTGGGCAAGGGCTCGGAAAACCTGATCCGCACCGTGCTGGCGCTCGACTTCGATGACGCCGGCGTGGAACAGCGTTTCGAGCAGGCGATGGAGGGCTACCAGCGTCACTACCTGGCCATCAATGGCCAGTTCAGCACCCTGTATCCGGAGGTCGAAGCGGGACTGGCGGCGATGAAGGCGGCGGGCCTGCGCCTGGCCTGCGTCACCAACAAGCCGATCGCCTTCGCCCTGCCCCTGCTGAAACTGAAAAACCTGGACCAGTATTTCGAGATCGTCTATGGCGGCGATTCGCTGCCGCAGAAAAAACCGCACCCCATGCCGCTGCTGCAAGTGTGTGCGGACTTCGACTTGCCGCCATCCAAAGTGGTGGCCATCGGCGACTCCTCGAATGACGCGCAAGCGGCCAGGGCTGCGGCTTGCCCCGTACTGACGGTACCGTACGGCTACAATCACGGACACTCTATACACGATACCGATTCCGATGGTATAGTAAAGACACTGCTCGAAGCAGCCCGTTTTATTGGCATGCAAAACTAACCGGCATACTGACCAAACCCAACACCATATCGTGAACACGTTTCTCATCAAAAAACACAATGTCACCCAAACCGGCTCGATTGAGGCCTGGCTTTGGCGACGCTGGCAATCCTGGCAGGCTTAAGGGCCGAGCCGTTACGATTGCTGCCGGTTGTACACACGTCGTTTGCGCATATTGCGCACGTTGCGTGTCCCGGCAAGTTTTTTGATAACCCACCGCAGGGTTTGTGCACTATGCACACTCATACCCTGACGGCATGGAGAGAAACATGACCGAACTCGAATTCAAATCGCTGGGCCAGCAAGGCTACAACCGCATCCCCCTGATCGCGGAAGCGTTCGCCGACCTGGAAACCCCGCTCACCCTGTACCTGAAACTGGCACAGGCGCAACAAGGTGGCAAGAACACCTTCCTGCTCGAATCCGTCGTCGGCGGCGAACGCTTCGGCCGCTATTCCTTCATCGGCTTGCCCGCCACGACCGTGTTGCGCAGCTATGGCAAACGCACCGAAATCGTCAAGAACGGCAGCGTGATCGAAGAACACGAAGGCAATCCGCTCGACTTCATCGAACAATTCCAGTCGCGCTTCAAGGTGGCCCTGCGCCCCGGCATGCCGCGCTTCTGCGGCGGCCTGGCCGGCTACTTCGGCTACGACACCGTGCGCCACATCGAGAAAAAACTCGCCGGCGGCGCGCCGAAAGATGACTTGAAGCTGCCCGACATCCAGCTGATGGTGACGGAAGAACTGGCCGTCATCGACAACCTGTCCGGCAAGCTCTACCTGATCGTCTACGCCGACACCACGCAGCCAGAATCGTTTTCGAAAGCGCAGCAGCGCCTGAAGGACTTGCGCATGATGCTGCGCCGCGGTGTCGATGCGCCTGTCACCAGCGCTTCCGTACGCACGGAAACCATCCGCGACTTTTCCAAGGAAGATTACCTGAAGGCCGTCGCCAAGGCGCATGAATACGTGATGGCGGGCGACCTGATGCAGGTGCAGATCGGCCAGCGCATCCGCAAACCTTACGTCGATTCGCCGCTGACTCTGTACCGCGCCTTGCGTTCGCTCAACCCGTCGCCGTATATGTACTTCTATAATTTCGGTGACATGCAGATCATCGGCGCCTCGCCGGAAATTCTGGTGCGTAACGAAAAGACGGCGGACGGCGGCAAGAAAGTCACCTTGCGCCCGATCGCCGGCACCCGTCCGCGCGGCGCCACGCCAGAGCGCGACGCCGAATTGTCGGCCGAGCTGCTGGCCGACCCGAAAGAGATCGCCGAGCACGTGATGCTGATCGACTTGGCGCGCAACGACATCGGCCGTATCGCCGAGACGGGCAGCGTGCAAGTCACCGACCGCATGGTCATCGAAAAATACTCGCACGTGCAGCACATCGTTTCGAACGTGGAAGGCAAGCTGAAAGACGGCCTGTCGAACCTGGACGTGCTGCGCGCGACCTTCCCCGCCGGCACCCTGACGGGCGCGCCGAAAGTGCGCGCCATGGAAGTGATCGACGAACTGGAAATCACCAAGCGCGGCATCTATGGCGGCGCCTGCGGCTACCTGTCGTTTGGCGGCGAAATGGATGTGGCGATCGCCATCCGCACGGGCGTGGTCAAGGACGGCATGCTGTACGTGCAGGCCGCTGCCGGCATCGTGGCCGACTCCATCCCCGAAATGGAATGGCAGGAAACGGAAAACAAGGCGCGTGCCGTACTGCGCGCCGCCGAACAAGTGCAAGATGGCCTGGATGGAGGGTTTTAAGATGCTGCTGATGATCGACAACTACGACTCCTTCACCTACAACATCGTGCAGTATTTCGGCGAGTTGGGCGAAGACGTGCGGGTCTACCGCAACGATGAAATCACGATCGCACAGATCGAGGCGCTGAACCCGGACCGCATCTGCATCTCGCCCGGTCCGAAAGCGCCGGCACAGGCGGGCATTTCCGTGGAAGTGCTCAAGCACTTCGCCGGCAAGAAGCCGATACTGGGCGTGTGCCTGGGCCACCAGGCCATCGGCGAAGCGTTTGGCGGCAACGTCATCCGCGCCAAGCAAGTCATGCATGGCAAGACTTCCCTCATCGCGCATACGGGCGTGGGCGTTTTCAAGGACATCCCCAGCCCCTTCACAGTGATCCGCTACCACTCTTTGGCGATCGAACGCGCCTCGCTGCCTTCCTGCCTGGAAGTGACGGCGTGGACGGACGACGGCGAAATCATGGGCGTGCGCCACCGGGAATACGATATCGAGGGCGTGCAGTTCCACCCCGAATCGATCCTCTCGGAGCACGGCCACGCCCTGCTGAAGAACTTTCTCGAGCGCTGATTCTCCGCGCACGCCACGGCGTGCCATCAGTGTCCTCCTGCGCCATCATTGAAGAAGGAAGCATCATGCCGATCACACCACAAGAAGCCCTGCTGCGCTGCATCGAACACCGCGAAATCTTTCACGACGAAATGCTGTACCTGTTCCGCCAGATCATGTCCGGCGAAATGTCGCCCACCATGATCGCCGCCCTCACCATGGGCTTGCGCGTCAAAAAGGAAACCATCGGCGAAATCGCCGCGGCCGCGCAAGTGATGCGCGAGTTTTCCACCAAGGTGCCCATGGCCGACACCACCAACCTGCTCGACATCGTCGGCACGGGCGGTGACGGCGCGCACACGTTCAATATTTCCACCGCCTCGATGTTCGTGGCGGCGGCCGCCGGCGCGCGCGTGGCCAAGCATGGCGGGCGCAGCGTCTCTTCCTCGTCCGGCAGCGCCGACGTGCTGGACTCGCTGGGCGTCAACATCAACCTGCAGCCCGAGCAGATCGCCCAGTCGATCGCGCAAACGGGCATCGGCTTCATGTATGCGCCCAACCACCACGCGGCCATGAAACATGCGGCGCCCGTGCGCAAGGAACTGGGCGTGCGCACCATTTTCAATATCCTGGGCCCCTTGACCAATCCCGCCGGCGCGCCGAACATTTTGATGGGCGTATTCCACGCCGACCTGGTCGGCATCCAGGTGCGCGTGCTGCAGCGCCTGGGCGCGCAGCACGCCATCGTCGTGTATGGCCGCGACAACATGGATGAAGTGTCGCTGGGCGCGGCCACCATGGTCGGCGAACTGGTCAACGGCGAAATCCGCGAATATGAAATCCATCCCGAAGACTTCGGCATGTCGATGATCGCCAGCCGCAACCTGAAGGTGGCCGATTCCGTGGAATCGAAAGCCAAGATGATGGAAGCGCTGCGCGGCGAGCCCGGTGCGGCCGCCGACATCGTGGCCCTGAACGCGGGCACGGCGCTGTACGCGGCCGGCGTGGCCAGTTCGATCGAAGACGGCCTGGCGCGCGCGCGCACGGCCGTCAGTTCGGGCGCGGCCCTGGCGAAACTCGCTCAATTCGTGCAGGTCACGCAACAGCTGGGCACTCCGGCGCAAGCGTAAGCTGCCGCCCTCCTTTATAGAATAGCGACCATCATGTCCGACATACTCGATAAAATCCTGGCCGTGAAAGCCGATGAAGTGGCCAAGGCCAAGGCCCGCCGCAGCCTGGCAAGCCTGCGCGGCGACGTGGAAAGCGACGGCGCCCTGCGCGCCGGCCTGCGCGGCTTCGAAGCGAGCCTGCGCCAGCACATCGCCGCCGGCAAGCCCGGCATCATCGCCGAAGTGAAAAAGGCGTCGCCGTCGAAAGGGGTCATTCGCGCCGACTTCCTCCCTGCCGACATCGCCGCCAGCTATGCCGCGCATGGCGCGGCCTGCCTGTCCGTGCTGACGGATGAACAGTTCTTCCAGGGATCCGTGGCATACCTGCAGCAGGCGCGCGCCGCCTGCGCCATTCCCGTGCTGCGCAAGGATTTCATGGTCGACATGTACCAGATCTATGAAGCGCGCGCCATGGGTGCCGACTGCATCCTCCTGATCGTCGCTGCGCTCGACCATGGCCTGATGGCGGAGATGGAAGCGTGCGCCCACGAACTGGGCATGGGCGTGCTGATCGAAAGCCACGATGGCGACGAACTGACGGCGGCCCTGAAACTCAAGAGCGCATTGATCGGCATCAACAACCGCAACCTGCGCACCTTCGAAACGTCGCTCGACACGACCATCAAGCTGTTACCGCGCATCCCGCAAGACAAATTGATCATCACGGAATCGGGCATCCACGGCACGGCCGACGTGCAACGCATGCGCGATGCGCACATCCACAGCTTCCTCGTGGGCGAAGCGTTCATGCGCGCGCCCGACCCCGGCGTGGAGCTGGAACGCCTGTTCGGTTAAACCATGGTAGGCTGGTAGCATGAGATACGGAATTATCGTCCTTGCCGCCGCCAGCCTGCTGTCGGCCTGCCAGACTGCAGCCCCGCCGGCGGTGAGCACGCCCACGTCCACGCCCCCTCGCACGCCGGCCGCGATACAACTCGCGGCCAGCATCGACGCCTACAAGTCGCTGGTGGCGCAGCAGATCATGGCGGCCAACGCCGCCTACACGTTCAACGGGCGCCTGCCACCCATGCTGCCGGCCATCGTCGTGCTCGACCTGAGCGTGGGCCCTGACGGCGAGCTGAAAAGCGTGCACGTACACCGTTCGCGCGACAGCGAAGCATCGGCCGCGGCGCTGGCCGCCGTGCGGCGCGTGCCCACCCTCTTTCCGCCAGCGGCACACCTGATGCAGCGCCACGCCCGGACCTTCGATTTCTCCGAAACCTTCCTGTTCAACGAGCAGTACCAATTCCAGCTGCGGACCTTGTCCGGTCCACAGTAAACGCGGCGGTATCGAGTTCGATGCGGTCGCGTCCCCGTTCCTTGGCCAGGTACAGGGCCGCATCGGCGCGCGACAACAGCTGTTCCAGCCCTTCCACCACCGACGCCTGGCAAGCGACGCCGATGCTGACCGTACACGGCGGCAGCCCCGCATGACTGGGCTCGCGCAGCAAGGCGCGGATGCGTTCGGCCACGCCCAACGCATTATGCGCCGGCATGTCCGGCATCAGCACGACGAACTCCTCGCCGCCGAAACGCGCCACGCAATCCGATTCGCGCAAGGCGCCCTTGATAACGGTGGCCACGTGCGCCAGCACCCGGTCACCCACCGCGTGACCGTGGCGGTCATTGATCAATTTGAAGTAATCGAGGTCGATGCTGAGCAATGTCAACGGCAAGCGGCGGCGGCGCAGATTGTCTATCTCGCGCGCATAGGCGTCGCCAAAGCCGCGCCGGTTCAGCACCTGGGTCAGAGGATCGTGGGTCGAGCGGCGCTCCAGTATCTGCTGCAGGCGGCGCGTCGCCATCGTCATGAAGCCCACCGTCAGCAGCAGCGCCATGAAATTGGCGACCGCCAGATAGATGCCGGCCGGCGTGCCGGCCACCGTCAGGTTCACGCTGGCGCCGCCATGCAGCAAGGCAGACACGCCGCGCGCCAGCACCACGACGGCTTGCATCAGCATCAGCGCGGCAAAGAAAAAACTCGAGAAATGGCGCTCGCCATGGCGCCACACCAGTTGCACCTGGCGCGCATAAAACAGGAAGACCAGCAGGGAAAAGACCGCCACGCGCGCCGAAAAATCGGGCTGCGCCAGCAACCACCAGCTATTGCCGGCGATGGCCAGGGCAAGTATCAGCAGATAGGCGCGGCGGCTGGGCGCCAGGCCAAAGAATTTCTCCGTGCCCAGCATCGACAGGCCGATGCCGGCCACCAGCGCCGCATTGGCCGCGATCATGGACAATGCCGGCGGCAGCACTTCGCGGGTGCCGAACAGCAGGGACGCGCACACCAGCAACAGCAAGCCGGCCGCCCAATGCCCCAGGCCATGCACCTCGCGCCGGAAACTGCGGTACACCGAGAACATGACGATGCTCATCGCCCCGCACATCAGCGTGGTCATCAGCATAATCGTTCGAGGATCGAGGGTTTGCACGTTGGGCGCGATCTAAAAGAAGCGGTTCGGCAATTTTAGTTTAGTTAAAGAAAAATTAGTTCATTTGCAGTAAATATGATGGCAAGCCGCCAGTTTCACCGGATAAGTTGCATTTGGGAAATTGCTGCTTGAAATAAAAAACCGGCCAGTGACGGCCGGTTTTCTGTCTTACCGCATGAGCATCATGCCGCGCTAGGACGCTTCGGCCCCGTGGCTTTCTTCGGCGCCGGCAGCAGCGCCAGGCTGACGCCGGGCACGCGATCGCCTTGCAGCACGGCCGCGAACGTCATCAGCTCGTCGCGGCGGAAGGCGTGGATGGCCACCTTGGCGCCGACGGCGTAGCGGCCCAGCAAGGTGTCCAGGTTGGCCGGGTTACCCGTCACGCGCAAGCCATCGATGGCCACCAGCACGTCGCCCGCCGACAGGCCGGCCACGTGCGCCGCGCCGCCCTGGTGCACCTGCGCCAGCTTGGCATCGTTGCCGTCGCGGCCCAGGTTGACGTCCAGGCTGGCCTTTTCAGCCTTGCGCGCGTCGCTGTATTTCACGCCGAACGGCGCCAGCAGGCGCGCCAGCGGCACGTCGTCCGTGCCGCGGATGTAGCGCTCGAAGAACGGTTTCAGGCGCGTGCCGGCAATTTCATCGAACAGGGCTTCGACTTCGGCAGGCGTCACGCCGCGGCCTTTGCCTTCTCCCTTGCCCTTGTAGAAATCGCGGCCATAACGCTGCCACAACGCCTGCATCACGTCGTCCAGCGACTTTTCGCCATTCGTCTTCGTGCGCAGTGTCAGATCGAAGGCCAGTGCGATCAGCGAACCCTTGGTGTAGTAGCTGACGATGGCGTTCGGCGCGTTTTCATCCTGGCGGTAGTACTTGCCCCAGGCGTCGAAGCTGGAATCGGCCACGCTTTGCTTCGTGCGGCCGCTGCCGCGCAGCACGCTGTTGACGGTTTTCCCGAGCAGCTTGAAATAGGCCGCTTCATCGATCAGGCCCGCGCGCACCAGCATCAGGTCGTCGTAATAGCTGGTGAATCCCTCGAATAGCCACAGCAGCGGCGAATAGCTTTCCGCCTGCAGGTTGTACGGCGCAAAGGCGGCCGGCTTGATGCGCTTGACGTTCCAGGTATGGAAGTACTCATGGCTGCACAAGCCCAGGAATTTCAGGTAGCCGTCGCCGATTTCCGTGCTGGTCGACGCCGTCGTCGGCAGGTCGGCACGCGCGCAGATCAGCGCCGTCGAGGCGCGGTGTTCCAGGCCGCCGTATCCGTCGCCGACGGCCATGGTCATGAACACATAGCGGTCCATCGGCGCTTTCTTTGTCTTTGGCTCGAAGAAGGCGATCTGCGTTTCGCAGATGGCTTTCAGGTCGCGGCACAAACGGTCCAGGTCCAGGTTCGGCACCTTGCCCGTGACGACGATATCGTGCGGCACGCCATGCGCGGTGAAGGTGGCCAGCGCGAAGTCGCCCATCTCCACCGGGTGGTCGATCAGCTCATCGTAGTTGGCCGCCTGGTAGCTGCCGAAGCCATAGCGCTTCGCTTTCAATTCCGGCAGGGTGGTGGCGACTCTCCACGTCTTGCAGACCGCATCCTTCGGCTGCACGATGTGCACTTCGTGCGCATCGGATTCCTGGCCCAGCACGCGCAGGAACACGCTGGTGCCGTTGAAGAAGCCGTGGTTCTGGTCCAGGTGCGCGGCGCGCACGGACAAGTCCCAGGCGTAGACGTCGTATTCGACCGTCAAGGCGCCGGTGCACGGGGCGGCTTGCCACGAATGCTTGTCCAGCTTGGTCAGCGCCACGGCCTTGCCCTCGGACTCGGCGCGGATGCTGACGATATTGCGCGAAAATTCGCGGATCATGTAGCTGCCCGGAATCCAGGCCGGCAAGGCAAATACCTGGCCGATGGCGGCCGGCGACTTGACGGTCAACGTCACCTTGAACATGTGACCGGCCAGGTCGGCTGCGGCAATGCTGTAGATGATGCCGGCGGCCGGTGTGGTTTTCACTGCGGTTTTTGCCGCGGCTTTGCTTGTGGCTTTGCCGCTTGCCTTGGCTCCCGCCTTGGCGGTGATTTTTTGAATCGGTGCTTTCTTCATGTTTTCCTCGTGTCTGGCATGGATGTTCTACAATCGCCCAGGCGCGCCAGGCGCCGGCGACAAATCGTCAGGTGTATCAATATCGCGCAAGATGCCGCTGTCGTCCACTGCTACTTCGCACACGGCATGGCTGTTGACGATGCTGCGCGCGCCCTGGTCGCCATCGAGTGCCAGCAGCAGCGGCAAGTGAAAGGCGCTGAACGCGACAGGATTGCCGCGCCGTCCCCGGAACACGGGCACGGCGATGCGCGCGCCATCGCCGATGGCGTGCGACAAGGCGGCGATTGTAGCCGCTTCCACACTAGGCATGTCGCCCAGGGCGATCAGCCAGCCCGGCGCGCCGCGTACGTGACCGATGGCGCAGGTGAGCGAGGCGGCCATGCCCGTGTCGGCATCATGGCAGACGCGCACCTCGCAGCCCAGCGCACCGAGCTGGCGCGCGACCTCGGCATCGTCGGGGCGCACCACGGCCAGCACGCGCGGCAAGGCAGCCAGCATGTTCCTCGCCGCCGCCACCACCACCGGCAGACCCGCGTGCGGTCCTTCCGCCAATGGCTGCAATAATTTGTTCTGCACGCCGGAAGGGTCGAACCTGCGTCCCCTTCCGGCTGCCAGCAAGATGCCGACCGTGCTCAAAAAACCGCTACCGTCATGCGGCCGCCAAATCGAATGGCAGCTTGCGCAAGCGCTTGCCCGTCAGCGCGAACAGCGCGTTGGCGAAGGCGGGCGCCAGCGGCGGCACGCCCGGCTCGCCCATGCCCGTCGGCGCATCGCCAGACGGCACCAAGTGCACCTCGATTACCGGCATGTCGGGCATGCGCGGCACGGGGTAGTCGCCGAAGTTCTGCTGCTCCACCACGCCATCCTTGAGCGTGATGGCTGCGCCAGGAATCGTCATGCCCAGCGCCATCAGCGCGGCGCCCTGCACTTGCGCCTCGATCGTCAGGGGATTGACGGCCAGGTTGCAATGCACGCCCGCCCATACCTGGTGCAGCTTGGGCGCGCCTTGCACCACCGACGCCGTCACCACGTAGGCAACCACGGAATTGAACGATTCGTGCATGGCCACGCCCCAGGCCTGCCCCTTCGGCAGCTTCTTCTTGCCGTAACCGGACTTGGCCACGGCCAGGTCCAGGGCGGCGATGTGGCGCGTATGCTTGGCGTCGATCAGCTGCTTGCGGTAGGCGACGGGATCCATCTTCGCCACGTGCGCCGCCTCATCGATCAGGGTTTCCATGACGAAGGCCGTGTGCGTCGAGCCGACGGAGCGCCACCACAGCACGGGCACGTTCGCCTTGGCCGTGTGCACGGACAGTTTCATCGGCAGGGTGTACGGCTCGCCCATGCCTTCGACCATGGTGCCGTCGACGCCATTTTTCACCATGAAGGCTTCGAACGGCGTGCCGGCCATGATGGACTGGCCCACGATGGTATGGTCCCAGGCGAGGATTTTCCCCTTGGCGTCGAGGCCGATCTGCGCGCGGTGCACGTGCGACGGCCGGTAGTAGCCGCCCTTGATGTCATCCTCGCGGCTCCACATCAGCTTTAACGGGCCGCCCTTGCCCGCCGCCCGATACGCCTTGGCGACGTTGACGGCTTCGACCACGTAGTCGGACGAGGGCACGGCGCGCCGGCCAAAGCCGCCGCCGGCCATCATCGTGTGCAGGGTCACCTGCTCCGGCTTCAGGCCGGAGGTCGCCGCGATGGCCGCCTGGTCGCCCGTCTGGAATTGCGAACCCACCCACATCGTGCATTTGTCTGCCTGCAGGTCGACGACGCAATTGAGCGGCTCCATCGGCGCATGCGCCAGGTAGGGAAATTCGTAGACGGCTTCGATCTTTTTCGGCGCCGAGGCCAGCTTGGCCATGTCGGCAGGTTTGGCGACCGTGCCCGGCGTTTTCGCCAGCGCCTTGAAGGCGGCCAGCTGCTTGTCGCTGCTGACCTTTTCCACGGCGCTCGTGTCCCATTCGATCACCAGCGCGTCGCGCCCCTGTTTGGCCGGCCAGTAGCCTTCGGCGATCACGGCCACGCCGCTGCCGCCACGGTCGGTTTTGACTTCCAGCACGTCCAGCACGCCCTTGATGGCTTTCGCCTTGCTGGCGTCGAATTTCGCCACTTTCGCGCCAAACACGGGCGGGCGCGCCACCATGGCCACTTTCGCGCCAGGAGGCTTGAAGTCGATGCCGAACTGCTGCTTGCCCGTGGATTTGGCGGCCGCGTCCAGGCGTTTCACGGGCTTGCCGATGATGGCAAAGTCGCGCGGGTCCTTCAGCTTGACGGTGACGGGCACCGGCTGGCGCATGGCCGCGTCGGCAAGTTCGCCAAACGTGGCCTTTTGTCCGCCGGGGCCATACAGCACGCCCTTGGCGGCGCGCACCTGGTCAGGGCTGACTTTCCATTGCGCGGCGGCGGCGCCCACCAGCATGGCGCGCGCCTTGGCGCCGATTTCGCGGTACTGCGTAAACGAATGGGCGATGCTGCCCGAACCGCCCGTCATCTGCATGCCGTAGGCGGCATCCTTGTACTGCTCGCCGGCAGGCGCCAGTGCGCCGTGCACCAGGCTCCAGTCGGCGTCGAGTTCCTCGGCGATCAGCATGGGCAAGCTCGTTTGCACGCCCTGGCCAAATTCCAGCCGGTTCACCTGCACCGTCACCGTGTTATCGGGGGCGATGTGCAGGAAAGCGTTTGGCGCGTACACGGGCTTGGCGGGTGCGGCATCGGCCGCCTGCGCCAGCTTGCCTGCGCCCGGCAGGAAAAAGCCCAGCATCAAGCCGCCGCCGGCCACTGCGCCGGCCTTCATGAAACCGCGCCGCGACACGCCATCCGCCACGGTAACAGGCGCCGATGCCAGCGCCGCGCCCAGGGTTACCCCGCCATGCTGCAATGCTTCCTGATTCAACCATTCGATACGCATGTCGCTCTCCTCAGGCCAGGGTCTTGGCCGCGTCCTTGATGGCCGCGCGGATCCGTTGATAGGTGCCGCAGCGGCAGATATTGCCGCTCATGGCGCCGTCGATGTCGGCATCGCTGGGCGCCTTGTTGGTGCGCAGCAGCGCCGTGGCACTCATCACCTGGCCGCTTTGACAGTAGCCGCATTGCGGCACGTCGTGCTGCACCCACGCCGCCTGCACGGCTTTGCCCACCTGGTCGTTTTCCATCGCTTCGATGGTGGTGATCTTTTGCGTGCCGACGGAGGAAATCGGCGTGATGCACGAGCGGATGGCCTGGCCGTCGAGGTGCACCGTGCAGGCGCCGCACAGCGCCATGCCGCAGCCGAACTTGGTGCCCGTCATGTTCAGGTTATCGCGCAGCGCCCACAGGATGGGCGTGGAAGGATCGGCATCGACCTGCGTGTCGCGTCCGTTGATATTCAGGGTAATCATCTGCTGCTTCTCCTTTTTTGAATTGTTATGGCGTCTACAAACAACACTTGATGATACGACAGCGGAAAAAAGTGCAAAAAAAAGCGCGCCTTGCGAGGGCGCGCCGTCCAGCCTTCCTGGCGACAGCCCGGATTACTTAATGGTCGAGAATTTCTGTTCCAGCGTTTTCGCATCGACTGCGCCCGGAATGCGGCTGCCGTCGGCAAAGAAGATGGCAGGCGTGCCCGACACGCGCAATTGCTGGCCCAGGGCCAGGATTTTTTCATGCGGATTGGCGCAGGTGGCGGCCACCGTGGCTGGTGCCTTGCCGTTCAACATCCAGTCATCCCATGCTTTGTTGCGGTCCGGCGCGCACCAGACATTGCGCGACTTGACGATGGAGTCCGGCGACAGGATGTTGTACATGAAGGTGTAGACGGTGACGTTGTCGATTTCCTTCAGCGCGTTCTGGCGGAAGCGCTTGCAATAGCCGCAGTTCGGATCTTCGAACACGGCGATCACGCGCTTGCCATTGCCCTTGACGGTCTTCATGGCGGAATCGAGCGGCAAGTCGGAGAATTTGATGCGGTTGACTTCGTCCAGGCGCACCTTGGTCAGGTCTTGCGACGTCTTGGCGTCGAAGACGTGGCCGACGAACAGGTATTGCGCGGCCTTGTCCGTGTAGAGGATGTCGCCGCCCGTGCGCACTTCGTACAGGCCGCCGTACGGCGTTTCCTTGACCGAATCGACCTTGGCGCCTTCGCCCAGGCGCGGCTCGATCAGCTTTTTGATGTTCGCTTCCGTTGGCGTTTCCGCGCCGGCGCACGACATCATCAGGCCCGAGGCCAGTACCAATGCGATTCTGCTCATTTTTATCACTATCACTTCTCCACTTGAAACGCCTGGCGGGACTCGCCTCTGGCCCGGCATCGTTATCTCTTTGACAAAACGATCGCCGCAGACCAGCTGCGGCGACCTTGAATTTTCACACCTGCCATTATCCGGCGATATCTTAAGATTGCCTGATATTTACTGATGTCCCAATGCGTGCGCGATCATTTTCCGCTTCAGGGCCGGTAATTTATCCAGCAAGTTTAATCCCAAATTGCGAACCACGCGCAACGGCTCCAGGTCGGCGCCAAATAATCGCGCCAGGCCATCGGTGGCCAGCTGCATCAACAGCACGTCTTCCTTGCGCGCGCGCGCATAGCGGGCCAGCACGCGCTCGTCGCCGATGCCGCGGTGCGCTTCGCGTTCGGCGATCGTCTTGACCAGCTGCGCCACGTCGGCAAAGCCCAGGTTCATGCCGTGGCCGGCCATCGGGTGGACCACATGGGCGGCGTCGCCCACCAGGGCCACGCGCGGCGCCACCATGGCGTGCGGGCGCATCAGGGTCAATGGGAAGGCGCGCACCAGCTCCGGCTGCAACGGCGTCAGCTTGCCCAGTTTGTCGTGGCAGTAGGCGGCCAGCCGCGCGGCCAGGGCATCGGCCGATTCGGCCATCAAGGTGTCGGCCAGCGCATCGGGCGCCGACCAGACCAGCGAGACGCGGTCGCCCGGCAGCGGCAGCAGCGCGACGATGCCGTCGCTGCCCGTGAACCACTGGTGGGCCGCGCCATGGTGCGGCTTTTCGCAGGCGAAGTTGCTGACCACGCCGCGCTGGCCATAGGAGCGGTAATCGAGGCCGATGTCGCACTGGCCCCGCACCCACGACTGGGCGCCATCCGCGCCCACTACCAATGCGCAAGTGATGGTGTCGCCGCCATCGAGATGCACGATGGCCGAGTCGTTCGTCCATTCCAGGCGGCTGGCGCGGCCCTGCACCACGCTGACGTTCGGCGCAAATTTCAGGGCGGCGTCCAGCGCCTGGCCCAGGTTGCGGTCTTCGATGATCCACGCCAGCGTGCCCACATGGGCGCCATATGCGTCGAAACCGAGTCCGCCCGCCTGCGCGCCGTCGCCGTTGACCAGCATGGCGTCGACCGGCGCCACCCTGTCGGCCTCCAGGGCGCCCCATACCTTCAGCGACGACAGCAGCTGGTGCGCCGTGTGATTGAGCGCATACACGCGCACATCCCAGCTGGCTTCGACCGGCTTGGCGGCCGAAGGGGATGTGGGCGCGGGCGGGCTCACCGGGGATAACAGGGTGACGCTTTGTCCTGCCTGGGCAAACGCCAGCGCCGTGGTTTTCGCGATGGCGCCATTGCCGACGATGCAAACGTCGCTGTGGCTATGCATGAAGCGCCGCATGGTAGGGGGAGTGGGACTGTTCATGGAACCATTATAGCGTTTGCCCCACCCTTTTCAGATAGTCCGGAAGTACAGGACGCGTGTCCCAGATCAAGCGATGCCATGAAAGACGGGCAGCACGTGGTCCGCGATCTCCTGCATCGTCTCGGCCAGCGGGCGGCGGTTCTGCCGCAGCTGCAAGCCGATGTGCCGCACGCCGGCGTCGCGCATGGCCGTCAACTCGGCGATCAGGCCCTCGCGCCCCGTGCGTGCGCCAAAACGGAAGCGCTGCAGCGGCAAGTTCGGGTCCTCGTCCAGGTCCAGGTGGATGAAGCTGACGTAGGGTTTATCTTCCCCGGCGACGGCGCGCCATTGCGCCGAGCGCCGCGCATGGTCGTCCGGCGTGCCCGGATAGGCGAGCCAGCCATCCATTTGCTCGCCTATCCACGCGGGCGACTGCTGCGCCAGCCCCGCCACCAGCAGCGGCAAGGGCGCGGACGGCTTGGGCAGCAGGCGGATGCCGGGCGGCAGATGCGTCTCGCCCCAGTCGCGCAGCATGGCCACCTGTTCGCGGAACGCGGCGCCGCGCTGCTCGAAGTCGCGGCCGAAGACGGGATATTCGACAGGACGGTCGCCGCTGGCCACGCCCAGCAGCAATCGCCCGCCGCTCAACTGGTCGACGCTGGCCGCCGCTTTTAACGTCAATACAGGCTCGCGCAGAGGCAGCACCACGGCGGCCGTGCCCAGCAAGATGTTCTCCGTGATGCCGGCCAGGTAGCCAAGATAGGTAAACACCTCGAAGACCTGGGCCGCGTCGCCGAAGGACGGGTCATACAAAGGCACGTCGCGCAGCCACAGGGCCCTGAAACCGAGGCGGTCGGCCAGCTTTGCCAGCGCCGCATGCAGTTGCAGGTCCGGTTCGCCCGGCACGCGGCCGGACGCCGCATTCGCCTGGCGCCCCGTGGACGACCAGTCATTATCGAGCGGCAGTTCCAGCCCGATGCTGAAACCGCCCTGCCCGAGCTTCGTCATGGCGCCCATATCAATCCCACTGCGGCGCCAGGCCGTCCGGGTTGGCCAGGCGTTCGCCACGCTCCAAGGTCGCCATCTGCGCCATCTCGTCCGGCGACAGGGTGATGCGCTGGAAATGCAGGTTCGCTTCCAGGTTGGCCCGTTTGGTGGACGACGGGATCACGGCAAAGCCCTGCTGCAGCGACCAGCTCAGGGCCACTTGCGCCGGCGTCACGCCATGTTTTACCGCGATGGCCATGATGACGGGATCGACGACCACCTTGCCGTACGCGAGCGGCATATAGGCCGTGATGTGGATGCCCTGGCTGCGCGCAAAGTCGATGACGGTGCGGTTTTGCAGGAAGGGGTGGATTTCGACCTGCTGCGTGGCGATTTCAGACGCGCCCACCGCAGCGATGGCTTGCCGCAGCTGCGCGTTGGTGAAATTCGATACGCCGATGGCTTTCGTCAGTCCCTGCGCCTTGGCGTCCGCCAGCGCCGCCATGTACTCGGCGACGGGAATGGCGTCCTGCGGCGACGGCCAGTGGATCAGGGTCAGGTCCAGCTGCTCCAGCTGCAGCTTGTGCAGGCTGTCCTTCAGGCTGGGAATGAGTTTATCGCGCTGCAGGTTCTCGATCCATATCTTGGTGGTGACGAACAGTTCGTCGCGCGGGACGGGGCTGGCGGCGATCGCCTGGCCCACTTCGGCTTCATTGCCGTAGATTTGCGCCGTGTCGATATGGCGGTAGCCGACGTCCAAGCCCGTGGTGACGGAATCGATGACGACCTGGCCCTGCAGGCGGAAGGTGCCCAGGCCGATTTCAGGGATGGCGGTGCGATTTGTGGTGGCGTTCATGCGGTAATCCTCTCAAGTCAATGTCGATGGCCACACTATGCGCCCATCCTTTATTGAGAAAAATACCGCTGATATCAAATCATATTTGACCCACAGGCAAGTAAGGCCATGCCCATGCAGGAAATCGGGGAAAAGTCGCAGCCGGCTCTTGCATTCCCGTTTTGGTCTGCTATAATTCGCCACCTTGGCCTGGTAGCTCAGTCGGTAGAGCAGAGGATTGAAAATCCTTGTGTCGGTGGTTCGATTCCGCCCCGGGCCACCAAGAATTCGTTTTACATTCAAAAACGCCACCTTCGGGTGGCGTTTTTGTTTATGGACTGTCTATACAACACGCAGGCCGTTTCCGGCCCGCAACCACTCCCCCGGCGCCGTCAGCGCCGGGCAAACATCCCTCTTACCACATCAAATCATCAGGAATCTGGAACGCCGCATACGGATCGTCCTCGTCCACTTCCGTGCTGGCCTGTTTCACGCGCACGACGATGGCGGGGTCGCGTTCGGCGATCTTGTCGGCGATGATGCGCGGCACCAGTTCCACGGCGCCGTTCAAGCAGATGATGACCAGGCGGCCCGCCACCAGGTGGGCTTGCACGGCGGCCGTCACGTAGATGCGCTCGATCTTGTTATTAAATGTAAAGTTGTACGGCACGTCGCCGTTGTTGCCCTTGCTCTGGCGATTCTTTTGCACCATTTGCGCGATCTGCGCCACGATGGCCTTCTGGTTGGCGGCCGCGTCGCGCTGGGCGTTCAGTTCGCGCGCCCGCTCGGCATTCTTGCGCTGGGTCTCGAGCGCGGCCAGGCGCACCTCGTCGACGCTTTGCGTGCCGCTCTTGCGCTCGTCCTTTTTCTGCTTGCTCTTGTCCTGGTTGGCCAGCTTGACCTTCTTCTTGTCGACCAGGCCGGCCTTTAAAAACTGCTCTTGCAACGAGACCATAACTACTCCGTATTGAGGGTGCGCCGGCCAAGGCAGCGGCATCGGCCGGTGGAAAGACGCTAGCATAGCAAAAAACAGGGGCGCTGCCGCCGCAAGATGGCTGCCCGGGCCAACTGGCGGGCGCCTTCTGCCTGCCAGTAACAAAAAGACACACTCGAGTGGAAATTTTGTTGATAAATGTCATATAGTTAGTTACGTTTTGCATATCGGCATTCTCTGCCGATTGCATCGCCCCCTTCCACCGACTGCGTCTACAAGGATTTGCCATGAAACAATTAATCGCCCTCTGCATCGCCGCCGCGTTTGCCAGCACCGCCTTTGCCGCCGCACCGGAAGCGGCGCCCGTCGCCAAGACGGCCCAACAATCGAAGATGACGACCTGCAATGCGGACGCCGCCGGCAAGAAAGGCGATGAACGCAAGACCTTCATGAAGGAATGCCTGAGCGCCAAGCCGGCACCGGCCATGACGCAGCAAAACAAGATGAAAGCGTGCAATGTCGACGCCAAGGACATGAAGGGCGATGCCCGCAAGGCCTTCATGAAGGAATGCCTGAGCGCGCCGAAGAAATAAGCGCCTCGCCTGTTTGCCCCACAACGCCAGCGTCGACGCTGGCGTTTTTTTTACGGCGATGCGTACGCCTGCATGAGGCGGTCAAGGAAACCGAACAGCTGGCCGTTCATGGCGTGCCAGTCGTGGCTGCGCAAGACCGCTGGCGGCTGCACGAAGCGGTGCGGCTCCAGCATGGCCAGTTCGGCTTCCGACGCGGCGATCAGCAATTCGACCACCTCCGGCGTGAACTCCATATGGCACTGGAAGCCGTACACCAGCTTGCCGTATTCGATGATCTGGCGGGGGCAACCTTCGCTACAGGCGATGACCGTCGCGCTGTCGGTCAGGCCCGGCATGTCGCTATGCCAATGTCCGGTTTCCAGCACCTCGCCGAAATGGGCAAACTTGTCGTTCGCCCGCCCTTCCGCCGTCAGCATGACGGGAAACTTGCCGATCTCCTTTTCAGGGCTGTGCGCCTGGCGTGCTCCCAGGGCTGCGCCTATCAGTTGCGCCCCCAGGCAGACGCCGACGACCGCCTTGCCCGCCGCCGCACATGCGGCGATCAGGGCCTGTTCGGCTGCGGCGTCGAAATGCGGGCATTCCTCGCGCGTCGTCGACGGCGACTGCGGCCCGCCCATGACGACCAGCAGGTCGATGTCCGCGATGGACGGTGGCAGCGGCTCATGGGCATGGACGCGGGAATACGTGGCCGCGTAGCCGCGCTCGCGCACCCATGTCTCGTAGGCGCCCGGCGCCTCGAACGCTTCATGCACGATGAAATGGACTTTCATGATGTTCCCTTTCTGTGGCGAGGAATTAAAAAACTATGGCCTTCCCAGCACCTGGGCCAGCACGCCGGCGAACGCCTCCGCGCCCGCTTCATCGATGGTCGACACGGTGATCCGCAATCCCTGCGCCGGCGCCTGCACGCCGAACGCTTCACCACCGCGCACCAGCCAGCCATGCCTGGCCAGCGCCAGCACGGCCGCCTGGCTGCTGCCCGGCAGCGGCAGCCACAGGTTCAAGCCATCGGCAGGACTGGCGCAGACCAGGCCTTGCGCCGCCAGCGCATCGGCCAGGATGCCGCGGCGGCGCGCATAGTCTGCGCGGGCCAGAGCCACCTGCGCCAGCACGTCGGGCGACGACAGGCAGGCGCTCACGGCATCCTGCAAGAGATGGCTGACCCAGTTCGTGCCGGGCGCCAGGCGCAGGCGCAGGCGGCGGGCGGTCTGCCCGTCGCTGGCGACGACGGCCAGGCGCAGGTCGGGGCCGAAGATCTTCGACACCGAACGGACCAGCGCCCAGCGCCGGGCGGCAGGGGGAATCACGTCCCGGTAGCCGGCGATGGACAGCAGCGAAAAATGGTCGTCAACGATGACCAGCACGTTCGGATAGGCGGCCAGCACCGCGCGCAGCTGAGCCGCGCGCGCCGCGCTCAGGCTGCAGCCGGTCGGATTGTGCGCGCGCGGCGTCAAAATGACGGCTTGCGCGCCTTGCGCCAGCGCCCGTTCCAGCGCTCCGGCCTGCATCCCCTCGGCATCGACCGCCACGCCAACGGCGTGCAGCCCCGCGATGCGCAAGGTGTTGATGCTGCTGACGAAGCAGGGGTCTTCCACGGCCACCTTGTCGCCCGCGACCAGGTACGCGCCCAGCAGGCGCTCGACCGCATCGACCGCCCCATTCGTCAGGGTGATGTCGTGCCCTTCCGGGCAATCGTCGGCCAGCCAGCGCCGCGCCAGGGCTTCCAGCGCCGGGTCCAGCGTGGCCTCGCCATACAGGCGCGGGCGGTAGGGCTTGCGCGCCAGGGCCGCGCCGACATCGGGCAGCCAGGCCAGGTTCGGATTGCCGCCGCCCAGGTCGGCCAGCGGCGAGCCGGGCAGCAGGCCTTCCTGCTCGCCGGGATCGCGCTGCGCGCGGATGGCCGTGCCCAGGCGCCCTTGCGTGACCGCGATCCCGGCCGTCACCAGGCGCTTGTACGCCAGCGACACGGTATTGCGGTTGACGCGCAAGGTCGCCGCCAGCTCGCGCACGGTCGGCAGCGCCTGGCCCGGCGGCAGTTCGCCCGCCTGCGTCAGCGCGCGGATGCTGTCGAACAGCTGCGCCGCGGTTTTCCCCGTCATCTTCATGATGGTCTCAGACATGATATATTTTGGCATAGGACAATCATACATCACTGCGGCGACTCCTGCCGCTCATAAGGCTGACACAAGGCTGACACATGAACAATGACACTCCCCTGCCCACTCCCACCATGCACGCGCAGCATGGGCGCTGGCCGCAAGCCGTTTCCGTGGACGACTTCCGCCGCAATCTGGCGGCGGTGCATGCGCGCATGGCGGCCGCATGCCAGCGGGTCGGGCGCGATCCGGCCGGCGTGCGCCTGTTGCCCGTTAGCAAGACCAAGCCCGAGGCGAGCCTGCGCCTGGCCTATGCCGCGGGTTGCCGCCTGCTGGGGGAAAACAAGCCGCAGGAAGCGGGCCGCAAGTGGGAAGCGATGGCGGACCTGGCCGACCTGCAATGGTCGGTGATCGGCCATTTGCAGACCAACAAGGCCAAGCTGGTGGCGCGCTTTGCCAGCGAGTTCCAGGCCCTCGACAGCCTGCGCGTGGCCGAGGCGCTGGAACGGCGCCTGCAGGCGGAAGGGCGCGGGCTCGACGTATTCGTGCAAGTGAACACCTCGGGAGAGGCCAGCAAGTACGGCTTGCCGCCGGACGAAGTGGCCGCCTTCCTGCGCCAGCTGCCCGCCTTCCCGGCGCTGCGGGTGCGCGGATTCATGACGTTGGCCCTGTTGTCGACGGAAGCGGTGCCCGTGCGCCGCTGCTTCGTGCTGCTGCGCGAACTGCGCGACCGGCTGCGCCAGGACGCCCCGCCTGGCATCAGCCTCGACGAGCTGTCGATGGGCATGTCCGGCGATTATGAAATCGCCATCGAAGAAGGCGCCACCGTCGTGCGGGTCGGCCAGGCCATCTTCGGCGCGCGGGACACGCCGGATAGCCACTACTGGCCCACGGCGCAGACGGAGTAGGCGGCCCGACGCGCCCCGCAGGTAGCCGCGCAGTCAACCATGCCGAATGATCAAGATGACATGCATAAAGATAGCGCGTAATATTTTTACCATACTGCTCAGCTCGGCAGCACAGCTCCTGGGGAAAGGACGGCAGCGTGGCCGCGTCAAACGATCTCGCGCACTGGCGCGGACAGATTTTTTCGCGCCTGCTGCAGGTAGTGTTGCTGCTTGGCATCATCACCGCCATTCCCAGCGCCTTGCTGGCGGCGCGCGAAGCTATCTGGTCCATAGTCGCCCTCGACGTGCTGGCCATCGGCTGGGTCGGTCTCATCTGGCATCTGCGCGCCATGCCCTACCGCTGGCGCGTGTGGCAATTCCTCATCGTCGCCTACCTGGTGGGCGTGGGCCTGCTGTTGAAAATCGGCCCCGTCAGCCAGATCTACATGATGCTCATGCCCGTGCTGGCGGCCCTGCTGCTGGGGATGCGGCCAGCCTTGTCGACCCTGGCCCTGACTTCGCTGACCATCTTTTTCCTCGGCTTGCATCCCGACGTCGCCCTGCACGTGCAGGGCGTGCCCGACTCCCCCGTGCTGCGCGCGCTGATCGTGGCCCTGAACTTCCTGTTCATCGCCGCCGTGCTGACCCTGTCCTGCGCCTTCCTGCTGCGCCACCTGGAACGCAGCAGCCAGGCCCTGTCGCAGCTGAACGCCGACCTGCGCTTGACGGCCACGGCGCTGGCCCGCCTGAACGACATGGTGATGCTCGCCGAAGTGACCGATGCCCCCGACGGCGCGGCGCCGGCCACGCGCATCATCTTCGTCAACGACGCCTTCGAGCGCAGCAGCGGCTATGCGCGCGCCGAGGTGCTGGGCCGCAGCCTGCTGTTCCAGCAGGGCCCCGCCACCGATGCGGGCGAACTGGCGCGCGTCGCCGCCGCCATGGCCAACGCCCAGCCGGCCAGGGCGGAATTGCTCAATTACAACAAGGCCGGCAAGGCGTACTGGGTCGAAGCGGAACTGGCGCCGTTCACGGATGCGGACGGCAAGCAGACGCACTGGGTGGCCGTCGAGCGCGAAATCGACGAGCGCAAGAAATCGGAAGCGGACATCCACCGCCTGGCCTTCTACGACGTGCTGACGGGCCTGCCCAACCGGCGCCTGCTGATGGACCGCATCGGCCACCTGCTGGCCGCCGCGCCGCGAGGAAATACCATCAGCGCGCTGATGTTCATCGACCTCGACCACTTCAAGCACATCAACGACGCGCGCGGCCACGCCACCGGCGACGCGCTGCTGCGCCTGGCCGGCGAACGGCTGGCGCAGCTGATGCGCAAGGCCGACACGGTGGCGCGCATCGGCGGCGATGAATTCGTCGTGCTGCTGGCGCACCTGGCCGAAGACCTCGACAGCGCCGCCCGCGCGGCGGCCCAGGTGGCCGAGAAAATCCGCGCCGCCATCGCGCGCGACTTCGATATCGACGGGCAGTCCTATCATTGCAGCGCCAGCATCGGCGTGACCCTGCTGCCGAAAGCGGGCCAGCAGGCGCACGACCTGCTACGCGAAGCGGACATCGCCATGTACCGCGCCAAGGCGGAAGGACGCAACGGCATCGCCTTCTTTGAAGCGGCCATGCAGGCGGGCGTGGAACGCCGCCTGACCCTGGAACGGGCGCTGGCGCGCGCCCTCGATGCCCATGCACTGTGCATGCACGTACAGCCGCAGGTCGACCGCCATGGCCGGGTGACGGGCGCCGAATTGCTGATGCGCTGGCCGCAGGCGGACGGCAGCCATATCGCGCCCGGCATCTTCATTCCCATCGCCGAGGAATCGGGGCTGATCGTCAGGCTCGGGCACTGGGCCTTGCGCGAGGCGTGCCGCGCCGCCGCCATGCTGGCGCGGGCCGGGCAGCCCGTCGCCCTGTCCGTGAATGTCAGTCCGGCCCAGTTTCGCCAGCCCGATTTCGCCGCCCGCGTGCAGGCGGCGCTGGCCGAACACGGCACGCCGGCCGGCGCCCTGATCCTGGAACTGACGGAAGGCCTGCTGATCGACCAGCGCGATGCCTCGCTGGCGCGCATGCGCGAACTGGCGGCCCTCGGCATCCGCTTTTCCATCGACGATTTCGGTACCGGCTATTCCAGCCTCGCCTACCTGACCTCGATGCCGCTGTACGAACTCAAAATCGACAAGCGCTTCATCGACGACACGCCGCACGATGCGCGCGACACGGCCATCGTGCAAGCGATACTGGCCATGGCGCGCCACCTGGGCTTGCGCGTGGTGGCCGAAGGCGTGGAAACGCAGGAGCAGGCCGACTTCCTGGTCACCCACGATTGCGACGGCTTGCAAGGCTACCTGTATGCGCGGCCCATGCCGCTGAACGACTTTCCCGCCTGGCTGGCCCGGTATCAGGCTTAGCTTTCCGACATTTCCTGCACGAAACTCCTCCGCTAGAATACCGGCCTCATAGCCTGTACCTTCACCATCCCCTTTGATTAAAGTGATCCCCGATGCGTCTGGTTCTTCCCCTGCTGCCGCTCCTGCTGCTCTCTCTGCTCCCCGCCGCCCATGCGGCCCCATCCACCGCGCCCACGCCCATCACCCTGGACCAGGCCATGGCCGATCCCGACTGGATCGGCACGCCCGTCGAAGCGGCATGGTGGGGCTGGAATGGCCAGCTCTACTACAAGCAGAAACGCCTCGGCTCGCCCCTGCGCGACACCTATCAATTACCGGGCGCGAACGCCAAATTCAATAGCGGCAAGAAGGTCGACGACGCGCAGCTGGCCAATCTCGACGGCCAGCAGATGGTCGTCAACCGCTCCGGCACGCGCGCCATCCTGCTGCGCAACGGCGACTTGTTCGAGCGCGACCTGAAAAGCGGCGCCTTGACGCAAATTACGCGCGGCGTCTCGGCCATCAGCGACCCGCAATATTCCGCCGACGGCGCCGCCGTGCAATACCGCAGCGGCACCGACTGGTTCAGCTGGAGCCGCGCGGAGCGCCTGAGCGCCCCCGTCGCCCTGCTGCGCGCCGCCAAGGACCCGGACGCCACACCGGAAGCGGACGCCCTGCGCGACCTGCAGCTGCGCCTGATCGTCAACCTGGCGCGCCAGAAGGAAGACCGCGACGCGAGCCGCGAACGCCGCCATGAAGAGCGCCGCCTGGACGCCACGCGCGCACCGGAACCGATCTACCTGGGCGACAAAGTCACCATTTCCGGCAGCGCCCTGTCGCCGGACGGCCGCTGGCTGCTGTTCGTCACGCAAGACAAGGCGGCCGAGAAGGGCAAGCTGGGCAAACTGGCCCGCTACGTGACGGAAACGGGCTACCCGGACGTCGATGACGAGCGCACGCGCGTGGGCCGCAACATGCCGATCGCGCAAAGCCTGAAGCTGGCCGACCTGCGCACGGGCACCGTGCGCGAGATCGGTTTCGACAGCCTGCCCGGCATCGCCAGCGACCCGCTGGCCAGTCTGCGCGCCGAACAGAAGCTGCCGCCCCTGAAAGGCAACCGCGCCGTGCGCATCGACGCCCAGCGCGACGGCATCGCCTGGACCGATGACGGCAGCAAGGTGGCCGTGCGCATCCGCGCCGTCGACAACAAGGATGGCTGGCTCGCCAACGTCGACCTGGCCAACGCCGCCCTCGTGCCCGTGCACCGCATCAGCGACACGGCCTGGGTCAACCGCCGCGCCGACGAATTCGGCTGGCTGCCCGACAACACCACCCTGTGGTATCTGTCCGAGGAAAGCGGCTACGCCCACCTGTACACGAAGACGGGCGCGGCCCCGGCGCGCGCGCTGACCAGCGGCCAGTGGGAAGTGAGCGCCGTCGAATGGAGCCGCGACGGCAAAACCGCGTATTTCATGTGCAACCGGCAGGCGCCAGGCACGTATGAAGTGTGTGCCAGCACGGCCAAGGAGGGCGGCGCGCGCGAAGTGACGAATTTGAAAGGCGTGGAAAACTTCGGCCTGTCGCCCGATAACGGCAAGCTGCTGCTGCGCTATTCCACCAGCTATATGCCAGCCCAGCTGGCGACGATTTCCGTTGCCGGCGGCAAGGCCAATATCCTGACGGATACGCGCAGCGACGCCTTCAAGGCGCGCAGCTGGGTCATGCCGGAACTGGTGCAAGTGCCGTCCACGCATGGCGCGGCGCCGATCTGGGCCAAGCTGTACCGCCCGGCCCAGCTGGAAGCGGGCAAGAAATATCCCATCGTCATGTTCGCGCACGGCGCCGGCTACCTGCAGAACGTGACCGAGCGCTATCCCGTCTACTTCCGCGAACAGATGTTCCACAACCTGCTGGTGGAGCAGGGTTACATCGTGCTCGACGTCGATTACCGCGCCTCGCTCGGCTACGGCAGCGCCTGGCGCACGGCCATCTACCGCCAGATGGGCCATCCGGAACTGGAAGATTTCATCGACGGCGCCAACTGGCTGGCAGCCCGGCACCAGGGCGACATCAAGAACGTGGGCATCTATGGCGGCAGCTATGGCGGCTTCATGAGCCTGATGGCCCTGATGCGTGCGCCGGAAATCTTCAAATCCGGCGCCGCGCTGCGTCCCGTGACGGACTGGACCACCTACAACCACGAGTACACGGCGAATATCCTGAACACGCCGGACGTCGATCCTCAAGCGTATAAAATCTCGTCGCCGATCGAATACGCCGACAAACTGACGGGCAATCTCTTGATCGCCCACGGCATGATCGACGACAACGTGTTCTATCAGGATTCCGTACGCCTGTCGCAGCGCTTGATCGAGCTCAAAAAGGATAACTGGGAAATGGCCAGCTACCCGATGGAGCGCCACGGCTTCGTGCAGCCGGAAGCGTGGTATGACGAGTACCGCCGCATCTATCAGTTGTTCCAGAGAACATTGAAATAAACCCCGATGCCCGCTTGATGCGGGCATTTTTCATGGACTCATTCAGTCAAACGGCACGGGCCGCGGCGTCGTGTCCGACGATGGCGGCAGGATCGGCAGCACGATATGCGGCTGCTTGCCCGTCAGGGTTTTCAGGAAGGCCACCAGCTTGCCATTTTCATCGGGCGTGAAGGTGCGGCCCAGCTGCAAGCGGCCCATCACGTCGACGGCTTGCGTCAGGGTTGCCGCCTCGCCATCGTGGAAGTAGGGATACGTCAGCTCCACGTTGCGCAGGGTCGGCACCTTGAAATTGAAGCGGTCCGCATCCTTGCCCGTCACGGCCGAGCGTCCCTCCGCCGTCATCGCCGTCTTGTACGGCTCGACGACGCCCATCTTCTGGAAGGTGTTGCCGCCCACGGCGGGACCGTTATGACAGGCGATGCAGCCGCTCGATTTGAACAGCTGGTAGCCGGCCAGCTCGTCTTTCGTCAGCGCGCTCTTCTTGCCCGACAGCCATTGGTCGAAGCGGGAACCGGGCGTCACCAGCACTTCTTCAAAGGCGGCGATGGCGCGCGTGACTTGCTCGATGGTCAGCTTATCCTGGCCAAACACTTGCCTGAACTCCGCGCGGTAGGCGGGAATCGAGGCCAGCACGTCGATGGCAAGCTCGTGCGTAAAAGCCATCTCGCCGGGATTGGCGATGGGACCGCCCGCCTGCTCCTGCAAATCCTTGGCGCGGCCATCCCAGAATTGCGCCACGTTCATGCTGGAATTGAGCACGGTAGGCGAATTGATGGGTCCGCGCTGCCAGTTGTGGCCGATCGACGTCTTGATATTGTCCGTGCCGCCCATGCTCAGGTTATGGCAGCTATTGCAGGAAATAAAGCCCGAACGCGACAGGCGTGGATCGAAAAACAGTTTCTTGCCCAGCTCGACCATGGCCGGATTGGCCACCTTGGCGGCGGTGATCGGCTGGATCGGTTCCTTGTCGGCGGCATGCAGCACGTTGCCGAAAGTCAGGCTGGCGATGAAGAGGAAGGGGGATAAGGTGCGGCGCATAGTCTAACTCCTGGAAACATTCCCGAATCGGCGGCGCGCGCCGGCGCGGGAATGCAGCGCACCGGCCCGGTTGCCACCCGTACATCGCTGATTGGATGTTGATTTATATTAACTTTGACTAGTTAATAAGGAAAATGACCGGGATCAAGGTTCTGCCCAAGTGCGAATCGCGCTTGCCATTTACGCAAGCGTGGCACATGATGAGCGCATGCAAACGCCAACCTACTCCGCCCTGCTGCGCGCCGCGTGCGCCAGCTTCCTGCTGCTGGCCGCCAGCGCCTGCGGCAGCGCCCCCACGCAAGATGATGCGCCGCCCGCCCCCGGCAATGCCGGCTTGCTGGCGCAGATCCAGGCGGAAGTGGGCGCCGCCGCTTGCGATTCCACCCAGCAATGCCAGACCATCGCCATCGGCGCCAAGGCTTGCGGCGGCCCCGAGCGTTATCTGGCGTGGTCCAGCAAAAGCAATGACGGCAAAAAACTCAAGGCACTGGCCCAGGCGCAAGCCGAGGCAAGCCGCAAACAGCAGCAGGCGGACGGCATGATGTCGACCTGCTCAATCATCACGGACCCGGGCGCCACTTGCCAGGCAGGGCGCTGCGTGCTGCAAAAGAGCGGCCTGGGCGGCAGCTCGGCCATGTAAAAAAGCCGCTGATTCAGCGACTTATGAGGCTCTATAACAGTTCAGTCAGGACTGCAATTGCAAGGTCTTGACGATCTTGCTTTCCACCTTCTCGCCCGCGCCCGACATGGCATTCTTGCTTTCCTTGCGCAGGAGCAATAAATGGTCGCCGCTGACGCCATACTGGCGCGTCTCGTCCGTCTTTTGCGTAAAGCTGATGACGACAAAGGCGCGCCCGCTCACATCCACGTGGAAATGGCTGGCCAGCGGCGTGCCGTCCGCCGCGATCCACACATCGAGGCCGCCTTCGAACTTCTTCACATACTTGCGGTCTTTCTCAGGCACCTTGTCGAGCGACAAGGTAAAGCTGAGCAGGCGCGCCGGCTTGCCCTTGTAGCTATCCATTTTTTCGCCGCTGAACACGGCTTCCTCGATTTCGCGCGACAGGGCATCCGCCGCCGACACCATGGAGCGCAGCTCCGTCGCCTTCATTTCCCCCAGCGCAAAGCCGATCGGCGCCTTGGCCTTCGGATCCTTCACCTTGGCGCGCTGCTCGGCCTCCACTTTCGCCAGCACCTCCTTACTGTACAGCACTTGCAAGCCCGACGGCCCGCCCTCGACCGCCACCGTGGCCTGGCCGCTATCCTCTTCCGCCGCCTTGCCCTCGCCTTCGCGGCGCCAGGTTTTCGATTCGACCTGCGCCTTGATCGGCATCTGCCCCTGCAAGCGCGCCAGCGCCGCGTTCAACTCGGCCAACCCGTCGGCCCGCGCCGCGCCGCACAACAAACCGAACAAACCCGCCACCGCCAGGCCTTGCACTCCAATACGTCGCTGCATCGCCACATCCCTTTCGGTCATACAAGGATGCCAAAACACCATGTTTTGGCCATCTGTTGCATTTGAACACAGCCAGCTCTGGTCAGGTGGAAAGTCTTTCTGCTATAATTCGCCGCCTTGGCCTGGTAGCTCAGTCGGTAGAGCAGAGGATTGAAAATCCTTGTGTCGGTGGTTCGATTCCGCCCCGGGCCACCAAGAATAAAATAACGCCACCTTCGGGTGGCGTTTTCTTTTGTCCGGCACCGCCGTTCCCCCTCTGGCAAAACCATACGCGTGACTTTTTTCTGTCGCCGCCGAACCCATTGTGCGAGAATGCCCCTCCCCCCTGGATGGTGCGCATGATGATCAGACTCGCCGCAATCACAACTGGAATGACACTGCTGCTGGCAGCTTGCAAGCCCGCGGCCACGGCGCCCGCGCATGACATTCCTGCGGCAATGCGCCAGACCGCGACCACCCTGCTGCAGTCGAAACTGCTGCACGCGACCTCGATAGCCGTCGTTTATCGCGGCCAGGAGTTCATCCTGCATCAAGGCGAGCTGGAGACCGGCAAGGCCAATCCGCCGAACGATACAACGCTGTATGAAATCGGCTCAGTCAGCAAAACCTTTGCCGGCCTGCTGCTGGCGAACGCGGTGCTCGATGGGAAGGCGGCGCTCGACGATCCCATACAAAAATACCTGCCCGCCGCCTACCCGAACCTGCAGTCGCAGGGGCAGCCCGTGCGCTTGCGCCATCTGATCACGCACACCAGCAATATGCCGGGCATGCTGCCATTGCAGGTGAACACCGTATTGCAGGATTTCACGGCACACGCCACGCCGGCAAAGCTCAACGCAGCCTATGCCAACTACGGACAACCCCAATTCTGGCAGGACTTGCATACAGTCAACATCAACGGTCCGCTGGGCAAGGACTACGCCTATTCCAGCGCCGGCACCGAACTCGTTGCGCACGCGCTCGAAACCATCTACGGCATGCCCTATGAAGTGCTGCTCACGCAATTTCTCGCGCGCGAAGCCGGCATGCACGATACCAGGCTGAAAATCGCAGCCCAGGATGCCGGCCGGCTGGCGCCCGGCTACCACAGCGACAATCCCGTCATCACGACACCGATGCCGCAACTGCCCTGGGGGGCCGCCGGCAACCTGAAGTCGACCATGCCGGATATGGCGAAGTACCTGCGCCTGCAATTGGGCAACCATCCCGCCGTCGTTGAATCGCACAAGCCGCTGCTACGCTTTCAGGATGACTTCAGCATTGCCTATTTCTGGAACATCGGCACGAATCGCCAACTGGGCACGCATTACGTCCACCATGGCGGCGTGCCGCGTGCGCAAGGCTACGCCTACATCGTTCCCAAATATCAGCTCGGGGTCTACATCATCACCAACCAGAGCGGCGACGCCACCGCCGGCGCCATGGAAAGCGCGCTGGCGCATATCTTCGACACCGTGGCATCCATGGAAAGCGCGCAGTAGGCCGGGCCTGGTTTGGCAAACCCATGTGCCGCTGCTTCGATTCCGCCCGGGGCCAGCAAGCATTCAGCAAGCCATGACAAAAAAACCAACCTTCAGCCTGGCTTTTTTCATCGGCACTGTCACGCTGCCGGGCTTCGCCCCTATGCGCAGTACCGCACAGTAACATCGGCCGCATCGGCCTACTCTGTTGTCATGACACAGGGAGATATCGCATGCTGACGATCATACTGATGCTGGCCCTGCTGGGCCTGGCTTTACTGTTTGCGCCCGGCCCCGTGCGCCGCGCCTTGCTTGCGCCGCACCTGCTCGCGCTGTTCAAGCGCATCTTGCCGACCATGTCCGAGACGGAACGCGACGCGCTCGAGGCGGGCACTACCTGGTGGGATGCGGACCTGTTTTCCGGCCGGCCCGACTGGCCCAAGCTGCTGGCGTATGGCCGCGCCATGCTCACCGCCGAGGAGCGCCACTTTCTCGAGCACGACGTCGAGCGGCTGTGCGAACTGGTCAACGACTGGGAAACGCAGCAGCAACTCGACTTGCCACCGCAAGCCTGGGACTACATGAAAAGCCAGGGTTTCCTCGGCATGATCATCCCGAAACAATACGGCGGCAAGCAATTCTCCGCCTACATGCATTCGCAAGTGGTGATGAAGCTGTCGAGCCGCTGTTCTGCCCTGGCCGTGACCGTGATGGTGCCCAATTCGCTGGGGCCGGCCGAACTGCTGTTGCACTACGGCACCGAAGAACAGAAGGATTACTACCTGCCGCGCCTGGCCGCCGGCACGGAGATTCCCTGCTTTGCCCTGACCAGCCCGTATGCCGGTTCCGACGCGGCCGCCATTCCCGACCTGGGCGTCGTGTGCATGGGCATGCATGAAGGGCGCGCCACTGTCGGTTTCCGTCTTACGTGGAACAAGCGCTACATCACCCTGGCGCCCGTGGCAACCTTGCTGGGCCTGGCATTCCAGACCAGCGATCCCGACCATTTACTCTCCGACAACGATGCGCCCGGCATCACTTGCGCGCTGATCCCCGCCAGCCACGACGGCGTGGTGATCGGCCGCCGCCACCATCCCTTGAACGCCGCGTTCCAGAACGGTCCCACGTCCGGTCAAGATGTCTTCATCCCCATCGACTGGGTCATCGGCGGCCAGGCGCAAGTGGGGAAAGGATGGCGCATGCTGATGGAGTGCCTGGCCGCCGGCCGCGCTATCTCTCTGCCCTCGTCCAGCGTCGGCATGGGCAAGATGGCCGTGCGCGGCACCGGCGCATATGCGGCCGTGCGGCGCCAGTTCAACATGCCCATCGGCAAGTTCGAAGGGGTGCAGGAAGCGCTGGCCCGCATGGGCGCCAACCTGTACCTGATGGATGCGGCCCGCACCCTGGCCGCGCACGCCGTCGACCTGGGCGAAAAGCCGGCCGTCATTTCCGCCATCGTCAAATACCACGTCACGGAGCGGGGCCGCGCGCTCGTCAACGATGGCATGGACATTCTCGGCGGCAAGGGCATCTGCGTGGGACCGAACAATTTCCTCGCCAGCGCCTACCAGCAAATCCCCATCGCCATCACCGTCGAAGGTGCCAACATCCTCACGCGCAGCCTGATCATCTTTGGCCAGGGCGCCATCCGCGCGCATCCGTATGTGCTCAAGGAAATGGCCGCCGTCAGCGAAAGCGACGGCCGCAAGGCCGTGCGCGATTTCGATGCAGCCTTCTTTGGCCACGTGGGCTTTGTCCTGGGCAACCTGGCACGGGGGCTGTGGTACGGCCTGGGCGGCGCGCGCCTGGCAGCCGTGCCCGACGACGGCGCCGCGGAACTGGCGCCCTATTACCGCGCCCTGACGCGGCTGTCGACAGCGTTCGCCGTCATGACGGATATGTCGATGTTCGTGCTCGGTGGCGAACTCAAGCGCCGGGAACGGCTGTCCGCCCGCCTCGGCGACGTGCTGGCGCAGCTGTACCTGGCGTCGTCCGTGCTGAAGCGCTACGAGGACGATGGCCGTTTCGCCGCCGACCTGCCCTACGTGCACTGGTCGCTGCAAGATGCGCTGGTCAAGGCCCAGCAAGGCTTGACGGGCGTGCTCGATAATTTCCCCGCGCGCGGGCTGGCCGTGCTGCTGCGCACCCTGCTGTTTCCGTTTGGCCTGCCAAACCGTCCGCCATCCGACGAACTGGGCAGTGAAGTGGCGCTGGCCCTGCAAACGCCGGGCGCCGACCGCGAACGGCTGCTGGCCGACGGCCATGTCGCCAGCGACGCCGCCAATCCCGTGGCCTGCGCCGAGCGGGCGCTGGCCTTGCTGCCCGACGTGCTGCACATCGAAAAACGCCTGAAAGACACGCCCGCAGGCGCGGCCCTGCGGCACTTGCCGCAAAGCCTGTCCGCCATGCAACAGTGGCTGGCCGCAGCCAAGGCGGCAGGCGCCGTCAGCTGCCAGGAGCACAATACCTTGCTGGAATATGCGCGCCTGGCCGATGGCGTGATCCAGGTCGACGATTTTCCGGCCGAGGCGGCGCAGCCAGCACACTTGCCGGTACACGAGGCCGATACCGGCAGCCGCGCCGCCTAGGCGAATTTGCGACCTATACTGAATGGAGCGGGCGCAGTGCCCGCTCTTTGCAGAAAGGAGTCGATCATGACGCGCAAATTCATCGATTGCCGGGAGTTTCCAAGCGACACACATTGCTCGGTGGCCATCTCGGCCGACAGCGAGGAAGAACTATTGGGCATTGCTGTGGAACATGCAGTCTCGGTACACCACCACCACGACACGCCGGAACTGCGCCAGCAGCTGCGTCAACTGTTCAAGGACGGCATGCCGCCCGAACATCTGCCCATGACGGGACAGGCCGGCAGCAGCGGGGCCTCGCACGCGCACTAGCCTGCCAGGGCTTGCACCGGTTTCTGCAAGCGCAAGCCCAGCACGAGCGGCACCAGCGCCGCGTACACGACGATCACGGACAGCCAGACGGCGCCGGGCCAGTGCGCCCTGACGCCAAAATAGATACTGGAAAACACCAGCGGACACAGCACGGACGCCAGGCTCACGGCCGAGGCCAGCACGCCCTGGAACTGGCCTTGCCGGTCCTCGGCAACTTGCCGCGTCGCCAGCGACTGCAAGGCCGGCGCGCCGATGCCGCCCAGGGCGAACACGGGCATGATGGCGAAGATCATCCAGCTGCGCGTGGCAAACGCCATGACGAGCAGCGCGACGCAGGCGCAAGCCACGCCCGTCAGGATGGTGGCGCGTTCGCCCAGCAGTTTCACGGCCGGGCCCGGCAAGAAAGCCTGGGCCAGCGCCTGGCACACGCCAAAGGCGCCCAGCGACAGGCCGATCCACAGTCCGTTCCATGCGAACGCATCGTGTCCCCACAAGGCCCAGCACACGCCATACACTTCCCCGGCCGCGCTGAAGGTAAAGAAGATGACGGTGATCGGCAGCAAGCTTTTCTCCGAGAAAACCCAGCGCAAGGGGCGCAAGGGATGCAATGCCGCCAGGTCGATTTTTTCGCGTGTCGGCGTTCGTGATTCGGGCAAGCTCAACCACGCCAGCAACAGATTGCCCGCATTCAAGACGGCTGCCGCCATGAACGGCAGGCGCAGCCCGTAATCGCCCAGCGCGCCGCCCAGCACGGGGCCGATGATGAAGCCTGCGCCGAACATGGCGTTGAGCAAGCCGAAGCGGCGCGCCCGCTGGTTCTCGGCCGAAATATCGGTGAGGTAGGCGGTGGCCACGGAAACGTTGGCACTCGTCAACCCAGCGATGGCGCACCCCAGCAACAGCATCCACAGGCTGGGCGCGAAGGCGAGGAACAGGTAATTGACGGCCGCGCCCGCCAGCGACAGCAGCAGCACGGGACGCCGGCCCAGGCGGTCGCTCAACGCGCCCAGTACCGGCGCAAAGATGAACTGCATCAACGCGTACAGGGCCGTCATGATGCCGATATACGGCGCCACGTTATCGGCATGCGTGACGTCCCGCAGCAGCGCCGGCAGGATGGGGAAGACCAGGCCGATGCCGACGGCGTCCAGCACGACAGTGGCGAAAATGACGGGCAGCGCCGCCACGGGAAGGAATTTCTTCATATACTCAATCTAAATATGTACTCAGTACATAAATAGTATTCCCCATCTTGCCGCACCATCAAGCGTTATCTGTACTCAGTACACTTCGTGTATGATCGGGGCAACATGACGATTCCTGCCGACCTCCGCTCCCGCAAACGCCTTGCCACCAGGCAAGCCATCTCGAATGCCGCCACGCGATTGTTCTTCGTGCACGGCTTCGAGCAAGTGACGGTGGACGAAATCGCGGCTGCCGCCAGCGTGGGACGCATGACGGTGTTCAACCATTTCCCCCGCAAGGAAGACATGTTCTTCGACCGCGAGGAAGAGGGACGCGAACTGCTGCGCGCCGCCCTGCGCCAGCGCGATCCCGCCATCGCTCCCATCGAAACCCTGCGCCTGCTGGCGCACCGCCTGGCGGCCGAGGACAGTCCCTATCTCACGTTTTCCGCCGCCGGCCAGGGCTTCATTGCCACCATCGAGGCCAGCGCTACCTTGAAGGCGCGGGCGCGGGCGATCCGCGACGAGCTGGCGCACGTGGTGGCGCTGGCGCTGACCGACGCCACGGGGCGCGATGCAAGCGATCCCCTCGCCCGCCTGGCGGCCAGCCTGCTGCTGGCCACCTGGAGCACCGCCCTCATCGAAGCGCATCGTGCCTTCGCGCAACATGGCGACGCGCAACTGGCCAAGGCCGGCTTCCTGTCCCTGGTGGACCGGGGACACACGGGTTTGAACGCCGCCATGGCAGGCACGCCCTACGCCTGAAGCGGCAGCCCCGTCGTTCAGGTAGCCCAGCGTCTGTCGCAGCGCAAGCCCTCGCACTTCCTTGTTTCATTTGCCAGCACCTGGGCTTGCGTACCGTCTGGTGCCTTCCTATCATGAAACCACGCGCTGGCAAACGATGCATGCAGGCCGGCACGCGGAGACAGTCCTCCTGCTTCCCGTCACCATACCCATAACCGCATGCAGCCGCTGGGAGGTACACGATGAATACCTTGACGAACGGCCAGCTCAATGAGTTGCAAGCCTCATTGAGAGGGCAACTGTTACAAACGAACGACGCCGGCTACGACAGCGCGCGCGCCGTCTGGAATGCGATGATCGACCGGCATCCGGCCCTCATCGCGCGCTGCGCGGGCACGGCCGACGTGCGCACGGCGCTGGCATATGCGCGCGACCACGGCCTGCCCCTGGCCGTGCGGGGCGGCGGCCACAATATCGCCGGCAGCGCCTTGTGCAACGATGGCCTGGTGATCGACCTGTCCGGCATGCGCTCGGTGCATATCGATCCGCAACAACGCCGCGCCCACGTCGAAGGCGGGGCCACCTTGCACGACTTCGACCACGAGGCGCAGGCGTTCGGCCTGGCCACGCCGCTGGGCATCAATTCCACCACGGGCGTGGCAGGACTGGCCCTGGGCGGCGGCTTTGGCTGGCTCAGCCGCACGCTGGGCCTGGCGGCCGACAACCTGCTGGCGGCCGACGTCGTCACGGCCGACGGCCAATTCCTGCATGCGAGCGCGATGGAGCAGCCCGACCTGTTCTGGGCCTTGCGTGGCGGCGGCGGCAACTTCGGCGTGGTCACGCGCTTCGAGTTCCAGCTGCATCCGGTGGGGCCGCAAGTGACGGCCGGCCTCATCGTGTTTCCCTACGCGCAAGCCAAGGCGGTGCTGACGAAATACCGCGATTTCGTCGACGGCATGCCCGATGCATTGACCGTCTGGGCCGTCTTGCGCAAGGCGCCGCCGCTGCCCTTCCTGCCGCCGGAAGTGCACGGCCAGGACGTGCTGGTCCTGCCCGTTTTTTCACCCGTGCAATCTGCCGCCATGCAGGAAGCGATCGAGCGCATCGGCAGCTTCGGCCAGCCGCTGGGCATGCACCTGGGCAGCATGCCGTACACGGCCTGGCAACAGGCGTTCGATGCGCTGCTCACGCCGGGCGCGCGCAATTACTGGAAGTCGCACAACTTCACGCAGCTCAGCGACGCGGCCATCGATACCGTCATCCGCCATGCCGGCAAGCTGCCGACGCCGCAATGCGAAATCTTCCTCGGCCTGCTGGGCGCGCAGGCGAGCCGGCCGGCGCCGCAGGATACGGCTTATCCGCACCGCGACGCCCTGTACGTGATGAACGTGCACACGCGCTGGGACGAGCCGGCCGATGACGCGCGCTGCATCGCCTGGGCACGCGAGTTTTTCAACGACGCGGCACCGTATGCGACGGGCAGCGTGTACGTCAATTTCCTGACCGAGGATGAAAGCGGGCGCACGGCCGACGCGTATGGCGTGAACTATCCGCGCCTGGCGCGCATCAAGAAGCAATACGATCCCGCCAACCTGTTCCGCGCCAACCAGAACATCTGTCCGGCCGCCTAGGCTGCCACGGCGCAGCGCCTTGCAATCCCTTGATCCAGGGCAATGCAATGCGCTCGCCGCCCGCTTACAATCGCCGGCTTTGCCCCTCCTCCATGCGCCACGCTCCCGAACTTCTCCTGCCTGCCGGTTCCCTGGCCAAGATGCATGCCGCCTTCGACTATGGCGCCGACGCCGTCTACGCGGGCCAGCCCCGCTACAGTTTGCGCGTGCGCAATAACGATTTTTCGACCTTGCAAGCCTTGCAGGAGGGAATTGATGGCGCGCATGCGCGCGGCAAGCAATTCTTTGTCGCCAGCAATATCTTCGCCCATAACGCCAAGCTGAAAACGTATTTGCGCGACATGGAGCCGGTGATCGCCATGCGCCCGGACGCCCTGATCATGGCCGATCCGGGCCTGATCATGATGGTGCGCGACAAGTGGCCGGAGATTCCCGTGCACCTGTCCGTGCAGGCGAACGCCGTCAACTGGGCCGACGTGAAATTCTGGCACCGCATGGGCTTGACGCGCGTGATCCTGTCGCGCGAACTGTCGCTCGACGAAATCGAGGAAATCCGCCAGCGCTGCCCGGAAATGGAACTGGAAGTGTTCGTCCACGGCGCCCTGTGCATCGCCTATTCGGGCCGCTGCCTGCTGTCCGGCTACTTCAACCACCGCGACCCGAACCAGGGTACCTGCACGAATTCCTGCCGCTGGGATTACAAGGTGAAAAATGCCACCGAAGACGCCAGCGGCGACCTGGGCGGCATGCAAGTGGTGCCGCTGGAATTCCACCAGGCGCTGGCCGAGGCCGACAACAACGCGTTTTCCGCCCTGCACCAGCAGCCGCGCCACCCGCTGGCCGACCAGCCCTATCTGATTGAAGAAGCCCAGCGCCCGGGCCAGCTGATGCCGATCCTCGAAGACGAGCACGGCACCTACATCATGAACTCGAAGGACTTGCGCGCCGTGGAACACATCGAGCGCCTGGTGAAAATCGGCGTCGATTCGCTGAAGGTCGAGGGCCGCACCAAGTCGCTGTACTACGCGGCGCGCACGGCGCAAGTCTACCGCCAGGCCATCGATGACGCCGTCGCGGGCCGGCCCTTCGACATCGGCCTGCTGGGCCAGCTGCAAGGCTTGGCCAACCGCGGCTATACGGATGGTTTCTACCAGCGCCACCACACGCAGGCGCACCAGAACTACATGCGCGGCGCGTCCGAGGCGGACCGCAGCCAGTACGTGGGCGACGTGCTGGGCGTGACGGACGGCTGGGCCAGGGTGGACGTGAAAAACCGCTTCGCCGTGGGCGACCGCATCGAAGCCGTGCATCCGGGCGGCAACCGCGACTTCACCATTACCCGCATGCTGGCCGACGATGGCAGCGAGATCCAGGTGGCGCCGGGCAGCGGCCACTTCGTGCGCATCGAACTCGACGGATCCCTCGACAAGGCCTTGCTGGCGCGCTATTTGTAACCGCCAGTCTGGAGCGCGAGGTGGTAAACCAGTATGTAAGTGTTTGATTTGACAAGAAAAATTCCCGCTGACACGGCCTAAATAATTTGTTTAGGCTTCAACATTGCTATACGATACGGCCACCCTGCGCCCGGGGGCCTTATCGGCATCCCGTGCGTCCCTGACACGTTCACCGGAATCCCCGATGCCACCTGCCACCTCTGCCCTGATCGCCAATGACGCCGTCGTCCTCGGCCTGCTCGCCATGACCCTGGGGGCCGTCTTCTGGACCGCTTCCCGCCAAAATGGCTTCTGGAAAAAGTTTTACACGTATATCCCGTCCCTGCTGATGTGCTACCTGATCCCGGCGTTGCTCAACACCTTCGGCATCATCGACGGCAACACGTCCGGCCTGTACGCCGTGGCGCGCGACTACCTGCTGCCCAGCGCGCTCGTGCTGCTGTGCGTGGCCATCGATTTCGGCGGCATCATCCGCCTCGGCCCCAAGGCCATCATCATGTTTCTCACCGGCACACTCGGCGTGATGCTGGGCGCCCTCGTGTCGTTCGAAGCCTTGCGCCTGATCCACCCGGAAACGGTGGCGGGCGACACGTGGCGCGGCATGACGACTGTCGCCGGCTCGTGGATAGGCGGCGGCGCCAACCAGGCGGCCATGAAGGAAGTGTTCGAAGTGGACGCCACCCTGTTCGGCCAGTTCGTCGCCGTCGACGTGCTGGTGGCCAACGTCTGGACGGCAGTGCTGCTGTTCCTGGCAGGCCGCGCGGGCGCCTTCGACCGCTGGACGGGTGCCGATTTGACGGCCATCAATGCGCTCAAGGACAGCATCGAAAGCTACCGCGCCCAGCACGCGCGCGTGGCCACCCTGACGGACATCATGATCATCCTCGGCGTGGGCCTGGGCGTGACGGGCCTGTCGCACTTCCTGGCCGGCCCCATCATCAGCTGGATCAATACCTTGCCCGCCGCATGGCGCCTGCAGGATTACAGCCTGACGTCGAATTTCTTCTGGATCGTCGTGCTGGCCACCACCTTCGGCTTGCTGCTCAGCTTTACCCGGGCGCGCAGCCTGGAAGGCGCGGGGGCATCGACCATCGGCTCGGCCATGCTGTACGTGCTGGTGGCCACCATCGGCATGCACATGGACCTCGGCGCCCTGCTCGACAAGCCGTTCTTGTTCCTGCTGGGCCTGATCTGGATCGCCGTGCATGGCGGCTTGATGCTGCTCGTCGCCAAGCTGATCCGCGCACCCCTGTTCTTCATGGCCGTGGGCTCGCAGGCGAACATCGGCGGCGCCGCGTCGGCCCCCGTCATCGCCAGCGCCTTCCACCCGGCCCTGGCGCCCGTCGGCGTGCTGCTGGCCGTGCTCGGCTATGCGCTGGGCACCTACGGCGCCTACATCACGGGCTTGATCTTGCGCAGCATGGCGGGGTGACACTCCTGGCAGCACGGCAACGACAACGCCAGCCTTCGGGCTGGCGTTGTCATTGCTGCGCAGTATAGGCACTGCCTGCAGGAAGCTAGCGACAGTTGCTATGGAGCGACACAAACATAAATAAAAGACAACATCGTGTCACAAATGACAGGAAGTAAGATAGTATTTTGAAGCAACATATTTTCTATAAAGTAATTTTTTCTGATTGAAAAACAGTCAATTGCACGCAACAAAGTTCGAAACGCGCCCGGCCTGTTCGCCCTCATTGAAAGTACGTTCTCGAACGCCACGCTCTTGCGGCGCCATGAAATCGCTGATTCTTGCGCCATCTCCAAGCGTGGCAGCGGCGTCCGCTGCCTGACGCGGACGCTGCCAGAGCCCCTCAGGACAGGAATTGACATCGTGCGTTCAAAAGCAGTCGGCAACATTTTTTGCTAAGCAAATAAAACCTAACAAGGAACAAGCAGTGAATATTTTCATGGTGCGCCCCACCACTCGCAATATCGGCAACGATCTCATCGGCTACGCTACGGCAGAGCTCCTCTATGAGGTGTTCGGAGCGGCCACCAATGTCGTCAGCATTCCTGCCTTGAAGGGACCGCAATTTGGCGGCCTGGTGCCACGCCAGATTTACGATATGAATCGCCTCGCCGACGCCGTCATCGTGGGCGGCGGGAATCTGTTTGAAAACGGCCAGCTGTCCTATGATGCCCAGGCCGTCAATGCCTTGCGCCGGCCGATGATGCTGATGGGGCTATCCCACGGCCGCATCACGGGGCGCGACGGGCAAATGGAAGACCGCACCGATGCGCTCAGCCCGACTGCGATACGGCACCTGGTCGAGCATGCCAAGGTGGCCATGGTGCGCGACACGGGTTCGCAGGAAATCCTCGCCGACCTTGGCGCCAAGGTGACGGTCGGTGGCTGCCCCACGCTGTACCTGCCGCCGAATGCCGAGGGCGATGCCGCCAAGGGCGGCGTGATCATTTCCATCCGTCACCCCATGCGCATGAGCGTTCCGGCCACCTTGCAGTGGCGCATCGCCGAAGACTTGCGCCGCCTGATTGCCGCCCTGCGTGCCGAATATGCGCAACCCGTCTACCTGGCTTGCCACGACTACATCGATCTCGAATTTGCCGCCGGCTTCCCGGAAGCGGCCCCCCTGTACTTTGACGAAGTCAGCCGCTACATCGAAGCGCTGCGCACCTGCAAGCTGCACGTCAGCTACCGCCTGCATGGTTTCCTGCCCTGCCTGGCCATGGGCTCGCACAGCATCAACCTGTCGTATGACGAACGGGGCCGCTCGATGCTGTCGACCATCGGCATGGCGTCGTGGGATGTTGATCTGATGCAAAGTGGCGACTGCGTGAGCGCCATCATGGACCGCGCGCGCTCGGTCGCGCAGTATCGCCGCGCGCGCCAGGACGCCCTGCCGCTGATACAAGAGTTGCGCCAGATCACGGTGCGCGGCTTGCAAACCTTGCGCACCCTGGCATCGGAGCAATGAAGATGAGCGCTCCATCCTCGACACAGGGCGTGTGGCTCAAGTGCCACGTCCGTGAACTCGCCCCGTGGGCAACGATGACCGAGCGTGTGCTCAGCGAAATTATTTCCACGGTCGAACAAATGAAGGGCGCTGCGGCAGCCCAGGTGCTGCGCCAGCATGGCATCGAGCGGCTGCACGAAGTGATCGACACCGACGATGTGACGTCCTTGCGCAACCAGGTACTGGAACGCTTGCGCCAGCCCTTGCTGGCCATGGCGACGGCCGTCGGCCGCCAGGTCCTGGGCTGGGATGGCGATTTCTATGTGGATGACTATTTGATCCTGCGCATCAACTTCCCTTACGAAGTGGCGCGCAAGACCAATCCGGCGAGCGAAAATCCCGGCATTGGCCGCCTCAGCGCGACCGTGCGCGAGCAGTTTCAGGCCCGTAAGGTCATTGACCCCGTGTACGCGCCGAAAGACTATCACCGGGGCCACCCGCCCGCCGCCTGGGCACATGGTCCACACATCGATAGCTGGGCCGGCCATTCGCGGGACGGACGCAATATCTGGTGGGCCATTGGCGAAGTGCCCGCGGAAGCGGGCATGGTGCTGTATCCGGAACTGGCCAACGCCTCGCTGCCCTGCGAGCGCCGCACGCTGTACCTGCAAGCGGGCTACCGCCTGCCGGTGCCGACTTATCTGCCGCTGGCGGCAGGCGAGATGCTGGTCTTCGATCCAGAAGTGCTGCACGGCACGCACCTCAATACGACGGACGCGACGCGCGTGGCCATCTCCATGCGCCTGAATGCTTCCCGCCCGACCTTCGATCCCGTCTGTTTTTACTCGCGCGAATTCTGGCGCCGGGCCGCCGATATCGAACAGGGCCACGATGAAGTGCTGCACCTGCGACGCGAAGACAATTTCGGCGCGCCCGTCGCCGCCGCCCCCGTGCAGACGCCGGCAGCCGTTCCCGTCGTTGCCGGCCAGCTCGACCGGGCGAACGGCGTCATACATGGCCAGCTTCCTGCTGACGGGCCCGACACGCAGCGCATCATCGTCGATGCCGCGCCGTATCGCATCATGCTGGTGCGCACCAGCGACGGCACCCGCGCCTACGATGCGGCCTGCCCGCATTACGGCGTGGACCTGGCCGATGGCGGCTGCGATAGCGACAAAGTGTATTGCCCGGCCTGTGCCATCTCGTTCGACTTGCAAACAGGAAAATCGTCCTGCCCGTCATTGACACTGCAACCGTATGACATCCGGCAAGACGGCGCAGCCATCCGCATCCGTGTTGCGCCGCCAGAAGCCGTGGCGCCATGAGCGTCGCCCCCGTCAGCGTCATCATTTGCACCAGGAACGGCTGGTCACGGGGCTTTCTCGAGGACACCTTGCAATCGCTGCTGGCCCAGTCCCGGCCGGCGCAGGAAATCTTGCTGATCGACGATGCCAGCAGCGACGGCACTGCCGCTTGCGTCCACGCTGCCTACCCGCACGTGACCATCGTGCACAATGCGGGCACCGGCCTGGCCGCCGCCAGGAACACGGGAGTGGCCGCCGCCCGTTGTCCATGGGTGGCCTTCATCGACGACGATGACATCTGGCTGCCTGAAAAACTGGCCGAACAACTGGCACAGGCAGAAGCATCCGACACGCCAGATGCAATTGTGTATGCATCGCAAGTTGCCACGCTTAACAGCCATGGCGGCAATCCCGTGGCCTGGGCAACGCCACGGCAATTTGCCGCCTGGCCCGCCTGCCTGCTGGGTTCTCCCATCCAGCCATCCGGCGTGCTGCTCAGCAAACGACTGCTCTCCCGTATCGGGCCATTCAGCGAACAGCTGAAGGAAGGCGCCGCTTACGATTACTGGATACGCTGCCTGAGTGCCGGCATGTCCATACACTACAGTAGCAACGTCCTGCTGCACTATCGGCAACATCATCCGCAAATGACAGCAATGTCGCGCAAGCTCGAGCATTTCCTGCATATCGACGCCATGCTCACGCCGCACCTTGCGCGGCTGGCGCCAGCACTGGCCAACAGGATCCGCTCAGCACGCAAGCTGAACAATCTGCGTTCCCTGCTGAACCATACCGGTATACCGGCAGCAACACGTTACTGGCGCGCCAGCGCCCCTTGCCCGGTGCCCGGCCTGCGCACTCTTTCCTATTTCTTGCTGGATACTGTTGCATGCCGGGCTCCGCACCGGATTCGCCACACGCTGCGGCAGCGCGCCATGCAGCTGCTCATCGGCAAGGAAACGCCTTTGCCCGGGCTGCGCCCGAAACGATCCGGACATCTGACGTAAAGGTCCGCAACGCCAGCACTCACGCTGGCGTTTTTTGTTTTTCGGTCACTTTTTCCACCAGACCACTCTCTGTTTGGCCTCGCGGCTTGATGGAAAAGCGCGCCCCACAATGTAGCAGAAACCCCTCAAAACCAAATTTCCGCACCATTTCCGTGCAAAATCTGCGATGATAGTTGCCCAAATAACCGATTACCTCCATGGAATTCTGATGAAATATGCATCTGCTCACGAGTATGTCCAGCATGTCGCCGCACGCAATCCAGGTCAACCCGAGTTTCTGCAAGCCGTCACCGAAGTCATGGAGAGCTTGTGGCCATTCCTGGAACAGCACCCGAAATACGCGGAACAAGGCTTGCTGGAACGCTTGATCGAGCCGGAACGCGTGGTGATGTTCCGCGTGTCGTGGGTCGATGACCATGGGCAAGTACAAGTCAATCGCGGCTACCGCATCCAGCACAGCATGGCCATCGGGCCGTACAAGGGCGGCATCCGCTTCCACCCGTCCGTGACCCTGTCCGTGCTGAAATTCCTTGCATTCGAGCAAACGTTCAAGAATGCACTGACCACGTTACCGATGGGCGGCGGCAAGGGCGGCGCCGATTTCGATCCGAAGGGCAAGAGCCCGGGCGAAGTGATGCGTTTCTGCCAAGCCTTCGTGAGCGAACTGTTCCGCCATGTGGGTTCGGACACGGACGTGCCGGCCGGCGACATCGGCGTGGGCGGGCGCGAAGTGGGCTATATGGCCGGCATGATGAAAAAACTCAGCAACCGCGCCGACTGCGTGTTCACGGGCAAGGGCGCCAGCTTCGGCGGCTCGCTGATGCGTCCGGAAGCGACAGGCTACGGCACCGTGTATTTCGCCGAAGAAATGTTGAAAACGCGGGGCCGCTCGTTCGAAGGCATGCGCGTGTCCGTGTCCGGCTCGGGCAACGTGGCGCAATACGCGGTGGAAAAAGCCATGGCCATGGGCGCGAAAGTCATCACCGTCTCCGATTCGAGCGGCACCGTCATCGACGAGGAAGGTTTCACGCCGGAAAAGCTGGCCATCCTGATGGAAATCAAGAATCATCTGTATGGCCGGGTCAGCGATTACGCCGCGCGCACGGGCGTGCGCTTCGAGGCGGGCGTGTCGCCATGGCATGTGCCGGTCGATATCGCCCTGCCCTGCGCCACGCAAAACGAACTGGACATCGACGCTGCGCGCACCCTGATCGCCAATGGCGTGCAGTGCGTGGCCGAGGGCGCCAACATGCCTACCACCATCGAGGCAGCCAAGGCCTTCGAAGCGGCCGGCGTGCTGTACGCGCCGGGCAAGGCCAGCAATGCGGGCGGCGTGGCGACTTCCGGCCTGGAAATGAGCCAGAACGCGGCCCGCATATCGTGGCCGCGCGAAGAAGTCGATGCACGTTTGCTGCAGATCATGCAAGGCATCCACGCCGCATGCAAGCAATACGGCACGCGCGCGGACGGTTCCGTCAGCTATGTGGATGGCGCCAATATCGCCGGTTTTGTGAAAGTGGCCGATGCGATGCTGGCGCAGGGTGTCATTTAAAGCATTTCAGGTTTCATCAGGCTCTTGCGGCTGATGGTGCGGCCCGACACCATGAACTCGCCGTTGCCACGGTAGTGCAGGGTTTCGGGTAACTTGGGCGAGGTGGCCACGTGGGCTTTCACGCACTCGAAAATGAAGAAGCCGCCCTTGGGATTGCCCGCCACCTGGGCCAGCTTGCATTCGAAGTTGGCGTAGCACTCGGCGATCAGGGGTGCGCCCACCTGCTCGGCCGGCTGCGGCGTCAGGCCGAAGGCCGTGAACTTGTCCGTGTCTTCGCCGCTGCAATTGCCGATGGCGACCACCTGGTCGACCATGTCGGCCGTGGGCAGGTTGATCACACATTCCATGCTGCGCTTGATCATTTCATAGCTGTGGTTCGCATCGGAAATGAAGCAGCCCAGCAAGGATGGCGTAAATTCCATCAGCATGTGCCAGGCCATCGTCATGACGTCGCTTTCGCCCTGCCACGTTGAACTGACCAGCACCACCGGTCCCGGTTCGAGGAAGCGCCGGATGTCGGCGACGGGATAATCTTCTTTGTGGTAATTTTTCATGCAGTCTCCAGGACGCGGTACGCCACAGCATAGCCCAACGGCGCCTTGCCGGGCGCGCGGCTGGCCGCTGGCGGCGCTCATGCGCGCCGCGATTTGTGCCATTCGTCGCAAATTTCTCCCCAATGGAGATGTTGCACAATAGAATACACTGATCAACTACTCAAGGATACCGCCATGCGCCCTCTGTTCCTGTTGTCAGTCCTGTCCCTTGCCTGCCTCTCCACCCTCGCGCATGCCGACGAGCAAACCCGCACGGTCGGCGCCTTCAACGCCATCGATATCCGCGGCCCCATCAGCATCGAAGTCGAATCGGGCAAGGAGCAAAGCCTGCTGCTGCGCGGCGACCAGAAATTCCTCAGCGGCGTGATCACGGAAGTGGTCGATGGCGAACTGAAAATTTCCATGAAGGACAAGGACATCAAGAAGACCGAGGGCGATCCGCGCATCATCATCACCATGCCCACCTTGCGCAAGCTGATCGCGGAAGGCGCGGGCGAAAAGATATTGACCAAGCTCAATGGTCCAAGAGTCGACATCAGCTACAAGGGCGCGGGCCGCCTGGCCGCCGATGGCCAGGTCGACTGGCTGCGCCTGAAGGCGCAGGGCGTGGGCGAAGTCGATACGAAAGCCTTGCTGGCGAAAAACGTCGACGTCAATTTCGAAGGCATCGGCTCCGTCAAGGTGTATTCCTCGGGCGAACTGAACGCCGTGGTGCGCGGCATGGGCGAACTGACGTATTACGGCAAGCCGAAGATCGTGCACAAGTCGATCGCCGGCATCGGCAGCGTCAATGCCGCCAAATAAGATTTCCTAAAACAACAAGGCCATCAGGCCAGGGGAGACCGCATGACCGCAACACCCGAAACCCAGGATAACGATGCGCCGCTGGTGCTGCGCGAAGACGAGGGTGGCCTGGTCACCCTGCGCCTGAACCGTCCCCTGCAATTCAATGCCCTGTCGGAAGCCATGCTGGCTGCGCTGCAAGAGGCGCTCGATGCCGTCGCGCTGCAACCGCACGTGCGCTGCGTGGTGCTGGCCGCCGAAGGCAAGGCCTTTTGCGCGGGCCACGACTTGCGCCAGATGCAAGCCACGCGCCAGCTTGCGTATTATCAAACCCTGTTCGCGCAATGCTCGCGCGTGATGCAAGCCATTCAAACCTTGCCCGTGCCGGTAATTGCCCGCGTGCACGGCATCGCCACGGCGGCCGGCTGCCAGCTGGTCGCCAGCTGCGACCTGGCCGTGGCGGGCGCGTCCGCGCGCTTTGCCGTCTCCGGCATCAACGTGGGCCTGTTCTGCGCCACGCCGTCCGTCGCCCTGTCGCGCAATGTGTCGCCCAAGCGGGCCTTCGACATGCTGGTGACGGGCCGCTTCATCGACGCCGACACGGCCGCCGACTGGGGTTTGATCAACGAAACGGTGGCCGACGCGGCGCTCGACGACGCCGTGGCGCGCCTGGCGCAGCAGATCATGGCGAAAAGCCCGACGGCCATCCGCTATGGCAAGCAAATGTTTTACAAACAGCGCCAGCTGCCGCTGGACGACGCATATGCGTATGCGGGCGACGTGATGGCGCGCAACATGATGGAAGAGGATGCGGAAGAAGGCGTTGCCGCCTTCCTCGAGAAACGGCCGCCAAGCTGGGCGCGGCCGTAAAGCAGCTTAGCGCTGTTCCTTCATCTGCTGCTGCACGGAAAGACTCAAGGTACCGAGGTCTTCCTTGCCCAGCAGCGGCAATTGCGCCAGCAGCTGCATCAGGGCGGAACTGCCCGTCACGTCCAGCTCGGACGATTGCACCAGCACCGTGCCGGCGCCCGTGAAGTCGATCTGCTTTTCCTCGCCCGACAAACTGAAACCGGTGAGCGCGCCGGCGGCCGAGGCCCAGCCCTGCACGTGGGCATAGTCGTAGTGGTACGAGGGGCTGGGGCAATCGGCCCAGCCCAGCACGGCCTGCTCATCCACGCGGCACGGCAATTCCAGGAAATGCACGGGGCCGTTCGACGAGGCGATGACCTTGCCCGTGCCGATCATGGTCAGATAACCGGGCAAGGTCGATTCCTGGCAAATCACATCCTTCGTAAAACCCAGCAGGTTTTTCGCGCGGATGGTCATGTTGGCGTTGTCCAGGTCGTAGCACGCCAGGTCGTTGCCGTTGTCACCCAGGATCAACTGGCCTTGGCCTTGCGCCACGACAAAGTGGTGCACGTATTTCGGTGCATTGAAGGCATTGCGCACGATCAAGTCAAGCACGCTGCTGCCCATGGCTTCGAAGCGCAGCTCGCCATAGAAGGCGATCATCTTGCCCTTGCGAATGAAGATCTGTTCCTTGACGTCGATGACATACGAAAAACGGTTCAGGTTATCGTTCTTCGGCAAGGTATCGGGATTGTAAATCGTCATGGCTTACCTTTCGCTCGCTTGGATGTAGACCGTGCCCTGGCCCGTGAATTTCACCTGGTACGATTCGCCGGACGCCTGGCCGACGAAGGTTTTCCAGTTCAAGTCCGTGACGATGGTCGAGCTCAGCTGCCCCGTGTGGCCGATATACGCTTGCGGGTCGACAAACACGGGCACGTCCGGCGTGACGGGCAAGCCGATGGCATTGCCGTCCGACAAAATCGCCACTTCGCCCGTGCCTTGCAGGGTGGTGGTAAACAAGCCCTGGCCCGAGGCCATGCCGCGCACCACGCCCTGCACGCCGCCCTGGTTGCCGAGGAACATGGTGCCGGCCGTCAGGCGCGCATCGAAGGCCAGCAGGGAATCGCTTTCCACATAAAACGTTTCGCCGCGCACGGGGACGATGGTGACGAACAGGCCGCCCTGCGCGTAAAACACGCTGCCCGTGCCGCGCGCCGACATCAGGGCATAGCCCTCGTTCGTGACGGCGCGCATGGCCAGGCTTTGCACGCCCTGGCCGGCCAGGAAGGAGCGGCTGAACGCCACGTCGCCCTGGTAGGACACCATGGCGCCCTTGCGCGCGAACACTTCTTCATTGCCGAGTTTGACCTCAAGCATCTTTTCATTGATTTGCTGATAGACAGGCATCGCGGGTCCTCGCTGACTTAACGTTCGGCGGGCTGGATGAACACCACGCCCTGGCCTGTGAATTTGTGCTGGTACGATTCGCCCGAGCTCTGGCCAATCATCGTGCGCCAGTTGACGTCGAAAACGAATTCCTGGCGGATATCGCCCTTGAAGCCGACGAAGGCGTCCGGGTCCACGCGCAGCGGGTGCGCAGGCGTCACTTCCAGCATGATCAGGTTGCCGCGCGAAATGACGGCCAGGTTGCCGTGGCCTTCGACGGTGGTGGAAAACAGGCCCTGGCCCGAACTGGCGCCGCGCAAGCCGGCAAAGCTGGTGCCCGTCTTCAGGCTCGTGTCGTAGGCCAGCAAGCTGCTGCTTTCGATGGTCAGCTTTTCACCCGTCAACGGAATGACGGTGATCTCGGCCGCATTCTGCGCGAAAAACACGGTGCCCGTGCCGGCTGCCTGCATCACCTGCATGCCTTCGTTCGTCACCTTGCGCTTGAGCGCGCCGAACAGGCCCTCGCCGCCGAGCAGGGATTTTTCAAATTTAATGCTGCCCGTATAGGCGACCATGGCGCCGGCAATCGCCAGCACTTTTTCATCCTGCAGGCGCACTTCCAGCAGGCGGTCGGTATTGGTGCGGAAACTGGTCACGCGCGACTCCCCAAGAATGCCAGGGCACAAAGCCATGGCTATCCGACAAGATACCGTTGGCGTTACCGCCATGCAAGTGCTATTCCTCCCGAACGGGGGTGGGTGAATAAAAAAAAGCGTGCCCGAAGGCACGCCTTGCGTTCAAGCAAAGAACGGATTACTCAGCCAGCACCGGCTTGGCGCCGCGCGCGTTCTGGAACAGCGGCACGGGATCGTTGGTATTGACCTCGACCACCGTCACGCCCTGCACCACGCCGGCCACCTGGTAGCCGACGGCGCCCAGGTGACGCTTGCCTTCGGCCAGGTTGGACCAGCTCAGCGAGACAGTCGCCGTGCCGCCCGTGAAGGCCGTGCCCGGCATCAGCGCCTTGAAGCCGCCATTCGACAAGCCCGGCGCCAGTACCCACGACGACAAGGTGTAGTCGGCCTGGCCGTTTTGCGGCGCAAAGCCGATCACGCACACCTTGTAGGTGCCGGCGGCGGGCAGGCGCAGTTCCACTTGCTCATTGGAACTTTCATTGCCGCTGCTGCCGACCAGCACATTGGCGGCGTTGTAGACCTCCATGTCCATGTCGGTATTCGCGCCACCCGTCGTTTCGGCATCGTAGGTGGCAAAGCGCGCCGCCAGGGTGCCGGCCGGGATCACCACATTGTGCACGTTCACGCCCGTGGCGCCGCCCGCCTTGCAGGCAGCCGATGCGGCGGCGCCCGTCGTCGCCTGGCCGATCGTGCGCGCCTGGCGCACGGCTTCGACGAGACCCGACTTGACGCCCACCAGCGCGCCCGAGAAGCCCGTGCCCAGGGTCAGCACCTTGCTGCCCGTGGCCGCTTCGCTGCTGACCAGCGGAATGGCGACCAGCGCCGTGCCACGCGCCGTCAGCGGGCTGCGCACCGTGTGCGTGCCATCCGTCCAGCTCAGGGCGCCGTAGGTCCAGGTATTGGCCGGCGCCGTCGTGCGCGTCAGCTTGACCTGGTACTGGCCCTTGGCGCCCGGCGCCAGGCTCAGGCTCGTTGGCGTCACCGCCACCGTATAGCCGGGCAAGCTGGCCGAGACGTTGTAGACGGCGCTGCTGGCGCCCACGTTGGTCACCGTGCGCGTCAGGGTTTGCGTGCCCAGCACGTTGGCCGCCGTCAGCGACGCCAGGTTCAGGTTATAGGCCGCGATGGTACCGATGGCCTGGCATGTGGCGGCGCTGTAGACCTTCAGGTTCAGGCCGCACAGGAAGCGCGCATAGTCGATTTCCGACATGTCGTACACGAGGCCGGGATCGGCCGCGCTGTTCGGCGCGATGTGGCCGGCGCCCTGGCCCCACGGCAGCTGGCCCGAGTTCTTCGCCGTGGCATCCCACGACACGGAACCGTTCAAGCCATCCGAATACGTGCTGAAGGCCGTCGTCATCAGCGCCGACTTGATGGCCGCGGGCGACCAGTCAGGATGCTGCTGCTTGAGCAGTGCCGCCACGCCGGCCACGTGCGGACTGGCCATCGAGGTGCCGGAATAGAAATCCCACTCGGCCGCAGGCGCCACGCCGCCCGCCGCCACGGCATCGCGCTGCGCCTGCGTCAGGTCGGCCGTCACGCCGGCCAGTACGTTGGTGCCGGGCGCCGAGAGATCCGGTTTCAGGATGTTCGCGTTGGCCACGTTCGGCCCGCGCGAGGAACGGTCGCTGACGATCGGCGCCTGCACCGTCGTGTCGGCGGTGGTGTGGATTTCGCCCAATGCCGCCGTGCCGTCGGGCGTCGCCGCCATGAAGGCCTTCAGCGCGTCGCCCTGCGCCTGCGCCAGGTGCACGGTCGACAGCGCATGCGCCTGGTTGATGACGGTGTTGGCGCCGCCGGCCACGTTGGCGATGATCACGCCCGCCGCGCCCGCCGTTTTGGCGTTCGCGCTCTTGTTGACCAGCACGTTGCCGCCACGGTCGCACACGAGTATCTTGCCCGCCACTTTCGCCGGGTCCAGATACGCCGACGTGGCATCGGCCACGCCGAAGCAGCGCAGCAAGTTGACATCCGTCGGCAGCACGCCAGCCAGGCCCGCGTCGCGCGACTGGATCAGCGGCAGCGCCGGGGTATTCGCGTTGCTCGATGCGCCCTCCAGTTTCGTGCCGCTGCTGAGAGTGACGTTGGCCGCGTACAGGCGGTTGTGGGTGGAATTGGCGACCGTTGCCAGCCACGGGCTGATGTGCGACACGGGAGCCGGCACGTCCGGTGCGGGCGTGGCCGGGCCGGAATTGCCGCCCGATGTGGCAACGAAGACGCCGGCCGCCGCCGCGCCGAGGAAGGCCACTTCCGTCGGCTCGTCGAAGGCGCCGCCGCCCGCGTTCGGGCCGATGGAGAAGTTGATGACGTTCACGCCATCCTTGACCGCCTGGTCGATGGCGGCCACGCTGTCGGCCGTGGCGCAACCGTTGCGGCCCGTCGAGGCGGCCGTCCAGCACACCTTATAGGCGGCGATGCGGGCGCGCGGCGCCATGCCGGACGCCTTGCCCAGCGAGACGCCGTTCGAAGTGGCCAGGGCGCCATTGTTGCCGCCGGCCGTCGATGCCGTATGCGTGCCGTGGCCGCCGTGCCCCGTCAGGCCGGCGACGGAATCGCGCGGCGACATGAATTCCGTCCAGTGCAGCGCCGACGTGGCGGCGCGGTAGTAGCGCGCGCCGATCAGCTTATTGTTGCAATTCTCGGCGCTAAAGCCTTCGCCCGTCTGGCAAGTGCCCTGCCAGCTGGCCGGCGGCGCGCCATACACGACGTTGTTGCCGCTATGGCTGGGCACGCCATTCTCGTCGAGGCGGTCGGCAAAGGCCGTGTTCTCGGGCCAGATGCCGCTGTCGACGATGCCGATGATGATGTCTTCGCCCGCGTGCGCCTTGCCGCCCAGCTGCTCCCAGATGCCGCCCGGCTTGTCCAGGCCCAGGAAGCTGGGCGTGTAGCTGGTGTCGAGCTGCAGGATGGAGTCGGCGCTGATGCTGGCCACGCCGCTGTTTTTCTTCAGGGCGCGCACTTCATCGTCCGTCAGCAAGGCGGAAAAGCCGTTGAAGACGACGCTGTACTGGTGCGTGATTTCCGCCGCGCTGACGGTGCCGGCCACGGCGGCCTGTTTGGTGTCGAGGTAGCTCAAATAGGCCTGCACGTCGGCGGCGCCCACGTTGATGCGCGCGCCCGGGGCCGGCTTGGTGGCGGCCAGGCCGTCGACCTGGCCCGTGTAGGTGGCGGCCGGCTTGTCGACCAGTTGCACGATGTAGGAGCGGCGTTCCTGCGCCTGCGCCGCTTGCGCCAGGCTGGCGGCCAGCAAGAGGATGCCGAGTGAAACGGGACGTAATTTCATCTCATGCTCCTTGCACGGTGGAGGCGGCGAACTTGCCGCTGCGGCGGCGCGACAGCATGCCGATGGCGCCCAGTCCGGCCAGCATCAGCATGTAGGTCGACGGTTCCGGCACGGCGCTGATATTGATATTGTCGAGCGCAAACTGGCCCTGGTTGAAGGCGGGGAAATCGAGGGAATTGCTGCACGCGCCCGTGTCATTGAAAATGCACGCGTTGAAGCTCAGGCCCGTAAACGCATAGTTGCTGAAACCGCCCAGCAGGGAAGCGCTCTGGAAATGGTAATTGCCATCGCTGCCCTGGCCGGGAAACGCCAGCGAGGTGCTGATCACCTGGCCGTCGCTGAGGGTGCCGCTCAGCTGCAGCTGGCCCCAATTCTGGTTCGGCAAGCCGGACACGGGAGCGATAAAGGAATAATCGAAACCGGCCAGGGTGAATGCCTGGTGGTCGGCGCGCGTGAAATTCACGCCGCCATCGTTAAGGATAGCCAGGTAATTGCCGCTGGCGCCCTGCGGGCAGGCGGCGATATCGCACGACGAACCCACGCGGCCATCGAGGATGGCGCCCACGCCGCTGACGCCGCCGCCGGCCGCCGTCGTCGGGTCGGCCAGGAACAGCAGGTTGTAGCTCGACGTATTGAGGGTCTGGCCGCTTTCATACACGTCGGGACGCAAGTTGTCGAAAGTCAGGACACCGGCCAGGGCCGGCGCCGAGCCCAGCACGGACAAGGTGGCCAGCGCGGCAAGGACGGCGATGCGACCGCGGGTAGCGGGCGGATTGGCGGTGGCGGGCGATACCCGCGCATGTGATAAACGATTCATTCTATTCCCTTGATTGTTGTGGATAGATAGGTCGGCAGGTCTGGCGCCCGCTTTCAGCTTTTTCACAAAAGTGTCAACAAATATAGCAAATCGCATAAAACAAATATCATATTTTTAATATCATTTATTTATTTTTTATCTAACTCCGCGAAACTTTGTTTTGTTTTATCTATGAAAGTTTGAGGAATCTCAACGTTACATTTGAACAACAAGAGCGCGCACTGCAGACGCGTACGCCAGCGGACCGGCCCGACTTCGGATAAGCTCGAAAACCGCGCCTGCCGCGTCGTCCCCCCCGTCACATCGCGGTACACCTGTTCCATCCTGGAACACTTGCCTGTCCCCTCTACCTCGCATGAGCGGCCCGTCGCGCCCTTGCGCCGATGGCATGAAGCTTGCACAACAAGAAGATCGACCGTGCTCAGGGAGCAGCATCATGGAACACCATCAATTTGGCGCCCAGGCAAGCGCGCACGCCCGGCCGCGCCGGACCGTCCTGCTGTGCTGTGCGCTGGCGCTGGCTTTTTTCCTGCTGGCCGCCAGGCTGGACCTGGCCGAACGGCTGACACAGTCACTCTGGCGCCAGGAACATTGGCAGCTCGATGAACTGGCCCTGAGCCTGCTGGTGCTGGTGCTGGCGCTGGCCGGCTTTGCCGTGCGGCGCGGCCGCCAGGTGGCGCTGCTGCTGGCGCAAAACCGCACCCTCACGCAGCGCCTGCTGCGCGCGCAGGAAGAGGAGCGCTGCGCGCTGGCGCGCGAGCTGCACGATGAAGTGGGACAGGACTGCACGGCCATCCGCGCCGCCGCCAGCTACATCCTGCGCGCGCGCGAGGGCGACCAGGCAAACGTGCAGGCGTGCGCCGCCAGCATCGCCCGCTCGTCGGAAGCGCTGCACGCAATGGTGCGCACGATGCTGCGCCGGCTGCGCCCGCCCGTGCTCGACAGCCTGGGCCTGGAAGCAGCGCTGCAGGCGCTGTGCGACAGCTGGACCCAGCAGCACGGCATCGCCTGCCATTTCGCGCCGCACGCCATCCCCGCCGGCCTCGACGACAGCACCGCCACCGCCATCTACCGCCTGGTGCAGGAAGGCTTGACGAACGTGGCGCGCCACGCGGGCGCCGACCAGGCCACGGTGGAATTGCGCGCCGATGCGCACGGCTTGCTGCACCTGGCCATCGAAGACAATGGCCGGGGTTTGCGCCAGGACAAGACGCCAGCAGACGGTTTCGGCATGCTGGGCATGCGCGAGCGCGTGGCGGGCTTGCGCGGCCACATCCGCTGGATCAGCGCGCTGGGCAACGGCTTGCGCATCGAAGTGGCCCTGGCGGCACGGTGCGCGGCATGAGCGCCATGAACGCCATGCACAGCGGCATGCGGCCGATCCGCGTGATGCTGGTGGACGACCACCCGGTAGTGCGCACGGGCTACCGGCGCCTGCTGGAACAGGGCGGCGACATCGCCGTCGTGGCCGAGGCGGGCAATGGCGAAACGGCGTATGGCTTGTACCAGGAGCACGCGCCCGACGTCTGCGTGACGGATTTGTCCATGCCCGGCATCGGCGGCCTGGAATTGCTGCGCAAGCTGCTCGCGCGCGACGCGGGCGCCCGCGTGCTGGTGTTTACCATGCACGACACGCCGCAGCTGATCGCGCGCGCGTTTGACGGCGGCGCCTGCGGCTTCGTCAGCAAGCAGGCCGACCCGGAACACTTGGTCGACGCCGTGCGCGCCGCCCACGCGGGCCGGCGCTACCTGGACCCGCACAGCGCGCCCGGCGTGCTGCAAGGCACGGCCAACATGGAAGCGGACCGCTTGAGCAGCCTGAGCCAGCGTGAATTCGAAATCTTCCGCCTACTGGCCGAAGGCCGCAGCGCCGCCGACTGCGCCCGCCTGCTGCACGTCAGCAGCAAGACGGTGGCCAACCACCAGACTTGCATCAAGGAAAAGCTCGACGTGCCCGGCCCCGCCGCCCTCGTGCATCTGGCGCTGCGCAATGGCATCATCGAGCAGGTCCATCCTTAAAACGCGTAGCGCACGCCCACGTTCACGCTGCGCGGCGCGCCGGCCGCATAGAACGTCGCATTGACCATCGGATACTCGCCGTTCACGGCGAGCAACGGGCGGGCGGCGAAATTGCCGTTGGCATCGAAACCCGTCGCGCCCAGCTGGGCCGCCGTCGCATATTTCCGGTCGAACAGGTTATTCACCTGGGCAAACACGCTGAGCCGTGGCGTCAGCTGGTATTTGCCGTTCAATTCCACCACGGCATAGCCGCCGCTCTTGCCCGCGCCCAGGTAGGCTGGCCCGCCAGCCTGGTGCGCATTGTTTTCATTGCCGCGCGCATAGGCGCTGGAGACGGCCGTCATGGCCAGGCCCAGCGTCCAGTCGCGTCCACCCTGAATATCCACATGCGCCTTCAGGATATGGCTCGGCGTCAAGGGAATGCGCTTGCCGGGCGTGATGACGATATTGCCTTCCAGGCCGGGCGCGTCCGCATCGCTGCTGCTGTTGGCGCTGCCGTTGACGAGCTCCCGGCTTTGATACGTCGCCTGCAGCCACGTGTAGTTGACGCCGAAGTCCAGCATGCCCGCCTTGCCATCCAGCGCCAGCTCCACGCCCTGGTGGCGCGTCTTGCCGAAATTCTTGAAATAGCCAAACCCCGCCTGGTTGTCGGCCACGAACAGGATATCGTCGTGATTTTCCGCGCGGAACACGCCCGCGCTCCAGCGGGCCACCTCGCCCCACTGGCCGCGCACGCCCGCTTCCCACGTCTTCGTGATGACCTGCTTTAATGGCGGGTCGCCGGCCATGGCGTTGGGCAAACGGCACGGGTTTTCCGGGTCGGCGCAACCGAGTTCGATGGCCGTCGGCGTACGGCTGCCTTCGTTGTAGCCGAGATAGGCGCTCACGCCTGCGGCCGGCGCATACGCCAGGCCGATGGCGGGATTGAAGCGGCTGAAACGGTGGTTGCCATCGAGCGAACCGCTGCCGCCGCCGGGCGTGATGGCGTCGCGGTTGCGCACCGTGCTGCGGTTGTAGCGGCCGGAGACGGTCAAGGTCAGATCTTGATTCAACGCAATGCTGTCGCTCGCATACACGCTCCACGTGCGCATGCGCCCGCTCAAGTCGACCCGGTTGTCGACGGGCGTGCCGTCGTCGTCGATTTCCGTGCCGTCGGCAAAGAAGTTCACAGGCGTGATGCTGCGGTCCGGATTCAGGTAGCCGAACTGGCTCGTCTGGCGGAAGGTGGCGTGGCTGGCGTCGAAGGCGGCGCCGGCCGTGACGGCATGGCGCGCTCCCGCCACGTCGGCCAGCGCGGTGAACTGGCCCGAAAACCCATAGTTTTCCTGCCGCGTATGGCTGCGGTTGAGCATGCCATTGCATTTTTCGGCCGGCTCGTCGTTCAGCAGCACATTGGCGATGCAGCGCCATTTCGGGAAGGGCGTATTGGCCGCGTTCGCGCCGCTGGCGGGAAAGCCCGTGTAGCCGGCCGCCGCCAGGGCCGCCCGCTCGGCCGCTCCCGGCTGGTAGACGGACTGGTCAAGCGACTCGTCGTTCAAGTCGCCATTGAACGTGTGCGTGTCGATCTTGCGGTAGTACACATTGCCGGACAGCAGCAAGGCCGCGCCGGCCTGGTGCTTGCCCGTCAGATTCAACAGGGTCGATTTGTTCTGCGTCAAATCCGGCTTGGTATACACGCTGCGGTAATCGCGCGCCAGCAGGCGCTGTTCCTGCAAGCCGTTGCCCGTCAGCGCATTGTCCGCGTGGGCCACGGTAACGGCGATATCCGTACGCGCATCGCTCCAGCCCAGCTTGCCAAACAGCTGGCGCACGTCGGACGGCGAATCGTCGCGCCAGCCGTCTTCCTTGAAACGGTTGCCCGTCACATACCAGTGCCAGCCTTGCGCATTGCTGCCGCCATGCTCGACCTCGACGGCGCGCCGTTTGTCAGAACCCAGGCGCGCTTCGATGGCCGTGCCGGGACTGCTGCGGCCATCCTTGGTTTGCAGCGCCAGCGCGCCGCCCAGGGTATTCAAGCCGAACAGGGGATTCGAGCCGGGCATCAGGGTCAGCGATTCGATGGCCATGCGCGGGATCAAGTCCCAGCTGACGACGTCGCCGAACGGCTGGTTCAGGCGCATGCCGTCCAGGTAGACGGACAACCCTTGCGGCGTGCCCAGCAGGGGCGACGCCGTGTAGCCGCGGTAGCTGACGTCGGGTTGGAACGGATTGTTCTGTACCTCGTTCACGTAGACGCTGCCCAGGTTGCGGCGCAGGAAGGCGGAGATGTCGAGCGCGCCGCTGCGGGCGATCTGCTGCGCGCTGGCCGTCTGCACGGGCGCGGCCAGGGTATCGCGCGGCTGGTCCACGGTGGGCAGCGGCATGCTGCCCGTGATGATGACGGTGGGCAAGTCACCCGAAGTGGCCAGGCTCGCGGCCAGGCTGGCGTCAGCGGCAAGGTCGGCGGCCTGCGCCTGGCACAGCGCCATGGCGGCGGCGGCCAATAAAGTCAGTTTCATGCGTATCCCCAGTTTTATCGTGGTTTTTATTTCGTCCAGTATCGGACAGCCACCATCGGAGAACCAGGGAAAAACTCCCGCCGTGCGGGGATTAGCGTTGCAAGGGCAGGTAACTCTGTTTGAGCTGGCGCAACACGAAACTCGATTTGCTGTGGCGGATGCCGGGGATTTTATATAAACGCTCGCGCAGCAGGCGTTCATAGTCGCGCGTGTCGCTCACGGCAATGCGCAGATAGTAATCGTAGTCGCCGGAGACGAGGAACGCTTCCAGCACTTCCGGGATCATGGCCAGCGCGTGGCCGAATTCGAACAGGGCCTGGTCGGAATGGTCGTCCAGCGTCACTTGCACGATGACGGTGTCGGCCAGCCCCACCTTGGCCGCGTTGACGTTCACCGTGTAGCCTTCGATGACGCCATCGTCTTCCATGCGCTTGATGCGCGCCCAGCATGGCGACGAGGTCAGGCCCACCTTGGCGCTCAGGTCGTGCAGGCTGATGCGGGCATCCTGCTGCAGGGCCGTCAGGATGGCGAGGTCGAATTTGTCCAGTTTCATTCTGTCATATCCTTATTTCACAGCAAATTTTACTGAATATCGCATTCTATACGAGAAAACCAGCAGCCTTTTCTGCCGCATCGGGCAGAAAATAAGGCCATGAAACCCGATCCCGCTCCCCTCCTCGCTCCCGCCGCCGATCTTGCGCCGCGCAACGGCGCCAGCACCCTGATCGACACCCTGCTGGCCCTGGGCGTCGACACCGTCTTCGGCTACCCGGGCGGCGCCGTGCTGCCCCTGTACGACGCGCTGCACGCGCAGCCCCGCCTGCGCCACGTGCTGGTGCGCCACGAACAGGCGGCCGTGCACGCGGCCGAAGGCTATGCGCGCAGCACGGGCCGGCCCGGCGTCGTCTTTGTCACGTCCGGTCCCGGCATGAGCAATACCACCACGGGCTTGCTCGACGCCCTGTGCGATTCGGTGCCCGTCATCTGCATCAGCGGCCAGGTGGCCAGCACCAGCATCGGCACGAACGCCTTCCAGGAATGCGACGCGCTGGGCATCTCGCGCCCCGTCACCAAGTGGAACCGGCAAATCCGCGCGGCCGAGGAAACGGCCGCCGTCGTGCACGAAGCATTTGTTCAAGCCACGCAGGGCCGGCCCGGCCCCGTGCTGGTCGATTTTCCCAAGGATCTGCAGCTGGCGCCCGTCACGCAGCACGCGCCGCTGCCGCCCGCAGCCACAGCGGCCGCGCCCCTGCCGCAGCCCGCCGACCTGGAACGGGCCGCCAGCCTGATCGCCGGCGCGCGCCAGCCCGTGTTCTATGGCGGTGGCGGCCTCGTCAATTCCGGCCTGGATGCCTGCGCCACGTTCCAGCAATTGGTGAAACTGGCCGCCGCGCCGTGCACCCTGACCTTATTGGGCCTGGGCGCCTTTCCCGCCTCGCACCCGGCCTTCCTCGGCATGCTGGGCATGCACGGCACCCTGGAAGCGAACCTGGCCATGCACCATGCCGATCTGATCGTCTGCGTCGGCGCCCGCTTCGACGACCGGGTCACGGGCCGCCTGGATGCGTTTTGTCCTGGCGCAAAGGTCATCCACATCGACATCGACCCGGCCTCCATACACAAGGTGGTGCGCGCCGACGTGGCCTTGCGCGGCGATTGCGCCCCCGTATTGGCCGCCTTGCTGGCGCAGCTGCGCGGACGCCTGCTGGCGGACCGCCAGCCGTGGTGGCAGCGCATCGACGCCTGGCGCGCCCAGGACAGCCTGGCGTTCGACGATACGCCGGAGGTGATCGCGCCGCAGGCGCTGATGCGGCGGCTGCAGGCGGCGCTGGACGGCATGGATGGCGGCGACGCCATCGTTTCCACCGACGTGGGCCAGCACCAGATGTGGGCGGCGCAGCACTTGCGCTTCGAGCAGCCGCGCCGCTGGCTCACCTCGGGCGGCGCCGGCACCATGGGCTATGGCTTGCCCGCCGCCATCGGCGCGCAGATCGCCCATCCGGGCAAGCGCGTCGTGTGCGTCAGCGGCGATGCGTCGATCTTGATGAATATCCAGGAACTGGCCACGGCCGTGCAGCACCGCCTGCCCGTGAAAGTGGTGTTGTCGAACAATGGCTACATGGGCATGGTGCGTCAGTGGCAGGAACTCATCCATGGCGGGCGCTACAGCCACAGCTACACGGAAGCGCTGCCCGATTTCGTCGCCCTGGCGCGCGCGTTCGGCTGGCAGGCGCACACGGTGAGCCGGCGCGAGGAGCTCGACGCGGCATTGAGTGCCTGCCTCGCATCCGAAGGCCCGTACTTCCTCGACGTGCGCGTGCACGGCGCGGAAAACTGCTTCCCCATGATGGCGCCCGGCGCGGGGCACCATGAAGTGACCTTGCGCAAAGGCGTCGTCTACACCGGGTAAAAAAACCCGTTCAACTCCACACCCTGTATATCCAGTAGCTTTCATCGTCGCGCATGGCGCGCGCCAGCTCGGTGGGGCTCAAGCCCGTGATTTCGCGCGTCTCGCGGCAAAAATGGGCCTGGTCGGCGTAACCGCCGCTGGCGGCGACGTCGGACCAGGACGCCGTGCCCTGCAGGATGGCGCCGCGCTCGTCGAGAAACAGCTGTTCCGCGCGGCGCATGCGGCGCAAGGTGCGCATGGGCTGGCCGGCCCAGGCCTTGATGCGGCGCTCGATATTGCGCGCGCTGCTGGCCAGGCCCGTCGATGCCGCCTGCACGGCCAGGCGGCGCACCCAGTCCTGCACGGCGCCGGCCGGATGGTCGCCGCTCTTGCGCGCCAGCGCCCAGCGCGGCGCGAGAAAATCCTCCACCAGCCTGACGCGGACCGCGTCGTCGGGCGCCGCCAGCACGGCGTCCGACAGGGCCAGCCATTCCCCATCGAACAGCGCGTCGAGCGGGCGGAACTGGTCCAGCAAGCCATCCATCGAGACGCCCGTCAACGCATGCAGGGCGGCCGGGTAAAACATCACGACAAACGTATGCACGGGGCCGGGGTTGTAGCTGACCAGCGGATACGAACGGGGGCCGCCGAACAGCGCGGGCGGCATGCGCACGTCCCGCAGCGACAGGCCCGGCGCTGCCGCTTCCACGTCGCCCGCGACGGTCCAGACGATGCTGCACATGGGCGCGGCGGGAAAGCGGTTCAGGCGCTGCGCCGGCGGCAGCGGCGCGCAACCCGTGGTGTCGCGCACGAGGAAGGCGCGCACGCAGGAAGCGAGCGCCGTGCGCGGCGCGATCAGGCGGGTCAGGGGCGTAGGGGCGGCAGGCATGGCGACGATTGTACCGGCAATTTCCGGCCGCGCCCGATGTCGTATTCGTTCAAGACGCGGACGCGCAAGCGCGCTACAGTGAAGTCATTGTCGCCATCCACCAGGAGTACGCCATGCCCCCGCTCGATCACGCCGCCGCGCCCGCCACCACGGCCCTGCGCCAGATTCGCCGCCTGCCGGGGCCATTCGCCCTGCCCATCGTCGGCAACAGCCTGCAGATCAAGCTCACGCGCATCCACCGCGACGTGGAAGAGTGGGTACGGCGCTACGGCCCCTACCTGCGCGCCTGGTTCGGCCGCACCCTGGTGCTGGTGGTGGCCGACAGCGAGGCTGTCGGCGCCGTGCTGCGCGACCGGCCCGACGGCTTTCGCCGCCCCCTGAGCAGCTCCATCGTTTCCGAGGAAATGGGCGGCATCCCCGGCCTGTTCCTGGCCGAGGGCACGGAATGGCGCAACCAGCGCCGCATGGTCATGGCCGGCATGGCGCCCGGCGCCGTCAAGGCCTACTTCCCCGCGCTGGCGACGGTGGCGCAGCGCCTGCAGCGGCGCTGGCATCTTGCCGCCACGCAAGGCCAGGCGATCGACCTCGATGGCGACCTGAAACGCTACACGGTCGACATCATCGCCGGCCTCGCCTTCGGCACCGAGGTCAATACGCTGGAAGCGGGCGAAGACGTGATCCAGCGCCACATGGACGCCATCCTGCCCGCCGTGGCGCGACGCAGCCTGTCGATGTTCCCGTACTGGCGCTACGTCAAGCTGCCCGTCGACCGCCGCCTGGACCGCGACGTGGCGGCCCTTTCCGCCGCCGTGGCCGACCTGGTGCAGCAGGCGCGCACGCGCATGGCGCGCGACCCGGCACGCCGTGAGCGTCCGCCCAACCTGCTCGAAGCGATGATCGCCGCCGCCGACGAAAAGGACAGCGGCGTGAACGACCGCGCCGTGGCCGGCAATGTGCTGACCATGCTGCTGGCGGGCGAGGATACGACGGCCAATACGCTGTCCTGGATGATTTACCTGTTGCAACGCCATCCGCACACCCTGGCGCGGGCGCGCGAGGAAGTGCGGCGCCTGGCGCCCGACGCGGCCCGCTTCACGATCGAGCAGATGGATAGCCTCGACTACCTGGGCGCCTGCGCCAGCGAAGCCATGCGCCTGAAGCCGGTGGCCCCCTTCCTGCCCGTCGAGGCGCTGCGCGACACGGTCATCGCCGATATCGCCGTGCCGGCCGGCACCCTCGTGTGGTGCGTGATGCGCCACGACACGGTGTCCGATGCGCACTTTCCCGACGCGCAAGCCTTCCAGCCCGAGCGCTGGCTGGCCGAAGGGGGCGAGGCGAACAACAAGCGCGCCGCCATGCCCTTCGGCGCCGGCTTGCGCACGTGCCCGGGCCGCTACCTGGCCTTGTTGGAAATCAAGATCGCCATGGCCATGCTGCTGGGCAGCTTCGACATCGCCGGCGTCGACACGCCCGATGGCGGCGAGGCGCAGGAACTGATGGGTTTTGTGATGTCGCCCATCGGCTTGACGCTGCGCCTGGCGCGGCCGCAGTGATACCATGGGGGAAGTCCCATTCATTCGACCTCCCCATGACCATCCGCCTGGAATCGCCGCAGCAAGCCGACGTGCAAACCCTGATCGCCGAGCTTGATGCATATCAACAGACCCTGTATCCGGCCGAGTGCGTCTACTCGCTGGACCTGGCGTCCGTGCCGTCCGATACCCTGCTGTTTGCCGTCGCCCGCGATGCGGCCGGCGCGGCACGGGCCTGCGGCGCCATCGTCGTCACGCCCGCTTTCGGCGAGCTCAAGCGCATGTACGTGCACCCGGACAGCCGGGGACTGGGCCTGGCGAAACGTTTGCTGGCCTTGCTGGAAGAGCAGGCGCTGGCGCGCGGCTGCCGCTTGCTGACCCTGGAAACGGGCATCCACCAGCCCGAGGCGATCGCCCTGTATGCGCGCCACGGCTACCAGCGGCGCGGACCGTACGGCGACTATCCCGACGACCCATTCAGTGTCTTCATGGAAAAACCGCTGCAGGCGGCGGCATGAGCGCGCCCAGCGACAGCCTGCTCGACATCCGCGCGCGCCTGCGCGCCTTTGCCGACGAACGCGACTGGGACCAGTTCCACACGCCGAAAAACCTGGCCATGGCCCTGTCCGTGGAAGTGGCGGAACTGGCGGAACACTACCAGTGGCTGCCCACGGGCGCCGATGGCGAACTGGACGAGGCGAAGCGCACGGGCATCCGCCACGAACTGGCCGACGTGCTGATGTATCTGGTGCGCCTGGCCGACAAGAGCGGCGTCGACCTGCACGCGGCCGTGCTGGAAAAGATGCAACTGAACGCACAGAAATACCCGGCGCAGCAGGTGCGCGGCGACGCGCGCAAATACAGCGAGTACTGATAGCGAGTGCTGACACGCCCACCCGTGCGTGGCGGATGCGCAAAAAGGCGTAGCATTCAGGCATGCGCATTTATCGATTACTGCTGATCATAGGCTTGCTCCACGGCCCTATTGCGCTGGCGCAAACCGCACCCGTGCCGCAGGTGAAGGTGGACGCCACGCGCGACCCCGTCGACAAGTCCTACCGCAAGATGCTGCAGGGCGTGGACCGCTTCGAACGCGACCATGCGCTGGCGCCGCAGGCCGTGCTGCGCTTCCGCTTGCTGCCGCGCCAGCCCGGCGTGGACATGACGGGCGTGCAGCTGCGCATCGCCGGCGACACCGTCAGCATCCCCTTGCCCCTGGCCGAAGACAACAGCTTTGCCCCCGTGCGCAATGCGCAAGCGGCGCGCGAAGACGCCGTGCTGCTGGCCAACCGCAAGGCCAGCACCATGAGCTGGCGCGCGCAAGTCATCACGCCCGGCTTGCCGCCCGGCACGCGGCGCCTGGGCGACTTGCGCCTGGAATGCCGCGCCGGCATGGATTCCGGCCTGATCTCGAACGACCCGCAAATCATCGCCTGGCTGTCCAGCATGCTCTACAGCACAGATAAAGTGTGTTCCGAGCCGGATGGCAATTATCTGTTCTTCACGGACCGTCCCCTGTTCGGCGTGACCCTCGTGCATGGCGAGCGCCGCCTGGCGTTGCCGTTCACCATGCTGTACGCGGGCGGCGAGCAAACGCCCGCCTCGCTGCCCTATTGCGATTGCCAGGTCTTGCTTGATCGCACGTATTACGCGCCCTTGTGGGATAGCAACTGGCCGGACGATACCCTGCTGGAATTTACTTACATGGACGAGGTGGCGCCATGAAGTGGCTGTCGCTGGTCTTGTTGACGCTGCTGGCCGCCTGCTCCGGCACGCGCGCCTTGCAAGCAAGCAAGAATGTGCCCTACGCCACCCTGGAACAGACGGTGCAAGTGGGCAGCAGCACGCGCGAACAGGTGCGCGCCGCGCTGGGCGACAGCACGTCCATCCGTTTCGACAGCGGCAAGGAAGTGTGGATGTACACCTATCCGGCGGCCTTGGGCGCGCAGGGGGAATATGTGATTCTGTTTGGCGGGGATGGGGTGGTGAAGCAGGTGCGCAGCGGCGAGGTGTACCGGGTACGGAAGTGATTCCCGCCAGCATGGCGCTGGCGGGAGTGGCATGCTTATCGTGCCTTCAGCAAGGCCCGCGACGCGACGCCCGCGCCCACGCTGCGGCCCACGCCGGCAACCTTGCGCTTGGGCGATGCCTTCAGCTTGAAGATGCCGATCGACTGGGCCACGCTGTCGGTGCGCTGCGCCAGGTTGGTGGCGGCCGCGGCCGCCTGCTCCACCAGCGCCGCATTCTGCTGCGTGATGCCATCCATGTGGATGACGGCCTGGTTGACTTGCCCGATGCCCTGGTTCTGCTCGCGCGTGGTCGAGGAAATCTCGTCCATCACTTCCGTCACGCGGGCTACCGAGGCGATCACTTCCGCCATGGTGGCACCCGCATTGCTGGTCAGTACGCTGCCCGCGTTCACGGTGGCGATCGAATGGTCGATCAGGTTTTTCACTTCTTTCGCGGCCGTTGCCGAACGCTGCGCCAGACTGCGCACTTCGCCGGCCACGACGGCGAAGCCGCGGCCGTGCTCGCCCGCGCGAGCCGCTTCCACGGCCGCGTTCAAGGCCAGGATATTCGTCTGGAAGGCGATGCCGTCGATCAAGCCGATAATGTCGAGAATCTTGCGCGACGACGAGCTGATCTCATCCATCGTGGTGACCACTTCGCTGACGATGGTGCCGCCCTTGGCCGCCACGGTGGACGCTTGCGCCGCCAGGTCGTTGGCCGTGGCCACATGGTCGGCGCTGTTTTGCACGGTCGACGTCAGTTCTTCCATGCTGGCCGCCGTCTGCTCGAGGCTGGACGCCTGCGATTCCGTGCGGCTGGACAAGTCCATATTGCCCGTGGCAATTTCTGCCGTGGTGATGCGGATATCCTCGAAGTTGGCGCGCACGTCGCCGATGATGCTGTGCAAGTTGATGTTGGTCTGGCGCAAGGCCGCCATCAATTGACCCATGTCATCGTCGCGCACCTTGTCGATGACGCCCGTCAAGTCGCCGCCGGCCATCTTGCGCGCTACCGTGATGGCGTCGCCCAGCGGGGCGACGAGGGAATTGTGCAGATGGGCCCAGAAATACAGCATCAGCGCCACGGCTGCGGCGGCGGCACCGCTGAGCCAGCTGCGCGTGGCCGTGCTCGTGTCGCCGTCGATATTCCACACGGCGCAGCCGAGGATGGCCAGCACCACGCCGAAGACGATGCAATGCAGGGCCAGGTCTTGCGACAGACTCAGCTTGCGCCATTCGCTCAGCTTGGCGGCCCAGCCCTGGCGCACGACGCGGCCATTGCGGATCGCCAGGTTGGCGGAATTGCCATCCTTGAAACTTTTATACAGGGCTGCCGCTTCGTTGATCTGCTCGCGCGTGGGCTTGGTGCGCACGGACATATAGCCGATCGGGCGGCCGCTTTCGATGACGGGCGTGATATTGGCGAAGACCCAATAGAAATCGCCATTCTTGCAGCGGTTCTTGACCATGCCGGTCCAGGGCATGCCCGTCTTGATGGTGTCCCACAGGTCGGCAAACGCTTCGGCCGGCATATCGGGATGGCGCAGGATATTCTGTGGCGCACCCAGCAGTTCCATTTCTGAAAAACCGCTGACTTCAATGAAATACTGATTGGCGTAATTGATGTTTCCCTGTAAATCCGTGGTGGAAACAATCGTCATGCCTTCATTTAATACGTATTCATTTTGCGTGATAGGCGTATTGACCCGCATCGTCGCTCCTCTATTTTTTTCAACTAGCATAACAAAAACATAAAAACAATATACCACATCAAGCACCCATGATATATCGCCTCGGCGACAGTGACGCCAGTCAAACAATTTAATAAAAGTCAATTCATTTATGTTTTAGGATTTACTTTGATTCAACTTGATTGATTTTATTGAAATGCAAAATTTAAATTGCGTGCATATACAATAATTAATAAAAAATTATGTATCGATGCAGCAGGCAATAAATATGGCGTTTGCACCGATAAAAATATGCAAAGGAGCCGTGGCCATTGCCGGCAGATGGCAATACCTGCCGCCAACCATAACGCGGCAATCATGTTTATTTCTTGAGGGAAAATAAAAACTGGCGCGAATGCGCCAGTGGGGGATGTGTCTCCAATCCGCGACACAGGCGCCGGAGCGCCCGTGGGGATGGCTTACTTGTACGTTTTACGTGGCGGCGACTTCGGACGCGGCGGCGCAGGCTTGCGCTCCGTCGTTCCATCGTCCAGGCTGATGCGCAGTTTCTGGCCAGAAACGACGACCGATTTCAGGTGGTCGAGGATTTCCGGCGGCATGCCTTCTGGCAAGTCCAGCACGCTGTAGTTGTCAAAGATATCGATGCGGCCGATATGCTTGGCTTCCAGGTTCGCTTCGTTGGCGATGGCGCCGACGATATTGCTTGGCGTTACGGCGTGCTCACGGCCCACTTCGATGCGGTAGGCCGTCACGCCCGGGCGTGGACGTTCCTTCTTCGGCGCGCGCGGGGCAACTTCGCCCGCGTCCGCCGGTGCATCCTTGAACGCTGGCGCGGACTTGGCGGCGAACGGCTTGCGCGGCGCGGCTGGTGGCGCCAGGTCCGGTGCGTCGCCGTCGCGGCTGATGCGCAGCTGTTGGCCCGCCACCCACACGGTTTTCAGCTGATCCAGCAATTCTTTCGGCATGCTGTCTGGCAAGTCCAGGACGCTGTAGTCGTCATAGATTTCGATGCGGCCGATGTTTTTCGAATCGATGCCCGCTTCGTTGGCGATGGCGCCCACGATATTGCCCGGCTTCACGCCATGCTGATGACCTACCTCAATGCGGAAGGTTTGCATGCCGGCGTCGGCCGGACGCTGGATGCGTTCCTTTTTCGGGAAGGCCGGACGCTCGCTGCGCTCGTTGCGGTCGAAGCGGTCATTGCGTTCGAAACGGTCATTGCGTTCAGGGCGATCAAAGCGGTCTTGGCGCGCAGGACGGTCGTCTTGCCACGTGGCTTGCTCGCGCGCCTTGTTCTTGTCCAGCAACAAAGGCACATTGCCACGCGCCATCTTCGCCAGGGCGGCGGCGATTTCGATGGCGGGAATGTTCTGTTCACGTTCGAAATCTTCGATCAGCGACTGGAACTGCTCCAGTTCGCCCAGGGCCAGGGTTTCGCTGATCTGTTCCTTGAACTTGGCGATACGCACGTCGTTGACGGCCTGGATGGTCGGCAGTTCCAGCATGCCGATCGGCTGGCGGGTCGAGCGTTCGATGGCTTTGAGCAAGTTCTTTTCACGCGGGGTGATGAACAGGATCGCTTCGCCGCTGCGGCCGGCGCGGCCCGTGCGGCCGATGCGGTGGGTGTAGCTTTCCGGATCGTGCGGCACGTCGTAGTTGACGACGTGGCTGATGCGCTCGACGTCCAGGCCGCGGGCGGCCACGTCGGTGGCGACCAAAATGTCGATCTTGCCGTCTTTCAACTGCTGGATCGTGCGCTCGCGCTGGGCTTGCTGGATGTCGCCATTGATGGCGGCAGCCGAGAAGCCGCGGGCTTGCAGCTTGCCGGCCAGTTCTTCCGTGCCCAGCTTGGTGCGGGCAAAGATGATCATGCCGTCAAACGCTTCCGCTTCCAGGATGCGGGTCAGCGCGTCGAGCTTGTGCATGCCCGACACCAGCCAGTAGCGCTGGCGGATGTTGTCGGCCGTGCCCGTCTTGGCGGCGACCGTCACTTCGGCCGGGTTCACCAGGTAGGTGGTGGCGATGCGCTTGATGACGGAAGGCATGGTGGCCGAGAACAGGGCCGTTTGATGGCCTTCCGGCGTTTCTTGCAAGATGCGTTCGACGTCGTCGATAAAGCCCATGCGCAGCATTTCATCGGCTTCGTCGAGCACCAGGGTTTTCAGCTTGGACAGGTCGAGCGAACCCTTGTCCAGGTGATCGATGACGCGGCCAGGCGTGCCGACGACGACGTGCACGCCGCGGCGCAAGGCCGACAGTTGCGGGCCGTAGCTTTGGCCGCCGTAGATCGGCAGCACGTGGAAGCCGGGGATGTGGGCGGCATACACCTGGAACGCTTCGGCGACCTGGATGGCCAGTTCGCGCGTTGGTGCCAGGACCAGGGCTTGGGGTGAGCTTTGTTTCAGATCGATGCGCGACAGGATCGGCAAGGCGAAGGCGGCGGTCTTACCCGTGCCTGTTTGCGCCTGGCCCAGCACGTCGCGGTTCGCGAGCAATAATGGAATCGTCGCCGCCTGGATAGGCGACGGTGTTTCGTAACCGACATCCTTGAGCGCGCGAATCAGCGGCTCGCTCAGGTTAAGGTCGGAAAATAAGGAAATTGGTGTATCAGACATGAAATCACTCACAAGTTCGCTCGAATCGCCCAATGCGAAAGAGTGTATCTGCTAGTTTACTCTTTACTGGACCTTACCGGGTGGCTGCATGCCGCAGAACGCCGTTTTTTGCGCCATATCTACGTAAAAAAGCCAGAAAAATCGGCGATCCGCACGCATTTGGCGCGTGATTTTGCCAACATTAAACGATACACAACAATATGCCGGCTGCGCCTGTTCTGCGTGGCAACAGCTCCGGCGGGCGCCGCGCCGTCACGGCGCCCGCCCCCGCTTCAGGTGCGCAAGAACTCCAGCAAGTCCTCGTTCAGCCTATCCTTGTGCGTCGTCGCCAGGCCGTGCGGCGCGCCCGCATACACGAGCAATTTGCTACCGATGATGAGTTCGGCAGTACGGCGCGCCGAGGCGGCGATCGGCACGATCTGGTCGTCGTCGCCATGGATCACCAGGGTCGGCACGTCGAATCTGGCCAGGTCGCCCGTGAAATCCGTTTCCGAAAACTGCTTGACGCACAGGTAGGCGGCCGGCATGCCCGCCTGCATGCCTTGCCGCCAGAAACTGTCGCGCACGCCCTGCGACGGCTTCGCGCCGGGCCGGTTGTAGCCATAGAAGGGCTCGCTCAAGTCGCGGAAAAACTGGCTGCGGTCGGCCTGCACGCCCGCGCGGATGGCGTCGAACGCGGACAGCGGCAAGCCCAGCGGATTGTCGGCCGTCTGCAGCATCAGCGGCGGCACGGCGCCCACGAGCACGGCGCCGGCCAGGCGCTGCGTGCCGTGGCGGCCGATGTAGCGCGCCACTTCGCCGCCGCCCGTCGAATGGCCGACGAGGGTGGCGCCCGTCAAGTCCAGCGCGGCGATCAGGGCGGCCAGGTCGTCGGCATAGGTATCCATGTCGTTGCCGCCGAACGGCTGGCTGGAACGGCCGTGGCCGCGCCGGTCGTGCGCGATGACGCGGTAGCCGTGCGAGGCCAGATAGAACATCTGGTCTTCCCAGGCGTCGGACGACAGGGGCCAGCCGTGGCTGAAGACGACGGGCGGGCCGCTGCCCCAGTCCTTGTAGTAGATCAAGGTGCCGTCGGCGGTACGCAGGGTATTGCTCGATTGCAAGTCAGGGCGAGTCATGGAACGCTCCTTGTCGGTGGACCAGCAGCCATTGTGGCCCCAATCGGCTGGCGCGCGCCGCGCGCTACGCCAGAGCATTGCGGTAGAGTAAGATTACCGCTGCTTTGCTTTCCCGTATTCACTTTTGGAGTTGTCATGCGTTTTCCCTTCGTCCTCGCCGCCAGCCTGTTCAGCACGGCTACCCTCGCCCAACCGCTCGTTGCCGAGGCGCCCCTGCGCGCCCACCTGTCCTTCCTGGCCGACGACTTGCTGGAAGGACGCGGCACGGGCCAGCGCGGCGGCGACCTGGCCGTGCGCTACCTGGAAACGCAGGCGGCCGTGGCCGGCTTGCAGCCCTTGCCGGACGGCACGTATCGCCAGGCGCTGACCATCGTCGGCAGCAAGGCATTGCCATCGAGCACAGTGACCTTCAGCGCGGGCGGCAAGACCTTGTCCCCCGCCTTCGGCCAGGACATCGTCTTTGGCGCGGCGAATGGCCAGCAGAAAGTGGCGTTCGACGCGCCCGTCGTGTTCGCCGGCTACGGCATCCGCGCGCCCGAAGAGCAGTGGGACGACTTCAAGGGTGCTGATTTAAAAGGAAAAATGGTCATCCTGATGGTCAACGACCCGCAGCCGACCGTTGCCGAGCCGAACCGCTTTGCCGGCAAGTCGCTGACCTGGTACGGCCGCTGGGTCTACAAGTACGAGGAAGCGCTGCGCCAGGGCGCGGCCGGCGTGCTGCTGATCCACACGACGGCGTCCGCGTCGTATCCGTGGTCGGTGCCGGCCAACGGTTTCGGCCATGAACGCTTCAACCTGGCCGGCGCGGGCAATGCGATGGAAGGCTGGCTGCAGGAAGACATGGCGCGCGCCCTGTTCCAGGCGGGCGGACAGGACCTCGATGCCTTGCGCGCGCAGGCGGAAACGCGCGAGTTCCGTCCCGTGGCCTTGAACGCGACGGTCAAGGTGGTCTTGAACAGCCAGATCCGCAGCATCGAGCAATTCAACGTGGCCGGCATCGTGCCGGGCACGGATCCGAAACTCAAGGACGAAGCCGTGATTTACTCGGCCCACTGGGACCACCTGGGCAAGGATGACGAAGGCAGCGCCCGCTCAGGGCAAAGCGACCACATCTACAACGGCGCCATCGACAATGCCTCGGGCGCGGCGGCCCTGCTGGCCATGGCACAAGTTGCGGTAAAACAACCTGCACGGCGCACGCAGATCTTCCTGTGGCCGGCCGGCGAGGAAACGGGCATGCTGGGCAGCACGGCCTACACGCGCAAGCCCCTGTGGCCGCTGGCGAAAACGGCCGCCGACCTGAACCTCGACAGCATGAACTTCGTCGGCAAGACGCACGACATCGGCGTGGCCGGCGCCGAGCGCAGCAGCCTGTACGCGAGCGCCGCCAAGGTGGCCAAGCGCATGGGCCTGCGCCTGGCGCCCACCATTCCCGACCTGTCCGGCGCGTTTTACCGGGCCGACCATTTTGCCTTCGCCAAGGCTGGCGTGCCCGCCTTCAACGTGGGCTCGGCCGTGTTTTCCGGCGACGGCTCGTTCGACTTCGTCAAGGAGCCGAAAGCGTCCGGCGAGCGCCTGGTGGCGTTCAAGAAGGATTACCACCAGGTAACGGATGAATACCACCCGTCGTGGGATTTATCGGGCATGGTGCAGCAGGCACAATTCACCCTGAACCTCGGCTATGAAGTGGCAAACGACAAGAATTTGCCTACATGGAACAAGGGCGAAGCGTTTGGCAAGGTCAAACGCTAGGCGCCATGAAAAACACCGGCCTGTGCCGGTGTTTTTCATTCAAATCGCCATGATGCGTTTTAAATCGACGAAGGCCGTTTCATACAGGTGCTGGAAGGCGCCGATCATGACTTCTTCCACGCCTTCGGCCGCGTCGAACTCGCTGGCCCATTCCGCCACGCAGGAAGCGCCGCCCGGCTCGCCCGTGACGCGCAGGGTGGAGCGGTAGTTCTTGACGGGGATCGGCCCCGAAACGATGGTGTAGCTGTAGCTCTTGTCCGCCTCGCTGTAGCTTTGCAGGCGTTCGGCGATGATGGCGCCGTCCGTGGTTTTCAGGCGGCGCACGCGGCCGCCGTGTTCGGACAGGCTGGTCTTGATCGAGCTCGACCATTCAGCCAGCGACTGGAAGCCGCCGATAAAATCCCACACGCGTTCGGCGCTTGCCGCCAATGTTACAGAAACAATTACTTGGGCCATCTTTAATTCGGTTCCTCATCCAGGTTTGCCGGGCGTTGCCCGGCACAGCCGCTATTTTAGCGCCCATGCGGCTTTGTTGCTGGGCGCGTATTGAGCTCGAGAATAACGACTGGCCGGCCTGGCGAGACAGCCTTACAGGTTTTCCGCCAGGAAAATCAAGGAATTGCCGTGCGCGTGGGCGGCGGCGCGCTGCTGGTAGCTGTCGCGGTGGGTGCAGTTGAAACCGTGCTCGGCGCCCGGGTAGATGTGGATTTCCACGTCTTGCCGGTCTTCGAAGCGTTCGGCGATCTTTTGCACGGCTTCCGGCGGAATGTGGCTGTCCTGGCCGCCGAAATGCATGAGCAGCGGCACCTGGATGCGGTCGGCCAGGTCCAGCTTGTTCTGGATGCCGCCGCCGTAATAGGCGATGGCCGCGTCGACCAGGCCAGCCGCGGCCGTCTGGAACGACAAGCGGCCGCCGAAGCAGTAGCCGACGGACGCCAGCTTGCCCGTCACTTCCGGACGCGCGCGCAGGACGGCGATGGTGGCCTTGATATCGCTCAAGGCATGTTCGTTATCGGTAGCCTGCATGAGTTCGACGGCGCGCTTCCAGCCGTCCGCGTCATAGCCCAGTTCGATGTGCGCACCGGCGCGCCAGAACAGGTCGGGCACCAGCACCACATAGCCATCGGCCGCGTACTGGTCGGCCACGGCGCGGATGTGCTCGTTGACGCCGAAAATTTCCTGCAACAGGATGATGGCGGGGCCCTTGCCCACGTGCGGCACGGCCAGGTAAGCCTGGAAGCTGCCGTCCGGGCCGGCGATATCGATCCACTGCGATGTTGTGCTCATAGAAACTCCAGTCTGAGGTTGGGGGAATGCCACAGCCAGGCATGTTACTGGTTTTTCCCTCTTTCTGCGCCCACCCTTTGTCCTGGCTCAATACATCTCGCGCAGGTAAATCACCGGGCCCGACTTGAAGACGCCAAAGACGACGGTGCCCACGGTGCTGGGCAAGTACGCGATGCCGGGCACGGACACATCGACGCTGCCGGTCTTGCCGGCGCCGGGCGCCGCCACAATCAAGCGTCTATTCGACGGCAAGATGCCCTTGTCGAACGTATAAGTAATAGTCGTGCCAGCGGGAAATGCAAAGTCCTTGCACGCCAGTGTTTTCTTGCAATTGGCAAACACCACCTGCGCGCTGCCGAAGGCGCTGATGCTGTCCAGCAGACTGGTGACCCAGGTCTTGCCGTCCCAGTACTGCGCCTGCACGGCCAGGCGCACGGGATAGCGCTCGGAACCGTAGTCATGCGGCACCATCAGGCGGCCCGTGAACACGGTCAGCTGCGCTTCCTTGCCATCGGCCGGCGCCGAGCTCACATTGCCAGCCGCCGGATAGGCATACGTCGCGCGCAGCAGCAGCCCCGTCGGCGATGCCAGCGCTGTCGGCTCCTTGGGCACGGCATAGGCGGCGGGGAAGCTGTAGGCGATGGCGCGCGTGGCAACGCCATTGGTAAAACTGGTGACGGGTACGCCCGTCACGGCCGCAGGTACTGTTGCCCCATCCGTCAGCGTGCTGCCCGATGGCGCCGTGGGCGGATATTTGTTGTTCCCCGTGGCCGCGTCATACGGGGCCAGCGGCACCTGCGTTTTATTGATGTCGGCATTCCTGGCGTCGAAGTTCTTCGTCTCGTTGCCGGCGGCCGTCTGGGCGCGGATGGTCAGGTCGAAGGGCTGGCGCGAATACACGGCGCGGTTGCCGGCGCACACGAGCGGCGCGCTGCACGGGAAAGGAAACTCCGTCTTCGTCCCCCCCGGGAGGTCCACTTGCTTGACGACCAGTTCCGTCACAAAGTGGTGCGGATAAAAGAGCACGGGGTCGCTCGTCCCCGGCGACGTCAGGCTGCTGCCCAGATAACCGTTTTGCAGAGCGGCCGTGAAATTGATCTTGCCCACTTCGGGCCAGACCAGCGGCGGCGCCGCGATGATGCCCCCTTTCGTCACGAAATCGAGATCGCCGCTGACCTGCGGATTGACTACGCCTGTGTAGAGCGGCGCCAGCAGATTACGGTCGAGCACGACTGTTTGCACGGCGACACCGCTTTCGTTGCCGAAATTCTTCGTCACGGCATCGAGCGCGTTGACGGCCGATAACGTGATGGTCGTCCCCGCCACGAGGGGCGCTGCCGCCAGGCCCGCGCGCTGAATCGGCGCCAGCGTCGTGAACAGAAATTTCTTCGGCGCCACGACGACCGTGCCGTTGCCTTTCATGTCCAAACCTTTGTCGCTGCCGCTGTCCGGCTTGTAGGCAGCCGTCAGGATCAGCGCTCCCGCATCGGCATACAGCATGTTCGGCTTGGCCACGCCGTCGGCGCCAAACGTCACATTCACCTTGGTGCTCGCCACGGCGCAGCTGCTCTGGTCGCTGCCAGCCAGGGCGACATAGCTATTTTGGACGCTGTCAAAGATGCGCGCAGGCAATGTTCCCTTGTCCGGATTGCTGTACCCGCAAGTCAGGTTCAATTGCTTGGTCTGGCTGGCGAACATGGGCACGCACACGTCCCTGTTGCCGGACGAGGTCTGCAAGGCGCTGATTTCCAGTACGGCCACGTCCTCCGCGTAGCGCGGAACGCCGCTTACCTGGAAGCCGCTGGAAAGAAAGCTGATCTGGCAATTGCTCGTGTTGCCGCCGCTCTTGCACACCAGCGCGCCCGTCGTGGCGGGCGTGCTGACCAGGCTCAGGGTGGCGATGCCCACCGTGGTCTGGCGCACCGTGACATTGGGATTGACGCCGCTGGTATCGATCTGAGTCGGCACGCCGCCCGGGCTGACGGTGACGCTGGGACTACCCTTGTACACCGCGCTGCAGTTGGCATCGGCACAGGCAGTCACCGTCACCGTGGGTACCTGGCAAGTGAGCGCCGTCAGCGGGTGCTCGATCTGGAAATGGTGCAGTCCGGTCGGCGTACCGGGCCCGCACTTCGGCCCCATCGGTTCATTGAAGGCCCAGCCGCTGTTGTTCGTCACGCAACTGCACGGGTTCGATGGCGTATACGCCTTGCAAGTAATGGTTTGCTGCACCCGGCCCTGCCAGCCCAGAGTGATGTGGTCGACCTTGGCGTTGCCCGTGATATAGGCGTTGGACGAGTCGAGGGTCACCTCGCCAGCGTCCACATTGCCCTTGATGCCATTGCCGGAGGCGATCGTCAAAGAATTGCTCGCGTCCACGTCGCCCGTGACGAGCAGGCCCGAGGCCTTCAAGTCGATGGTCGGCGATTTCAGGTTGCCCGTCACCTGGCTGCCGGAACCGATGGTCAGCGACGTGGTCGCCGTGATATCGCCCTGGATGCGGGTACTGGCGGGCAGGATGTTGACGACGGTACCGCTGATGGCCCCGTTGATGACGGAACCCGAGGCAATTTCCACCGGGCCCTTGGCGCTGATCTTGCCCGTCACCTTGACGTTGTTCGAGCCCATCTTGATGGTCGTGGCCGAAATATTGGCCGTGACGGTCTGTTCCTGCGCGCCCATGAGGAAAGTGCCGCCTTCGGCTGTCAGGTTGCCCCCCGTTACTTTCAGGTTCGGCGGATTGATATCCTTGATATCCAGGTTGCCCTTGACCGTCAGCGTGGCGTCGCCGCTCATCGTCAAGCCCTGGTTATAACTCATCGCCAGGGAACTGTTGACCGTCACGGCATACGCGCTGCCGATGACGATGACGTCGGTAGAGCTCAGCGCCAGCGAGGCGCAAGTATATTGGGTGCTGGACGCCAGCAGGGTGCAGCCGCTGACGGCGCCGCCATTGAAGTTGAGCGTGGCCGCGTGGGCAAGGGATGAGCCCAGCAGCAATGTCAGGGCGGCAAAAATGTGGAGTAAGCGCACGATATCGAGGAATCCGGTGGGTGGGGAGCCAGCGGGCGCGCGGATTATTTCATGCTAACCTACGCCATCGCTGTTGTTGCATTATGGCAGTATTTATCCCCCTCGCGCATATCGCATGATCAAGCAAAGCCCCAAAGAATTCCCCCTGCGCACCGTCGACATCATCGTCTATCCCGGCTTCAAGGCGCTCGAAGCCATCGGCGCCATGAAAGTGTTTGACTACGCCAACACCCATTTGCGCCTGCGCAATCTGCCCGGCGGCTACGACGTGCGCATCGCCTCGACAGCCGTCGGCCCGGTCGAGTCGGACACGCTGATGTCGCTGCACGCCAGCAAGGCGCTCGATGTGAACCGCCTGCCCGACCTGGCCGTCATCGTCGGCTGCCACCACGTCGAGCAAGTCTTGCAGGACATTCCCGCTCTCGCCGCCTGGGTGGCCGAGGCGGCGCCGCGCATCGATACCCTCGCGGCCCTGTGCACGGGCTGCTTCTTCCTGGCCGAGGCCGGCGTGCTCGACGGCAAGAGCGCCGCCACGCACTGGAGCGCCGTGGACAGCCTGCGCCAGCGCTATCCATTGATACAGGTCAATGCCGATGCGATTTTCGTGCGGGAAGGGAAATTCTGGACGTCGGCCGGCGTGACGGCCGGCATCGACCTGGCGCTGGCCCTGGTGGAAGACGATTTCAGCCGCGATATCGCGCTGGAAGTGGCGCGCGACCTGGTCGTGTATCTGAAGCGGCCCGGCGGCCAGTCGCAGTTTTCCGTGCACCTGTCGAGCCAGATGACGACGCACCCGACCATCCGCCAGTTGCAGGGCTGGATCATGGAACATCTTGCCGAAGACCTTACCGTGCCGCTGCTGGCGGCCAGGCTGGCCATGAGCGAACGCAACTTTACGCGCGTGTTCCAGCGCGAAACGGGCACCAGTCCCACGGAATTCATCGACACGGCCCGCTTTGAAGTGGCGCGTCGCTTGCTGGAAGACAATGTGTCTTCCTTAAAACAGGTGGCCGTGCAGGCGGGCTTGCACAGCGAAGACAGGCTGCGCCGCCTGTTTCAAAAGAAACTCGCCATCACGCCGCGCGATTACCGCGAGCGCTTTTCCAGCACGGCGCGCTAGGCGCAGCGGGTATCAGCGCGGCTTGCCGTGACGCACGTGGCGCGTCGCCAGTTGGCGGCTCTGCCGGGCCAGCGGCGTAAACAGCAGTGCGCATAGCAGATACGTGGCCAGCAGCGCCAGCCAGATGGCGGGCGTGGCGAGGCTGGCGGCATTGCTCCACCACAAGGCCAGCAGGGAAGACAGGGCCGCGCCGAGGAAGACGGGCAGCATGCGGCGCAAGGTCGCGAGGTAGGCAGTGGCAAACATGGACGGCTCCCGAAGCAAGGCGGTGATGTCTTCACACTAGCAGGGGCAAGCAACGAAGTACAGCGCGCCGCCCTGCCCCGTCCGTCAAGTGTTGCGCAATGAGTACAGTCAGATAAAATTAATACAACACGACGGAACGGATCGATTCGCCGCTCTTCATCAGGTCGAAACCTTCGTTGATGCGTTCGAGCGGCAAGCGGTGCGTGATCAGGTCGTCAATGTTGAGCTTGCCTTCCATGTACCAGTCGACGATCTTCGGCACGTCCGTGCGGCCCCGCGCGCCGCCGAAGGCCGAACCGCGCCATTCGCGTCCCGTCACCAGCTGGAATGGACGCGTGGAAATTTCCTGGCCTGCCGCCGCCACGCCGATGATGAAGGACTTGCCCCAGCCCTTGTGCGTGCACTCGAGCGCCTGGCGCATCAGGGTCGTGTTGCCGACGCACTCAAACGAATAATCGGCGCCGCCATCCGTCAGTTGCACGATGGCATCGACGACGTTTTCCACTTCGTTGGGATTGATAAAATGCGTCATGCCGAACTTGCGCGCGATGGCCTGGCGCGCCGGATTGATGTCGATGCCGATGATTTTATCGGCGCCCACCATCTTCGCCGCCTGGATCACGTTCAGGCCGATGCCGCCCAGGCCGAACACGGCCACGTTGGCGCCCGCCTCGACCTTGGCCGAGAACAGCACGGCGCCCACGCCCGTCGTCACGCCGCAGCCGATGTAGCACACCTTGTCGAACGGCGCGTCGGAGCGGATTTTCGCCAGCGCGATTTCCGGCACGACGATGTAATTGGAAAAGGTGGACGTGCCCATGTAATGGAACAGCGGCTGGCCATTCAGCGAAAAGCGGCTGGTGGCGTCCGGCATCAGGCCGCGGCCCTGCGTGGAGCGGATGGCTTGGCACAGATTGGTCTTTTGCGACAGGCAGAATTTGCACTGGCGGCATTCCGGCGTGTACAGGGGAATGACGTGGTCATCCTTTTTCAGGGTCGTCACGCCCGGGCCCACGTCGACGACGACGCCGGCGCCTTCATGGCCGAGAATGGCGGGGAAGATGCCTTCCGGGTCGGCGCCGGACAGGGTGTAGTAATCGGTATGGCAGATGCCCGTGGCTTTCAGCTCGACCAGCACTTCGCCGGCGCGCGGGCCGGCCAGGTCGACTTCTTCGATGGTCAGCGGGGCGCCCGCTTTCCAGGCAATCGCGGCTTTGGTTTTCATGTGTGTCATTCCTGCTCGGTTTCAGATGCGCCATTATCGGGCGCCGGCGGGCGCGGTGGCGCAAGTGCCGGCGCGCTTGTCTGAAAACGCGGCGCATTTGTCCGATGCCACCGTACGTTTGCGCCAGCTCAAACTTCCCGCCGCAAAGACGCGCATTCTTGGCACAAGCCCATCCCCTCTTGAGCAGCCATTGCGTCGTTCCCGCAGGAGACTGACATGCGCCATTTCCTTTCCCGCTTGCCGCTGCCCTGGCTGGCCCTGCTGCTGGCATGCTGCCTGGCGCTGCTGGCTGCCTGTGGCGGCGGCCATCACCACCCTGCGCCGGGCGCCACCACGGGGAACCTGGCAGTCACCATCGGCGGCTTGCCGGCCGGCGTGGCAGGCGCCGTCACGGTCACGGGGCCTGCGTCGTACAGCAAGACGCTGACGGCCAGCACCACGCTCACCGGCCTGGCGCCCGGCGCCTATGCGGTGAGCGCCGCCAGCGTGACGCAAGGCACGGGGACGCTGTCGCCCACGCCCGTCACGCAGCAGCTGCAAGTCACTGCGGGGGCGACGGCCAGCGCCAGCGTCACGTATGCGGCAGCCACGCCGCTGACCCTGCGCCTGCAGGAAGTGGCCAGCGGACTGGATGCTCCCCTCTTCCTCACGGCGCCGCCCGGCGACAGCCGTTTGTTCATTGTCGAACGGGCCGGCCGCATCCGCGTGATGCAGAACGGCAGCCTGCTGGCCACGCCCTTCCTCGACATCAGTACGCTCACCACCACCAGCGGCGAACGGGGCTTGCTGTCGCTGGCCTTTCATCCGCAATACGCCAGCAATGGCTATTTCTTCATCTATTACACCAACCTGGCCGGCGACATCGTCATCGAGCGGCGGCAAGTGTCAGCGGGCAACGCCAACGTGGCCGATCCCCTGTCGGCGCTGGGCATCCTCACGATTGCCCACCCCACGTTCAGCAACCACAATGGCGGCTTGCTCAGCTTTGGCCCGGACGGCTATCTGTATGCGGGCACGGGCGACGGCGGCAGCGGGGGCGACCCGCCCGGCAACGCGCAAAACACGAATGTGCTGCTCGGTAAACTGCTGCGCCTGGACGTCAACGCCAGCAGCGTCGCCCAGCCGTACACCATTCCACCCGATAATCCCTTTGCCACGGCGGGCGGACGCCCTGAAATCTGGGCCTACGGCTTGCGCAATCCGTGGCGCTACGCCTTCGACGCGCCGGCCCAGCTGCTGTATGTCGCCGATGTGGGCCAGGCCAGCTGGGAAGAGGTCGACGTGCGGCCCGTGAGCCAGGCGGGCAACAACTACGGCTGGAACATCATGGAAGGCGCGCAGTGCTACAACAGCCCCAGCTGCAACCAGACGGGGCTGGTCTTGCCCGTCATCACCTACGGCCACGATACGGCCGGCGGCTGTTCGATCACGGGCGGCTATGTGTACCGGGGCGCAGCCCTGCCGGAACTGGCGGGGCAATACCTGTATTCCGACTACTGCAGCGGCTGGCTGAAAAGTTTCAGCTACAGCAATGGCACGGCCTCCGCCGTGACGGACTGGGGTATCGCGAACGTGGGCAATATCCTGTCGTTCGGCCAGGATGGCCAAAACGAGCTGTACATGCTGAGCGGCACGGGCAAGGTGTACCGGATCGTACGCAAATAAGCGTCCGTAAATAGCGCGCGCAAGCAGTCATGGCGGCGCACGCCTGGGGCGGCATTTTTCGACGGGGTGCGGGGAACCGGCTAGAATTGGCATTTTCGCCGCGCCCTGCGCACCAGCCCAAGAGAACACCATGGCCCGTTTGAAACTTGAATTTCCCGAAGACCAGTACTGCTATTCCTCGCAACTGACGGTACGCACGACGGACATCAACGCCGGCAACCATCTCGGCAACGATTCCATGATTTCCATGATTTCCGAGGCCCGTGCCCGCTTCCTGTTCGAATATGGCGTGCGCGACATCGAAGCGGACGGTACCGGCATCATCGTCACCGACCTGGCCACCACCTACCGCGCCGAAGCCCATGCGCGCGACCAGTTGCTGTTCGAAGTGGGCGTCATGGATTTCAACAAGTATGGCGGCGACATCACTTTCCGCATCACGCGTCCGCGCGACAGCACCCTGATCGCGATGGCCAAGTCCGGCTTTGTGTTTTTCAACTATAAGCTCAGCCAGGTCGTGCCCATGCCGGAAGATTTCGGCAGCAAGTTCCCGCAGGTGAACTGGATCGATTGAGGCGCGGTACATTCCGGCCATCATCCTGTATCCTTGTCAGGATGATATGTAAAATTGACCTGCGCCGCGCCGGCGCCTGCCTGCTGGCCGCCGTCTGCGCGATGGCCGCACCCGGCATCGGCCATGCCGCGCCGCAAACCGTCATCCTGTACGGCGACGACGACTATGCGCCGTACAGCTATGTGGAAAACGGCGTCTTCAAGGGCATGTATGTCGATATCCTGCGCCAGGCGGCCAGCACGATGCCCGGCTACCGGCTGGAACTGCAGCCGCGCCCCTGGAAGCGGGGCCTCGATGCGCTGGAAAAGGGCCAGGTGTTCGGCCTGTTTCCGCCCGGACGCAAGACGGAACGGCCCTACGTGCAGCCGTATTCGGCCATGCTGTACCGCGAATCGGTGGTGCTGTTTTGCCATGACGCCGTCATGCGCACGCCGCGTACGCGGTTTCCCGCCGACTTTGCCGGCCTGACCATCGGCGTCAATACGGGTTTTTTACTCTCGGAAAAACTGATGGCGCCGGCCCGCGAGGGACTGCTGCGCCTGGAAGCGGCCAAGGGCAATGAAGCCAATCTGAAAAAACTGGCCTTGCGGCGCATCGATTGCTACGCCAGCGACCGCGGCGCGGCACGCCACACGGCGCGCCGGCTGGGCGGCGAACTGGCCCGTTACGGCTTTGCCTTGCACGAAGTGCTGGAATTGTCGTCCGAAGCCACGTATATCGCCTACAGTGCGCGCAACACGCCGGCCTACAAGGCCGACTTCGTCGCGCAGATGAATGCCGCCCTGCTGGCCCTGCGCCAAAGCGGCCAGCTGGCGCGCATCGAAGCGGCTTATTTGCGCTGAACGTCGCGCGGCTGCAAGGTCATGACGGGACGGCTGCGACCCTGGGGCTGGACGCCGAAGGTATTCTTGAACCAATCGTCGATCATGCGCTTTTCATAGCGCAAGGCATCGTTGCTGGGATAACGATTGATATGCTGCAAATAGGACATGTCCGACAGGTAGGCATTGCCGCTGGCGATGACCTTGCCCTGCTGCTCGAGCGTATAGCGCAAGCGCAGCCGCGGCCAGTCCGCGCGGCCCGTCATCAAGCGCACATCGAAGGCGCCGCGGCGCGCCGGGTCTTCGCGCCCCGCCAGGTCGACATCGGTGATCTCGATCCGGAGCTCCTGGCCATGCGGCAAGCCCTTGCCCAGCCAGCTAAAGTGATTGGCCAGGCCCTCCAGGACCTGCTCCCGGTCTCGCGAACTGAACGGTACATCGGAATAGTCGTCGGGCTTGTCGAACGTCACCTGGACGCCTGCCCAGGCGCTGCTGCCAGCAGCCAGCGCCAAGGCGGCTATCCATGCCTTCGTCATGCTGGAAATACGCATATGCATTCCTTTCAGAAAGTTCACGGGCAGGCAGCTGCCGCAATGCCGGCATCTGCCTGTTTCCCGTTTGACTATAGCCTGAAGTGAAAATTTCCGGAGCGCAATACGTTTCGTGCAGCGCAGGCCCGGCGCCCAGCCGCGCAGCCTACTTGCGGGCCTTGCGCTTGACCTTGATGCCAAAGGTATCGGCATACCATTCGTCGATCATCAGCTTTTCATAACGCAACTTTTCATTGCTGAAGTAAGGATTGATACGGCTCAGGTAAGACATGTCGGACAGCGCGGCATCGGCGCTGCTGATGACCTTGCCATTCTGTTCCAGCACATAGTGCAGGCGCATGCGCGGCCAGTCGACCCCGCCATTCATGACGCGGATATCCTGGCCGGCACGCAGGTTGGGATTCTCACGTCCCGCCAGGTCCACGTCCGTCACGTCGATTTTCAAGGTCTGCCCGGGTGGCAGCAATGCGCCCAGCTTTTCGAAATGCCGGCTCAGTTCTTTCAACACCTCTTCCCGCTCGTGCGGGTCGAACGGTACATCCGTGAATTGATCCGGCTTGCTGAAATGCACTTCCGTTCCTGCCCAGGCCGCGCTGCTGGCCAGCAAGGCCAGACCGGCGATCAGGGCGCGCGTCGTTTGCTTTTGCATGATGTACCCTTTCAGGAAATGTACGTGGCATGGCGCCACTTTCTTATGCTTGTTTAATATAACGCGCTACCTTCCATTCTGGCGCGTAATTCATACCTTGTTACTTTTCCGCTTTTCCGCCAGAACAGCAAGACGCCGTATTTTTTTACAGATTCATTGGCAATATTAACTAAAACAAAGTATTGTCTTGAAAATATAGTTGCCTAAGCGATAAAGTATAGATAGTGTCAGCAGCATGGATTTAAAGTGCCTTTTTGGCATGGATGTTGCATGATTTTAGTCAATTGTTCTTGCTTATTGTTAATACTTAGCTGTCAGTCTACAATCGACAAAATGCGCCCGAAAAACGCGCAACGCCAGTGGTGGCGCACAGTTTAGTCTGGCGCAGGCGTCTCAGCATTGCGTCAGTTATGCCTTTTAGCGGAACTCGTCCTTATGTCATTTTTGTCTTCAGCCTCGCCCAAGTTACCCCCCTGGAAAGTCCTGCTCGTCGACGATGAACCCGACATCCACGACATCACGGAACTGACGCTGAGCCGTTTCCGGCTGGAAGGCCGCGCGCTGAGCTTCGTGCATGCGTACAGCGGCGCCGAAGCCAAGCAGGTGCTGGCGCGCGAAGCAGGCATCGCGCTGGTGTTTCTCGACGTGGTGATGGAGCGCGAAGACAGCGGCCTGGAAGTGGCGCGCTGGATGCGCGAAGACCTGGGCAACCAGTTTACGCGCATCGTGCTGCGCACGGGACAGCCGGGACAGGCGCCGGAAGAACGGGTGATCGTCAACTACGACATCAACGACTACAAGGAAAAGACGGAACTGGACCGCACCAAGCTGTTCACCACCACCTTTGCCGCCCTGCGCGCCTACCGCGACATCATGAAGGTGGAAGAGGCTCGCCAGGCCCAGCTCCATTACCGCGAGGGACTCGAGCGCGTCATCGCCGCCTCGGCGCACATCTTCAAGCAGCGCAACCTGCGCGACTTCGCCAGCGGCCTGCTGCAGCAAGTCGTCGCCCTGCTGCGCCTGGAAACGAGCATGCTGCTGCGCCTGCGCGGCGCCAGCGCCATTTCGGGCGAACAGGATTATGAAATCCTCGCGCAGATCGGCGACACGGACGACGGCATCCTCAGCCCGTCCCTGCTGTCGCAGCTGGACGACGCCAAGAGCAACAAGATCTCGCGCCTGCATGGCGACACCTATGTCGGCTATTTCCCGAACAGCAGCGGCAAGGCGTCCTTGCTGGTACTCAAGGGCGTGGAAGAAATCTCCGACCTCGATGCGCAATTGCTGGAAGTCTTCTGTTCCGGCGTGGCGATTGCCTTCGACAACATCCTGCTGACGCAGGAAATCACCGATACCCAGGCCGAGCTGATCCTGCGCCTGGGCGACGTCGTCGAATCGCGCTCGCACGAAGGGGGCAACCACGTGCGCCGCATGGCCGAGGTGTGCCAGCTGCTGGCGCAGGCGTCCGGCATGTCGGAAGAAGAAACCATGGTGCTGCGCCATGCGGCGCCCATGCATGACATCGGCAAGATTTCCACGCCTGACGCCGTGCTGCTCAAACCCGGCAAGCTCGATGCGGCCGAATGGGAAATCATGAAGCAGCATCCGACGGTGGGCATGTCCATCCTCGACGGCTCGCAGCGCCCGCTGCTGAAGGCCGCCGCCGTGATTGCCCACCAGCACCATGAAAAATACGACGGCAGCGGCTACCCGCAGGGCCTGGTCGGCGAGCACATCCACAAATACGCGCGCATCGCCGCCGTCGCCGACGTCTTCGACGCCCTCATGCACAAGCGCTGCTACAAGGACGCCTGGCCACTGGAGCGCGTGGTCAGCTACCTGCGCGAGGTCAGCGGCAGCCACCTCGATCCGCAATATGTGGAATTGCTGATTGCAAATCTGGATGCGGCGCTTGCGTTGAATCAACGTTTTCCAGACTAGCAGACCGGATTACGCAGTTCGTCCAAGAGCCAAGTGCCCCCTGAGCAATACGCACGCCGGCAAAACACGCTTCAGCCCAGGTCTCCAAGACGGGCATTCCGGGCCAAGCGGACCTGAAAAATGTCGAGGGCAAGGCGCAGCGACGCAGACAGTACGCATGTACGGCAAGGAGCTGCAACGCCGCCATCGGCATTTTCTCAGGCCCGCGTCTCCGGCCCGCCGCTTTTAGGTTTTCAAGGACACATCATTGAACCCGAGCGGGAAACGGATTTTATAGTGCAATCCCATGCCTGGCGCACTGACCACCTTCACCGTGCCGCCCAGCGGTCCCGTCACCAGGTTATAGAGAATATGCGCACCCAGGCCGCTGCCGCCGGAACCGCGCTTGGTCGTGAAGAAGGGGTCGAACAGCTGGCCCAGGGTGGCGCTGTCCATGCCCATGCCGTCGTCGCTGTAGTCGAGTTCCAGCATCTCGCCGGCCGTGCGCACACTGATCCTGATCTTGCCCGGCTCGCCTTCGACAAAGCCATGCACGAGTGAATTGACCACCATGTTCGTGACGATCTGCGAGACGGCGCCCGGATAGCTGCGCAGCTGCACCTCGGGCGGGCAATCGATCTCCACCTTGACGGGCTTGCCCTTCAGCTTGGGCTGCAAGGACAGCAGGATTTCATCGAGGTATTTGCGCAAGTTGAAGCTGCGCAATTCGTCCGACGACTGGTCCACGGCCACCTGCTTGAAGCTGCGCACCAGCGCCGCGGCGCGCTGCGTGTTCGTCGTCATGATGCGCAGGGTTTGATCGATGATGTCGAAAAATTGCCGCAAGCCATCTTCATCGAGCTGGCCGCCTTCCAGGTCTTCGCGCGTGAGCTTCAATTCCTGCACCAGGTGGCTGGTAGCCGTCACGCAAATGCCCAGCGGCGTATTGATTTCATGCGCCACGCCCGCCACCAGACGTCCCAGCGAAGCCAGTTTTTCCTGGCGCACCAGTTCCGACTGCGCCTCCTGCAAGGCGCTCAGGGCGCTGTTCAGGGCCGCGTTCTGCTCTTCCAGCGCTTCCTTGGCCCGGCGCATGGCGCTGTCGGCCTGGATGCGGGCCATCGCCACGGCCACGTGGCTGGCCATGAAGGCCAGCACGTCCAGTTCCGCCTGGCCATACACGACGGACGTGTCATAGCTTTGCACGATGATCACGCCATATTTCCGGTCGCCCAGCAGCATGGGCGCGCCCATCCAGCTGGCGATGCTGGTATTGCCCAGCGGCTCTTCCATCTCGCCGCTGGCCACCAGCGCCGCATAGCTGCCGGCATCGAGCAGGCAAGCCTGGCGCCGCGCCAGCACATAGGAACTCATGCCGATGCCGTAATGAAAGCGTTTCACGGGCGCCTGCGCATCCTTCTCGTCGACGAAATACGGGATCGTGATGTCCTTGTTGTCCGGGTGGTACAGGGCGATGAGGAAATTCTTCGCCGTCACCAGCTCGCTGATGATGGCGTGCAGGCGCGCGTACAAGGTCGTCGCATCGGATGCCTGCGCCGACAGGTTGGCGATTTCATACAGCGCATGCTGCAGGTTTTCCGCGCGGCGCCGCTCGGCCACCTCGTGCGCCAGCAGGGCCGTGCGCTCCTGCACCGCCTTTTCCAGCCGGTCCATGCTTTGCATGCCTTGCAGCGCGCTCGACACGTGCGTGGCGATCAGCGCGAACAGGGCCTGGTCTTCCAGGCTGAAGCGGTGCTGGGCGTCGTAACTCTGGATGACGATGGCGCCCAGCACCTGGTGCTGCTGGTCCAGCAGCGGACAGCCGATCCAGTGCTCGGCCGCCGTGCCGCCGCCCCAGGCACCGCCGCCGATGGCGCGCATGGCGTCGTCGTCGGCCGTCATCACCAGCTGCTTGCGGTTGACGATGACCCAAGCCGTGGGCGACTGCGCGGCGCTGGCCAGGCGCACGCCCTCGTCCGGGTCGGGCGCGGCGTCGAATTCGTCGACAAAATAGGGAAAGCGCACGAGGCCGTCGTCGCGGTCGCTGAGCGCGACATAGAAGTTCGCCGCATACATGATGCGTCCCAGCGCCGCATGCACCGCCTGCAGGAATTCACTGATATCGCTGCAGGTGCTCGAGCGCTGCCCGATTTCCAGCAACACGGTTTGAACGGCTTCCAGGCGGCTGAGGCGGCTTTCCATGGGTGACTATGTACCTTGTGCAAGTATATGTTCTGAAAATCAATATTATCAGTTCAGCCCAGCCTTGGCACGGCATAAAACGGAGAATCTTGCCTTGAGGCAGAGCAACACACGCCACGCGCGCATTTGCCACGCTGGCAATACAGTGGCAGACTAGGCCCCTTCCTACAGACCAGACCGTCCTCATGACTGCCACGCTACGCGCCTCGCTTCGCCCCTACACCCTCGCCGGCCTGCTGGCCTTTGCCGCGCTGGGCATGCCGCCCCTGTGCGCCGCGCCAGCCAAGGCGCCGGCGGCGGAAACGGCCGATGGCGGACGCTATTTCGGCCCCCTCGTCGCGGGCAAGATGCATGGCCAGGGCCGGCTCGAATATGCGAGCGGCGCATTTTACGAAGGGGGCTTCGCGCGCGGCGTGTTTTCCGGCCAGGGCAAGCTGCGCCAGGCGTCCGGCGTCGAATACACGGGCGCGTTCAGTCAGGGCGCCTTCGACGGCCTCGGCCGCTACACCTCTCCCAAGGGCGAAATTTATACGGGCAACTTCGTCAAGGGCAGCTTCGAGGGCGTGGGCCGCTTCCAGGGTGCCGACGGCGCCACCTTCGAAGGCCAGTTCAAGCACTGGCGCCCGCACGGCGCCGGCAAGCTGACCGACACGGACGGCACCGTCTTCGAAGGCGAATTCGTCCAGGGCCAGGTGCAGGGCAAGGCCACCGTCACCACCAGCGACGGCATCCATTACGAAGGCGAGCTGAAGGACTGGAAATTCGAGGGCCAGGGCGTGCTGCGCACGGCCGAGGGCGACGAATACCGGGGCGGCTTCAAGAATGGCCAGTTCGACGGCAAGGGCATACTGCGCTACGCCGTGGCGCAGGCGGACGGCCGGCGCGAAGACAGCGGCAACTGGACGGAAGGCCAGCTGGACGACCCGGCCCTGGACAAGCTCACGCGCGACAATATCGAGCTGGCCCTGTACAACCAGCGCACCTTGCTCGACGGCGCCCTGGCCCGCATCGCGCCGCGCGATGCGGCGAAAAAGATCAATCTGTATTTGTTGGGCGTGGCCGGCGATGGCGCACAGGAAGTGTTTCACCGCGAAACGGCCTTCGTGCAGCACCAGTTCGACCGCGATTACGACACCGTGGGCCGCTCCTTGATGCTCGTCAACAGCCGCAACACGGTGGCGCAGCAGCCGATGGCCACGCGCACCAGCATCGCCGCCAGCCTCGACGCGCTGGGCGCGAAGATGGACAAGGCCAACGACATCCTGTTCCTGTTCCTCACCAGCCACGGCTCGCCCGAGCACGAACTGGCGCTGGCGCAAAACGGCATGGACTTGCACAGCCTGCCCGCGCAAGAGCTGGCATCCATGCTCAGGCACAGCGGCATCCGCTGGAAAGTCATCGTGATCTCGGCCTGCTATGCGGGCGGCTTCATTGCCCCCTTGAAAGATGACAACACCCTCATCATCACGGCCGCGCGCAGCGACCGCACCTCGTTCGGCTGCGACGACCAGAACGATTTTACGTATTTCAGCGAAGCGTATTTCAAGGAAGCCTTGCCGAAAAGCAGCAGCTTCACGGAAGCGTTCGACAAGGCCAAAGTGCTGGTGCAGGCGCGCGAAGCGGCCGATTTCCGCGAAGGCGGCATGGAAGCGGAAGAGCATTCCGAGCCGCAACTGTTCCAGGGCAAGGCCATCGCCGCGCAATTGAAAGCGTGGCGCGCCCAGCCGCGCTGACATGGGCACGCCCGCCCGCCTTTCTGTACAATAGCCGTCACCATGCGTAAATTCTTCCTCATTTTGCTGCTGTTCGTGCTTCCGCTCCAGATGTCCTGGGCTGCGGCGAGCGCGTATTGCCTGCACGAGGAAGGCAAGGCAGCGCAGCACCTGGGCCATCACAGCCACCAGCACAAGGCGGATGCGGACAAGAAACCCGTGGCCGACAAGGCTGACAAGCAGTCCAAGGGCCAGCCGCACAGCGATTGCAACGTCTGCCATGGCATCGGCCACGCATGGCTGCCGGCCGGCTCCAGCCTGCCCGTCGGCGACATGGCCTCCGTGAACGCGGACACTTCCCCCTTCTTTTACGCTTCCCACATCCCGGACGCTCCCAAGCGCCCCGACTGGTCGTCGGCCACCTAGGCCGACGGGACGTCCCCTTTTGTCATAACGCAATGCGCGCCCTGAAATAATCCGGGCGCAGGCCTGCGCGTCCCGTCGAATTCTTTTTCCATACCTTGGAGAATTCGATGCACCGATCCATGTATCTATTGCTACTCTCTGCTGGCCTGCTGGCCGGCAACTTTGCCCATGCGCAATCTGGCGTGGAACCCGCCGCGCCCCTGACCCTGCCCGCCGCGCTGGCCCTGGCGGAGGGCGGCAACGCCACCCTGTCGGCCGCCCGCCATGAACTGGCGGCCCAGGGCGGCGCCCTGCAGCAGGCACGCGCCTTGCCCAACCCGGAATTGCAAACCGTGCTGGAAGACACGCGGCGCGCCACGCGCAGCACCACCGTGCAGCTCAACCAGCTCATTGAGCTGGGCGGCAAGCGGGGTGCGCGCGCCGCCGTCGCCCGGCGCGGCGCAGACCTGGCGCAGGCGGGCCTGTCCCTGCAACAGGCGGACACGCGCGCCGCCGTCACGTCCGCCTTTGTCGACGTGCTGGCCGCGCAGGAAGGCTTGCGCCTGGCCGACAGCGCGCAGGCGCTGGCCGCGCGCGCCAGCGACATCACGGCGCGCAGGGTGACGGCCGGCAAGGCGTCTCCTGTCGAGGAAACCCGCGCCAGGGTGGCCGAAGCGAGCGTGCGGCTGGAACTGAACCTGGCGCGCAGCACCCTGGCCAGCGCCCGCCAGCGCCTGGCCGCCCTGTGGGGCAATGCCACGCCCCGCTTCACGCTGGCAGAGGGACGCCTGGAAACCTTGCCGGAGCTGCCCCCGGCCAGCGAACTGGCGGCGCGCCTGGCCCAGGCCCCTGCCGTGCGCCAGGCGCAAAGCGCACTGGCCCAGCGGCAAGCCATGCTGGACGTGGAACAGCGGCGTTCCACGCCCGACGTCACGCTCAGCATCGGCATGAAGCGCTCGGAAGAGCTGGGCCGCAACCAGGCCATCATCGGCCTGGCCCTGCCGCTGCCTCTGTTCGACCGCAATGCGGGCAACAAGCTCGACGCCTTGCGCCGCAGCGACAAGGCCAGCGACGAGCTGGCTGCCGCCCGCATCGCCGTGCAAACGGCCGTGGCCGCCGCCAGCGAACGCCTGGCCACGGCCAGGCTCGACGTGGAGAGCTTGCGCCAGGACATCTTGCCTGGCGCGCAAAGCGCCTACGACGCGGCCAGCAAGGGATTCGAGTTCGGCAAGTTCGCCTTCCTCGACGTGCTCGACGCCCAACGCACCTTGCTGCAAGCCAAAAACCAATACCTGCGCGCGCTGACGGAAGCGCAGCATGCCGCCGCCGACATCGAGCGCTTGCTGGGCACACCAGCTCCCCTGTAAGGAACACCCTCCATGAACATCACACGCAACAAAAAGCAAACGATCGCCATCGCTTCCATCGCCGCCGCCGGCATCGTGCTGGCCGTTCTCATCCTTGGCACGGGCAAGTCCAAGACCCCGCCGCCCGCCGCCGCCAAGGCGGAAGCACATGTGGAAAAGAAAGACGAACACGGTCACGAAGAAGTGGAAGGCAAGCTGGAATTGACGGCGGCGCAAAGCCGCGCAGCCGGCGTCGTCATCGCCACGGCCGCGCCCGGCCGCATCAAGACGACAGTGGCCCTGCCCGGCGAAATCCGCTTCAATGAAGACCGCACGGCCCACGTCGTGCCGCGCCTGGCCGGGGTGGTGGAAGCCGTGCACGCCGACCTGGGCCAGCTGGTCAAGAAGGGGCAAGTGCTGGCCGTCATCGCCAGCACGGAACTGTCGGAACAGCGCAGCGCACTGCTGTCGGCGCAGCGGCGGCTGTCGCTGGCCCGTTCCACGTATGAGCGCGAAGAAAAACTGTGGCGCGAGAAGATTTCGGCCGAACAGGATTATCTGCAGGCGCAGCAAGCGTGGCGCGAAGCGGAAATCGCCGTGCAGAACGCCCAGCAAAAGCTCAGCGCGCTGGGTGCCAATGGTTCCGGGACCGGAGCCAGCAAGGGCCCGCTGAACCGCTACGACATCCGCGCGCCGTTCGACGGCATGGTGCTGGAAAAACACATCACCCTGGGCGAAGCCGTCAAGGAAGATGCGAACATCTTCGTCATTTCCGACCTGTCGACCGTGTGGGCGGAAATCGCCGTGCCCGCGAAAGACCTGGCCACCGTGCGCATGGGAGGCAAGGCGGAGGTGAAAGCGTCCGCGTTTGATGCCAGTGCGCAAGGCACGATCACCTACGTGGGCGCGCTGCTGGGCGAGCAGACGCGCACGGCCAAGGCACGCATCAGCTTGCTGAACCCGGACATGGCGTGGCGCCCGGGCCTGTTCGTCACGGTGGAAGTCGTGTCCGGCGAAGCGGACGCGCCCGTCACCGTGCAGAGCACGGCCATCCAGACGGTGGAAGACAAGCCCGTCGTCTTCGTGCAGGTGAAAGATGGCTACCAGGCCACGCCCGTGGTGCTGGGCCGCAGCGATGGCAGCTTGACGCACATCAAGCAGGGCCTGGCCGCCGGCACGCCGTACGCGGCGCAAGGCAGTTTCGTCCTGAAGTCCGAGCTGGGCAAGGACTCCGCCGGTCACGAACACTGATCACGTCAAGGCTAAGGAAACCATCATGTTTGAACGCTTGATCCGCTTTGCCATCGACCAGCGCTGGCTGGTGATGCTGGCCGTGGCCGCCATGGCTGGCCTGGGCATCTACAGCTATCAAAAGCTGCCCATCGACGCTGTGCCCGACATCACCAATGTGCAGGTGCAAATCAATACCCAGTCCGCCGGCTATTCGCCGCTGGAAACCGAGCAGCGCGTCACCTTCCCCATCGAGACGGCCATGGCCGGCTTGCCCAACCTGGAGCAGACGCGCTCGCTGTCGCGCTACGGCCTGTCGCAAGTGACCGTGATCTTCAAGGATGGCACGGACATCTATTTTGCGCGCCAGATGATCAACGAGCGCTTGCAGGAAGCGAAGGAAAGCTTGCCAGCAGGCATCACACCGAAGATGGGTCCCGTTTCCACGGGCCTCGGCGAAATCTACCTGTGGACGGTGGAAACGCAGGACGGCGCGAAAAAACCCGATGGCACGCCGTACACGCCGACGGACTTGCGCGAAATCCAGGACTGGATCATCAAGCCGCAGTTGCGCAATGTCACGGGCGTGACGGAAATCAATGCCATCGGCGGCTACGCCAAGCAATACCAAGTGGCGCCCTACCCGGAAAAACTGGCCGCCTACGGCATCAGCCTGCAAGACGTGGTGACGGCGCTCGAGCGCAACAACAGCAACGTGGGCGCCGGCTACATCGAACGGCAGGGCGAGCAACTGCTGATACGCGCGCCGGGCCAGGTGGCGTCCAAGGACGACCTCGGCAACATCGTCGTCGCCAATGTGCAGGGCGTGGCCATCCGCATCCGCGACGTGGCCGACGTGGTGCTGGGGCGCGAGCTGCGCACGGGCGCGGCCACGGAAAACGGCCGTGAAGTGGTGCTGGGCACGGTATTCATGCTGATCGGCCAGAACAGCCGCGCCGTGTCGCAAGCCGTCGACAAGAAGATGCTGGAAATCAACCGCAGCCTGCCGAAAGGCGTGCACGCCGTCACCGTGTATGACCGCACGGTGCTCGTCGACAAGGCCATCAATACGGTGAAGAAAAACCTGCTGGAAGGCGCCGTGCTGGTGATCGCGATTTTGTTCCTGTTCCTCGGCAATATCCGCGCGGCAATCATCACGGCCATGGTGATTCCGCTGGCCATGCTGTTCACGTTTACGGGCATGGTGCAATACCATGTGAGCGCCAATCTGATGAGCCTGGGCGCGCTGGACTTCGGCATCATCATCGATGGCGCCGTGGTCATCGTGGAAAACTGCGTGCGCCGCCTGGCCCATGCGCAGCAGAAACTGGGACGGCCGTTGACCTTGCAGGAACGTTTTCACGAAGTGTTTGCGGCATCGCAAGAGGCGCGCCGGCCCTTGCTGTATGGTCAGCTGATCATCATGGTCGTGTACCTGCCCATCTTCGCGTTGACGGGCGTGGAAGGCCGCATGTTTACGCCGATGGCCCTGACGGTCGTCATCGCCCTGCTGGGCGCCATGCTGCTGTCAATCACCTTCATCCCGGCCGCCGTGGCGCTGTTTATCGGCGACAAGGTGGCGGAGAAGGAAAACGCCATCATGCGCGCCGCCAAGCGCTGGTATGCGCCGCTGCTGAGCAAGGTGATGCGCAACACGCCCGTCGTGCTGACGGGCGCGGCCGTGGCCGTGGTGCTGTCGGGCCTGCTGGCCACGCGCATGGGCAGCGAATTCGTGCCCAGCCTGAACGAGGGCGACATCGCCATCCAGGCCCTGCGCATCCCCGGCACCAGCCTGACGCAATCGCTGGCCATGCAGCAACAGCTGGAAAACAAGCTGATGAGCAACCACAAGGAAATCGCGCGCGTATTCGCCCGCACGGGAACGGCCGAGATCGCTTCCGACCCCATGCCGCCGAATATTTCCGACGGCTACATCATGCTCAAGCCCCGCGACCAGTGGCCGGAACCGAAGAAATCGCGCGGGCAATTGCTGGCGGAAATCGAAGCGACGGCCAGCAGCTTGCCCGGCAACAATTACGAGTTTTCGCAACCGATCCAGCTGCGCTTCAATGAACTGATTTCCGGCGTGCGCAGCGACGTAGCCGTGAAACTGTTCGGCGACGACATGCTTGTCCTCGACGGCACCGCGGCGAAGATCGCTGGCGTGCTGGGCAAGATTGCGGGCGCCACGGAAGTGAAAGTCGAGCAGACGACGGGGCTGCCCATGCTGACGGTGCAGATCGACCGCGAGCAGACGGCCCGCTATGGCCTCAACATTGCCGACGTGCAAGCGGCGATTGCCACGGCCATCGGCGGGCAGGAAGCGGGCACCCTGTTCCAGGGCGACCGCCGCTTCGACATCGTCGTGCGTCTGCCCGACAGCCTGCGCAGCGACCTGGAGCAACTGAAACGCTTGCCCATCGCCCTGCCCCTGGGCGCGGCGGCGGAAGGCCGCGCGCGCTTCATCCCGCTCGGTGAAGTGGCCAGCCTGCAGGTGGCGCCGGGGCCGAACCAGATCAGCCGCGAAGACGGCAAGCGCCGCATCGTCATCAGCGCCAACGTGCGCGGCCGCGACATCGGCTCGTTCGTGGCCGACGCCACGCAGCAGCTGCAAGCGCAGGTGGCCATTCCCGCCGGCTACTGGACCAGCTGGGGCGGCCAGTTCGAGCAATTGCAGTCGGCCACGAAACGCCTGGAGCTCGTGGTGCCGGTGGCGCTGGCCCTCGTCTTCGTCTTGCTGTTCGCCATGTTCGGCAACGTGAAGGATGGCTTGCTCGTGTTCAGCGGCATCCCGTTCGCCTTGACGGGCGGCATCGTCGCCCTGTGGCTGCGCGACATTCCCATGTCGATCTCGGCGGCTGTGGGTTTCATCGCCCTGTCCGGCGTGGCCGTGCTGAACGGCCTGGTGATGATCGCCTACATCCGCCAGCTGCGCGAACAGGGCATGCCCTTGCAGGAAGCGATACGCGTAGGGGCCATCACGCGCCTGCGGCCCGTCTTGATGACGGCGCTGGTGGCCTCGCTGGGCTTCGTGCCGATGGCCATTGCCACGGGCACGGGGGCTGAAGTGCAGCGTCCGCTGGCCACCGTGGTGATCGGCGGCATCCTGTCGTCGACAGCCTTGACCCTGCTGGTGCTGCCGCTCTTGTACCGGCTGGCGTACCGCAAGGAAGACGAGGTGGAAATGCACACCGCGCCCGAAGGCGCGGCGGTGTAGTCCTGGAACCAGGCGTAGCAAAATCGTAGCGAGCGGCTTCGAGGCTCGGCGCCCCCTTGTGGCTGAGAAGCGCAGCTGTACTCAAGTACAGCGAGCATCGGAGGCCGCAAAGCGTGCCGCGCAGTAGATTTTGCTAGCCTGGGCGGCGGTAGCCGCCTTCGATCCAATTCGTGGCAGATGTCGCATTGAACTTGAACGCGGCCGAGGTGCGCACCTTGGCGATCTGTTCGCCGTCGGCGTCGTAGGCGCTCAGTTCCGCGTACGGGTGGTCTTCGTCGGGGACGATGTCGAACATCACCTTGATCTGCCCCTCGTCGGTGGCGACGAACAGGTTCTTGTGCAATTGCGCATGCAGCTGCTGCTCGTGGCGGCGCAGCACTTCCGAGGCCGTCTTGACCAGCGTGTTGAACGCGTTGACGTCGAGCGGCTTCGGGTTTTTCTTGTCGCGGCCCATGGTCCACGGGCCCACCAGCGCTGGCTCCGGTTCGCCATCCTTGATCATGGCGACGGCCCAGCCTTCATCTTCCTCGTTCTTGATCACGCGCGCCGTCCAGCCATTGCCTACCCACAGGCGCGGCTCCTGGATCGGGGCGTCATTGTCCTGCTCGGCTGCTTCGTCGGAAAAATCAGGGAAATCGGTACTCATGGCGGTGCTCGTGATGGAAGGTCGGGGCTAGCATGATAGTCGAAAACGCCCACCCGTGCCGCCTTGCCGCAAGGTAAGGCGCGGCCCGCCATAGTCGATTCCGGCAAGAAGACAAGTTATCAATGTAGTGGATTTACTCTAGCAATCACGCTTTGATATTTCTCAAGTAAACCTATTATTATTTTGCAATCTGAATTGTGTTTTTTATATTTAAATGTTGCATGTAGTAATGCTTGGCCTTAAGAAACTCCTGTCTCATGCGACGTCCCTCGTCCTCGCACGCCGCACTGCCTCGCCACGCCAGGCACTTTCGTCGTTCCTGATAAAAATAGTTGTGCACACCTATACATTCGAGGGATTCAACATGAAAATCTTGTCTACTCTGGCCTGCGCCACGCTCGCCGTCGCCGCAGGCAGTGCCAGCGCAATTCCCACCTTCACTACCGGCGGTACGGTACTGGCAGGCGAGGGGCTGGTCACGTCGGTCGCGGGCGCCACCACCATCGATTTCAATGATGGCCTGCTACCCGGCAATTACACGGGTAACGTCTTTACCAGCGATCACCCGAGCTACGCCGCGCAGCCACCGAACGATCTGACGGCCTTCTATTCCGTCGGCGTGACGAATGGCCAGATCACCCCTGGCGTCGCTACCTTCGGTGGCGGGCTGAGCTATTTTGGTTTCTACATGGGCTCGCCAGATGCGTATAACAGCGTCGTCTTCACCATGGGTGATCAAAGCACGGTCACCTTGACGGGATCGCAAATCGCCACCTTGGGCAGTGTCAGCTCCAATGGCGATCAATCGGTCGGCCTGTATGTGAACGCGTGGGCGGGCGAAGGGGCAAAATTTACCTCGGTCGCCTTCCACTCGACAGGCCAGGATGCCTTTGAAAGCGACAACCACGCCTTCATCTGCGCCGTGCCCGAACCGGAAACCTATGCCATGCTGCTGGCCGGCCTGGGCTTGCTGGGCTTCATGCTGCGCCGCAAACAATCCTGATTCCAGGCATGCACCAGCAAAAGCCCGCGCTGCGGGCTTTTGTCATTACCAGGCTGCTCGTTTCTTTCGACGACCAGGCATCAGCACATGGACATGGCAGGCCGGTTGGGCCAGGTCAGCGGCGGACCGGGCGGTACCCAGCGCGGGTCGATGGCCGGCAGCGGCGCATGGTAATTGAAGGGATTGATGATGATCGGCGGTATCGCCGATGGCGCGCCGACGGGCTCGGCGCAGGACTGCGTGGCGCTACGCTGGCGCATGGTGCGATGATCAGGGGGGGATAGCGATTGATCCCCGGTATCTGCAAACAAAAGCATGTTGCCCTCCTTGCGAGACTGAGGTATTCAGTATAGGACGGCTTGCGCGCATTACAAGAAAAGAAATCTTGTTCCAGATCAGTGTTTTTCTGCCCCCCAGCGCCTTCCATACCGTGAAAATGACAGCCTGTCGCACGCCGCTGGCGGCAAGCCGGGCGCATCCCTACAGTGTGAGCATGCAACACCCCATCACCCACACACCGAGGCTTATCATGAAAAAATTGCTCACCTTCGTCCTCATCGTCATGCTCGCCTGCCTGTTCCTCGACAAGATCAGCGGCAGTGGCAGCGACATGCACATGCAGTTCAACGGCGACGATGTCGACGGTCCCCTGGAGTGGCTGTTCGGCCTGGTGTTTGCCGGCGGCGGCTTGCTGATCGCCGCCACCGCGGTGGTGTGCGCCGCCGTCATCACGGGAGTGGTCCTGGCCGGCGTGGGCGTGGTGCTGATCGCGGTGGTGGCGCTCTGCGTGGTGCTGGCGCTGGCCTTGAGCACGCCCGTGCTGCTGCCGCTGCTGATTCCCGTCGCCATCGTCTGGCTGATCGTCAGCCGCAACCGCAAGCAGGCGCAAGCGCGTCAGCACAGCCTGTAATCACTGCGCCATGAACTTGCTGAGCACGCCGTCGCCGCCACCGTCGTTCTGTTCGATGCGGTTGCGCCCGCCCCGCTTGGCCCGGTACAGCGCCTCGTCGGCGCGCGCCAGCACGGCGTCGCAATCGGCATCGGTACCGGCCATGGCGGCCATGCCGATGCTCACCGTGATGGTGATCACAATGCCGCCATCGATGGTCAGCGAACTTTCCGCCACGCGCCGGCGCAACCGTTCGGCGAACACGGCGGCGGCGCTCAGATCCGTGCCAGGCAGCAAGATGGCGAATTCTTCGCCGCCCACGCGGCCCGGCACGTCGACCTTGCGCAGCGCCTGGCACATCAGCGCGCCCAAGTGGCGCAGCACGGCATCGCCCACCGCGTGGCCATACTCGTCGTTGACGCGCTTGAAGTGATCGATGTCGAGCATCAGCACGCTGGCGCAGCTGGCTAGCTCGCGCTGCAGCCGCGCATGCTCGTTTTCCAGCGCCGCCATGAAGTGGCGCCGGTTCGGCAAGCCGGTCAAAAAATCCGTGGTGGCCAGTTGCAGCAGTTCCGCGTTCATGCGCTTGCGCTCGGTGATATCGAGCGAAGACACCATGACGAAATCGAGGCTGTCCGCATGGCCCGGCATCACCAGCAAGCTCAATTCATTTTGCCGCGCCGCACCATCGAGACGCACGAAGCTGCTCTCGCACTCGTACAGGTGGGCGCCGCCAGCCAGCGCCAGCAGCGCATCGCCAAAGCGCGGCAAGGCGCTGTCGTCGAAATTCTGCGCCAGGCCCAGCGCGCCGCGGCGCTGGTCGTCCTCGTTGGCGCGCACCTGCGCCAGCGCGGCGCCGTTCGCATCGATGATGCGCACCAGCCCCGCCAGCCGCTGCAGCGCGTCCGGATGGGCCTGGAAATGGGCGCCCAGGTCGCGCACGCCCGCTTCCTCGAGAACATCGAGCGCGGCGCGCACGGCCGACCAGTCCTGTTCCCACAGGGCCACGGGCGCATGGTCGTACAGGCTGCGGAAACGCGCTTCGCCGGCGCGCAGGGCCAGCGCCACTTGCGCCTGCTCAATGGCCATGCCGGCCAGGTGCGCCGCCTCGCTCAGCCGCGCCAGGTGCGCCGCGCCCGGCAAGGTGGGCTGGCGGTGATACGCCATCAGCACACCGAGCAGCTTGCCCGAGCCGCCACGCACGGGTTCGGCCCAGCACGATTGCAGCTGGGCCCGCCACGCCAGTTCCATCGTCTCTTGCGCATCGGCAACGGCGTGCAAGTCGCCCACGATCACGCGCAGGTCATCGCGCAAGGCTTGCGCGGCGATGCCATGCACGCCCTGCAGGGTGTCGAGGTCATGGCCATGGCTGGCCAGGTTGAAGAACGCGGGCAAGCCCGGCGCCGCGCCCAGCACCAGGCGGTGGCGGCTTTCATCGAGCAGCAAGATGCTGCACAGCATGGCAGGATGGTCCGCTTGCACGCTCAGCACCACGCTTTCCAGCACCCGTTCCAGCGGCGCGCCCGTGGCCAGCATTTCCAGCACTTGCCGCCGCGTATGCTCGCGCCGTTCCATCTGGCTGCGCTCGCTGATATCGCGAAACGTCCACAAGCGCGCCTGTTCATTGCCCAGTTGCATGCTGCGCACATATTGCTCGACCACCCGCCCATCGCGCAGGTGCAGCACGTCGCGCCGCTCGCGGTGGCCGTGCGGCGCATGGACGCGTGCTCCGAGGAAAGGCGCCGCCTGCTCCAGCTGGCTTTCCACATGGCGCACCAGCGCCGCGCCGTCGGCTTGCCAGTCGAGCGCATCGGGCACTTGCCACAGGTCGCGGAAGCGCCGGTTCGACGTGAAGATGCGGCCATCGATGTTGTCGACCAGAATGCCGTCGATGGTCGAATCGAGGATGCTGCGCAGCATGGCCTGGCTGCGCTGCGCCGCCTCGGCCATCGCCAGCACGCTCGCCTGCCCCTGCTCCAGCTGGCCCGTCAGTTCGCTCGAACGCGCCAGCGCCACCTGAGCGCGGGCGCGGCCCGCCGCCAGCAGCCAGGCGGTCAGCGCCAGCACGGTGCTGGCCAGCAAGCCGGTCAAGGCCACCAGGCGGGGCCGCGCCAGCAGTTCGCCATCGAAACCGGGCATGGCGCGCACGCGCAAGGTCCAGGCATGGCCGGCGATGGTGATCGTTTCCTGCGCCACCAGGCTGTCCGAGGCGGCAGACGACAAGGCGCCAGGCAAGCTGTCATACATCAGGGCCGCCTCGGCCAGTTGCGCACCATCATAGATTTCCAGGTCCAGCTGGCGCGCGCTCTCGCCGCCCACGCCAGCCATCAGGTCGCCCATGCGAAATGGCGCAAAGACCCAGGCGCGCAAGGCGGCGCGCCGCTGCTCCACGCTGCCGTGCAGCAAGCTATTCTCATACACGGGCAGCACGATGAGAAAACCATGCGCCTGGGCGCTGCCGCCATCCTGCACCAGGTGGATCTTGCCCGTCATGGCGGCTTGCCCCGTGTCGCGCGCCTGTTCGAGCGCGGCGCGGCGCACGGGTTCGGAGCCGATATCGTAGCCGAAGGCCAGCAGGTTGCTCTCGCTCAAGGGTTCCAGATAGGTGATCGGCGCATGCCAGGCGCGCTGGCCGTGCGGACGCACGGCATAGCCGGGATAGCCTTCCGCGCGCACGCTCGCTTCATGCCGCGCCAGGGCGGCGCCGGACAACAGCGGCAGGTAGCCGATGCCATGGATGCCGGGAAAGTGGCGGTCCACCTGCTGCACCGCCAGATAGGCGTGGAATTCGCGGCGCGTGACTTCCTGCGAACTGGCATACAGTCCCTGCACCCCGTGCAGCACCTGGATATAGGTCTGCATGCGGCCGGCGATGTTGTTGACCAGTTCGTGCACGCGGAAATCGAAATCGGCCCGCACCTGCTGTTCGCTGGCATCGTGGGCATTGCGCCAGGCGCCATACGTCAACCCCAGGCACAGCGCCAGCACCAGCGCGGCCAGCACGCGCGGTCCCATCCAGTGCGACACTGGCCCAGCAAACCACGACGTAGACGCGCGTGTAGGCATGACAGGATGACAAGCAGAACGGATATCAAACCGCTTCACGGCCAGCGACGTGGCTGGCGGCGGGCTGCAGGACTACCATCGGTAGTCGATGAGAATGATAGTACGTTACAGCGGGCGGCCTTGCAATGCTGAATATTGTATTAAAAAAATCACATATTTCGCCAATGCAATGATGTGTACTCCAAGAAAATTCGATGCCGTGAAAACAATCCACCACTCGCTGATATGATCGCCCCGCAATCCATCACCTGGGAGTCGCGTTTGCAACAGGATAGCTGGCAAGGAACACTCTGGCTGGCGCCGGACTTCGCCATCTTGCATGGCGCGGCGGGCGCCACGGCCAGCCACGCCCATTATGCGCACCAGTTGATGCTGAGCACCGGGGCGCCTTTCACGGCCGAGCTCGACGGCATCGTCCACACGGCGCGGCACTTGCTGGTCGATAGCCTGCGTCCGCACGCCATCCTGGCCGCCCCGGCGCCCATGCTGACCATCTATGCGGAGCCGCAGCGCCTGGGCGGCCCGGCCCTGCTGGCAGCGGCCGGCAGCGCAGGCATGCCCAGCCTAGACAGTCTGGCCGCCGCGCTGCAGGCGCAGCCGCGCGAACACTTGCCCGATCCCCGCTTGCGGCGCGCGCTGGACAAGGTCGATGCGTTGTTGTCAGGCAAGGTCAGCGCAGCCGCCGTGGCCGAGGCGGCGCATTTGTCGCTGAGCCAGCTGGAACGCCTGTTCAGCGCCCAGCTGGGCTTGCCCGTGCGGCGGCTGGTGCTGTGGCGCCGCCTGCGCCTGGCCATCCGTTTCATCTTGCTCGGCAGCACCCTGACGGAAGCGGCCCACGGCGCCGGCTTTGCCGATGCCGCGCATTTTTCGCGCACCATGCGCAGCCTGTTCGGTGTGCGCGCCGACCGCAGCTTGCGCCAGCTCAACGTCAAGCTGCTCGATTGAGGGGCGCGCGCAAGCCTTCCGGCAACTCGGGTGCACGCACGCCCTCTTCCGCGCGGAACGGTTCCAGCAGTTGCGCCCCGTACGCGGCCGGGTAATCGGGACGGCTGCCGATGCCCAGGTCCTCGCCCCGCATGCGGTAGCCGGGCGCGTCGAAACGCGTGCCCAGCAAGCGGTCCCAGCAGGTAAAGAACAGGCCGAAATTCACGTCGCCCGCCGTGCCGTATTTCATGTGGTGAAAACGGTGCAGGGGCGCCCAGGCAAACACGTGGCGCAATGGCCCCATGCGCATGTCGACATTCGCGTGCTGCAGCAGCAACTGGATCGCCACGGCAAACGCCAGCACGCCCATGACACGCTCCGGTATGCCCAGCAGCAACAAGGGCAGCATGCCGCCCGCCGCTTCCAGCAGCAGGTGCAGCGGGTGTTTCATCCAGCCGTTAAAACCGTACAGGCGCGTCACGCTGTGGTGCACGGCATGCAGTTTCCACAGAAAATAATAGCGGTGGCTCAGGTAATGCACGAGCGTGATGCCGCAATCGGCGATGAGGATGGCCAGCAGCAGCTGCGCCCAGAACGGCAACTGGCCGGGCCAGAACGGACCCAGCGCCAGGTGCCCGGCCAGCAGGGGGAAGATGGCCAGTCCCAGCAGGTACAGCGCTTCATTGACGAGCGCGTGCGCAATGTCGCGTCCGCCGTCGCCATGCTCGTGGTTCCACGCGCCGTCATACGGCAGGTAACGCTCGGCCAGAAAGGATGTGAGCAGGGCCAGCAGCAACAGCGGCGGCAAGACCCGGAGAGAGAATTGGCACAGCGCCACCAGCACGGTGGCGGCGCCGATGAAGCCGGCCCAGAAGACTGGGCCGTACAGCGCGGCAAAGAGGGATTTCATGGCAAGACGCTCCTGTGGCAAAAACCACAGCATGGCCTTGTCCCCCGCCCCGCCGCTTGAAGAAACGGCGCAAACTGCTTATTTGGCGGCCGGCTTCGCAGCCTTGCGCGCCGCGTATTGCTGGTAGCCATTCGCGCGCAGGGCGCAGGCGGGGCAGGTGCCGCAGCCATAGCCCCAGTCGTGCAATTCGCCCCGCTCACCCAGGTAGCACGTATGCGTGCCGCTGCGGATCAGGTCGACCAGCGGCTGGCCGCCCAGGTCTTCCGCCAGGTCCCAGCTTTGCGCCTTGTCCAGCCACATCAGCGGCGTTTCCAGCTTCAGGCGCGTGTCCATGCCCAGGTTCAGGGCCACTTGCAGGGCCTTCATCGTGTCGTCGCGGCAATCCGGATAGCCGGAGAAATCCGTCTCGCACATGCCGCCGACCAGCACCGTCAAGCCGCGGCGGTAGGCCACGGTGGCGGCCACCGTCATGAACAGCAAGTTGCGTCCAGGAACAAAAGTGTTCGGCAAGCCGTTTTCCTGCATGACGATCTCGACGTTCTGCGTCATGGCCGTATCGGAAATGGCGGAAATCAGGGACAGGTCGATCATGTGATCCTGGCCCAGGCGGCTATCCCACTCGGGCGATTGCCGGCGCATCTGTTCCAGCACGCCGGGACGCACGGTCAGTTCGATCGCATGGCGCTGTCCATAGTCAAAGCCGATAGTTTCCACGCGGCTATAGTGTTTCAAGGCCCAGGCCAGGCAGGTGGTGGAATCTTGTCCACCGCTAAAGAGCACCAGTGCGGAGTCCGTTGCTAGCATAATTTCTTTCTTTGAGTTTTATTCTGTCCAATAGTGCGCGGGGAAACGAGATTCCCCATGCAAAAAATACTTATTCGTCCGCCATCAGTTTACCTATTCCGGTAACATGCAGTCAGCATTTACTCATCTGGAGCACCATGTTTTCTGCACGACCCATACGGCATACGGCTGCCGGCAAGGCGATACGACCACGAATTTTGGCACAAGTAGTGACAAAAGCAATGGGTCAACTGACACTGGCGGCCGCCGGCAGTGTCATCTTGCTGTTCCCCATCGCCCAGGCCGCCGCGCAGGAGGGGGCGCAACAGAGCGCGCAAGATGCGCCCGCTGACAACGCCGCCACGGAAGCGGCGCCCGCCCCGCTGCAGTACGAGGTCAAGGTCAATGCACCGGGCGACCTCGATGAGTTGCTTGAAAAAAACCTGGACCTGGAACGCTTCCGCGGCAACCCGCGCATGGACCGCGAGCAATTGCAGCGCCTCGTCCGTGATACGCCCGAGCAAGCCAGGAACCTCGTCGCCACGGCCGGCTACTATACGCCCGTCGTCACGGTGCGCGTCGATACGAGCGGCGCCAAGCCCGTCGTCATCGTCGACGTCGATCCGGGCCAGGCGGTCACCATCGACAAGGTCGAACTGGAATTGCGCGGCTTCGATCCCACGCCGCCGCTGGCCGCCAGCGAGCCCTACGATACGGAAGCCCTGAAGCGCAGCTGGTCCCTGAAGACGGGCAGCGTGTTTCGCCAGGCCGACTGGGAATCGGCCAAGCGCGCCCTGCTGCGCGAAGTGGTGCAGACGCGCTACCCGCGCGCCCAGCTGGTCGACACGCAAGCCGTGGTCGACCCGGAAACGCACAAGGTCTCGCTGCTGGTGGTGCTCGACAGCGGCCCCGAGCTGCGCTTCGGCGAGCTGCGCATCGAAGGCTTGAAACGCTACGATCCCAGCATCATCCGCAACCTCGACAAGATACGCCCGGGCGAGTACTACAGCGAATCGGCGCTGCAATCGTTGCAGGCGCGCCTGCAGGACACGGGCTACTTTGCCAGCGTGGAAGTGAGTGCCGACATGAGCAGCATCCTCAGCGAGCAGATCGAGGCCGGCCAGGAAAGCCAGCAAGCCGAGGCCGAAGGTGGCAGCGCCGCCGCCGAAGCCAAGCCCGTCAACCGCGGCCCCGCGCCGCTGCTGCCGCTGGTGGTGCGCGTCACGGAAAACAAGCAGCAGAACGTCAGCGCCGGTCTCGGTTTCAGTACGAACACGGGCAATCGCGCCCAGCTCAACTATGACAACCTTAACGTGTGGGGCACGCGCTTCAAGAGCGCGATCACCATGGAAACGAAGAAACAGGCGGCGCACGCCAATTTTTACTTTCCAACGACCGAGCGCGGCTACAACGACAGCGCGGGCGCCTCGTTCGAGCGCAGCGACATTTCCAACGAAATCACGGCCGTCACGACCATCTCGGCCAAGCGCAACTGGGGCGGTACCAACCTCGAGCGCAGCCTGACGTTCGAGTTCCTCAGCGAGGACAAGACCGTCGTGGGCCTGGAACAGACGCGCAGCAAGAGCTTGCCGCTGACCTATGCCATCACCAAGCGCAGCCTCGACAGCCTGCTATTCCCCACCAAGGGCTATGTCATCAACGCCCAGGTGGGCGGCGCCCTGCTGCCCGTGCTGACGGACGAGCGCTTCGTGCGCGTGGCCGGCAAGGCCGTGTATTACCGTCCGCTCGGTGAAAAAGGCGAGCTGATCGTGCGCGGCGAAATGGGCGCGCTGGGCTCGAAGGAAAAACGCGGCGTGCCGGCCGTCTACCTGTTCCGCGCGGGCGGTGACCAGTCCGTGCGCGGCTATGGCTACCAAGAACTGGGCGTGAAGGAAGGCGACGCCACCATCGGCGGGCGCTACATGCTCACCGGCAGCGCCGAATACCAGTACTGGTTCAAGCCGAAGTGGGCCATTGCCGCCTTCTATGACGCCGGCAACGCGGCCGATACCGTGAAGGCGGCCATGACGCCGAAATCGGGCTACGGCCTGGGCGGGCGCTACAAGAGCCCCGTCGGCCCCATCAATGTCGACGTGGCGTATGGCCACGCCGTCCATGCTTACCGTTTGCACTTCTCTCTGGGATTCACTTTCTGATGTCCGATATTACTACCGAGTCCCCCAACGGCGCCGCGCCGCCACCGCCGGCGAAAAAGGCCCGCCGCTGGCCCCGCTATGTGGCGATCGCCGTCGCCAGCCTGGCCGTGCTGCTGGGCGCCGCCTTCTGGTTCCTGGGCCGCGAATCGACCCTGCAAATGCTGGTGCAAAAAGTGGCCAGCGCCAGCGGCGGCGAAATCGCCGTGTCGGGCGTATCCGGCTCGCTGTACAACCGCATGCACCTGGGCCACGTCAGCTACCGCAGCAAGACGCAGCACATTACGGCCGAGAATATCGACATCAACTGGTCGCCGTTCCAGTTCTTCTCGGAAGGCATCGCGATCAGCGAACTGCATGTGGCCAGCCTGTCCGTGGAAAGCACGGCGCCCTCCGAGGAACCGTCGACGATGCCCGCCAGCCTGGCTTCGCCGTTCAAGATCGGCATTGCCGACGCGCGCCTGGACAAGGTGACCCTGGTGAGTCCGGGCGGCAACACGGTGTTTGAAAAGATCCATTTCACCTTGTCGGGCGACAAGACGCAATGGCAGCTGGAAGACGCCTCGGCGCTCACGCCCTTCGGCCAGGCCACGGCCAGCGCAACGATTGCCGCCACGCAACCGTTCAAGCTGTCTGGCAAAGCCGGCTTGACGCAGATCAACCCCGCCGCCGGCGAAAAACCGGCCGCCCTGGCCCTGCAACTGGGCGGCGACCTGAATGTGCTGAACGTGACGGCCAAGGGCAGCGCGGGCGCGGCCACGGCCGACGCCCAATTGGCGCTGGCGCCGTTCGACCCCGTCATCATCCTGCGCTCGGCCAGCATCAAAGGCCGCAACATCAATCCGGGCAAGTTTGACGCGACCTTGCCGCAGGCGGACCTGAGCCTGGAACTCGACGCCGCCATCGATACGCGCCCAAGCGCGCAAACCGTCTCGGGCAAGCTGGCCATCCTCAACCACGCGACACCGGGCCCCATCGACCAGCAAAAGCTGCCGCTGCGCCAGTTCGAGGCGAGATTAGGCGGTACCCTGACGGCCACCACCCTGGAGTCGGCCCTCATCGATTTCGGCACCGCAGGCAAATTCACGGGCAGCGGCAAGCTGAACCGCGACGCGGCCGATGCCCCCATCGGCAATGCGCAGCTGACCTTGCACACAGACAAGATCGACTTGCAGCACATTTACAGCAGCATCAACAGCACGAAGATCGTCGGCGATATCGTGCTCGACAGCGACGGCAAGACGCAAACCCTGCGCGCAAAACTGGGCGAAGCCAAGCTGCGCCTGGACGTGGAAGCCACCCTGGCCGATTCCCTCGTGCAATTGCGCAAGGCCACTTTACAAGCGGGCAAAAGCAGCGTCAACGCGACGGGCCAGATCAGCCTGAAGGATGAGCAACCGTTCAAGGCCGTGGCCAGCACCAGCCGCCTGAACCCCGCCGACTTCGGCGCCTTCCCCGTGGCCGACCTGAACCTCGACGTGCGCGCCAACGGCCACGTGGCACCGCAATGGCTGGCGAATGCGGACTTCACCGTGCGCCCCAGCAAGCTGCTCGACCAGGCCCTGTCCGGCAAGGGCAAGCTGACGGCCGATGCGGCCCATTTCAGCGGCATCGACGTGCAATTGGCGCTGGGCAAGAACAACGTGACGGCCAAGGGCAACTTTGGCGGCGCCGGCGAAAAACTCAACTGGAATGTCGATGCGCGGCAACTGTCCGCCCTGAAGTCCGACTTGCTGGGCAGCGTGCTGGCCAGCGGCGTGGTGCAAGGCACCATGCAGCAGCCGCGCACGACGTTTGTTGCCGATGCGAAAGGGCTTGGCTTGACCAGCGGCAAGCGTCCCGCGCCGGACAGCGCCATCCATGCCAGCGGCGACGTGGGCTTGACGGGGCCGAAGCAGGCAGCGGAACTGAAAGTGACGGGTTCCTTGCAAAAGATCAACCCGGCCGCGTTTGGTGCTGCACTGCCCAACGGCAACGTCAACGCGGATTTCAACGGCAGCGGCCGCCTGAGCGGCGACTGGCAAGTGGCCCTCAACCTGGCCCTGCGCGAATCGACCTTGCAAAATGCCCCGCTGGCCGGCTACGCCAAGCTGTCGGCCAATGCGAAACGGATCGACAGCGTGGATACGGAACTGCGCCTGGGGCCGAACAGCCTGCTGGCCAAGGGCGCGCTGGGCGGCGCCACGGACAAGCTGACGTGGAAACTTGATGCGCCGCAACTGTCGACCCTGGGGCCCCGCTTTGCCGGCGTGCTGCAAGCGTCCGGTTCCGTCAGCGGCAAGATGGACGCGCCGGCCGCGCAGCTGACGCTCGATGGCCGCGATCTGACCTTCTTTGGCGACCAGCAATTGAAATCCATCAAGGGCAGCGCCAGCGTGGGCGCCGGCCAGGGCGCGCTCGACCCCATGGTCAGCAGCCTGGACATCACGGGCTACAGCACGCCCACCTTCAAGCTGGGCAGCGCCCACCTGGCCACGACGGGCACGCGCGGCAGCCATACCGTGAGCCTGGCGGCGCGCAACGACGATTTCGATGCCACCGTGCAAATCCGCGGCAGCCAGAGCGGCGCCAGCTGGACGGGCACGATCGACAGCCTGCAAAACAAGGGCCGCTATGCGCTCGTGCTGCAAGCGCCCGTGCCCGTGAAAGTGGCGGGCCCTGCCGGCAGCGGCGTGGCGGGCCTGGGCCAGCCGGAGCAGATCAGCGTGGGCAACACCGCCATCAAATTGCCTGCGGGCAGCATCACCATGCAAAGCCTGGTCAAGAACGGTCCCCGCTGGACCAGTTCCGGCCAAGCGGCGGGCGTGGCGCTGACGTATCTGGCGCAAGTGATTCCCTCGCTGCAAGCCAATGCGCGCAGCGACCTGACCTTGGGCACGCAATGGTCGCTCGACATGCAGGTGCCGACGGCGCAGCAGAAAGATCCCTCCCTGGCGGGCATGCTGCACATCTACCGCGAAAAAGGCGACGTAACGGTGGGCGTGGAGCAGCCGCTGGCGCTGGGTTTGCGCACCCTCGACGCCCGCGTGGATGTTGCCAACCAGCAGCTGCGCCTGGCCGTGAAACTCGATGGCGCACGCGCGGGGCAGAGCGATATCAATGCCACCGTGCAAATGCTGGGCGGACGCATCAGCAACGACAGCGCCCTCTCCCTGACGGGCACGACCAGCATCGATTCGCTGGCCTGGCTGGCGCCGCTGACGGGCCAGCCGGGCCTGGAACTGGGCGGCGCCTTGAAAGTGGCCCTGTCCGGTAGCGGCACCATCGGCGCGCCGCTATTGAATGGCGACATCAACGGCAGCAAGCTGCTGGTGAACTGGGCCGACCAGGGCTTGAAATTGCGCAATGGCGTGCTGCAAGCCAAGCTGGCCGGCGATCAATTGCAATTGCAGCGCCTGAGCTTTGACGGCGGCGATGGCAAGGTGCAGGCAGATGGCTGGGTACGCTTTGCGAATGGCGAAGCGAGCCTGGAACTGAAATTGATGGCCGACCGCCTGCAGGCGCTGTCGCGCCCCGACCGCACCTTGATCCTGTCGGGCAACAGCACCCTGGTGCGCAACGACAAGCGCTTCAGCTTCGAGGGCAAGTTCAAGGCCAACCGCGCGCTAATCGAACTGGCGCCGCAGGATACACCCACGCAAAGCAGCGACGTGGTGGTGCTGGGCAAGGAAGTCAAGGGCAGCAAGGAAGCGCCGTCGCTGCCGCTGAATATCGACCTGGAATTTGACCTGGGCAATGCCTTCCACTTGCGCGGCATGGGCATCGATGCGGACCTGGCGGGCAATGTGCGCGCCAGGGTCATCAACCGCGCCGCGCCGCGCGTGACGGGCAGCATCAAGGTTGTCACAGGTCAATACGCCGCCTACGGACAAAAGCTGTCGATCGAACGGGGCTTGATCGCCTTCACGGGCGCCTACGACAACCCATCGCTGAACATCCTGGCCGTGCGCAAGCGTCCCGAAGGCGAAGCCTTGTCGGAAACGAATGTGGAAGCGGGCGTGGAAGTGCGCGGCACGGCGCAGGCGCCGACGGCCAAGCTGGTGTCTACCCCGAGCGTGTCGGACAGCGACAAGCTGGCCTGGCTGATCCTGGGCCACGGCGCGGAAACGGCGGCCGGCGATGAAATGGCCCTCTTGACGACGGCAGCAGGCGCCCTCTTCGGCGGCTCCGGCGGCGGCTTGCAGGGCAAGCTGGCCAATTCGCTGGGACTCGACGAAGTGGGCCTGTCGCAGGCGCAAGGGCTGGAAAGCACGGTCGTCACCGTCGGCAAGCGCCTGTCCTCGCGCGCCTACCTGACGTTCGAGCAAGGCACGAGCACGGCAACGAGCCTGGTCAAGCTGCGTTACAAGCTGAACCGCCGCATCACCCTGCAATTCCAGACGGGCACGAACAATGCCCTGGACGTGTTGTACACGTGGGCGTTCGACTAATCAGACGTTGAAATGCAGAAACAACAAAGGGCGCCTCGGCGCCCTTTTCTTTGATCTGCCGCAAAGGCAAACTTACTCGGCCACGTCGAGGCCCCGCTCGATCATGCCTTCGACGTACGCGCGCAAATATTGTTCCAGCGCAGGGCCGGACAGCACGTTGGCCGTCAGCGCGCCATGGGGCGAGCCTTTCAGCACGCCGTCGTGATACACGCGCGCAATCCAGGCCACGTCCGTGCCCTGGGTGTAATCGAGTTCATAGTCGAACGATTCTCCGCTGACTTTGCGTGTGTAGACTTCCTTGACAATTGCCATCTAAAACAGCCTTTCTTGACGAGATTAACTGGGATGCGGGTGCGGCACGGGATCGTCCTGCGGCACCGGGTGCACGGGCCCCGGATGGTGCCCGGGCGCTTCTTGCGGCTCCGGCGCCGGCATGGGTTCATCGACGGGCGCCGGGTCGGGCGCGCGGTGGGCATGGATGACGGACATGGCTGGCCTCCCGGCGGACAAAAGAAGACCATACCACGAGATGCCCGCCGCCTGTCCATGTTTGCCTGCCGGCTTGACGTCCGCGGCCGGCGGCACGGCGTGACAAGGCATAGTGCTTGCATGCCATGTAAATGTCAACATGCAACTTTTACCGTTTGACAAGCATCGCCGCCCGTCCCCATCTGGCTTACAATCGCTGTTTTACCCGTACCCGATTGCATACATGGAAACCACCACCCTCGCCCTGCTGTTACTGGTCCCGCTGCTGGTCTGGCGCATTTATTCGCGCCTGAAGAAACTGGTGGCGCGCCAGAAGTCGCAGCTGTGGCGGCACTGGACGGTGGCAATCGCCTTCCCCGCGCTGCTGCTGTTCCTGGCGACGACGACGAAGTTCGACGTCCTGCCCCTGTCCAGCCTGGGCGCGGCCGCGCTGGCCGGCGGCTGGCTGGGGGTGCTGGGCTTGAAGCTGACGCGCTTCGAACAGGTCGGCAAGGACTTTTTCTTTACCCAGCACCGCTACCTGGGCCTGGCCATCACGATGCTGTTCATCGCCCGCCTGCTGTACCGTGGCATGGAAATCTACCTGAACTCGCGCCTCGACGTGCCCGTGCCGCCGCCACCGTTCGGCCAGAGCGCGCTGACGATGGCCGCCTACGGCCTCGTTATCGGCTACTACGCCGTGTATGCGTGGGGCCTGGTGCGCTGGCGCCAGCGCAACCAACCGCTGCAGGCGCCCGAATAAGTCATCCCGTCAGTAGTACTGGCACAGGCCTTCGCAGGTCGTCACCGACAGTGCCTGGCGTATCGTCGCCAGCGCCGGCGCCAGGGCGGGATCGAGGTCCTTGTCCGCATCAGCCAGGCTGCCCAGCAAACGCTCGCGCAACGGCGGCGCCATCAGCGCGACGTTCGGCGTTGCGTACTGCGCCGCAGCTTCCAGCATGCGCTTCTTTTGCGCCACGGTCCAGAACGGCACTTGCACGAACTGCACCACGCCGACATACAGGGTGGTCGAGCCCTTGCTGAAGGCGCGCGCCCGCATGCGCTCCGTACCGCTCACTACCTGCAGTGGCTGGCTACTGAATTCCTGCTCCATCAAGCCAATCAAGTGCGCATGGCAATGCATGCCAAAGGCAAAAAAAGTACTCATTTCATCGCCATAATTGGCCAGGTTCTCCGTTACCTGGTCATTGCGCGCCTGCTGCAATTCGACGCCGGACAGCGGCAGCGGCCGCTCGCTGCCAAACGTGTAATACGCCTTGCCGATGTTGGTTGCCCGCTCGCACAGGGCCACGCTCGGGTTGATGTCCTGCAACGCCGCGACGGGCGCCCGGAACAGGCCCGGCGCATCGGTAATCCGGGCAATCAACGCTGCCACTTCAGGGTCGCCGAGGCGCGGCAAGCCGCTTTGCAGCGTGGCCTTGGCCATCAGCGCTTCCAGGCGCGCGCTGGCTTGCTGGAAATCGGTATAGCTGTCGGCCCAGGCGGCGGGCGCCACGAGGACGGAGGAAAGGCAGAACAGGCGGCCGAGGCGGCGCAACGGCATGGAAATCGACAGGGACATGGGATCAGGAAAACACTATTGGAAAATTGGCAATTATAGGCAATCTGTATCCACAGTGCATTTAATTGTGTTTTAAATCACATTTTACCTAGGCGATGATGGTGACGCGCGGCCAGCGCGCCGCATAATCCTTGCTGGCCAGGCGCTGCGCATAGCCGTCCAGGCTGATGCGCGCCGGGTTGCGCCGCACCACCATATCGAACAGGTCGTCGAGGCCATGCGGCGCGATGATGCCGATCCCGCCGTCAGGCTGCAGCGAGATGCCAACCGAGGTGGCAAACTCGGGCCAGGTGGCGATGGCGTCGTCGAGCGACAGCAGGGGCGGCACAGCGTAGCCGAACGCGTCTTCGAACCACAGGTGCACCCGCGCCTGGTTGCAAACCTCCCACGGCACGCCGGGCAGCACGGTTTCCAGGCGCTGGCGCAGCTGCGTTTCGCTTTCCGGATGCATATCGCAGGCATCGAAATACGCCACGTCGACGTCGCTCAAGGCAGACGCTTGCGCGTAACCATGCAAGGCATCCCACACGAGGTTGCGCACGGCGCCGGCGCCGATGCAGCAGTGTGGCAAGCCCAGCTGCGCCACAGCGTGCAGGACTTGCATGCACCACGGCGTGGCGCCGGCGATGGCGCGCAAGCGCGCCGCCAGTGCTTCCTGCCTGCTCATGCAGCTAGGGGCGGATCTGCGGCGCCACGCCGTCGTGGCTAACCGTGCCTTCGACATTGCCGAAGTACACATCCAGGTCTTGCTTCGGATGGAAGTTGCGCAACTTGACTTGCAAGGTGGTGGGATTGATTTTGGTAAACGTGCCGGGGAAACACAGGCTGACCAGCTCGTCCGACTTGCCCTTGATCAAGTTCAAGGTAAAGTCTTCGATGCCATTCTTCCAGGTATTGCCGGTGGTCAAAATGTACGACACCCACACGGCATTGACGAAGCCGCTTTCGCCCTGCTGGGCCGCCAGGCGGTTCCACGTCTTGTAGAAGGCCTTGTCGCCGCAGTATTTCTTTTCAAATGTATTGCCATCGCCCAGGTAGGACGCGCCCGGACCGGCCGCAACGAACGGCGCATATTGATGGCGCACGCGCACGACTTTGCCGGCAGGGAATTTCTGCTGCCACAGGTAGATGACTTTCACGGTCCAGGCCGGCACCCATTCCTCATCGTACAGCTGGGCCAGCAAGCCTTCGCGGATCATGATCTTGCTTTGCGCGGCCGTCAGCGGCGCCACTTTCTTGTCGAACGGCGTGTGCGAGGGGAAATACGCAATTTGCGCATCGGACAAGCCCAGCTGGCGCAAGCGGGCCGTCACGTCTTCGGCGTCGAGCTTGGCGACGAAGGTGGTTTTATAGTCCTTGCGCTTGCCATCCACGTCGACGGTAAACTGCTGCGGCTGGCCATAATACGTGGGCGAGCCGTGGTAGCCGGAAGAGTATTCGGGCAGCGGGAAGAAGATCGTTTCTTCCACATCCGTTTTCGACTCATTGAGGAACTCGTACTCGACCTTGATCAATTCCGCGCTCACGCTGAGCACTTCCTTTTTCATGGCCACGGCATCGGTCTTGCCGAACAGGATGCCGCCCGCGCTCACGGACCCGATGCCGTCGTTGGCCACGACCGGCGCCGAACACGCCAGCGCCAGCGCGGCAGATGCCAGCAAGGTGCGCACCAGCATCACGCCACCTTGCCCGAGACGGGATCGACCCGGCGCTGCAGCACGAAAATCGGTTGCGCCCATTGGGTATCCTTTTTCTTCTTGCTCGTGATCAAGGTCAGTTCCGATGGATCGTAGACATCCGTGTTGTGCGTCAACGGCGTCGTCATCAGGTATTGCGCTTCCGTGTTCTTCAGGAATTCGCCGACCAGTTGAATGTTGCGGATATCGAGGTGGGCAAACGGTTCGTCGATGAAGACGAAGCCGCCGGAACCGTCTTCCGATTTCAGCAAGCCGATCAAGAGCACCAGCGATTTCATCACTTGCTGGCCGCCCGACGCTTCGCCATCGTTCATGCCGATGACGCCCTTGCCGTCGAACTTGAAGCGCACGTGCAAGCCCGCCTGCGACAGCTGCACGTCGTCGTTTTCCAGGCGCACGGGGTCGGCATGCACTTCGATGCCGGCCAGCTCGCCCAGCTCCTTGATATTCTTGCTGTAGGTCTTGATGGTGTAGCGCAAGCGTTCCATGTAGGCGCCGCGTGCATTGCCCGTCGCTTCGATGGCGCGGTTGTTCTGGTAGCGGCGCTCGTCCGTTTCCGACTGGCGGCCATGCAACTGGTCCGACAGGCGGTGGTGCTGGTCGATGACGGTGGCGTCGAGTTCCCAGTCGTCGCGCGCCAGGCTGTTTTGCAGGCTGGCCACGCGCAAGTCGACCTGGTGTGCATTCTGGTGCTCGGCCACAAGGGCCGCGCGGCGTGCGGGACGGCGCCAGCTTTTCGGCAAGTGGCGCCACGCATGGCGCAGGGCCAGCAAGGCGCGCGCATGCTCGGCGCGCTGTTCAATTTGTTTCTTGTAGCCCAGGCGCGAGCCCGCTTCCGCCTCGGACAGGGCCAGGCGCGCGTTTTGCCACACGGTATCGGCACGCGTGCGCGCCACGGTGGCGTTCTTCGTCAGGTTTTGCAGCTCGCCCAGGCGGCCGCCCACTTCCAGGCGCTCTTCCTTCAGCGGCTTCGAGTTGCGCAGCGCTTCGGCGAACTCTTCCTGGCGGGCACTGAGTTCCTTGGCCGCGTCGACGCCGGCGATGCGCGCTTTCAAGGCGCCCACTTCGGCCGCCAGCTTCGAAATCGCCAGGGTCAAGGTGTCTTCCTGCCCTTCCAGGCCCGGCAGGGAGCGCAGCAGCGCTTCCAGGCGGCCGCTGCGGCCAGCCTGGCCGAAACGGTAGCGCGACGCTTCCACGAACAGCGAACGCCCACCCCGGCGTTCGCGGTGGTACGCCTCGGGCGTGATCCACTCTTCGTGGTTGCCCAGCTTGAAACCTGCTTCGACGGAATCGACGCGTGCAATGCGCGACAGCTGCTCGATCAGCCAGCTGGGCACGGGCGCAGAAAATTTCACCACCGCCAGCAAGCTCTCGTCTTTCGCCACCGGCGCCGTGACCAGGTCGGGCACGATGAAGTGGCGATAGCGTTCCTTCTCGGCCAAACGGTAGGCGGCCGCCGCATCCTTGGCCTTGTCCAGCAGCACCACCGAAGCGTAACCGCCCAGCACGCCTTCGACGGCGCCCTGCCAGCGGCTGTCCGTCACTTCGACGATATCGGACAGCATCGCGTGACTGATCCCGGCGTCGCGCAGCGCGCGGCGCATGCAGCGCACATTGTCCGGCTCCGGCATGGCCGTCTTGCCTTGCAGCGCGGCAATCGTCGCCTGCTCGGCCGCGATACGGGCCGACAGGGCGTCGCGCTGCTGGCGCTGGCGCAGCAATTCCGCTTCCTTCTGTTCCAGCTGGGCCGCCACTTCGGCGATGTCGCTGCCCGAGTCCGCCGCCAGCTTGTGCAAACGGTCTTTCTGCTCCAGCAGGCTGTCCAGCGGTTTGAGCTTGCTATTGATCAAGGACAAACGACTCTGCAAGCCGATCGATTCCTGTTCCAGCAAGGTTTCGTTCATTTGCGCGTCGGACAGGGCCTTCGCCTGCGATGCCAGCGCATTGCGTTTATCGGTCAGCTGCTGGTCCGCCTGCGCCATCGGTTTGCGCGCATCGCGCAATTGCCGGCTGGCCGCGGCCGCTTTTTCGCGCGCCTCGTGGTACTGCAGGCTGGGCAGCACTTCTTCCAGCAGGTTGCGGCGCTCTTTATGCAGCCCTTCCCACTGGTGGTAATTGGCCACGCGCAGGCGCAAGCCTTCCAGGTTGGTCTTCGACGCTTCCAGTTCCGTCTCGAAACGTTTCAGTTCCACTTCCGTGTCGCGCTGGTGGCGCTTGGCTTCGTCGTAGGCGTCCAGCACTTCCTTGTCGCCAAACACCTGGAACACGAGGTCGAGCAGCTGGCGCGGCGCGTATTCGCACAATTTGTCCGTCTCGCCCTGCTCCAGCGCCAGCACTTTCGACATGGCAGGCGACAGGCCCGCATTGGCCAGGCGCTTGCGGTAGTTTTCCACACCGAGCCAGTCGTTGGCATCCGTGATGTCCTCGATCTGCACATTGCCCGGACGCATCAGATACTGGCGCTTCCAGTCGCCGCCATTCTTCTGGATCTGGCAAAACAGGGTCACTTCATCGTCACTGAAGAAGCCGGAACTGCGGAACGGGCGGTTCGACAGTTGCTTGCCCACGTTCTTGTTGTCGACCACGGCGCGCAGCCAGGCCGTCTGCTGGCCCGAGTGGCGCGCATAGTGTTTATACGTGCGCCCCATCGAGCAATCGAGGCCGAACAGGGTGCGCAAGGCGTCGAGCAAGGTGGTCTTGCCCGAGCCGTTCTGCCCCGCGATGGTGATGATCTTCGCGTCGAGCGGAATATTCTTGATGCGCTGCCAGTAATCCCAGTGCACCAGTTCAAGTGATTTGATATGAAACATGGGCGCTTTCAGTGAGGGAGGTCGGACGCGGGCTCATCGCCGTCGTCGGGCAGGTCGCCGATGTCGGCGGACAAGTCGTCCGCCAGGTCGGCGTCGGGCAACGTATCGCCGCTGACGGCCACCAGGCGCGCCGGCGCCCGCTTGAACACGTCAGCCAGGGCGCCGTTGATGATGCGCTCTTTCAAGACGTCCGTGTCCATCATCAGGTCCAGCAGCGGGCCTTCCAGGATGAAGTCGCCGCGCCGCTCGATGAAGCCCAGCTTGGCCAGCGTGCCCAGATTCATGTCCATGCGCGTCTTCTTGCCCAGCTTGTCGCCGAAGTCCGACAACAGGGCCTTGTAGGAAATGCCGATCGACGCATCTTCCGCGCGCGGCAGCGGTTTTTCCGTGCCAAACATGTCGTTCTGGTCGTCGTCCGCGTGCTGGTGCGTTTCCTGGCGTTCACGCTTGGGCAGGATGATCTGCGCCCACAGCACCACCAGCAAGGCCACGCCATCGCGGGCCAGGCCAAAGTTGTTGTTTTGCCACACGTCGCGCGCGCCGAAAATCTTCGGTTCGATGGTGCGCGTCAGTGCCAGGGTGACATGGTCGGCGTACACGTTGTCGAGCAGTTTCAAGCCGCAGGCCAGCAGGCGCGCATCGATCTCGGCGCGGAAAAGCTCGTCGGACAGCACGCGCTTGACGAGCTTGTCGTCGCGGCGCAGGGTTTGATGCGTGAGCAGGCGCGCAATCAGGATTTGGGAATCGTCATTCATCGGCGGTGCCGCTATCTAAATCAAGTGAAACATTCAGTGAAAGCGAGGCGATCGACATGGCCGCCACGTGGGGGTCGGTCAGTTGGACCATCTCGTCGGTCGGAGTAAAAGTGATCGGCAAACGGGCCAGTTCGGCCGTGGATCCCTGCAAGCTCGCTTCGGAGACGTCGCCCAGCAGCGGCAGCATGGAGGCGCGGTACGAGGCCACGGCAAAGCTGGCCGGCAACAGGGAATCCTGCACGGGCACCGATTTCGGCCCTTCTTCGCCGATGCTGGGGAAATTGCCCAGGCTGGCGAAGTTCGACAGGCGTTCGAGCAAGTCATCGAGTTCGAGTTGCATGGCGGGACCGTCGCTGATGGTGGTGGGCGCGTCCTCTCCGCTGGGCAGGCCCGTGTTGATGACACCCGCCGCCCGTTCGGACAGCAGTTCCGTTTCGGCCACGTCGATCATCTCGGCCGGCGTGGAGAACAGGGGCACGACAGGCTGGTCGATGGCGCCCTCGGCCAGGCTGGCCAGGTCGTCATGCAGCAAGAGCCAGCGCTTGATATCCGTGGTCGACAAGCCCGACTGGCCCAGGTGGACCCGCTGGCGCTCGATCTGGTTCAGGGCGCGCGAAAACATGCCTTGCATGTTCAGCAATTTACTTTGCGCGCGGCCGATCGCCTGCGCCGCCTTGTGCGTGGCGCTGTCCGCGTTTTCATCGGAGGTGATCGCCACGAGGATCTCGGAACCCTTCTCGACCCAGTCGCAAGCCATGTTCCACTTCGCTTGCGCCGTGCGCAGACGGAATTCGGAACCGGAGGCAATCGCGTCGGAAAATTCTTCCGTCAAGTCCACCAGGCGGCCCAGCAAATGCTGCAATTGCTCGACCGACACGCCACCGACGGCTTGCGCGCCCGCCACCTGCGACAGCAGAAAACCCATTTCCGCTTCATCTTCCGTCTGCCCCAGGCCCAGCAAGCTGTCGATGGCGGACAGCACATTGCGCGCCATCGGGGTCACGCGGTACACGCCCTGCTGCGCATCCCAGGCCAGCAACTGGTTCGAGCGCAGGCGCAGCAAGACCGTTTCCAGGCTTTCCGGCAACAGATATGCGAGTTTCGTATTGATATCGGCGCGCGTATAGGCGGACGTGGCCGCATCGGACGCGAGCTCGCGCAACACCAGCAGACGCACCAGCACGCCATCGAAACCGCCGTGGAACAGGGCCGTAAACACTTGCAGCAAGGGCTGCGCCCGCTTCAAGTGAAAAACTTGCTCAATTTCATCGGCCGAAATATTGGGCTGGAAATGCGCCTGCAAGGAATCGTGATGCTCTTGCTCTGTCTGATTTGCATCCGTAGCCACGGCTGCACTTGCCATTATATCAATCATTCTTTTCCGGATGAGTGTTCAGCGGGCGGCGCTGCGGGCTAACGCGGCGCTGCGGGGCGGGGGCGTCAGTATATCAGTTCTGACATGCAATTTAGCGCATGGGAGGGGGCGGTGCGGACATGGCGCAACACGGCAGGTGCGCCGTGCCGGGCCAGGACGATGAAATGGGGGGCCAAACACGGCATGCCTGGCCCCGAACCATTAGTGAACACTTACTTCCTGACGATCTTTTGCAAGGTTTGCTCGACGTAATCGCCGTCTTCATCGGCGAACGTCACCTTCACGGGATACCATTCCAGCGACGGCGCCAGCCACAGGTCCACTTGCTGGCCCTTCTTGTCCGGCGGCGGTGCCTTGACCAGGTGCACGGCTTCCACCAAACCCTGGCCGGTGGCGACCGTCTCCTGCTTGACGACCTTGAAGGTCCACGGTTCGGCGTCATGGCGGCCGGCAACGAAGAAGCTCCATTCCGAGCCGGGCGTGAATTTTTCCGGGGTAGCGCGCGCCACGCTGACCAGTTGCCAGACGGTACTGTTGCGGTCCTGCTCGCCGCCTTTCAGCGGATACGTTTCATCGCCTTCGCTGAAGACGATGCTCTTGCTGTCGCGCTTGAAGGTGGTCGTGGCCGCTTCCTTGCGGAAACGTTTTTCCACGAACTGCGCCGGCGCCAGGCCGTAATCGTCGACCGTGCCTTCGCTGCGCTGTTCCAGGATCTTGCCGAACAGGGCGGCCTTGGTTTCGGCCAGCAGCGAGTACTTGCCGTCGCCGGCGCGCCAGTTGCTGACCGATTCGCCGGACAACGCAATGCCGCGCTGTTTCGCCTTGATCGAATAGACGAGGTCGGCCGAAGGCGCCAGCTTGTACGGGCGCTTGATGACGGGATGGTCCACGGGCTCGTCCGCCGCCATGGCGGGCGTCAGGGTGGCCGCCAGCAGGCTGGCAGCCAGGACGCGTTTCAAGGTAGTCAAAGTAGTCATTTATTTTCCTGTTGATTCATTTACGGAGATCTTGGTCACGGTTTGCGTGGTCAGCGCCCCGTTCGCTTCGGTATTGCGTATTTGTACCGGATACCATTGCATGGACGGCGCCAGCCAGACATCGAGCTGCGACGAATACGTGCCGGGCTTCGGCGGCCGGTGCAGATGCCACGTCACCAGGCGGCCCATTTTCGTGTCCAGTTCTTCCTCGCCCACCAGGTGGAAGCGGAACACGGTCGCTTCCTTTTCCTCGCCGACGAGAATGTCGATATTGCCCACCAGCTGGTTGACGTCGGCACGGCCGATGGCGGCCAGCTGGAACGGCACGGTGGCCTTGTCCTGCGCCCCTTCCTGCCATGGCGCCGTGGCCGTCGTGGCCGAGAACGTGATGCTCTTGGCGTCGCGGTTGAAATGCGTGGCCGTTTGCGCGCGGCCCTTGCGTTTCTCCGTGGCCGTGACGGGCACGATGCCGCTGCCATCGATCCGGCCCTCGCTCGTCAGCACCAGCAGGTTGATGCGCGTGATCAGCATGCTCAAGCCCACTTCCAGTTTCAGCTGATACGTGTCGCCCCGGTTTTCCCACGCCATCGCGGCCACGCCCTGCCACTTGGTGCCGTCCGCATCGCGCCGGTCCACATGCAGGTCGAACTGGGCCGAAGCGGGCGCGTTCGTCTTGTAGTGGCGTGCCTGCTCGACGGGCGGTGGCGGCGGTTCGCTGGCCGGCGCGGGCGCGGCGGCCACGGCGGGCGCCGGCGCCGTGATGGCCGGAGCCGCCACGGCGGCCGGCTCGCTCGTGGCCGGGCCTTCCGGCACGTCGCTGACGGGCGCCGTCAACTGCGGCGTTTCGCTCGACGCCAGCTCCGTCGGCGGCGGTGGTGGCGGCGGCCTGGGCTTGGGCACTGGCCGCAGTTCGGGCGGCGGCAGCGGCACCACCGGCAGGGGTTTGGGCGGCTCGGCGATCAAGGCCATGCTGACCATCTGCGCATGATTCTGTCCCAGCGGCACCATGCTGGCGCGCGAGGTGAGCCATTCCAACGCCACGTAATGCAGTACGCCGATGACCGCGACAAAGATGACGGTGCGGCGGCGCGGTGGCGAAAAGAAGGAGTCAGGCATCATAGGCCGTAGTGTAACGCTTCCGCCCCGCTTCCCGCTTCTTGCCCGTGCTCAACTCTTAATGTTTTATGTAAGAAAATGTTGGCGGCATTGCGTCAGTTGCAAGCCGATATCTGCTACGCTAAGGCTATCCACCTACCAGGAGATTTCGCATGGCAAACCCGCAAATGCCCCAAATGCCGGGCGCAGCAGTTGTGACCGATACGCTCGACTTCGTCAAAAACCTGTGGGGCAGCATGAGCGTGCCCGGCATGGGCATGCCTGGCATCACGGCGCCCACCATGTCGGTGGAAGAGCTGGACAAGAAAATCAATGACTTGAAGGCCGTCGAAGCATGGCTGAACCTCAACACCAGCATGCTGCGCGGCAGTATCCAGGCGCTGGAAGTGCAGCGCGGCACCATCGCCACCTTGAAATCGATGGGCGCGTCCCTGGCGGCAGCCATCACCCAGCCCGGCGCCAGCGAAAAATCCGTGTTTGAATCGGTGCCCTACGCTTCCGCGTTTTTCCAGCAAGCCACACCTGCGGCGCCTGAACCGAAACCGGCGCCTGCGCCCGCCGATGCCGGCAGCCAGGCCGGAGCCCAGCTGGCCAATCCAAGTGCCTGGTGGAATTTGTTACAAGATCAGTTCACGCAGGCCGTCTCGACAGCGATGTCGCCCGACGCCGCCAGCACGGCAGCGGCCAGCTTTGGCGGCGTGAGCAAAGCCAAGCCAGCGGCCAGCAAGCCGGCCAAACCTGCCGAAGCAGGCACGGCAGCCAAGGCCAAGGCCCCGCTGCGCAAGGCGCCCGCAAAACGCGCAGCACCCAAGGCCAAAGCACCAGGCAAGGCCTGATGTTTCAAGCCGGCAATATGATCAGGCGATACGATGAATGCGGATCGCCTCGATCATGTTGTCGGCCTGGCGTTTTACGTCACCGATCGTGATCAGGCCTTCGTCGGCCAGCGCCTTGGCGTGCTCGTACGAAGACTGGAATGTTTCCAGCGTGTCTCCCTTGGCGGCGACCGGGCGTACCCAGGCAACGGCGCCGACCTTCATTTTTTTGTATACTTCATTGACCACATCACGCATAGTTTCTTCCTTATTGTTGTAAAGCAACTCAAGCACGGGCGAACCCACGCTGGCCCCTAGTTTATCATCCGGCACGCTCACGCACGGCTTTTCCCCCTTTTTCCGCTGCCGGCGGCGCATTTTCCGGCGCCGCGACGGCGTCTTCCGGCCCGGGCGGCGGCGTCAGCTGCACCAGTTGCTCCATCAATTGCGCGAAGCGCTGCTGCCCTGGTGCAATTTTGTCCACATACAACAACACTTCCATGGCTTCAGCCGCCAAATCGGCCTGAAACCCGCGCTGCTGCAGGAAGGAAACGATGATTTGCGCGGAATTGAACAGGATGCGCAAGTTGTTCGGCAGTTTTTCGCGCGCCGCGCGCATCCAGGCGACCGCTTCGTTGAGCTTGTCCGTCTTCCACAGCAGCACGCCCTTGTTCATCAGGTCCGACGCTTCCTTGCGCGAGGCGATGATCAGGCTCGTGCCTTCATCGCCCATCTTCGCCTTGTCGAAAATCTTTTGCACTTCGTCCTGCACCACCTGGTTGTCGTGGTTGTTCTTCACCACGTAGCACAGCAGGCCGGCCGGCGCATCCTTCACGCCGACGGCGAACAGCAGGGTCGCCAGTTCCATGCAGATGGCTTTCTCGGGCCGCGCCGGGTCTTCCAGCAGCATGGCTTCGAGCTCGTCGCCGCACTTGCGCGCACGCCGGTAATCGCCCGTTTCGTGGTGCACCATGCCTTCCGTGATCTTCGCGCGCAAGCCGATCTGTTCGGGCGAGAATTCGCGCTGCGCCAGCAGCAGCCATTGCAGCGCCTCCTTCGCATCCTTCTTCAGGCCGCACACGCGCGCCAGTCCCAGGTAGGCGTCCGGCGTCTTCATGACGGAAAACTCGCCGATGGAAATACACTTGCGAAAAGCCTTTTCCGCCATGCTGACATTGCCCACTTTCAGGGCCGCCAGTCCCAGGTTGCGCTGGCGCGGCACGGAATTGGGCGACAGGCGCGCCGCCTTTTCCAGCACGCCGCACGCTTCCTCGTGCTGGCCCATCAGCTGGTAGGCGACGGCCATCTGGTCGTAGGCGTCGATGTAATACTTGTTTTCGACGATCACGCCCTGGAAGATCTGCCGCGCCGCCTCGTGTTCGCCGTTATTCATGCGTATCTTGCCCAGGCCCGCCTTGGCCCAGCTGTAATCGCGCTCGGCCAGCACTTTTTCATACACGGCGCGGGCTTTTTCCGGCTCGCCGCTTTTCAGCAGCAAACTGGCCTTCATGCGCAGCAATTCCAGCTCGTGCAGCTTGTTGACCTCGATCTGCGCGTCGCACAGCTTGGCCGCGCGCAGATAATCCTTTTCCATGCAAGCCTGGTCGATTTCGCGGAACACCTGCTTCTTGTGCCACACGCGGTTCAGCCGCGTCAGCAGCACGCCTTCCGTGATCGGCTTGATCAGGTAGGCGTCGGGCTGGTGCTCGGCCGCGCCCATCACGGATTCCACGCTTTTCTCGGCCGACACCATCAGCCACACGCTCGATGGCGCCGTCAGGTTGCGCACGCGCGTCTCTTCCAGCACTTGCTGGCCATTCTTGCCTTCGCCCAGGTTGTAATCGCACAGCACCACGTCGTAGCGCGTCTTGGCCAGCAGCTTCATGGCTTCGCCGCCGCTGGCCGCCTGGTCGATATGGCGCGCGCCCAGGTTGCGCAGCGATTCGCGCAGCAGGATGCGGATGCCGATGAAATCGTCGACCAGCAGATAATGTTTGTCGGCCCAGTCGGTGCTGCCCGCTTCGGCGGCGGTGGCGTGGCTGTCTGTCGTCATGGATTCCTCGTTCAGGGCAGGCGCAGGATGAAACAGCCGCCGCCCAGGGCGCCGCCATTTTCCAGGGCGATGCTGCCGCTGCTGCCCCGGTGCTTGTGCATCTTTGCCACTTCGCTGGAAAAATACAGGCCCAGTCCCGTGCTGTTGGTGGAAAAATTCACGCCGGCGGCCATGCCATCCATGGCCGCGCTGCCCGCGTCCAGCAAAGCCTGGGTATAGCCGTCGCCATTGTCTTCCACGCGCAGCTCCAGCATGTCGTCGTGCTCCCGCACGGACAGGCGAATCGTGTCTTTCGTGTAGCGGATGGCGTTGTTGATGGCATGCGCGAGCACGCCGATGACCAGGTCTTCATCGAGGGTCCAGATCAGTTCCGGCGGACAGGCCGTCTCCAGCTGGATGCCTTTCGAGGCCAGCAGGATCTTTTCCTGATCCACCACCTGGTCGATGACCTGGCTCACCAGTTGCGGCTGCACGTCGAAGGGGTAGCCGGGCTTGCCCACTTCCTTGTACAGGGCCAGCAGCTGGATCAGGTTATCGTTGAGGCGCTTGGTCTGGTACAGCATCTGCGCCATCTGCAGGTAGGCGGGGTCGGCCTGGGGCGCGGGCTTGGCCTGCTCGGCCGCCAGCAGCGACTCCAAGGTGCCGCTGACAACGCTGATCGAGTTTTTCATGTCGTGCACGGTCGACGCCAGGAACAGGAAAAGCTCGGGCGAGCTGTGTTGATCTTCCACCGGATATCTCCTTGGGGGCCGCGGCTTGAATATTGCCAAGGATAAATTATACCGCCAGCCTGCGGGCGCCTGCCAGCCAGGCGCAAAGTCCGTGACATGACGCAACAATGCCGCCCCCGCAGGCGCAGGGGCGGCATCGGCTTGACAAGGCGGCAAGATCAGCGGCGCGCGCCCGCCAGGCGTCTGACCACGACGATCATGCGGTCGATTTCCTCATACGTGTTGTAGAAGGCGAACGAAGGGCGCACGGTCGCTTCCACGCCGAAGCGGCGCAGAATCGGCTGGGCGCAGTGGTGGCCCGAGCGCACGGCGATACCCTCGTCATTGAGGGCGCGCCCCACTTCCGCCGGCTCGTAACCGGCCAGCACGAACGAGGCCACGCTGGCCTTGTCCAGCGCCGTGCCGATCAGGCGCACGCCGGCAATCGCCTCCAGCTGATGCGTCGCGTATGCCAGCAGCGCGTGCTCGTAGGCGGCGATGTTGTCCAGGCCGATGCGCTGCACGTAGTCGATGGCCGCACCCAGGCCCACGGCATCGGCGATATTGCCCGTGCCCGCCTCGAAACGGTTCGGCACGCCCTGGTAGACGGTGCGCTCGAACGTGACGTCGGCGATCATGTTGCCGCCGCCCTGCCACGGTGGCAATTGCTCCAGCAAGTCCGCCTTGCCATACACGGCGCCGATGCCCGTCGGACCGAATACCTTGTGCCCCGAGAAGACATAAAAATCCGCGCCCAGCGCCTGCACGTCCACGCGCAGGTGCGACACGGCTTGCGCCCCGTCGACCAGCACGCGCACGCCGGCCGCATGCGCGAGCGCGATGATCTGCGCCACGGGCGTCACCGTCCCCAGCGCATTCGACACCTGCGTCACGGACACCAGCTTGGTGCGCCCGTTGAGCAGCTTGCGGAATTCATCAAGGAGGATCTGTCCGCTGTCGTCGACGGGAATCACGCGCAATGTCGCGCCCTTCTCGGCCGCCAGCTGCTGCCACGGCACGATATTGGCGTGGTGTTCGAGCTGCGAGACGATGATCTCGTCGCCGCTGCCGATGTACTTGCGCCCGAAGGTATTGGCAATCAAATTGATACCTTCCGTGGCGCCCCGCACGAAGATGATTTCATTGGCCGAGGCGGCGCCCAGAAAATTCGCGACCTTGGCGCGTGCCGCTTCATACGCATCGCTGGCGCGCGCCGCCAGCGCGTGCGCCGCGCGGTGGATGTTCGAATTTTCGTGCGCATAGAAATACGACACGCGGTCGATCACCGACTGCGGCTTGTGCGTGGTGGCCGCATTGTCGAACCAGGCCAGCGGCTTGCCATTGACCCGCTCGGCCAGCACGGGAAAATCGCGCCGTACGGCGTGCACATCGAACGGCGCCGGCGTCTGGTGCTGGCCAGGCGTCGTCGCCGAGGGCAGCTCGGTCTGGAAATAGAAGGCGGGCTGGCCACTGGCTGGCGAGACGGGCAGCTGGCGCGCGGGCGCCTTCTGCGGCGTGGCAAACAGGCCCCGCACATCGTCGGGCGCCACCTGCCCTTGCCCCTGCCGCGCCAGGCCATCGAGGCCATTGCCCGACGCGGGATAACCATGCGCGCCACCGATAAAATAATACGGCGACGGTGCAGCCGGCGCATTGATCGCCGACAAGCGCGGCGTCGGTACGGACGCGGGGGCCGGCGCAATGGGCGCTTCCAGGGGCGCCGTCACGGGCGGCACCTGCGCCGTCGCCACGCCGGGAGCGATGGCGGCGAACGCAGGACCGGGCTGCGGCGGCGGACGGTTCGCATAGCGGGGCACCGCATCGAGCACGCTGCCGGAACCACCGAGGCTGGGAGACTTGTCCAAGCCCGGCAGGCGCGCAAAAAACTCGCCCGCCAGGCGGTTCAAGGTCGCTTCGTCGGGTAAAAACGGGACGGCAGGCAAACCCGCCGCGCCATCACTTGTAGGTGTCTGGGTAGTCATGGTATTTACCGATCTCCACGTCTTCCAGTACGGCCAGCGCATCATCGGTCAGCACGGCCAGCGAGCAATACAGCGAAATCAGGTAGGACGAAATCGCGTGGCGGTTGATGCCCATGAAGCGCACGGACAGGCCCGGGCTTTGCTCGCCCGCCAGGCCAGGCTGGAACAGGCCGATCACGCCTTGCCGCTGTTCACCCGCGCGCAGCAGGATGATCTTCGTCTTGCCGTCTTCGATGGGCAGTTTGTCGGACGGCACCAGCGGCACGCCGCGCCACGTGAGGAACTGGGAACCGAACAGGCTGACGGTCGGTGGCGGCACGCCGCGGCGCGTGCATTCGCGGCCGAAGGCGGCAATCGCCAGCGGGTGCGCGAGGAAGAAGCCCGGCTCCTTCCACACTTTCGTCAGCAGTTCGTCGAGGTCGTCCGGCGTGGGCGCGCCCGTCAGGGTAAAGATGCGCTGGTCGTCGTGCACGCTGGCCAGCAGGCCGTAGTCGGGATTGTTGATCAATTCGCTTTCCTGGCGCTCCTTGATCGTTTCGATGGTCAGGCGCAGCTGCTCCTTGATCTGGTCGTGCGGACTGCTATACAGGTCCGACACGCGCGTGTGCACGTCGAGCACCGTGCTGACGGCATTGAGGAAGTATTCGCGCGGCTGGTCGTCGTAGTCGACGAAGGTTTGCGGCAGTTCCGACTCGTCGCGCTGCGAGCAGGCGACGCGCACGTCCTTCGGATTTTTCACGCGGTTCAGGCGGTAGATACCCGCTTCCACGGGCAGCCATTGCAGCAGGTGCACGAGCCAGCGCGGCGTGATCGTGGACAGCTGGGGGACGCTCTTGCTTGCATTGGCCAGCTGGCGCGCGGCGTTGTCGCCCAGCGCGAACTGGCTATCGGGGGTTGCTTCGGCCATCTACGACTCCTAATGAGAAAAGTGAATATGCTTATTTGAAAAACAAATAAAGTATCAAGCGTCTCCCCTGATCTCTCAACATGCTATCGCCATCAACGCGACGTTTTAATGCACCCGCCTTAATCCACCAATTCCGGCTCGCAGCGCGCCATCAAGCCCGCCAGGCCGATGCCCAGCGCGCCGGCCAGTTTTTCCACCGTCAGCAGCGACGGCGTGGCGGCGCCCCGTTCGATTTCGCCGATGAACGAGCGGTTCAAGTCGGCCGCTTCGGCCAGGCGCTCCTGCGACCAGCCATGCCCTTCGCGCAACTGGCGCACGGCCAGTCCAAACTGTTTGATCAACATGCTGTCCTCATGGGTGATGGGCAAAAGCGGGGTGGGATGGCGCTGGCAACTCCGGCGCCTCCTGCTGGTTATGCGCTTGCGTGACATGGCTGCCGGGCGCCACGCTGCGGGTCAGCCAGACATTGCCGCCGATGACGGAGCCCTGGCCGATGGTCACCCGTCCCAGGATCGTCGCGCCCGCGTAGATGACCACGTCGTCCTGCACGATGGGGTGGCGCGCCAGCCCCTTTTTCAGCACGCCGTCGGCGCCGGCGGGAAAGCGCTTGGCGCCCAGGGTGACGGCTTGATAGATGCGTACCCGTTCGCCGATGATGGCAGTCTCGCCGATCACCACGCCCGTGCCATGGTCGATGAAAAAGCTGCTGCCGATGATGGCGCCCGGGTGGATGTCGATGCCCGTCTGCGAATGGGCCACTTCGGCGATGATGCGCGCCACCAGCGGCGCGCCCAGTGCATACAAGGTGTGCGCCAGGCGGTAATGGATGATGGCCAGGATGCCCGGATAGCACAGCAGCACTTCGTCGACGCTGTGCGCAGCCGGGTCGCCATGGAAGGCGGCCGCCACATCCGTGTCGAGCTGGGCACGGATGCGCGGCAGCGCGCGGGCGAAGCGCTGCACGATGGCCAGCGCCTGCTGTTCGATGGACACCGTCTGCTGCAAGCCATGCTGGCGCGCGTGGTAACTGAGTTCGCGCCGCACCTGTTCGTGCAAGCCCGTCAGGGTCGTGTCGAGCGTGTGGCCGACAAAGAAATCCTCGCTCTCCTGCTGCAGGTCGAGGGGCCCCAGGCGCATGGGGAACAGGGCCGCGCACAGGGCCTTGATGATGTCGTGCAAATGCTGGCGCGACGGGAATTCGCGCGCGCCGCACTCCTGGTTGCTGGCCAATCCTTCGCGCCACTGCTCGCGCACGGCGCGCAATTCATCGACGATCTGGCGCAATTCCCACTGCGGCTGCGCGGCTAGGGAGGCGGGGGGGATGGCTCGCTGGTTCATGGTGATCCTGAAGGGAGATTTAATCTTGCAGCCAGGGCAGCGCATGCCAGCGCCAGCCGCCGCTGTGGCCGCGCTGCTGCTGCTCGTCGAGGTCGCCCTCGAAGCCTTGCGCGATATTGAAGACGTGCGTGAAGCCCGCCTTGGCCGCCGCTTCGGCAGCTGCGGCCGAGCGCTTGCCGCTGCGGCACAGCAGCACCACGACGGCGTCCTTGCCGCCCACTTTCGCTTCCAGTTCGCGCGTAAAGCGGGGATTGCGGTTCATGGACGTGCCGGTCGCCCACGCCACGTGCAGCGAGGCGGGCACGTAGCCGACGAAGGTGCGTTCTTCATTCGTGCGCACGTCGACCAGCACGGCTTTGCCGGCCTGCACCAGCTGCCATGCATCCTGCGCACTGACGATGCCCGCATACGGCAAGCCTTGCGCCTGCGCCTGGGTGCGCGCGAGATTGAGCACTTCGTCAAACGCCGCCTCGCCGTGCGCGGCGCGGGGATCGAAAATCAGTTCTGCAGCAGCCATCTTTCCACCTCTTTATTCCGTCGTCAAAAACCAGCACGAGTCCACTGTAGCGAACTTATGTTGTTCGGAAAACAAATTAAAAAGAGTTTGGAAAGCTGAAAAACGTATATGGAGAAATCGAAGGGGGGAGCGTCTGGAAATGCCCAGGGCCAGGCGGAGTGCCGAAGACAGTACGAACGTACGGCGAGGCAGGACAACAACGCCATGGGCTTTTTCAGGCGGTCCGGCGGCGCTCGCGCAACAGAAAGCGCGCAGGGTCCAAAGCGGCGGCCAATTGACTCTCCAGCGGCAGCGGCTCGCCCTCCAGCTGGCAAGCCAGCAGCTCGGCCGCCAGCGGCGCCCAGATCAGGCCGCGCGAGGCATAGCCGAGCAAGCCGAACAGGCCGGGCCAGCGGGGCACGTCGCGCAGGCGCTCGCAGCGCCCTGGCACGCCGGGGTCGGGCAAGGCGCCCGCCAGCGGCAAACGGTCCGGCGCCACGCAGCGAAAGCCCGTGCGCCCGGCCAGCGGCGCCTCGAACGGGGCTACGCCAAGGATGTCGGCGATCTTCGCGATATTTTCTTCCTGGCTCGATGGGCGCAACGTGGTGTCCGCGTCCGCATCGTAGCTGGCGCCCACGCAGACGACACCCTGGTGCGCCGGTGTCATGTAGGCTTCGCGGCAGACGACGAACGGCAACGAAGGCAAGCTGCCTTCGGCCAGGTGCGTGACCTGCCCGCGCACGGCGTCCAGCGGCAGGCCGGCCGCCTGCTCGACATCCACGGCCCCCGTGCCCGCCGCCAGGATGACGGTGGGCGCGGCCGCGATCAGGGTACCTTGCGCATCGCGCACCAGCCATTCCTGATCGCCGCGTTCCAGGCGCAGGGCGCTGCTGGAAAAGCGCCGCGTGAGCAAGGCGCCGCAGGCATCGAGCATGGCGGCGCAGACGGAGGACGGGCGCGCCCAGCCGCCCTGTTCGAACCACCATGCGCCATCGAGCGCCGGCGCGCCCAGCATGGCCGCCGCCTCGGGCGCTTCCAGCCAGCGGGCGAATTCGCGCGGATACAGGCCGCTGGCGGCGATCTGCCGCTGCACCTGCGCATGCGCGTCATCGCGCGCCAGTTGCAGCACGCCGCATTGCGCGCCATCAAAGGCGCTGCCGATGCCGCCCAAATCTTGCCAGTAGCGCAGCGAGTACAGGTAGGCGGCGCGCACCAGGCGCGTGGCGATATTGTCGTCCTTCGACAGCTGCGGCATGAAGATGCCGGCCAGGTTGCCCGACGCCTCGCTGGCCGGCTGCGCGTGGCGTTCGATCAAGGTCACCTTCCAGCCGCGCGCGGCCAGGCGTTCGCAGGCGGCCGCACCGGCCACGCCCGCGCCGATGACGATGGCGCGCCGCTCGGGCGCCACGGCAGCCACGTGCTCTGCGCGCCGCGCATAAAACATGGCGCGCAAACGGCTCTCGTCGAAGACAAAACCGTTCTTTTGCAGCGCCATGCGCTGCGCCTCGTCCAGGTGCACGGCCTGCAGGCGGGCGCCATCGACCATCAGGCGCGCCAGCACGGGCGTGGCTGCCGGCACCCAGGCCAGATGCACTTCGTCGACACGCGCCGACAATTGCGCCAGGCAGACATCGGGCTCGCCGATCAGCACATCGAGCGTGACGAGTCCATCGTGCGACACCATGCGGTGCAGGCCCGGCACGCAAGGCGGCCACTGCGCGCGCCACTGCTCGGGCAAGTGGTTGGCGTCGACGGGACGCGGCGCCAGCGCGATGTAATGCAGGCGGCGGCCGCCATGCGCCGCGCAAACGGCGCGCAAGCGGGCGCCGTCAAAATCCGTGTCGAGCAGGACCAGCGCGCGGCGCATCAATGCCCCGCGCGGCAAAAGCAGGCGGGCGCATGGTCGTCGACCATGCCGATGCCCTGCATGTAGGCGTAGATGATGGTCGAACCGACGAACTTGAAGCCCCGCTTGAGCAAATCTTTCGACAGTTTGTCGGACAAGGCCGTCTTGGCGGGACGCTCGCCGGTCTGCCAGCTGTTGACGATGGGCTGGCCATCGACATACGCCCACAGGAAGCTGTCCAGGGTCTGCCCTTCCGCGCGCAGGCGCAAATAGGCTTGCGCATTCGTGATGGCCGCCGCCACCTTCAGGCGGTTGCGCACGATGCCCGGGTCGAGCAGCAGCTGCGCCACCTTGTCCGGGCCATACGCGGCGATCTTTTCCGCATCCCAGTTATCGAAGGCGGCGCGGTAGGTGTCGCGCTTGTTGAGGATGGTTTCCCAGCTCAGGCCAGCCTGCGCGCCTTCCAGGTTCAGCATCTCGAACAGCCGGCGCTCGTCGTGGCAGGGCACGCCCCACTCCGTATCGTGGTAATCGAGATAACGGGGATTGGCCGGATTGGCCCAGGCGCAGCGGGTAATATTCATGGTCGTGTTCTTCATGTGCAGGCAAGTCTCAGTATAGTTTATCGGCCGCGCAGGAGGCGCCCCAGTTCCAGCAAGCCGTGCGCCATCTCGGCCGGGGGAATCGCCGCAAAGCCCAGCAGCAGCCCGGGCGGCGTGGCGCAGGCGGCACTGGCATCAGAGTCGGCATAGTGGCCCAGCGGACGCAATTCGATGCCCCGTGCCAGGCCCGCGCGCGACACCGCTTCCTCGTCATGGCTGCCGCGGAAATACGCGCACAGTTCCAGGCCGCTGTCGGCCGGGCCGCAGGCGAGCTGATCGTCGAGTTCGCGCGCCAGGCCACGCACCAGCAGGTCGCGCCGCTCGGCATTGCTGTCGCGCGTGCGGCGGATATGCCGGCCAAAGTGGCCCTCGGCGATGAAGTCGGCCAGCGCCATCTGCGGCACGATGGCCGTGTGGCGGTCCATCACGGCCTTGGCCTGCACCAGCGCTTCGGCCAGCGCGGGCGGCGCCACCATGTAGCCCAGGCGCAGGCCCGGGAACAGCACTTTCGACAAGGTGCCCACGTACACCACGCAGCCGGCCCGGTCCAGGCTTTGCAGGGACGCCAGCGGCGCGCCCGTGTAGCGGTATTCGCTGTCGTAATCGTCTTCCACCAGCCAGGCTTTGTTTTGCGCGGCCCAGGCCAGCAAGGCCAGGCGGCGGGGCAAACTCATGCTCACGCCCAGCGGCATCTGGTGCGATGGCGTCACGTAGGCCAGCTTCGCCTGCGGGCAATGCGCCACGCCATACGCCACGTCGAGCCCCTGCGCATCGACGGGAACGGGAAAGACGCGCGCGCCGGCCGCGCGCAGCGGGCCGCTGGCGCCCCGGTAGCCGGGCGACTCCATCCAGGCCGCGTCACCGGGCGCCAGCAGGATGGTCGACAGCAGGAACAGCGCCTGCTGCGAGCCGGAGGTGATGACGATCTGCTGCGGCGTGCACTGGACGCCGCGCGACGCCTTCAGGTACACGCACAGCAGTTCGCGCAGCGGCAGGTAGCCGGCCGGGTCGCTGTAGCCGAAATGGTGATCGGGCCGGCGCCAGCGCCGCGCTTCCAGGCGGTTCCACACGTCGAACGGGAAATGGTCGATGCGCGGCATGCCGACGCGAAAGGCGCGCAGCGCCCCCCGGTGGAACGCCACCTGGCGCATGGCCGCCACCACGCCCTGCCCGCGCGCCGACAGGGGCCGCAGCAAGCCCGGCGCCGCGGCAGGGACGGGCAGCGGAACGTCGCGACTGACAAAGGTGCCGCGCCCCACGGCGCCATCGAGATAGCCTTCGGCCGCCAGCTGCGCATACGCATTGAGCACCGTCTGGCGCGACACGGCCAGCAGGCGGCAAAAGTCGCGCGTGGGCGGCAGCTGCATGCCGGGACTCATGCGGCCATCGAGGATGGCGGCCTTGATGGCCGCATACAGCTGGCGAAACAGCGGCTCGCTGGCGCCGCGCTGCAGCGGCAAGGCGGCGATAACCTGGTGCAGGTGGGAAACTGGCATGGTGGCATTCTTAAATTGGTAGCTTCAAGATAGCACTTATTGGCTGTTTTAAATAGCCAAGACTGGCGCTAAGATGGTGCATCCCCCTTCTACTCTTGCGGAGCACCCATGCATCAGTTTTTCGCCACCGTGGCCTGGCAGCGTGACGGCCAGGATTTCGCCGGCCAGCGCTACAGCCGCGGCCATGAATGGCAGTTCGACGGCGGCCTGACGGTACCCGCTTCGTCGTCGCCCCTGTCCGTGCCGCTGCCCATGTCGGTGGCGGCCAACGTCGATCCGGAAGAAGCGCTGGTGGCCGCCACATCGAGCTGCCACATGCTGTTCTTCCTGTCGCTGGCAGCGCAGCGCGGCTACGTCATCGACGACTACCGCGACGACGCCGTCGGCGAGCTGGGCAAGAATGCCGCCGGGCGCCTGGCCATGACGCGCATCGTGCTGCGTCCGCGCATCGTCTTCGCGGGAACGCCGCCCTCGCCCGAGGCGCTGGCCGCCCTGCACCACGACGCGCACGAGCGCTGCTACATCGCCAATTCGCTGACGGCCGACGTGGTCGTGGAAGGAGCCCACTAGATGTACACGCCCTCCACCTTCCGCGAAGAGCGCCTCGATGTGCTGCATGGCCTGGTCCAGGCGCATCCGCTGGGCGCGCTGGTGCGCCATGGCGCCGATGGCCTGTGCGCCGACCACCTGCCGTTCGAGATCGCCGCGCCCACGCTTGATGCGCCATTCGGCATCCTGCGCGCCCACGTGGCGCGCGCCAACCCGCTGTGGCGCGCGGCCGGCAGTGAGGATGAGTGCATGGTGATCTTCCAGGGGCCGCGCGCCTACATCACGCCCTCCTGGTATGCGGAAAAGCAGCGCAGCGGCAAGGAAGTCCCCACCTTCAACTACGCGGTCGTGCACGCGCACGGCCCCCTGCGCGCCGTCGACGACGCGGCGTGGCTGCTGGCATTGGTGGAGCGCCTGACGGCGCGCCATGAGGCAGATCAAGCCGCGCCTTGGAAGGTGGGCGATGCGCCGGCCGGCTACATCGAGAAACTCTTGAAAGCCATCGTCGGCATCGAGATTCCCCTCGCGCGCATCACGGGCAAATGGAAGCTGGGGCAGAACCGCAGCACGCAGGACCAGGCCAGCATGGCGCATGGCCTGGCGCTGGACACGCAAGCCGGCGCGGCGCAGGCCCTGGGCGCGCTGATCGCCGCCAACGTCAAGTCAGCCAGCTGACGGCCGCCGAAAACGTCAAAAACGACAGCGCCGTCGAGACCAAAATGATGCGGGCGATGCGCGCTGCGCAGTGCTCACGATGATGCGCAAGGCGCGAGGCGCGGCCCGGGCCAACGCGTCCACCCTCACGCCAGCAAGCTGACGGCCGCCGAAAACGTCAGAAACGACAGCGCCGTCGAGACCAAAATGATGCGGGCGATGCGCGCCGTGTTCGCGCCGAAGCGTTCCGACAGCAGCGAGACGTTGCTGGCGCTGGGCAGGCAAGCCACCAGCACCATGCAGGTCAGCGCAAACGGATCGAGCGGCGCGCCCAGCGCGATGGCCGCGTGGCCGATGCCCCACACCAGCAGCGGATGCAGCAGCAGTTTTTTCAGCGCCACGGGCACGTACTCTTTCATCGGCGCCGGGTCGGCCGTGCTCATTTGCGAACGGGCCAGCACGGCGCCGATGGTAAACAGGGCGACGGGCGAGGCGGCGTCGGCCAGCAGGCCCACCGTCTGCATCAAAGGCTTGGGCAAGGCCAGTTCCAGCCACGACGTCAGGGCACCGAGCACAATGGCCCACGGCATCGGATTGCCCACCATGCCCTTCAGGGCATTCATGACGGCGGCGCGGCTGCCGTGCGCGCCGCCGCTGCCGATGCGCGACAGGGCGATACACAGCGAGCTGGTAATGAGCATGTCGACGACGATGGTGACGATGACGGGACCCGAGGAGCGGGGACCGAGCAAGGTCAAAAGCAGGGGCACGCCCATGAAGCCCGTATTCGGGAAGGCCGCCACCAGCGCGCCGAAGGCGGCGTTGTTCCAGTCGATGCGGTGGCTCAGGGTCATGGCCATGGTGACGCCCACCATGATCAGGGCGCACAGCAGGTAGACGCCGAACACGCTGGCGTCGAGCAGCTGGGCGATGGGCGTGGCGGCGCCAAAGCGGTACAGCATGCAGGGCAGCGCAAAGTACAGGACAAAACTGTTCAAGCCGCCGATGGCGGCCAGCGGCAGCAGCTTGCGCCGCACGGCCAGGTAGCCGCACAGCACCAGGGCGAAGAAGGGAAAGGTGATGGCGAGGATGGTCAGCATGGAGCGCCATTGTAGCGCGCTGCACCGGCCGGCCGCCTGGCGCAAAAAAAGGCCGCTCGCGCGGCCCAAGGAGGTTTTCGGAAAAACGCAGGCGGCCGGCTAGGGTTTGAGCTGAGCGCGGATCTCGCCGGCCGGATAGGCGGCGCTATGCACGTTCACGTACAGGTTGCCGGCCTGGTAGCTCGCATACTGGGGCGGCGTGAGCATGGTGCCAGCCGGCACGGAAAACATGCCTTCGGCGGTTTTCACCAGCGGCACGATGACGGGGCCGTTGGCGCCGGCGGGCGCTTCATGGATGTGCGCGACGGTGGCCACCATGCCCGTGTAGCGCACGCCGCCGCTGACGCTGCGGTCGTGGGCGACGCGGATATTGCTGCTGCCGCTGGCCGTGCTGGTATTGGCCGGCACTTCCTGCGCGCCCGTCAAGGTGACGTCAAGGCCGCCCGGGTGATGCGGGCCGTGGGAACAGGCGCCCAGCAGGGCGGCCAGCGCCAGCACGCTGGCGGCGCGGCGTACGTGTTGTTGCAGTGTGCTCATCGCAATACTCCCTCAACGGACATCGGATCACGGATGGCGCCCTGCCCGTACAGCCGAGCCGGGCGTACGCCGCACTTGAGTTGCATAGTGCGACAGTAACGCCATGCCGCCGTGTCCGCTTTGCTGTACGCCAAACTTGCTGCTCGCCTGCCAACTCGTGTTCAGGCCAGGTGGCCTTCCGCCACCCAGCCGCGGTTGGCGGCCGGCGCCTTCGGCTTGGGCGCGATGCCGCTGCTTTTTTCCGCATCGAGGATGATGCTGCGCATGCTGTCGCTGGCGGCAGGCCCTGGCGCGAACGCATAGTACTCGTCGTTGATGGGCAAGCCCGTCGTGGCGTCGACCAGCACCGGGTCGGCGGCCAGGCCCGTGTCGCGGCTGGCGATGACGAGGCTGGCGCCTTCGGGCGCGAAGTTCTCATTACCCCAGGCAATAAACGCCAGCAAGACGGGCTTGAAGGCGCGCCCGGACTTGGTCAGCACATAGTCGTAGCGGGGCGGCTTGGCGCAATACAGGCGGCGCGTCATCAAGCCCCCTTCCACCAGGTCGGCCAGGCGGCGCGTCAGGATGGTGGGCGCAATCTTGAGGCTTTTTTCAAATTCGTCGAAACGCGTCTTGCCGTAAAACGCTTCGCGCAGGATGAGGATACTCCACCATTCGCCCACCTTGCCCAGGCTGCGTGCGATCGGGCAAGGCAAATTATTAAAGTTGGTATGTTTCATGACCATCTCCTCACGTTGATTCAACACAACAATCGAAAAAGTATTTCAGTTGCAATACGGAAACTTAGTTACTATCATCTTGAAAGCTACGCTCACCCCATGATGGCGGCTTGAAAATACGCACAAACTCACACTTTTCTTGTTCCAGTACAATCATGGCTCGTTCTGTCCCCCTCAACCCGGTACGAAAAATGGTGTCAGCCTTGCCATGCGGCATCGCTGACCACGCCCGTTTTTCGCCAGATGTATCCAAGATGACTCCTTTGAAGCTTGCCGTACTGCCAGCCCTGTTTGCCCTTGCCGTTTGCCAGACCACCACCGCCGGTACCGTCTCTTCCGCATCGTTCCAGGCCACCTTCGTCGTCCACGATGCGTGCACCATCGTCTCGCAGCGCGGCAGCGCCCAGGTGCGCTGCCAGCACAACACGCCCTATTTTCTGCACCAGCAGGCAACGCCATCGGGCGCCGACCTCGTCACCGTCACGTTCTAGAAATAAATCGTTGCCGTCACCGTGTCCTTGTAATCGCCAGGGCGCGGCGACACCTGCGCCGGCACGCGGCCGTAGATCGTCAGCGGCACGCTGGCGCCCGTTCCCGTCCCCGTCACCATGCTCGTGCCCGCCGTGCCATCGCCCCATGGCGCACCATCGAGGGTGGCGGACAGCAAATAGCTGACCTTGTCCGTGGTCACCGTGTTCTTCATTTGCCGGTTGGCCACATTGGCCGCCACGCTGCCGCCGTTCAGGGCAATCTGGTAGGCATTGTTATTGACGCAGCGCACCGACAAGGTGCTGGTGCTGCGCAGGTTGCCCGTCAGGATGGAGGCGTTCGCAAACGCCATCGGCGTGGCCGTGATGGTGCAATCGTTGACGGCCGTGGCATTCACCGTGAAACCGAAGCTGCCGCTGCTGGCCGTGCACCCCTGCAAGTTGACGAGGCCATACGTGGTGTAGGTGTAGGTGCCGACGCCGGCAAAGCTCGACGTATAGACGGTATTGGCGTTGGCGACCGTGGGCACGGCGGCCAGGGCGGTGCCGGCAGGAATCTTCGCGTACACGGTAAAGGTGGTGGAATACGTGCCGGGCGGGGCCAGCAAGCCGGCCGACAGGATCATGCCGAAGGTCGACGGCGCGCCCGCCACGCCGGCGCCGCCCCAGATCTTCGCCGTCGCATACGAATTGTCCACGTACACGTTGTACTCCATGCGGTTGCTGCCATTGCCCAGCTTGCGCGGCAGGGCCGACGTGGAATTCGTGCCCAGCCCCAGCGAAATGCACACTTGCGCATTGGGCGTGAGCAATTGCCCCAGGTTCAGCGACGAAAACAGGCAGCTGAAGGTCCCCGTGGCCTGCGCCACGTGATCGGTGCCGGAAATCGGGCTGACGGCGCCGAAATCGATATTCGTCACGCTGACCGTGCAGGTATCGGCCGCCTGCGCCACGCCGCCCCAGGCGCAGCCCAGCAGCAGGGTCAGCCATAGCAGCAGGCGGCGCATCAGCGGCCTGCCCCGGCGCCGGCAGCGGCGCAGCGCAACGGCCCGATCACGGGCAAGCCGCCCGCAGCCGGACGCACATAGGCAAAACGCAGCGCGCATGCGCCTTCGCCTTCGCCGACTTGCAACTCGTTTTGTTCGAGCAGGTCGTCGACGAAAACGATGCCGTCGAATCCCACCACCGTCTGCTTGCCGCTTTGCACATGCAACACGGGCAAACCCGTGGCCAGCGCCTTGCCCTGCGCATCCTGGACGATGACGGTAGCCGCGCTGTAGCGCTCGATGGGAAAGGCCGCCAGCACGCCCGCCAGGTATTGCGGCACGACATTGATATTGCTCACAGGCACCCGCGCATCAACATCAAGCTCATCCGTGGCGATGCTGATCTGGTTATTGCCATAGGGATTCAAATTCGGCACCAGCAGATAGCCGCCCCTGCCCGTCACGCCGATCTGGCGGTTTTCATGCAGCACAGGAATATTACCCACGCCGCCCGTGGAGACCACCGCAAAACCGTTGCCCACCTGGCGCGCCGCCTCGACATGGCCATCCATCAGCACCAGCGCGCCGGCCGCGCCCAGCGAGGAGGCACTGCCCATGCTGCTGCTTTGCGTGCGCGCGCTCACGCGGCCGTCGTTGCCCAGGTATTCCACTTGCGCCTGCCGGTAGGCATTGCTGCCCGCCGTGCCAGCCTGCACGCTCCAGCCGAAGCCGCCGCCAAAGTCCGCCGCGCGCTGCGCGCTGACGCTGCGGCCGCTCTCGCCGTTTTGCCGGCTGCTGTTCACGCTGAGGGCCAGATTGTTGTCGAAAGCCATGCTCAAGCCAAAGTAAAAGCCCCGCTTCTCGCGTTGCCGCAAGTCCTGGAACAGGCTGGCGTTGAAGAACAGGCCGTGGAACAGGGTGGCCGAATAGCCCACGGTAGCCAGTTTCGATGGCGGCGCGCCAGGCGTGCGGTAGCTGATATAGCTGCTGCTGATACTGCTTCCTGCAGGCAATGGCAGGCTGACGGTGAGGCGGTCGGCCGCGCGCACCACGGCGCTGCCGTCGCGCGAGGCCAGGTCGCCAAAGCCGGCGCTGGCGCGCACGCTTTGCACATCGACGCTGAAGCGCGGCCCCATGTATTGATAGCCGGCACCCAGCTGCGCACCACGGCTGCGGCCGGCGCTGGCCGACAGCGAACCGCTCAGCACGCCCGCCTGGCCCAGCCGCACCAGCGCGCCCGCCCCCGCCTGATACAGGCCGGCGGCCAGTTCTGCATGGCCTTCGAGGGTGAAGTTGTCGCTGACGCCGTGGCGGCCGGAAGCGCTGGCAACCAGTTGCCGCTCATAGCCGAACAGGCGACGGCCATAGTCGCGCCGCACGGCGCCCGCCTCGACCGAGTAATCGCTCAAGCCGCTGGCCAGCATGCGCGTATCGACATACAGGGGCAGCACGGTCGTCACGCTGCGCCCCAGCGCATCGCGCGTGATAATGGTGGCTTGCCCTGCGCCATTGATGCCGGCCACCTGGTTCAGCACAAATGGCCCGCTGGGCACGCTGGCAGCATATTGCTGCACGCCATTGACATACAGACTCAGCGACGAAGGCACGAGCGCCGTGCCATCGACGGAAGCGACGGGAAAGGTCAGCAAGTCGGGGCGCAGCTGGAAATTCTTGCGCCACTGCACGCCGCCGACGCGCACGGCGCGGCTCCAGCTCAGCGACGAAGAAATCAGGTCGCCCACTTGCCACGTTTGCAAGGTGTCGGGGTCGGCGTGGCTCCAGAAGGTGTCAAAGCGCATGTACTTGCGCTGGTCCGACCCCAGGTTCACGGTGCCGGTATTGCTGAAGACGCCGCTGTCATTGAAGTAGCGCAAGTCGTTGAAGATGGCGGCGCGCCGCGTCCGGCCCAGTTCCGCATAGGCTTCGTAATTGAGGACGGCGCCGGGCGTGACTGTCGATGGCGGCGTCTGCGCCGCCGTGCGCGCACTGATGCGGTAAGGCGAGCGCAAATCGTCCGCCACCCGCAGCGACACGCTCTGGCGCGCCGCATCATATTCATAGCTGAGTCCGGGAATCGCGTCGAGCGCTACCTCGGTCTGACCGGGTGCGACCAGGCGCGCGGGGTCCAGCCCCAGCTGCTGCAAGTTCGCCACACTGCTGCGCAAGCCTTTGCCCACCTGGGTAAAGCGCAAGATCAGCCCGGTTGATTCAGCATTCACAGTAACCTCCAGATACAGTTCATTCGGCGCCGCCGGATCGCTGGGCAAGCTGGCGGGACCCGGATCGGCACCCGTCAGGCCCGCCGCGCCATCGGCCCTGGCCAGCGGCGCCATGACCAGCAACAGCCACGCTGCCAGTGCGCGTTTCATGGTGTGGCCGCTTGCACCCGGGGCGCGCAGCAGGCCGCCCCGTCATGGCAGCCATGTTCAAGGTGTCGAAGTCTTGGCAATGAGTGCCTTGGCATTCACATTTACCGCAATACTCAACGGCCCATTCAGCTCGGCCTCCCTGGCTACGGGCAGGCGCCAGACGCGCATGCGTGCCGCCAAGACATAACCAAACAGCCCCTTGCTGATGACAAACTCCTTGCCCGCCGGGTTCGTCAACGTCATCGCACCGATCTGCGCATGGAAATTGCCGCTGTTCTTGATGCGCAACATCCACTCGCCCTGTTCGCGGAAAACTTGCCAGTCAAGCACTTCCTTGCCCGGAGCACCGGCCGGCAGCACGAACACGGGCACCGAATAGCGCAGGCGGATATCGACGCCGCTGCGGCCCGCCTCATCCTCGCGGCTGACTTCATCGATGAGCACGCGATACGTCTTTTCCTGCGCGACAGGGCCAGCCTGGGCACGCACGAGGCGGATGGTCTGCCGGCTGTTGGCGGCGATTTCGACGATCGGCGGACTGGCCACCAGCTCCTGCGTCGGCGCCAGCGTTTCCTCGCCATCGCGCTGGTCCCAGACGAATACCCGCACTTGCCCGTAGATGGGCTGGTCACCGAGGTTTTGCAGGGTGAGGCCGGCCGCATTCTGCGCCGCGCGCAAATTGAGCGTCACCGGCGAAATCTGCAGGCTGGCACCGTGCGCGCCCGCGGCGCAGCAAGCCAGCAGCGCCAGCACGCCTTTCATCAGGGAAACAACACCGGCCTTCACGCGGCGCCTGGCTTAAAAGTAAACGGTGGCCGTGATGGTCGACTTGTAGGTATCGGGCGCCGGTGTCGCCTGCGGCGGAATATTGCCGTACACCGTGATCGGCTGCGAGGAGCCGTTGCCGGTGCCGCCGACGGTATTCGTGCCCTGGGTATCGCCCCACAAGGTGCTGCCGGCCGTCTGGTACAGATTGAATTGCACCGTTCCCAGGTTGCCGCCGGTACCACTCAGGTAGCGCGTCGTGCCGGTCGAGCCGGTGCCCGTTCCCGCCGTCAAGCCCACGTTATACAGCGTGGTATTGGTGCAGGTGACATTCACGGTCGTATTGACGTTCACGGCAGTAGCCAGTACACCCTGACTTTGGCCAAAGTCGAGATTGGCCGCCGCGATGGTGCAATTGGCGATGATCTTCAGGGTGACGTCGAAGGTGGTGCTGGCGCTGCCATTCAGATACACGGCTGCGTCGGCGCCACGTGGCAGAAGCGCCGTGGCGGCAATAGCCACGCTGGCGGCAACGATAAGACGGGGGAAAATAACTCGCAACATGATACCTCCTGATGATGGAACATCATTAATGAGCCCGCCAATTTGAGGGGCGTCGAGGATAGTCACGGTATTGCCGGCGTTTTCTTGGGCACGCAAACCAGGACGACAAAATACAGGTGCCGGGAGTCAGGAACCCGGGGACTCCGGCACTTTTTGCAGCATTGGCAAAACAGATTTTTTAGCAATCGACATTGCTTAAAATCAATGCACGAATGAATTATTGGCGATCTGGGAAATCCGCGCTTCTTCTGGCGGAGAAACATCTTTTGAAACACGAGAAAAGCAGAAAAAAAAGAAAAAGCGAGGCATAATAAGCCACAACTTGTTATTTGGTTAAGTCATCCATGCCATGCCATTGACCAGCGAAACCATCAAAAAGAACATCTTGCTCGTGGACGATTCCGCGTTCGAGCAGCGCATGCTGATGGAGCTGCTCAGCGAGCAGCCCTATCGTTTCAGCATCGCGTTCAACGGCTACCAGGGCTACCAGCTGGCACTGGCCACGCACCCCGACCTGATCCTGCTCGATGTGCGCATGCCCGAGATGGATGGCTACACGGCGTGCCGTTTGCTCAAGGCCAATCCCGAAACGGAACAGATACCCGTGATCTTCCTCAGCGGCGCCGATGCCGCCAAGGAACGCATCATGGGCTTGCAGGTGGGGGGCGTCGACTACATTTCGAAGCCGTTCACGCCGGAAGAATTGGCCGCGCGCATCCATATCCACCTGGGATTGATGCGTAAAAGCAACAGTACCCTGCCGGCGACGACGCCGATCAGCGACAAGCTGCAGCATCCCGACCTGGTCTTCGTTAATGCCGTTAAGCAACTTATTCTCGACAACCTGGGCAGCCTGCCGAACCTGTCCGAAATCGCCCGCAGCGTCGGCACCTACCGCGAAAAGCTGACCCTGATGTTCCGCGAGCAGACGGGCATGACGGTCTTCGCCTTCATCCGCGAAGCGCGCATTGCCCGCGGCGTGGAATTGCTGCAGCAGACGGACATCGACGTGCAGGATATCGCCTTGCTGATCGGCTTTCACAACGCGGGCAACTTCGCCACGGCCTTTCGCGAACGCATGGGCGTGCCCCCCAGCGCCTACCGCCTGCGCCTGCAGGAGCAGACGGGCCAGCGGCAGGCGGCGGGCGGCTAGAACTTGTAGTTCAGCTTGAGCGCCGCAACGCGTCCGCGCGGGTCGGCCTGGGTAAAGTCAAAGCCGGTGGAGGCATAGTCCCAGGGCGCGCGCTTGTTGGCCAGGTTTTGCACGATGAAGGTAACGTTCGCCTGTGGCGTCACTTGCCAGCTGCTGGTCGCGTCAAAGGTGCTGAAGGCGGCCACCGATTCATCGAGGTGCGTCTCCTGCGCATAGCTGCCCACATAGTTCCAGGTCAGGGTCGACGACCATTTCCCCTGTTCCCAGGTGGCCGAGCTGACGCCGCGCCATTTCGGAATGGAACCGAAGTGATTGGTGCCGGCGCCATTGGTGAGCGGCGCGCCATCGGACAGCGGCTCGGCAAAGCGCAGCACGCGGCTCAGCTGGCCTGCCAGGGTCAGCTTGCCCCAGTCCTTGTCGACAAAGCGCTGGCGCAGGTCGATATCGATGCCCGACACTTCGCGCTGTCCCTGGTTGCGGAACTGGCGGTACAGGGTCGTGATGCGTCCATCGGCGCCGCGCGTGATCTGTTGCGGCGCCGTATTTTCATTCTCGAGGATGGTGGTGGCGCTGGCCGTGCCGATCACGCCATCCTGCTTGATGCGGTAGTAATCGAGGCCGATGCTCGAGCTGCTGGTGGGCGACACCACCACGCCCAGGTTCAGGTTTTTCGAGCGCTCGGGGCGCAGGTTCGGATTGGCGATCGTCATCACCGTCACGCCGCGCGCCTGCGTCGGCGTCAGCGGATCGCGGGCATCGATCACGCTGGTATAGCTGACGGCCGTGCTGTCGGTGATTTCCGGCAGCGACGGCGCGCGGAAGGCGCGTGAAACAGTGCCGCGCAGCAACAACCATGGCGCCGCCTGGTAGCGCGCGCTGGCTTTCGGCGAAAACGCATTGCCGAAGTCGCTGTAATGGTCGGCGCGGCCGGCCACGTTGACGGACAGATCCTTCACGACAGGCACGTTGAATTCGGCGAACAGGGCCGACACATTGCGCGAGCCGTTGATGATATTGAGCGCGGGGCGCAGTTCCGTGCCCGACAGCACGGCCGTCGAGGTTTGCGAATCCATCTTTTCGCGGCGCCATTGAGCGCCGGCGGCAAAGCCCAGCGGGCCCGCGGGCAAGTCCCAGATATCCTTGGCCGCCGAGAAGTCGAGCGTGTCGAGCGTCGATTCGGCCGGGCGCAGGGTCGACAGGCGCAGGCGGTTGCGCACCGCTTCGCTGTTTTGCGATTGATCAAAGAAATTGTAGCTGCCTTCGGCCAGCACTTTCTGGAATTCGTAGCGGTTGACGAAGTTCTGCACCGTTTCCTCCAGCTTGCTGCTGGAATGGGCCACGGCCGTATCCCAGTCCCAGCCCGCCCAGGTGCCCTTGGCGCCGGCCAGCGCGCGGTAGAAGGTGACGCGGTCCTGCTTCAGGCGCGGCCCCAGGTCGAACAGGGTGGCCGTGAAGGGCAAGGGCGTCGTGCCCGGATTGTTCGGATGGCCCACGGGCAGCACCACGGGGATGGTGTCGAGCAGCTTGGTGCTGTTGTTCCACACGCGCGTGGCGTTATTCACGCTCAACGGCGCGCTGAAGGTCTGGTCGGCGCGCGAATAACTGTGCAGCAGGTCGACATAGGCTTCCGTGTCCGCGTTCAGCTTGAGGGTGCCGCGCAGCGACGAGTGGATGCGCTGGATGCCCGGAATCAGCGTTTTATACGGCGCCGGATTGTAGGCCAGCACCTGGCCGCTGCGATCGGGATTGATGTCGTTGTACGACACCAGTTGCAGCGGGCCGCGCACGCCGCCCAGGGTCTGCGTGGGGTCGTTGCCCGCGTAATTCGTGACAGCCCAGCCCAGGCTGCCGCGCTGCTGCTGGCGGTAATCGGCATCGCGCAGCCATGCCACGTCGCTTTGCTGCAGCTTGTCGCGCTGCTGCGCGTCGACCGAGAAGACCACGCTGTAGCCATCTTCCTCGAGCTTGCCGAAACCCGTTTGCAGCGCCGCGCTCTTTTCATGCTGGCCCGTGCCTTGTGTCGAGCCGCCCCATTGCGCCGTGATGTCCGTGCCCGTGAATTCCTTGTACAAGATGATGTTGACCACGCCGGCCACGGCGTCGGAGCCATACACGGACGAGGCGCCATCCTTGAGCACCTCGATGCGCTGCACGGCCGCCATCGGCAGGCTGTTCAGGTCGACGAAGGTCTGCTGCAAATCCTGCGCCGTGGCATAGCTGGCCACGCGGCGGCCATTCACGAGGATCAGGGTGTTTTGCTGGCCGATGCCGCGCAACGACAGGCCCGAGGTGCCGGCCGAGAAACTGCCCGTATATTGTTCGTTGTAGCTGTTGCCGCTGTTGGCGGAGATGGCGCGCAGCACGTCCGACACGCTGGTCTTGCCGCCGGCTTTCAATTCCTTGGCCGTGATGACCTGCACGGCGCTGGCGCCCTCCTTTTCGCTGACGCGGATATTCGATCCGGTGACATTCACGCGCAGCATGTCGTCCTCGGCATGGGCAAGAGTGGTGACAGCGGGAAAGGCGGCGGCGATGGCAAGACTGATGGCGAGTGGTTTGAACATGGTTTCCTCTTATTGGGATTGCAGCCTTTTTCCGATAAAAAAGGCCGAGCAGGGGCACGCGGACCGGGTGGGCCAGCGGGCAAACGACAACGAAATGGATGGAGTGACTTAGGGGATGCGTGGACGGGCACGCATCGGCATCCACTGCGCCATGCATTGCATGGTCAGTTGATGACAAGTAGCGTAAAAACTGGCAGAAGGGGTAGAACGCAACATAAAAGACACCGGTAAGCGGGGAAAGGCCACTATATCCCGGCGTCTTTATCGCGTGAACGAATTAAAAATTGATTGTATATACGATTTGAATCTAAGGACTTGTCGTTTGACAACATTCAAGCATCGACATGCGCCACTGGCGCCAGCGCCGCGCGGCGCGCCTGCACGCTCCACCAGTACCAGGAAATCACGGCATTGACCCAGTAAGCCGCATACAGCACGGCCGTCAGGTGCAGGCCGCGGCTGTAGTACAGCGGCACGGCCACGGTGTTGACCAGCAGCCAGAAAGCCCAGGTTTCGATGCGCCGGCTCATCAGCAGGAATTGCGCGATGATGCTAAATACCAACACTGCCGAATCGATGAACGGCGCGTAGGCATTCGTAAAGCGGTGCAGCAGCATGCCGTAGATCACCACGGAAACGATGCCGGCCGGCACCACCCACGCCAGGCTGCTCCAGCCCGTGCGCGTGATCGGCAACGGCTTGCCGCCGGCGCCACGGCGCCATTGCAGCCAGCCGATAACGCAGGTGACGATGAAAAACAGTTGCAGCATCACGTCGGCGTACAGGTTGACCTGGAAAAACAGCACGGCAAACAGCACGCAGCCGACCAAGCCGATCCACCAGGAATGAATATTGTTGCGTCCGGCCAGGATGATGGAGGCAGTCATCAGTACATTGGCGGCGATCTCGAGCGGGGCAGTCAAGCGGTCTTCCTTTGCGGGGCAGTGGTGGCACCGCGCCACTATAGCCGATTACACTGTACGGTGTTCGCCGGGTCGGAGGCGATTTCCATGGGGAAAAGCGGCAAAAAACGCGCAAACATCGAAGAAATGCGAACCAGGCCCGCCTTCCGCAGCCTCAGCCCTTGACTTCCGCGGCCATTCTGGCAAATTGAATATCAAGTTGAAACTCCTGGAAACCTCCATATGCGCATGCGCCATCTCCTGTTTGCGGCAATGCTCGGCATAACTGCCCTGCCCGCCGTGGCTTGCCGCATGACGATGGCGCTGGAACAGTGGCCGCCGTATATCTACCGCGATGCCCGGGGCCGCTTTACGGGCCTGGACCTGGAGTTGCTGCAAGCCATTTTCAAGGAAGCCCGGTGCACCCTCGTCACCTTGCCGGAATTGCCCACCGCGCGGCGCCAGCTGCTGTTCCAGAAAGGGGGGCTGGACCTGATGCTGGCCGCGTCCGAGACGCCGGAACGCCAGTCCTATGCCCGCTTTTCCCTCTCGTATCGCGACGAAGCCGTGGGCCTCTTCAGCAAATCCGGCGCGCCCGCCGGCCACCGCCAGATCGCCAGCTTTGCGCAGCTCATGCGCGGCAGCTCGACCTTGCTGGCGCCCAAGGTGGGCTGGTATGGCGCGCAGTACGCGGCGGCCCGGCCGGCGCTGGAAAAGGCCGGCCGCCTGAATGCGTTCGGCAGCTTCCAGCAAGGCGTGCGCATGCTCGATGCGGGCCGCGCCGACCTGCTGCTGGGCGACGTGCTGGCCGTGCGCCACGAAGCGCGCCTGCAGGGCGTTGCCTTGAACACCCTGCCCTTCCTCATCCTGCGCGCCCCCGTGCACCTGATGCTCAATGCGCGCACGACCAGCGCCGACGACCTGGCGCGCCTGAACGCCGCCATCACGCGCCTGGAACAGCGCGGCGCGCTGGCGGCGATACGCAGCAGCTACGAAGCACCGTAGCGGCGGTCAGCCCTTGCTGGCCGCTTCCAGGATTTCCAGCTTCGTTTCACGGCCGTTCTTTTGCACGCCCTGCGCCTTGTCGTAGCTTTCGATCAGCGCGCGGTACGGCGGCACGATATGGTCCGTCATGATGGCGGCAAACTCCATCGCATCGGCGCGGTTCCAGGTACTCATCACTTCAGCCAGCACGGCATACGTGTCGATCGGCACGGCGCCCGCCTGCGTCACGCGCGCCATGGTGATGTCGGTGGCCATCTTCGACCAGTTGCCCGAGGCGTCGATGATGGCAAACACCTTGTAGCCGGCCGCCAGTGCGCTGATGGTGGGGAAGGCCATGCACACGCTGGTGAGCGTGCCGGCGATCAGCAGGGTCTTGCGGCCCGTCTTTTCGATGGCGTCGACCCAGGCCGGATTGTCCCAGGCATTGATCTGGCCCGTGCGCGGGATGTAGACGGCTTCCGGGTTGAAATGGTGGATTTCCGGGATCAGGGGGCCGTTCGGGCCGTCGGGTACGGAAGCGGTGGTAAACGTCGGCATGTTGGCCAGGCGCGACAGCTTGGCCAGCGCCGTGACGTGGCCGCGCAGCACATGCTGCTCGATATCGCGCACCAGCTGGAACAAGCCGCTCTGGTGGTCGATCAGCAGCATGACGGCGTCGTCGGGATCGATCATCGGGGGCAAACCGTTGAAATTGGCGGGGGTGCTCATGGTGGTCTCCTCAAAAAACCATGCCGCGGGATGCGGCATGGGTACTGCACACACTACTTCTCGATGCGGGCGAAGCGGCCGCTGTTGAAATCCTCGAACGCCTGCGCGATTTCCGCTTCGCTGTTCATGACGAAGGGGCCGTGGCCGACGATGGGCTCGTCAATCGGCTCGCCGCTCAGCAGCAGCACCACGGCGTCGTTGTTCGCCTCGATGGTGATGCTGTCGCCATCGCGCTCGAACAGCGCCATCTGTGCTTCGCGTACCACGCTCTCGCCGTTGACCAGCACCGTGCCATGCAGGACGATCAGCGCCGTGCTCCAGCCTCGGGTCACGGGCAGCTGCGTCAGCTTGCCCTGAGCCAGGCGCATGTCCCACACCTGCATCGGCGAAAACGTGCGGGCCGGGCCATGCTGGCCGTCGAAGTCGCCGGCGATCACGCGCACGGAACCGGCATCGTCCGGCAGCGCCACGGTGGGAATCGTGCCGCTGGTGATGGCCTGGTAGCCGGGCGCCGTCATCTTGTTTTTGGCCGGCAGGTTCACCCACAGCTGCACCATTTCCAGGGTGCCGCCCGACTGCGTGAAGGCAGGCGAGTGAAATTCTTCATGCAGGATGCCGGCGCCGGCCGTCATCCATTGCACGTCGCCGGGGCCGATCACGCCGCCCTGGCCAGTCGAATCGCGGTGCGCCACTTCGCCCTTGTAGACGATGGTCACCGTTTCAAAGCCGCGGTGCGGGTGCGAGCCGACGCCGGGCGGACGGGTGCCGGGCGCAAACTCGGCAGGGCCGGCATAGTCGAGCAGCAGGAAGGGGCTCAGCTGCTTGCCATGGCCGTTATATGAAAACATCGAGCGCACGGGGAAACCGTCGCCGACCCAGTGCTGGCGGGGTGCGCTGTAGATACCTGTGACTGTGTTCATCTCGATCTCCTGTTGGGGTTTGCATTACGATGAAAACAGAATACGCTTGCAACGATGAAGGCGGTAGACGGTAAAATATGCCATCAGCGTTCTAAAAATAGAACGATCAAGGAGGCGGCATGCAGGATCTGAATGACTTGTATTACTTTGTGCAGGTGGTCGACCATGGCGGTTTCGCGCCGGCCGGGCGCGCGCTGGGCATGCCGAAATCCAAGCTGAGCCGGCGCATCGCCCTGCTGGAAGAGCGCCTCGGCGCGCGCCTGCTGCAGCGCACGACGCGGCATTTTTCCGTCACCGACGTGGGCCAGACGTTTTATGAACATTGCAAGGCCATGCTGGTGGAAGCGGAGGCGGCGCAGGAAGCCATCGAGCTGACGCGGGCCGCGCCGCGCGGCACGGTGCGCCTGTCCTGCCCCATCGCCCTGCTGCATACACTGGTGGGTCCCATGCTGGCCGGCTTCATGCGCGCGCATCCGCAGGTGACCCTGCTGCTCGAAGCGAGCAACCGCCGCGTCGACCTGGTGGCCGAAGGCATCGACGTGGCCATCCGCGTGCGCCCGCCACCGCTGCCCGACAGCGACCTGGTGCTGCGCGTGCTGGCCGAACGCAGCCAGTGCATGGTGGGCAGCCCGCTGCTGTTCGCCGGCGCGCCCGCGCCGCAGGCGCCGGCCGACCTGGCCGACTGGCCCAGCCTGGCCCTGGGCACGCCGCAACAGCACTACCAGTGGGATTTGCATGGCCCAGACGGCGCACGCGCCCAGCTGCGCCACGTGCCGCGCTTCGTCACGGGCGACATGCTGACCTTGCGCGACGCGGCCGTGGCCGGCGTGGGCGTGGTGCAGCTGCCGACCATGATGATCACCGAGCAGGTGGCCGATGGCAGCCTGCTGCCGCTGATGGAGCAGTGGCGGCCGCAGCGCGAAATCATCCACGCCGTGTTCCCGTCGCGGCGCGGCCTGCTGCCGGCCGTGCGCGCGCTGCTCGACTACCTGGCGCACGGCTTCGCCGCGCTGGAGGAAGAGTGAGGGTTTTCAGGTAGGATGGCATACCCTCCCATCGCCTGGATGCCGCATGCGTTTATTGATCCTGTCGGACCTGCACCATGAGCTGTGGCGCGACGAAGCGCCGCAAGGCGACCTTGCGCTCAGCTGCCCCGATGCCGTCATCCTGGCTGGCGACATCGACACGGGCGCCCGCGCCGTCGCCTGGGCCGCCACCGCGTTTGCGGGGCTGCCGGTGCTGTACGTGCATGGCAACCATGAAGGCTATGGCCACCACCTCGACAAGGTGCGCCAGGAGCTGCGCAGCGCTTGCGCCACCACGGACAACGTGCACTTCCTCGACTGCGGCACGCACGTCATCACCGACCCGGCAGGCAACGCCGTGCGCTTCCTGGGCGCCACCCTGTGGACGGATTTCCGCCTGCTGGGCGACGACACGCGCCAGGCGGCCATGCGCGACGCGGAAGCCGTCATGAACGACTACAAGCGCATCCGCCTGGCCAACATGGGCTTTCGCAAGCTGCGCGCGGCCGACACGGCCATGTTCCACGCGCAGCAAAAAGCGTGGCTGGCACGCGAACTGGCGCAGCCTTTCGATGGCGCGACCGTCGTCATCAGCCACATGGCGCCGTCGCTGCTCTCGGTCGACGATGCCTACGGCAGCGAAGGCTGTTCGCCCGCCTATGCCTCGCGCCTGGACGAACTGGCCGCGCAGGCGGACCTGTGGGTGCATGGCCACATCCACGCTTCGCGCGATTACCGCATCGGCCGCTGCCGCGTCGTCTCGAACCCCTGCGGCTACCGGACGCGCAGCGGCACGCCGCAAAATTCCGCTTTTGATCCGAACTACATCGTCGAGCTGCCGGCCCGCTAATCGTCAGCTTTGAGGCGGCCCGCCAGCCATTGCTGCAGGCGGTGCTTGCCGGCCCGGCGCGCCGCGCGCGGCGACGCTACCGACTGGTGCACGCCGGCGCCGCCGCGCAGCCTGGCGGCGGCCACCAGCGGATTGCGCGGCTTGGGCGTGGCTTTCACTTTGATTTTCATGGTATTTCCTTTCAATCCGGTCGTCCAAAACAAAAAACCCCGGCGAGTTTCCTCACCGGGGTTTGAAGGACACCGGCTCGGGATCGGCAATGCTGCCGATGGCCCCGAGCGTCATGCGCGGGGCTAGTGGTCGTACAATTTGCTGCCAGCCTGCTCGAACATGGGTTTCCTTTCCTTTATCTGGTTAATCTGCACTGCGGACGCTGATTCTGCGCCGTATGCTGCAGTGCGTCAACCGCTTTTCATGGCGCATGCGCCAACGTTGTTATTTTGTCGCAGTCTCGCCAGCCATGGCTTGTTCCTTGGCGATGCGGGCGTCGAGCTTCGCTTCATTTTTGGCAGCGTAGTTGCTGCACGCCTGCGCATCGATGAAAGGATTCGGCGTGACGCCTTCCAGCAGTTGCGTGAGCTTGCGGTCGCCGTCCGAGTGGTCGGGGTGCGCCGAGATCAGGATGTCGCACGGCAGCTTGGCGAAGTCCTGCATGACGCGGCGGAAGGCCGGCGTCAGGTCCGCATGGCGTTCATCGGCAAGGTAGTGAAAGTCGTCGGCCGCCACCGGCGTGAGGCTCGCGCCAAACACCACGTTCAGGCATTCCTGGCGCTCCGCATCCTCGCACGACACCCAGGTCCAGCTGGTGCTGCCTGGCGTATGGCCAGGCGTATGGCGCGCCGTGATGGTCACGTCGCCCAGTTGCAGGGTTTCGCCATCGGCGATCTCGCGCACGTTGTCCACGGCCGGCATGGGATCGATTTCGCCCGCTTGCGGATCTGCGGCGAGCACCGCTCCCGCGCGCAGCGCCTCCGCTCCCAGCGGGCTGGCGATCACTTGCGCGCCGCTGTCGCGGGCCAAGGCGGCGATGCCGCCCGAATGATCGAAATGCGCTTCCGTACTCAGGATGAACTTGATGTCTTGCAGGCGAAAGCCCAGCTCCAGGATATGTTCCTTGATGGCGGCCACCGATTGCGGCAATGCGCCATCGATGAGGATCAAGCCCTCGCGCGTGTCGATCAGCACCACGCTCAAGCCGCCCACGCCCACGTAATACGTGTCGCCGTGGATGCGCGCCGGTTGCTGCGGGCGGTTCCACTGCGCCGCATACGGCGAGGCGATCGGCTGCGTCAGGGGATCGACGGCGGGCGTGGCGGCATGCGCCGTCAACGGCAGCGCCATGGCGGCCAGCGCGATACTGAGCAAGGTCTTGAGAAGGAAGAAAGGCGGCATGCGGCTCCAGGAAGATAGGCAGTATGAATCAATGCCACAGGGTAACGTCGCTACCCTCGCGCGGTCAAGCAGACGGGCGTGGCGACTTGCGCTACGATAGAGGCCCATCGACTGCCGTGCGCCTTGCCGCGCCCACTACCATGCGTTTGCTGATCCTGTCCGACCTGCACCTGGAAGTCTGGGGCGAAGACACGCCCGCCATCGACCTTGCCGCCTGCCGCCCCGACGTGGTGATCCTGGCCGGCGACATCGACACGGGCAGCAATGCCATCGCCTGGACCGCGCGCACCTTCGGCGCCCTGCCCGTGCTGTACGTGCACGGCAACCACGAAGGCTACGGCCACCAGCTCGAACGCATGCAGGACGCCGTGCGCGACGCCTGCGCCAGCGCGAATGCGCACGGCGCCAACATCCGCCTGCTCGACGGCGACGCCGTGGTACTGAACGGCGTGCGCTTCCTCGGCGTCACGCTGTGGACGGATTTCCTGCTGTTCGGCACCGAGCGCCGGGAAGAAGCGTTAAACGCGGCGCAAGCCTACATGCCCGACTACAAGCGCATCAGCACGGGCGGCGACACGCCCCGCCTGCTGTGCGCCAGCGACACGGCGCAGCTGCACGCGCAGCACCGCGCCTGGCTGGAACGGCAGCTGGCGCAACCGTTCGATGGCAAGACGGTCGTCATCACGCACATGGCGCCATCGATGCTGTCGGTGGAAGCGCAGTATGCAGACAACCTCGGTTCGCCCGCCTTCGCCTCGCAGCTGGACGCGCTGGTGGCACAGGCCGACCTGTGGGTGCATGGCCACATGCATGCCTCGCTCGACTACCGCATCCAGGACTGCCGCGTGGTCTGCAACCCCTGCGGCTACAAACGGCCGAACGGCACGCCCGAGAACGAACGTTTTGACACAGGCTTCATCGTCGACCTGGCCAGCGCGGCTTAACGTTTTCCATAGCGCAGCTGCACCACGCCGCTGGGCAGCTGGCGCGTGCCGTCCAGCCGCCAGTCGCTGCGCGGCAAGCCATCCTCGAACAGGCGCACGCCCCGGCCCAGCACCACGGGCAGCACGGACAAGGTGACGCTGTCGACGACCCCGTCGCGCAAGCCGGCGCGGATGACGGCGCCGCCATCGAGGTACACGTGGCGGCAGCCTTCCGCTGCCAGTCCCTTCAGCACTTCCCGCACGCTGCCTTCGCGGCGCTGCTCGCCATGGCGCGGCGCGAAGTCGCGGTGGCTCAAGACCACCACGCGCTTGCCCGCATACGGCCACGGTTCGAAGCCCAGCACGGCGTCATACGTGGTGCGCCCGATCAGCAGGGTATCGACCTGCTCCATCAATTGCGTGTAGCCGGTGGCCTCGGGCGAGTCGGGGGCCAGTTCGGCCAGCCAGGACAGGTCGCCGTTTTCCCCGGCGATGCAGCCATCGAGGCTAATGCCGAGAAAGACGCTGACGAAAGGTTTTTGCATGAGTGCTCCTTGATTTAATTCTACGGTGTAGAATTATGCCCATGAAAATCCCAAAACTTCAAGCCATGGAGTCACCCGTGCGCCGAGCGGGTCGTCCCCGTCGCTCCCTGCCCGCACTGGACAACGCCAGTATCCTGCACGCGGCCCTGGCCCTGCTGGAAGAAAAAGGCGAGGCATTTTCCATGCGCGCGCTGGCGCAAAGCCTGGGCGTCGACGCCATGGCCCTGTATCACTACTACGCGGGAAAAGAGGAATTGTTGCAGGCCTTGATGGTGCAGCGTTTTGCCGCGCTCGACCCGTGCCAGCCGCCGTTTACGCGGCGCCAGGCAGCGCCACGGCGGGTGCGGGCGCTGTGCGCCCTGTACCTGGAACTGGTCAGCGCCACGCCGTATTTCGTGCGCCTGATGGCGCGCGGACTGGTGGAGCAAGCCGACGTGGCCGAGCGGTTTATGGCACTGTTCGAGCTGGCCGTCGACGGTCTCGCGCTGGACAAGAAAACCCGCTTGCGCGGGCGCGATGCGCTCGTCGATTTCCTGCACGGCTATGCGCTGGCGGGCAGGCCCGCCAGCGAGACCGGCTGGCACGCCTCGGTCGGACTGATCCTGGCGGGGATGCTGGCAACAAGCTGAATCTGCTATTCGGGGCGCGGGAAATGCGCGGCCCGACCCTGCATGTATAGTCAGACTGGACATTCATGCATAGACATGGCGCACATCGTCATCGATGTGTATCACCTGCGTCGGCGATCCCGCAAACACAGGTGCGATCAGCATGGGGCGCAGATCATCGCAAGTCAGCGCGGCATCAAGGAATACCAGCAGATTGGCAGTGCTTGCTTGCACCAGAGACCCCTTAAAGATGGCGCGCCTACCCACATGCGTCACCAGATTGTGGGCCACGTAATATGACGGTGCCGTCATATGCTGGCGCAGTGCATCGATGGAATCGCATGCCGACACACAGACGCCATGCTGTGTCAGTGCCAGCATGCTAAAGAACAGCACGTCCGCAGGAGGTCCTGCCAACACATCTTGCTTCACCAACGCCGCGAAAGTGTAACCATTCCTCACGCTTATTCCGTCATCACGCGAACTGCTTGAAATCCGGCTTCCTCTTTTCAAAGAAGGCCGTAAACGCTTCCTTCGCCTCGACGCCGCCCAGCATGGCGCTGAACAGCTTGTTTTCCTCGGCGATGGCAGCCTTCATCGGTTCCATGCGGTTTTGCTTCATCAGGCGCTTGGTGGCGCGGATGGAGGCGGCAGGCAGGGCCACCAGCTTGGCGGCCTGGCCTTGCGCGAAGGTCATCAGCTCGTACAGGGGCACGACTTTCGACACCAGGCCCATTTCCAGCGCTTCGCTGGCCGGGAACGACTCGCCCAGCATCAGCTTTTCCGCCGCGCGCGGGTAGCCGGCCAGTTGCGTGAGCAGCAGGCTGGAACCGAATTCCGGGCACAGGCCCAGCTGCGTGAACGGCATCGAGAAGCTGGCATTGTCGGCCGCATAGACCAGGTCGCAATGCATCAGCAGGGTCGTGCCGATGCCGATGGCCGGGCCAGAGACGGCCGCCACCACGGGCTTGCTGCTGCCGTACAGGGCGCGCATGAACTGGAAGACGGGGCGGTCGTGGTCGAGCGAGCCATCCTTCGGGCGCGCTGTCTTCATGAAGTCATCGAGGTCGTTACCGGCCGTGAAAATCTCGCGCTTGCCGCAGATCAGGATGGCGCGCACGTCGTCGTCCGTCTCCGCCGCCACCAGCGCATCGGCCAGGGTCTGGTACATGGCGCCCGTGATCGCATTCTTGCGTTCCAGGCGGTTGAATTCCAGGGTCAGAATGCCCTCGCTCTTGCTGCACAAAATATCCATGTCGTCTCCAAAAAGATAAAGGGCGCCGGGGTAATCCCGCAGCGCCCAAGTTTTGACCAATCTTATCTGACCACTTACGTCACGACGCCTGGCAGAAGCGTAGCGAGCGGCAGCGAGTTGTGGTCGAGAAGCGCAGCTGTGCCAAGGCACAGTGAGCATCGCAGGCCGCGAATCGCAACGCGCAGTAGCTTATGCCAGGTGTCATCAAACGCGCTCGAAGATGCCTGCTGCGCCCATGCCGGCACCCACGCACATCGTGACCATGCCGTACTTCTGCTTGGTGCGCTGCAGCGCGTGGATCACGGTGGCTGCGCGGATGGCGCCGGTGGCGCCCAGCGGGTGGCCCAGGGCGATCGCGCCGCCCATCGGGTTGACCTTCGATGGATCCAGACCCAGGTCGCCGATGACGGCCAGCGCCTGTGCGGCGAACGCTTCGTTCAACTCGATCCAGTCCAGTTGGTCTTGCGTGATGCCGGCGGCGGCGCATGCTGCAGGAATGGCGAATTTCGGACCGATGCCCATGATTTCCGGCGGCACGCCGCGCACGGCGAACGAGGAGAATTTCGCCAGCGGGGTCAGGTTATGCTCGCGCAGGATTTTTTCGCTGACGATCAGCAGCGCGCCGGCGCCGTCGGACATCTGCGAGCTGTTGGCGGCCGTGACGGAACCCTTGGCGGCGAAGACCGGTTTCAGTTTTGCCAGCGACTCCATCGACGAATCGGCGCGCGCGCCTTCGTCGGTGTCGACGGTGCGGCGCGTCACATCGACCTGGCCGGTAGCCAGGTTAGGCGTGCGCGTGATGATTTCGACGGGCGTCGTTTCCGCCTTGAAGAAACCGGCTTGCTGCGCGGCGATGGCGCGGCGGTGCGATTCGACGGAGAACGCGTCCTGCTGTTCGCGCGACACTTTCCATTGCTGCGCCACTTTTTCGGCCGTCAGGCCCATGCCGTAAGCCATGCCGATGTTCTCGTCGCTGAACATGTCGAGGTTCATCGACGGGTGGTGGCCCATCATCGGCACCATCGACATCGATTCGATGCCGCCGGCGATCATCACGTCGGCTTCGCCCACGCGGATGCGGTCGGCCGCCATGGCGATGGCCGTGATGCCCGAAGCGCAGTAGCGGTTGACGGTGACGCCGCCCACGGTTTTCGGCAAGCCGGCCAGCAGCACCGAGTTACGCGCGATATTGAAGCCCTGCTCCGCTTCCGGGAACGAGCAGCCGATGATGGCGTCGGTGATCAACGCCGGGTCCAGGCCAGGCGCTTGCGCCAGGGCCGATTGCAGCACGCGCACCAGCAGGTCGTCCGGGCGGGTGTTCTTGAACATGCCGCGCGGCGCCTTGCCGATCGGGGTGCGGGTTGCAGAGACGATGTACGCGTCTTGAAGTTGTTTGCTCATTTTGTTCTTTCAAAGATGTTGAACGAGGTTCGTGTTCTGTCGAATGTCCGGGGTAGAGGCTTATCGCTTCTGCGACAAATACCAGTCCACCGTCACCTGTGCCGCCAGCGTGCCTTCGGAGTCGAAGATATCGACTTCCACGGGAAACGCCACCTTGCCATCCTGCGCCAGCTGCGCCTTCAAGGCAGCCAGGTCGCCCGGTACCCGGCCTTCGGCGCGCGTCGCGCCCCGGGCCACCTTCTGGTACTGGATGCGCGACTCCTTGGCCACCGGGCGCAAGCCCAGTATCAGCTCGGCGAAGCCGCCCGCCATGGCAGCGCCGGAAGCCGTTTCGGCCAGGGTAAACAAGGCGCCCGCATGCTGCGTGCCCAGGTGATTATTCAGTTTTGGATCTTCCGGCAGCGACACCTTCGAGGTGCCGGCGCCGATGTCGTCGATGCTGATCCCCAGCAGCCGCACGAAGGGCAAGGTGTCCATCATCTGTTGTTTGATACGGTCATACACCATGCTTGGCCTCACGCGCAGTAATACTTTAAAAACGAGGGACAGGATCGTCATCGACGCTGTGCTTAGTTGCGTACCGGTTTACCGGTTTGCATCATGCCCATGATCCGTTCCTGGGTTTTCGGATGGTTCAACAGCTCCAGGAATGCCTTGCGTTCCATATCCAGCAGCCACTGTTCGCTGACGAAGCTGCCCTGGTCCACGTCGCCGCCCGATACGATCTCGGCGATCATCTCGCCCAGCTTGAAATCGTGCGCCGAAATGAAGCCGCCGTCGCGCATGTTGACCAGCTGCGCCTTGATGGTGCCCCAGCCGTAACGACCCGTCACCTGGATCAGCGACGGCAGTTGCGGACGGAAGCCCGCGTCGAACATGGCGCGCGCTTCGACCTTGGCCACGTGCAGCAGCTCGTAGGCGTTGAACACGATCACGTCGTCTTCCTTCAGGTAGCCCATTTTCTTCGCTTCCAGCGCCGATTTCGACACGTTGGCGGTGGCTGCATTGGTGAAGCCCGTTTTCAGGAATTGCAGGATATCGTTGCCCTTGGCTTCCTTGTAGGCGCGCTGCGCCGCTTCCTTCAGGCCGCCGCCGGCTGGAATCAGGCCCACGCCCACTTCCACCAGACCGATGTACGACTCGATCGAGGCCACGCGCTTGGATGCATGCAGCGCCAGTTCGCAACCGCCGCCCAGTGCCAGGCCAGCGACCGCGGCGATCACCGGCACGTTCGCGTATTTCAGCGACATGAAGGTGTTCTGCAGTTCGGCAATGATCGGATCGACGGCTTTCACGCCGCCTTGCATGAACGCCGGCAGGGCCGATTGCAGGTCGGCGCCGGCCGAGAAGGCGCCGCCTTCGGCTGCGTCGGCGTGCCAGATCACCAGGCCCTTGAAGTTCTTTTCCGCTTCGGCCAGCGCCAGTTTCAGGCCATTGATCACGCCTTCGCCGATCACGTGCATCTTGGTCTTGAACGAGATGATCAGGACATCGTCACCCGTATGCCAGACGCGCACGGATTCGTCTTCAAAGACGGTGGTGCCGGCGGTCTTGCCGTCGATGGCGCCGCTGCCCAGCACTGGCGCGCGGAATGGCTGGCGGTCATACACGGCCAGGGTCGAACGCGGCACGAAGCTGTTCGACACGGCCGAATACGAACCTTCCGGCGTGTGCACGCCGCCTTGTTCAGCGACCGGGCCTTCGAAGACCCAGGCTGGCAGCGGTGCATTGCACAGCGCGTGGCCGGCGTCGATGTCTTCCTTGACCCAGTTGGCCACTTGCAGCCAGTTCGATGCCTGCCACGTTTCAAACGGGCCCACGTTCCAGCCGAAGCCCCAGCGCATGGCGAAGTCGATGTCGCGCGCATTGTCGGCCACGGTGTCCAGATGGATGGCGATGTAGTGGAAAGCGTCGCGGAAGATCGCCCACAGGAACTGGCCTTGCGGGTTCGTCGATTCACGCAGCGCCTTCATCTTCTTGACCGGATCCTTTTCCTTCAGGATGCGGGCGATGATGTCGGCAGCCTTGGCGCCGCCGGCCACGTATTCACCGGTGGCGAAGTCCAGGCGTTGGATTTCCTTGCCGACCTTCTTGTAGAAACCTGCGCCGCTCTTCTGGCCCAGCGCGCCTTTTTCCACCAGCGATGCCAGGACGGCCGGCGTCTTGTAGACGGCAGCGAACGGATCGTTCGGCAGGTAGTCCTGCATGGTCTTGATCACATGGCCCATGGTGTCCAGGCCGACCACGTCCGCCGTGCGGAAGGTGCCCGACTTGGCGCGGCCCAGCTTGGCGCCCGTCAAATCATCGACGACGTCCACGGACAGGCCGAATTTTTCGGCTTCGTGCACGATGGCCAGGATGCCGAACACGCCAACGCGGTTGGCGATGAAGTTCGGCGTATCCTTGGCGCGGACCACGCCCTTGCCCAGGGTGGTGGTCAGGAAGCCTTCCAGCTGGTCGGCGATCTGCGGCTTGGTGAACGCGGTCGGGATGATCTCGACCAGGTGCATATAGCGCGGCGGGTTGAAGAAGTGCACGCCGCAGTAGCGCGATTTCAGGTCGGCGTCGAAGCCTTCGGCCAGCTTGGTGATCGACAGGCCCGAGGTATTCGAGGCGAAGATCGCGTTCGGGCCGATGTGCGGGGCCACCTTCTGGTACAGGTCGTGTTTCCAGTCCATGCGCTCGGCGATGGCTTCGATGATCAGATCGCAACCGGCCAGCAGGTCCAGGTTGTCTTCGTAGTTGGCCACCTGGATCAGCGCGGCGTCATCCTTGTTGCCCAACGGCGCAGGCGACAGCTTTTTCAGGTTCTCGATGGCGCGCAGCACGATGCCATTCTTCGGGCCTTCCTTGGCCGGCAGGTCGAACAGCACGACCGGCACTTTCGCGTTGATGCAATGGGCGGCAATCTGCGCGCCCATCACGCCGGCGCCGAGGACGGCTACTTTTTTAACGATGAAATTGGTCATATTTTCCTCAAGTCTTAGAACAGGTCTGCGTCGAGTGCCATCAGGTTGGCCGAACCGGAACGCGCCTGACGGATCAGGGTTGCCGTTTCAGGCTGCAAGCGGGCGAAGTAGAAACGTGCGGTAGCCAGTTTGGCGGTGTAGAACTTGTCGCCGCTGGATTCTTTTTCGAGGGCGATCTTGGCCATCTGCGCGAACAGGTAGCTGTAGATCATGTGGCCGACGACGCGCAGGTAAGGCACGCATGCCGCGCCCACTTCGTCCGGATTCTGGAATGCCTTCATGCCGATTTCCATGGTCAGCTTGGTGACTTTGTCGCCCAGGTCGCCCAGTGGGGTGACGAATTCGCTCATCGCTTCATCGGTGCCGTTGTCTTCGACGAAAGCCTTGATCTTTTCGCCGAACTTGCGCAGCTTGGCGCCGTTGTCGCCCAGGATCTTGCGGCCCAACAGGTCCAGCGACTGGATCGTGTTCGTGCCTTCGTAGATCATGTTGATGCGCGCGTCGCGCACATACTGCTCCATGCCCCATTCCGAGATGTAGCCGTGGCCGCCGAACACTTGCATCGCGTCCGAGGTGGCGATCCAGGCGTTGTCGGTGATGAAGGCCTTGATGACAGGCGTCAGCAGCGCCACTTCATCGGCCGCTTCCTTGCGCACGTCGGCGTCTGGGTGGTGCAGTTCGCGGTCGATCTGCAGCGCCACATAGGAGGTGAAAGCGCGCGCGCCTTCGGCGTAGGCTTTACCCGTCAGCAGCATGCGGCGCACGTCAGGGTGCACGATGATGCGGTCGGCCGGCAGTTCCGGGTTCTTGATGCCGGACAGCGAACGCATTTGCGTGCGGTCCTTGGCGTAGATCAGCGCGTTCTGGTAAGCGATTTCCGTCAGGCCCAGCGACTGCATGCCCACGCCCAGGCGGGCCGCGTTCATGAAGACGAACATGGCGTTCAAGCCCTTGTTCGGCTGGCCGATGATCCAGCCTTTCGCGCCGTCCAGGTTCATCTGGCAGGTCGAATTGCCGTGGATGCCCATTTTTTCTTCGATGGCGCCGCAGGTGATCGGATTGCGCTCGCCGACAGTTCCATCCGCGTTTGGCAGGAATTTCGGCACCAGGAACAGCGAAATGCCTTTCGAGCCTTCCGGCGCGTCCGGCACGCGGGCCAGCACCAGGTGCAGGATGTTTTCCGCCATGTCGTGCTCGCCGGCCGAGATGAAGATCTTGTTGCCGGTGATGGTCCAGGAACCGTCCGCCTCAGGCAGCGCTTTCGAGCGCAGCAGGCCCAGGTCGGTGCCGCAGTGCGGTTCGGTCAGGCACATGGTGCCCGTCCATTCGCCCGACACCAGCTTCGGCAGATACACTTCCTTCTGGTGGTCGGTGCCGTGTTCCTTCAGGCACTCGTAGGCGCCGTGCGACAGGCCCGGGTACATGGACCAGGCCTGGTTCGACGAGTTCAGCATTTCATAGAACGAATTGTTCAGCACGACAGGCAAGCCCTGGCCGCCGTATTCCGGATCGCACGCCAGGGCCGCCCAGCCGCCTTCGACGTACTGCTTGTAGGCTTCCTTGAAACCCTTAGGCGTGGTCACGCTTTTCGTGACGGGGTCGTGGTGGCAGCCTTCGCGGTCGCCGGAGTGGTTCAGCGGGAACAATACTTCGGAGGTGAATTTGCCGCCCTCTTCCAGCACCTGGTTGATGATGTCGGCGTCGACGTCGGCGTACGACGGCATTTGCTTCAGTTCTTCTTCCACTTGCAGGAACTCATGCAGGACGAATTGCATATCCCGGATTGGCGCGACGTATTGACCCATAATTTTCTCCTGAAGGCGATTAGCTAAAGTGTTGTACTTGTAAGTGCGTGTGCGTTGTTGCGGATACTGCCTGACGGCTTATTTGCTTGTGACGGAATTCTGGTATGACGCCAGCAGGCGGACAAAGCCCGCTTGCGCCCGTTCGATGCTGCCCGGCACGCGCAGGAAGCGCGCATCGTGATGCAGGGCCAGGATCAGGCCATACATCTCGTACACCAGCTGCTGGGCATCCGTGTCCGCTTTCAGGTCGCCCGTGGCGATCGATTGCTCGACACAGCGCAGCAGCGCGCCCTGCCAGGCCCGTACCATGGCCACCAGGGCCTCGCGGATGGGACCAGGACGGTCGTCATACTCGACGGCGCCGCTGATATAGATGCAGCCGGAAGCGATTTCCACGCTGACCCGCTTGACCCAGCGCGCAAACATCGATTGCAGGCGCTGGATGCCGCGTGGTTCTTTCATGCTGGGAAAAAAGACTTCTTGCTCGAAACGATAGTGGTAAAGCTTCAGCACTTCCATCTGCAAGTCTTCGCGCGAGCCAAAGTGGGCAAACACGCCCGACTTGCTCATGTTCATTTTGTCCGCAAGCAACCCAATGGTCAGGCCTTCCAGGCCGTCGCGGCTGGACAGGTCCAGCGCCACGTCGAGGATGGCTGCACGGGTCAGTTCGCCCTTGCGCATGAATTTGACTGAAGTATTCAAGAGGTCCGTTCTAAAAGTGATGTTGCCGATTTGGCGGACTGAAGCGAGGGTAAAAAAAAGCACGCCTCGAAAAAATCCGAACGCTCGTACTATTATCCACTACCACGTAAAAGTCAAACGGGAACTTTAGAGCCGGTGTTCTATTGGTGCAGCGCAGCATTTTCAGGCTGCGTGTTTACAGCGATTTCAGGAGGGCAAAAGCGTCGCGCGCCCTTGCCGCTCCACATCAGGCGAGCCTCAGGAAAGGTCGCCTGCCTTGCTCAATTGACGGCGATCGCGCTTGGTCGGCCGCCCCTTGATGGTGGTGCCCGGCTCGCGGAACAGCTTGCGCTCCTCGGCCAGCTGCTCGCGGCGGGCGATGCTGGCCGGCGTCTCGCCATACAGCAGGCGCGCCACAGGCGCCGCGCCGCGCTTGTCGGACAGGCCCAGCACGGCCACTTCCCACGTCTCCGCGCCATTGTCGATGGCCAGCTCGTCGCCCACGCGCAGGCTGCGCGCCGGTTTCACGCGCTCGCCGCCCACTTTGACTTTCCCCGTGTCGACGGCCTCGCTGGCCAGCGAGCGCGTCTTGAAGAAGCGCGCCGCCCACAGCCATTTGTCCAGCCTTACCGTTGTCATCTCATTCATGCGTACTTGCCTACTGAAAAAATGCGCATCACCAGCCGGTACACGAGGAACGCGGCTTCATAGCCGATGCGCCGGAAACGGCCGATGTGCTTGAAATCATCCTGGTGAATCACGATGCCGTCCGCCACGCCCTGCTCTATATGCTGGCGCAAGCTTTGCGCGAACGCCACGTCCTTGATGACCACGTTCGCTTCCTGGTTCAGGAACAGGCTCAGCGCATCGATATTGCTGGAGCCGACCGTCGCCCAGTCATCGTCAACGACGGCTACCTTGGCGTGCAGCTGCGTCTTGCGGTATTCGACGATTTTCACGCCGGCGGCCAGCAGCTTCGGATAAAACGAGTGCGCCACGGCGTCCTGCATGCGGAATTCGCCCACGCCGATCAACAGCACCACGTCCACGCCCCGCTGGGCCGCTTGGGCAAGGGCGCGGCGCAGCTTGTGGCCGGGCGCGAAATACGGGTTGGCCAGCATCACGCTTTTCCTCGCCTGGCCCAGCGCCTGCAGATAGGCGCGCTGGATGGTGCGGCGGTTGCGCAAGTTATCGCGCACGACAAAGCCGGCCACGACCGGGTTCTTCGCCAGCTCCTTGCTGACGACGCGCATCTTGCGGTACAGCTTGATACGTCGCACGAGGTTCATCTTGCCCAATCTTGCCCACTGCGCCTGCACTTCCTCGTGGATGGCATCCACCAGCGGGCCCTTCACCTGCACGGCGAAATCCCAGCGCGGCGCTTCCAGGCTGATGTTGTGGTCGTAGTCGCAAAACATGTCGTCATTGATATTGATGCCGCCCACCAGGGCGATTTCACCATCGGCCACGCAGATCTTGCGGTGCGTGCGCGTGATGCCGCGCCGGAACCACGGATTGAAGATGCGGTGGTGCACGCCCGCCGCTTCCAGCTCTGCATGCATGGCGTTGACCCGGCGGTTGCCCGTGCCGAACCAGTCCGTGATCATGCACACCAGCACGCCGCGCGCGGCGGCACGCTTGAGCGCATCGAGCACCAGGGCGCCCGTGGCGTCGTCGGCAAAGATATACGTTTCGAAATACACTTCCGAGCGCGCGCCGTCGATGGCGGCGATCAAGGCAGGAAAGTAATCGGTGCCGCAATACAGCAGCTGGATGTCGTTGTGGGCGATGAAATTGACTGTGCGCATGCCGGCAGTCTACGCGAGTTTCAAAGCGGCAACTATCGGCGCGTGGTCCGACAATTTGGCCCACAGGGTGCCGTGCATCACTTGCGCGCCTTCCACGTGGAAACCGCGCACATAGATGCGGTCCAGGCGGAACCACGGCAAGGCGGCGGGAAAGGTACGCGCCGGCACGGGAATCGGCGTTTTCGTCTGGCGCCGCGCCAGGGTGCGCACCAGGTCGCCCAAGGCCGAATTCGACGCGCGCTGGTCGAACACTTCGACCACGCCGAGCGCATTGCGCAGCTTGTCGCTGAGCGTGTTGCGCCAATCGTTGAAGTCGCCCGCGATGATGACAGGCTCGCCATTCGGCGCCGACTCCATGACGGCGTCGATCAGCGCCTGCGTCTGGCGGCCCCGCCCCGACTCGAACAAGCCCAGGTGGACGACGTAGCAATGCACGTCGGCCTGCGGCGTCTTGAGCACGCAATGCAGGATGCCGCGTTGCTCGTAGGCATGGTCGGACACGTCGTGGTTGGTTTGCGAAGCGATGGGAAACTTGCTCAGCAAGGCGTTGCCATGGTGGCCATGGTCATACACGGCATTCATGCCGTAGGCGGAATGGTGCTCGGGGCCGGCAAAGAACTCGTGCTGCGACGCTTCCGGCCAATGCTTGTGGCCGTTTTTCTCGGCGCCATAGCGGGCCGCGTTGCGGTCGTGCTTGCCTTGCACCTCTTGCAAAAAGACAACATCGGCATGAAACAGGGCAATCGCCTGCTTTAAAGCATGCACGCGGGGCAAGCCCCGCACGGAGGAGACACCCTTGTGTATATTATAAGTTGCTACGCGGATTTTCATGCATTGATTCTACTCCCAGACGGGCCCCGCGCGGCGCCAGCGTAGGTGCGCGTGCGCACCCAAGTCCCACTTTATCTGCCTGCCATCGCTCCCAGCAAACTATCGGCGGCGCTGATGCTGCCTACCACGCTGCCGATGAGCCACAAGCCCTTCACAAGCACGGGTGCGCTGCTCCAGCTGAAGGCGCCCCGTCCGCCGGCAAAGCAGCGGGGGTGCAGGAGAAATCCCAGCATCAGCAGGGGCAAGCCAGCCTGCGGCAGGCGGGCATGCGGCTGATCGGGGAAACACACGGCATACAGGGCGCCAAAGATCCAGGACAGAAATATGGCGCCCCAGAGGCGCTGCTGAAAAGAAAGTTGAGACCAGTTCAGCATGGACACCTTTCGTCAGGAAGTGAGATTGCGATTAAAGCAATAATACCACATAACAATAGTTTCAGCGGCTCAGGCCAGCATGCGTCCCACGCCCGCCGTCACGCTGACGATCAGCGCGGTAATACCCGCCGCCCAGACGATCTTCACCAGCAACGGTGCGCCACGCCAGGCCACGGTGCGCTTGCCCTTGGCAAACGCGCCCGGATGCAGCAGCCAGCCGATGGCCATCAGCGGCATGCCGATCGGCGGCGTGCGGCCGGGCACGGTGGAGCTGAACAGCAGGAAGATGAAGCACAGGCAAAAAACGATGCCCAGGGTGCCCAGCAGTTTTTGCTGCGCAGTCAAATGTAACCAGTTCAACATGGAATGCTTTCTAGGAAAATCAGGTGGGACGCGCCAGGCCCGTTATGGCCGGCAATTGCAAGATCGCTTCCGCGTTGGACGACGAGAAACAGCGGTCGGCCGCCGCCAGATACGGCAGCCACGCGTGCTGCAAATGCTCGCGCGGACTCAAGGTGACGGCGATGTCGCGCGGCACTTGCACGCTGAACACGTGTTCCGTGTTGCGCGTCACGCCCGGCGCATAGCGGTGGCGCCAGATCGGATAGATCTCGTACACATTCGACAAGTTCCAGTCGCGCAGCACGATATCGTGCCCATCGACAACGATGCCGGTTTCTTCCTCCAGTTCGCGCGCGGCCGTCTGCAGCAGCGGTTCATCGACGGCGTCGACGGACCCCGTCACGGATTGCCAGAAACCGGGTTGGCCTGCGCGCTCGATCAGCAAGACGTCTAGGTCCGCCGTATGGATGACGACCAGCACGGAAACGGGAATTTTATGGCTCATATCAAGAATGAAAAAGGCGCCTCGCAGCGCCTTTTTTGCCTCAGCAAGTAAAACGGTAGCGGCTGCCTGGGCAGCCGCATGCTTCATTACACTACTTTTGGCTCGGTGCTGCGCAAACGGATGTGCAGTTCACGCAGTTGCTTCTCGTCAACTTCCGACGGCGCATGGGTCAGCAAATCTTGCGCGCGCTGGGTTTTCGGGAAGGCGATCACGTCGCGGATCGATTCGGAACCCGTCATCATGGTCACGATACGGTCCAGGCCGAATGCCAAGCCGCCATGCGGTGGCGCGCCGTATTGCAGGGCGTCGAGCAGGAAGCCGAATTTCAGCTGCGCTTCTTCGGCGTCGATCTTCAGTGCGCGGAAGACCTTGCTTTGCACTTCTTCGCGGTGGATACGGATCGAACCGCCACCCAGTTCCCAGCCGTTCAAGACCATGTCGTAGGCCTTGGCGATGCAGGCGCCCGGATCGCTTTCCAGCATGTCTTCGTGGCCGTCTTTCGGCGCCGTGAATGGGTGGTGGGTCGCCGTCCAGCGGTCCGCTTCTTCATCGTGCTCGAACATCGGGAAGTCGACCACCCACAATGGCTTCCACACGTCTTCGAACAGGCCGGCTTTCTTGCCGAATTCGCTGTGACCGATCTTCACGCGCAGCGCGCCGATGGCGTCGTTGACGACCTTGGCCTTGTCCGCGCCGAAGAAGATCAGGTCGCCGTCTTGCGCGCCCGTCTGCTCGAGGATCGTGGCCAGCACGTCGGCAGGCAGGAACTTGACGATCGGCGACTGCAAGCCTTCAGGACCCTTGGCTTTCTCGTTGACCTTGATGTAAGCCAAGCCCTTGGCGCCGTAGATGGCGACGAACTGGGTGTAGGCGTCGATTTCCGAACGGGGCATGCTGCCGCCTTGCGGTACGCGCAGGGCCACCACGCGGCCGCCCTTCATGTTGGCGGCGCCGTTGAAGACCTTGAATTCGACCGACTTCATGACTTCGGTCAAGTCTGTGAAGGCCAGCTTGACGCGCATGTCCGGCTTGTCGGAACCGTACAGGCCCATCGCTTCGGCGAAATCCATCACCGGGAACGGGTTCGGCAAGTCGATGTTCAGCGTGTTCTTGAAGACGACGCGGATCATGTCTTCGAACAGGTCGCGGATTTCCTGTTCCGTCAGGAACGAGGTTTCGCAATCGATCTGCGTGAATTCAGGCTGGCGGTCAGCGCGCAAGTCTTCGTCGCGGAAGCACTTGGTGATCTGGTAGTAACGGTCGAAGTTGGCGACCATCAACAGTTGCTTGAACAACTGTGGCGATTGCGGCAAGGCAAAGAAGCTGCCCGCGTTCACGCGCGACGGCACCAGGTAATCGCGCGCGCCTTCTGGCGTCGACTTGGTCAGCATCGGCGTTTCGATGTCGATGAAGCCCAGCGCGTCGAGGTACTTGCGCACTTCCATCGTCACCTTGTAGCGCAGGCGCAGGTTGTTTTGCATTTGCGGGCGGCGCAGGTCCAGCACGCGGTGTGTCAGACGCGTCGTTTCCGACAGGTTGTCGTCGTCCAGCTGGAACGGCACGGGCACGGAAGGGTTCAGCACTTCCAGCTCCGAGCAGACCACTTCGATCTTGCCCGATTTCAAGTTGTTGTTGATCGTGCCTTCGATACGGTTGGTCACGACGCCCGTCACGCGCAGGCAGAATTCGTTGCGCACGGCTTCGGCGACCTTGAACATCTCCGCTTGTTCCGGGTTGCAAACGATTTGCACCAGGCCTTCACGGTCGCGCAAGTCGATGAAAATCAGGCTGCCGTGGTCGCGGCGGCGATGTACCCAGCCGCACAGGCTGACGGTTTGTCCCAGCATGGCTTCGGTAACGAGGCCGCAGTATTCAGTACGCATAGACATAAAATTCTCAGTTCAGGTTAGTGAGTGTTCAATCCGGCCACGTCCCGCATGGGACGCCTGCCTTTATTCTTTGGCTGCCGGGGCCGGTACAGCAACAACTTCCGCAGGCGCCACCACGCCCATCGAGACGATATATTTGAGCGCCGCATCGACGCTCATGTCGAGTTCGACGACATCGCTGCGCTTCATCATCAGGAAAAAGCCCGATGTCGGATTCGGCGTCGTCGGCACGTACACGCTGACATAGTCGCCCACCAGGTGGTTCGCCGCATCGCCGCCCGGCACGCCGGTCAGGAAAGCGATGGTCCAGGAGTTCTGGTGCGGATACGGCACCAGCACGGCCTTGCGGAAGGCATTGCCCGACGGGGAAAACAGGGTATCCGACACTTGCTTGACGCTCGAATACAGGGAATTGACGATGGGTATGCGTTGCAGCAATTTTTCCCACAGTTTCACCACGTAATTGCCGACCAGGTTATTCGTCAGCAAGCCCGTGAAGAACACGATCAGTACCGTCAAGACCGTGCCCAGGCCGGGAATGGTGCTCAGCGCGGGAATCTGGCGGCCGAACCAGACGCTGGGCTGCGTACTGCCGGGCACCAGCAACAGCGACTGGTCCATTGTGCTGATGACCAGATTCAGGACCCAGGCCGTAATGGCCAGGGGTACCAAAATCAGTAATCCGGTAATAAAGTATTTACGCATCGGTTTCTCGGTAAGGGATCGTATCGGCGCGGCGCGCTTTTCAGTCCGCTTTCGGCGCAGCGGCAGCCGGGGCGGGCGCAGGGGCCGCAGCAGGCGCGCTCTCTGCTGCCGGGGCGGGTTTGGCGTTATCGGCCGGGCCCGTCGGGATGGCCGTGGTAGGCGCCGTGCCGCCGCGAAAATCGGTCGCGTACCAGCCGGTGCCCTTCAATTGGAAACCGGCGGCCGTCAATTGCTTCTTGAAACTGGGCTTGCCGCACGACAGGCACACCGTCAGTACTGGATCGGAGATCTTTTGCAAGACGTCCTTGGCAAAACCACACTCGTCACAACGGTAAGCGTAAATCGGCATCTCTACTCCGAGAAAATCATCAAAAACCCTGAATTATAAAGCTTTTCCTTTGTCGCCAGCGGAAATTGCCCCGCCCGCCTCAGTCTGCCCGGCGGCGCCAGCTCATCCAGCGCTCCTTGCCGGCGAAGACGGCGATGGAATCGTCGACGGCGTCGTCGGCCAGGCAATCGAAATGCGGCGCCAGCAATTCCTGCAGTGTCTCACGCGATATGCCGAACGGCGGCCCCTTGGCATTGTCGTCAAAGAAGAAATAGCCGGCCAGCATGGCACCGGGCGCCAGCAACTGCGCCCAGCGGGCCGCCACCTGCGGCCACATGGCGCGCGGCATGGCGCACAGGAATGCCCGTTCATAGATCAGGTCCAGCGGCGCAACGGGTTCCCAGGCAAAGAAATCCGCTTCCACCACCCGCCCTGCCCGCTCACCCAGCTGGATGCGCGCGGCCGCCACTGCGGCCGGGGAAAAGTCGATGGCCGTGGCATCCCAGCCGTGTTCCAGCATGAAGACCAGCTCATACGCCGAGCCGCAGCCGGGAATCAGACAGCGCAGCGGCGCCGGGCTGCCGGCAACGAAGCTGCGCAGGCGCGCGGGCACGCCGCCGTGGTCCCAGGGCGTGAATTGCTTCTCGAAACGCTCGTCCCAGAAGGCGGGCGAGAGCGGGTCGCGGGTATGGAAGTCAGCCATCACTTACGTCCTCAGCCTTTAAAACGGCAGTTGATGCCAGCGCATGTACACTTGCAAGCCCAGCGCGCCGAGCGCGAAAGCGCCCACGAAGTAGACGATAAAGCTCAGCAGGCGGTTCGTCTGGCGTTGCTCCGCCAGCAAGGTTTTCATCAGTTCCACCTCGTTTTCGCGCGGTTCGCCATGCACCGTCAAGGCCTGGTGCAGCAAGCGCGGCAGTTGCGGGAAGATATGCGCATAACGGGGCGCCTCGGCGCGCAGACGCTCCATGAAGCCTTGCGGCCCCACCTGGTTGCTCATCCATTTTTCCAGGTAGGGCTTGGCCGTTTGCCACAGATCCAGTTCCGGGTCCAGCTGGCGGCCCAGGCCCTCGATATTGAGCAGAGTCTTTTGCAACAGCACCAGCTGCGGCTGCACTTCCACATTGAAGCGGCGCGAGGTCTGGAACAGGCGCAGCAATACTTGTCCAAAAGAAATATCTTTCAGCGGACGGTCGAAGATCGGCTCGCAGCAGGCGCGCACGGCCGCTTCCAGCTCATCGACGCGCGTATCCTTCGGCGCCCAGCCCGATTCGATATGCGCCTCGGCCACGCGCTTGTAGTCGCGGCGGAAGAAGGCGAGGAAGTTTTGCGACAGATAATCCTTGTCGTAGTCGTTCAGGGTACCGACGATGCCAAAGTCCAGCGCGATGTAGCGGCCGAACGATTCGGGCGCGATCGACACGAGAATATTGCCCGGATGCATGTCCGCATGGAAAAAGCCATCGCGGAACACTTGCGTGAAGAAAATCTCCACGCCATCGCTGGAGAGCTTGCGCAAATCCACGCCGGCCGCCACCAGGCGCTCCGTCTGCGACACGGGAATGCCATACATGCGCTCCATGACGATGACGCTGCTGGAACAATAATCCCAGTGCATTTCCGGCACCAGCAGCAAGTCCGAGTTGGCGAAGTTGCGGCGCAGCTGGCTGGCGTTGGCCGCCTCGCGCATCAGGTCCAGCTCGTCGTGCAGGTATTTGTCGAACTCGCCCACGACTTCCTTGGGTTTCAGGCGCTTGCTGTCGGCCCACAGGCGGCTGGTCCAGTCGGCGGCGATGTGCATCAGGGCCACGTCTTCGTCGATCAGCTTTTTCATTCCTGGACGTAAGACCTTCACGGCCACTTCGCGGCCGTCTTTCAAGGTGGCGAAGTGCACCTGGGCAATCGAGGCGGACGCCACCGGTTCGCGCTCGAAGCGGGCAAACAGCTGGTCCGGGTGCGCGCCCAGGGACTTGGTGATCTGCGCGACGGCCAGGTCGGAATCGAACGGCGGCACCCGGTCTTGCAGGCGCGCCAGCTCTTCGGCGATGTCGAGCGGCATCAGGTCGCGCCGGGTCGACAGCACCTGGCCGAATTTGACGAAAATCGGGCCCAGCTCTTCCAGCGCTAGGCGCAGGCGCAAGCCCCGTGGCGACGACAGGTCGCGCCAGAAAATCAGGGTGTCGATCAATTTGGCGGTGCGGGGAACTTGCAGACCAGAAATCGCTATCTCATCCAGGCCGTACTTGATGGAAACACGGATGATTTTAAACAGGCGCAGGAATTTCAATATCATGTAGACAAATCCGGTGAGGAGGGCTGCGGCTGGACGGCGGCGACCGCCTTTTCCAGCCGGGCAAGGCGCTTGGCCAGGCGTTCGACGTCATCGCGCACGCGCGTCACGCCAGCGGAATACTCTTGCAGGGTAGAAGGACGGATCAGCATGGGCTGTTCGTCGAGGAAATATTCGGCCACGTTTTCCGCCAGCTTTTGCTGGCCCGTGCGCACAAAGGCGGCCGCATCCTTCGCGCCGGAAACGAGGCGCGTGGCCAGCATGGGGCCGACGACCTTTTCCAGGTCGTGCTCGGCTTCCCAGCGCAAGCCCTTGCTCAATTGGGAAATCGCATTGGCAAACTCGGCATCGCCTTCGATCTTGACGTAGGAAAACGCCCGCTCGCGGTTTTGCAGGATCAGCGGCACATCGGACAATTTCACGCGGATGGTGACGTTGGCCGGAAAATCCGCCGGCGCTGCTTCCAGCATGCCGGCGCTGTCGACGCGCAGGCGCAAGGCCACGGCGCCCGTGTCGATGCAGGCCAGCTTGCCGGCGTGCACGGCCAGTTGCTGGCGCGCCCACGGCTCCTGCGCCAGCAAGTGGTTGATTGTCGCGATGACGGGCGTCATCAGGGAGAGATCGGAAAGTGGTGCCATCTATATACTGCGCGCCGCGCGCGCCCCCAAAAAGAAAAAACCGCCCATCAAACAAGGTGGGCGGTTTCGATCTTACCAGTTCAGCAGGAAATATCTGTCAAGCATCATGCATTCCGCATGGACTTAAGCCATTATTCAGCAAGTTTTTACAATTAATTCAATTGCTGGATGCCTGCCAGAACCCAGCCGCTATTGCCGCTGACGGGTTTCGACATATTCCACACTTCCGCGAACGGTTCCGCTGCGGCGCCCGGCGCCGAACGGATCAGGCCCGTAAACTTCACGCTGGCCAGGTAGTCGTTGACGCTCGTTTCGATCCCCAGCAATTCGGCATCGATGGTGACGACATCCGTAAAGTCTGGCTGCGCGCCCCGTTCCTGGATTTGCATGCGCAGTTCCGCATACACTTCCGGCGACGTGAATTCGCGGATATCGTTGACGTCCGCCTTGTCCCAGGCCGCTTGCAGGCGAATGAAATTGCTTTTCGCGTGGCGCAGGAAGGCGTCCTTGTCGAAGTCGCTTGGTACGCCCCATGGCGCGGCAGCCGGGACCGGCTTGTCCAGGCCTACGCCGGACGAGACGGGTTGCAGCGGCGGCAGCGGCGGGATGCGCGAACCGATGTCAGGCACGTTGCCCGCTGGCGCAGGCTGGTTGCCGCCAAAACCGGCGAACGGCGCATTGCCGCCGGCATTATTGTCGCGTTTGCCACGTACCATGCGGTAGATGAAGAACGCCACGCCGGCCAGCAAGGCCACCATCAACAGGGTGCTGATCATGCTGGCCAGGGCGCCGCCCAGACCAAAGTGCGACAGCAAGGCGCCCAGACCCAGGCCCAGCAAGGCGCCGCCCAGCAAGCCCTTCCAGCGGCTCGGTGCCTTGGCGGCAGGGGCCGGCGCGGGGGCTGGCGCAGGTTGCGCCTGGCGTGGCGCGGCGGCCGGCGCCGGGGTTGGTGCCGGCGCAGGCGCCTGGCGGCCCACGTTTTGCGACTGGCGGCCAAACGAACGGCCACCGCCCATGGGACGGGCCAGCGCCTCGCCCAGCATGGATACCGTGGTCGCGGCCAGCATCATGCCGACCATAAATTTCTTCAATTTCATTCCATCTCCTAAAATCACCGGCTTGGTGAGTTACAGCTTGAGTTACATCTTGATGCCGGTATGCAAAGCGGCAATGCCTGCCGTCAAATTGTAGTACTGCACGCGCTCCAGGCCCGCCGTTTCCATCATGGTCTTCAGCGTTTCCTGGTCCGGATGCATGCGGATCGATTCTGCCAGGTAGCGATAGCTTTCCGCGTCGCCGGCGATTTTCTGTCCGAACCACGGCAAGACCGAGAACGAATACAGGTCGTACGGCTTCTGCAGGGGCGCCGCCACCTTGGAAAACTCCAGCACCAGCAGCTTGCCGCCCGGTTTCAGCACGCGGCGCATTTCCGCCAGCGCCACATCCTTGTGCGTCATGTTGCGCAAGCCAAAGGCCACGCTGACCCGGTCGAAATAATTGTCGGGGAATGGCAGTTTTTCCGCGTCACACAACAAGGTGGGGGTGAGCAAGCCGCGATTCAAGAGGCGGTCGCGGCCTACGCGCAACATCGATTCATTGATATCGGTCAACCAGACTTCGCCGGTAGGGCCCGCCTGCTTGGCGAATGCCTTCGACAGGTCACCCGTGCCGCCGGCGATGTCGAGCACCTTGAAACCGGGGCGCACGCCCGCGTTGGCAATGGTAAACGTCTTCCACAGACGGTGCAGCCCGCCCGACATCAAGTCATTCATCACGTCGTATTTGGCAGCGACGGAATGGAACACCTTGGCGACTTCGCGCACTTTGTCGTCTTCTGCAACTGTTTTGTATCCGAAATGGGTCGTATTGGTCATGGTAGGCGGTCTGTTTGAACTTGGGAGCATTATACAAGCGGCAGGCGCATTTCCCCGTGACGCCGGAGAAGGTATTGCCTTTCCACCGCATTCGCGGCCAGCATGGCCGCCCGGGCATACGCCGCCAGCGCCCCCCGCCGGTCGCCCTGGCGGCGCAGCAAGTCGGCCCGGGCCGCGTGCAGATAATGCGAATTGGCAAGGCTGGGCACGGCTTCCAGGCGTTCAAGCCACGCCAGGCCGTGCTCTGCGCCATGCGCCATCGCGCAGGCGATCACGGCATTGAGCAAAATCAAGGGTTCCGGCTTGTGCCGCAACAAGGCGCCATACAGGGCGCTGATCTGGCGCCAGTCCGTCTGGCTGGCCGTGACGGCCTTGGCGTGCAAGGCGGCAATGGCCGCCTGCAACTGGTATGGCCCCGGCGCGCGCGCCGGCAAGGCTCTTTCCAGCACGGCCAACCCCTCGGCGATCAAATCTCCCTGCCACAGGCGCCGGTCCTGCTCTTCCAGGGTCAGCAGATCGCCTTCGGGCGACAGCCGGGCCGGGCCGCGCGACGCCTGCAACAGCAGCAAGGCCAATAGCCCCTGTACTTCCGGCTGGCCGGGCTGCAGGCTGTCGAGCAGCCGCCCCAGGCGCAGCGCTTCCGCGCACAGGTCGGCGCGCAGCAAGCTATCACCGCCGCTGGCGCAATAGCCTTCGCTGAACACCAGGTAAATCACGTGCTGCACTTGCGCCAGCCGTTGCGGCCAATCTTGCGCTGGCGGCAACTCGAAAGGGATGCGCGCTTCGGCGATCTTGCGCCTGGCGCGCAAGAGCCGCTGCGACAGGGCAGCTTCCGCCAAGCCGAAGGCGCGCGCGATCTCGCCCGTGGACAAGCCACACAGGGTGCGCAAGGCCAGCGCCACCTGCGCCTCGGGCGCCAGCGCGGGATGGCAGCAGATGAACAGCAGGCGCAGGCGGTCGTCCTCGATGGCTTGCGTTTCATCAAGCATGGCGGCCGGCAGGCAGGACAGCACGGCCTCGGCCTCGCTGACGCTCTTGCCCGCGCGGCGCACGTGATCGAGGCCCGCGTTGCGCGCCACCGAGCTGAGCCAGGCCGCGGGATTGGACGGGATGCCCGTCTGCGGCCACAGTTCCAGCGCCTTGCGGCACGCCTCCTGCAACACATCTTCCGCCAGGCCCAGGTCGCCGAAACGCCGCATCAGGCCGGCCAGCACCCTGCCCTTTTCCTGGCGAAAGACGTGTTCGACGGCCGCAATGGCGTCACTGGCCATGTTTATGCCGTGACAGGCCGCACTTCGATGGTGCCCAGGGAAGCCGCCGGGCAACGCCCGGCCCAGGCCAGCGCCTCGTCCAGGTGGGCGCAGTCCAGCAGGTAATATCCGCCCAGCTGCTCCTTGGTTTCCGCGAACGGCCCATCCGTGATGACAGGCTTGCCGTTTTGCACACGCACGCTGGTGGCGCTGCGCACGGGCGCCAGCTCGGCGCCGCCGCGCATCACGCCCGCCGCCTCCAGGTCCTGCGTATAGCTGGCAAAGTCGGCCATCAGGCTGGCCATCTGGCCCTCTTCCATGGCGGCATAGCGCGCCTCGTCGGCGTAGATCAGGATCATGTATTCCATAGTCTCTTCTCCAAAAGAAAAATGCCCGCAAGCGCGGGCATCCATACGACGAACGGGGCGGCGGCAATCCGACAAGATTACCGCATTATTTTTAATTAATGCTTATGACCGCAACTGGGTCCATGAACATGACCGCCGGAAGATTGCTTGACCGTCATGTCCGCCTTGGCATCGCGGCCGCTGTCGCCCGGGTAGCCGGCGGCTGCCAGGCGATCCAGGTAATCCTGCCACAGGGTCGCTTGCTCGGCCCCCAGCTTGTACAGATAAGCCCAGGTGTACAGGCCGGAATTGTGGCCATCGCTGAAGGTGGGCTGCACGGCGTAGTTGCCGACCGGCTCCAGACCCGTGATGCCGACCAGACGCTTACCTAATTGCAAGGTTTCCTGGCCCTTGCCATGGCCCTGCACTTCGGCCGACGGCGAGTACACACGCAGGTATTCGAACGGCAAGGCAAATTCGCTGCCGTCGTCGAACGCCACGTCGAGCACGCGCGACTGGTTGTGCACGGTCAAGCCGGTGGGTTGGGGTGTTGCTGCTTTTTCAGTCATGACAATACTTTATGCGGATAAACGTTGAAGGATGGCGCCGCGCAAGGCCGGCAGCAGGGCGCGGCGCGCGGCCAGCACCTCGGGCGCCGTTTCGCGCTGGATCACCGCCCAGCTGGGGTTCGGGAAATGCGCGTCGTCGCGGTAGCGGGGAATCACGTGCCAGTGCACGTGCGGCGTCATGTTGCCGAAACTGGCGACATTCACCTTTTCCGGCTGCATCACTTCCCGCACGGCCAGTTCGACTTGCCACACGACTTCCATGACGTAATTGCGCTCGCCGGGCGTCAAGTCCGTCATTTCCTTCACGTGTTTGTTCCAGATCACACGGCAAAAGCCGGGATAGGCAGGATCGTCGACAGCCACGACGGACAGGCGCTCACTGCGCCACAGCAAGGTCTCCAGACCCTGCTTGTTGGCGTAGCCGTCCAGCAAGTTACACAGATCGCAACTCGTGGACATCACACGAGCACCCGTTCGATGCCGCCGTCATTGGCGCGTTTCACATAATCCGGCATCCAGTTCTCTCCCAGCAAGTGTTTGGCGATCTCGACGACGATGTAGTCGGCCGTCGTGCCCGAATCGTCATTGTAGCGCGACAAGCCTTGCAGGCACGACGGGCAGCTGGTGAGGATTTTGACGTCGCCCGTGAAACCGTCGCCGCGCAGCTTGTCGGCGCCCTTGACCATCTCTTCTTCCTTGCGGAAACGCACTTGCGTGGAAATGTCCGGGCGCGTGACGGCCAGCGAACCCGATTCGCCGCAGCAACGGTCATTCTTCTCGATCTTCACGTTGTCTACCGTGCTGATCAGGGAATTGATGGTCTTGCCCGATTCCTGCAGCTTCATCGGATTGTGGCATGGCTCGTGGTACATATAGCGCGTGCCGTTGACACCTTCCAGCTTGACGTTTTTCTCCAGCAAATACTCATGGATATCCATGATGCGGCAGCCAGGGAAAATCTTTTCAAACTGATACGTGGCCAGCTGGTCGTAGCAAGTGCCGCACGACACGAGCACCGTCTTGATGTCCAGGTAATTGAGCGTGTTGGCCATGCGGTGGAACAGGACGCGGTTATCCGTCATCATCTTCTCGGCCTTGTCGAACTCGCCCGCGCCGCGCTGCGGATAACCGCAGCACAAATAGCCCGGCGGCAAGACCGTCTGCACGCCCACTTCCCACAGCATCGCCTGCGTGGCCAGGCCCACTTGCGAGAACAGGCGCTCCGAACCGCAACCTGGGAAGTAGAACACGGCTTCCGTATCGGCCGTCGTCGTCTTCGGATTGCGGATGATCGGGATGACCTTGTCGTCTTCGATGTCGAGCAGCGCGCGTGCCGATTTCTTCGGCAGGTTGCCCGGCATTTTCTTGTTGATGAAGTGGATCACCTGCGCCTTGACGGGCGGCTTGCCCGTCGATGGCGGCGGCGCCTTGGTTTGCTTCTTGGCAAATTTCTTCAGCAAGTCATGGCCCAGGCGTTGCGCCTTGTAACCCCAGCCGATCATGACCTTGCGCGTGGCGTTGATGGTCACGGGATCGGTGGCGTTGAGGAACATCATCGTGGCCTTGGTGCCAGGATTGAAGCTCTTCTTGTCCATCTTGCGCAGCAAATTGCGCATGTTCATCGACACATCGCCAAAGTCGATATTGACGGGGCAAGGCGTCACGCATTTATGGCATACCGTGCAGTGGTCGGCCACGTCCTCGAACTCTTCCCAATGCTTGATGGAAATACCGCGGCGCGTCTGCTCTTCGTACAGGAAGGCTTCGATCAGGGACGAGGTCGCCAATATCTTGTCGCGCGGCGAGTACAGCAAATTGGCGCGCGGCACGTGGGTCGAGCACACGGGCTTGCACTTGCCGCAACGCAAGCAATCCTTGACGCTGTCGGCGATGGCGCCGATATCGCTTTGCTGCATGATCAAGGACTCATGCCCCATCAGGCCGAACGATGGCGTGTAGGCATTGCGCAAGTCGGCGCCCATGCCAGGCAGGTTCAGCAATTTTCCCTTGTTGAAACGGCCCTCCGGATCGATGCGCTGCTTGTAGCTGCGGAATTCGCCGATCTCTTCTTCCGTCAAGAATTCCAGCTTGGTGATGCCGATACCGTGTTCGCCGGAAATCACACCATTGAGCGAGCGGGCCAAAATCATGATACGGCCCACGGCTTCGTGGGCGTCCTGCAGCATTTCGTAATTGTCCGAGTTGACGGGCAAGTTCGTGTGCACGTTGCCATCGCCCGCATGCATGTGCAGCGCGACGAACACGCGCGAACGCAGGATGCGCGTGTGGATGGCGGTGGCCTCGTCGAGGATCAGCTTGAACGCGGCGCCGTTGAAGATCTGGCGCAGCTGGGCGCGGATCTCTTGCTTCCAGGTAATGCGCACGGTGCGGTCCTGCACCACGTCGAACAGGGTGGCGTCCGGCTGCGTTTCCAGGCGCGCATCGAAGACGGGCAGCAAGCGCTCCATGCCCAGGTCCGCCAGCGCCTGCTTGGCGTCCGCCAGCGGACGGTCCAGCTGGGCCAGCAGATAGGTCCAGCGGCTAGTGACTTGCGCCAGCAACTGCTGCGCCTGCTCGGCGCGGTCGCCCAGCATTTCCGCATCATCGACGCGGTCGTCCGAGGCGTCGTCGCTCTTACCGATCGGCAAGTTACCCTTGCCAAAGAACTCGCTCAGGGCCTCGGCCAGCTGCAGCTTGTTCTTGATCGACAGTTCGATGTTGATGCGCTCGATGCCGTCCGTGTATTCGCCCATGCGGTTGAGCGGAATGACGACGTCTTCATTGATCTTGAACGCGTTGGTGTGCTTGGCGATCGCCGCCGTGCGGGCACGGTCGAGCCAGAATTTCTTGCGCGCTTCCGGGCTGACGGCGACAAAGCCTTCACCCACGCGGGTGTTGGCAATGCGCACCACCTCGGACGCCGCCTGCGCGACGGCGTTTTCATCGTCGCCGACGATGTCGCCAAACAGGGCCATCTTCGGCAGCACGCCCCGCTTCGACTTGGTGGCGTAGCCGACGGCGCGCAGGTAGCGCTCGTCCAGGTGTTCCAGGCCCGCCAGGCGGATGGTCGTGTATTGCTCGCCTTTCGCCGGCAAGCCGTCGAGGTAATCCTTGATTTCCACGATCGACGGGATCGCGTCGCGCGCCTGGCCGAAGAATTCCAGGCAGACGGTGCGGGCGAACTTCGGCATCTTGTGCAGAATCCAGCGCGCCGACGTGATCAGGCCGTCGCAGCCTTCCTTCTGGATGCCCGGCAAGCCGGCGAGGAATTTATCGGTGACGTCCTTGCCCAGGCCTTCCTTGCGGAACTTGCGGCCAGGAATTTCCAGGATTTCCGTCTTGAACGGCGCGTTCGGTTTCGTGGCGTCGCGCGTGCTCGGGTGACGCCATTCCAGCTGGAAACGTGCCAAAGCGATATCGTGGATCTTGCCCAGGTTATGGTCGAGGCGCGTGACGTCGAGCCAGTCGCCGTTCGGGTCGACCATGCGCCACGAGGCCAGGTTGTCCAGCGCCGTACCCCACAGCACGGCTTTCTTGCCGCCCGCATTCATGGCGACGTTGCCGCCGATGCAAGACGCGTGCGCCGAGGTCGGGTCGACGGCAAATACGAAACCGGCCTTTTCCGCCGCTTCCGACACTTTATTCGTGATCACGCCGGCGCCCGAATTGATGGTCGCGTATTCGTTCGTCAAGCCCGGCAAGACCGTCATTTCCACGGCGCCCAGGGTGATGAGTTTTTCCGTGTTGATGACGGCCGACATCGGCGTCAGGGGAATCGCGCCGCCCGTGTAGCCGGTGCCGCCGCCGCGCGGGATGATGGTCAGCCCCAGCTCGATACAGCCCTTCACCAGGCCGGCCATTTCCTCTTCCGTGTCGGGCGTGAGCACGACGAACGGGTATTCCACGCGCCAGTCAGTGGCGTCCGTCACGTGCGACACGCGCGTCATGCCGTCGAAGCGCACATTATGCTTTTCCGTATAGCGTCCCAGTACCTTGACCGTGCGCTTGCGCAAGTCGTAGGTCTTGCGGAATTCGTCGCCAAAGTCGGCCACGGCCTTGCTGGCCGCTTTCAGCAACAGCTCCACGTTGGCGCTGCGCGCTTGCGCCACTTCGGGCGATTCGCCACTGGCGGCCACGTCGCCGCCGGCCGCGTCGATGGACAGGCGGCGCTTGTCGACTTCGGCCAGGCGGTGATGCAAGGCATCGATCAAGCCCTGGCGGCGCTTCGGATTGTCGAGCAAGTCATCCTGCAGGTAGGGATTGCGGCGCACGACCCAGATGTCGCCCAGCACCTCGTACAGCATGCGGGCCGAACGGCCCGTCTGGCGGGCGCCGCGCAGCTCGTCGAGCAGGCGCCAGGAGTCCTCCCCCAACAGGCGTATGACGATCTCGCGATCGGAAAACGACGTGTAGTTATACGGGATTTCGCGCAGGCGGCTTGCTGCGGGACCATTCGGCGTTTCTGCCAGTAAAGCTTGGATATGTGCGGGAGCGTTCATGGAGTGTGGTGACGATGTGGACTGGACCCTAAAGGCCCATTTTATCTTATTGCGCCGCACCATGCGGGAACAGCCTTATGCCGCCCAAGGTTTAAGCACCACACCCGTCACCATAGCAAATACGGAAAAGCCCTATTTTGCATGAATAAAAAATCAGTGTTGATCATTTTTTGACGCAAAAATGCCAAGAATCAGAGTCTGCTGCAAACTATCGAACTGCCCAAAAATGGGGCAAAACGGCGTTGCATTACGCCCCGTTTGCGCCCACTTTACGCCAGCATTTGTCCAATCCGGTGCCATACGCCATCGGGCACATACAGCAGCAAGCCCGTCATGGTCAGGTAGCGCGCGCACTTGCCGACGGCCATGTAGGCCACGCTGGGCCAGAACGGCAGCTTGAGCCAGCCAGCCAGGGTGCACAGCGGGTCGCCCACGATGGGCAGCCAGGCCAGCAGCATGGTCTTGGCGCCATAGCGGGCCAGCCAGCGGAACCAGCGCGTGTCGCGTTCCTTGGCAAACGCCTGCTTGGCCCGGTAGCCCATCCAGTAGTCGACAACGCCGCCCAGGGTGTTGCCCAGGGTGGCGACGCCGATGGTGGCCCAGAACAGCGCGGGGTTGGCCTTGATGACGGCAAACACGGCCGGTTCCGAGCCGAGCGGCAAGAGGGTGGCGGAAATAAAGCTGATCAGAAAGACCGATGTCAGCCCGACTTCCGGTGCTGCGATCAGCTGCAGCAGCCAGGCGATTGCGGATTCGATCATGGAACACTTCGCGATGCAGTAAGGCTCTCCATTATAATGAAGAGCAGCTTGCGCGCCGCACAATCCGCGCCGGCCGGCACAGGCTTACCCGCCCGCAGTTCCACAGAGCATTATTGTCGCCAGGCTATCCGCCGCGGCGCCGCCGCTATCGCCCGACACGCTCCAGACCCTTTCTGGCCCAGAATCACTTGCTTGCAGACTATGAACATCGACTACCTCAAGAAAATCCTGACCGCCCGCGTCTATGACGTCGCTACCGAAACGCCGCTGGAACTGGCCCCTGCCCTGTCGCAGCGCCTGAACAACCAGATTTACTTCAAGCGCGAAGACATGCAAAGCGTGTTCAGTTTCAAGATTCGTGGCGCCTACAACAAGATGTCCAAGCTGAGCGAAGCGGACCGCAAACGGGGCGTGATTTGCGCCTCGGCCGGCAACCACGCCCAGGGCGTAGCCCTGTCGGCCGCGCGCATGGGTTGCCGCGCCGTCATCGTCATGCCGACCACCACGCCGCTGGTGAAGGTCGAGGCGGTCAAGGGACGCGGCGGCGTGCACGTGGAAGTGGTGCTGCACGGCGAGTCGTACACGGATGCCTACAACCATGCGCTGACCCTGGAAAAGGAACAGAAGCTGACCTTCGTGCACCCGTTCGACGATCCGGACGTGATCGCCGGCCAGGGCACGATCGGCATGGAAATCCTGCGCCAGCACGCCGGCCCCATCCACGCCATCTTCGCGCCCATCGGCGGCGGCGGCTTGATCGCCGGCATTGCTGCCTATGTGAAACAGATTCGCCCCGACATCAAGATCATCGGCGTGCAAAGCGTCGATTCGAACGCCATGGCCCGTTCGCTGAAAGCGGGCGAGCGCGTGACCCTGAACGACGTGGGCCTCTTTGCCGACGGCACGGCCGTGCGCCTGGCCGGCGAGGAAACCTTCCGCCTGGTGCAGGCGTATGTCGATGAAATCATCACCGTCGACACGGACGCCATCTGCGCCGCCATCAAGGACGTGTTTACGGATACGCGCAGCATCCTGGAGCCGTCCGGCGCGCTGGCCATCGCCGGCGCCAAGGCCTATGTGGAACGGGCCAGCCTGACCAAGCACCCCGTCAACAATGAAACCCTGGTCACCATCGCCAGCGGCGCGAACATGAATTTCGACCGTTTGCGCTTTGTCGCGGAACGGGCCGAACTGGGCGAATTCCGCGAAGCCGTGTTTGCCGTCACCATGCGCGAACAGCGGGGCAGTTTCAAGCGTTTCTGCTCACTCATCGGCGCGCGCAACGTGACGGAATTTAATTACCGCATCAGCGATGAAAAGGCCGCGCACGTGTTCGTCGGCATTCAAATTGCCGACCGACATGAATCAAGCGTGCTGGCGAAGACCTTCGAGGAACACGAATTCAAGACCCTGGACCTGACCCACGACGAGCTGGCCAAGTCGCACATCCGCCACCTGGTGGGCGGCAAGAGCCGGCTGGCGCAGGACGAGTTGCTGTACCGCTTCGAGTTCCCCGAGCGCCCGGGCGCCCTGATGCGCTTCCTCGACAGCATGGCGCCGAACTGGAATATTTCCCTATGTCACTATCGCAGCCAGGGCGGCGACGTGGGCCGCATCCTCATCGGCCTGCAAGTGCCGCCCGATGAAATGGGAGAATTCGCCCGCTTCCTCGATACCCTGGGCTACCGTTACTGGGATGAAAGCAGCAATCCCGTCTATAAGCTGTTCCTGGGGTAAGCATCACCTCCCGGCGGCGGCTACTCGCCGTCGGGAGAATTAGGCTACCATGCGTGCTTGACTGAATTCACGCCACACGACCATGACCACCACCAACGACCTCGCCGAACAATCCCCGCTGGGCAAAAGCTCCGCCTACCGCACCGATTACGCGCCGGAACTGCTGTTTCCCATTCCCCGCCAGGGCAAGCGCGACGAGCTGGAATTGCGCGGTACATTACCGTTCTTCGGCCTCGATATCTGGAATGCGTATGAGCTGTCGTGGCTGAACCAGCGCGGCAAGCCGCAAGTGGCGATTGCCAAGGTCAGCGCGCCGGCCGATTCGCCGAACATCATCGAATCGAAGTCGTTCAAGCTCTATCTGAATTCGTTCAACCAGACCAGGCTGGACAGCCCGGATGCGCTGCTGGCCCTGCTCAAGCAGGACTTATCGAACGGTTTCGGCGCGCCCGTGCAAGTGGAGCTGACCTTGCAGGACGATTTCGGCAAGCTGAAAATGGGCGAATTCGACGGCGTGCTGCTCGACCGCCTGGACCTGGAAATCACGCAATACACGCCCTCGCCGCTGCTCTTGAAGGCGGCGCTCGATGAAGCGCCGGTGGAAGAAAAACTCGTCTCGCATTTGCTCAAATCGAATTGCCTGGTGACGGGCCAGCCCGACTGGGGCAGCGTGCAGATCGAGTACGCGGGACCGCAGATTGACCAGGAAAGCCTGTTGCGCTACCTGATCGGTTTCCGCGAACACAACGAATTCCACGAGCAATGCGTGGAGCGCATCTTTGTCGATATCTTGCGTCAGTGCAAGCCGCAAAAACTGTCCGTGTATGCGCGCTACACGCGCCGCGGCGGCCTCGACATCAATCCCTGGCGCAGCAACTTCAGTACGGGAGCGATGCCGGGCAATCTGCGCAATGCGCGCCAGTAACGCCAAACAACACCCCGCAACCATGCCAACAGGAATGTTGGCTGTGTTTTAAAACAACGTTGCAGTAGTGCCGCAGAGCATGTCAAAGACGCTGAAAAATCGGAAAATCGGCATTCGGCGGCGGAAAAACCGGCGCACCGCGTGTTTTTAATCAAGAAATAGCCGATACACGCCGATGTTATTTTTTTGCTAAAATGATGACCACGTGGGCTGTAGCGCCCACTGCGCCCGCAGCGGGCGTATACTGTTGAGAATTGGCGTTACAGGCCGCCGAAACAGGCCTATAATTCGGCTCGCAAGCCCTCTGCGCATTGCACCATTTCATTGAGTGTCATGACTAATCTTAGCAAAATATTATCCCTCGAGAACGTCCTGCTGGACCTGGAAGTCTCCAGTAAAAAGCGCGCCTTCGAGCAAGCCGGCCTGATCTTCGAAAACAATTACGGCATCGCCCGCTCTACCGTCTCGGACAATCTGTTTGCCCGCGAACGCCTGGGCTCGACCGGTCTGGGCCATGGCGTGGCCGTGCCGCATGGCAGGGTCAAGGGCAGCAAAACCTTGAAAGCGCCCCTGGGCGCCTTCGTGCGCCTGGCCGAGCCGATTCCATTCGAATCGCCCGATGGCAAGCCCGTCAATCTGCTGTTTTTCCTGCTGATTCCAGATCATGTCACCCAGCAACATCTGGAAATCCTGTCGGAAATCGCCGAAATGTTTTCCGACGACGCCTTCCGCACGGCCTTGGCCACGGATCCGGAACCGAAATCCGTGCATTCGCGCATCGTCAATTGGCAACCCAGTCTGCAAGCGGCGGGTTAAACTTCAGGTATTCCTCCACTCCTGAAGAAGACTGCCATGTTGCAAACGCCGCTGACGATACAACGCCTGTACGACGATAATCGTGAAAGTCTGCAACTGGGCTGGTTCGCCGGCTTCCCCGGCGGCGAGCGCCTGATCTCGGGCGACGTCTCGTCGGCCGCCGACCAGGTGGGCCACTTGAACCTGATCCATCCGGGCCGCATCCAGGTCTTCGGCCACCAGGAAATCAATTACTACCAACGCCTGAAGGTCAACACGCGCACCCACGTGATCGGCGAACTGATCGCCGGCGGCCCGCCCGCGCTGATCATCGCCCAAGGGCTGGAAACGCCGCCCGACATCCTCGCCATCTGCGACGAACAAAACATTCCCCTGTTCTCCACCCCGCTGCCGGCCGCGCAAGTGATCGACTTCCTGCGCGTCTATCTGTCTAAAAAGTTAGCACAGCGCATCATCATGCATGGCGTGTTCATGGACGTGCTGGGCGTGGGCGTGCTGATCACGGGCGATTCGGGCCTGGGCAAGAGCGAGCTGGGGCTGGAGCTGATCTCGCGCAGCCACGGCCTGGTGGCCGACGACGCCGTCGAATTCTCGCGCATCGCGCCCAATATGATCGAAGGCCGCTGCCCGCCCCTGCTGCAAAACCTGCTGGAAGTGCGGGGACTGGGCTTGCTCGATATCAAGGCCATCTTTGGCGAAACGGCCGTGCGCCGCAAGATGCGCCTGAAGCTGATCGTGCACCTCGTGCGCCGCAACGCGCTGGAAGAAGAAGTCGAACGCCTGCCGTTCCTGTTCCCCACGGAAGACGTGCTGGGCTTGCCCGTGCGCAAGGTCGTCATCCCCGTCGCCGCCGGCCGCAACATCGCCGTACTGCTGGAAGCGGCCGTGCGCAATACAATTTTGCAACTGCGCGGCATCGATACCTTGCAGGAGTTCATGGAACGGCAACGTTTGGCAATGAGCGGCGACTAGCGTTGCAAGAAGCACGCCCTCTTTTGTTTAACCAATACTACAGTCGAAATTGCAATAATTTGTAAAGATAGTTGCCTTGGGAGCGGAGCGCCGGTCTTTATTGTATGATCGGGTTATGCATATCGTCCTTATCACCGGAATATCCGGCTCCGGTAAATCCGTCGCGCTCAATGTGCTGGAAGATACCGGTTACTATTGTGTCGACAACCTGCCACCGGCCTTGCTGCCCAGCCTGGTGCAGACCCTGCTCGACGAAGGTACACCGCAACTGGCCGTCGCCGTCGATGCGCGCAGCGCCGAGTCGCTGACCAGCCTGCCGCACAATGTGGCCCTGCTGCGCGACCAGGGGCACGATGTCAAGGTCATGTTCTTGACAGCCACCACGCATTCGCTGGTGGCACGCTTCTCGGAAACACGGCGCAGCCATCCGCTGTCGCACGAATTGCGTCCGAACCAGAATCCAGCCAGCCGCCGCACCCTGATCGAATGCATCTCGGAAGAACGGGAACGCCTGTCGGCCATCGAACAGCTGGGCCATGTGATCGACACGTCGGAACTGAGCGCCAACAAGCTGCGTGCCTGGATCAAGGATATCGTCGCCTCCGAACGCGCGCCGCTGACCCTGTTCTTCGAATCGTTCGCCTTCAAGCTGGGCGTGCCGCTGGATGCCGATTTCGTCTTCGACGTGCGGGCCTTGCCGAATCCCTATTACGACCTGGCCTTGCGCCCCCTCGACGGCCGCGACGCGCCCGTGATCGCCTTCCTCGACGCGCAGCCCAGCGCGCTGGAACTGCTGGCCGACATCCGCGCCTTCATCGAGAAATGGTTGCCGTCATTCAAGTCCGACAACCGCAGCTACCTGACGGTAGCCCTCGGCTGCACGGGCGGCCAGCACCGCTCCGTGTACATGGCGGAGCGGCTGGCGCAATATTTCGGCCCCAACGAGCGCGTGGTTCTACGCCACCGCGAGCGCAGCTAGTTAATCGAGGTGGCGCAGCGGATGCGCCGCGGCCGGCCAGACGGGGGCAAAGAAGCGCGCCACCATGGCTGCATCGACTTCGTCCAGGCTGGCGGGATTCCAGCGGGGCGCATTGTCCTTGTCGACCACCAGCGCGCGCACGCCCTCGAGCACTTCGCCATGTTCGAAATTGTGGCGCACGACTGTGCGCTCCAGGCGCAGGCAATCGGCCACGCCCAGGTGGGCGCCCCGCTGCAGCAATTCCAGGGTCACCGACATCATCAAGGGCGAACGCAGGCGCATGGCCGCCAGCGCCTTGGCGGCGAACGCGCTGTCGTCCTGCGCCAGCGAGGCCATGATGGCCGCCGCCGAACCCGCACTGAAATGGCGGTCCAGCGCTGCGCGCGCCGTGGCCAGGGGAGAAACGCCTGCCTCGGCCTGGAATGGTGCCGCCAGCGCCTTGATGGCCACAGGCAAAGCCTCGCCCGGCGTCGATTCAAACAGGTCCAGCAGCGCCCCCATCTGCGCTTCGGGCAGGTAGACATCGGCCAGGCCCGTATACAGGGCGTCGGCCGCGTTGATCGTCAAGCCCGTCAAACCCAGGTACAGGCCCAGCTGGCCGGCCAGGCGGGACAGGAAATAGCTGCCGCCCACGTCCGGGAACAGGCCGATATTGACTTCCGGCATGGCCATGCGCGTGCGGCCCGTCACGATGCGCAAGCGGTTGCCTGGCCCGGCTTGCGCCACACCCATGCCGCCGCCCATCACCACGCCATCCATCACGGCGATATACGGTTTCGGGTAGAAATGAATTAAATGATTTAAAGCATATTCTTCCGTAAAGAAATCTTCCAGCAGGGCGCTGCCGCCTTGCGGCGTGGCCAGACCCGCATCGTAAAAGAAACGGATGTCGCCACCGGCGCACAGGGCTTTGTCGCTGCTGGAGCGGATCACGACGGCGTCCACCTGCGGATCGTCGCGCCAGGCCAGCAGGGCCGCGCTCAGGGCGCGCACCATCTCCAGCGACAGGGAATTCAAGGCTTTCGGACGGTCGAGCACGATGTGCCCGGTGCGGTTGCGGATGGAAGTCTGGACGAAGTCGCTCATGGCAGGCAGGAAAGAAGTGGAAGTGCGAATATTCTAATGCCTGCGCGGGGAACATTGCGTTCCGCTGGGCGCAAAAAAGGGCGCAATGTGCGCCCTTAGTTGATCACAACTGCTGGAAGCGGGTGGCCTTAGACGGCGACGACGGCTTCTTCCTCGGAGTTGTCTGGCAGATGCTTGATCGCCTCTTTACCGTGCCCTTGCACTTTGGTTTTGTATTTCATCACTTGCCTATCGAGCTTGTCGATCAGGGTATCGATCGCGGCGTACAGGTCGTGCGCCAAGCTTTCCACATAGACAGTCTTGCCGCTCAAACGCAGGTTGACTTCAGCCTTTTGACGTTTTTCTTTCTCTTTGAGGTTATCCACGGTCAGAATCACGGCGATATCGATGACTTGATCGAAATGACGTTTCACGCGCTCCAGCTTCGTTTGTACGTATTCACGGATGGCTGGTGTCACTTCGAGATGATGTCCGCTGATGGTGAGATTCATACACACTCCTAAAGATGATCGGGTTCGTGCGGTCCATCCTATCCGGCCCGCAGAGGAACCGAAAAAAACTTACAAACACTTACGCAGGCTCACTGGCGGAATTTTTAATGCTTCCCGGTATTTGGCAACAGTACGTCGCGCAATCACCATGCCTTGTTCCCCCAGCATGTCCGCAATCTTACTGTCGGATAAAGGATTTTTAGGGTCTTCTGCTCCTGTCAGTTGCACGATCAATGCCCGTATCGCCGTCGATGACGCTTCGCCCCCCGCTTCGGTGGCGACGTGGCTACCAAAGAAATATTTCAACTCGAACATGCCGTGCGGGGTCAGCATGTACTTTTGAGTTGTTACCCGCGAGATAGTACTCTCGTGTAAACCCAGTGTATCAGCTATTTCACGGAGCACAAGGGGGCGCATGGCAACGGCCCCATGCGAGAAAAAGTTCTTTTGTCTTTCTACTATCGCCTGCGCCACACGCAGGATCGTGTCGAAGCGCTGGCGCATATTCTTGATCAGCCACTTGGCTTCCTGCAACTGTGCGCCCATGGCGCCCTCCCCCTTGCCTTGCTTGAGCAAGTTGGCGTACATGGCGTTGACGCGCAGGCGCGGCATGACGTCGTTGTTCAGGGTGACTTGCCAGCCATTGCGCGCGCGCTTGACGACGACGTCGGGCACCACGTAATCGGAGACGTCCGAGGCGAACACGGCGCCCGGATGCGGATTGCACTGGCGAATCACCGTCTGCGCTTCGCGCAAGTCTTCATCGTCGCAATCGAGGGCTTTTTTCAGCTTGTTGAAATCGCGCTGGGCAAACCAGGCCAGGTGCTTTTCCACGATCACGAGGGCCATACGCCGCGTCACCATGGCGATGTGCGGCAAGCGCTTGATTTGCAGGGCCAGGCATTCGGACGCATTGCGCGCGCCCACGCCCGGCGGATCGAAACTTTGCAGCAGCGACAAGGCCGTGCGCATCTCGTCGGCGTCGATTTCCAGCTCTTCCGGCAGGCGCGCCAGGATGTCGTCGAGCGACTCTTCCAGGTAGCCATTGTCGTCCAGCGCGTCGATGATCAGTTCGACCAGTGCGCGGTCGCGCAATTCGAGCACCGTCACGCGCATCTGCTCCATCAAGTGTTCGCGCAGGGTGCAGTGATGGGCCTCCAATTGCGGACGCGAATCTTCGTCGTCGGGCGCCTTGCCCCGGCTCGCCTCGCTCCAGTCGCTGTCGCCGCCATCCGCGGCGACCGGGCTGTCGCCCCCCTCGCCGTCAAACGCTTCCGCTTCGGCCGGCGCTGCGGGCGCCTCCTGGCCTGGCGGCTGGGGCGGCGCTTCGGCCGGCGCGGCCGTGGAACTCAAGGCCCCGTCGGACAGCAGGCGCAGCGAGCGGTCGAGCGGATCATCGAGGCGTTCGAGCAAAGGATTGTCCGTCAGCAATTGCTCTAATTCCTGGTGCAATTCCAGGGTAGACAATTGCAACAGGCGTATCGATTGCTGCAACTGCGGCGTCAGTGCCAGGTGCTGCGAAGTGCGCAGCTGCAATGATTGTTTCATTGGCTTACATGCGGAAGTGTTCGCCCAGATAGACCCGGCGTACCGACTCGTTCGCGATGATGTCGTCGGGGCGTCCCGACGCCAGCACCGAGCCCTGGTTGATGATGTAGGCACGGTCGCAAATACCCAGCGTCTCGCGCACATTATGATCGGTAATCAGCACGCCGATATTGCGCTCCTTCAAGAAACGCACGATGCGCTGGATCTCGATCACGGCGATCGGATCGACGCCGGCGAACGGCTCGTCGAGCAGCACGAAACGGGGATCGGTGGCCAGCGCGCGGGCGATTTCCACGCGGCGGCGTTCGCCACCGGACAGGGACAGCGCCTGGTTCTCGCGCAGCTTTTCAATCTGCAGGTCGGCCAGCAATTTATCCAGCCGTTCCTCGATCTCGGCCTTCGTCAGCGGACGGCCTTCGACGGTCTGGATTTCCAGCACGGCGCGGATATTGTCTTCCACCGTCAGCTTGCGGAAGACGGACGCTTCCTGCGGCAGGTAGGACAGGCCCATCTGTGCGCGGCGGTGGATCGGCAGGCTGGAGATATCCACGCCGCTGATATCGATGCTGCCGCCATCGGACGGCACCAGGCCGACGATCATGTAGAACGAGGTGGTCTTGCCGGCGCCGTTCGGGCCCAGCAAGCCCACCACTTCGCCGCATTCGACTTGCAGCGAGACATCATGCACGACTTGCCGCTTGCCATAGGTTTTTTGCAGCCCGCGAACGATCAGGGTGCTGCCGCAACGTGTATTTTCCATTATTTCTTTCCTGGCGCGGGCGTGGCCGGCGCTTTCTCCGCTGCCGGCGCCTTGGTCTTCGGCTGGATCACCATGCGCACGCTGCCGCCATCGGCGGTGCTGGTGCCGCTGTTGGAATTTTCCATCGCAAATTCTTCCTTGCGGCTGTCATACGAGATGAAGGCGCCGTTGGCCACATCGGTGACTTTCGCCCCTTCCAGGCGCGTCAGCTTGGCTCTGGAAAACAGTTTCACCACTTCCGTCTTGTTGTCGTATTCCACGCGCTCCGCTTCGCCTTCGACCCACAGGTCGCCCGCGCCATCGCGCTTCTGGCGGAAGGTCGCGAGCTTGCCGGGATCGGCCCAGAAGGTGATGAACTGGTAGCCTTGCGGGTCTTCCGTGATCAGGGCCCGGCCCGCCTTCATGGTCAGGGTACCCTTGACCAGCACGACGTCACCCGTCAGGGTGCGCACCTGCTTGATGTCATCGACGTGGCCGCTGCGTGCCGTGATGACGGCTTCCTTCTCGGAATCGGCCTTCTCGGCATGCGCCACGCCCATGATGGCCAGCGAAAATACGGTCAACAGCAAGATGTTCTTCATAATATGGTTTCCTTGTTTCATTCTGTCATTTTGCCGCCGCGGCCGGGCGCGGTTTCGGCGGGAGGACCATGCGCAGCGCATTCTGCACTTCCACCACGCCGGTGGCGTTATTCGCCTTCATGCCGACGCCATTGATGCGCGAGGCGCCCGTCAGGATATCGACAGGCACATCCGTTTCCATTCTTTCCTCGTCCGGAAACACCGTCAGCGCTTCCGTCTTGACCGTCAGGTTCTGCGCCTTCGGACTGGCCACGCGGTCGATCACGACCTTGCGGTGCAGTTGCAGCCGGGTATTATCCTGGTCGATATGCGCCAGTTCCGCATTCATGTTCATCGGCGGCATGCCTGGCGTGAGCTTGCGCACGAAGGGCTGGTCGATATCGGACGAGTCGTCCAGCGGATAATGCGTGAGCTTGGTGCCCGACACGATATAGCTGGGTTTACCCGTCAAATCCATGCGCACCAGGCTGAAATTGGTGATGAAATAGTCAGGTTCATCCAGATGCTTGCTGGCCGTGATGTCCTGGCCATTCTTGTTCATCACCTCGAGCAGCCAAAAGCTGCCCAGCGCGACGACAACCGCGCCCAGCACGGTAAAAATCATGCGCCAGCGATGGGCGCCTCCTGGCTTACGCATAGGGCTTCACTCTTTCAAAGGTCACTGGCGAGGCGGCGCGCCTCACTCCAGGAACGGCGCCATGACGCGCGCATAGTTGTCCTGGGCGCGCAGCAGGAATTCGCAGATCTCGCGCACCGCGCCGCGGCCGCCGCCGGCCTGCGTCACATGGTGCGCCAGACCCTGCGCCTCCGGACGCCCGCCCGGCACGCTGACGGCAAAGCCCACGCGTTTCAGGATGGGCGCGTCGATGACGTCGTCGCCGATATAGCCGCATTGCTCTTCCGTCAAGCCCGTCAGCGCCAGCAATTCGCGAAACGGCGTCAGCTTGTCGTGGCCGCCCTGGTGCACATGGGTAATGCCCAGGTCTTGCGCGCGGCGCGCCGTGATGGCCGAGCGGCGCGCGCTGATGATGGCCGTCTGCACGCCCGATTCCTGCAGCAGCTTGATGCCCAGGCCATCATACACATTAAACGTTTTCATCATCTCGCCGTCCGGGCCGAAATGCAGGCTGCCGTCGGTGAGCACGCCATCGACGTCAAAGATCATCAGTTTGACCTTGGCCGCCCGTGCCAGGTTGTCCGCTACGCTGTCCATCAGATCACCTTCGCTTGCGTCAGATCATGGATATGCAGCGCGCCCACCAGCTTGCCGTCGGCATCGACGACCAGCATCTGGTTGATGCGGAACTGCTCCATCACGGCCACGGCGTCGACGGCCAGGCGTTCGGGCGCGATACTGCGCGGCTGCGCATGCATAACGTCGCGGATCGCCACTTGCGTGAAATCCTGCACGCGCTCGAACATGCGGCGCAGATCGCCATCCGTAAACACGCCCACGGGGCGGTTGTCCGCATCGACGACGGCCGTCATGCCCATGCCTTTCTTCGTCATTTCTTCCAGCGCCTGCAGCAAGGAAGCGTCCACGGGCACCTTGGGTACGCGTTCGCCGCTGCGCATGACGTCATGCACGTGCGTGAGCAAACGGCGGCCCAGGGCGCCGCCCGGGTGCGAGCGGGCGAAATCTTCTTCCTTGAAGCCGCGCAAGTCGAGCAAGGCCACGGCGATCGCGTCGCCCAGGGCCAGGGTGACGGTGGTGCTGGCCGTCGGCGCCAGGTTCAGCGGACAGGCTTCTTTCTCAACAGAAATATCCAGGTGCACGTCGGCCAGCTGGGCCAGGCTCGAATTGGGCTTGCCCGTCATGGAAATCAGCACGCCGCCCATGCGCTTGACGACGGGCATTATGGCCATCAATTCCGACGATTCACCGGAGTACGATATGGCAATAAAAGCATCGTCCGAGGTGACCATGCCCAGGTCGCCATGGGCCGCTTCGGCCGGATGCACGAACAGGGCCGGCGTGCCGGTGGAAGCGAGGGTGGCGGCAATCTTGCGCGCGATGTGACCGGACTTGCCGATGCCGGAGACGACGACACGTCCCTTGCATTGCAGCAACATCGCCACGGCGCGGCCCACGCTGTCGTCCGTGGCCAGGCGCGCATGCAGCGCAACGATGGCGTCGGACTCGATCTGCAAGGTGGTGCGGGCCAGCGCGACAGCGCGCTCGGTCGTCGCTTGCATGTCAATTCGATCAAAAGCTTTCAGCATTGTTTTTTCATGGGTTACACTCATGCCCAAAGTATAAACGAATTAGGAAAGCAAAAAACTTGCCAGTCACAACAAACAACGATTTCCATTGACCGTACCGGGCAACCCATGTTTTCCTCGCTTGAACTGACCCTGATGTTACTCGGCAGCGCCGTGCTGGGCGTGGTCGCTTTCAGAATGTTGCATTTGCCGCCCATGCTGGGCTACCTGGCCGTCGGCATCGTCATCGGCCCCCACGCGCTGGGCCTGGCGGCGGAAAACGAGGCCAGCCACACCTTGGCCGAGTTCGGCGTCGTCTTCCTGATGTTTTCCATCGGGCTCGAATTTTCTCTTCCCAAATTCCTCGCCATGCGGCGCATTGTCTTCGGCCTCGGCATGGCGCAGGTGGTCACCACCATCATCGCCACCGTCGTCTTCGGCTGGTTTGTCGCCCGTTACCTGTCCGCCTACATCCACCTGAGCTGGCAAGCCGCCTTCGCCCTGGGCGGCGCGCTGGCCATGTCGTCGACGGCCATCGTCTCGAAAATGCTCACGGAGCGGCTGGAACTGGAAAGCGAACACGGCCGCAAGATCATCGGTATCCTGCTGTTCCAGGACCTGGCCGTCGTGCCCCTGCTGATCCTGATTCCCGCCCTCACCCGCGATTCGGACAACCTGGCCGAAACCCTGGCCTGGGCCGGCGGCAAGGCCCTCGTCGTGCTCATTTTGCTGCTGTTCATCGGCCAGAAGATGGTGCGCGGCTGGCTGACCATCGTCGCCAAGCGCCGTTCGCAAGAGTTGTTCATGCTCAACCTGCTGCTGATTACCCTGGGGGCGGCGTGGATCACGGAACGGGCAGGCTTGTCGCTGGCCCTGGGGGCCTTTGTTGCCGGCATGCTCATTTCCGAGACGGAATTCAAGCACCAGGTGGAAGAGGATATCAAGCCCTTCCGCGACGTGCTGCTGGGCCTATTCTTCATCACCGTCGGCATGCTGCTCAATATCCGCGTGGTGCTCGACAACTGGTGGCTCGTGCTGCTCTTGCTGTGCGGCCCCGTGCTGCTGAAATTCGCCCTGATCGCGGGCCTGGCCCGGCTGTTCGGCTCCAGCAACGGCGTGGCCTTGCGCACGGGGCTGGGCCTGGCGCAGGCGGGCGAATTCGGCTTCGTACTGCTGAACCTGGCCGGCGGCATCAAGCTGATGGACCCGTTCGTCGTGCAGGTGGTGCTGGCGTCGATGGTGCTGTCGATGCTGGTGGCGCCCTTCCTCATCGCCAAGTCCGACGCCATCGTCATGAAACTGGCGGCCAACGACTGGATGATGCAATCCTTGGCGTTGACGAAGATCGCCACGCGCACCATGGCGTCGCAGAAACACGTGCTGATTGCCGGCTTCGGCCGCAGCGGGCAAAGCCTGGCCACCCTGCTGGCGGAAGAAAAGATCGAATACCACGCGCTGGACCTGGACCCGGAACGGGTACAGGAAGCGCAGCTGGCCGGCGCCCACGTGTCGTATGGCGACGCGGGCCGGCGCGAAAGCCTGGTAGCGGCCGGTATCTACCGGGCCAGCGCCGTGGTGATCACGTATGCCAACACGCCTTCGGCACTGAAATTATTGCATTTACTCAACGAAATGGCGCCCACCTTGCCCGTCATCGTGCGCAGCCACGACGATACCGACCTCGACCAGCTGAAGAAGGCGGGCGCGGCCGAAGTGGTGCCGGAATTGATGGAAGGCAGCCTGATGCTCGCTTCGCACGCACTGATCATGATGGGCGTGCCCCTGCGCCGCGTGGTGCACCGGGTGCAGGCCGCGCGCGAGGAGCGCTATGCCTCGCTGCGCGGCTATTTCCACGGTTCCAGCGACGCGGGCGACGATGCCGAGCTGGAACGCCTGCATACGGTCACCGTCAGCGACGGCGCACACTGCGTGGACTTGCCCTTGAGTGCGATCGACGTGGCCGGCTGCGGCGCGTTTGTCACGGCCATCCGCCGCGGCCGCGGCCGCCTCGACGTCACCCCCGAGACGCAGCTGGCCAGCGGCGACGTGGTAGTGCTGCGCGGCACGGCCGACGCCGTGGCCAAGGCAGAAACATTACTACTGAAATAACTATTCGGACGGTGCCTGCCAGCTGATGACCTTGTTGCGGCCATCGGCCTTGGCCTGGTACAGGGCCTGGTCGGCGTGCGCCACCAGTTGCTGCGCCACCGTTTCGATCGGTAGCAGCGCCGCGTCCGCCTCCAGGCTGGCCACGCCGATCGAGACGCTGACCCACGCTTGCGCGCTGCCCGGCAAGTCGAACATGGTGCCGGCGATGCTGGCGCGGATGCGTTCGGCAACGAACGTCGCACTGTCGAGGTCGGCGTCGATCAGCAGCACGACGAATTCCTCGCCGCCGAAGCGGCCCAGCGCATCGGAGCGGCGCAATTCCGTGCGGATGCGCGTGGCCACTTCGCGCAGCACTTCATCGCCGCCCTGGTGGCCATAGGTGTCATTGACCAGCTTGAAATGGTCGATATCGATATACATGCATGAAATGCAATAATTCTGGCGCCGCGCGCGGGCGATTTCTTCCAGCAGCCGGCGGTCGATATAACGGCGGTTGTAGACGCCCGTCAAGGAATCGGTCAAGCCGATGTATTTCAGCATTTCATTGCTGATCACGTTTTCCAGGCAAATGGCGATGATGGAAGCCATGTGCTTGATGAAATCCGTGCCCAGCACGGGCGTAAAGCGCGTCACGTCGCTGCTGGCCAGGTTCAGGCTGCCAATCAGGCGCTTGTTGCGCAGCAAGGGCACCAGCGCCACGCTGCGCAGGGGCGAGCCGATGCCCGGGAAACGCGGGCCATGCACGGCGGCATCGAAGGCGCCCAGCAGCGGCAGCGGCGGCAAGGCCGCTTCGCCCTCGGCCACGGGGGCCGACGGGGCAAAACCCAGCTCCGCCACGGCATGCACGAACAGCAACTGCGGGAAGGCGCTGAAATCGACGCCCAGCTTTTCCATCACCAGCACGATATCGTCATCCTCGTCGAGCAGGCTCAAAGTAACGCCGTCGAGGTCGGAAATCACGGGCAAGGTGCGGAAAATGGTGCCGATCAGCTCGGGAAACGTGGACGCGCCGACGATTTCCAGATCGAACGCCTGGTGGCGGCACATGATGTCGTGGTTGCGCTCGACCTGTTCCAACAGGAAAGCCATGCGCGCCCGCAAGGCCTGGTTTTCGGCTTCGAGGCTGGCAATGCGCGGGTCCGGCGGTATTGCTTGATTCATAGAAACCTTAAACCCTTCTGTGCGGGCGCCATGCTTAAAATGCCAGTTCGAAACCGATGTCCTGCCCCACTACGATACGCTCATCGCCGCCTTCGGTGACGATGGCGTTCATGCCGAAGCAGATGGCGCCGTCAAGCTCGGGCTTGGCGCGGTAGCCATGCATGACGTCGAGCGGGTCCGGTCCGGGCACGCCCGTGGCCTGGTCCACCGACGGAATCGGGCAGCGCGAGCACGGCTTGACGGGTTTTAACACGGTCGCGCCGAATTGCAGGAAGTCGGCGTAGTCTTCCTCGAAGGCGCCGATATCGCCGATGACGAGATTGGGACGGAAACGGTTCATCGGCAAGGCCTCGCGGCCGGCGGCGCGCAGCTTGTCATTGACGTCGGCTAGCGAGGCGCTGCCGGCGATCAGCACCGGATAGCCATCGGCAAACATGGTCGAGGCGGCCACGCCATCCGTCCACTTGGTGCTGGTGGCGCGCACCACGTCCGGGTGAAAGCGCACCAGGCGGCACGGCACGCCGACGGCCTTGGTAAACCAGGTGGCCGTGACGTCGTCGCAATCGTAGGCGCGCACGGTATCGTCCCACACTTGCACGTCCAGCATGGGCGCCAGTTGCGGATGCGGCAAGCCCAGCTCGATTTCCAGCCGCAACATGCCCGGCGCGCGCAATTCCAGGGTGGTGGCCTTGATGGACGGCACGATCAGCGCCATGCGCGGATGTTCGCGCTGCGTCAGGAAACGGCCGTGCTCGTCCACCACCATCCATTCGCGGTCGAACACGTGCTCGCTCATCAGCCCTGAACGCGTCAGGACAGCCTCGCGCAAATGGATGCCGGCGCACGATTTGATCGGATACAGGATGATGTCGGACAGGATAGCCATGGACAGGGGAGAAGGAACAGTGTTGCTGCTTCAGCCAGGAAGTTATTCAAAAACGAAGTATGGCAGCAAAGCGGGCAAGCGTAAATCCGCCAAGCCCAGCCGCAGTGGCCGGGCCGGCGTGACGGCGATCAATACGTGTAGAAAATACGCTGGATTTCTTGCGTACTATTGGTTTTGGTCAAGGCCAGCATCAGCAGGATGCGGGCTTTTTGCGGGTTCAGGGTGTCGGATACGACACTGTCGAGTTCATCGTCGTTGGCTTCGCCATTGCGCGCCACGATGCCCTGGCCAACGCGGCTCGAACGCACGATCAGCACGCCCTTCTGGCGCGCTTCCACCAGGGCCGGCTTCATTTGCGCGGCCACGCTGCCATCGCCCACGCCCGCGTGGATGATGCCCTTGGCGCCGGCGGCGATGAAGGCGTCCATGCCGACGCGGTTCATGTTGGCGTAGCCATAGACGATGTCCACTTGCGGCAGGGCATCGAGCTTGCTGATGTCAAATTCCGACTCCAGCGTGTGCTTGCGCGTCGACTGGCGGTAGAAAAAGGCCTTGCTGCCCTGGATGTAGCCCAGCATGCCCAGTTCCGGCGACTTGAAGGTGTCGGTGGTCGAGGTATTGGTTTTGGTCACTTCGCGCGCGGCGTTGATCTGATCGTTCAAGGCCACCAAGACGCCCTTGCCCACGGCTTCCTTGCTGCCCGCCAGCATCACGGCGTTGTACAGGTTGATGGGGCCGTCAGCCGAGATGGCCGTCGACGGACGCATGGCGCCCACCACCACTACCGGTTTATGGCTCTTCACGGTCAGGTTCAGGAAATACGCCGTTTCCTCGATGGTGTCGGTGCCGTGCGTGACGACCACGCCATCGACATCGCTCGAGGCCAGCAGCACGTTGATGCGCTTGGCCAGGGCCAGCCAGTGGCTATTGCCCATGCTTTCGCTGGCGATCTGGAACACTTGCTCGCCTTTCACGTTCGCCACTTTTTTCAATTCCGGCACGGCCGCGATCAGGCGCTCGACACCCACGGTGGCCGAGGTGTAGCCGACGGTGGTGGTGCTGTCGGCGCCGCTGCCGGCGATGGTGCCGCCCGTGGCCAGGATCACCACATTCGGCAATTTGACGGCCGCCTGCTGCGCGCACGCGGGGGAAGCGGCGATAAAGCCCATCAGCATGGTAGCCAGCATCAGCTGTGCACAAGAATGGAATTTGCGTGAAAACATGGTGCTCCCGTGAGGTGTACTGTCAAAAATAACAAAGTCGTGTGCAAATTATATGTCATCCATGCGGGGGCAAATCCCGAATTCATGCGTATCGCGCAAACGTGCGCGCCTTCCCTTGCGCTACAGTGGCGCCATGTCCACACTGCCGCCCATCCGGTCTTGCCTCCTGCTGCCGCTCGTCTTGATGGCGCTCAATGCCTGCGCCACGCAAATCGAACTGCGCACGGCGGCGCAACAGGAACAATGGGGGCGAGAAGCGGCCAGCCAGGGCGACTGGACACAAGCCATGCGCAACTACGCGGACGCCGTCTGGAACGTCGAACTGGGCCACGGCGATCTCGCTTGGCAAGCACGGCTGCACCACCAGGCGGGACGCGCCGCCAGCGGGGCCTGCCGCTACGATGCGGCCGAATTTCATTTCCGCCAGGCCATCGCGCTGGCGAAACGCAGCAAACAATCGAGCGCCCTCGGCTACAAGGCCCTGATCGACCTGTATGAACGCCAGGGCAAGGCCACGGAAGCCTTGGCCGTGCGCAATGAACTGGGGTTTCATCAATCGTGGGCACTGGGCGCCTTTGCCGACCTGGAATCGCTGCCGGCAGGCAAACCTTGCGGAGTTGCTCGATGAATATCGCACGCCCCTTGCTGGCCGCCTCCAGCCTCCTCGCCGCCATGGCGCCGGCGCGCGCCGTCGAAGCACCGCTGCCCTTATGGGAAGCGGGCGTGTTTGGCGGCACGGCCGTCACGCCCGCCTATCCGGGTGCCAGCGAACGCTCGACGCGCAGCCTGGCCCTGCCCTATCTGATTTATCGTGGGAAAGTCTTGCGCGCCGACCGCTCCGGCGTGGGCGCGCGCCTGCTCGATACGGAGCGATTCGATTTCGATATCGGTTTTGCCCTGTCCTTGCCGGCCAGGTCCAGCGACGTGCCGGCCCGGCGCGGCATGCCGGACCTGGGTACCCTGGTGGAATTTGGCCCGCGCCTGAAAATCAAGCTGGCCGAGCCGACGCAGCACAGCCGCCTGGGGCTGGAGCTGCCCTTGCGCGCCGTCATCGAAGCGCGCGGCGGCCTGCGCCGCCAAGGCACCACCTTCGAGCCGCGCCTCGTGTATGGGCTACAAGGCGGGCAGCAGGCCTGGCATGTGGACGCCAGCCTGGGCGCCGTGCTGGGCAATGCCGCCATCAACGATTACTTGTATGGCGTCAGTCCCGCATTTGCCACCGGCCAGCGCCCCGCGTATGCGGCAAAAAGCGGGCTGATGCTCACGCGGCTGGGCCTGGGCGGTTCGTACCGGCTGCAGCGGGACTGGCGCGCCTTTGCCTTTGTACGCTACGACACTTACACAGGCGCCGCCAACCGCGCCAGTCCCCTGTTGCGCCAGAACAGCGGCACCTCGGCCGGCATCGGCCTGATGTGGACGTGGCAACGTTCAAGCAGCCTGGCGCGGGGCCCGGACGACTAGCGGCTAGACGGCTTAAAACTCCGTCGTGGCCGACAGCATGACCGTGCGCGGCGCGCCCAGGCCCAGGCTGGTCCATTGCGGCAGCGCCCAGTACGCCCTGTTGCCGACGTTCGTCACGCTGGCGCGCACCGTCAGGGGCCGGCCCGCCGCCTTCGTCGCATAGCGGGCGCCCAGGTCAAACACGGTGCGGCCCGGCACGGACATCGAATTGTCGGCATTGATGTATTGCTTCGATGCCGCCGTCGCGTTCGCCGTCAGGGTCACGCCAGGGATGGCGGGCGTATCCCACTCAACGCCCAGCTTGGCTTGCAGCTTGGGCACGCCCGTTGCCTGCTTGCCCTGGTTGGCGCCGCCCACCGTCTTGCTCAAGACCGGATCGACATACGCCACGCCGCCCATCAGGCGCACGTCGCGCAGGGGCGAGCCGAAGAAGCCCCAGTCGATGCCGCGGTTGCGTTGTTCTCCGCCAAAAGAAAAGATATTGCTGACCGGGTCGACATAGCTGCTGGGCCGCTTGATTTCATATACGCTGACCGTATGCGCGAACTCACCCAGGTCGACCTTGACGCCAAGCTCCGCCTGCTTCGATTTGTACGGCGCAAAGACCTCGCCCGAGTTGGCGGCCGTCAACGGCGCCGTGGCGCCCTGGCTCAAGCCTTCGATGTAGTTGCCGTACAGGGAGACCGTTTTGCTCGCCTTGACCAGCAGGGCGACGGCGGGCGTGGTGGCGCTTTCGTCATAGCGCGAGGTGCGCGCGCCCGTCTTGATGTTGAAGTTATCGCTGAGCACTTCCTGGCGGCGCAAGCCCACCGTCAGCTGCACGGTGTCTTGCGCAAAGGAAAGTGTATCGACCAGGCCAAAGCTGGCCAGGCGCAGTTCCGCCTTGGAAATTTGCGGCGCGTCGAAGCGCGTCGCCGGGCCCCAGACGGGATTGTAGATATTCGTGATCCAGTCATTCGCCAGGGTATTCCTTCGCCCATACTGCTTGTCCGTGTGGTGATAATACGTGGCGTTGACGGCCCATTGATGGCCGATGTCGCCCGTGCGCAACTTGCCCCGCAAACCCGCTTCGGCCGACTGTTTTTCCACGTCGAAGCCCAGGTCGGCGACGTTGGTGCGGTAATCGCCGGCCGTGTTGAATACCTGGATCAGATACGCGCCCGTCGACTGGTAATCGGCCCGGCTGGCGCCCACGGCCGCATACGCCATCACTTGCGCGTTCAAATCCAGTTCGCCGCGCAGCATGGCACCCTTGTCCTTGGTGTCGTAAAACGCCCAGCTGGGATTGAGCAGGGTTTCCGCTTTCGGCGGACGCGGCACGGGCAAGCCGGGGGCCAGGTTGACGCCCCGGTTCAAGCCATCGGCGCGGTCCTCGCTGTGATACAGGTCGGCGGACAGGCGCGCGCCATTGCCACGCCAGTCCAGGCCGACCGAGACGAGCCGGGTCTTCTTTTTCTGGTGGTCGATGGCGCCGTCGCCATCGCGGTAGACGCCGTTGACCCGGATGCCGAATTGTTGATTCTCGCCAAAACGTTGACCCAGATCAATATGCCCGCCCCATTGCGAGTCCGACATGTACGACGCCGTCACGCGCGCCAGCGGCGCATCGCCCGCGCGCTTGGGCACGAGGTTGATGCTGCCGCCCACGGAACCGCCCGGTGGCATGCCGTTGAGCAAGGCCGATGGCCCCTTCAGCACTTCGATGCGCTCAAACATTTCAGGCGACGTGCGGTAGTAGGGAGAGATGCCGTACAGTCCGCCAAACGCGACATCGCCGATATTCGAGCTGAAGCCCCGTATCGAATAATTCTCGCCGATGATGCCCGTCATGCCGCTGCTGAAGACGGTAGGGTCGGCGGCGGAAATCACGTCGGTGATGTCGCGCGCCTGCCGGTCTTCGATGAATTTATCCGTATAGCTGATGGTGTTGAACGGCGTTTCCATGAAATCCTTGTCGCCAAGAAATCCCACGCGACCGCCGGACGCCACTTGTCCGCCTGCATAGGCATCCGTCACGCTGTTGCCCTTGCCCCACACCGTTACGGCCGGCATAGTGGCGGCGGCTTCGGCGGCGGCGCTGTGCGCCGGTTCGCGGCGCACCGTGTAGCTGCCATTGCCCTCGCGCACGGCTTGCAAGCCATGGCCGCGCAGCAATTCGTAAAAGCCTTCGGGCACGCTGTAGCTGCCGGACAGGCCGGCGCTGTTTTTGCCTTGCAGCAAGCTGGCCTCGACCGTCAATTCGACGCCCGCCTCGGCCGCGAAAGTGTTGAGCGCCAGGCCCAGCGTACCGGCCGGCACGCTGAACGCTTGCCGGGCCTGGCCCGCCCCCGCTTGCGCATAGGCTGGCGAGGCCGCCACGCCCAGCGCCCCCACGGTCAAGCCCGTGATGAGCGCCAGTTGCACGGCGGTGGCGATACGGCTCAGGTTCAAGGCGGGAAGATGGCGCGTTGCCATGCGTTGGGTCATAAAGTAAATCCTTTCAGAAGGGATGATTGCTTGTTCTCACCCTATCTCCCGAACGAAAAGGCAAAACCCTCAATGCAAATACGACTCATTACGAAAATAATTTATCTCACTGATAACCCTTGAGCACGTCGTCGATCACCCGTTTCAGCGACGTCACGCTGGCCGCCGTGATGTACCAGGCGTCCGCATCGACGAAAACCACGCGGCCATTTTTCCACGCATTCGTCTGGCGCAACAGCGGATTGGCCATCTGTTCGGCCGTCATGACGGGACGGTGTTCCATCACGGCCGTGCGGTCCACCACGTAGATGATGTCGGGATTGGCTTGCTGGATGAATTCGCTGGAAATGGGCTGGCCATGCAAGCCCGCCTCGATGGCCGAGCTGGCAGGTTTCACGCCCAGCGCATCGAACACAAAACCGTAGCGCGACCGCACGCCGAAGGAGCTGAAGGCGCCGTTGTTATGCAGCACGATGAGCGCCTTCTCGGAACGCTCCTGCGTCACCTTGCGCGCATCCGCCACCTTGGCGTCGAGTTCCGCAGCTTTCCGGCTGGCAATGTCTTCCTTGCCAAAGATGCGTCCCAGTGTCAGCAAGTGTTGCTTGACCACCTCAATGTGCTTGCTCTCGCTGTTCTGGTAATCCACGTCGAAATGCAAGGTAGGCGCGATCTGGCTCAGTTCCTTGTAATGGTTGGCCTGGATCGACGTCATCAGTATCAGATCGGGCTGGAGCGCGTGGATATGCTCGAGATTCGGCTGCACGATGGCGCCCAAGTCGCGGATGCCCTGGTCTTCCTTGTAGCGGGTGAGGAAATGCGGCACGTAATCCTTCACCATGCCGGCCACGGGCACGCCCAGCTGGTCGAGGAAATCGACTTCGTTCATGTCGAGCACGGCCACCCTCTGGGGACGCTGCTTGAGCACCGTCGTGCCCAGTTTGTGTTCGATGGTGATGGGCGCAAACGCCTGCGGTGGCGCGGAGGCGGCAGGCGCTGACGGCGTCGTGGCTGCCTTGTCGGTGCAGCCTTGCAGGGCGGCCATGGCGGCGAGCAGCACGGCCAGCGCGCAGCGGGATTTGTTCCAGATCATCTCAAGCTCCTGTGGGGGTAAAGTAATTGCAGACGCAGCCGCGCTCGTTGCGTACGATGTGAAAATCGATGTCGTACAGCGCGCGCAAGCGCTCTTCCGTCACGACTTCATGGGCGGGGCCGGAAAAGCGCACGGCGCCACCCTGCATGGCGACGATGTGGTCCGAATAGTTGGCGGCGAAATTGATGTCGTGGATCACCAGGATCACCGTGCGGCCCTGCTCGTCGCACAGGCGCCGCAGCGCGCGCATGATTTGCACGGCATGCTTCATGTCGAGGTTGTTGAGCGGCTCGTCGAGCAGCAGAATATCGGTCTGCTGGGCGATCGTCATGGCCAGGAAGGCCATCTGCCGCTGGCCGCCGCTCAGCTCATCGACATACGCCAGGCGCAGATGCTCCAACGACAGGAAGGCGATGGCGTCATCGATGGCTTGCCGGTCCCGCTCTGTCAGCGCGCCACGGCTGTAGGGAAAGCGGCCGAAGGCGACCAGCTCTTCCACCGTCAGGCGCAAGTGAAAATCAGGCGACTGGCGCAGGGTGGCCACGAGTCGTGCATAGTCCCGGATCTGGATGGCTGCAATGCTGCGCCCGTCTATCGTAATCTCGCCGCCATGCGCTTCCTGCAGGCGCGCGATGAGCATCAGTAAGGTCGTCTTGCCGGCGCCGTTCGGGCCGATCAAGGACGTCACTTTCCCCCTGGGAAACTGCGCGCTGACCTTGGCCAGCACGCGCTTTTCGCCGTAGCTTTTTTCAATCTGTTTGACGTGGATCATGCTGTACCTCGGGTGCGGACCATGAGCGCGAGGAAGTAGGCGCCACACACCAGGTTGACGAGGATGCCAACCGTGGTCCGGTAATTGAAAACGTGTTCGACCAGCAACTGGGCTGCCAGGAAGATGGCGATGGCGATGGCGCAGCCCAGCGGCAAGGTGACGCGGTGGCGCGCCGTGCGGGCCAGGGCGTAAGTTGTGTTCGCGACAAAGATGCCCATGAAGGCCGTCGGTCCCAGCAAGCTCGTCGACACCGCCACCAGCACGGCGATCAGCGCCAGCTGCAGCCGCACCATGCGCCGGTAATCGATACCGAGCGAGATGGCCTGCTCGCGCCCCAGCGCCAGCACGTCGAGCGCCGGCAAGGTTTTCAGCACCGCCACGCAGGCGGCGCCCGCCAGCACGGCCGAGTACAGCAACTGCACGGGCTGCGCCTTGTTGAACGAGGCCTGGCTGAATCCTTGCAAGATGGCAAATTCACCGGGACTGATGCGCAACTGGATGAACTGGGTAAATGTGCCGATCACCATCGTCAGCACGAATCCCAGCAGCAACAGGAAATACACGTTGTTCTTTCCATCACGAAACAGCCAATAGTGGATGGCCCAGGAATACGCAAGCATCAGCGCGATCGACACGACAAAATTGCCGTTCTGCCCCAGCAGCACGACGCTGTGCATGCCCATCGCGAGGATCAGCAGCGATTGCAGCAGCAAATACACGGCTTCGTAACCCATGACGGCCGGCGTCAGGATGCGGTTGCCGGCGATGGTCTGGAACACAATCGACGACACGGCCACGCAAACGCCGCCGATGGCGATGGCGGCCAGGCGCGACATGCGCTTGGGAATGACGTAATCGACATCCAGATTTGCGCCGATGAAGAGGAAAGCGAGCGCCAGGGCCAACACGGCCAGCCAGAGCATGCGCTGGTTCAAACTGCGCCTCATCGCCGCCCCCGGATGATCAACATGAGGAACAGCACGCCCCCCACGCCCCCTGCCGTCAGGCCGATGGGCACTTCGAATGGATAGATCAGCAAGCGCCCCGCGATGTCGCAGGCCAGCAGCAGCGACGCGCCGCCCAGCGCGACAATGGGCAGGGTGCGGTCCAGCTTGTCGCCGTAGCGCAAGGCCACCAAGTTGGGAATGGCCAGCCCGACAAACGGGATCGCCCCCACCGTGATTACCGTGGCCGCCACCGTGACGGCCACCAGCATCAGGCCCAGCGCCACCGTGCCCCCATAGTTCAAGCCCAGGCTGGTGGCCATGCCCTCGCCCATGCCCAGCACGGTAAAGCGCTGCGCATACAAATACGTGAGGGCAACGATGGGCAGGATCAGATAAATGATTTCATAGTTGCCCTGCACGATGCGCGAAAAATCGCCCAGCAGCCAGCCCTGCATGCTTTGCAGGATGTTGTTGCGGTAGGCATAGAATTCGGCCAAGGCGCTCAGCACGCCGCCATACACGAGGCCGATGACGGGCACGAGTATCGTATTCTTGAAGCGGATGCGGCGGATCAGGGCCACGTATAGCGCGCTGGCGGCAAGGCAGAAGGCCAGCGCGAACGCCATCTTGCCGGCCGTGCCCGCCGCGGGCGCCACGGTGAGCGCCACGAGAATGCCCAGCTTGGCCGCGTCGAGACCGCCCGAGGTGGCCGGTTCGACGAATTTGTTGCGCACGATGTGCTGCAGGATGACGCCGCACACGGACAGGCCCACGCCCGTCAGCACCAATGCCGCCAGGCGGGGCAGGCGGCTGGCCGTCAGGGTCAGCCAAGCGTCGGCGGACAGCGCGCCGGACGACGACAACAACTGCGCCCACTCCATCTGCCGCGCACCGACCAGCAAGGACGCGCAGCACAGCAGGAAGAAGACAAAAAACAGACGCGCGCGTGTCAAATGCGGGACTCCGTACCTGCCTGGCGGGCGGGCGCGGCGATGCGCCAGCCCTTGGCCGCCTGGCGCTGGGCCAGGAAATGCGCGTACAGGCCGCCTTGCGCGCGCAAGGTGGCTGGCGCGCCCTGCTCGCGGATCACGCCACCGTCCAGCACGACGATCTGGTCGGCCATGGCCACCGTCGACAACTGGTGCGCGATGACGATCACCGTGCGCTTGCCGCGCAGCCGCGCCAGCGCTTCGGCGATGGCGGCCTGGTTTTCCGCGTCAAGCGCGGCCGTCGCCTCATCGACCAGCAAAATCGGCGCATCCTTGACCAGGGCGCGGGCAATCGCGACGCGCTGGCGTTCGCCGCCGGACAGGCGCGCGCCGCCCTCGCCCACCAGGGTATCGAGTCCCTGCGGCAGACGGGCGATGATCTCGGCCACGCCCGCCTGCCGCGCCGCTTCCCGCACCTCGGCATCGGTGGCGCCAGGCTTGCCGATGCGAATGTTGTCGCCGATGCTGCCCTGGAACAGATAACTGTCCTGGAATATCTGGCTGATCTGGCCAGCCAATTGCTCGCTGGACATATCGCGCACATCGACGCCACCCACCAACACCGCGCCTGCGCTGGCGTCAAAGAAACGCGCGATCAGGCGCACCAGGGTCGTCTTGCCGGAGCCGGACGCGCCGATCAGCGCCGTCATGCTGCCCGGCGCAATGCGCAGGTTGATATCCGTCAAGACGTCGGCCTGATCCTGTGCATAGCGGAATGCCACGCCGCGCAATTCGACGGCGCCATCGCGCGGCGCCTGCGGCTTGTCTGCTTCCGGCAGCGGCTGCACGGCGAAAATATCGCGCGCCGCGTCGAGCGGACCGCGTGCGCCGCGTAGCACTTCGCCATAGCTGGCCACTTCCTGCAGCGGGTCGACAAAGCGCACCACCAGCAGCAAGGCCACGATGACGGCGATGGCGTCGCCCGCGCCGGCAGCACCGCCCGCCAGGCTGTCAAGCCACAGCGCGGCGGCGGCCAGCAAGGCGGCGAAAATGGCTTGCACGGTCCAGGCGTTGAGCACCGACGACAGCGCCGACAGGTAAATGAGCCGCGTGCCCGCGTGGCGCTGCGCATCGATCGCTTGCTGCAGGAAACGCGTGCCGCCGTCAGCTGCACCACTGCCGTTGCCATTGAATGCGCGCAAGACGGATTGCGCTTGCGCAAACTCAACGAGGCGCTGGCTGGTCTGGGCAAAATGGTGGTGATAGGCATCGTCGGCGCGCTGGCCCAGGTACGCGGTGAGCCGCAAGGCGCCGGCCAGCAGCGGCAGCGCCAGCAGCGCGACGAGACCCAGCTGCCAGTGCAGCGCGAACAGCGCGATGAGCATCACGACGGGCGTGACGGCGCCGCAGATGACGGGCGTCAACACGTGGGCGGGCAGCTGGGCCACATTCATCATGCCTTGCGTGATGACGTGGCCCAGTTTTGCCGTGTTGTCCGGCGTGAACCAGCCGACGGGCAAGCGCGCGACGTGGTCGCCCAGGCGCTGGCGCGCCCCTTGCAGCACCGTCACGCCCACGCGCACGCCGGCCTTTTCCACCTGGCGCCGCCAGGCCCAGCAGGCGACCAGTCCGGCCAGCAGCACCAGCAGCCACAAGGCCGCGCCGCCCACGTCGCCACCCAGCAGGCGGCCCAGGGCCAGCACCAGCGCCGTGATGGTCAATCCGCTGAGCACGCCATACGCGAGCGCCATGGCACAGTAGCGGCGGAACACGGGCGCGTCATCGCCCAGCAGTTGAATAAACGTTTTCAGCATGGGAGCACCGTGTCTTCCTGGAAATCCGGATAGCCGCCCAGCGCCCACAGTTGCGCATAGCGGCCCTTGTCGGCGAGCAAGCCGGCATGGCTGCCCTGTTCGACGATGGCGCCGTTCTCGACGACGACGATGTTGTCGGCATGCATCACCGTGTCGAGCCGGTGCGCAATGATGAGCAGGGTGCGGTCCCGGGCAAAGCGCGACAGCGCGTCCTGGATCGCCACCTCGTTTTCCGCGTCGGCCGCGGCCGTCGCTTCATCGAGCACCAGCACGGACGGGTCGAGCAGCACGGCGCGGGCGATGCTTACGCGCTGCAACTCGCCGCCGGACAATTGCGCATCTTCGCCGATGACGGAATCGTAGCCGCGCGGCAAGGCCAGGAGGCGTTCATGGATATTTGCCAGGCGCGCCGCCTGTTCGATCTCGTGCATGCTGGCCGATGGCCGGCCCAGCGCGATGTTCTCGCGCACGCTGGCGTGGATCAGGCGCACTTCCTGCAGCACGAAACCGATGCGCCGGTACAGCTCGGGCGTGGCGATGTGCCGCAGGTCGACGCCGCCCAGGGTGATGCGCCCCTCGGTCGGGTCGAAAAAGCGCAGCAGCAGCCGCGCCAGGGTCGACTTGCCGGAACCGGAAGCGCCGACGATGGCCGTCACCGTGCCGGGCGGCAAGGTCAGCGTGATATCCGACAACACCTTGTTGTGTCCATCGTAGGCATAGCCGACGCCTTCCAGGCGGATCTCCGTGCCGTCGGGCAACTGCTGCTCATCTGGCGCCGGCTGCGCCAGCACGGGCGTATCGAGCAAGGCTTGCACGCGCTGGGCCGCTCCCGTGGCGTTGTTGAGGTCATGCGTCAGGTAATGCAGCAGCAGCATGGGCGCGGAAATGCCGGGCGCCACGAGGGCGAACGGCAGGATATCGACGGGCGCCATCCAGCCCAGCGCCACGAAGGCCGTACCGGCAAGCACCACCACGCCCAGCACGGCGACCGGCGCGATCAGCGCGTTGGCGTTGGCCATGGAACCGACCAGCGGACGGGTAAACGCGGCAAACGCATCGGCAAACGCATCGACGGCCGTGCGGTAGCTGCCGTGCGCGCGTCCCGTGGCGCCGAACGCCTTGACCACGGGAATGCCGTTGACGAATTCCACCACGGCATTGTTGATGCGCCCCATGCCGGCGACGAATTGCTCCATGTTGCCGCCGCTGGCTTTCATGGCGCGGCCGAAGAACAGGAAGAAGCCGGGAAACGGCAGAATGGCGATGAGGGCCAGGCGCCAATCCATGGCGAATAGATACACGACGGAGATGGCGATGGCGCCCACGGCGCGCCCCGTCGTCGTATAGAAGTGCGCCGTGAGGCTGTGCAGGGTATTGATGTCGTCCTGCATCGCCTGCTTGACCTCGCCCGAGGCCCGGCTGGTAAACCAGCCCAGCTGCACCTGTCCCAGGCGCTGCATGGCTTGCAGGCGCAATCGATGCGTGAGGTGGTTGTCGGCCAGGTGTGCGGCCAGTTCGCCCAGCGACATCAGGGCCATGCCGAGGAACAGGCAGGCGACGCTGGCGACGATGATCTGCCACACAGCGCCCGGCGCCAGCGCAGGGGCCATGGCGATTTGCGCGATCTGCGCGATGCCCGCCAAGGGCACCAGAGTGAGCATGGACCCCGTGCCGGCCAGCACGGCGGCGGCGATCAGGCATCCGCGGATGGGGTGCAGTATCCGGCTGATCGGGCCGGGCTGGCGGCGTTGGCTACGCATGGGAAAAACGGGAAAAAACGTGCATAAGGTCAATGAATAAGGGTGGCTCTCACCCTATATCCCGAACGAGAATGCAAAACCCTCAATCGGGCCCGAAAAATTGTCAGGCAGCGGCCTGCGGTATGGCTTGCACCGTCACCCAGTAGCGCGTGCGCGCGAGGATTTGTACGGGCAAGGCCAGCGCCAGGTTATGCAGCGCGCGATCCGTGTCGCGCAGGGAAAACACGCCGTTGACGCTCAGGCTGGCCACGGCCGGATCGCAGCGCAGCAGGCCGGGGCGATAGCGGGCCAGTTCCGCCAGCAGCTCATCCAGGCGCATGTTGTCGGCCACCAGCACGCCCTTCGTCCAGGCCGCGGCGCTGGCCGGCACGGGGACGGCCGATTGCACGATGTCCGCCGAGAAGATGGCGCTGTAGCCCGTGGCGATGCCCACGGCGTGGTCGGGCGCATGCGCGAGGCGTATTTCGACGGCGCCCTCGAAGACGGCGACGCGCGACGTGTGTTCGTCTTGTCGCAAGGTAAAACGTGTGCCCAGCGCCTGCACCGTGCCGTGGCGGCCCTGCACGCGGAAAGGCCGCTGCGCCGGGTCCGGGTCGTGCGCCGTGGTGACGAGGATTTCGCCGCTGCGCAGGATCAGCAAGCGTTCGCTGGCGTCGAAGCGCACGTCGATGGCGGAAGCGGAAGCGAGCATCACGCGCGTGCCGTCAGGCAAGGTAATCTCGCGGATCTCGCCCGTGGCCGTGCCGTGGCCGGCCGTGGCCACTTGCCAGGCATCCGTGCCGCGCAGCATATACGCCATGCCGCCCACGGGCAGCAGCACGGCCAGCAGCTTCAGGGCACGACGGCGATTCAGGTAGGCGGCGGGCGCCGGTTCGCGCAGCGCGTGCCGGGCCGCATCGCGCGGCACGCTGTGCAGCTTGCCCTCGAACGCTTGCAAACGCTGCCAGGCGATGGCGTGGTGCGGATGGGCGGCGCACCAGCGGGCACAGGCAGCCCGGTCTTCGTCGCTGGCGTCATCGGACCACAGGCGCGCCATCCACTGGGCAGCCTGCTGCACGACGGCGGGCGCGATCACCACCTCCATGGCTCAGGCGTCCGGCGCGTGCATGGCCTGGTAGCAGGCCAGCAAACCGGCGGCGATGTATTTTTCGACGGACGAGACGGACACCTGCAATTCGGCGGCGATGTCGCGATAGCTGAGGCCATCGAGTTTGCACAGCAACAGAGCCTTGCGCGCCTTGGCGGGCAACTGGTGCAGCACCGCATCGATTTCCGTCAACGCCTCGATCACCAGCGCGCGCTCTTCCTCGGACGGCGCCAGCGCCTCGGGCACCAGGGCCAACACTTCCAGGTAGGCGGCCTCGATCTGGCGACGGCGGTACAGGTCGATGACCATGCCGTTGGCGATCTGCGTCAGGTGACGGCGCGACTCCCCGGCCGGCGGCATGCGCCCCGTCTTCATCAGGTGCAGATACACGTCGTGCGCCAGATCGGCCGCATCGAAGGCATTGCCGAGTTTACGGCGCAGCAAGCCACGCAGCCAGTGATGGTGGTCGGTGTACAGACTGCTGACTTGCTGCTGAAGCGCTAACTCGGCGGTGCTCACGATACCCTTCCTGTCGCCAACGGCCGGCAAGAACAGGCGCATCGGATTATAAATGAGAATTATTCTCATTGTACGCCGAGTGACGAGGAAAACGCAATACGGCGACGGGCAGCAAACGCCCTCAGCCCTGCTGCCGGACGGGCCTGAACAGCCTGAACGCGGCCCACAGCGAAGGCCGGTAGACATGCAGTGCGGCAGCGAGCAGCACGCCCCACGCCAGCGGAGCAAGCACCCCCAGGCGCTGGGCAAAAAACGCGTGGCCCGCCGCCAGCAGCGACAGCAGGGCGGTGCTCAGGTACAGCGAACGGCGCGGCAGCGGACGCCAGACGCGCATGCCCAGCTCCGTCTTGACGACAAAATACACGAGGAAGCCCAGCAGTTGAGACACGGCGGCGCCCGTGGCGCCATGGCGCGGCACCAGCACGGCGCCCGCCAGCAAGGTGCCCAGCAAGCCGGCCGCAAAGGCGGCGATGGAAAATGCCGGACGGCGGGCCAGATTGATGCCGACGCCGGTCACTTCCGCCAGGGCATACAACAGCGGCTGGCCGACGGTGGCCACCGCCAGGTACGCGACGCCATGATAGCTGGGAGGCAAGACCCAGCCGATCAGCCAGGCCAGGGCGCCCGCCAGGCAAAAGCCCACCACCACGATGGCCTGCGCATGGCGGCAAATGGCCGCAATATTCGACAGGCCGCCGCCGGCCGCAGCCCATTTGTGTACTTGCGGTATCCAGACAATCGTAAAAATCGATTGCACCAGCCAGGCGCCGGCGGCCACGCGCGTGGCCAGCGCATAAATGCCGAGCTCGTCAAAGCCGGCAAAGAAACGCAGCAAGCCCATGCCGGCCGACAACATGAACATATAAAAAATCCCGCTCACCAGCAGGGGCGCCGCCTCGGAAAGCAGGCGCCGCAGCAGCACCCGGTCCACGGCGGTATTCCAGGCATGCGCCAGCGATACGCGCGCATGCCACAACAGCCATAGCGTGACCAGCCAGGTGGTGGCCACGACCAGGCTTGCCAGGTACACGAAATTGCGCTGCGGATCCCACCACAGGACAGGCAGCAGCAACAGCAGCGATATTTTCGGCAATACCTGCGCCAGACTGAATACCCAGGCGCGCTCCTGCATGCGGAACAGCTGCGCGATCAGGCGATTGGCCAGGGCGCTCAGCATGCCGGCAGCGAACAGGACAGCCAGTGCCGGTTGCGCCACATCAAATAACAGTTGTGCTACGGGCGCGGCAAACACGAGTATCACGGCCAGCGCCACGGGCGCGAGCAACACCGCGGGCAGCAGGCACGCTTTCAGCAAGCCACTACGCGCGGTGCTGTAATGGTATTCATGCAGGAAAGCCTTATCCAGCCCCAGCGACAGCAGCAAACCGGCCACCGTGCATGCGGTCATGAAGAAATCCAGCTTGCCGATGTCGGCAGGTGGAAACAGCCAGGCCACGGCAGGAACGGTGGCCAGGCTGCACAGCAGCGACAAGATGGGGCCGGCTGAAAAACCCGCGAGACGGTTCAGGCGCATCGTTCAGCCGGGCCGGGCATCTCAGCCATGCCTGTCGTTGGAGAAGCGATAGGGTACCGTGTCCGAATCGGCCGGCACGCGCCAGTGGTCCGGCGCATCATAGCGATACGCATGGTCCACCGCATTGACGAGGATGGCAGGAGTGCTGCAGTAATTTTGCACGCCATGCCAGACGCGCGGCGGCACGACGAGCAGGCCGGGACGCCTGGTGCCCAGCTTGAATTCGTTGAGCATGCCAAAGGTGGGCGAATCCTCGCGCGCGTCGTACAGCACCACGCGCATCTGGCCTGCCGCCACGAACAGGCGGTCCGTCGTGATGGCATGCGCATGCCAGGCGCTCAGTCCGCCCGGCTCCAGGGTCGAGGCGAATATCTGGCCAATCTGCGCTGTAGCATCGGGCACCCATTCGGTGCGGAAAATTTCAGTCAGGCTGCCGTACGCCGTCAAGACAGGCTTGATTTCCTGGAAAATCACGCCATCGATCAAGGAAGGCGTTGTCGGCTTCCATTCCTTGGTAATACTGACACCATCTTGCTTCGCGCCAACCAACAACCAGTTATCTTTCTCAACCACCAGATTTACCCCTAGAATTTTTATTAAAATGCTCTTATGTATTGCAACCGTATTATCTATCGTCGCGACATGTCCTTCAATCCCCGGCGGCGGCGTAATTCACGTAAAAATGTGCCTTTGCGCCAATATTTGAGCCAGAAGCCGGGATGCGGCGGCCACAGCCCCAACATATAACAAAGACTGCGTGACAATGCTTTCATGGCCGTTATCGCGGACTGTAGCGGTGCGATAAGACGCTCACGCCCCACCTTGCCATACAGCGTGGTGACTGCCTGCAGAATATTCAACGGATCTTGCATGTGCGTCCACCAGAACGCATGCTCGGCGTGTTGCCGGTCCAGGTAGGCATTGCTGCGGGTGCCAGACTGGATCAGGATGGCGCCGATGCGAGGATGGGCCAGCATCGGCCGCCCCGCGCGATATACGCGGTGCAGCCAGGCTTGCGACGGCCAGCAGCGCACTTCCCATGAGGGCTGCCATGGGCCGATCTGCAGGGCCAGCTCGCGCCGCATGACCCACAGGGTAGCGGGCACATCCATCCACGGACGGTACGGTTGCACGCCGTCTGCCAGCGCCCCCACCATGTGATACCCGACCGGCAAAACCACCAGTCCCAGGCCAAAGACCAGGTCGGCCGCGGTACGCTCGAGGACTTCAATACTGCTTTGCAAATGATCGGGCAACCACAGGTCGTCGTGGTTCAGGAATGCCAGATAGGTGCCGCGTGCCAGGCTGACGCCGAGATTGTTGGGTCCCGTCTGCTCGCCGTAATTGGTTTCCAGATTCACAAAGCGGATACGCGCGTCGCCGAACGCGGCGACCACCTCGGCGGTATCGTCGGTGCAGCAATCGCCGACAATAATCAGTTCCCAATCCTGCACGGTGCTGGCGAGTGCCGACTGAATAGCGTACCCGAGGATATTGCTCCGGTTATACGTGGCCATGACAATGGAAACGAGCGGTTGTTTCTCCGGCTGCATGGCAGGCCTTTTCAAATAGACAAACAAAAAATGCCGCTCAAATACATTGAGCGGCATTTCGCAATGGACGAATGCAGTATGTTGCTGGCGCTCGCCAGCAAGCATCTGTCCTTAGACGTTGAACAGGAAGTTCAGCACGTCGCCATCCTTGACGACGTATTCCTTGCCTTCGGCGCGCATCTTGCCCGCTTCCTTGGCGCCCGCCTCGCCCTTGTAGGCGATGAAGTCGTCATAGGCGATGGTTTGCGCGCGGATGAAGCCGCGTTCGAAATCGGTGTGGATCACGCCGGCCGCTTGCGGCGCCGTGGCGCCGACGGGGATGGTCCAGGCGCGCACTTCCTTCACGCCTGCCGTGAAGTAGGTTTGCAGGCCCAGCAGCTTGTAGCCGGCGCGGATCAGACGGTCCAGGCCAGGCTCTTCCATGCCCATGTCGGCCAGGAAAGCTCCCTTGTCGGCATCGTCCAGGTCGGCGATTTCCGCTTCCAGCGCCGCGCAGATGGCGACGATGGGAGCGTTTTGCGATTGCGCATAGGCCGTCAGCTGGTCCAGCAGCGGGTTATTCGTGAAGCCCGAATCGGACACGTTGGCCACGAACATGGCCGGCTTGGCCGTGATCAGGCACAGCGGCTTGATCAGTTCCATTTCGTCGGCGTCCAGGCCCATCGCGCGCACGGGTTTCGCGTCGTTCAGGTACGGCATCATGCGTTCCATGATGGCCAGCAGCTTGGCCGCATCCTTGTCGCCCGAGCGGGCTTTCTTGTTTTCGCGGTGGATGGCTTTTTCCACGGTGCCCATGTCGGCCAGCGCCAGTTCGGTCTGGATAACTTCGATATCGTCGAGCGGGTTGATCTTGCCTGCCACGTGGATGACGTTGTCATCTTCGAAGCAGCGCACGACGTTGACGATGGCATCCGTTTCACGGATGTGCGACAGGAACTGGTTGCCCAGGCCCTCGCCCTTCGATGCACCCGCCACCAGGCCGGCGATGTCGACGAATTCCACGATGGCGTTGACCATGCGTTCCGGCTTGACGATGGCGGCCAGCGCATCCATACGTGGATCCGGCACTTCGACGACGCCGACGTTCGGCTCGATGGTGCAGAACGGATAGTTTTCAGCCGGAATGCCGGCTTTCGTCAGTGCATTGAACAGGGTGGACTTGCCGACGTTCGGCAAGCCGACGATACCGCATTGGAGACTCATGGGAAAACCTTTAATAATCAAAGCACATGGCGCCGTCTATCGGCGTGCTTGCCGTGCTGTTAGGGAAAACGGGGCGATTGTTCACCCTTTTCCGGGGATAGTGGTGTGCTGCATTTCAAGGGGTCAATTGTACCCGTGTCCCGCGCGCTTCAACAGTCCGATGATGGGCAAATGACGCCAAAACAGTCGTATCGTGACGCCATCAGGCCCTGTTCTCAGACCGTATGCAGCTTCATGGTCGCCGCCTCGAACTTGCCTTCGACGATCTGCGGCATGACTTGCAAGGATTTTTCTATCGCTTGCTCGATCAGCTCCTGGTCTTCGCGGCGCGGGCGGTGCAGCACGAAGTCAGCCACCTGCTGCTGCAGGCTCAGGGTGCGCGGATGGCCGATACCCAGGCGCAAGCGCCAGTAATCCTGCGTGCCCAGCGCGGCCGTGATGTCCTTCAAGCCATTATGGCCGCCGGCCGAACCGCCCTTCTTCAGGCGCGCGATGCCGGGCATCAGATCGAGTTCGTCGTGCACGACCAGCACTTCATCGGCGGCGATCTTGAAGAAACGCGCCAGCGCGCCCACGGACTGGCCCGAGCGGTTCATGAAGGTCAGCGGTTCGAGCAGCCAGACTTCGTTACCGCCGATGGAGGTCTTGGCCAGCATGGCGTTGTAGCGCGAATCGCGCTGCAAGCGCGTGCCGGGCAAGCTGTTGGCGAGGTTGTCCACCAACCAGAAGCCGGCATTGTGACGGGTTTGTTCGTATTCGGGTCCCGGGTTGCCGAGGCCGACGATCAGGCGTATGGGCATGGCTGTGTCTGCAGTGTAAAAACGTATTATCGGTGAAAACAGGCAGAAAAAAACCCGTCCGGAGCGAACCGGACGGGTTTTTCCTTGCGACTACCGCATTGCTGCGGCGGCAAAATTACTTCTTGTCAGCAACAACTTCAGCAGCAGCGGCTTCAGCAGCAACGTGGCCAGCCGGTACCGAAGCGGTAGCGATGGTCAGGTTGGCGCCGTGGGTGACAGCGGTCACGCCAGCTGGCAGGACCAGGTCGCCAACGTGCAGCGAGTGACCGACGTCGATGTTCGACAGGTCAACGTTGATGAATTCTGGCAGTTGGCCTGGCAGGCACGAAACTTCGATTTCGTTGGCTACGTGGCTGATGGTCGCGCCGTGCAGTTTGACTGCTGGGGAAACGTCAGCGTTCGTGAAGTGCAGAGCAACTTTCACGTGGATAGCTTGCTTAGCGTCAACGCGTTGGAAGTCAGCGTGCAGAACCAGTTGTTTGTATGCGTGGACTTGGAAGTCGCGCAACAGAACTTGCTGGGAAACGCCGTCGATTTCCAGGTCCAGGATCGACGAGTGGAACACTTCTTTTTTCAGCGCGTGGTACAGGGCGTTGTGATCCAGCGAGATCAGCACTGGGGCTTCAGCGCCACCGTAGACGATACCAGGGGTTTGGCCGGAAATGCGCAGGCGGCGGCTCGCTCCGGAACCTTGCAATTCGCGTTTAAATGCGATAACTTTCATGTGAAACTCCAAGAAGAACAAGGCTTGCGCCTTGTGTTATGAAGATTCCCGCGACCAGGAATCTTCGAAAATGGGCGCATACGCGCCCCGAAAACTAAAATACTACGGCGCAACAGGCAAAAAGCCGGTCGCGCCGCAGGTGACGTCTGTTGCTGCTCTTGTCGAATTAATCGATAAAGAGGGAAATAACCGAATCGCCCTTGATGATGCGCTTGAACGTCTCGGCCAGCAGCGGCGCGCACGTCAATTGACGGATCTTGCCGCAGGCCAGGGCCGCTTCGGACAGGGGGATCGTGTCGGTCACGACCAGCTCATCGAGTGGCGAGGCCGAAATACGGTCGATCGCCGGGCCCGACAGCACCGCGTGCGTGCAATACGCCACGACTTTTTTCGCGCCGCGCTCTTTGAGCACTTCGGCAGCCTTCGTCAGGGTGCCTGCCGTGTCGACCATGTCATCCATGATCACGCAGTTGCGGCCTTCGACTTCACCGATGATGTTCATTACTTCCGACACGTTCGCTTTTGGACGACGCTTGTCGATGATGGCCAGGTCGCAGCCCAGGCGTTTTGCCAGAGCGCGCGCACGTACCACACCGCCGACGTCCGGCGACACCACCAGCAGATCCTGGTAGTTTTTCTTTTGCAGGTCGCCCAGCAAAATTGGCGAAGCGTAGATATTGTCGACTGGGATATCGAAGAAACCTTGAATCTGGTCAGCGTGCAAGTCCATGATCAGGACGCGCTCGACACCGGCTTCTTCCAGCATGTTCGCCACCACCTTGGCCGAAATTGCCACACGCGCGGAGCGTGGACGACGGTCTTGGCGGGCGTAGCCGAAGTAAGGAATCGCGGCGGTGATGCGGCCAGCGGAAGCACGTTTCAAGGCATCAACCATCAGCATGATTTCCATCAGGCTGTCGTTGGTTGGAGCACAGGTGGATTGCAAAACAAAAACATCCTTGCCGCGTACGTTTTCGTTAATCTCGACCATTACTTCGCCGTCGGAGAATTTCGAAACGTTTGCTTTACCGAGAGGGATGCCGAGGTTTTTTGCGACCCCCTCTGCCAACGCTGGATTCGCGTTGCCGGTAAAAACCATCAGGTTTTCGTAAGCCATGGGAGTCCCAAGAGGTGATATAGAAGTCTTGAAAAGCACTAACCGGGCATAGGCCCGGTCAGTCATTGTTTAGAATATGCCGCGTGGCGACATATCTGCTTTTTCCCGCACTGGACGCCAACTTCGCATCGACAGACTACGGTGAAATGGTGGCAGGGGAAGAAGGATTCGAACCTTCGCATGCTGGAATCAAAATCCAGTGCCTTAACCAGCTTGGCGATTCCCCTACGTTACTGACTGCTTGCCGTCATGTTGGCCAGTATTATACCGACTATTTGACGCTAAGCAAAATCTTTTTTTGCTCTTTACAACACCGTGAGCATCGGGTGGCGATTCAGCGCTTTTGCCTTCCAGGCGATCCAGATTGGTGGCACATTGCTGAGCACCGCATCCGCTTCTTCCTGACTGCCAAACGCACTAAACACACAAGCACCGGAACCAGTCATCCTGGCCTCACCGTAAGCACCCAGCCATTCTACCGCATCTGCTACCGGCTTGAAAAGACTGCATGCCACTTGCTGTAAATCATTCTTACCAAACCCGCCCGCATCGTTTCCTTCTGCGAGGTACCTGGAAAAGTCCGCTATTGTGACGGGTTCGGTATTTCTCGTCAAGCCTTCCGCGCAAAAAATTGCGGCGGTAGGCACTTGCACGCCCGGCTCGATCACCACATACCAGCATTCGGGCGTGGCGACGGGCTGCAGGGCCTCGCCCACGCCTTCGGCAAAGGCGTTTTCGCCAAAGATGAAAAACGGGATATCGGCGCCCAGCGGCAAGCCCAGCGCCATCAATTCCTCGCGGCTCAAGCCCGCTTGCCACAGGCGGTTCAAGGCCATCAGGGCCGTGGCCGCGTCGGACGAACCGCCCCCCAGGCCGCCGCCCATGGGCAGCACCTTGTCGATGGCGATATCGACGCCGCGCGGCAAGGCGCCCGTGCGGCGCTGCACTTCCGCCTGCAGCAGTTTCGCGGCGCGGATGATCAGGTCCTGCTCTTCCGGCACGCCGGCCAGCGCCGTCACGCGGCGGATCAGCGTGTCGTCGCGCAGCGCGAAGTGCAAGGTGTCGCCATGGTCGAGCAACTGGAACACCGTCTGCAGCAGATGGTAGCCATCGGCGCGGCGGCCGTTAACGTGCAGAAATAAGTTCAGTTTGGCGGGAGCCGGGCAATGATTCAGGGTCGTCAATGTCATGGTGCAGGTGTGGATGGGGCGGCATCGAGCACGATACGCAGCGAGACGGCATCGGCCTGCGCGCTGGTGGTGCGTTCGGCATCGATACGCCGCGGTTGGGGCAAGGCGCCCGGTGTATTCTCAGCAGCATCTTGCCACGACACATAGCGCAAGCGCCAGCCGTCTTTGGTTGTCACGCTGTCATTGGCCGGTGACGCGACGAAGCGCTTGCCATCGGCGCCCACGGCATAACCTTGCAGCCAGTCGCGCAAGCCCGACACGGGCAGGGACCAGCCCAGCATCTGCGCGCTCAGGGTATCGACATCGGGCGCGCTGCGCGGCGCCTTGCCGCTTTGCGTCAACACGGCCTGCTGCGGCGTGACGGCGATCGTCGCCAGGGTGCTGCCGACGGGCGTATACAGGGTCACATCCGTGCGCGCGGCCGTCTGCAGCCAGTTGAAATTGACGGTGGCCGATTCGGGCTTGTCATCCTTCTGGTACACGACGTTCAAACGGCCCGTCAACTCCACCTGTTCCCGGTAGGGCGCCACGGCTTCGCCCGATGGCGCGGCGCCGGATGAAAAGGGAGAAGTCAGGGTCGAGCAGGCCGAGAGGGCCAGGCACAGGACCGTCAGGGGCAGGAAATGTTTGGACATGGGTTTGGACATGGACACAAGGAAAAACCAGCGCCATGGCGCTGGTTTTTCATAGTTGAGTTAATCGATTCAATCACAAACTGACATTCAAGCGCGCCAGGGTGCTTTTTAGCGCGTCGTTTTTCGGATCCTTGCCTTGCGCCTCGCGCCACAGCTTTTGCGCTTCGGCCTTGTCGCCCTTCTGCCACAGCACTTCGCCCAGGTGGACGGCGATTTCCGGATCGCTGCGCACGGCATAGGCGCGGCGCAGCGCGTTTTCCGCGGCCGCCAGGTTGCCCATGCGGAACTGCACCCAGCCCATGCTGTCCATGATGAACGGGTCGCCCGGCGCCATCTGCAAGGCTTTTTCGATCAGCGCATGGGCTTCCGGCAGGCGGATGCCCCGTTCGGCCAGCGAGTAACCGAGGGCGTTATACGCGTGCTGGTTGTCGGGCGCCAGCGCCATCACGCGGCGCAGGCTCGCTTCCATCAGTTCGAGTTTATCCAGGCGCTCAGCCAGCAAGGCATAGTCGTACAGCAGTTCCGGATTATCGGGGAAGCGCAGCAAGGCATTTTCCAGCACCGTATAGGCGCTTTGCACGTAGCCGGCATCGCGCAGGAATTGCGCGTCGACCAGCAGCACCTGCGCCTGGCTTGCCGGATCGTCCGTTTCGATTTCCGTCAGCGCCTTGCGCGCCGCATCGAGATTGCCGCCACGGGCGATCAGCTGGGCGCGGCGCAAACGCGCCTCGACATAACCGGCGGACGCGCTGTTGTCGATCTTGTCCAGCCAGGCGATGGCGCCGGCCGTGTCGCCGCGCGTTTCGGCGATCTGCGACAGTATCATCAGGGCCTTGAACGGATCGCGCGCGTCGCCAGGGGATTTGTCGAGCACGGCCAGGAAGCGCTTGAAGTACTGCTCCGCGCCCTTGGTATCTTCCAGCTGCAACGCCACGATGCCGAGCGCATACAGGCCGCCCAGGTTGTCGGGCTGGCTTTTCAGCAGCAGCAGGAATTGGTCGCGTGCCAGCTCCAGCTGTTTTTGCTCGACCAGCAGGCGCGCATACGCGCCGCGCACTTCGACGGCGTCCGGATTCTTTTGCAGGAAGGCGGCCAGCACCTTGCCTGCCGCCTCGGGCTCGCCCGTCACCTGCGCCAGGGTCAGCGCGGCCAGCTCGGAGTTCGGCTTGATCGCCAACGCCTTGTTCGCTTCGCCGATGGCGCGCTCACGCTCGCCGATCGACAAGGCGCCCTGCGCCAGCACCAGGTGGGCTTCGAACATGTCCAGGTAGGGCTGCACCAGGCGCGTCACCATCGAATAGGCATACAGCTTGTCATTCGAGCGCGACAGGATCTGCTGCATCTGGAACAGGGCCACGCCGCGCGCGCCCGGCGGCGCATTGGCCAGGCGCTCGGCAAAAATCGGTTCTGCTTCTTCGATCTTGTCCGTCAAGACGACGAAGCCGAGGAAGAACTGGGTCGCCTCATCCGATTCGGGCGCCAGCTCGCGCCACAGGCGGATGGCCGCCAGCGCTTCGCCGCCCTGCTTGGCGGCCAGTGCCATTTCGGAGGCGCGGCGCGCCAGGCGCGGATCACGCGTCTGCTGCGCCGCCACCATCATCGTCACGTACGGCCCTTGCCACTGGCCGCTCTTGAATTCCATTTCAGCCTTGGTCAGCTTGTACAGCAAATCGCTGCTCAACTCGACCTTGGGCAGCTTCTCGCCCTTGGCGTCATCGTCGGACTCGGTACCGGCCGCTTGCGGCGCGGCGGCCGCAGCGGGGCTGGCCGCCCCATCGGCAGGGGCAACAGGCGTCTGTGCCATGGCATGCGTGGCCATCAGGGCGGACAAGGTTACAATGGCGAAAGCGTTTTTCAAAGGCTGATCCTGGCTAAACGGCAAAGTTTGATTCTACGCCCAACGCGGCTATCGCGTACTTCACGTATGTAACGAAATATATACGTCGTGGCGGCGTAGCGTGCCCGGGCCAGCCATCGGCCGGCGACCCGCCTGTTTTTTACCCGGTTTTCCACCATTCGAGCCCTATGCCAGAATTGCCAGAAGTCGAAGTCACACGGCGCGGTGTCGCGCCCCACATCGAAGGGCGCGCCGTGCGTGCCGTCGTGCTGCGCCGCGACGGCCTGCGCTGGCCCTTCCCCCCGGCCCTGGGCGAACAATTGTCGGGGCAAACCATCGGCCTGACGGGGCGGCGCGGCAAATACCTGCTGATCCACTTCCGCCACGGCACCCTGATCATCCACCTGGGCATGTCGGGCCATTTGCGCGTGCTGCCCACTGGGACGGAGGCGCAAAAGCACGACCATTTCGACCTCGTCGTGGAAGACGCGGACGGCAGCAGCCAGGTGCTGCGCATGACGGATCCGCGCCGCTTCGGCGCCGTGCTGTGGCATGACGAGGCCGACGGCCCGCTGGATGGCCACGCGCTGCTGCGCGGTCTGGGCACGGAACCGCTGGAAGGCGGCTTCACTGGCCAGCTGCTGTTCGAGAAAACGCGCAACAAGGGCACCAACATCAAGCAGGTGCTGATGGCGGGCGACATCGTCGTCGGCGTGGGCAATATCTATTGTTCCGAAAGCCTGTTCCGCGCGGGGATCAACCCGAAGACGCCAGCCCGGCGCATCGGCCTGGCACGCTATGAGAAACTGGCGCAATCGATCCGCGACGTGCTGGCCGAAGCCATCGTCCAGGGCGGCAGCACCCTGCGCGACTTCATCGGCGTCAACGGCCAGTCCGGCTACTTCCAGCAGACGTATTTCACGTACAACCGCGCGGGCAAGCCATGCCGCGTGTGCGGCGCGCCGATCCGCCAAATCGTGCAGGGACAGCGTTCCACGTTTTACTGCGTGAATTGCCAAAAGTAGCCACACTCACAGAGGGAGCCCGATGGTCAGAGACTTGGAACAATACAGCGCATGGCGGCAGGACGTGCAGGCCGCCTTGCAGGCATACCGGCAAGCCGCCAGCGCGGCGGGCCTGGTCGACGGCGCCTCCGCGCTGCGCCTGGCGCGCTGTGGCTCCCGCCTGACTGACGACCGCCTGTCCGTCGCCTTCGTGGCGGAATTTTCGCGCGGCAAATCCGAGCTGATCAACGCCATCTTCTTTGCCGGCTATGGCCAGCGCATCCTGCCCTCGGGTGCGGGCCGCACCACCATGTGCCCCACCGAGCTGCTGTACGACGCGGCCTGGCCCCCATCGATCCGGCTGCTGCCCATCGAGACACGCGCGCAGAACCTGTCGACCAGCGACTACCGCGACCTCCCCGCCGCCTGGACCGTCCTGCCCCTGAATATCGAGGCGGGCGGCGACATGCAGGAAGCCATCCGCCAGGTCAGCCTGACAAAGAAAGTCAGCCAGGAAGAAGCGGCGCGCTACGGCCTGTACGACGCCGACGACGCGGACGCCCCCGCCATGCTCGACGAGGACGGCCAGGTGGAAATTTCCATGTGGCGCCACGCCATCATCAACTTCCCCCATCCGCTGCTGAAACAGGGCCTGGTGATTCTCGACACGCCCGGCCTGAACGCCATCGGCACGGAACCGGAACTGACCCTGAACCTGATCCCGAATGCGCACGCGGTGCTGTTCATCCTGGCGGCCGACACGGGCGTCACGCGCAGCGATATCGAAGTGTGGCGCAACCATATAGGCGCCGGCGCGGGGCGCCTGGTAGTGCTCAACAAGATCGACAGCATGTGGGACGAATTGCGCGGCGATGCCGAGGTGGCGCAAGCCATCGAACGCCAGCAGGCCAGCGTGGCACATCTGCTGACACTGGACACCGGCCAGGTGTTTCCCGTCTCGGCGCAAAAGGCCCTGGTGGGCAAGATCAACCACGATGCGGCGCTGCTGGAAAAGAGCCGTTTGCTGCCGCTGGAGACGGCCCTGTTCGAGGAGCTGATCCCCGCGCGCAAGGACATCATCCGGCGCCAGCTGGCGTTCGACCTGGACGCCATCGAGGCGGCGCAGCAGGTGCAGGCGGCGGCGCGCGCGCGCGGCATCGCCGAGCAGCTGCACGAGCTTCACAGCCTGCGCGGCAAGAACCAGAGCGTGATCGCGCACATGATGCGCCGCGTCGATATCGAGAAGAAGGAATTCGACAGCAGCCTGTTCAAGCTGCAGGCCACGCGCGCCGTGTTTACGCGCCTGTCGACGGAACTCTATACGAGCCTGGGCATGGACATCGTGCGCGACGATATCGATGGCGTGCGCGCCGCCATGCAGCGCAGCCGCTTTTTCACGGGCTTGCGCGAAGCCGTGCGCCAGTATTTCGAGCGCATCACCCGGAACCTGGACCGTTCGGAAGGCAAGACGGCCGAGATCACGGAAATGATGAACGTGATGTACCGCAAATTCGCCACCGAACATGGCCTGGCGCTGGCCTTGCCGATGCCGTTTTCGCTGGCCCGCTACCGCCAGGAGATCGCCGATATCGAAGCCGTGTATCACAAGCAGTTCGGCACGGCCACCCTGCTCACCACCAGCCGGGTCGTGCTGATGGAGAAATTCTTTGACACCATCGCCTCACGCGTGCGCCGCAGTTTCACCAACGCCAACGACGACGCCAGCGCCTGGCTGAAAGTCATCATGGCGCCCCTCGAAGCGCAGATCGTCGAATACAAGGAACAGCTGAAACTGCGCTTTGCCTCGATCCAGCGCATCCACGACGCCACGGGCAGCCTGGAACAGAAAATCGCCGGCTTCGAAGCCAGCCTGGCGGCGCTCGAACGCGACAAGGCGCAGCTGGCGCAATTGCTCGCTGCCTTGCGCACGGCCAGCGCCACATAAAACACGCAACAACACGCCACAAGATACTGGAACCCTGCATGAAACGTCTGCTGCATCCGCTCTCGCCCGCCACGGGCGTGGCCCCCATTGAAGATTATATCGACCCGACTTTTTCCGCCACCGTCATCGCCTGGCAAAAGCAGCATGGCCGCCATGCGCTGCCATGGCAAAACACGCGCGACGCCTACCTGATCTGGCTGTCCGAAATCATGCTGCAGCAAACGCAGGTCACCGCGGTACTCGGCTACTATGCGCGCTTCCTCGAACGCTTCCCTACCCTGCGCGATTTGGCCAGCGCCCCGGTGGAAGACGTGATGGCGCAGTGGAGCGGCCTCGGTTACTACACGCGGGCGCGCAACCTGCACAAGTGCGCACAGCGCGTGGTGGCCGAATACGACGGCGTCTTCCCCAGCGACCCGGCCTTGCTGGCCGACCTGCCCGGCATCGGCCGCTCGACGGCGGCCGCCATCTCCGCGTTCTCCAGCGGCACGCGCGCGGCCATCATGGATGGCAACGTCAAACGCGTCTTCGCGCGCACCTTCGGCATCGCTGCCTATCCCGGCGAAAAACGGGTCGAGGAAGCCATGTGGCGCCGTGCCGAAGCGCTGCTGCCGGAGACAGGTATCGAAGCCTACACGCAGGGCCTGATGGACTTCGGCGCCACCCTGTGCACGCGCAGCAGCCCCGATTGCGGCCGCTGCCCGCTGCAGCCGCGCTGCGTGGCCTACGCCACCGGCCGCACCAAGGATCTGCCGGTGCGCAAACCAAAGAAAACCAGCCCCGAAAAACACGCCGTCATGCTGGTCATCATCGACGATGGCCAAGTGCTGCTGGAACAGCGTCCCGGTTCCGGCATCTGGGGCGGCTTGCTGTCGCTGCCGGAACTCGATGGCCACGTGCTGGCCGGCGAGGACTGTGTGCGCGACATCGATCAGGAGCTGCTGGCGCACGCCGTGGCGCCGTTCGGCGCAATCGAGACGCAGGAACGACTGCTGCCCATCGTGCACGTGTTTACCCACTACAAACTGCACATCGTTCCCTGCCGCATCACCCTGGCGCGCCGCCTGGCGCTGGCCGGGGAAGCGACGCACGTCTGGTATGACGGCGCGAAAATCGCGGACGCGCCGCTGCCCGCCCCCATCAAGAAACTGCTGCTGGACCTGTTCGGCGATGCGCGCGCGGCGCAACGCAGCATGTTCTAGTGCGGCATTTTGTACTGCTCGCGCTGGCGGCGCTGTGTCTGCACGGCGCCCATGCGGCGAACGACCTGCCCGAGGTAAGAATTGGCGTACTGGCCTACAAGGGTGGCGACGCCGTGCAGCAGGACTGGTCGTACGTGACGCGCCACCTACAGGCCAGCATTCCCGGCATCCGTTTCATCCTGGCCGACTACGACCAGGCGGGCCTGACACGCGCCGTGCAGTCGCAATCGATCGCCTTCGCCATCACCAGCAGCGGCCATTACGTGGCGCTCGAGCACAGCGATGGCGCCAGCCGGATCGCCACCCTGGAATCGCCATGGACGGAGTCACCGCGCCAGGCCATCGGCTCGGCCATCGTCGTGCGCAGCGCGTCGCCACTGCATGACCTGGCCGACCTGGCGGGCAAGAACGTGATGGCTGTGGCGCCCGACGCCTTTGGCGGATACCAGATCGCCGCACGCGAACTGCGCGAAGCAGGCATCGATCCCGCGCATGATTTTTCCAGCCTGCGCTATAGCGGTTTTCCGTCGCAGCAGATCATCGACGCCGTGCGTGCGGGGCGCATGGATGCGGGCATCGTGCGCACCTGCCTGCTCGAACAGATGGTGGCGCGCGGCGAAGTGCGCGCCGAGGAACTGCGCGTGATCACCACGCGCCCGATTCCCGGTTTTCGCTGTGCCAGCTCGTCGCGGCTGTATCCGGACTGGCCCTTCGTGGCCCTGCGCCAGACGCCGCCCGCGCTGGCGAAAAAAGTGGCGCAAGCCCTGCTGGCCATGCCCCGCACGGAGGAAGGCTACAGCTGGACGGTTCCCAGCGATTACCAGATCGTCGATGAACTGTTCCGCGACCTGCACATCGGTCCCTACGCCTACCTGGACAAGCTGACCTTCGAAACGGCGTTGCGCCGCTACTGGGGCTGGATGCTGCTGGTACTGGCCCTGCTCGTGGCCTGGGCCGTGCACACGGTGCGCGTGGAATACCTGGTCAGCCGGCGCACGGAGCAATTGCGCGCCGCCCAGCACCAGCAGCGCGCGCTGGAAGAGCAGGCGCGCCAGCGCCAGGCCACGCTAGACCACACGGCGCGCCTGGCGATTCTGGGCGAAATGGCCAGCGCCATCGCGCATGAATTGAACCAGCCGCTGGCCGCCATCGGCAATTTCGCGCGCGGCATGGCGCGCCGCATCACGGCAGGCCGGCTCGATGCGGCGCCCCTGCTCGACGGCGCGCAGGAAATCGCCACGCAAAGCGAACGCGCGGGCGCCATCATCCGTCACATTCGCGCGATGGCGCAAAAGCGTCCCGCGCACAGCACCGCCTTCGCCCTGGCCGACGCCGTGGAGCAAGCCGTGGCCCTGTTCCGCGCAGCCCATCCGCAAGCCAATATCAGCTGGCGCCACGAGGAGGTCAGCGCGGCACCGCGCGTGCTGGCCGACCCGCAGCAAGTGCAGCAGGTGCTGCTCAATTTACTGAAAAATGCGCTCGATGCGCAGCTGGAAAACGGCAATCCGCAGCACCCCATCGGCGTGCTGCTGCACCGCGAAAACGGCGCCTGCACGGTGGCCGTGCGCGACGCCGGCTGCGGCCTGGAAGCGGCGCAGATGGCGCGCCTGTTCGAACCCTTCTTTACCACCAAGGCCGAAGGCCTGGGCCTGGGCATGTCGCTCAGCAAAAGCATCATCGAATCGTTCGGCGGCAGCCTGTCGGCGCACGCCAACGCCGATGCACCAGGCTTGACGGTCTGGTTCCGCCTGCCCGAAGATACCGGCCTGGGAGCCAACAAGGACACACCATGAATGAAAGCGATGCGATCATCTTTGTCGTCGACGACGACGCCGCCATGCGCCGCTCGCTGGCCTATCTGTTCGATTCGGCCGGCTGGAAGGTCGAGACGTTCGAGTCGGCGCGCGACTTCCTGCAGCGCTACGCTGGCCATGTGCCGGGCTGCCTGCTGCTCGACGTGCGCATGCCTTTGATGAGCGGACTGGAACTGCAACAGGAGTTGAACAACAGGACCGGGCACGCCATCTCCCTGCCCGTGATTTTCCTCAGCGGTCACGGCGACCTGGCCATGGCCGTGCAGACGATGAAGGCAGGCGCCTGCGATTTTTTGGAAAAGCCGTGCAAGGACCAGGTGCTGCTGGACGCCGTCAGCCGGGCCGTGGCCCGCAGCGTGGAAGAAAGCCGTAGCGCCGCCAGCGCGAATACGGCGCAATCGGCGCTGGCCAGGCTCACCGCGCGCGAGCGCGAGGTGGCGTTGCTGATGGCCGAAGGCAAAGCCTCGAAAGTCATCGCCCGCGAGCTGGGCATCAGCGACAAGACGGTGCAGGTGCACCGCCATAACACGATGGAAAAACTGGGCCTGCATTCAGCAGCCGAGGTAGCCCGGCTACTGATGGCCAGCGGCGAGATTTAAGCCCGCACGATGCGCGCCGGCAGCCCCTGCCGCACCGACGTGCCCGAGACGGGATCGACAAACACGTTCTTGTCGCCGCGGCTCGGGTCCGTCAGTCCCAGGTCGTTCAGGTTGATGCCGGCGCCGATGGCCGGTTCATCGGGCTGGCGCAGCTTGCCGATGCGGTGGGCGCGCGCACCGTGCTCCTTGTGGCCGAAACCGTGTTCGACGGCGATCACGCCCCGCTGCACGCCATGGCGCAGCATCACCGTGGCCCTGGCCCTGCCGCCCGGCGTTTCCAGGTAAATGGCATCGCCATTTTCCAGCTTCAAGCGCGCCGCATCGTCGGGATGCACGGCGACCGGGTTGTCCGGATGGATGCCGCGCAAGCGCCGCGCACCGATGCTGTAGGAGTTCTGCAGCGCCGATTTAAAGCTGATCAACTCGAACGGCCACTCGCTGGCCGGATAGGTCTTGCGCACGGGCGTACCGTCGGCAAACGCCGCCACTCGCCACGCGGGCGTGCCGGGGAAACGCCTGCCGCTCAAGCTGTTCTTGCTCACGCCCAGGCCTTCGTTGTACAGCATCATCGGTTTCAGATAGCGGTGCGTGGACCAGTCCTGCGGATACGGCGTCTCGTCGATCACGGGTGCAGGAGCTGCCGGCGCCTTGGGATTCGCCGGTGGCGGCAGGCGCAGGCCGAACATCTCGCCATAGCTCTGGTAGCGCCCTCCCCGCGCCAGCATGAAGGCCACCTTGCGCCACTCTTCCGGCTTCAAGGTGCGTTCCAGTTCGGGGCGGATGCGTGCCACGCCGGACAGTTCGATGTCGTCGTCACTCGCGTCAAGCACGGCCGTCTTGCCCTGCCAGGCGATGTTGGCGCCGCCCCGCAGATACCAGTCTTCCGCGCGCTGCAGGGGGAAGCGCTCGCCATCCATGTCCTGCAAGGCTTCCGGACCGAAACCGGGCAAGTCCATCGTTTTCGCCAGCGCGATGAAGAACGATTCCATGCAGATGGTCTGGCCGTCCGGCGTCTTTTGCACGCGCGGTTCGACCACGGGCCAGCGCGCCGTGCTCATTTTGACGGGCATGCCGCCCCAGGCGCCAGCCCAGCCCCAGCTTTCGTACAGCAAGGTATCGGGCAACAGGTAGTCGGCAAACGCCGAGCTTTCATTGATGAAAGGGTCGATGGCGACGATCAGGGGTATCTTCTTCGGATCGGCCAGTTCCTTGCCGATCTGCGCGCGCAAGCCCGTGATGCCGTAGACGGGATTGCAGCTCCACAGAATCAGCGCCTTCAGGGTGTACGGGTAGCCGTTCATGGCGCTGGTCAGCCACTCGGTGGCCAGCGCGGGCGCATTCGGATACCACGGCGCCTTCGCCGGATACGCCTTGCCCGCTTCTTTCTTCAGCTTGAATTCCGAGGTTTTTTCATACGGCACATTGCGCCCGATCGGCATGCCGGCCGCCTTGATCTCGCCGTCGAAACTCTCGAGGTTATAGCGCGGACCGGGTCCCGCATCCTTGAAGCTGCCGCCGTTGACCAGGGTGCCACCCTTGCGATTCAGGTTACCGATCAGGGTATTGAGCATGACCAGCGCATACGCGTTATAGAATCCCGCACCCGACATCATGCCGCCGTGCGCATTGACTGCGGCGCGCTTGCCATGACTGGTGAGTTCCTGCGCCAGGCCTTCGATGATGTCGCGTGAAATGCCGCAGGCGGCCGCGTATTCATCCATGCTGTGGCGCTGCGCTTCCTCGTTGAGCATCGTCATGGCCGTCTTCAGGTGCAGTGGTGCACCCGCCACGTCCAGCGGGCCGTCGAAGAACAGGCGCGCCTCATCCTTGGCGGCATTGTGTGGCACGATCGCTTGCGTGGCGAAGTCGATCACGCAAAAGGCGTCGCCATCCTTGTAGCGCTCTTCTTCCGACAACTCCACCGCGCCCATATCCGACGCGCGCAGGTAGCGGCCATCGCGTGGATGGCCCTTCTCGTTGATGATCAAATGCGTGGCATTGCACCAGGCGGCCTCGCCCGCCGCTTCCGCCACCTTCAGGTTCGGTTGCACGAGGAAGTTGCGGTCATAGCGTTCGTGCTCGATGATCCAGCGGATCATGCCCATGGCCAGCGCGCCATCCGTGCCCGGCTTGATCGGTACCCAGCGGCTGCGGTCGCCCGCAGCTAGGCTGTCCGCATTCGTCAGCACGGGGTCGACGACGACGTAGCTGAATTCGCGCTTGCCCGACCTTGCTTTCGCGATCAGCGTGCCCTGGCGCTTGAACGGGTTGCCCGCATTGCCCGGCGCCGTGCCGACGAAAATGCAAAATTCCGTATTTTCCAGGTCCACTTTCGCGTGCGGCATCTTCTTCATGTCGCCGAACATGGCACCCGAGCCGCTGCGGTAGGCGCCGCCACAATACGAACCGTGGTTGACCAGGTTCAAACTGCCGTACGACTGCTTGAAAAAGCGCGTGCCGAACGCCAGGCGGCCATCGTCGGTACTGCACATCAGGCCCACCTGGTTCACTTGCGGGCCCAGTTCCGGCTGCGCCGGATCGATCGGCTTTTCCAGCTCGCGCAAGGCGCGCAGTCCCTCCACGTGGCCTTCGCCAAACAGGTCGCCGCCTTCCGTCACTTCCTTCACCAACTGGTCGAAGGCGATCGGTTCCCACTGGCCGCCGCCGCGCGGCCCTACACGCTTCATAGGCGCCAGCACGCGGAACGGCGACTCCATCTGTTCCAGCACGCCGTTGCCGCGGCCGCAAGCCGTCGAACGGCCCTTCAGCCCCTTTTCCTGGAAGCGCGACAGCGAGACAAAACTGTCGCGGATCGAGGTTTGATACGGCAGCGCCGGGTCGGCCGACAGGGGGCTGTAGGGATTGCCGGCCACGCGCAGCACCTTGCCGCTTTTTTTATCCAGGCGCACGCGCACGCCGCAAAACGTGGTGCAGCCCATGCACATGGTGTAGCTCACTTGCTGGTCGGGATTGACCGTCAGCTTGCCCGTGGCCGTATCGACGGAAAACTCGGGCGGCAGGGAATTGCCATGCAGTTTCTGCACGGGTTTATCCTTGCCCAGCGCATGGTCGACCATGCGGCCGGCCGTGGTGGAAAAGCTGGCGGCAAACGCGGCCAGGCCGCCGCCGATGGCGCCGTAGCGCAACAGCTTGCGGCGTTTTTCGTTTTCGTCGTCAGGGACGTCGTTGTGTGCGTTGTTGTGTATTTGATCGTTCATTTTTGACTCCTCAGTGCGTGGCCATGACGGGACGGCTGCGACCAGCGACGACGCGTCCCGCCCATGGCAAAAATTCCAGCATCAGCAACAGCAGCGCGATCCACAGGCCGGCCGTGCCAATAATGCCCAGCAAGCCATCGTTCCCCATCGGCAGGTGGTAGTCGTACAGGCCTGCGCCCGTCTTCGGAATCGTCTGGCCGCCGATAAAAATCGTCCAGCGCATCATCCAGGCGCTATGCAGCGCGATCAGGCCATTGGCCAGGCCACTCGTGGCCGGACGCCAGATGGCCAGCGCCATCGGCACGATGGCCGACAGCACGGCCCAGACGGCCGTGAACTGCCATTGCGGCATACCCGCCACCTGCGTAAAGGCCATGCTGTGGCTGGCGCTCACGCCGGAGAGACTGACGAACAGCCAGCCGCCGCCCAGTGCCAGCACCAGCGCCAGCGACAGGGCCAGCGCGCGGTTCAAGGACACTTCCAGGGCCTGGTCGCGACCCGGCAGGAAGCGGTTGAACAGCAGCGCCAGGCCCACGGCCCCGACAAAGGCCGTGGCGGCAAATTGCGCCGGAAGGAAAGGCGTGAACCACAGGGGACGGGCACGCACCACCATCACTTCCATGCCCGTGTACAGGCCCACGACGAAGGCGGCCAGCAAGGTGAAGGCGGCCGCGACGCGAATGCCCCGCAAGGATGCGGCGCCGCCGCGCCCCAGCAAACGGTAGGCGAAGGCCAGGCGGTCCTGGCCCTGTCCCCGCGTGGCGAAATCCACGCGCAGCGCCAGCCACGCGTACAGCATCAAACAGCCCAGGTACAGGGGAATGAAGAACGAACCCCACGACATCCACGACTGCGGCTGGAAATAAATGTAGAAGTGATAGAAGCGGCCCGGCCCGTGCAAATCGGCCAGCAGCGCCACGGGCGCCGTCATGCCGCACACGAGGGATGCCAGCAGTGCGATGCGTCCCAGGCGTTCATACGCCTTGCGGCCGAAGACGAAATACGGCAGGGTCAGCATGAAACTGCCATAACTGAGGCCGATGAGGAAAAAATACTGCACCGCCCACGGCAGCCATGCCGCTTCGCGCGTGACGTTGAGAATTTCGGTGATGTGGCTGTCCATGGTTTATTTCCCGTGTTTGCTCGGTTGCCAAAGAGTCGCTTCGCCCTCGACGTGGCCGGCGAAGCGCGTGTCCAGTCCCAGGTAAAACACGTGGGGCTGGGTGCCCTGCTCGGGTTTCAGCACCTTCACCTTGTTCTCGGTCAGCAACTGGTGCACCACGCTGTCCGGGTCATTCAAGTCGCCGAAGATGCGCGCGCCGCCCACGCAGGTTTCCACACAGGCTGGCAGCAAGCCTTCGTCGACCCTGTGCGCGCAGAACGTGCATTTGTCGGCCTTGCCCGTTTCGTGGTTGATGAAGCGCGCATCGTACGGGCAGGCTTGCACGCAGTAGGCGCAGCCCACGCAGCGGTCGCCATCGACGACGACGACGCCGTCCTTGCGCTGGAACGTGGCGCCCACGGGACAGACGGGTATGCAGGGGGGATTGGCGCAGTGGTTGCACAGGCGCGGCAGCATGTAGGTGCCGCAGCGGTTCTCTTCCTTGACTTCATAGGTCGAGACGACAGTGCGGAAGCTGTTTTCCGGCACGGCGTTTTCCATGATGCAGGAGACCGTGCAAGCCTGGCAGCCGATGCATTTCTGCACATCGACCACCATCGCCCAGCGCTGGCCGCCTTCGCCCTTGGTGGCCGCCTTGCCTGGCAGCGGCGCGATGGCCGCCCCGATGGTTACGGCTGGCAAGGCGCGCAAGAAACTGCGGCGCGATTCAATCATGACACTCTCCTTGACTATGGGCGGCAAGCCCTTGTTGACTTGCTGCCATGATAGAAAAGAAGGCGTTACGGGGGTATTGGGGTGATCGGGTGGGGACCTAGATGATCATGCCAATTGACAGGGGAGAGGAAAGGGGGTAATGGCCTTACAACTCGTCGAGCGAATACAGCCGGCGATGCTCGCGAATCGCGTAGCGGTCCGTCATGCCGGCGATGTAGTCGGCGATCTTGCGCGCCTGCTGCGTGACAGTGCCATCCCTGTCATGGCCAATAAGCTGATAGTCGGGCGGCAGCAGGGCCGGTTCGTCCATGAAGCTGTCATACAGTTCGCGCACGATGCGGCTGGCCTTCACGCGCATGCGGTTGACCTGGTAGTGGCGGTACAGGTTTGCGCGCAAAAAGCGCTTGAGCTCCGTCGCATCCTTGCGCATGGCGTCCGAAAAACGGATCAGCGGAGGACTGGCGCGCACTTCGCTGACGTCGCGGGGAGCGGCGTCCGCAATCAGGGACGTCGACGTGACGATCAGATCGTCGGCCAGGGCCGTGATCAGGCGGCGCAGGGTTTCGTAGATGGCGCGCCGGCCCGACAGGCCGGGGAACGCCTGCTGCACCTCGCGCCACAGGCGACCGAAGAATTCCACCTCTTCCAGCTGGGCGATGGTGATCAGGCCGGAACGCAGGCCGTCATCGATATCGTGGCTGTTGTAGGCGATTTCATCGGCCAGGTTCGTCAGCTGCGCTTCCAGGGTCGGTTGCGTGCGGTCGATGAAGCGCTGGGCGACGGGACCGAGTTCGCGCGCATGCGCCAGGGAGCAGTGTTTCAATATGCCTTCGCGCGTCTCGAACATCAGGTTCAAGCCATCGAAGGCACCGTAATGCTCTTCCAAGGTGTCGACCACGCGCAGGCTTTGCAGGTTGTGCTCGAAGCCGCCGTGCGCCTGCATGCACTCGTTGAGCACGTCCTGGCCCACGTGGCCAAACGGCGTATGGCCCAGGTCATGCGCGAGCGCGATGGCTTCCACCAGGTCTTCGTTCAGGCGCAGGTTGCGCGCAATCGAGCGCCCCACCTGCGCCACTTCCAGGCTGTGCGTCAAACGCGTGCGGAACAGGTCGCCCTCGTGATTGAGGAACACCTGGGTCTTGTATTCGAGGCGGCGGAAGGCCGAGGAATGGATGATGCGGTCGCGGTCGCGCTGGAAGTGGCTGCGCGAGGCGTGCGGCGCCTCGGCAAAGCGACGTCCCTGCCCCTGTGCCGAGTGGGCCGCATACGGGGCGAGGAAGTCTTCTGGCAGCATGTTATTGCACTCCGGCGGCCAGGGTGGCCAGCACCAGTTCGTGCGGCGCGGACGTGATGTTCGGGCTTCCCAAGGGTTTCAACAGGATGAACTTGATGGCGCCGCCCTCGTTCTTCTTGTCCACTTCCATCAGCTCCAGCCAGCGCTCGACACCGAGGTCCGGCGCCTTCACCGGCAGGCCGGCGGCGGCGACCAGCGCGCGCACGCGCTCGACGGCCGCCTGGTCGATATAGCCCATGCGGCACGACAGGTCGGCCGCCATCACCATGCCGCAGCCGACGGCTTCGCCGTGCAGCCAGTGGCCGTAACCGAGGCCCGCCTCGATGGCGTGGCCAAAGGTGTGGCCGAAGTTCAGAATGGCGCGCAAGCCGCCTTCGCGCTCGTCCTGGCGCACCACGTCGGCCTTGATTTCGCACGAGCGGGCGATCGCGTAAGCCAGCGCACCCTTGTCGCGCGCCATCAGCTTGGCCATGTTCGCCTCGATCCAGTCGAAAAATGCCGCATCGATGATGGCGCCATGCTTGATCACTTCGGCCAGGCCCGCCGACAGCTCGCGCGCCGGCAGGGTTTCCAGGGTCGAGGTGTCGGCGATCACGGCGCGCGGCTGGTAGAAGGCGCCGATCATGTTCTTGCCCAGCGGGTGGTTGATGCCCGTCTTGCCGCCGACGGAGGAATCGACCTGCGCCAGCAAGGTGGTGGGCACTTGCACGAAACCGATGCCGCGCATGTAGCTGGCCGCCGCATAGCCGGTCAGGTCGCCGATCACGCCGCCGCCCAGGGCCACCAGGGTGGTCTTGCGGTCGCATTTATTGGCCAGCAGCGCGTCGAAGATCTGCATCAGGCTGGCCCAGTTTTTATATTCTTCGCCGTCCGGCAGGACGATGCTGATCACTTCGCGGCCATCGCTGGCCAGCGCCGCTTGCAGGCGGCCCAGATACAGGGGCGCGACAGTGGTATTGGTGACGATGGCCACCTTGTGGCCGCTGATATGGCGCAGCAGCGCATCGGCGTCGGCCAGCAGGCCGGGACCGATGGCGATCGGATAACTGCGCTCGTCGAGGTCTACGCTCAACAACATTTTGGATTGCTCGTTCATCGAAGGCTCTGCATGAATGACGCAATTGGGCGAGGCCTCGCATTCGAGGCTGGCCAGCTGCATCAGGATGGTCTGAACCATCGATTGTACGTTAGGACGGCCCGTGTCGATCACAATGTCGGCCACTTCCATGTAATGGGGCTCGCGCTGGGACGTCAATTCCTCCAGCTTGCGGCGCGGGTCGGCCGTCTGCAGCAGGGGGCGGTTCTTGTCATGGCTGGTACGCGCAAGGATGTTGCTGACGCTGGCGCGCAGGTAGACGACCGTGCCCCGCTCCTTCAGGTAGGCGCGACTGTCGGCGTTGAGGATGGCCCCGCCGCCGGTGGCCATGACGATGCCTTCCTGGGCGCTCAGGTCGCGGATGACTTCGGCCTCGCGCCGGCGAAAGCTGGCCTCGCCCTCGATTTCAAAGATCCACGGGATGGTCGCTCCCGTGCGTGCCTCGATCTCGTGGTCGGAATCGACAAAGCGCAAGCCCAGCTTGCGGGCCAGGATGCGCCCGATCGTGGTTTTGCCTGCGCCCATGAGGCCTACTAAAAACAGATTTTGCATGTGCTGCGACAGTTAATTTGGATTACGACAATCAGTGGCTTGCCCATACGGACTCAGGACGCCTGGAGGTGAAACATCCACGCGGTTAAAGTCCGTAGCCAGCCCCGGAAGCAAAGTGTAACCGACATAAGTTGCCTCCGTCCCGGAACTATTGCCACGAATCGTCAATTCGACGTCCAGCCAGTTGGCCCTGTCGCGCGGATAAGTCAGGGTAACGATCGCCGTTCCCGAGCTGTCGGTCTTGCCACCGGTCGACAGATTGAGCGGAATGCCCGGGTCGAGACGGCCATTGAGGTTGAAGTCGTTATTCGGATTGAAGGTGCCGCTGCGGTCCCGGTCTTCATTGTCACAGGCGTTCGCTGTCCTCACGACTATCCACGACTCGGCAATCTGGGAATATTGCAGATAGCCTTTGTAATAATAGCGGGGCCAGGCAGCGGCCGTGATGATCACGTCCGGCACGGGGTTACCGGCGGCGTCCGTCACAAACACGCTATACGTCTTGCGATAGGTGCTGCTGTCGGAGGCGTCAAGCGCATTGCCGCTGCCGGCGCTGATGAACAGCGATTTCTTCGTCACCGTCAGCTTGACCGCGGCGGCATTGCTCGATACGCCCTGCAGTTGCGCCTTGACAACGACGCCATCGACACCGGTAGTCCCCTGCCCCGCGATGTAGCTGACCGTGGCCACGCCATCGCTGTCAGTGGTGACCAGCGAAGGCGAACTCAGGGAACCATTGCTGGCGTCGGCCTGGATCGAGAAGCTCACCTGTGCATTCTTGACCAGGTTGTTTTCCACCGAGCCATCGCGTACGACGGCGCGCAAGGCGCTGCGCTGCGCCGTGCTGCCGACCGTATTGGCGCCGATGACTGCCGGGTCGGCTTGCAAGCTGATCGTGGCCTGGGCCGTCAATGGCGCAACGAACTCCACTTCCGACTGCACCAAGGCGCCGCTGCCTTCGTACTTCGCCGTCAGGGCGGTCAGGCCGGCGCCGCTGGCCTGTACGTAGGCGATGGCATTGCCTCCCACCAGCGCCAGCGGCGCCTGCAATGGCGTGCCGCAGGCGGCATCCTGATAGATGGCGCCGCGCGATGTACTGAAACGCACATTGCCCGTTTGTGGCACGCCCGCCACATCGCTATGCACCGTCACCGCATAGCAGGTGTTCGTGTTCAAGGTGCTCAACGCAACATTGCTACCCGACACGGCATTGATCGTGAAATTTGATGCATTAATTGCAATTGGCAACACGACGCTATCCCCCTGCGCCTTGACGCTGATGCTGTCGCTGCTGCCCACCTGGGCATTGTAGCTCAACACCAACTGGCCGTTGTTGTCGGTCAGTGCGGGACTGGCGCCGCCGCCCTTGACCGTGAGGGCATTGCTGCGGGCGCTAAAGGTCACCGGCTTGCCGACGAGGGGATTGCCGCTCGAATCGACCAGCTTGACCACCATGTCGGTGCTCGTCTTCAGGTTCACCGTCGAAAAGGCATTGATGACCAGCCGGGTGCCGCTGACGCCGATGTCCGTGCTGGCCGTTTGCGCGCCTGCGCTGGCCGTGACCTTGATCGTGCGCAAGCTGGCATCGCCCCCCGTATTCAGGCTGACCTGCGCCTGTCCCAGCGCATTGGTATTGACCTTGGTCGCGCCCAGCGCGCCCGAGTCGGCGCTGAACGTCACGCTGGCATTGGGCACAATGGCATTGTTGGCATCCTTGACAAAGGCGATCATGTTGACGGCGGTACCGCCCGATGAAGCGAGGGTGCCACCGGAAGAGGTCAGCAGCAAGCTGGCAATGCCGGAGGTGACGGGCACCACTTTCACCACCACGGGGGCCGATTCAACACCGCCGCTGCTGGCCTTGATGGTAATGTCGCGCAAGCTCGCATCGCCTTTCACGCTGAGTTTTTCCGTCACCGTGCCATTGGCATCCGTCACGCGGTTGGTATTGCTGATGGTGCCGGAACTGGCAGTGAAGGTCACCGTCTGGCCTGTCATGGCATTATTACCAGGATTTTTTACCACGGCAGTCAGTACGACTTCCGTGCCATCCGCGCCCGAGGCAACAATCGTTGTTGCGCCAGCAACCAATACCACACTGCCAACGCCGGCATTCGCGCCATCCTTGACGCCCAGGGTCGGATCACCGCCACCGCCGCCACAGGCGGCCAGCAAGGCGCCCAGCGCCAGCAAGACCAGCCAATTCGATACCCGACTCCAATAAGTGTTGCTCCAAGATACATTCCGCATAGTCGCCATCAGTCCGCTTTCGTTTGCATTGTTACTTAAACGTAAAGATGTGACATTAACGTGTTGCTGGCCGATCTGCCACTATTTTCGGCGTAATAAACACCATCAGTTCGGTTTTTTCTTGACTGCGGCCCGTGCTGCGGAAAAAAACACCAAGTACGGGGATGTCGCCCAGCAGCGGCACCTTGCTGTCCGTGCCCCGCTCGGATTGCTGATAAATGCCGCCCAGTACCACCGTGCCGCCATCTTCCACCATCACTTGCGTGCGCACGTGCTTGGTGTCGATGGCGAAGCCGGAGCGGGTTTCCTGGCCCACGCTATCCTTGTTGACATCCACTTCCAGCACCACGTTGCCGTCCGGCGTGATCTGCGGCGTCACTTCCAGGCGCAGATTCGCCTTGCGGAAGGTGATCGACGTGGCGCCGCTGCTGGTGGCCACCTGGTACGGCAGCTCGATGCCCTGTTCGATCAGCGCCAGCACCTTGTCGGCCGTCACCACGCGGGGGCTGGAAATGATCTTGCCCCTGCCGTCCGCTTCCAGTGCGGACAATTCCAGGTTCAGAAAACGGTTGGCGGCCGCCGAAAACAGGCTCAGGGCGAAACTGGCCGGCTGCAAGCCATTGATACTGGCGGCCGGCAAGTTGACAAACTGCGTGTTCGGCACGAAGGCGCCGGCGCCGGCCACCGTTTGCCCCGTCGCCTCGCCCACGCCCTGGTAACTGCCGCCGATGGCCGCGCGGCGCCCGCTGCCGCCCAGGGAAAAGCCGGGCACCTGGCCCGCCGCCAGGCGCTGGTCCGTAAAACCCAGGCGCGCGCCCAGGTTGCGGCTGAAACTGTCATTCGCCTCGACGATGCGCGCCTCGATCATCACCTGCCGCGTGGCAATATCTGTCTTGGCGATCAGTTGACGGATCTGTTCCAGGCGCGCCGGCACGTCGGTGACGAACAGCTGATTCGTGCGCGGCTCGATCAGCACGCTGCCACGGCGCGACAGCAGGCGGCTGCGCCCTTCTCCCGCGTCCAGGCCGAACACCGTGCGGAACGCTTCGGCCTTCTGGTAATTGAGCTGGAAGATGGCTGACTGCAAGGGTTCCAGTTCGGCGATCTGCGCGCGCGTTTCGAGCTCCAGCTTTTCGCGCGCCAGCATTTCCTCGCGCGGCGCGATCCACAGCACGTTGCCATTGCGCCGCATGTCCAGTCCTTTCGCCTGCAGCAGCACGTCGAGCGCCTGGTCCCACGGCAAGTCGCGCAGACGCAAGGTCACGTTGCCCGCCACGCTGTCGCTGGCGACGATATTTTGCCCCGACGCATCGGCCAGGATGTGCAGGGCCGCGCGCACGCCTACGTTCTGGAAGTCGACGGAGATTTTCTCGCCGGCATACAAACGCGGCGCCGACACGTGCACCACGGCTTCCTGGGCAAGGCTGCTGGCGTGCAGACACAGCATGGCGGCCAGCAGCATGCGGCGCGGCCTCATGGCACCGCCTCGGGCAGGCTGGCCTTCGCAGCCGCCCCCGCCGCCTGCAAGGCCAGGCTGCCGCGCCGCTCGCGCCAGGGACCACCCGCCTCGCGCAGCAGTTCACGGTACTGCAGCGCCTGTTCACTGATATCCGTCACCACGCCGTGGTCTTGCCCCAGATACTGGCCCACCGCTACCCGGTACACGCGCTGACCCGCCAGCAGCAGCGCGCTCAGGCGCCCATCCTGTTGCACGCTGCCGACCATGCTGATGGCCGGCAAGGCCACGCTTTCCAGCGGTTCGCGCACGCGCCGCGGATCGGGCCCCGCCACGGCGCCCCGCTGCCCCGGCGCGCCGGCCGACGGCAAGGCGCCAAAAGGATCGGCCAGGGCGGCGGCCGCGTACGGCTGCGGCGCGACAGCGGCAAGCGGACGCCATGCCGCAGCGGCTGCGCCCGCCTTGGGCGCCAAGGCCTCTTGCGGGGCCCGCTCCCCCGCTGCAGGCAAGCGATACGCGTGCAGCACGGCATCGAGGGTCAGCAGACGATCCTTGCCGAGGGTCAAGGCCAGCCCATGCACCGTGACGATGCGCGGCAGGCGCGCCAGATCCGCCAGCAGCGCGCCCATGGCGTGGTAGCCGCCGCGCAACTGTATGGCGATCGGCAAGGCGACATACGGCGCTTGCGGCTGGGCCGCACCGGGCTTGAACAGGGAAAATTGCAGCCCGCGCGACTGGCCTGCGGCATTGATCTGCGTCAACAGCAGCGCCATCGCCTGCTGGTCGGGCAACTGCTGTTCCAGCAAGGCCAGCTCGGCGCCGGCCTGGCGCTGCTGTGCGCGCCAATGCGGCAACTGCTGCGCCCTGGCTTGCGCCGACTGATACGCGGCGCGCAAGCGGACCTCCTCGCCTTGCCCCGCCTGCATGGCCGCAAACAGTCCATCCAGCCACGCAAGGTGCAGCAGGGCCGCCGCCAGCGTGGCGGCCAGGGCGGCGCAAGCGAGGCGCGCGGGTAGCGGCCACAGCGACGCGATCTTCAAGCTCAGCATGATCAACCTCCAGGACTAGGGTGCCAAAGCCAGCCGTACCGTCCATTCCACGGCGCCATCGGCCGCGCCGCGCACTTCCACCAATTCCGGCCGGGACCAGGGCGCCGCCTGTTCTAGCCCCAGCAGCAATGCCGCGACCTTGTCCTGCGACGCAGCCTGCCCCTGCAAGCGCACCATCGCCGTTTCCTGGCGCACACTGTGCAAGGCTACGCCAGCCGGCATCGCCCGCGCCAGCGCGTCCAGCATGCGCACCCAGGCATTGCGTTGCTGTTGCAAACTGCCCATGGCTTGCTGGCGCAGCAGCAGCGCGGCCGTCTCGCCCTGCACCCGCTGGCCAACGACAAGCACGGCATCGACTTGCTGCATGGCACTACGCCAACCCTCCTGGCGGCGCAGTTGCGCGTCGAGCTGGTACCGTAGCCAGGCGCCCGTCGCCAGGGCCAGCAGCAATCCCAGCAGCACCCCGCCCGCTAGTTGCCACAGCAGCAACTGAATACGCCTGCGCCGTGCCGCGGGGCGATACGGCAACAGGTTGATGCGCTGCACTTGCGCCCGGACCGTCATCGGGCGTACCGGTGCAGGGCCAGGCCCCAGGCCAACTGGTAGGCCACGCCACCGTCTGGCAGGGCTTGCCACCCACCCTGCGCGAGCGCCGCCTGCATGGCCATTGCCTCGCTATCCATGACGACGGCCTGCAAGCCCGCCGCCGTGGCCGCATCGAGACGGCGCTGTACGCTGGCGCGCCGCGCCGCCACCAGCAGCACGTCGACCTCCTTGCCTGTTGCGCCAGCCAGCGGCGGCGCGGGGCCGAGTATGAAAAAATCCAGGCTGGCGTCTTCCAGCACAAACGGCATGTATTGGGCCGCTTCCAGTTCCACGAGGATTTCCAGCTGTTCCTCCGGCAATCCGGCGGGCAGGCGGATCGCATGCGTGATCAGGGCCGTGGCCGGCATGGCCAGCGCCACCCGCGTGCAGGCGCTGCCACTGTCGCGGAGGGCCTGGCGCAAGGCATCGGCCAGGCCCTCCGTGTCCTCGACATTGCCTTCCAGTATCACGCCGGGCGTCAGCGCGGCGGCGCCGCAATGCCGGCACGACAATCTTCCCCGCCGGCGCCTCAACTCGACCACGCGCACGGCATCGTCCGCGATGTCGACGCCCAGCAAGCCGATGCCAAGAAAATTGCTGATGGACATGTTTTTCATAGAGAAACGTCAGCGTGGGAGAGGTTCCTGCCATCCGACAGCCTAGTCCCGGCGGCGCCGGCTTGTAAATGGATTTCAGGCCGGAGTCTGCGGCGCGCGACACCTATCTGGCCGGGCCGTGATCTGGCGCAGAATAATTGTTACCAAATCCTGGTTGCCAGCGGGCCAATACACGCTTATATAGAGTATCGGCAAGTTTCGACACTCCCCCCGGCTAGCGCCACGGCGCGCTGCCACCCCGGCAAGCTCGCTTATAATTGGCCGGCATAATTAACCGAAAGACATACGACGCATGACATCTTCAAAATCCGCTGGCCCCGCTGGCTCGAAGCCGCCCACCAAGGGCAGCAAACCCAAACGTTTCCTGCTGATGGCCCTGGTATCGCTGCTGGGCCTGGGCATCGTCGGCGTCTTGCTGGTGGTCTTTGGCCTGGCCATGGCGTATCCGAACCTGCCGGCGCTCGATACCTTGACCGATTACAAGCCAAAGATGCCGCTGCGCGTGTTCACGTCCGACAGTGTGCTGATCGGCGAGTTCGGCGAAGAGCGGCGCAACATGGTGCACATCAAGGATATTCCCGATGTCATGAAGAAAGCCGTGCTGGCCATCGAGGATGACCGCTTCTATGAGCATGGCGGCGTCGATTACCTGGGCATCACGCGTGCGGCCCTGCACAACCTGACGGGCGGCGCCAAGCAAGGCGCATCGACCATCACGCAGCAGGTGGCGCGCAATTTCTTCCTGTCCAGCGAACAGACCCTGAAACGCAAGGCGTATGAAGTCTTGCTGGCCTGGAAGATCGAGAAAAACCTCAGCAAGGACCAGATCCTCGAGGTATATATGAACCAGATTTATCTGGGACAGCGCGCCTACGGCTTCGCCTCGGCCGCACAAATCTATTTCGGCAAGAACATCCAGGATCTCACCGTGGCGGAAGCGGCCATGCTGGCCGGCTTGCCGAAAGCGCCGTCGGCCTACAACCCCGTCGTCAATCCGAAACGCGCGCGCATGCGCCAGCAATACATCCTGCAACGCATGGCCCAGCTGGGCTACATCACGCCGGCGCAGTACGAAGAAGCGAAAAATGAAGAGCTGAAAGTGAAAACCGACAGCAGCGCCTTCGGCGTGCATGCGGAATACGTGTCGGAAATGGCGCGCCAGCTGGTCTACGAGCAATTCAAGGAAGATACCTATACGCGCGGCCTGAACGTCTACACCACCATCACCAAGGCCGACCAGGACGCCGCCTACATCGCCTTGCGCAAGGGCGTGATGGATTACGAGAAACGCCACGGCTACCGCGGCCCGGAAGCGTATATCGAGATTCCAAAAACCAAGGCAGAAGCCGATGACGCGATCGAGACGGAACTGGCCGACCATCCGGACAGCGACGACATCATCGCCGCCATGGTGCTGCAAGCGTCGCCCAAATCCTTGCAGGCCGTCACCTCGGCCGGCGAGGAAATCACGATTACCGGCCCCGGCCTGACCTTCGGCGCGGCCTGGCTGTCGGAAAAAGCGGCGCCGAACCGCCGCATCAAGCGCGGCGCCGTGATCCGCGTCATGCAGGAAGGCAATACCTGGGTCTTGACGCAGATGCCGGAAGTGCAATCGGCGTTCGTCTCGGCCAGCACCACAGACGGCGCCATCCGCGCCATGGTGGGCGGCTTCGATTACAACCGCAACAAGTTCAACCACGTCACGCAGGCATGGCGCCAGCCCGGTTCGGCCTTCAAGCCCTTCATCTATTCCGCATCGCTGGAACGGGGCCTGTCGCCGGCCACCATCATCAACGATGCGCCGATTTCGTTCGACGCGGGCCAGACGGGCGGCCAGGCGTGGGAACCGAAGAACTACGACAGCAAATACGATGGCCCGATGACCATGCGCAAGGGCTTGATGAAATCGAAAAACATGATTTCCATCCGTATCCTGCACAAGATCGGCGCCAAGTATGGCCAGGAATACGCGACGCGCTTCGGCTTTGACGCGGACAAGAACCCGCCCTACCTGACCCTGGCCCTGGGCGCAGGCAACGTGACGCCGCTGCAGATGGCGGGCGCGTATGCCGTGTTCGCCAATGGCGGCTACAAGATCAACCCGTATCTGATCGCCAAGGTGACCGATAGCGACGGCAATGTCTTGTCGCAAGCCAAGCCGGACCTGGCGGGCGAGGAAGCCAACCGCGTCATCGACGAGCGCAATGCCTTCATGATGAACAGCATGCTCAACGACGTCGTGCGCTTCGGCACCGCGAACAAGGCCATGGCCTTGAAGCGCCCCGACCTGGCCGGCAAGACGGGCACGACCAACGATTCCATCGACGCCTGGTTCGCCGGCTACCAGGCCAAGCTGGTGGGCATCGCCTGGATCGGCTACGACCAGCCGCGCAACCTGGGCAACCGGGAAACGGGCGGCGGCCTGGCCTTGCCGATCTGGATCAGCTACATGGCGAAAGCCCTGAAAAGCATACCCGTCGAGGAACGCGCCGTGCCGGAAGGCCTGATCCACGTGGGCGACGAGTATTACTATGCGGAAAATCCGCCGGGCACGGGCGTAGGCAGCCTGGAAGGCGCGGCGCGCGGCACGCCGGAGGAAGAAAAAGCGAAAGAAGCCGTCAAGAACGAACTGTTTTAAGATCGTTTGATGCAAAAAGGGCAGACTGAAGAGTCTGCCCTTTTTTATGGCGCGCCGCTAAGACAATTACGTCAATACGACTGCCGTGCCTGCCTGCTCGCTGGCCATGGCCGACAGGGCCGCAAACAGTTCCGAGCCGTCGCGCGTGTTGCGCCACTCGTCGCCAACTCTCTTGTAGTGAAAGCCGCCGGAACGGGCCGCTACCCACATCTCGCGCATGGGGGCCTGGCTGTTGACGATGATTTTCGTGCCGTTATCGATGAATTCGATTTCCAGCACATTGCCGCTGCGGCTGCATTCGACGTCGAGCACGTCTTCATCGTTCAGCCGGTCCAGCGCCGCCTCGATCTGGGTCAGGGTGGCTTCGGCCAGGGCCAGGAATTCCGATTCGCTCATGCTACACTCCAAAGATCTTAATCAAACCGTGATTCTAATCGTGAAGTCATCCTCAGCGTTTTATATCGGCACCGCCATTGTGGTTTCTAGCGTCCTGGCCGGCTGCGGCCAGCCCGGCCCCCTGTACCTACCCAAGCCGCCAGCGGCCAAGGGCGCGCCGGCAAAAGGCCCGGTCGAACCGGCGCCCGTGCCGCCGCCACCGGTCATCGTGCCAGCCACCTAAACGGCACGCACCGGGGTGGCTGCGTTGGCCGCCCTGGCGCTTTTGACTCGCTTGCTCCAGGCGAAATACGCGCGAATTAGCAGCAGTAGCGCGACGATGGAGCCGAACAGTATCGGTTGCGCGAAATTGTGCTTGCCCGCCTTCATCCACCAGAAGTGCAGGATGCCCAGCGGCGCGATGATGTAGATCAAGCGGTGCAGCCACTGCCAGCGCTTACCCCCCAGGCGTTTGACCATGCCATTCGTGCTCGTCACGGCCAGCGGGATCAGCAGCACGAAAGCGATGAAACCCACGGTGATGAACGGCCGCTTGAGTACATCCTTCCACATTTCCTGTATATCAAAGAAGTGATCGAACCATAAAAAGGTGGTGAAGTGCAGTGTCGCGTAGAAAAACGCGAACAAGCCCAGCATGCGCCGCAGCTTGATCAGCCAATTCCATTGCGTGAAGCGCCGCAAGGGCGTAACCGCCAGGCTGATGCACAGGAAATACAGGGTCCAGTCGCCCGTGCCGCGCGTGATGAATTCCAACGGCTCCACCAGTTGCCCCGTGTACGTCAGCCAGACCATGCGGACAAACGGCAGCAGCGCCAGCAAGAAGATCAGGCTTTTGAATAGCGACAATTGTCTCGGCGTGGGGTTGAGGGCCATGGTCTTTCCTTAAAAGAACTTCTTCAGGTCCATGCCCGCGTACAAGGAAGCGACATCGTTGTAGCCATTGAACATCAGGGTCTTGCGCTTGCGCGTGAGAAAGCCGTCTTCGCCGATGCGCCGCTCGGAAGCCTGCGACCAGCGCGGATGATCAACGTTCGGGTTCACATTCGAGTAAAAACCGTATTCGGACGGCGCCGACAGGTTCCAGGACGTGCGCGGCTGTTCCTTGACGAAACGGATCTTGACGATGGATTTGGCGGACTTGAAACCATATTTCCACGGCAACACCATGCGCACGGGCGCGCCATTCTGGTTCGGCAAGGTTTCGCCATACATGCCCAGGGTCAACAGCGCCAGCGGATGGTTCGCTTCATCGATGCGCAAGCCTTCCGTATACGGCCATTGCAGCACGCGGCTGCCCACGCCCGGCATCTGTTTCTTGTCGGCCAGAGTGATGAATTCCACGTACTTGGCATTGCCCGTCGGCTCGACCTTCTTGATGATTTCCGAGAAGGAATAACCGACCCACGGGATGACCATCGACCAGCCTTCCACGCAGCGCAGCCGGTAGACGCGCTCTTCCAGCGGCGCCAGCTTCAGCAGCGCGTCCAGATCCAGGGTCATCGGCTTTTTCACTTCGCCTTCGATGCTGACCGTCCACGGACGCGGGCGCAGGGTGCCCGCGTTTTGTGCCGGATCGCTCTTGTCCGTGCCGAATTCGTAGAAATTGTTGTAGCTGGTGGCGTCTTTATAGGCCGTCTGCTTTTCCAGCGCCGAATAGGCGGGATTCAGTTTAGCAGCCAGCTTGGGATTGGTGCCTTGCGCGAAGGCTTCGCGGCTAGCCATTTCCAGCAAGGCCGCACTGGACATCGTGCCCAGCGCCACTTGCTTGATGAAACTGCGGCGCGATTCAAACACGGCGCGCGGCGTGATTTCGGAAGAATACGGCAACTCAATGCCGTTGGGACTGCGCTTGATCAACATGGCGGCTCCGGGAAAAGGTGATTATTTGTACCTTACACCAGTTTTCCCGGGCCGTTCATGACGCTTCTGTCATGCAAAAAACAATTAAAGCTTGCCGTAAGAATGCAAACCAGAAAGGAACATATTCACGCCCAGGAAGGCAAACGTCGTCACCAGCAAGCCCACCAGCGCCCACCACGAGGCGACGCGGCCGCGCAAGCCTGTCATCAGGCGCATGTGCAGCCAGGCTGCATAGTTGAGCCAGACGATCAGCGCCCACGTTTCTTTCGGGTCCCACGACCAGTAGCCGCCCCATGCTTCGGCCGCCCACAGGGCGCCCAGGATGGTCGCTACCGTGAAGAAAGCGAAGCCCACGGAAATGGCCTTGTACATGACGTCGTCGAGCACTTCCAGCGACGGCAGGCGGTCGACCAGGTAGCCGCTCGATTTGAGCAGGTAAGCCGCCGCCACCATGGCCGACAGGGCGAAGGTGCCGTAGCCGATGAAGTTGGCCGGTACGTGGATCTTCATCCACCAGCTTTGCAGGGCCGGCACCAGCGGCTGGATTTCGGCCGCGTCGCGCGTGACCGTGTACCACATCAGGAACACGACGGCCGCCGAAATGACCAGCATGACGAAGGCGCCCAGCTGGCGCGTCGCGTAATGCTGCTCGTAATACAGGTAGAACATGGCCGTGATCAAGGAAAACAGGATGAACACTTCATACAGGTTCGACACGGGAATATGGCCCACGTCGGCGCCGATCAGGTAAGACTCGTACCAGCGCACCAGCATGCCCGTCAGACCCAGCACCACGCCGGCCCAGCACAGCAGGGAGCCGACGGACGAGCCAAATTCCGAACGCGCCACCAGGCCGATCCAGTAGAACAGGGTCGACAGCACGAACAGGGTGCCCATCCACAGGATGGCGGACTGGCTCGACAAGATGTATTTCAGGAAGAATTTCTGATTCGCCATCTCCAGGTGGCCCGCGTACAGCTCGATGGCGAACAGCGACAGCACGGCTGCCACGGGGATCAGCCAGCGCACGGGCTTCCAGTACCAGCCCAGCCACGCGAACGTGGGCGCCGCGGCCAGCAAGATGGCTTTTTCATAGATATCCATGAAGGCGCCAAAGCGCATCAGACCGAACAGGGAGGCTGCCAGCAAGCCGGCGCCGTACAGCCAATCGATCAGGCTCAGGCGCTTGAAAAATCCCGGTTCCTGCGTATATATTTGCTTGTTTGCCAATTCCATCATTTTCTCCATTCCCGGCGACGCGCAAGCGTCCCGGACACAGCGCAGCTTACGCCGATTGCGGCAGCTTTGCCTTCAAGTTCTCAAATTCTTTTTCAAAATCCAGGGTCTTGCGTTGCGTGCTCATGGCCATCAAGGCCTCGCTGCCGCCCTCGCCATCCTTGATCCACACCCACAGGCGACGCTCGCGGATATAAAACATGGAAAATACGCCGATCACGAGGAACAGGCAACCGAGGTAAACGACGCTCTTGCCTGGCGACCGCGTCACTTGCAGCACGGACGCCTTGATTTCCGTAAAGTCGTCGAGTTGCAGATACACGGGCGCGCCATAGAAGAAGCTGTCGGACAGCGCATTCGTGGCCAGCTGCAGGAAGCGGCCGTGCTTGTCATCGGCCTCGATAGCCTTCAAGCCATCCTGGGCGCGCGCCGCCTGCCACAAGTCCCACAGGCTGCCATTCAAGATCTTCATGAAGATATCGGCCGCTTTTTCTTGCTCGGCGGCAGGAATTTTCTCCAGGAAACGTGAAATGGCGAGGAAACCGCCCTCTTGTCCATTGCCGGCAAAGATGCCCAGGCTCTTCGCCGCCGATTCCTGCAACTGGCTGCGCAAGGCTTCCGCGCCCGCCTGCGGCATGGCGCGCGCCGCATAGCGCGTGGCGGCTTGCTGGCGCAGCGCGGGATCTTGCAGCGCGGCACGCAAGCGCATCCATTCGTTCACGCTGTAATTGTCATCGGCGGGAATGCGCAGATAGCTGAACGGATCGCTGGGGTTGACGCGCATGCCGGCCAGGAACACCGTCGTGCCATCCACGGCGACCGGCTGCATATAGTTCTGGTACTCGCGCGCCTGGCCCGTCTTGTCGCGCAATTTGTATTGCACCGAGGGGCCCACGTTCTTGAGATCCTTGTTGTTCGCGTTCTTCGCGGCGGAACCGAGGCGCTTGTCCAGGCCGACGGCGAATTTATCGTTAAAACTTTCCGCCTTGTTGACGGCGCGCACATCCTGGCCCGCGCTGAGGTTTTCCACGTTGAAGGGACGGAAACCCGACCATTCCACCGTGTAGGAATTGCCATCGCTGCGCTCGAGCGGCGTGCTGCCGCCCACTTCGCCGCCGATATCGAAGCGTTTCGTCGTCTTGCCCGTCATCGGATAACCCGTCAACTTGAGCTTGCTGCCACCATCCTCAAAGCTGGACTGGTACAGGGCCAGGCCCTTGTACAGCAGCGGCTGGTTGACTTTGATGGTTGCTGGGAAACTTTCCCCCGTCGCATGGTCGGTGACGACCACGTCGCTGGCAAACAGCTTCGGCATGCCCGTGCTGTAAAAATCGATGTGGAATTTCTTCAACAAGATCGTGATGGGCAAATCCTGGATCAGCACGCCATCGGCCTGGGGAATGATGGCCGTGTTGCTCGACGAGCCTTCCGGGATCATGGTATTGCCGCGGAAAGTGGGGTTCGACAGGCTCAGGCGGTGCTGGGCGGGAATGTCGGCGATCACGCCGCTGCCGGAAAACGGCGTCTTGCCAAAGAACCATTGCTGTACGCGGATCGGCATTTCCGAGTCGAGCAAGCCGCCCACACAGATGATGACGATGGCGCCGTGGGCAAAGATATAGCCCCATTTATTGGCGGCGCCCCGCTTGGCGGCCACCAGGGTGGCGTTGTCCTTCTCGACCACCTTGGCCCCGTAACCGGCGTCTTTCAGGCGCATCACCATCTGCTGCGCCAGCACGGCGCGCGGCAGCGGCGCCTGCCATTCCAGCTTGTGGTGGAAATTGCGCAGCGATTGCTCGCGCACATTGTCGCGCCAGCTGCGCATGTCCTTGAGCATCTTCGGCGCATTGCGCACGATGCACAGCGAGGTCGAGGCGACGAGGAAACCCATGATCACGAGGAACCACCAGGCCGAATACACGGAATACAGGCTCAGCTTGTCGAAAACGGTGAACCAGAACGGCCCGAACTGGTTGACATAATTGGGCATGGGCTCGTTTTGCTTGAGCACGGTGCCGATGATGGACGCGACGGCGATCAGGGTCAGCAGGCTGATGGCAAAGCGCATTGACGAGACCAGCTCGACGAATTCAGCCAGGCTGCGGCGTTGGGTCTTTAACTCGATTCCGGTCGTGCCTGTGCTCATACGTGGATACTCATACGGGATATGCAATCTTCAAGAAAATGTGGCATGGAGCTGATAGTTTCTCCGCGCAAGGCGGCAGCATACTCCTGTTTGGCCCTTGCCATAAAAAAGGGCAGCCTGTTGAGACGGCCGCCCTCGTTCATGCGCGCTGGTGCGCCTGGCAATCTCTTGCCACTATGAAAACTTACTTCAGGCCGGCGATGTAATCGGCAACGGCGGCGATCTCGTCATCCGACATGCGGGCGGCGATGGTGTGCATTTGCGCGCTGTTCTTGCGGGCATCAGCCTTGGTGCTGCGGAACATGGTCAGCTGGGCCACCGTGTAATCCTGGTGCTGGCCGGCGATGCGCGGGTACTGGACGGGAATGCCATTGCCCGTCGCGCCATGACAGCTGGCGCAGGCGGCAACTTGCTTGGAAGCAATACCACCACGGTAGATTTTCTTGCCCAGGTCGATCGTATCCTTGTTTTTCGCGGCACCCGGCTTGGACAGCTGCGCGCCCAGGTAGGCGGCGATATTCTTCTTGTCGGCGTCGCTGAGCATCTTGGCATAGGTCGTCATGACGGGCTGGTTGCGCTCCGGCGTGGTGAAATCGACCAATTGCTTGTAGATATAGCTTTCGTGCTGGCCAGCCAGCTTCGGATTGACCGTGATGGTCGAATTGCCGGCCGCGCCATGGCAGGAGACGCAGGCAGGCAAGCCGCGTGCCGCATCGCCATCGGCGTACAGGGTGGCGCCCTTGGCGGCGTCGGCCTTGACGGCCGGTTTCGCTGCTTCGACCGCGGAGGCAGTTGCCGATACAGCCAGCAATGCGAGCAGCATGGATTTGATAAACGGTGAAAACGCACGATTCATTCAGGCACCCTGAGACAGTGAGAAATTAGTGGTGGACATTGCCGCGCCCTGTGGATTTTTGCTTTATTTTCAGGGCCGCAAACCGCATCGCTGCTACGCCGGCAACAATAAACAACCCCTTATTGTACAATAGCTTCTTGGCGTTATCGCTCCCTTATCGCTCCCTTTTGTTGCTTTACTACTCCCATGTCAAAACTCTGGCAAGCCCGCTTCTTTACGACCGTCAACCAATTGCGTGACCTGCCCGATACCACGGTGCCGGAAATCGCCTTTGCCGGCCGCTCCAATGCCGGTAAATCGACCGCCATCAACATCTTGTGTAATCAGAAAGGCTTGGCGTTCGCCTCCAAGACACCTGGCCGTACCCAGCACATCAACTACTTCTCCATCGGCGGCGCCCACGTGGCGCAGCACCGCAAGGATGCCACCATCGTCGAAGAGATCGAATGCCTGCTGGTCGACTTGCCGGGCTACGGCTACGCGGAAGTATCGGGCTCGGCCAAATTGCACTGGCAGCGCCTGCTGGGCGACTACGTGCAGCGCCGCGAGCAATTGGCGGGTTTGATCCTGATCATGGATTCGCGCCGCCCGTTCACCGACCTGGACATTCAAATGCTGGAATGGTTCGCCCCAACGGGCAAGCCGATCCACTGCATCCTGACCAAGGTCGATAAGCTGAACCGGAATGAATCCGTGAATGCCTTGCGCCAGGCGAAAGCCAAGCTCGACAGCTATGTGGATGAAGACGGCGTCGGCTTCCCGTTCACCGTGCAACTGTTCTCGGCCTTGAAACGCGTCGGCATCGACGAAGCCAACGACAAGATCATGGAACTGGCCGGCATCAGCGAAGACGGCGCGGCCCAGATGGTCGAATTGATCGACATGGAAGACGACGTCGAGCCGGAATCGGATAAACCGGCTTGATCGAGATCAACGCTGCGTAAAAAAGGCTGCCCGTTCACACGGTGCAGCCTTTTTTATTGCCGTCAATTTTCCGAGCGCCTAGCGCCGTCCCGGCCCTGGCCGTTTCTCGGAAAAGAATTCCTGGCGCAGGAAAGCCATCAGCTCGGCCGTGTCTTCCACGCGGGCGCTGAGGTTGACGTTACGTCCCAGGCGGCGCGATTCCCACACGAAGTCGCCCGGTTTCTCGGCACGGATCAGCTGGATCATCTTCTTCAGGATGGCCGTTTCGATATCGGGCTCATTGCCCAGCTCCACTTTTTCCTGCTTCAGCCAGTTGCGCTTGAAGTTGCCATTCCAGCCCTTGAACTTGACTTCCGCGCTGAACGAGGTCTGGTTGACGATGGAAAACACGCCGCCCGAATCCTCGCGGTCGCTGCCGGAATTGCGTCCCTGGGCGCCGGCGATATTCGCCTTGGCCACGCGCATGGCGCGGTCGTTTTCGCTTTCCTCGGCCGGCGGCGCGGGATTTTGCGCCTGACGCTGCTTGCGGCGCTGCTCGATCATCGAACTCATGTCTTCAGCGGGCGGCGGCGGCAACGGCACTTTCGACACCAGCGGGGGCGTGAAGGTTTCCAGTTTCGGCTTGTCGCGCGGCACGTCTTTCGTGACCACGCGCTTGCTCGGCGCCGGTGGCGGTTTGACCTTGGCCACTTTCGTGTCCTTCGGTTTCGGCGTGGGTTTCGGTTGCGGCTTCGGTTGCGGCTTGTCTTTCAGCGGCGCAATGTAGACCATCGCGCTTTCCTTCTTCGGCGGCGGGATCTTTTCGATCTTGTCGCTACGAAATAGGACATACGCCGCCAGCAGCACGTGCAGCAAGACGGACACGCCGAGCGCCACCTTGCGCATGGTGCTGGTCTTGGACCCGTAGGCCGGTGGTGGCTGGATGACTTGCCCGCAGGTGGGGCAAACATCGGAATCGGCAGCCATCAAATGGGTCGTGTCATGCAAAATGAATCGTGCTTTCTGTGTAGCGACAAAAGTAATCTTACAGGGCAGCCATAGTGCCAGAGTCCCTTGCTTTTGGGAACACTTCCTCGGCATTTCCAACCCGAAGCGTACAGGATAGCGACATTCCTTGCAGCGGTATCAGCGTACCCTAGCCGTCTCTTGACGGTTGTTACCGTATGTATCACGGCCCATACAAAACCGGCGCCGCATTCACTTAGGAACGGGCGCCGGTGCTGGCCGTGTGGCGGATCAGGCCTTGTTGTCGAGCGCCACCAATTGCTCGTCCGTCAACGGTCCCGTGCCGCTGTACTTGTCCAGGAACAGATAGATCACGGGGGTGATGAACAAGGTAATCACTTGCGAAAAGAGCAAGCCGCCGACCACCGCCAGGCCCAGCGGCTGGCGCAGCTCGGCGCCGGCGCCCAGGCCCAGGGCGATCGGCAAGGCGCCCATCAAGGCCGCCGCCGACGTCATCATGATGGGGCGGAAACGCAGGATGCAAGCCTGGCGGATGGCCTCCGCCGGCGCCAGCCCGTCGTTGCGCTGCGCATGCAGGGCGAAGTCGATCATCATGATCGCATTTTTCTTGACGATGCCGATCAGCATCAAAATGCCGATGATGGCGATCATGGTCAGGTCCATGCCGAACAGGCGCAGGGTCAGCAGCGCCCCCACAGCTGCCGATGGCAAGCCGGCCAGGATGGTCAGCGGGTGGATATAGCTTTCATACAACACGCCGAGCAGCACGTAGATCACGGCCAGCGCGGCAATGATGAGGATGATCTGGCTGGACTGCGAGCTCTGGAACACGGCCGCGTCGCCGCCGTAACGCGTGATGATGGAGGCCGGCAAGCTCATGTCCTTGGCCATCGCGTCGATCTTGCCCGTGGCGATGCCCAGCGGCACGTCCGGCGCCAGGTTGAAGGCGATGGTAACAGCCTGCAACTGCCCCTGGTGATTCACGGACGTGGGCCCGATCGTGCGTTCCACGTAGGCAATACTCGACAGTTTCACCAGTTCGCCCGTCTTGCTGCGCACGGACACGCGCGTGAGCGCATCGTCGTACTGGCGGTCTGCCGTGGCCGCTTCCAGGATCACGTAATAGCTGGCTGCCGACGAATAGATGGTCGACACTTGCCGCTCGCCAAAGGCGCTGTACAGGGCCGTGCGGATGTCGGACATTTGCACGCCCAGCAAATTGGCCTTGTCGCGGTCGATCCTGAGCGACGCCTGCAAGCCCTTGATCTGGGAATCGCTGGTAACGTCGCGGAAGGCGGGATCCGTGCGCATGCCAGCAATAAACTTTTCCGCCCAGTCATTCAAGGCGTCGGGACTGACGCTTTGCAAGGTGTACTGGTAGCGGCTCTTGCTCTGGCGTCCGCCCAGCTGCAAGTTTTGCACGGGCCGGAAATACACGGCCATGCCGGGCACGGTGCTCGTCGCGCGGCGCAGGTTTTCCAGCACCACGGGCATTTTCGGCCGCTCGTTGCGAGGTTTCAAGACCATGAACATGCGTCCCGTGTTGCCGCCGCCGACGAACGAGGTCACATCCTGCACGCTGGGGTCCGCCTTGAGCACGGCCGCCACGCGGGCTTGCAAATCCTGCAGTGCCGCCGAGGAAATGTCTTCCGACGCTTCCGTATTGACCTGGATCTGGCCCAGATCTTCTTCCGGGAAGAAACCTTTCGGTATCGTGGCGTACAACAGCACCGTCAGCGCAAAGGTACACACGGCAATGAACAGCACCACGTTGCGGTGCGCCAGGGCCTTGTCGAGCAGATGCACGTAACCGTTGCGCAACTTCGTGAAACCCGCTTCGAAATGGCGGCCGATGAAGGTTTTTTCGCCGTGGCTGGGGTCGCTGTCATTGTGCTCGCGCGAATCGGCCGGCAGGAAGCGGCTGGCCAGCATCGGCACCAGGGTCAGCGAGACGATGGCGGACACCAGCACGGCCAGCGAGACGACAACGGCGAACTCATGGAACAACAAGCCGATCACGCCCGGCATGAAGAAGATGGGGATGAACACGGCCACCAGCGAGACGGAAATCGAGATGATGGTAAAGCCCATCTCTTTCGCCCCTTCCAGGGCCGCGCGTATCGGTTTCTTGCCCATCTCGATATGCCGCACGATGTTTTCCAGCACCACGATGGCATCGTCGACGACCAAGCCGACGGCCAGGGTAATGCCCAGCAGCGAGACGTTGTCGAGGCTGTAGCCGAGCCAGTACAGCAGGGCCAGGGCGCCCAGCAGGGAAATCGGCATGGTGACGGCTGGAATGAAGGTGGCGGCCGCGCGGTGCAGGAACAGGAAGATCACCAGCACCACCAGCACCACCGTCAGGGCCAAGGTCAAATTGACGTCGTGGATGGCTTCGCGTATCGACAGCGAACGGTCGTTAACCAGACTGATCTGTATCGATTGCGGCAATTGTTCCTTGAACCCTGGCAACAAACGGCGCACGCCATCGACCACTTGCACGGTGTTGGCATCCGGTTGGCGCTGCACCATCAGGCTGATCGAGCGCTCACCGTTGAAACTGCCGACGGCCTTGATCGATTGAAAGCTGTCCTCCACCTCGGCCACGTCCTTCAGGCGCACGGGCTGGCCGTTGCGGCTGGCGACGATCAGTTCGGCAAAATCGGCCGCTTTCATCATTTGCGGATTGCCCTGGATGGTCAGGGTCTGGCTCGGGCCGTCAAGGATGCCCAGCGGGGAATTCGTGTTCGAGGTGCGCAAGGCGGTAGCCAGCTCGTCCATCGTCAGGTTGCGCGCATTCATCAGGTCGGCACGGGCGCGCACGCGTACGGCAAAGCGCTTCTGGCCATTCACGATCACCTGGGCCACGCCAGGCAGGGTCGACAGGCTCGGGGCGATCAGGTTTTCCGCATAATCGTTGAGATCCGACAAGTTCAGCGATGGCGACGTCATCTGGATGAACAGCACCGGCGCATCGGCGGGATTGACCTTGCGGTAGGATGGCAAATCCGTCATTTCCGTCGGCAACTGGCGCTGCGCGCGCAGCAGCGCGGCTTGCACGTCGACGGCCGCCTCGTTGACATTGATGCTGGCGTCAAATTCCAGGGTCAGCGAGGTATTGCCCAGCGTGCTCGTGGACGTGATCAGGCTGAGGCCGGAAATGGTGGAAAATTGCTTTTCCAGTGGCAAGGCCACCGACGAGGCCATGGTTTCCGGGCTGGCGCCGGCCAGGTCGGCACTGACGTTGATGACGGGCGTGTTGTAGCTCGGCAAGGCCGCCACGGGAATTTGCAGATAGGCCAGCACGCCGGCCAGGATGATGGAGAGGGACAGCAACACCACCATGACGGGGCGGCGGATGCTCAGTTCGGACAGGTTCATGCTGGCTTGCCCTGCGGTGCGGCGGCGCCATCGGCGGCCTTGTGTTTTTCCGCCAGGCGCACCTTGCTGCCTGGACGCAAGTTCTGCTTGCCATCGACGATGACTTTTTCATCGCCTGCCAGGCCGGTGACGACGGCGCTCGGCCCGAACGCGTACACCCGGGTAATCTTGCGCATCTTGGCCGTACTGTCCGCCTCCATCGAGTACACGAAGGTGCCGGAAGTACTCGTGATGATGGCGTTTTGCGGGATCACCAGCGCATCCTTGAGGGTGCGCACGGTCAGCTGCGTATTCACGTACTGGCCTGGCCACAAATCGGTGCCGCCATTATTGAAACGGGCCTTGATCCGGATCACGCCGGTGGCGGAATCGACGGCATTGTCGATAAAGTTCAGTTTGCCGTCGAGCTGCTTGCCGCCCGCATCGGACAACAGCGCCGTGACAGGCACCTCGCCCGCCTTTTGCGCCGCCAGCAAGCCGGACAGGCTGCTTTCCGGCAAGGTGAACGACACGTCGATCGGGTCGAGCTGGGTGATGCTGGTGAGCGACGTGGTCGGCTGCACCAGGCTGCCCGCATAGACATTGATGGCCCCTACCCTGCCCGCCTGCGGCGCGCGCAGGACGGTGTAGCTGGAATCCACCTGGGCGGCGCGCAAGGCGGCCTGGTCGGCAGCCAGCAAGGCGCGTGCCGCGTCGAGCTGGCTTTGCAGGGTATCGACGGCGCCCTGGGCAATAAAGTTCTTGCTCAGCAAATCCTGGCTGCGCTTGAGCTGGCGCTCGAGGTCCTGCACCGAGGCGCGGTCGCGCAAGACCTGCGCCTGCGCCTTGTCGACATTCGCGTGTTCGCTGCGCGCATCGAGAGTGAACATCAGCTCGCCCTGCTTGACGAACTGGCCTTCGCGGATATGCACCTTGGTAATCGTGCTGGTCGTCTGCGGGTGCAAGTCGACGCTGCTGATCGGCATCACGCTGCCATTGGCTTGCAGCACCATCGGCACATCCTGGCGCACCGGAACGACCACGCTCACCGTCGTCGGCGCTTGTCCGCCCTTGCCCCCTTTACCATCCTGCCCACCGCTCGCCGCGCCGGGCTGATGATTGAAATACCAGATGCCGCCGCCGATACACAGGGCCGCACCCACGAGGATTGCCAGACTAGTCTTTTTCATTGTTCTGTCACGCTGTCGCAGCGCAGGGCTGCAGGTTGAAGGTAGTTGCCAGGGGGGCATAAAGCACAATATTGTCGCACGGAAATGCTCACTTTCCTGCGTAATACTCGGGCACGATGAGGGTGACTTCCAGTCCACCGTCGACATGATTAAGCAGTGAAACCGTGGCGCCATGCTGTTCGGCGATATTGCGCGCGATGGTCAGGCCCAGGCCCGTGCCGCCCGATTCGCGCGAACGCGAAGTCTCGATGCGGTAAAACGGTTCGAACACTTTAGCCAATTGATCTGGCGCAATGCCTGGCCCCCCGTCGCGGATGCGGATGCGCGCGGCACCCGGGATGCGCTCGACGGCAACTTGCGCGTACAGGCCATATTTGACGGCATTGTCGATCAAGTTCACCAGGCAGCGCCGCATGGCGATCGGACGCGCCATCAAGGCCATACCTGCCTGCCCATTCAGGGTGACTTTCTGGCCGGCATCAGCCGCGTCGGAACAGACGCTATCCAACAGGGAATCGAGATCCAGCGCCTGCATCGCTTCCGTGCTATCCATCGAGCGGGCCAGGTCTAGCCCTTCCTTGACCATGCTCTGCATGGCTGACAGGTCGCCTACCAAGCGGTCATACAATTCCGTATCGGCCACTTTTTCCAGGCGCAAACGCAAGCGCGTCAGCGGCGTCTGCAAGTCGTGCGTGATGGCCGCCAGCATCTGTGTCCGCTGGGAAATATGCTGGCGGATGCGCGCCTGCATGGCATTGAAGGCGGCGCTGGCCTGGCGGATCTCGCTGGCGCCCGACAGGGTCAGCGGCGGATGGTTGATATCGTTGCCCAGGTCTTTCGCCGCCTGCGCCAGCTGCTTGAGCGGGCGCATGGTCATGCGCGTGACCAGGTAGGCGAGGATGGCGATGCTGATCAGGAAAGGCAGCAAGGTCATCCAGTCGTTGTGTTCGTTGAACGGCGGCTGCTGGCGCGGCGGCAAGACCATCAGGCGCAGCACGTGGCCATCCTGCATGCGCACGTCGAGGTTTTCGCACGTGCCGCCCCATGGCTTGGCGGCAAACATGCCCGGCGTCTGGCGCGGTTTGACGCAGGCGGCCGGGCGTTCGGCCAGCGCGCTGACCTTGAAACCTTCGCCCAGCTTGGCTTGCAGCGCGGTGGAAAACTCCGTCGGCGCGCCGGGCGTATGTTCCGTTTCGGGACGCAGTTCCAGGCGCACGCTGCCCTTGTTGGCCACTTTCAGGTAGGCGGCGCGCGAGGCCAGCGGCACCACGTCGGCCGCCATTACCAGCTGCTCGGCCCGCTCGACGGCGTGGTAGTCGCGGTATTGCTCGATGGCGCGCTGGCGTTCGCCCACGGCCAGCCACTGCGTCAGCGCGGCCGACGCGACGATGCCGATCAGCAGGAACATGAAGACGCGGCCCGTCATCGACCCCAGGAAGGCCTTCACGCGTGCGGCTCCACATTGACCTGGCCGGCCAGCACGTAGCCGCCGTTGCGCACGGTCTTGATGATTTGCGGCAAGCGGGCATCTTCACCGAGCTTTTGCCGCAGGCGGCTGATCTGGATATCGATCGAGCGGTCGAACGGGTCGGCGTCGCGCCCCTGCGTCAGGTTCAGCAGCTGGTCGCGGTTGAGCACGCGGTTCGGGTGTTCCAGGAACACGCGCAGCAAGCGGAACTCCGCGCCCGACAGCATGATCACGAGGCCGCTGGGATTGAGCAGGTGGCGCGCCGTCAAGTCCAGGGTCCAGCCGGAAAAACGGATTTGCTGCGCCTTGTCCGATGGCACGTTCGACGGCATGGCATGGCTGCGGCGCAGCACGCTGCGTATGCGCGCCAGCAATTCACGCGGTTCGAACGGTTTCGGCAAGTAATCGTCGGCGCCCATTTCCAGGCCCAGGATGCGGTCCAGCGGTTCATTGCGCGCCGTCAACATGATCACCGGCACAGTCGATTGGGCGCGCAGCTTGCGGCACAGGGTCAGGCCATCGTCGCCGGGCAGATTCAAGTCCAGCACGATCAAGTCGGGCCGCGTTTCGTCGAGGATTTTCCACATGGCAGTGCCATCTGCCGCGCCCAGGGTGCGGTAGGCGTTCGTTTCCAGGTAGTCCGCCAGCAAGCTGCGGATATCGCGGTCATCGTCGACGATGAGAATTGTAGAAGTGGGTTCCATGGTACGAATTATCCCCACTTCCCCCGGCCTTGCACAGCGCATTTGTATCGTCTTGTATATAGGAGACCCGAAGAAACATATAGATACAAACTGTCTGGCAGCGGACACTTCGGGGAAACATGGCGCGTCCAACATGGATTCATGTGCAGCAGCATGTACATCCCTCACTTTTACAAAGGAATCCAGATGAACGCCTCAATGACAACCTTGCGCAAGAATTTGATCATCACCATGAGCGTACTCGGCATGGGTGCGGCATCGCTGACCGTCCACGCCCAGGAAGCGGCCGCCAGCGCGCCTGCCGCCAGCACCAAGATGCAACATGAAGGCCACCGCGGCGGCAACCCGGCCGAGCGCATGGCCAAGTACCAGGCCCGCCTGCACGACAAACTGAAGCTGACGGCCGCGCAGGAACCGGCCTGGGCCACTTTCACGGCCGCCAATGCGCCGAAAAAACCGATGGGCGACTGGAAAGCCAAGCGCGAAGCGATGGCCAAGCTGTCGGCGCCGGAACGCATGGAGCAATGGATCGCCATGTCGAAGGAGCGCATCGCGAACCAGGAAAGCCGCCTGGCCTCGCTGAAAACCTTTTATGCCGTGCTGACCCCGGAGCAAAAGAAGGTGTTTGACGACAGCGTGCCTGGCGGCAAGCACGGCGGCCACCGCGGTGGGCACCATGGCGGTCACGACGGCATGCAGCAGCATCCCAAAGCCGGCTAAGTTGTAGCGGGTGTAAACACAGAAAAAGCCTGCAATGCAGGCTTTTTCTTATTGGCGAGACAAGTGACCGCTTACTGCCCGTCGAGCTTGCGCAACGAGGTCAGGAAGGTGGCGGCGTTCTGGAAGCCGATCACACGCGACTGGGCGATTTCCTGCCCCTGCGGGTTGAACATGATGATGCCCGGCGGGCCGAACAGCTGAAAACGTTTCAGCATGGCCTTGTCGTCAGCATCATTGGCCGTCACGTCCACTTGCAGCAGCACGGCTTGCCCCATCTTCTCGCGCACGGCGGGATCGACGAAGGTCAGTTTTTCCATTTCGATGCAGGACACGCACCAGTCCGCATAAAAGTCCAGCAGGGCCGGCTTGCCGTTCAACTGCGCCAGCGCCGCATCGAGCTGCGCCACGGTCTTTACGCGCATAAACGGCTGCGCATGCACTTGCCCGCCGCCGAGGTGGGCCAGCGGCGCCAGCGGATCGCGGCCACCGCTGGCCACGCCCACCAGTTGCATCGCGCCCAGCACGGCAAACACGAGGCCGAATGCCTTGGCGATCCAGGCATTCTTCGCGCCGCTCTTGCCCACCAGCAAATACATGCCGTAGCCGACGAACAGCACCGTCCAGCCCAGCATCTGCACGGCGCCCGGCAGCACGGGCGAGACCAGCCACCAGGCCACGCCCAGCTGCAGTACGCCAAAGAAGCGCTTGACAGCGTCCATCCAGGCGCCGGCGCGGGGCAGCAGGGTGCCGGCCGACACGCCGACCAACAGCAGAGGTACGCTCATGCCCACCGCCATGGCAAACAAGGCGCTGCCGCCGATGACGACGTCGCGCGTCTGGCTGATGTACAGCAAGGCGCCGGCCAGCGGCGCGGCCACGCAGGGCCCCACGATCAGGGCGGAAATGGCGCCCATGACGAACACGCCCGCCAGGCGGCCCGACGATTGCTGGTTCGACACGGACGTCAGCTTGCCTTGCAGGAAAGCCGGCACTTGCAGCTCATACAAGCCGAACATCGACAGCGCCAGGCCCGCCATCAGCAGGGCAAAGAAGCCCAGCACCCACGGGTTTTGCAGCTGGGCCGCCAAGCCTTCGCCCGCCAGGCCGGCCGCCACGCCCAGCGCCGTGTAGACTATGGCCATGCCCAGCGCGTACGTCAGCGACAGCAGCAAGCCGCGCGAACGGCTGACCTTGGCGCCATCGCCGATGATGATCGACGACAAAATCGGCACCATCGGCAGCACGCACGGCGTAAATGCCAGGCCCAGGCCCAGCAGCATGAACAGGGGCACGATGACGAGCAGCTTGCCGCCCTTCAGGGCCGCTTCGATCTTGCCCGTCTCGCTTTGCGCGGGCGCAGGGCTAGCCGCCACAGGCGCTGCCGCTACCGGCTCGGGCGTGCTGGTGATATTGGCCTGGGGAATGCTCATCACGGACACGCCAGGCGACGCCTGCGCCTGCGGGCCGTTGACGGCGGCCGTGTCGACTGCCGGCGCGGCCGGCAAGGCGAATTTCGACGGCAAGCCGCCCGGCGCCATGCTCTGGCCGCCGCCACCGCCCACCAGCTGAGCCGTGGCATCCTGCGGCGCATAGCACAGGCCCTTGTCCGAGCAGCCCTGGCCCGTCGCCTTCAGGGTGAACGCGCCGGCCGCTTCCACGGGAATGGTGATGGTGAGGGTCTGGCGGAAGGTTTCCACGTTCTTCTGGAAAGTGTCGTCGAACTTGACCTTGCCCTTCGGATACACGGGCGTACCCAGCTTGGCGCCCACGGCTTCGAACTTGAAGCGCTCGTGGTACATATAGTAGCCATCGGCAATCACATAGGTGACGGCGATGGTGGACGGGTCCTGCATGCGGGCGGAAAATTTAAACGCCAGCTCGGGGTCGAGGAATTCATCGTCGGCGCGGGCCTGGGTGGCGCCAAAGACGGCCATGGCCAGCAGCATACAGGTGGCAAGCCAGATCAGCAGTTGATGTAGGGGAGCGGCGCGCGCGGTGGCGCTGGAAGGGAAACGGGACATGAACAACCTTTTTCTGCGGCATCAGCTGTGCCATTCGACAAGAGTCGCGCGGAGCGGGCAGCGCTTGTGCCGGGCCGGCGCGAAAGAAGAATAGTACACCGCAGCAAGGATAGCTGCAGCAGAAAACAAAAAAGCCAGGCTAGGCCTGGCTTTCTTAGATGCAATTACTGGGATTACTCGCCAGCAACTTCAACTGCTTCGGTCGTATCTGGACGATCCATCAGTTCAACGAACGCCATAGGAGCGTTATCGCCGACGCGGAAACCCATTTTCAGGATACGCACATAACCACCGTTACGGTTGGCGAAACGTGGGCCCAGTTCAGCGAACAGTTTGACGACCATTTCACGGTCGCGCAGGCGGTTGAAGGCCAGACGCTTGTTTGCCAGGGAGTCGGTTTTGCCCAGGGTCAGAATTGGCTCGACAACGCGGCGCAGTTCTTTTGCTTTTGGCAGGGTGGTTTTGATCGCTTCGTGACGCAGCAGCGATACTGTCATGTTGCGCAGCATTGCCAGACGGTGGGACGAGGTACGATTCAGTTTACGGAGGCCGTGACCGTGACGCATGATAAATCCTTTCGGTGAGTGTTTAAATTCCAGCTCTTCGATCAATGAGGCAGAAGCTTCATCGCGGGCCGGTTTGGTGCTACAAAATAAAAGCCTGGGACACCTGTCCCAGGCAGTTTGCTACAACTACGTATTACTTTTCCAGGCCGGCAGGCGGCCAGTTTTCCAGCTTCATGCCCAAGGTCAAGCCGCGCGATGCCAGCACTTCCTTGATTTCGTTCAGGGACTTGCGGCCCAGGTTTGGCGTTTTCAGCAGTTCGTTTTCCGAACGTTGGATCAGGTCGCCGATGTAGTAAATGTTTTCCGCTTTCAGGCAGTTCGCCGAACGCACGGTCAACTCCAGGTCGTCGACTGGACGCAACAGGATAGGATCGACCAGCGGAGCGCGCGATGGCGCTTCGGCGGCGGCTTCCGTGCCTTCCAGGGCAGCGAACACATTCAACTGGTCCACCAGGACGCGGGCCGACTGGCGGATCGCTTCTTCCGGCGAGATCACGCCGTTGGTTTCGATGTTGATGATCAGCTTGTCCAAGTCGGTACGCTGTTCAACGCGGGCCGATTCAACGAAGTACGATACACGGCGCACTGGCGAGAACGACGCATCGAGGATGATGCGGCCGATGGTCTTGTTCGTGTCTTCCGACAGGCGACGCACGTTACCAGGAACGTAGCCGCGGCCTTTTTCAACCTTGATCTGCATGTCCAGCTTGCCACCAGCGGTCAGGTGGGCGATCACGTGGTCAGGGTTGATCAGTTCGACGTCATGCGGCAGGTCGATGTCGGAGGCCAGGATGGCGCCTTCGCCTTCTTTTTTCAGGGTCAGGGTTACCGAATCGCGGTTGTGGACTTTGAAAACCACACCCTTCAAGTTCAGCAACAGATCGACGACGTCTTCTTGCACGCCATCGAGGGAGGAATATTCGTGGACGACGCCAGCGATCGTCACTTCGGTCGGCGCGTAGCCTACCATCGACGACAGCAGAACGCGGCGCAACGCGTTACCCAATGTGTGGCCGTAGCCGCGCTCGAACGGTTCCATCACGACCTTGGCGTGACCTGCACCGAGAGCTTCAACATCGATAATACGTGGCTTCAACAAACTGTTTTGCATGAAATGTCCTTTTCAATACCCTCGGCTCATTACACCGATAAGGCTGATGGCATTAGTAAAACGCCCACTCAAGAAAGTGAGTGGGCGGGAGTCTTGCTAACTACTATTAACGCGAGTACAGCTCGACGATCAGCGATTCGTTGACGTCGTTAGCGATTTCGTTACGCTCTGGCAGGGACTTGAAGGTGCCTTCCATTTTCTTGGCATCAACCGAAACCCAGCTAGGCATACCAACTTGTTCAGCCAGCGACAGTGCTTCAACGATACGCACTTGCTTTTTCGATTTTTCACGAACAGCAACGATGTCGCCAACTTTGACTGCGTACGAAGCGATGTTCACAACGATACCGTTCACGGTGAACGCTTTGTGGCTGACCAATTGACGCGCTTCAGCGCGGGTCGAGCCAAAGCCCATGCGGTAGCAAACGTTGTCCAGACGCGTTTCCAGCAACTTCAACAGCGTTTCGCCGGTGTTGCCTTTACGACGGTCTGCTTCAGCGAAGTAGCGGCGGAATTGACGTTCCAGCACGCCGTACATGCGCTTGACTTTTTGCTTTTCGCGCAGTTGGTTACCGTAGTCCGAGGTGCGGGCGCCGGATTTGACACCGTGCTGGCCTGGCTTGACGTCCAGTTTGCACTTGCTGTCCAGCGAGCGACGTGCGCTCTTCAGGAACAGGTCTGTACCTTCACGGCGGGAAAGTTTTGCTTTAGGTCCGATATAACGTGCCACGATACTTCCTTTTTTTAAATGATAACGCCCCAGCCACATGCATGATCAAACACATTGATGCGGTTAGGCGCTAGTCTGATTTGGTTTCAATCAGACGGTGGCTGAAAACGAAAAACCCGTCAAACAGAATTTGACAGGCAAGAACAGCCGGGCAGTATAACCGTTTCCGGCTCCCTGCTCCAGCGTTTTCACACAACTGTACTGAGTTACAACAGACAGCAAAGCAGCTGGCGCCGAAGCGCCCTCTGCAACACTATCTTAGATACGACGACGTTTCGGTGGACGGCAACCGTTGTGCGGTACCGGCGTCACGTCCTGGATCTCGGTGATCTTGATGCCCAGGTTGTTCAGCGCGCGAACGGCGGACTCACGACCAGGACCTGGGCCCTTGATACGTACTTCCAGGTTCTTCACGCCACACTCAACAGCCACTTTACCAGCGGCTTCCGCGGCGACCTGCGCTGCGAATGGGGTCGATTTACGCGAACCCTTGAAGCCTGCACCGCCGGAGGTAGCCCACGACAAGGCATTGCCTTGACGATCGGTGATGGTAATGATGGTGTTATTGAACGAAGCGTGGACATGTGCGATGCCTTCAGCGACGTTCTTTTTAACTTTTTTACGCACGCGTGCTGATGCGGCGTTATTTTGCGACTTAGCCATAATTATTCCCTAGCGGATTATTTTTTCAGCGATTGAGCGGCTTTACGCGGTCCCTTGCGGGTACGTGCGTTCGTACGCGTACGCTGGCCACGGCAAGGCAGACCCTTACGATGACGCATGCCGCGGTAGCAACCCAGATCCATCAAACGCTTGATGTTCATGGACAGTTCACGACGCAGATCGCCTTCGACGATGAATTTACCTACTTCATCGCGCAGCTTTTCCAGTTCGCTGTCATCCAGATCTTTGATCTTTTTGTTGGTTGCTACACCGGTCGATGCACAGATTTTCTCTGCGCGTGGACGGCCCACACCGTAGATGGCCGTCAGGCCGATAACGGTATGCTGATGATTTGGGATATTAACCCCTGCAATACGTGCCATTTGTTATTCCTCGATTAACCTTGACGCTGCTTGTGACGTGGTTCCACGCAGATAACGCGGACTACGCCTTTGCGCTTGATGATCTTGCAGTTGCGGCAGATCCGCTTGACTGATGCGAGAACTTTCATTTTTGGGCTCTTTCTTTCGCTTCTTTGGTTTGATTCAGTGTGTTACTTGGTACGGAACACAATGCGGGCTCGGCTCAGGTCGTACGGCGTTAACTCCACCGTCACCTTGTCTCCAGGGAGAATGCGAATATAGTTCATCCGCATTTTACCTGAAATATGCCCGAGCACCACGTGTCCGTTCTCCAGCTTCACTCGAAATGTTGCATTTGGGAGATTCTCAAGAATCTCGCCCTGCATCTGTATGACGTCGTCTTTTGCCATTCGGTATGTTTACCGCGCTTAACGCGTCGGAATTCCGCCCTTGAAATTTGCTTTGCGCAGCAGCGAATCATATTGCTGCGACATCACGTAGTTCTGTACTTGCGCCATGAAATCCATGGTGACAACTACAATAATCAATAAAGAAGTACCGCCGAAATAGAATGGTACTTTCCACTGGGCTTGCATAAATTCCGGCAATAAACACACCAGGGTGATGTAGACTGCGCCAGCAAGTGTCAAGCGTGTCAGGATCTTGTCGATGTAACGGGCTGTCTGTTCGCCTGGACGGATCCCGGGAATGAACGCACCGCTTTTCTTCAAGTTATCCGCTGTTTCCTTGCTGTTAAAGACCAGCGCTGTATAGAAGAAACAGAAAAACACGATCGCCACTGCGTACAACAGCGCATGGATAGGCTCACCAGGCCCCATCGATGCTGCCAAATCTTTCAAGAACCGCACCGCAGGGTTAGCGTTGTCGGCGCCCTTTGAAAACCAGTCCACGATAGTGGCCGGGAACAAGATGATCGAAGAAGCAAAGATCGGCGGGATCACGCCGGCCATGTTCAGCTTCAACGGCAAATGGCTGGTTTGACCGCCATAAATCTTGTTGCCTACCTGGCGCTTCGCGTAATTGACCAATATTTTGCGCTGACCACGTTCGACGAATACAACGAAGTACGTTACCAGTGCTACCAGGATCACGATGAAAATCGCGCTGAAGCTGCCGATCGAACCATTCGACACCTGAGTGAACAAGCCACCCAACGCCGACGGCAGACCTGCTGCAATCCCGGCAAAAATGATGATCGAGATGCCATTACCCAAACCACGCTCGGTAATTTGCTCACCCAACCACATCAAAAACATTGTTCCGGTCAACAAAGTGACGACCGTCACGAAGCGGAATGCAAGACCAGGTTCCAACACCAGACCAGCTTGCGACTCCAGTGCGACTGCAATGCCTAACGCTTGGAACAGTGCCAGGGCAACCGTGAAATACCGGGTGTACTGGGTGATCTTGCGACGACCTGCTTCGCCTTCTTTTTTCAACGCTTCCATCTGCGGTGACACGATCGACAGCAATTGCATGATGATCGAGGCCGAGATATAAGGCATGATACCCAGCGCAAACACTGTAAAACGAGACAAGGCACCGCCCGAGAACATGTTGAACATGCCCAGGACGCCGCCTTCGTGCTCCTTGAACAGCGAGGCTAATTGTGTCGGGTCAATCCCGGGAACCGGGACGTGAGCACCGATACGATAAACCACCAATGCGCCAAGCAAAAACCAGAGCCGTCCCCAAGGGAAACCGGCCGCTGCACTTTTAGCAAGTTGTGGATTAGTCGCCAATTTTCGCTCCGATCAAGCTGTTAGCGGTCAACTCAGGCTACCGAGCCGCCGGCTGCTTCGATGGCTGCTTTCGCGCCAGCGGACACTTTCAAGCCCTTCAAATTCACCGCTTTGGTGATTTCGCCGGACAAGATCACGCGCACGTCACGGGCCAACACGCCCAGAACGCCAGCTTGCTTCAAGACCAGAATGTCGACATCGCCAACAGCCAGGTTGTTCAGATCGGACAGGCGCACTTCAGCTTTGAAGGTTGCGTGCATCGATTTGAAACCGCGCTTAGGCAGACGGCGTTGCAGAGGCATCTGACCGCCTTCGAAACCGACTTTATGAAAGCCGCCCGAACGCGATTTCTGACCTTTGTGACCACGACCCGAGGTTTTACCCAGGCCGGAGCCGATACCGCGACCGACGCGACGCTTGTAGTGCTTAGCGCCTTCGGCTGGTGCAATAGTATTCAATTCCATGATTTGCTCCGTTCGTGTAAGCCCGAAGGCTTACCCGACAACTTTAACGAGATACGATACTTTATTGATCATGCCGCGTACGGATGGGGTGTCTTGCAATTCGGAAACCGAATTTACACGACGCAGACCCAGACCGCGCACGGTAGCGCGATGCGATTCGCGCGTACCGATCAAGCCCTTGACCAATTGCACTTTGACTGTGTTTGTCATTTTGTCCACCTTAAGCCAGAATGTCTTCGACCGACTTGCCGCGTTTGGCAGCGATATCGGAAGCAGTGCTCATTTTCGACAGGCCGTCCAGCGTAGCGCGTACCAGGTTGTATGGGTTGTTCGAACCGGTGGATTTCGCCACCACGTCCGTCACGCCCATCACTTCGAAGATAGCGCGCATTGCGCCACCAGCGATAACGCCAGTACCAGGCTTAGCTGGGTTCATCAGGACCTTGGAGGCGCCGTGACGACCAACAACCGTGTGATGCAAGGTACCGTTTTTGAGCGGTACTTTGATCAGGTTGCGACGGGCTTCTTCCATTGCCTTCTGCACGCCAACTGGCACTTCTTTCGATTTGCCCTTGCCCATGCCGACGCGGCCATCGCCATCACCAACTACGGTCAGCGCGGCGAAACCCATGATACGACCACCCTTGACCACTTTGGTCACGCGGTTGATCGCGATCATTTTTTCGCGCATGCCATCATCCGGCTTGTCGCTTTGCATTTTTGCTTGCATTTTTGCCATGATTGATCCTTAGAACTTCAGACCGGCTTCGCGTGCGGCTTCTGCCAACGCTTTCACACGGCCGTGGTAACGGAAACCGGAGCGGTCAAACGCAACTTCGGTAATCCCTGCTTTCAACGCTTTTTCAGCGACGCGCTTGCCGATCAAGGCTGCAGCAGCGGCATTGCCGCCTTTGCCGGATTGGCCTGCCAGTTCAGCGCGAACTTCCGCTTCAGCCGTCGAGGCCGAAACCAGGACTTTAGCGTCCGGGCTGATCAGGTTGGCGTAAATGTGCAGGTTGGTGCGATGCACCGACAAGCGATTTACTTTCAATTCCGCAATCTTGATGCGGGTTTGGCGTCCGCGGCGAAGCCGTGATTCTTTCTTATCCATCGTCAGCCCCTAATTACTTCTTCTTGGTTTCTTTAAGCTTAACCACTTCGTCCGCATAGCGAACGCCCTTGCCTTTATAAGGCTCAGGAGCGCGGTAAGCACGAACTTCAGCGGCTACCTGGCCAACCTGTTGACGGTCGATACCTTTAATCAGGATCTCGGTCGGGGTTGGTGTTGCGCAGGTAACGCCAGCTGGCATGTCATGCACTACAGGGTGCGAGAAACCCAGGGACAGATTCAGCTTGTCGCCTTGAGCTTGCGCCTTGTAACCCACGCCTACCAGGTTCAGCTTTTTCTCGAAACCCTTGGTGACGCCAACAACCATGTTGTTGACCAGTGCGCGCAGCGTGCCGGACATGGCATTGGCTTCGCGGCTGTCGTTCGCCACGTCGAAACTCAGGGTTCCTGCATTGTTTTCCACTTTGACCTGGCCGGTGAGGGCCTGGGAAAGTACGCCCAGCGGGCCTTTTACGGTGATCGCTTGTGCGGAGATGGCGACTTCGGCGCCAGCTGGCACTACGATAGGCATTTTAGCTACTCGAGACATGTGTAACTCCTTAAGCCACGTAGCAAATAACTTCGCCGCCGACACCGGTAGCGCGTGCTTTGCGGTCAGTCATGACGCCTTGCGGAGTCGACACGATCGCCACACCCAAGCCATTCATCACAACAGGGATCTCGTCTTTACCCTTGTAGACGCGCAGACCCGGACGGGACACGCGCTCCAAGCGCTCAATGACGGGACGGCCAACATAATACTTCAAACCGATTTTCAGTTCCGCTTTGCCACCAGCTTCGGCAACAGCGAAATCTTCAATGTAACCCTCGTCCTTCAGGACGCTGGCAATCGCAATTTTGACTTTCGACGATGGCATGGCCACGGTCGTCTTTTGCACGCCTTGTGCATTGCGAATGCGGGTCAGCATATCGGCGATAGGATCGCTCATACTCATTGCATATTCTCCTATTACCAGCTTGCTTTTGTCATACCCGGAATTTCACCACGCATGGCGAATTCACGGAGCTTGATACGACCCAGACCGAATTTACGGAATGTGCCGCGCGGACGACCAGTGATGGCGCAACGGTTACGTTGACGCGTCGGGTTCGAGTTACGTGGCAGCGCCTGCAATTTCAGGCGAGCTTCGTAGCGCTCTTCTTCCGATTTCGATTGGTCATCGACGATGGCCTTGAGAGCTTCGCGCTTAGGGGCGAATTTCGCCACCAGGTCAGCACGCTTGATCTCACGATTAATCAGTGACAGTTTGGCCATGATCAGTTCCTGAAAGGGAATTTAAAGGCGGCGAGCAAAGCTTTGGCTTCGTCATCGGTCTTAGCGGTTGTCGTGATGCTGATATTCATACCGCGCAACGCGTCAATCTTGTCGTATTCGATTTCAGGGAAAATGATCTGTTCCTTGACACCGATGTTGTAGTTGCCACGACCATCAAATGCACGGCCATTCACACCACGGAAATCGCGTACGCGCGGCAGAGCCACGGTAATGAAGCGATCCAGGAACTCGTACATGCGAGCGCCGCGCAGGGTGACCATCGTACCGATCGGGTAACCTTCACGGATTTTGAAGCCTGCGATCGCTTTGCGGGACTTGGTGGTCACTGGCTTCTGGCCGGCGATCTTGGTCAAGTCAGCAACTGCGTGCTCGAGAACTTTTTTATCCGCGATAGCCTCACCAACACCCATGTTCAGGGTGATCTTGGTCAGGCGTGGAACTTCCATTACCGACTTGTAACCAAACTTGCTGGTCAGGTCGGCAACGACTTTTTCTTTATAGAATTCTTGGAGACGTGCCATGATTTCTTAAGCCTTCACTACTTCGCCGGAGGATTTAAAGATGCGAACTTTCTTGCCGTCCACTTCTTTGAAACCCACGCGATCTGCCTTGCCAGTCGCTGCATTAAACAATGCAACGTTGGACACGTGAATTGGCATGGTCTTATCGACGATACCACCAGTTACGCCAGTCATCGGGTTTGGCTTAGTCGCTTTTTTAGCGATGTTAATGCCGTCAACCACGATATGTTCAGCATCGATACGCTGCTGTACCACACCACGTTTGCCCTTGTCTTTCCCGGTCAGAACGATGACTTCGTCGTTTTTACGAATCTTATCCATTACGACTCCTTACAGGACTTCCGGTGCCAGGGACACGATTTTCATGAACTTCTCAGTGCGCAGTTCGCGCGTGACAGGTCCAAAAATACGGGTACCGATCGGTTCCAGCTTGGCGTTCAACAGAACGGCGGCATTGCCGTCGAACTTCACCAGGGAACCGTCTTGGCGGCGAACACCTTTAGCGGTGCGCACAACCACGGCGTTATAAATTTCACCTTTTTTGACACGGCCACGTGGCGCAGCAACCTTAACGGTTACCTTGATCACATCGCCAATGCCAGCATAACGGCGCTTGGAGCCGCCCAATACCTTGATGCACATTACTTCTTTGGCACCGGTATTGTCAGCCACTTCGAGCCGGCTTTCAGTTTGAATCATAGTATTCTCTTTCCCAACTTAAGCCGAAGAATCCACACAATGTAGACCCACGGTCAGTCTTGGTCCCGCCAGAGCCGCCCTGCTGGGCTTCACTGTTTGGGTGCATGACCTTCATACATCAACTGACCGCGAATGCTACTGTCTGTGGCCAGACACTTTGCGGCGTTACATGAACGAAGCCCGCAAGTATTACATACAATTTGCGGGCCTGCAAGTACTAATTAAAAGCCACCGCCGAAACGGTGGTTTTTATTTAAACGGTTGGTGCGGCTTGAACCACACGTGTCACCGTCCATGCCTTCGTTTTGGAGATCGGGCGACCCTCCTGGATCTCGACCGTGTCACCGGCCTTGACTTGGTTGGTCTCGTCATGCGCGTGATACTTGTTCGAACGCATGATGATCTTGCCATACAAAGGATGTTTTACGTGGCGCTCGATCAGAACGGTAACGGTCTTGTCCATCTTGTCCGAAACCACTTTACCGATCAGCGTGCGCTTGAGCGACTGTTTCACTGGTTCGTTCATTTGGCTTCCTTCAGATTCATTACCGTCTTCACACGCGCGATATCGCGGCGTACCTTCTTGAGCTGCGAAGTGTTGCTCAGCTGCTGCGTAGCGATTTGCATGCGCAGGCCGAACTGTGCCTTCAACAGGTCATTCAGCTCTTTTTGCAGAGCTGGCTGGTCCTTGCCGCGGAGTTCAGATGCTTTCATATACAACTCCAATTATTGGCCGACTTGGCGGATGACAAACGTCGTCGCCAGTGGCAGTTTAGCGGCAGCAAGACGGAATGCTTCCCGTGCCAGCGCTTCATCAACGCCATCCATTTCGTACAGTACTTTACCTGGCTGAATTTCAGCGACGTAGTACTCAGGATTACCTTTACCGTTACCCATACGGACTTCAGCCGGTTTGTTCGAAATCGGTTTGTCCGGGAAAATACGGATCCAGATACGGCCACCGCGCTTGATGTGACGCGTCATTGCACGACGCGCCGCTTCAATTTGACGCGCAGTGATACGACCGCGCGCAACTGCCTTCAGACCGAATTCGCCAAACGACACGGCGGTGCCGCGGCTGTGCGAAATACCGGTATTACGGCCTTTCTGCTCTTTACGATACTTTCTGCGTGCTGGTTGCAGCATGATTATTCTCCTGCTTTCTCAGCTGGTGCTGCTGCGGCGGCCGGTTTAGCGGCGGTACGCACACGTGCACCTGGTGCTGTGGATGGTTTCGCACCGGCACCGGCTGGACGTGGACGGCCAGCTGGCTTGCCATCGTCACGGCGTGGGCCGCGGCTTTTCTTCTCGTCAGCTGGGGTATCGATGACTGGTGCATCGCCGTTAGGCGCGCGGTCACCTTTGTATACCCACACCTTGACACCGATGATGCCGTAGGTGGTCGACGCTTCGCTGGTACCGTAGTCGATATCGGCGCGCAGGGTATGCAGAGGCACGCGGCCTTCGCGGTACCACTCTTTACGTGCGATTTCGATACCGTTCAGACGGCCGGACGACATGATCTTGATACCGAGAGCACCCAGGCGCATTGCATTTTGCATTGCACGCTTCATGGCGCGGCGGAACATGATCCGTTTTTCCAGCTGCTGAGCGATCGAGTCGGCGATCAGTTGCGAGTCGATTTCTGGCTTGCGAATTTCTTCGATGTTCACGTGAACAGGTACGCCCATGATCTTGGTCAGCGCGGACTTCAGTACTTCGATGTCTTCGCCTTTTTTACCAATGACCACGCCTGGACGCGAGCTGTAGATCGTGAAGCGCGCGTTCTTGGCTGGGCGCTCGATAACGATGCGGCCAACGGAAGCGTTCTTCAGTTTCTTTTTCAGGTAAGCACGTGCTTTCAAGTCTTCGTTCAGCATGGCAGCGAAATTACCGTTGCCTGCATACCAGCGCGAAGCCCAGTTACGGGTGACCGCCAGACGGAAACCGGTTGGATGAATTTTCTGACCCATCGTGGCTCCTTAGTTACCGACAGTCACGTAAACGTGACAGGATTGTTTCGAAATACGGTCGCCACGGCCTTTTGCACGCGCGGTGAAGCGCTTCAGGACGGGGCCCTTTTCGACGTAGATCGTTTTCACGAACAATTCGTCGATGTCCGCGCCATCATTGTGCTCGGCATTCGCAATAGCGGATTCCAGAACGCGTTTGATGATCGCAGCACCTTTTTTCGGGCTGAATTGCAAGATGTTGAGTGCAGCGTCAACTTTCTTGCCACGGATCAGGTCAGCAACCAGGCGGCCCTTTTGGTCCGACAGGCGCACACCTTTGAGGATAGCTTTAGTTTCCATTATTTCTTAGCCTTTTTGTCAGCTGCATGGCCCTTGAACGTACGGGTCAGTGCGAATTCGCCGAGCTTGTGACCAACCATGTTTTCGGAAACATAAACCGGCACGTGCAGCTTGCCGTTATGCACCGCGATCGTCAGGCCGATGAAGTCAGGCATGATTGTCGAACGACGCGACCAGGTTTTGATTGGCTTTTTGTCTTTGGCTGCTTGCGCGGCTTCAACTTTTTTCACCAGGTGGGCGTCACAGAACGGCCCTTTTTTCAATGAACGTGTCATGTGCTACCCCTTATTTCTTGCCGCGGCGCGAGACGATCATGGAAGTAGTACGCTTGTTGCTGCGTGTCTTCTTACCCTTAGTCTGTTGGCCCCAAGGCGAAACTGGATGACGACCAGCTGCTGTTTTACCTTCACCACCACCGTGCGGGTGATCGACCGGGTTCATGACCACACCGCGAACGGTAGGACGAACACCGCGCCAGCGCATCGCACCAGCTTTACCGATTTTACGCAGGCTGTGCTCGGCATTGCCGACTTCACCAACCGTTGCACGGCACTCGATGTGCACGCGACGTACTTCACCCGAGCGCAGACGCACTTGAGCGTAGGTACCTTCACGTGCCATCAGCACAACGCCAGCGCCGGCGGTACGTGCCATTTGGGCACCTTTACCTGGCAGCATTTCGACGCAATGCATCACGGTACCGACTGGGATGTTACGGATTGGCAAGCAGTTACCCGATTTGATCGGTGCTTCCGAACCGTTCATCACGCTGTCGCCAACGGCCATGCCTTTGGTTGCGATGATGTAGTGACGTTCGCCGTCGGCGTAGCACAACAGAGCGATATTCGCGGTGCGGTTTGGATCGTATTCGATACGTTCCACTTTCGCTGGAATACCATCTTTGGTGCGCTTGAAGTCGATCAAGCGATAGTGTTGCTTATGACCACCACCGATATGACGGGTGGTGATGTGACCGTTGTTGTTACGACCAGCGGTCTTGGATTTCTTTTCAACCAGGGCAGCGAACGGACGACCTTTGTACAGGTCGGCATTCACCACCTTTACCATGCCGCGACGGCCTGGCGAGGTTGGTTTCATCTTAACGAGTGCCATTATGCAGCCTCCTCGGAGAAGTTGATTTCCTGGCCAGGCTTCAGGCACACGAAAGCACGCTTGGTATGGTTACGACGACCGTTGAACTTGCCGGTGCGCTTTTGCTTACCTTCGCGGTTTGCAGTTTGCACGGACAGAACTTCAACCTTGAACAGCAGTTCGACCGCTGCCTTGATTTCAGGCTTGGTTGCATCCGGCAGTACGCGGAATACAATTTGCTCGTTCTTTTCCGCGACCATGGTGGCCTTTTCGGAAATCACGGGCGCCAACAGCACCTTCATCAAGCGTTCTTCGCTATGTTTCAAAATCGCGCTCATGCCAGCATCTCCTCAATCTTGGCCAATGCAGCTTTGGTGACCAGGATCTTCTTGTAGAACACCAGGGACATCGGGTCTGCGTGACGTGGCTCAACGACGAGTACGTTAGGCAGGTTGCGCGATGCCAGTTCCAGGTTTTCGTTCAGAACGTCGGTGATGATCAGAACCGAATCAAAGCCCAGGCCGTTCAATTTTTGCGACAGCAGCTTGGTTTTTGGCGCGTCGATCGTCAGATCGTCGATGACGATCAGGCGCTCTTCGCGAGCCAGCTGCGACAGGATCGAGCAGATACCTGCGCGATACATTTTTTTGTTCACTTTGTGGGTGAAGTTTTCGTCAGGCGAGTTCGGGAAAATCCGACCACCGCCGCGCCACAGTGGCGACGACGACATACCAGCACGAGCGCGGCCGGTACCTTTTTGGCGCCATGGCTTTTTCGTCGTGTGGTGAACTTCTTCACGGTCTTTTTGCTTGCGGTTACCACTACGTGCATTCGCTTGATAAGCGATGACGACTTGGTGGATCAGCGCTTCATTGTAGTCACGGCCGAAAATAGTATCGGCTGCAGCAACGTTCGAGGCGGCTTGACCTTGCGCATTCAGAAGCTTGAGTTCCATCGTTTAAGCTCCCTTCTTGGCTTTGGTTTTGATGGCTGGCGAGACAACTACCTGGCCATTTTTCGCACCTGGAATCGCGCCTTTGACCAGCAACAGCTGACGGTCGGCATCGATACGGGCGATCACGAGGTTCTGGATCGTACGGTTAACGTCACCCAGATGACCGGTCATGCGCTTACCAGGGAAAACGCGACCTGGATCTTGTGCCATACCGATGGAACCTGGAACGTTATGCGAACGCGAGTTACCGTGCGTTGCACGGCCAGAAGCGAAGTGGTAACGTTTGATAACGCCTGCATAGCCTTTACCGATGGTAACGCCTTGCACGTCGATCTTTTGACCGACTTCGAACAGGGAAGCAGCGACAACATCGCCAGCTTTCAGTTCAGCGGCTTTAGCAGCGTCAACGCGGAACTCTTTCAACAGAGTACCGGCTTCAACACCAGCTTTAGCGTGATGACCAGCAACAGCTTTGGTCACGCGGGAAGCGCGACGTTGACCGAATGCGACCTGAACAGCGGAGTAACCATCTGTTTCAGGGGTTTTGATTTGCGCAACACGGTTGTTCGATACGTCCAACACGGTGACAGGAATCGAATCCCCTTCATCCGTGAAAATGCGCATCATACCAACCTTGCGACCGAGAAGGCCTAGGCTCATTTTTTCTCCATTCCCACCTGCGATTGGGCGGGGCTTGTTTAACTACAAAGTAACGTAGGACTCAAAAAAGACGAATCCATACCGAAGCCGGCTAGTATATAGCACAAAAACCCTTGACGCAACAAGTTAACACGAGGTATGTCAAAGTGTTGCGCGACGCCCCTGCAGGAGTTGTCGAACACCTCCCGCAATTGTCGCAGCGCCTCGTCAAAATGAGCATCCATGCGCCCTGACGCCACAAAAAGAAGGGCGCGGACCAGGCTTGTGCCCCGTCCGCGCCCATGCGTCATGCGAGTCGCTGGTCTAGCCGTTGCAGCGCTCCAGGCAATGTTGGAGCAGGTCACGGCAAATCGGGCTGCCGCCCAATGAACCGGTGCAGCCGACATAGCTGCTGTCGCAGCGCGAACGGCATTGCCAGACATCCTCACTCGCCGCGGCATACGCGTAACCGGCACTCAGACCACAGGCGAAGAGGAAAAAAGCCAGTTTCTTGATCATGGTGCTGTCTCCAGATTGTTATGTTGGAATGAAAGGAACTGCCCGGTGGCGGCAAGCCATCCTTCCTGCCGCCCGCTATTACTCCCGCAAACCGCAACACACAATACCGTGCTGCCCGGAAAGCAATACCAAAGACTACCGTAAAAAATACCAACTTAAAACCAATTATTTTCCAAATCAGCAATCTTTTTCATGCCTCACTGGAGCAGGCTCTGACGATTGCTGCCCTCCCCTGCCTACCTGATACCAGTCCACCTTGCGCGTCGCCACCATGATGGCGGCCAGCACGGCGAACAGCAGGATACTGCCCATCACCAGCGCATTGTTTTCCGAGCTCAGCAAGCCATACAGGGCGCCATACAGCAAGGTCAGCGCCATGCCGAAGCCGATGCCGCGCCAAGCGTTGTGCAGTACGTGCACCAGATAGAAGCTGGTCAGCGCGATGCAGGCGGCGCTGGCGATCAGATAGGCGGCCAGGAAGGCGATATGCTCGGCCAGGCCCACCAGCAGCAGGAAGAAGATCACCAGCGACAGGCCCACCAGCAAATATTGCACCGGGTGGATCGGCAGGCTTTTCAGGATTTCAAAGATGAAGAAGGCGGCAAAGGTCAGCGCCACGAACAGCAAGCCATATTTCGTGGCCCGGTCCGACTGCGAATACACGCTCACCGGCTCGATGAAGCCCACGCTGAAGCGGTCGATCTGGCCCAGCGGGGCGCTGTCGGGCACCTTGAATTCCCCTTCGATCGTGCTCAGTTGCGTTTGCGCATTGGTGGCCAGCGACGAGATATTCCACGCCACATTGAAACCCTGGGCATCGATCTGGCGATTCTTCGGCGACGGCAGGAAGCGCCCGCCAAACTGCGGATGGGGCCAGTTCGACTTGATCTGGATCTGGCTGTTCTTGGCCACCGGCACGAAATGCTGGCGTTCGATGCCATCGAGGCCCAGGTCAAAGCTGAAGCGCACCTGCTGCGGCGCCGCCAGAGGCATGGCGCCCAGCGGCGCATGCAAGCCGCTGCGGAAGGCAAACAGGTCGGTACCCTGCTCGAACTCGATCTTTTGTCCGCCCCAGTCGATTTTCGGGATATTGCGGATGCCGCGCACGTCCTCGATGGAGAGGGCGACGAAAGGCTGACCTAGGGTCACGCGCGAGTCCGGCGACTTGCGCGGCAACTGGCTGCTGGCCGGCACCGTGAAGTCACCCTTGAACGCATGCTGGCCGCTGTAGACCAGCACCTGGTGGATGCCGCGGTAACGGCGGTCCGTCTCGATGTTGCCGTTGATCTGCAGATCGTTCGGGTACACGATAAGGCGGCGCTGCACCAGGCGGCGCAGCAACTCCGTGCGCACAGGCGCTTTCGCTTCCTTGTCATCGCCCTTGGCCACTTCCACGCGCTCTTCGTACTGCTCCGTGTAGGGAATCACGAGGATGGGGCCGATAATGGTTTGTTCGCGCACCGAATCGGCAGCGATGCTATTGACGGCTTCCTGGCGGAATTCCATCCGCTCCTTGATCGTTTCCTGAATCATCAGCAAAGGCAGGCCGATCAGCAACATCAGGCCGAACACGATCAACGCTTTGACTAAGAGAGTTTTTTGCATGGCGCATCCTTGAAGTAAGGTGCCCAGTGTAAAAAAGCTGTATGCGCTGACGATGCAGTCCGTGTGAAGCCGGCAAATAAAGTGCGCTAGGCCAGCGGCAGGCACAGGCGCGCGCAGGCACCGCCCTCCACATGATTGAGTACCTCGACCGTGCCGCCATGCAGGGATGCGACCTCGCGCACGAAGGGCAGGCCCAGGCCCGTGCTCTTGCCGGCGCTCGGGCGCGGCAGGGAGTAAAAGCGCTCGAAGACGCGTTCGAGCGCATATGCGGGGATGCCCGCGCCGCGGTCACGCACGGCAATTTCCACCTGGCGACCCTGGCGTCGCGCCGTCAGGTCGATGCAGCTGCCGGGCGGGGCAAAGCCGGCCGCGTTATCGAGCAAGTTGCCCAGCGCCTGGCGCAGCAACAGTGGGTCACCCGCCACGCTCGCCTCGTCGTGCTGCAATTGCAGACGCACGCCGCGCGCCGCCAGGGTGGCGGCCGCATCCTGCGCCACTTGCGCCAGCAGGGGCGCCAGCGCGATGCGCTCAGGGCTATCCAGGCGCTGCTGCTTTTCCACGCGCACCAGGGCCAGCAGCTTGTCGATCAGTTGCCGCTGGCGCGCATTCTGCTCCAGGATGCTGGCGAGAAACTGGCGGCGCTCGGCCGGCGGCATGTCTTCCTGCAGCAACTCGGCAGAGGCCTGGATGGCGGCGATCGGGCTTTTCAATTCATGCGCCAGCGTGTGCATCAACTGCTCCACATACTCCTTGCCCTCCAGGCGTGTGCGCATCGCCTCCAGCGCCCGCCCCAGCGTGCCGATCTCGTTCTGGCCCAGCGCCGGCAGCGCCACCTTGCGCCCAGCCTCCACGTCGCCGATGTAATGCATCAACTTGCCCAGTGCATGGTGCAGCCACCAGGCGAATGCCAGGCCGATCAGCAGCGACAGCAGCAACAGCACGGCGCCGCGCTGCAATATCTTGCGCTGGCTGCGCTCGACAAACGCTTGCACGCTGGCATTCGGCTTGGCCACCGTCAGCACGCCGATCACCTCATTGCCGTCGCGAATCGGCGCGGCCACGTGCATGACCGTCGACATCTCGTCGTCTGGCCGGCTGCGCGTGCTGCGCGCGCCATACTTGCCCTGCAAGGTGAGGTACACGTCATTCCAGCGCGAATAGTCGCGGCCCACGTCGCGCCCGCTGGAATCGAACAGCACGATGCCATGCCGGTCCGTGATGGTGATGCGGTAATCGAGCGTGCGCTTGCGCACGCCGTTGATATTGACGTCCACGCCATGGCGCGCGTAATCCTGCATGCGTTCTGCCACGGGCGACTGCGCCAGGCTGCCCGCCTTCACGTCGGGCGCCACCAGGCTGGCCAGAAGCTGCGAAGTATCAACCAGGGTGTCTTCCAGGGTCGAGCGCACACCGGGCTTGACCTGCTCCATGAAGACGTTCAGCAGGAACCATGCGGCCAGGCCGACGATCAGGAAGTAGCCGAGCAGGATGCGCAGGCCGATCTTCATGCGCCGGCCAGGCTGTAGCCGAGGCCACGGTGGGTGTGGATGGGGTCGACTTGCGCATCGATGGCGCGCAGCTTGGCGCGCAGCGATTTGACGTGCGCGTCGACGGTACGCTCGAGCGTGTCCGGCGCCCCGCTCCACACGCGCTCCATCAGCTGCGCGCGCGACAGCACGTGGCCGGGATGCGCGAGCAGGGTTTTCAGCAACAGGTATTCATAGCGGGTCAGGTCCAGCGGCTGGCCGTGAAAGAGCACCTTCGCCTCCAGCGCGCGCAATTCGAAGCGCGCCGGCGCGGCGACAGGCGCGACTATCGTCATGCCAGTCTCGCGAGGAGCTTGCGCGACACCTGCGCGGCGCAGGATGACGCGGATGCGTGCCACCAGTTCGCGTGGCGAAAACGGTTTCGTGACGTAATCGTCGGCGCCGATTTCCAGGCCGACGATACGGTCGATCTCGTCGCTGCGGGCCGTCAGGAAGATCACCGGCACCTCGGAAAACTGGCGCAGCCGGCGGCACACTTCCAGCCCGCTCATGTCGGGCAAGCCCACGTCGAGCACCACCAGAACGGGCATCTGCGCGGCTTCGCCGGGCGCTGGACGCAATGCGGCCAGGGCTTGCTCGCCCAACATCACATGGCGCGGCGCAAAGCCGTCCGTGCGCAAGGCATAGGCGATGCTGTCGGCAATCGCCTGTTCATCTTCCACGATCAGGACAGTCTTGGACATGGCGGCGGCACGCAGTAGTGGACAGACCCGGAGTATCCCTGAAGCACGCAAGCGGCGTCAATCGCGCGCCTTGCCGCGCGCCGGCAAAAAGCCACCCACCCTAAAAAACTTATAGTATATTTATCGCAGCATGACTCCACTGATACACCGTGTTTGACACCCGTCCGAGGAGACTATGAAGAACCATACCATCAGCCTGCTATGCGCTGTCAGCCTGCTGGCCGCCTGCGCGGCGCCAGCGACGATCACCACCTCCAACGCACAACAAGACGCCTGCAACGCGGCCGAGCTCAAGGGCCAGTTTGGCGAAGCGGAACTGGCTTGCGTACAGGCGCTGCGCAGCGCCGAGCAGGCCGGAGCCAGCGCGGACATCCTCTCGCAGCGCCAATACAACCTGGGCCGCATCAAGCGCTTGCAGGGCAAGAATGCCGAAGCGGAGCAACTGTACCGGCAAGCGCTGGCCACGGAAGAAGCGGCGCAGCCACGCAGCGATGCGCGCGTCGGCCGCCGCATGGTGGAACTGGCGTCGGCCCTGGCCGCGCAAGGCAAGTGGCAGGAAGGCACGGGCTACCTGGAACGCGTGCTGCCGTTGCTGCCGAAGCTGTCATCCGCGTCGCGCACGTATTCGGCGGAAGTGCTGCGCCAGTACGCCAGGCAGTTGCAAGGCGGTCCGCAGGCCGCATTGGGCGCGCGCTTCGACGCGGTGGCGGCCAGCCTGCAATAAGCAACTCCCGGGCCCGGCCTAGGGCTGGGCAACGTGGATGCTGGCCTTGATGTGCTTGAGGTGGGCCACGATGGTGAACGTCATCACCACCAGCAGCGACCAGGAGCTCCATTTGCTGACATGCACCACCGACCAGGCGCCAAGCTGGTTCGGATAGCGCCACACGCCCCAGAAAGTGCTGATGTTTTCAGCCAGCCAGATAAAGAAGCCGACCAGCACGAAACCGAGCAGCAAGGGCATGCTGCGGTCGCGGTCGAGCGGACGGAACACCACAGTGGTGCGCGCATACAAGCCCAGCGCGCAGGCGGCCAGGTACCAGCGATAGTCGCCGATGTAATGGTGAGTAAAGAAGTTGGCGTAGATCAGCACAGCGATCAGCACCGCCATCCAGTATGGCGGATGGTGGCGAATCCGCATGTCGAGCAGGCGCCAGGTCTGGATGATGTAGCTGCCGACCGCCGCATACATGAATCCCGAAAACAGGGGAACGCCGAACACTTTGGTATAGGCAAAGTCGGGATAGCTCCACGACTGGATCGTCCCCGATACCTTGAATACTTCCAGCGCAAAGCCCACCGCATGGAACAGGCAAATGGCTTTCAGCTCATCCCACGTTTCCAGTCCGCTCCAGACCATCGCGGCCTGGATCGCCAGCGCCACCAGCAGCAGCACGTCATAGCGCGGCAGGCCGAACAGGCCGGCGCGCGGCACCAGGAACACGGCAGCAAAAAACAGCCCCACGAACAGGCACGACCTCGCCTCCTTGATGCCGAAATACAGGAATTCAGTCAGGAAGCGCGGCCAGCCGCGCAGGCACTGGCGTGGAGTCGCATTTAACAGGTGGGTATCGAGGGCATTGAGCATGCAGCAACTTTATCGACGGGCTGCAGCACTGTAAAGCGATTTTGCACGCAGGCAGGTGGCGCCAGTACTGGGCAGGCACCAATAGCAATGGGGCCGGGCGTACTCACGATCGTGAGCAGGCCCGGCCCCATCATCAGGCAGCGGGACACCCCGCCGGCCTGGAACAGCTGTCAATACCTGATGCTACGGTGTTGTCAGCTGCCCCTGAAAACTCTTATTGCAGTTTGATTTCGACATCAACACCAGCTGGCAGATCCAGCTTCATCAGCGCGTCAACGGTTTTGTCCGTTGGGTCAACGATGTCCATCAGGCGTTGGTGCGTACGGATCTCGAACTGATCGCGCGAAGTTTTGTTGACGTGCGGGGAACGCAGCACATCGAAACGCTGAATACGGGTAGGCAGTGGTACTGGGCCTTTGACGACAGCGCCGGTGCGCTTCGCGGTTTCAACGATTTCCAGAGCGGACTGGTCGATCAGCTTGTAATCGAAAGCCTTCAGGCGGATACGGATTTTTTGGTTTGGTGCCGACATGATATTTCCTTAAAAGAACGAACCGCGCGGTCTGCACGGCAATGAGGTCATACGGGAATTTCTGACGCTACAACCGTCAGGGTCGACATGATAGCACCAAAATGCTTGCCAACCCCGGCAGTTGAATAAAAAGAAGGGCGCCGGGCGACGACGCGTCTTCTTTTCTATCGCTTAATAATTAAGCGATGATTTTTGCAACAACACCAGCGCCGACGGTACGGCCGCCTTCGCGGATAGCGAAGCGCAGACCTTCTTCCATCGCGATCGGGTTGATCAGCTTGACGGTGATCGACACGTTATCGCCTGGCATGACCATTTCTTTGTCTGCTGGCAACTCGATCGAACCGGTTACGTCCGTCGTACGGAAGTAGAACTGTGGACGATAGTTGTTGAAGAATGGCGTATGACGGCCGCCTTCGTCTTTCGACAGAACATAGATCTCGCCGGTGAAGTGAGCATGCGGCTTGATCGAGCCTGGCTTTGCCAGAACTTGACCACGTTGCACGTCTTCACGCTTGGTGCCGCGCAGCAGCAGACCAACGTTGTCGCCTGCTTGACCTTGGTCCAGCAGCTTGCGGAACATTTCCACGCCGGTGCAAGTCGTTTTGACGGTATCGGTGATACCAACGATTTCGATCTCTTCGCCGACTTTAACAATGCCGCGCTCGATACGACCGGTCACAACGGTACCGCGACCCGAGATCGAGAACACGTCTTCTACTGGCATCAGGAAGGCACCGTCAACAGCGCGCTCTGGCGTTGGGATGTATGCATCCAGCGCATCGGCCAGACGCAGCACTGCGTCAACGCCCATTTCGCCTTCTTTGCCTTCCAGCGCCATACGTGCCGAACCTTTGATGATTGGCAGGTCGTCGCCTGGGAATTCGTACTTCGACAACAGCTCGCGCACTTCCATTTCAACCAGTTCCAGCAGCTCTGCGTCGTCGACCAGGTCGCACTTGTTCAGGAACACGATGATGTATGGAACGCCAACTTGGCGGGCCAGCAGGATGTGTTCGCGGGTCTGTGGCATTGGGCCGTCAGCTGCGGAGCACACCAGGATCGCGCCGTCCATCTGGGCAGCACCGGTAATCATGTTTTTGATGTAATCGGCGTGGCCTGGGCAGTCAACGTGCGCGTAGTGACGCGTTTCCGTTTCGTACTCGACGTGGGCGGTGTTAATCGTGATACCGCGCGCTTTTTCTTCTGGAGCTGCATCGATCTGGTCGTATGCTTTAGCTTCGCCGCCGAATTTCTTCGACAGAACCGTTGCGATTGCAGCGGTCAGCGTGGTTTTACCGTGGTCGACGTGGCCGATGGTGCCGACGTTGACGTGCGGCTTGGTCCGTTCGAATTTACCTTTTGCCATTTTATTCTTCCTTAGAACAATGATTTAAATGTAGGGACCGGCATTCTCGTGAAAGCCGGCCCGGAACTTCTATTACTTAGCTTTCGAGCTTACGATTGCTTCAGTCACATGCTTAGGTGCTTCAGCATAGTGCTTGAATTCCATCGTGTAAGTCGCACGACCTTGGGTCGACGAACGCAACGACGTAGCGTAGCCGAACATTTCCGACAGAGGCACTTCGGCCTTGATGATCTTGCCGCCACCGCCAGCAATTTCATCCATACCTTGCACCATGCCGCGACGCGACGACAGATCGCCCATCACGGTACCGGCGTAGTCTTCCGGCGTTTCCACTTCCACGGCCATCATCGGCTCCAGGATGACTGGCGATGCTTTGCGGCAGCCATCTTTGAATGCCATCGAAGCGGCCATGCGGAATGCATTTTCGTTCGAGTCAACATCATGGTACGAACCGAAGAACAGCGTGACTTTCACGTCAACGACTGGGTAGCCAGCCATCACGCCCGAAGTCAGCGTGTCGCGCACACCTTTTTCAACTGCAGGGATGTATTCGCGAGGAACGGTACCGCCCTTGATCGCGTCAACGAATTCAAAGCCCTTGCCCGGTTCTTGCGGTTCGATCTTCAGAACCACGTGACCGTATTGACCACGACCACCCGATTGCTTGACGAATTTGCCTTCCGACTCTTCGCACACTTTACGGATCGTTTCGCGGTAAGCCACTTGTGGCTTGCCGACGGTGGCTTCAACGTTGAATTCGCGCTTCATGCGGTCAACGATGATGTCCAGATGCAACTCGCCCATACCGGCGATGATGGTCTGGCCCGATTCTTCATCGGTACGCACGCGGAACGATGGATCTTCTGCTGCCAGACGGTTCAGCGCCAAGCCCATTTTTTCCTGGTCGGCCTTGGTTTTTGGCTCAACCGCTTGCGAAATCACTGGCTCAGGGAAGACCATGCGCTCCAGAACCACGCTTGCCTTGTCATCGCAAAGCGTATCGCCAGTGGTGGTGTCTTTCAGACCCACAACGGCGGCGATGTCGCCAGCGCGCATTTCCTTGATTTCTTCGCGTTCGTTCGCTTGCATCTGCACGATACGGCCGATACGCTCTTTCTTCTGCTTCACGGAGTTCAACACCGAGTCGCCCGAATTCAGGGTACCCGAGTAGCAACGGATGAAGCACAGCTGACCCACGAACGGATCGGTTGCGATCTTGAATGCCAGCGCCGAGAATTTCTCGTCGTCGTCCGCTTTACGCTCGACAGGCTGCTCATCTTCATCCAGACCAGGTACTGGCGGAATGTCGATTGGCGATGGCAGGTACTCGATGACCGCGTCCAGCATGGCTTGTACGCCCTTGTTTTTAAAGGCGGTACCGCACAGCATTGGAACGATTTCGCTGGCGATGGTACGTTGACGCAGAGCAGCCTTGATCTCGGCTTCCGACAGGTCGCCTTCTTCCAGGTACTTGTTCATCAGGTCTTCCGACGCTTCAGCAGCGGCTTCAACCATGTTCTCGCGCCACTTGGCAGCATCAGCGGCCAGGTGTGCAGGAATGTCTTCGTATTCAAACTTCATGCCTTGCGAAGCGTCGTCCCAGATAACCGCTTTCATCTTGACCAGATCGATAACACCGGTGAAGACGTCTTCAGCGCCGATAGGCATCTGAATAGGTACTGGGTTGGCTTTCAGACGCGAACGCATCTGATCGTAGACCTTGAAGAAGTTGGCCCCGGTACGGTCCATCTTGTTCACGAAGGCCAGACGTGGCACTTTGTACTTGTTAGCCTGACGCCATACCGTTTCCGATTGTGGCTGCACGCCGCCGACTGCACAGTAAACCATGCAGGCGCCATCCAACACGCGCATCGAACGTTCCACTTCAATGGTGAAGTCAACGTGGCCTGGGGTGTCGATGATGTTGATGTGGTGAGCTGGGAAGTTGTTAGCCATGCCTTTCCAGAAGCACGTAACAGCAGCCGAGGTAATCGTGATACCGCGCTCTTGCTCTTGTGCCATCCAGTCGGTGGTGGCAGCGCCATCATGGACTTCGCCCAGCTTGTGGTTCACGCCTGTGTAGAACAGGACGCGCTCGGTCGTGGTCGTCTTACCTGCATCGATGTGAGCGGAGATACCGATATTACGATAGCGCTCAATGGGGGTCTTGCGGGCCATAATTAATCCTAAATGAATGGACAAAACCGAGCAGCATTTTTTTGCAAAAATGAGCCCGGCCTCGAACAACAGATGCTTGACAGCCGCCTTGCGGTAGCTGGCTTTATATTAGAAGCGGAAATGCGAGAACGCTTTGTTCGCTTCAGCCATACGATGGACTTCGTCGCGTTTTTTCATCGCGCCGCCGCGGCTTTCAGCCGCTTCCATCAGCTCACCGCCGAGGCGTTGTGGCATCGATTTTTCGCTGCGCTTGTTAGCAGCTTCACGCAACCAACGCATGGACAGAGCCATACGACGGACTGGGCGAACTTCGACCGGCACCTGGTAGTTTGCACCACCGACGCGACGGGATTTCACCTCAACCAACGGCTTGGCGTTGTTGATTGCGGTAGCAAAAACTTCGAGTGGATCTTTACCCGATTTTGCTGCGATGTGCTCGAAAGCACCGTAGATGATGTTTTCTGCAACCGATTTCTTACCGGACAGCATCAGCACGTTTACAAATTTAGCGACATCAGTGTTGCCGAATTTTGGATCTGGCAAAATTTCGCGCTTGGGTACTTCACGACGACGTGGCATATCAATTCCTTTCAATCTTCAGTTGAGCGCGCGTTCTTCGCACACTCGCGGACGACCATCATAGTCCTCCACTTACTCGACCAGATGCGGTCGACTACATTCACTTAGCTAGTTGCCACTGAGCGAAACTTGGGTTTGCTGCGTACAACTTATTACTTCTTGCCTGCTTTAGCGCGCTTGGTACCGTACTTCGAACGCGATTGCTTACGGTCTTTAACGCCTTGGGTATCCAGGGCACCGCGAACCATGTGGTAACGCACACCCGGCAAATCCTTAACGCGGCCGCCGCGCAACAGCACAACACTATGCTCTTGCAGGTTATGGCCTTCACCGCCAATGTACGAAATGACTTCGAAACCATTGGTCAGACGAACTTTAGCGACTTTACGCAGAGCCGAGTTAGGCTTCTTTGGAGTCGTGGTGTAAACACGTGTGCAGACGCCACGTTTTTGCGGGCTGTTTTCCAGCGCTGGCGATTTGCTCTTCACGGTCAAAGCGACGCGTGGATTGCGAATCAATTGATTGATGGTTGGCATCGTTATAAATCCAACAAAAAACTACGATTAATAACCCGGGCAAGATGCCCGGCGACTAAAACCTCGTCCCGCTTTCATCTACTGCGCACCGGTGGCGCCCGCAGCCACTCGATAAGGAGCGGCCATGAAATGCCAAGCAATACGTAAACGATGAGCAGAATAAAATCGAGAACTCGCTAGTTTAGACCTTGTGTTACAGGGGGTCAATCAGTTTACCGCTTTTTGCTATAAAAAAAGGCAAAAAAGCGGCACTTTTGTGGCATTTTGACTAATCTTTGGCCACGGTGCGCGGGTGCCGGCACCTCGCAGCGCTTGATGATTTGACATTCTTTCTCTGCAACCAAGCTTCGGGCGCGCACATTCTTGTATGACCGCAAGACAACAAAAGGATTGATAATAGCGGACATTTTTCGCTGCCCTCCTTTATGCGCTCCTTGCTTCGCCCCGCCACTCTGTTCCTGCTGCTGACCTACGCCTTGCTGACGGCCGTGCCCTTCATCCCCGCGCTGCTGGGACGTCCGCTCGAGCATCCCTGGCAGATGCTCACGTTCGAACTGCTGGCCTGGCTGGCCGTCTGGAGCGTGTTCAAGCGCCCCGCATATTTCCACTGGCTGCTGGTGCCCGCCTTCCTGGCCCTGCCAACAGAAATCTACCTGTTCATCTTCTATGGCCAGGGCATTTCCACGCACCACCTGGGTATCATCTTCGAAACCAGCCCCAAGGAAGCGATGGAATTCCTCGGGCAAAAAGTATGGCTGATGGGCGCCGTCATGCTGGGCGTGATCGCCTGGTGCGCTGCCAGCTGGTTTGCGGCCGCGCGCACGCGCGACCTCGACTGGCGCGGCAAGACGCGCCCGGTCGCCTTCGTGCTGTTGCTCCTACTGGGCGGCTTCTGGTGGTATGGCTACGAATTCGGTTTCGACGCCAAAGTCCTGCACAGCGCCCCCGTATCGGACAAGACCGGCAACTCGACGGCCAGCGGCAAGGCGGGCGCCTCCGGTTTCGGCGACGCCAGCTCGGCCGATGACGAAACGGCCGAGGAAGACGAGGAAAGCAGCAAGCCGGAGAACGCCAGCATCGCCGGCGCCGACGAAACGGGCCTGGGCTGGCCCAGCCTGCCTCACTGGGCGCGCCTGCCCTACGCCTTCGACACCGTCAGCAATTCCTGGCCCTTCGGCCTGGCCGCGCGCGGCTTCGATTTCTACAAGGAGCGCAAATACCTGGCTGAACTGGGACAGAAAAGCAGCAGCTTCCGTTTCGGCGCGCACCAGCAACAGCCCGATCCCCATCCGGAAGTGGTGGTCATGGTGATCGGCGAATCGTCGCGCTACGACCGCTGGAGCCTGAACGGCTACGAACGCGACACCAATCCCCTGCTGAAACAGGAAAGCAACCTGGTGCCGCTGGCCGACGTCATCACGGCCGTTTCCGCCACGCGCCTGTCCGTGCCCGTCATCATCTCGCGCAAGCCGGCCACGCAAAGCCTCAAGGATGGCTTCTCGGAAAAATCCTTCCTCACCGCCTACAAGGAAGCAGGCTTCAAGACCTACTGGCTGTCGAACCAGATCTCGTTCGGCCAGTTCGATACGCCCGTGTCCGTGTTTGCCAAGGAAGCGGACGTGGTGCAGTTCCTGAACCTGGGCGGATTTACCAACAATTCGAACTTCGACCAGATCCTGTTCGATCCGTTCAAGAACGCGCTGGCCGACCCGGCGCCGAAAAAACTCATCGTGCTGCACACGCTGGGCAGCCACTGGAACTACAGCCAACGCTATCCCAAGCAATTCGACAAGTGGCAGCCGTCGCTGTTCGGCGTCGACAAGCCCGTCTACACGGACACGGCCATCAAGCCGCAGCTGAACAACAGCTACGACAGCTCCATCCTGTACACGGACTGGTTCCTGTCGAACGTGATCGGCATGCTGAAGGACGATGGCCAGCGCACCGCCCTGCGCAGCTCGCTCGTCTACGTCGCCGATCACGGCCAGACCCTGTACGACGGCACCTGCCGCCTGGCCTTCCATGGCCACAACACGCAGTTCGAATTCCACGTGCCCGCCTTCGTCTGGTATTCGCCGCAATTCCAGCAGCATTATCCGGACAAGGTGACGCAGCTGCGGCGCCATCAAAAGGCGCGCCTGTCGACGGAAAACATGTTCCACACCCTGCTCGACCTGGGCGACATCCGTTTTGCCGGCGAACAGCCCGAATGGAGCATCGCCAGCCCCCGCTTCAAACAGCACAAGCGCTACGTCGACAGCTATGGCTGGACCAACTACGACAACGCCATCATCCGCGGCGATTGCCGCGAAGTGATCGACAAGAGCACGCCGGAGAAACAGGAAAAGTAAGCGCGGCCATCAGGCCCGTTCGAGGACGCCGCCGCAATCGGCCGGCTGCGCCATATGCGTGCTGAGCCAGTCGAAGACGCGCCCGGCCTTGTCCGCGATACCGGCGTCAAACCCGCGCTGCGCCAGCAGGGCGATGCCATTCGTGGCCTGCAGCACGCCGGGCGCCAGCAATAGCGCGCCGGCATCATCACGGCGCACGCACCATGACGCCAGACAGTCTTCCAGCAAAGGTCCCAGCACGAGGTTGTGCGACGAGACGAGCACCAGGTGCTCAGCGGCCAGGCTGTGCAGCACGGCGGCCGCCGCCGCCACCGACTCGAGGTGGTTCGTACCGCGGAAGATTTCATCGATCAGGAACAAGGCCGGCGTGCCCGCCCTGGCCAGCGCCAGCAATTCGCGCGCGCGCCGCAATTCGGCGATGTACAAACTTTCGCCGCCATCGAGCGAGTCTTCATTCTGCATGCTCGAATACAGGGGCAGCATGGGCACCCGGGCCGCCTGCGCATAGCAAAAGCCGAAGGCGCGCGCACTGACCAGATTGAGCCCCACACCGCGCAGCAAGGTACTTTTTCCCACCGCATTCTGCCCCGAAATGAAGGCGCCGCGGCCATCGAGCCGCAGCGACAGGGGCTTGGCGCCGTCCAGCAGCGGATGCACCATCGCGTCGAGCGACAACTGCCGCGCATCGCTTCCCTGCGCCCAGCAGAACTGCGCACGGCCGCGCACGTGGCGCGCCAGGGCCAGGTCTGCTTCCAGCTGGGCCACCGGGGTAAAGCTGTCGCGCAAAAAGGGCAGCTGCTGCGCCACCAGCTGGCGCGTGCGGAAATAGCGCTTGACGTTTTTCAGCAGGAGCCAGTCGCCATATTCGACCAGTACCGTATCGATGAAGGGCACGTAATGCAGCAGCGAACGCTCGATGGCCCGCGTCAGTTTTGACGCCTGCGCGCCCTCCGCAGCCAATGGCAAGGCTGCCGGCACATCGAGCCGCGCCAGCGCGGCACGGGTTTTCAGCAGGTAGCGCAAGGTATCGAGCGTGCGCTCCCACGCCTTGGCACTTTCGTAAAAACGCACCTGCACGGTCATCAGCGCCACGCAGGCGGCCACCACGCCGAACAGGGCCGGCCACCCCGTCAGCCAGGTAGCGGCGATGGCCAGCAACAAGGCCAGCGGCACCAGCCAGAGCCAGGCACTCCACCATGGCGCCGGCGCCAGCGCCGCACCGAACAGGGTTGCGCGCACTTCCGTATCAGCCTGACGCAAGGGTAGGCAGGCGCGCTGCAGGCTGGCCGCCTGGGCCGGATCGTCCAGCAATCGCCGGACGCGCGCAATGGAGGCAGGATCGGCCTGGCCGCCGCTCAGGCGCCGGTGCAGCTCCTGCTGGCCGAAGATGCTGGTCTCGCGCGCCAACTGCGCAGCATACTGGTCGAGCAGCAGCTCGTTCCAGGTCTGGTCATCCAGCGCTGGCGCCTCGCCCGCCAGCCGCTGCAGCATTGCCACGTCGCTGCGCGCAAAAGGATAATCGAGCGCCGGCGCGAAGACACGGGCAGGGAAAAGTTGCTGGAGGAACGGATGCATGGCGCCTGTGGAGGAGTCTATGAAAGGTATGTTCCCGCAGATGCAGTAGATTGCCAATTTATCAAGTGCAACCTGCGCGGACGGACATGCTGGACAACGCGGACACGGCGGACAGCCGGACGTCAAATCTTTTCCCCATTCAAATCAACGACTTAACAACTGGCACGGATCGTGCATTAAGAAAGGTATCCTTCACGAGACCTGACCATGATCCGCGATACTTCCTCCCAAGACGCCGTCCTGTCCGCCCCGCCGGGCCAGCGCCACAAGCAACGCGCCCTACTGCTGGCCGGCGCCGCCGTCGTCATCGGCGCCGCCATCGCTGCCGTTGCGGGCTGGCGCAACAGCGAACATTCCGTCAATGCCGACCGCCTGCGCATCGCCGACGTCACGCGCGGTACCCTGATCCGCGACGCCGCCGTGAACGGACGCGTGGTCGCCGCCATCAGCCCGACCCTGTACTCGACCACGGTGGCCACCGTCACGCTGAAAGCGAAGGCCGGCGACACCGTCAAGAAGGGCGACATCCTGGCCGTGCTGGAGTCGCCCGACCTGTCGGACGCGCTGAAACGCGAGCAGTCGAGCGTGCAGCAGCTGGAAGCGGAAGTGGCGCGCCAGCAGATCCTGGCCAAGAAGCAGAAACTGCTGGCGCGCCGTGAAGCCGATACGGCCGAAATCGAGCGCCTGTCCGCCCAGCGCACGCTCGAACGCTATGAAAGCGTGGCGCAGGTAGGCATCATCGCCAAGATCGATTACCAGAAGGCCAAGGATGCCTTGAATTCGGCCGATATCCGCAGCAAGCACGCTTCGCAGGCGGCGGGCCTGGAAGGCGAGGACGTGACCCTGGCACTGAAGACCCGGGTCAACGAACTGGAACGCCAGCGTCTGAGCCGCGACAACGCCCAGCGCAGGGTCGACGAGCTGACCGTGCGCGCGCCCGTCAATGGCTTCATCGGCACGCTGTCGGTGGCCAACCGCAGCGTGGTGCAGGCCAACACGGCCCTGATGACCCTGGTCGACCTGTCGCAGCTGGAAGTGGAGCTGGAAGTACCGGAAACGTATGTGGCCGACATCGGCCTGGGCATGAGCGCCGAGATCGAAACGGGCACCATCCGCGCCTCCGGCAAGCTGTCGGCGCTGTCGCCCGAGGTGGTCAAAAACCAGGTGCTGGCGCGCGTGCGCTTCAACGGCGCACAACCGGCCGGCCTGCGCCAGAACCAGCGCGTCTCGGCACGCCTGCTGATCGACGAGCGGCCCAATGTGCTGATGCTGGCGCGCGGGTCCTTCGTCGAAGCCGAAGGCGGACGCTTTGCCTACGTGGTGCGCGATGGCGTCGCCATCCGCACGCCCATCAAGCTGGGCGCCACCAGCATCTCGGCCGTCGAGATTCTGGGGGGCCTGAAGCTGGGCGACAAGGTGGTGGTCGCCGGTACGGAAAATTTCGCGAACGCTGCCCGCGTCGCACTCAATTAATTTCAGTCAACAAGGAGGCTTCCCATGCTGCGCATGCAAAACCTGAGCAAGATCTACCGCACCCACATGATCGAAACGCACGCGCTGCGCGGCTTCGAGATCCACGTTCGCCAGGGCGAATTCGTCACCGTCACCGGGCCGTCCGGTTCGGGCAAGACGAGCTTCCTGAACATCGCCGGGCTGCTCGAGGAATTCACCGATGGCGAATACATCCTCGACGGCGTCAACGTCAAGGGCATGGACGACAATGCCCGCTCGCGCCTGCGCAATGAAAAACTGGGCTTCATCTTCCAGGGTTTCAACCTGATTCCCGACCTGTCGCTGTTCGACAACGTCGACGTGCCGCTGCGCTACCGGGGCTTCAACAGCGCCGAGCGCCGCGAACGCATCGAGGATGCGCTGGCGAAGGTGGGACTGGCCTCGCGCATGAAGCATTATCCGGCCGAACTGTCGGGCGGGCAGCAACAACGCGTGGCGATCGCACGCGCGCTGGCCGGCTCGCCGAAGCTGCTGCTGGCCGATGAACCGACGGGCAACCTGGACACGCAGATGGCGCGCGGCGTGATGGAACTGCTGGAAGACATCAACGCGCAAGGCACGACCATCCTGATGGTGACGCACGATCCTGAACTGGCGCTGCGTTCGCAACGCAACGTGCACATCATCGACGGCCAGGTGTCGGATCTGGTGCAGCATGGCGCCACGCTGTCGGCCAGGCCACAGCACGCGACCGCCTAGGAGCCGCCATGTTCCACTATTATTTCAAGCTGGGCCTGCGCAACCTGCGCCGCAATCCCGCCCTGACGGCATTGATGGTGCTGACCCTGGCTGTCGGCGTGGCCGCCAGCGTGGCCACCGTGACCATCCTGCACGCCATGTCGGGCGACCCCTTGCCGCACAAGAGCGACCGCATGTTCGTGCCGATGATCGACGTAGTTCCCTTGAAAGGCTATACGCCGGGCACCAAGCCCAGCTTCGGCCAGGCGCAACTCGCCTATACCGATGCGAAGAACTTCATGGCCAGCAAGATAGGCATCCGCCGCAGCGTCATGTACGGCGTGGCCGGCCCCGTGGAACCGGCGCGCAGGGACCTCGGCGCCTTCCGGGCCCAGGGCCTGGCTCCCACACGCGATTTCTTTGCCATGTTTGAAGTGCCCTTCCTGTATGGCCAGCCATGGAGCGAAGCCGACGACGACAGCGGCGCCGACGTCATCGTCTTGAGTCGCGCCCTGGCGGAAAAGCTGCTGGGCACAGTCAATCCCGTGGGCCAGCGCGTGACGGTGCTGGGACGTCCCTATCTGGTCAGCGGCGTGCTCGCTCAGTGGGACCGCGTACCGCGCGTGCACCGCATCATCGGCAGCAAGGGCGCCTTCGGCACGGAGGATGAATTCTTCATTCCGTTTGCCAGCGCCATCCGCCACGAAACGGGGCATGACGGCGGCATGGCCTGCAGCGGTGTCGAGCGCAGTCCCGGTTACCAGGGCATCCTGGCATCGGACTGCACCTGGCTGCAATTCTGGTTCGAAATGGCCAGCGCCGGCGAACGCAGCGAGCTGCAGGCTTATCTCGACAGCTATGCGGCAGAACAGCGCAAGCTGGGCCGCATGCCGCGCCATGCGCCCAACATGCTGTACGACGTCAGGCAGTGGCTTGACTTCCTGAACGTTGTCGACAACGACAACAAGCTGGCCACCTGGCTGGCCTTCGGCTTCCTGCTGCTCTGCCTGGTCAACACCATCGGCCTGCTGCTGGCCAAGTTCTCCGTGCGGGCGGCGGAAGTCGGCATCCGCCGCGCGCTGGGCGCCACGCAGCGCGATATCTTCCGCCAGTTCCTCATTGAGACAGGCGTCATCGGGCTGGCCGGCGGCGTGCTGGGCCTGTTGCTGGCCTATGCCGCCCTGGCCGTGGTGAGTTCGCAGTCGAAAGAGCTGGGCACCGTGGCGCACCTGGATGTCCCGATGCTGCTGCTGACGTTTGCCGTTTCCGTACTGGCGGCCTTGCTCGCAGGGCTGTTGCCCACCTGGCGCGCCTGCCAGGTCACGCCGGCCATGCAGCTTAAATCCCAATGACACCCACCTTTTCACAATGAGGCCCAACATGGAAATCCGCCCCATCCTGTCGGCGCTGATGCGCAACAAGACCGGCGCCGTGCTCGTCGCCGTGCAAGTCGCCATCAGCCTCGCCATCCTGGCCAACGCCTTGTACATCGTCAACCTGCGCCAGGCCATCGCCGCCCGTCCCACCGGCGTGGCGGCCGAAAACGACATCTTCTATGTCAAAGTCCAGAGCATGGACAAAGGCAGCCCGCAACGCCAGATAGCCGAGCAGAAGCGCCAGGCCGCGATACTGCGCGCCCTGCCGGGCGTGGTCTCCGTGGCGCAAACCACGCAGGCGGTGCTGTCGCGCTCCGGCAGCAGCACCAACGTCGCGGCAAAACGCGGACAGGCTGCGGCCAGCGCCGGCACCTCGATGTACTTCACGCCCGATTCGCTGGTCAGGACGTATGGCCTGAAGCTGGTGGAAGGCCGCGATTTCCATCCCGACGAGGTCCCGGAAATCAATGAAGACGTGGATGAAAGCTTCCCCAAGGTGGTGATCGTGACGCGCGCCGCAGCGCAAAAGATCTGGCCTGGCGAAACCAGCTTTGTCGGCAAGCCCCTGTTCAATGGCACCGGCGACAACGATGACGAGATGCGCGTGATCGGCGTGGTGGAACGGCTGCAGACGCAAACCGGCCAGGTCAGCGCCCAGGGCGAGTATTCGATCATCCTGCCGGCGCGCCTGACGGGCGGACGCGATTCGCTGCTGTTTGCCGTGCGGGCGGAGCCAGGCCAGCGCGACCGCCTGATGAAGGAGGCGGAACAGGCGGTCCGCACGTCCAGCAGCGAGCGCCTGCTGGTGCGCACGGATACCCTGGAACAGCACCGCAAAGCACGGTATCTGGCCGACCGGGGCTTGTCCTGGATGCTCATTGCCGTCAGCACCCTGCTGCTGCTGGTGACGGCCAGCGGCATCGTCGGCATCGCCAGCCTGTGGGTGACGCAGCGCAGGAAGCAGATCGGCGTGCGGCGCGCGCTCGGTGCCCGCCGCATCGACATCCTGCGCTATTTTCTGACCGAGAATTTCATGATCACCAGCGTCGGCGTGGCATGTGGCGTGCTGCTGGCATTGGGCTTGAACCAGCTGCTGGTAAGCCAGCTGGAGATGGCGCGCCTGCCGCCCGGCTATCTGCTGGCAGGCGCGCTGGTGTTCTGGCTGCTGGGCGTGGGCGCCGTGTACGGCCCGGCATGGCGCGCGGCCAGTATTTCACCGGCCACTGCCACCCGCAGTACCTGAGCCGGCACCTGAGTGATATGCTGCGCGCATGCCTACCGTACTGATTATTGACGACAATGCCGCCGTGGCCATCGCGCTCGACGTGCTGTTCTCCCTGCACGAGATCGACGCCGTGCGCGCCGCCTCGCCCGAGGAAGGCCTGCAGCTGCTCGAACGCCACGCCATCGACCTGGTGGTGCAGGACATGAACTTCACGGCCGACACCACCTCGGGCGAGGAAGGCAGCGCGCTGTTCCACGCCATCCGCGCGCGCTACCCGGACCTGCCCGTGGTCCTGCTAACAGCCTGGACGCAGCTCGACGCGGCCGTCGACCTGATCAAGTCCGGCGCGGCCGACTACCTGGCCAAGCCATGGGACGACCGGCGCCTGATCGCCAGCGTGCAGAACCTGCTGGAGCTGGGACAAGCCAACCGCGCGCTGCGCCAGCGCGTGGTGGCCGAGCAGCGCCAGCGCCACGCGCTGGAACACGACTTCGACTTGCGCGGCATGGTGTGGCAAGACCCGGCCACCGAACGCGTGGTGCACCTGGCGTGCCAGGTGGCGCGCGCCGACGTGCCCGTGCTCATTTCGGGGCCGAACGGCAGCGGCAAGGAACGCATCGCCGCCATCGTGCAAGCCAATTCCCAGGTCGCCAGCGGTCCTTTCGTGGTGCTCAATTGCGGCGCCGTGCCGGTGGACCTGATCGAGGCGGAACTGTTCGGCGCCGAGGCCGGCGCGTACACGGGCATCACGCGCGCGCGCGACGGCAAGTTCGACGCAGCCGACGGCGGCACGCTGTTCCTCGACGAGATAGGCAACCTGCCGCTGGCCGGGCAAATGAAACTGCTGCGCGTGCTGGAAACGGGACGCTTCGAGCGCCTCGGCTCGAACCGCGAGCGGCAAGTGAAAGTGCGCGTCATCAGCGCCAGCAACGCCGACCTGCCGGCGATGATCAAGGCGGGCACGTTTCGCGAAGACCTGTTCTACCGCCTGAACGTGATCGAACTGCGCCTGCCGCCGCTGGCCCAGCGCCCGCTTGACATCCTGGTGCTGGCGCAGCATTTCCTGAGCAGTGAAAAAACCCTGGACGCCCAGGCGCAGGCCACCCTGCTGGCGCACGGCTGGCCAGGCAATGTGCGCGAACTGAAAAACGTCATGCAGCGCGCCAGCCTGCTGACGGCAGGTCCCGTGATCCGCGCGCAGGAGACGGGCTTGCCGCTGGCAGGCGTGCCATCGCTGCGCGCACCGCCGGATGGCGCCGCGACGGAGCCGGACCGCGACAGCGTCACCGCGGCGCTCGCACGTGCACACGGCGTGGTGGCGCAGGCGGCGCAGGAACTGGGACTGTCGCGCCAGGCGCTGTACCGGCGCATGGAACGCCTGGGCATCGCGCGCGGCTGATGGCCTACCGTCCCATGCGCCTCTCCCTGCTCACGCGCTGGACGGCGCTGATCGTCACCTTGCTGGTGCTGGGCATCGTCATCGCCCTGCTGCTCGCGCATTTTTTACCCGACCAGCCGCTGCTGGTGCTGGCGGGTACCCTGCTGTGTGTGTTGCCGGTCGCCGTCATCACCATCCGCGTCCAGCTGCAGGCGATGCTGTCGCTGTTTCGCGCCCTGAGCGGCACGGTCGCCAGCTACCAGGACGGCGACTTCGGCTTCAGCTTGCGCTGGCCGCAGAACGATGAACTGGCCGACCTGGTGGCGGCCCACAATGCGCTCGGCGACGTGCTGCGCAAGCAGCGCCTGGACCTGGTGCAGCGCGAACTGCTGCTCGACACCATGGTGCAAAACACGCCGGTGGCCATGCTGCTGGTGGCCGAGGGCAGCGCCATCGTCTACGCCAACCTGGCCGCGCGCCAGCTGCTGCACCATGGCCGCCGGCTCGAAGGGCATCACCTGGCCGACATCGTGCAGCAGGCGGCACCGGCCCTGGCCGAGGCGCTCGCGCGCCGCAACGACGGCCTGTTTACCAGCGGCGAGGGGGAACAGGAAGAGGTGTATCACCTGGCGCGGCGCAGCTTCAGCCTGAACGGGCGCAAGCACGAACTGCTGCTGTTGCGCCAGCTGACACTGGAACTGCGCCGCCAAGAAGTGCAGACCTGGAAAAAGGTCATCCGCGTAATCAGCCATGAACTCAACAACTCGCTGGCGCCGCTGGCCTCGCTGGCCCATTCCGGTACCGAACTGGTACGCCGCGGCCAGACGGAACGCCTGCCGCAAATCCTCGCCACCATCGAAGAGCGCACGCGCCACCTGGAAACCTTCATCCTCGGCTATGCGCGCTTTGCCAAGCTGCCCGCGCCGCGCCTGGCGCCGTGCGAGTGGCAGCCTTTCCTCGATGGCCTGGCCTCGCAGGCGGCCTTCAGGCTCGACTACCCGCCGCCCGCGCAGGCGGCCGTGTTCGATGCGGCGCAAATGCAGCAGGCACTGCTGAACCTGCTCAAGAATGCGCTGGAATCGGGCTCGCGGGAAGAGCACATCGGCCTGCACGTCAGCCTGGCGCAAGGGCAGTTGCGCATCGAAGTGCGCGACCGCGGGCCGGGCATGAGCGGCGCCGTGCTGGAAAACGCGCTGGTGCCGTTTTATTCCACCAAGCGCAGCGGCACGGGACTTGGCCTGGCGCTGGCGCGCGAAATCGCCGAAGCCCATGGCGGGCGCATCACGCTGGCCAACCGCGAGGACGGCGGCCTGGCGGTAACCTTGATTCTTCCCTTGCTGGACAGAAATTAGTTACTGGCGCAACGATTTTTCCATCACATGCTGCGCAATTATTTTTCAGTATTATATTGATAATTAGAGTTTTTAATATTGCAACATAACGAGCGCCATGCCCGTGTGTTAGAAATAAGCTATTTAAGTTTGCATAATGATATAAAAATAGCTCATTGACAATGAAATGTCCTGGCGATAATTTATCTGAGCGGTACGGTTTTTTTGAAACATTAATCGTTTTTTCGCGGGGATAAAAATGAAACTGAAATCACTCATCGCAGTAGCACTCTTGAGCGCGGCTTCCATCGGCGTAGCGCAGGCGACAGCGTACAACGTGGACCTGATCAACACCACCGGCAACCTGTGGACGGGCGGCTTCAACGCCACGCCCGATCCGCTCGGCGCCTTTACCGACACCTTCACCTTCACGCCCGACGCCACGTTCGGTTCGACCGCGCAAGCCTTCCTGGCCAACCTGTCGGTCACGGGCAGCGATGCTTCGTCCATCAACTTCAGCAGTGCCAACCTGAACGGCATCGCCCTGACGGGCTTTGGCGGACCCACCGTCTTCGGCTATGCCCAGGGCGAGGTGCTAGCGCCAACCAACCTGCTGTTCAACGGCCCGATGGTCCTCACCGTGATGGGCAACAGCAATGGCGGCAGCTATGGCGGCACCTTCAACCTGAACCTAGCCCCCGTTCCTGAACCAGAAACCTATGGCATGCTGCTGGCCGGCCTGGGCGTACTGGGCTTCCTGGCACGACGCCGCAAGCAATCTTGAGCTCCCCACCAAAAAGACGCTGCGGCGTCTTTTTTTCAGCCGGCTGCTAAACTGGCGCCATGACGACCGACTTCACCTCCACCAGCCATACCGCTTTCAGCCACCCGGGCCACCCGCCTGCCACCACCACCGAACACCGCGGCATCCGCTACCTGCACCTGGGGACCAAGTGGGTGCAGGGCGCCATGCGCCTGGACAAACCCGACGCCATCGAGCTCGAATACGTGCAGATGATGATGATGTGGATGCTGTTCAAGACGCAGCCCAAACGCATCGTGCAGCTGGGCCTGGGCAGCGCCGCGCTGACCAAATTCAGCTACCGCCGCTTCCCCGACGCCACGGTCACGGCCATCGAACTCAATCCGAACGTGATCGCCATCTGCGGCGCCCAGTTCGCGCTGCCGCCGAATGACGCGCGCCTCGACGTGCGCGAAATGAATGCGCTCGACTTCGTGCTCGATCCGGCCAATCACGGCACCGTCGATGCGCTGCAAGTGGACCTGTACGACGAAGATGCGCGCGGTCCCGTGCTCGACACGCCCGAGTTCTACCAGGCTTGCTTCGACTGCCTGACGGACGACGGCATCATGTGCACGAATGTCTTCGGCGACTTCCCCAACTACGACAAGAATCTGCAGGCGATGGAGCTGGTTTTCGACGCCGTCGTCTGGGTGCCGGAAATGGAAGATGAAAACATCGTCGTGCTGGCCTTCAAAAAATCCCCATCGCTCGACTTCAGCGATTTATACGAACGCGCCGCCACCATCAAGAAGCAGTTCAACCTGCCCGCCAAGAACTGGGTCAACGGCCTGAAGCAGTGGATGCAGGACCAGCAATAAATTAGCTGCATCACGCCGGCAGCAGCCCACCCAGGCGGCGCACCAGGCCATCCATGTGCTCGGCCGGCACCTGCGCATAACCGAGCAGGAAACCGTTCCAGCCCACCCCGTCTCCCGTACCATGCGCGGACAGGGCCAGCGCCACGATGCCATCCTGCGCGGCGCTACGGCTCAGCGCCAGGTCATCCCATGCGCGATCGTGAAAACGTAGCGCCAGGTGCATGCCGGCCGTGCCGCCATGGATGGATGCGCCCGCGCACGCATGGCGCTGCAGCACCTCGCTCAAGGCATCGCGGCGCTGGCGATACAGCCGGCGCATGCGTCGCACGTGGCGCGCAAACAGGCCGCTGCGCAGGAACTCGGCCAGCGCCAGCTGTTCCGCCACCCTCCCCCGCGCGGCACCCTGCGCCTGCATCTGTGCGAAGGCCCCGGCCAGCGCGGCCGGCACGACGATAAAGGCGATGCGCAAGGCGGGAAACATGGTCTTGCTGAAGGTCCCCAGGTACACGACGGGCGCGTCAGCCACCAGTCCCTGCATCGCGGCCAGGGGTGGGCCGCCATGGCGAAACTCGCTGTCGTAATCGTCTTCGATGATCAGGGCACCGGCCGCGCGGGTGCGTTCGAGCAGCGCCATGCGGCGCGCGGGACTGAGCACGCTGCCCGTCGGATACTGGTGCGACGGCGTGGTGTAGACGAGGCGCGGCGGCGTGTCGCGCCAGTCGTCATCCGTCGGTGCGATGCCGTCCATGTCGACCGCGATACCGGTCACCTGCAAGCCCGCGCCACGGCCTGCCGCCAGCGCGCCGCCATAGCCTGGATGCTCGATCCACAAGGTGTCGCCCTGGTCGGCAAAGGCGCGCAGGCAGACATCGAGGCTGCTTTGCGTGCCGTCCGTGATGAACACCTGGCCCGCATCGCAGACGACCCCGCGCGCGGCGCGCAAATGCTCGGCAATGGCCATGCGCAAGGACGGCTCGCCGGCCGGGTCGCCGTAATTGAGCTGGCGCGGCGTCAGCGCGCGCCACGCGCGGTCCAGCATGCGCCGCCACTGCGCCAGCGGAAACTCATCGAGCGCCGGCACGCCAGGCGCAAACGCGCCCATGGCGTCGGCGGGAAACACTACCGAGGCATTCACATCCTGTCCCGCCACGCCGCGCAAATGCTGCGCGCGGCGCGACAAGCCACCGTTGCCCCCTGCCGTAGGCGCGGCCGCCGGCACACCGGCGCTGCCGGCGACGACGGTGCCGCGCCGGTCCGGCAAGACAAATCCTTCGCTGGCCAGCTGCTCGTAGGCATACAGCACGGTATTGCGCGCCAGTCCCAGTTCGGCCGCCAGCACGCGCGTGGCGGCCAGCCGCGTGCCGGGCGCCAGCTGGCCGCCGCGGATCGCCGCGCGCAGGCATTCATGCAGTAGGCGCTGGCGCGACCAGCCCCGCCCGCGGTGCGTGCGCTCGAACGCGCTCAGCAGCAAAGCGAAGTCCATGCTTCCCCTTCATTGTGGCTCTAAATTATTTGTCGGTTCTGGATCTTTTTTCAGGGCCAGATGCCGATTATAGTGCGGCCTGCTTCTTCAACCAACGGGACTTCCACCATGACCGCTACCGCCCTGCCCCCCAGCCTCCGTACCCGCGTGCGCCGCGTCGCCGAACTGGCCAGCTATGAACAGACCACCCTGTACGCCATCCTCGATGCCGCCTATCTGTGCCATATCGCTTTTCGCGACGACAAGGGCAGCCATTGCATCCCGACCGCCTGCTGGCGCATCGGCGGCCACCTGTACATCCATGGCTCGAACGGCAGCCGCATGCTCAAGCAGCTCTTGCTCGACGGCGACGCGTGCGTGACGGTCAGCCATCTCGACGGCCTGGTGCTGGCGCGCTCCGCCTTCAATCACACCATGAACTACCGCTCGGCGATGGTGTATGGGCAGTTTGAGAAAGTAAGCGACATCGGCCAGCAACATGTGGCCATGGATGCGCTGATGGAGAAGCTGGCACCGGGACGTCTGGCGCACGTGCGCGGCGGCAGCGCCAAGGAATACGCGGCCACCACCGTGCTGCGCATCGCGCTCGACGAATGCGCCGTCAAGCAGCGCACGGGCGGCCCGCTCGACGATGCGGGCGATATGGCGCATGCCGTCTGGACGGGCGAACTGCCTTTTTCGCACGGCCGTGGCGCGGCCATCGCCGATGCGCTCAACACCTGCGACATACCCGCGTATGCCGCAACCTGGGGTACGGAATCCGCTTGACCGGCCAGCGTGCTTGCCCGATGATCGGCGTTGATGGCGATCGCCACCAATTGACCAACCGATCCAATCACGCATGGAGCATATGATGATGAAGCGAGTATCCCTGGCCGCGGCCCTGACGGTCATGCTGGCCTGCGGCGGCAGCGACGCGGCGCTGGCCGCCGATGCGGGCGACGCGGCCCTGAAGGCGGCCATCACCGGCAGTGCGCGCACGCCGGCCAACGCGCTGCGCGACAGCGCCCGCCACCCGTATGAAACGCTGACGTTTTTCGGCATCAAGCCGACCATGACGGTGGTGGAGCTGGCGCCCGGCGGCGGCTGGTACACGGAAATCCTGGCGCCCTACCTGCGCGACCACGGCAAGCTGATCGCCGCCGGCAACGACCCGCAGTCAAGCAGCGAAGGTGCACGCCGTGGCGCGGCGCGCTTCCGGCAAAAACTCGACGCCAACCCGAGCGCTTTCGGCAAGGTGGAACTCGGCGCCTTCGCGCCCCCCACCACCTACCGCATCGCGCCCAAGGGCACGGCCGACATGGTGCTCACCTTCCGCAATATCCACAACTGGATACCCATCGGCGACGAGGGCATGAAAACCCTGTTCAAGGAAGTGTATGACAGCCTGAAACCGGGCGGCGTGTTCGGCGTCGTCGAACACCGCCTGCCGGCGAACAAGGCGCAGGATGCCACGGCCAGCAGCGGCTACATGCACGAAGCGTATGTGATCAAGCTGGCCGAAGGCGCAGGCTTCAAACTGGCGGCCAAGTCGGAAATCAACGCCAATCCCAAGGATACGGCGGACCATGAGGGCGGCGTCTGGGCACTGCCGCCCACCTACGCCAACAAGGATGTGGATCGGGCCAAGTACACGGCTATCGGCGAGAGCGACCGCATGACCCTGAAGTTCGTCAAGCCGTAAAAAAACGGCGGCGGGCCGATCCGGCGCGCCGCCTGCCAGCCGGGTTGACTGCCGCCTTACAGGTAGATGCCGTACACGCCGCACAGGCGCTTGACCAGCGTGCAGGCGCCGGCATCGCCGTCCGTCACGCACGAGGTATAGGCTTCCTCGCAGGTTTCGCGCGTTGGCAGCGCATATGCGGAAGAACTGATGGCGCCGGCAAAACCGACGGCGGCGCAAAAGACAAAGACGGCTTTTTTCACATTGATCATTTTTATCCCATTCCCAAGAGTTGAGTCGTTATAAAAACCACTGAAGACACAGGCTTCAGCCGCCGGAAACCGCCTGTCGACAGACGAATTCTATGGCGCCCAGAAATAGTAGCACCTTGAAGAGTTATTAAATACGCAAACAAGAAAACAAGATAACGTTTCTTTTTCATTCCATTTCAGGGAATAAAAACCGGCTCGCCGCTTTCCTGCCGCGCATTTGCATGGGAACAGGCGAAAAAAAACCGCAGCACAGGCTGCGGTTTTTGTATCGACACCTTATTTCTTCGCTTCCTTCGGTTTCACCGGCACCAGGCTCAAGTCCTGGAAGTCATAGCTGAAATCCGTCTCGGCCGACACGGGCGCCATCTTCACGCGGTCGATGCTGCCATCGGGATTGAGCGAGAACGTCACGTAGGCATCGGCGTTGAAGTTGCGCTCTTTCCAGCGCACGATGAAGGTGTCGTGCTGCCAGTGTTCCAGCTCGCCCGTCAGGTCCGGCGTGCGCGTGAAGCTGAGGATGTGTTTTTTTCCTTCCGGCTTGATCACGACCTTGCCATACCAGGCGTCCTCGTACTCGCCGTCGTATGCCGCCAGCGGCAGCGATGGCTGCGATTTCGCCGCGCGCGCGCTCGACGCCTTGCCCTGCTTCTTGACTTCCTCGGCATGCTGGTCCTGCTCCACCTTGGCCACCAGCGCCAGCCAATCCGACGGCGCCGCCTGCAGATAATGGTCGAGGATGCGCCATTGCAGCGCCGTCATGGAACCGCCATTTTCCGCATTGGTCAGAATGGCCACGCCCAGCTTTGCTTCCGGCACCATCACCACGCGCGAATAAAATCCCTGCAGCGCACCGCCGTGCATGGCCACTTTCATGCCCTTATAGTCGCGCAGCTGGAAGCCCAGGCCATATGCGCTGAAGTTCGGCTTGGTCGCGGCCAGCGCCGGCTTCGGCTCGGAAATCTTGATCGGCGTTTGCGCCGTCCACATTTCGCGGCCCTGCTTTTCGCTGAACAAACGCGCCTCCTTGCCGTCCTTGTCCTTCACGCCGGCGATCTTGCCGCCGTCGAGCAGCACCATCATCCACTTGGCGATATCTTCCGCATTCGTGTTGATGCCGACGGCGCCCACGGCGTTCGGCACAGGCATCGACTTGACGGCAGCGATCTTGCCGTCGATCTTGCTGTGCGCACTGGCGACGTCGGACTTGCCCGCGCTTTCAAGCAGGCTGGTGGTGGTGCCCGTCATGCCCAGCGGCGCCAGGATGCGCTCATGCATGGCCTCGCCCCAGCTCTTGCCCGCCTTGTCGGCGATGATCTTGCCGGCCACGATATACAGCAGGTTATCGTAGGCATAGCTGTTGCGAAAACTCGTGGCCGGGCGGATGTAGCGCAGCTTCTCGATGATCTCGTCGGTGCTGAACGTGGTGGTGGGCCACCACAGCAAGTCGCCCGCACCCAGACCCAGGCCGCTGCGGTGCGTCAGCAGGTCGCGCACGGTCATGGCGCCCGTCACGTAGGAATCGTGCATCTGGAAGCCGGGCAGGTGCTTGGTGACGGGATCGTCCCAGGCCAGCTTGCCATCGTCGACCAGCATGGCCAGCGCGGCGGCCGTGAAGCCCTTCGAGTTCGATGCCACCTCGAACAGGGTCTGCGCATCGACAGCGGCCGGCTCGCCGAGTTTACGCACGCCAAAGCCCCTGGCGGTGACGACCTTGCCGTCCTTGACGATGGCGATCGCCATGCCGGGCACGTCGAACACTTTCAAGGCGGTGGCGACGTCGCGGTCAAGGTCGAAGGCGGGCGCCGGCGCGGATGCGGCGGAAGCGACGGGTGCGGCGTCAAGAGCCAGCGCCGGCACGGTGATGCTGGAAAACGCCAGCACGATGGCGGCGGCGAGACGGTTCATGGTATGCATGGTCAGGATTTCCCAATAAGGTTCAATGCGCTTGCGCGGCCATCAATTTATCGACGCTTTCCTGCGTCACCGGGTGGTAGCGTTCGCGCGCCTTGGCATACACGTCCTTGGCCCAGACATGGCCCTGCGGCGTCTTCATCAAGGCGCTGTACAGAGGCACGACGAACTTCTGGCGGCCCACGCTCATCAGGAATGCCTGCAATGGCTGGCGTACATCGTAGCCGGCGTTCACGGAGGCCAGATAAAAGCGGTACGCCACTTCGTTGTTGCCGCTCTTGCCCACACCGTAGGCCTGGTCCAGCTCACGCAATTGCGCCGCGCTGGCCTTGTTGTTGATGTCGTTCAGGAAGTGCATCGATTCGATGGCGATCCACTTGTCCATGCCCAGGTCCTTCGTCGCCAGCTCGCCTTTCAACCAGGCGTCGCGGTGCTGGTCGAGCAGCGCCAGGCGCGGCGAGACGACGCGCTGCGCGCTGGCCGGCACGCCGGTGCCGTACAGCCATTCATCGAGTTCCGCTTCCGGCATCACGTCCGGATGCTGCGCCAGCAGGTTCTTGCGCAGGTAGGCGATGAACTGCTCCGTCGTCACGCTCTGGAACGCATGCTGGTCGAACCAGCCGCGCAGGAAGGGATCGAATACGGCGCGGCCGGCACGGCGCTCCATGGTCGCCAGGAACCAGGCGCCTTTCGGGTAGATGATGCCGTCGTCCGTGTACGTTTCCGCCGGGTTGGCGTCCGCATCACGCGTGATCAGCGCCGTCTTCGCTGCCGGTAATTCCTTGATCGAGGCAGCCAGTTCTTCCTGGTCGACCTGCACGCCCATCTGCGCCACTTCGCTGCCATACAGCTGCTCTACAATGCGCGTGGTGACATAGGTGGTAAAGCCTTCGTTGAGCCACATGTGCTTCCACGACGCGTTGGTGACCAGGTTGCCCGACCACGAGTGAGCCAGTTCATGCGCGATCAGGTCAACCAGGCTGCGGTCGCCCGCGATCATGGTCGGCGTGAGGAAGGTCAGGCGCGGGTTTTCCATGCCGCCGTAGGGGAACGATGGCGGCAGCACGATCATGTCGTAGCGTCCCCATCCATACGGGCCATACAGCGCTTCGGCCGCCTGGATCATCTTTTCCGTGTCGGCCAGCTCGTACTCGGCGGCCTTGATGCGCGGCGGTTCGGCATATACGGCGGAGCGGGGACCGAGCTTGCGCACTTCCAGTTCGCCGATGGCGATGGCCAGCAGGTACGAAGGAATCGGCTGCGGCATCCTGAATTTCCAGCCGCCCTTGCCCGTCGCCTTTTCGTCATTCTCGGCGCTCATCACGACGCGCATGCCCGCTGGCGCATCGATGCGTGCGCTATAGGTAAAACGCACGGCCGGCGTATCCTGCGACGGCACCCACGAACGGGCATTGATGCTTTGCGACTGGCTGAACATGAAAGGCAGCTTGCCCGACATGGTCTGCTGCGGCGTGAGCCACTGCAGCGCGATGGCATTGGGGGCCGTGTGGTAATAGACGCGCACTTTGCCCGGCTGGCCCGTGGTAGTGATGCGCAGCGCCTGGCCCTTTTCCGGGTCGGCCTTGTCCAGCTGGTACGGCGCCATCTGCCATGCGCCACGCTTGTCCTGTACCTGCACCTTTGCGATCGACAGGTCGCGCGTATCGAGCACCAGAGTGCGCGCCGCCGGGTCGATCCAGTTCAAGGACAGCTCGGCATAGCCAGAGAGCGTCTTTTGCTTGAAATCCGCTTTCAGGTCCAGCTGCAGGTCGCGCGTGCGCACCTGGTCGTAGCGCGCATAGCTGAGGGGATCGGCGTGCGCGGCCAGGGTCACCTGGCAAAGTAGCGCACAGCCCAGCGCGCGCAGGAAGGTCAAAGTTTGCATGGTCGTCTTTTGAATGATTTGCGAAAGCCCCGGTCCGTGTGCGCCGGGGCGTCGCGCAGAATAGCACTTCCGGCGCAGACCTGGCAGAAAAAGCGCCGGACTGGCCGGCGCTGTTTCCCTATTTTGCTTCCGGCCTGGCTTCGGCCTTGGCCTCGGGTGCCTTCAGCGGCACATTAAAATCCTTCATCAGGTTGTTCTTGTCGCGGTCCTGCTTGAACAGCTCCAGGCGCGATGGCGTGATTTTTCTCGGCCAGGCGTTATTGCTGATGTCGATGTCGGCCGTCTCCCAGTACGGGTCCTGCACCAGCCCCACCATCGGCTCGTCCGTGATGATGACCTTGCTAATCTTGTGCGGCGAGTAGCGCCACACTTCGGCCGGCACCCGCTCGATGATCTTCTTGCCGCTTTTCAGTTCGATTTCCAGGATCAGCGGCATCACCAGGCCGCCGAGATTCGAAAAATCGACCAGGTACAGATGCTTTCCCATGTTGTGCTGTTCCAGCAGCTTTCTCTCCCATGGCTCCAGCGTTTCCTGCTCCTCCGCATAGCTGTTGCGGTCCTTGTTGGTGACCGTGAATTCATCGTGCCGGTTATAGAAATCCTTCAGCGCAGGATCGAGGTCGACCTTCTTCGGCAGCGCCTTGTTGCGCTGGTCCGAGATCGATATGGGCTGCGCGGCCTTCTGCGTCTTCTTCCACGCTTTTTCGATTTCCGGATTCTTCGTGCTCACGCCATATTCGCTGATGCCGTCGATGCTGATGTCGACCGCGTCAGTGGTATAAAACCAGCCGCGCCAGAACCAGTCCAGATCCGTGCCGGAAGCGTCTTCCATGGTGCGGAAAAAGTCGGCGGGCGTGGGGCGCTTGAACTTCCAGCGCAAGGCGTACTGTTTGAAGGCGAAGTCGAACAGCTCGCGCCCTAAAATGGTTTCGCGCAGGATGTTGAGGGCCGTGGCCGGCTTGTCGTAGGCGTTCGCCGTGAACTGCAGCAAGGACTCGGAGTTGGTCATGATGGGCACCTGGTTCTGGCTACGCATGTAGTCGACGATCTTGCGCGGCTCGCCATTCCAGGACGGAAAATGCTCTTCCCACGCCTGCTCGGCCAGGTACTGCAGGAAGGAATTCAAACCCTCGTCCATCCACGTCCACTGGCGCTCGTCCGAGTTGACGATCATGGGAAAATAATTATGGCCCACTTCGTGGATGATCACGCCGATCAAGTCATACTTGGTCGTCTTTGAATACGTGCGTTCCCCCGTTTTCTTGTCCTTCACGGGGCGCCCACCATTGAACGAAATCATCGGATACTCCATGCCGCCCACGGCGCCGTTGACGGACATCGCGTTCGGATACGGATAGTCGAAACTGTACTTGTTGTACTGCTCGATCGCGTGCACGACGGCGCGCGTGCTGTACTGCTGCCACAGCGGATTGCCCTCGTTCGGATAGTAGGACATGGCCATCACGCGCTTGCCGCCGCTATTCAAACCCTGCGCATCCCAGATGAACTTGCGGCTCGAAGCCCACGCCACGTCGCGCACATTGGCCGCCTTGAAGTGCCAGGTTTTCATGCCCGTGGCTTTGCCCTTTTCCGCCGCCAGCGCCTCTTCCGGCGTGATCACCAGCAGCGGCGTGTCGCTGTTTTTCGCCCGCGCCAGGCGCTCGCGCTGCGCCGCGCTCAACACGGCGGCAGGATTTTGCAGCTCGCCCGTGGCGGCCACCACATGGTCGCCCGGCACCGTCAGATACAGCTCGTAGTCGCCAAACTCCAGCGTGAATTCGCCCGAGCCGAGGAACTGCTTGTGCTGCCAGCCGACGGCGTCGTAATACGCGGCCATGCGCGGAAACCACTGCGCGATCTGGAAAATCGCGTTCTTGTCGTCCTCAAAATACTCGTAGCCGGAGCGTTCGACCAGCACCTTCTGGTCATTGATCTGATACGACCAATCGATGTTGAACGTGATGCTCTGGCCTGGGGTCAGCGCCACCGGCAAATCGATGCGCAGCATGGTCTGGTTGACGACATACGGCAGCGGCTTGCCACTGGCCGCTTTCACGGCCGTGAGCTTGAAGCCGCCGTCAAATTCGCGGCCCGCATGGATGGCGCGCAAGTCCTCGAATTTCAGCGCCTCTTCTTCGCTGCTGCTGAGCCAGGCCTGGCGCGACGGCGCGCTCAGGACGCGGCGCTGGTCGGCATCCTTGCGCAAGCCATTCTGGTCCAGCTGCAGCCACAGATACGCAAGGCTGTCGGGCGAGCGGTTGTGATAGGTGATCTGCTCGCTGGCCGTGATTTCGCGGCGCGCTTCGTCCAGGGTAGCGCGGATTACGTAATCGGCGCGCTGCTGCCAGTAGGCGTGGCCCGGCGCGCCGGACGCCGTGCGGTAGCTATTCGGCGTGGGCAGCAATTCTTCGAGCTGGCGGAACTTGTCGTCGAAAGGCGCGGCGGCGCACAGGCCGGACAAGGGAGCAAACAAGGTCAAACACAAGGCAAGCAAGCGGACAAGGACCGGCATGGCGCATTCCATCTGGGAGTCGTGGACAGACTGCATTCTAAGTCGAGTCTGTTTGCAAATCGATCATTGTTGTCGAAGTCCCACACACCAGGCCGCAACATCCCCCGCCGGCACTGGCGCCGGCGCAGGCATTGGCGTATGATGCGCCTCGAACATTGGGGAGTAGTCGTCCTGCGGTCCTGCCGCGGGAACCTGTATCAACATAATTGGCCCGCAGGCCATGGTGCAGGTGGTTGCAAAACTTGACGAGACCATTGATCCAGGGCGGCCGCATGGGCCGGAGTCGCCCGTGGATCATTGGTTAATTCGTCCGGCCCGCGTACCTCTTGCAATCTCATGGAAGCATTCCTCATCTCCACCGGCATCGTCGGTCTCGCTGAAATCGGCGACAAAACCCAACTCCTGGCCTTTTTGCTGGCCGCCAAATTCCGCAAGCCCTTGCCCATCGTGCTGGCGATTTTCGTCGCCACCATCGCCAACCACGCGTTCGCCGCCGCCGTCGGCGCCTGGATCACCAGCATGCTGGGGCCCGACGTGCTGCGCTGGGTACTGGGCGTCTCCTTCCTGGCGATGGCTGCCTGGACCCTGATCCCCGACAAGCTCGATGAAGACGAAACCAAATTGGCCAAGTACGGCGTATTCCTGACCACCCTGATCGCCTTCTTCATGGCGGAAATGGGAGACAAGACGCAGGTCGCCACGGTGGCGCTGGCGGCGCGCTATCACGACATTGTTTCCGTCGTGCTGGGCACCACCTTCGGCATGATGCTGGCCAACGTGCCGGCCGTGTACCTCGGCGACAGGATCGCCAACCGCGTCCCGCTGCGCCTCGTGCATGGCATCGCGGCGCTGGTCTTTGCCGTGCTGGGCGTGGCCACCCTGCTGGGCGCGGGCGCGGCCCTGGGGTTTTGACTCAATCTTAAATAATTTCTCATTTACAATGTTCATGTCTATAATTACAATGTCGCCGACATGAATACTGGCGCGGTGCCACCTGGTGGTCACCGCGCTTTCTTGAGGAATCTATGCATTTGAATGGAAAAATGGCGGCGCTGTGCCTGGCTGCCTGCGCAAGCCAGTTCCCCACTGCCATGGCGGCACCCGCGAGCCCTCAGACGGCAACGCAATCCGAGCCCGCCGTACGCACGCGCGACCTGCTGTTGCTGGGCGCCGGCCTGATCCTGCTGCTTGGCAGGCGCCGGCCCGAATACGATACGTGGCATGTACGGCTGCAAGACTAAACCAGCAGTAGCACTGCGTACTCGCGGCCCTCGTCGCGCAGGGCGATGCTGTTGCCACCCTGTGCCACGCCATCGAGCGACAAGCCCGCAGGCCGTCCCTGCGCCTGTTCCACCGTGATGGCATAGCTGCTGGCGCCAAAGCGGTAATGCAGCTTGAAGCTGTTCCACTCTGCGGGCATGACCGGCACCATGCGCAGCACGTCCGCTTCGCGCGTCAAACCGAGCAGGGATTCGACGATCAGCCGGTACAGCCAGCCCGACGACCCCGTGTACCAGCTCCAGCCGCCCCGTCCCACGTGGGGCGCCACGGCATACACGTCGGCCGTCACCACGTAGGGCTCGACCTTGTAGCGCTGCACCGCCTGCGCGTCAACGCCGTGGCGCACGGGATTGATCATGCGCAGCAGTTCCCACGCTTTTTCGCCATCGCCCAGGCGGGCAAACGCCATCGCCGTCCAGATGGCCGCATGCGTGTATTGGCCGCCGTTCTCGCGCACGCCCGGCACGTAGCCGCGGATATAGCCGGGATTCAGGCTGGACTTATCGAACGGCGGATCGAGCAGCTGGATCACACCCGAATCGCGGCGCACCAGCCGTGCATCGACCTGGCGCATGGCGCCGGCGACCCGTTCCCTGTTGGCCGCGCCCGACAGCACACCCCAGCTTTGCGAAATCGAATCGATCTGGCATTCCTCGTTCGTGTGCGATCCCAATGGTGTGCCGTCGTCGAAATACGCGCGCCGGTACCATTCGCCATCCCACGCATGTTCCTCGACGTTGGCCGCCAGCTTAACGGCTTCATCGCGGCAGAACTGGGCAAACGGCGCATCGCCGCGCAGCACGGCCACTTCGGCGAAACGCTGCAGCACTTCGTACAGGAAGAAGGCCAGCCACACGCTCTCGCCCTTGCCATGTTCGCCCACCTTGTCCATGCCGTCATTCCAGTCGCAGGAACCGATCAGCGGCAAGCCGTGCACGCCCAGACGCAGACCGTGGCGGATGGCGCGCACGCAGTGTTCGTACAGGTCCGCCGACTCGCCCGAGCGCACGGGCAGGTCGTAATACGAATCCTCTTCCGGCTTGACGGCGCGCCCCTCGATGAAGGGCGCCACTTCCGACAGCACGTTGACGTCGCCCGTGGCGATCACGTAGCGGCAAGTAGCCAGCGGCAGCCACAGATAGTCGTCGGAACAGTGCGTGCGCACGCCCCGGTCCGACGGCGGATGCCACCAGTGCTGCACGTCGCCCTCGACAAACTGGTGCGCCGCGCACAGCAGCAAGTGCTTGCGCAGCAGCTGCGGCGCCGTATGGATCATGGCCATCGCATCCTGCAGCTGGTCGCGGAAACCGTAGGCGCCGCCCGACTGGTAATAGCCGCTGCGCGCCCACAGGCGGCAGGCGATGGTCTGGTACATCAGCCAGCCATTGGCGATCACATCGAGCGATGGATCGGGCGTCTCGATGCGCACGGCCCCCAGGGTGCTTTCCCAGTGCGCACGCACCGCGTCGAGCGCCATGCGGGCCGCTTCCTTGCCCGCATGGCGCTGCACCATGGTGCTGGCGTCCGCATTGCGGCGCCCGCCCACGCCGAGCAGGAAAACGATTTCGCGCTCCTGCCCCGGCTGCAGTTCAAACGGTACCTGGATCGCTGCGCACGGGTCCAATCCCGTGCCCGCCTTGCCGGACAGGCGCACGCGGCGCAAGGCGGCTGGCTGCGCCAGACTGCCATTGCGGCCGATGAATTCATTGCGGTCGCAAGTGATGGAACGGATGCTGGCATCCGTATTGAAAAAGCCGACCCGGCCCGAAAACTCCGTGTTGTAGTTATTGCGCGCAAACAGGGCGCCGCTGATCGTGTCGACTTCGGTGGCCACGTGCATGCCGGACTTGGCGCGCAGGTCGGCCATCACCCATTCCATATAGCCCGTGACGGACAGGCGGCGCGGCACGCCGCTGTCGTTACGCACCTTGATGACAGAGTATTTGACGGCTGCGTCCAGCGCCACATAGGTGCACAATTCGGTGGCGATGCCCCCTTCGCTGTGCTCGAACACGCTATAGCCGAAGCCGTGGCGCGTGACGTAGTCGCCGCTGCCGCGCGCGGGCAGGGACGAGGGCGACCAGAACTGGCCGCTCTGCTCATCGCGCACATAGAACGCTTCGCCGGACAGGTCGGAGACTGGGTCGTTCTGCCATGGCGTGAGGCGGAATTCATGCGCATTTTCGCTCCACGTATACGCCTGGCCGGCTTCGGACACCACCGTGCCGAATTGCGCATTGGCCAGCACGTTCGACCAGGGCGCCGGCGTCTGTTTATTTTCTCCCGTCGTGATCACATATTCGCGCCCGTCGGGCGTGAAACCGCCCAGGCCATTTTCCAGGATCAGCTCGCGCCTTGGCGCCCGGTGCGGCACGCCGCCGTGGTCGCGGGCCGGGTCCTGCAGCAGCGGCGGCATGCGCAGCACGGGGCTGGGCGGGCGCTTGACCTGCTCGGCCAGAGTACCGCGCAAGTCGCTGATGATGGCGCGCGCCACCGATTGCAGCAAGATGCGGTCTTCATTGGCGATCTGCTCGGCCAGGCGCACGAAGATGCCGCCCGGGCGGTCGATCGCCTGCGCATCGATGCCCGAGGCGATCAAGCCCATGATCTGGTCGTGCAGCAGCTGGCGGTAGCCCGATTGCTCTTCATACCAGATCACCAGGTCCACCACCAGCCCCTTCAGGCGCCAGTAGGCATGCGCCTGCACCATCTGGCGCGCCAACTCGATATTGGCCGAATCGCGTATCTGCAGCAACACGATGGGCAAGTCGCCCGAGATGGCATACGCCCACAGGCCGGACTGGCCCCGCTGGTTCTTGATCAGGATGCTGGCCTCGGCGCGCAGGGCCGCATTCGGATAGATCACGGCATTGGCCAGGCGCGCATACAGCTGCGCATCGGCTTCGCTGGCATTCAACTGGCGCAGCACCACCTGGCTGTGCGTCCAGGCCAGTTCGAACACGCGGTCGGCCAGGTGGCGGTCCTGGTATTTGTCGATCAGGTGCAGCGCCGCCTCGCGCTGCTCGACCATGCCCGTCACGCTGTCGACCGTCACGGCCTGGTCCGGGGCCAGCGTGATGACGTAGCGGATCGCCACGATGGGGTCCAGCACGGAACCGTGGCCGCCGCTCAAGGGGCCGCTTTCCTGCAGCGCCTGCGGCAATTGCGCCGTGTTGCCGCGGCCGATGAAGCGCGCGCGGTCCGTCTCGAACGAGACTTCGTAGCGCTCGATATCGTGCACGGTCATCACATGCAGCAGCCACGGCATCTGCTCATCCTTCGAGCGGGGCCGGCGCGTGCATAAAATCGCCTTTTCATGCGCGAGGATTTCAGTCTGCACGAACAGCTTGCTGAACGCGGGGTGGGCCGCATCGGCCGCCGCCGGCGCCATCACCACTTCGGCGAAACTGGTGATCTCGATGCGCCGCTGGCGGTTCGAATTATTGCTGATGCGCGTGCGTCGGATTTCAATGTCGTCCTCGGGCGAGACGACGATTTCCGTGTAAAGGTCCAGGCCATGGTCGGCCCGGCGGAACTCAGCCCGCCCTTCCGAAAAAATCACTTCGTATTTCTTCGGCTCGGCCAGGGTCGGCTGGTACATGGTGGACCAGACGGCACCGTCGTCGAGGTCGCGCAGATAGCAGAAATTGCCCCAGTTATCGCGCGTGCTGTCTTCGCGCCAGCGCGTCACGGACAGGTCTTTCCAGCGGCTGTAGCTGCCGCCCGCATTGCTCACCATGACGTGGTAGCGGCCATTCGACAGCAGCTGCGTTTCCGGCACGGCGCTGTTGGCTTGCGTAAGGATGCGCATCGGCATGGCCTGTTCGGGGACGCCGCTGCGCAGCACCGCCAGTTCGGCCGTGTTCGAGTAAAACGCACCGGCCTGCGGCGTGCGTTCCTGCAGCACCAGCAAGGCCGATTGCAGCAGCGGATCGGACTCGAAACGGCGCTGCATCGGGCGGTCGTGCAACAGGTAACTGAGGGCCAAAAAGCCCATGCCCTGGTGGTGCACCATGAAGGAGCGGATGATGGCGCTGCCCTGCCCGCGCGGCAGGCGCGCCGTGGTGAAATCGATGGCTTCAAAGAAGCCGTAGCGGCCCATATAGCCGGCCGCCTGCATCCGCTGCAGGTTCTGGCACGACGCCTCCGGCTGCACCATCAGGCCCATCATGCTGGCGTACGGCGCCACCACCAGGTCGTCGGCCAGGCCCCGCTTCAAGCCCAGCCCTGGCACGCCAAACGCTCGGTACTGGTAATTCAGGCTGGCGTCGACCGTGTTGTAGCCGGACTCGGAAATCCCCCACGGCACATCGCGCTGGCGTCCGTAATCGATCTGCGCCTCGATGACGGAGTGGTACGTCTGATCGAGCAGGGTGTTCGGATAATTCGGCATCACCAGCAGCGGCATCAGGTACTCGAACATCGAGCCGCTCCACGACAGCAGCACGGGCTGGCCCGCCACCATGCACAGCTGGCGGCCCAGCGCGAACCAATGCTCCTGCGGCAGCTGGCCCTGGGCGATGGCGATGAAGCTGGCCAGGCGTACCTCGGAAGCGAGCAAATCGTAGTAGCTGGGGTCCAGGCGCCGTTCGCTGACGTTGTAGCCGATGGCCAGCAGTTTTGTCGATGGGTTGTACAGGAACGCGTATTCGATCTGCGCGAAGTCGCGCGCTTGGCCCGCCGCGTGGGCGATGTCGCGCATGTGGCGTCCCGCCTGGTCGCGGCCCTGCGCCAGCAAGGCGGCCAGCTCGACAGGCAGGCCTTCCGGCGTTTCCAGGTTGGCCAGTTCGCGCAGGGTCGGCATGCGCATCAGCACCGCATCGACATCCACCTGCCCCGCCCACGGTGCCAGTTGCAGCAATTCGGCCAGCGCCGCGCGGCACTGGCGCGCCAGCGCACCCGCCCACATGGACAGTTCGCCATCCTCGCTTTGCAGTGTCAGCGACAGCAGCGCGTCGGCCGCGCCATTCACCGCGCCCAGGTAGGCATGCCATTCGCCCAGAGTGGCGGGATGTGCCACTGCCTGCAGCAGGCTCATGCTGTCGCGCATGGCCTTGCCCTCGCCTTCGGCAGCGATGAATTCCTGCAGCACCTGCGCCGTCGTGCGGATACCCTGCACCACCTGCGCGCCGATGATGGGCGCGTCGTACAGTTCCACCAGTCCCGGCTGCAAGGTCAGCAGATGGCCGGCCAGGTTGCCGCTGTCGACCGTCGAGATGTACATCGGTTGCAGCGCCTTGAGCGTTTGCGTGTCGTACCAGTTATAGAAGTGGCCCTGGAAGCGTTCCAGTTCGCCCATGCTGTGCAAGGTGGCGCGGCTGCGCTCGATCAACTGGCCCAGGGTGAGGTAACCGAAATCGTAGGCCGTCAAATTCGCCAGCAGCGCCAGGCCGATATTCGTCGGCGAGGTGCGGTGCGCCACCACCAGGTTCGGATGCTCCTGCATATTATCGGGCGGCAGCCAGTGGTCATCGGGACCGACGAAGGTATCGAAATACGCCCAGGTCTTGCGCGCCACGCCGTGCAGGAAGCGTCCCTGCTCGGCCGACAGGCGCGCCACGGCCCGCTCGATGGGGCGGCTGATCCACCAGGCGATGGCGGGTGCGACGAGCCATAACAGCAGCACCACGGCGGCGGCCGGCAAGGCTTGCGGACGCCAGGCCAGCAAGGCGCCGAAGGCGGCCAGCGCCAGCGCGGGCGAGCACCACATGGCGCGCCAGCTGTCGGCCTGCGAGCCGGAAGAACTGTGCAAATTCGAGGCGCGCCAGTCGAGCAAGTGCTTGTGCGACATGCCCAGGCGCCACAGGGTGCGGGCGATGGCGTCCAGGCTGATCCACGCTTCGTACGGCAGGAAGACAAGCGTCAGCATGGCGTGCGAAAACTGCACGCCGCAGCGACGCTCGAACGCGGCCAGGTGCTGGCGCCACAGGGTGTCGCGCGGTTTGCGCAGCAAATCGTACAGGGCCGAAAACACGGGCGGCAGGAAGATGATGGCCAGCACCGCTGCGCTCCAGAAAGCGACGTGCGGCAAAAAGCCCCACACCAGCAGCAGGGACAAGGTGGTGGCCGGCGCCACGACGCTGCGGCGCAGGTTGTCGAACAGCTTCCAGCGCGACAGCATCGACAGGGGATTGCGTTCGCGCTTGCCGGCGCGGCCTGGAACCCGGCCCAGCAGCCAGCCGAGCAGCTGCCAGTCGCCGCGTATCCAGCGCTGGCGGCGGCTCACGTCGGCGTCATAGCGGGCCGGATATTCCTCGTACAGTTGCGAGTCGCTGAGCAGCCCGGCGCGCAGGTAACAGCCTTCCAATAAATCGTGGCTGAGGATTTTATTATCGGGCAGGCGCTGGCCCAGCACGCGCTCGAACATGTCGAGGTCATAGATGCCCTTGCCGATGAAGGAGCCTTCATGAAACACGTCCTGGTACAGGTCCGACACGGTGCGCGTGTAGGGGTCGATGCCCGGCTCACCGCCGCACAGCAGCTCGTAGCGCGAAGCGTTCGCGCTGGGCAGCGCCACGGCCACGCGCGGCTGCAGGATGCCGTAACCGGCCACCACGCGCGTGCCGGCCGCGTCCAGCACGGGGCGGTTCAGCGGGTGCATCATGGTGGCGATGAATTCGCGCGCCGCATCGCGCGGCAGCTGCGTATCCGTGTCGAGCGTGATCACGTATTTGATCGTGCGCAGGCCGCGCAACTCGCCTTCCACCAGCGAGAATTTGTCGCGCGCGCCGCCGCGCAAAAACGCGTGCAGGTCGGACAATTTACCGCGCTTGCGCTCCTGTCCCATCCACGCATTCTGCTGCGAATTCCACAGGCGCGGACGGTGCAGCAGCAGGAACGGCCCCACATGGCCCAGCTCTTCGGGGCCGGCCGGGTCGCCGTTTTCCTTGAACGCGACGCCCTCCACGCGGTATTTCTCGTTCAAGCCGCGGATGATGTCCTGCGCCTGGCGCAGCAGGGTTTCGTCGCCCGGCATCGTTTGCGCCTGCGCGTCGACAAAGTCCGTCAGCAGGCAAAAGCGCAAGTTCGGGTCGCGGTTGGCGAGATAACGCACTTCCAGCGCCTCGCACAGGGCCGCCACGTTGTCCTCGCTGTAGATCAGGGTCGGTACCACGACGATGCCGCGCGCATCCGACGGAATGCCGGCCTGGTAATCCATGCGCGGCAGCGGATGCGGCGACGTCATCAGGGTCGCCAGCCAGTTCACCACGGCCACGGCCAGCTGGCTGCTGCCCAGCAGTGCCAGCGCGCCCAGCGCCGCCAGGGGCCAGCCCTGAACGCCATGGCGCACGGCGCGCTCGAGCAGCAAGGCGCTCGTCGCCAGGGTCAGGAACGAGATCGCGCCCAGGTAGACGGCCAGCGGCGCCGCGCGCGCCGTATGCTGCAGCGCTTCGATGAAGGGCAGCTTCGCGCCGGCCTGCTTTTCCAGCACCAGCACGCCGCGCCCCACCAGGTAAAAGCCGATGTGGCCGCGGCGCGCGTCATTGCCGTTGCCGTGCGTGTGCGCCAGCTGTACCACCATCTCGGCCACTTCCACTTCGCTGCGCGCGCTGCGCCTGGCGATGCGTTCGATGGCGTGGCGGTAGCTGTCGCGCGTGGCGAAATCCATCAAGCCATAGGTGCCGGCCGGATCGAGGCGCAGGGTCTGCTCGACCACGCTCATGGTCTCGACGAATTCCTGCCAATCCATGGTGCCGAGAAAACGCAGGCTGCCGATGCTGTTGGCGATCGACACCTGGTCGGCCGCCTGTTGCCCGATTTCGGACTGTATCTGCTGCTCGATCGTGAGGCCCGACTCGGCCAGCTTATGCGTCAGCCACGACAGCGCCAGGGTCAGTGACGAACTTTGTCCCTGCAGGCGGCGCGACAATTCGGCCACGAAGGCGCTGGTCATGGGCGGGTTCGAACGGGCCATGTCGGCCACCAGCAGGATCAAGCCGCTGGGATTGCGCTCGGCGATCTCCGTCATCTGGTCGGCCCAGGTATTGGCCAGGTCGCGCTGCATGCGGTCGTCGGCCACGCGCGCGGCGACGCGGCGCAGGTTTTCGATCAGGGCCAGGCGCAGCATGATGGGCACGGCCCACAGCTCACCCAGGGTCAAGGTGGCCACGTCCTGGTAAGCCTCGACGAAGTGGCACAGGTTTTCCAGGTCGACGCGGCCATCGCCGTGCGAGATGATTTCCAGCGCGATCTTGTACACGCGCGGGCAGCCAGCGTCCGCGCCGGAAGTCAGGCGTGGCAACTCCTTGCTGTAGTTCTTCGGCAGGTGGCGCCGCGTGGTGCGGATCTGCTCTTCGATCAGGTAAAAATTATCGAGCAGCCATTCCGAGGCGGGCGTGACCTGGCGCCCGCTCTTGACGGTCGCCGTCAGCTCGTTGACGGTGGCCGTGATCAGGGCCGCATTGTCGGCCAGGCGCGCCAGCAGGCGGTCGCGCCCATGGTGTCGTCCCACCGCATGGCCGGCGGCCACGTGCTTGCCGTGGGCCGCCATCTGCATGGCGCTGAATAATTCGGAACGCAAGGGCAAGGCATCGTCGCGCGCGGCGTCGAAGGTTTCCGGTGCAAGGGAATGGTCGCGGAAGATTTCTTTAACTTTGGAAATCTGTTCCTTGATCTGCTGCGTGACAACTGCTGTGTACTCTTTCAACTTGGCCTCGCTAGGTGCGCGCAGGCAACCAGCGGCCGCCGTCACGCTGGCCCAGTCTGGAAGAACACGATCGGACACTGGCGAAGACGGAAAGCGAAGCGCCGGAGCGTTGCGACGAATCTCAGGGTGTAGGGAGATTTTCTCAACTTCATCGTAGGGGCGCCCTGCGCGCAAGACCGTGCGCTAGCGTACATACCCAGCGCTTTAGGGGCGTGCCGGCAAGGAAATCAGCGAGTGAAACGGGAGAAAGATTCCTGGAGGAAATGAATAGTGGGAAAGGAGTAGCGGCACCGTGCCAATGATGGCACGGTGCAATATTTCACGGAAGAAAGTTCAAGCCGCTCAGGCAGCGATGGCCAGCGGGTGACGCGTCGCCTCCGCCATCGCCATGCCGCCGTTGAGCTGCCATGCCGCACCGTGACCGAGGCGGCGCAGGCAGGCGGCGGCGCGCGCGCTGCGGTTACCGCTGCGGCAGAAAAAGACCAGCGGACGCTGCGGCTGCTGCAACCATTCAGCCACCTGTCCCGCCAGGCGGCTCAGCGGTACGCTGTGCACGGCGCAACCCTCGAACACCGTGCCGGCGCACGCCGCGTGTTCATACGCTTCGCGCACGTCGACGAGGATGGCCTCGGGATGCTGGCGCAGGAAGGCGGGCAAGGCGGCCGCATCGAGCTGCAGTTCGGCGCTCGGCACGATACCGTCCCATACGGTGCGCACGGTACCGCAAATGCCGCCATCGTCGCCTGACGCGCACAGCACGGTGTCTTGCGTCACCAGCGCCGCATCCAGCAAGGGCGTCAACGCCTCAGGCGCCAGGGCACCGATGAAGGCAAAGCGCTGCTCCAGCAGATACACATGGTTTTCGCCACACTCGACGCGTCGCAGGCGCTGCTGGCCCAGTGCCAGCTCACCGTCGATATCGATGCGGCCCACCTGTTCGATGACGAGTTCCTGCAGCAAGGCCAGGCGCGCCACGCCATGGTCGGCCGGGGCGGCCGTGTGCACGATGGCGCGCAAGGCCAGATGCTGGCAGCGGATGAAGGCGGCCAGGCGCGGCACCAGGGCGGCGACGGGATCGATGACGACGCAACTGGCGCTGGCAGCGTCGCTGAGCAGCCAGGTGCACTGGCCATCGACGCTCAACTGGATTATGCCGTCCTGCGGCGATGGCGCCAGCGCCGATGGCAGCAAACAGCTGCTGCGCAGCGCTTCGCCGCAACGCTCGATGCGCGCGCAGGCGGCCGTCACCGTCGCCGCATCGATCAGGGGGCCGAACGACAAACGGATGGCCGAGCTGGCGCGCCATTGCGGCACGTGCATCGCTTCCAGCACATAGCTGGGCAGGGCCTTGGCGGCGGAACAGGCGCTGCCCGAGCTGACGCGCACGCGCGCCGCGTCGAACAGGTCCAGCAGCTCTTTCGAGGACAAGCCGGGCACGGAAAAATTGAGCGTCGTCGGCAGCGACAAGTCAAACGGCATATTGAAGACGATGCCCGGGAAAGCGCGTTCCAGGCTGGCCACCAGCTGCTCGCGGAAAGCAGCCAGGTCGGCGTGGCTGCGGAAGGTCTTGCCATCGTCGAGCGCGGCCAGCACGGCGCCCAGCGCGGCGATGCCGGCCATGTTTTCCGTGCCCGAGCGCAGGCCCGCTTCCTGGCCGCCGCCCATCATCAGAGGGGTGAACGGCGCGCCGGCGCGCACATACAGCATGCCGATGCCCTTGGGCGCATACAGCTTGTGGCCGGAAAACGGCGCGTAATCGATGCGCGTGGCGGCCAGGTTCAGCTTCAGCTTGCCCAGCGCCTGCACGCAATCGACCATCCAGTAGGCATCGGCGCCCCGTTCCTGCAGCAGCTGGGCGATGGCGGACAAGTCGCTGACGACGCCCGTTTCATTATTCGCCGCCATCGTGCACAGCATGGCCGCATCGCCGATCAGCGCATCGAGCGCCTGCAGATCGTGGCGCCCCTGCGCATCGACAGGCAGCTTGCGCACTTCCAGGTTCAGGCCCAGGAGCCGGTTCCAGTGCGCCAGGCTTTCCGGCACGGCCTTGTGCTCGGTCGCGCCATACAGCAGCAGGCTGCCGATGCGCTTGCCCGCGTCGCGCCGTTCGCGCAGCGCGCACAGGGCCGACAGCACGGCCGTCTGGATGCCTTCGGTGGCGCCGCTGTTGAACATCAACCGGCCGTCGCCCACGCCCAGCAGGCCGCTGGCGCGCTGGCGCACGCCATCCATCATGGCCTTGGCCTGCAATCCCGTGGCGTGGGTGCTGCTGGGATTGCCATAGCCCTGCTCCATCGCTTGCCGGGCGGCGGCAACGGCGGCGGGCAGCACGCAGGTGGTGGCATTGCTGTCGAGGTAGATTTCTTTCATGATGGCAGTCCGGGGATTCTATAAATAAAGGGGCAGCACCTGCGGCTGGAACGTATGAACAGTCTACCGGCACCCGTCCGTGAAGATATGCCAAAAGACACTGCAAACACGGTAATATGCAGCATGTTCATACTATAAAAACAGGAATAGTAAAATGCATTCACCAAACAGCCTGCTCGACAAATTCGACTGCGCCATCCTGGCCGCCCTGCAGCAGGATGGCACCTTGTCGATCGCCGCCCTCAGCGAGAAGATCGGCTTGTCGAGCACGCCGTGCTGGAAGCGGGTCAAGCGCCTGGAGGAAGAGGGCTATATCGAGAGCCGCGTGGCCATCGTCAACCGGCAAAAAGTGGGGTTGCCCGTGACCGTCTTCGTCAGCGTGCGCACGGGACAGCACGATGAAAAATGGCTGCGCCGCTTCGCCGCCGCCGTCATCGTCTTGCCCGAGGTGCAGGAATTTCACCGCATGAGCGGCGATATCGACTACCTGCTGAAAGTCGTTACCACCGACATCAAGGGCTACGACACCTTCTATAAAAAGCTCATCAAGGCGGTGCAGCTGACGGGCGTGTCGTCCGCCTTCTCCATGGAACAAATCAAGTGCAGCACGGAATTGCCGCTGGAATTGATCGCCCACGGCTTGCCTGCCTGACCCATTTTCGCCGCATGGCGAACAAGCATGAAAAATCGGCATGATTGCCTGCTTCTTGCGTTGCTGCATTGCAACATAAATAGCCTGAAAGCAGCAATGGTGCAGTGAAACGCACGGCCCGGCCGGTATACTGCAGGCTTGCCTGCCCGCTTTTCTGCCGATTGTGCAGGCCATCATTCAAGGTCTTCCATGTCACTGCTCCGCCGTCTCTCCATCCAGAAAAAACTCCTGTTCAGCATGGGCTTGTGCCTGCTGCTCTTCATGGCGATCTCGTCCTTTCTCAGCGTGCGCATGAGCAGCGATTACGTGCGCGAACGCGTCGTCGGCCAGGAATTGCCGGCGCAAGTGGGCGAGATCCGCAACGATGTGCTGCGCCAGATCAGCCAGCCCCTGTCCGTGGTGCAGACCATGGCCAACGATGTCTACCTGCAAGACTGGGAAGACGCCGGCTTGCCCGACAGCGGTATCGCCACCTTCCAGCGCTACGCCACCGTGGTCAAGGAAAAGAACAAGGCCGCCTCGATCAACTGGGCGTCGGCCAGCACGGGCAAGTATTTCACCACGGAAGGCTTGCTGCGCACCTTGGACAAGAACCAGGCCGCCGACCAGTGGTTTTATGGCTTGCTGGCCGGCGACAAGGCCTATACGCTCGACATCGACAAGGCGGAAAACTCCAGCGACCTGATGCTGTACCTGAATGCGCGCGGCCAGACGGCGGGCGGCAAGCAGATCGCGGCCGGCCTGGGCCTGTCCATCAATGCACTGGCCGACACCATCCGCAGCTACAAGATCGGCCAGACGGGCCATGTCTACCTGGCGCGCGCCAACGGCGTGCTGCTGGTGCACCGCGACACGGCCCTGGCCGACGGCAAGCATCTGCTCAAGGATTTGCCCGGCTTTAGCGACACCCTGAGCAAGAGCCTGCTGACGGGCAACAAGTACGCGTACGCCATCTACGACGCGCCGGCGGGACGCCAGTTCGTCGCCGCCTCCTTCGTGCCGGAATTGAATCTGTATGTGATGGCCGAAGTGCCGGAAGCGGAAGTGCTGGGCAACGTCACGCGTTCGGCCCTGATCGCCGCCCTGATCGCCGGCCTGGTGGGCGGCGGCATCGCCCTGCTCATCATTTATGTCATCAGCCGCGCCATCGCCGCCCCCGTCGCGCGCGCGGCCGACATGCTCAGCGAGATCGCCAGCGGGAATGGCGACCTGAGCCGCCGCATGCCCGTCGAATCCGAAGACGAGGTCGGCGCCCTGGCCGCCGCCTTCAACCGCTTCGTCGCGTCGCTGAACGTGACGATACGCGAAGTTCGCGACAGTACCGGGGCGATTGCCAGCGCATCGAGCCAGATCGCGTCGGGCAACCTGGATCTGTCGGCGCGTACGGAAGCCCAGGCGTCAAGTCTGGAAGAGACGGCGGCGGCCATGGAAGAGCTGACATCGACCGTGAAACAGAACGCGGACAACGCGCGTCAGGCCAACCAGCTGGTGGTGTCGGCTTCAAGCCACGCCGTCAAGGGCGGCGAAGTAGTCGGACAAGTCGTGCAGACGATGGGCGCGATTACGGAAAGTTCACGCAAGATCGCAGATATTATCGGTGTGATCGACGGCATTGCCTTCCAAACCAATATCCTCGCGCTGAACGCAGCGGTCGAGGCGGCGCGCGCGGGCGAACAGGGACGCGGCTTTGCCGTGGTGGCAACGGAAGTGCGCAATCTGGCGCAGAGGTCAAGCCAGGCGGCGAAGGAAATCAAGGACTTGATCGTCGACTCGGGCAGCAAGGTGGACGCGGGCAGCAAGCTGGTCGACTCGGCCGGCGCCACCATGCAGGACATCGTCGTCTCCGTACAAAGAGTCGCCGACCTGATGGGAGAAATCGCTTCGGCCAGCCAGGAGCAAAGCCAGGGTATCGCGCAAGTCAATGCCACGGTCACGCAGATGGATGACGCCACCCAGCAAAATGCGGCCCTGGTGGAAGAAGCGGCGGCGGCAGCCCAGTCCCTGCAGGATCAGGCCGGGCGGCTGGCGCAGGTGGTCAGCGTGTTCAAGCTGGAAGAAACCGGGCATGCCGCGTAGCAGCCGGCCGGCAAGCCGGCGCTGCCCAAGCCGGCCCGTCCGGCACTGGCCAAGGCAGCGGCACCCGCAGCGCGCCCGACAGCGCCGGCCAGCGATGCGTGGGAAGAATTTTAAGGGTGCTGGAAAACGCTTAAATCGCCGGCGCTTTCACGCTCGCCGCTTGCTTGAAGAAATCATAAATGCCGCTCTCGCTCATGCGGCGGGCATTCGCCAGTTCGCCGCCCTTGGTGGCGTACAGCATCTGGTTGTTGTCGCTCGATACGAGCACGGCGGCGGGGATGCCTTTCTTGAGCGGATTACCATAGGCTTGCGCCACGTCAAGGTTATGGTCGAAGTTACCCACGTCGACCTTGACGACCTTGAACTGCTGTTGCATCAGCTCGGCATTCTTGCCTTCCTTCAAGGCCTTGTCGAGCGCGCGGCAATCCTCGCACCAGTTGGCGCCAAAGATCAGCAGGACTGGCACGTGCGCCGCCTTGGCCTCGGCCAGCGCGCGGGCCACGTCGGCCTTGGCGTCGGCCGCCGCGTTGTACGGCAAATGCGGCGTGGCGACAGGGTTGGCCGGTGTGGGGGCGGCGGCAACGGCGGTGCCGGCAAGCAGCAGGCTGGCAAAGAAAAGGAAAACGAAACGGGAAACGCGCATGCGGGACTCCTGAGAGAGATCGTGAAGCCAGCTGAACAGCTGCCAGCGGGCGTGATTGTCTAGAATATGCGTACCTGTAGGAAATATCCACCATTTAATTGCACTGTGCTTATGCGAAAAACGTATAAGCACGCCAAGTATAAGCCGCTTGAACATGCCAGACAGCCTGCCCCCAACGCTATCCGGCGCCGCGCGCATGCTGCGCAGCACCTATCCCGGCGGCATGCCAGACTCGGCGTACTTCGCCGTGCTGGCCCTGCTGTATGAACACTTTTCCGACCGCAACCTGGCCGAGCTGATGGCCGCCGTCACGCACCAGGATGCGGCGACGGTCCTCAATGACATCCATGCCTGCGCCAGCAGCAAGCGGGAACCGTCCGCCATCGCGGCGGCCAGAAACTTGCTGGCGCGGCACGGCCTGCACGCCGTCTGCGCCGGGGATTAATGCCCGCAGGCAGCGAAATGGAACGCATGGGATAATATCGGGCTCACACAGAGCAACGCGGCCCGAACGCGCCCTCCCCATGACAACTTCTTTCCTGGCACGCTGGCTGCCGCAACCAAACAACGGCAGCCGCCGCGAACAATTGCGCGCCTGCGCGGGCGCCATCTGCGGTCTGTTGCTCACTGGACTCATCTGCCACTTCCTGCTGGCCCCCGACAGCGCCAGTGTCTACCTGATCGCGCCCATGGGCGCCTCTGCCGTGCTGCTGTTCTGCCTGCCGGCCAGCCCGCTGGCGCAACCGTGGTCCGTGGTGGGCGGCAACGTCGTCTCCGGCCTGGTGGGCATGGCTTGCGTGAAGTGGCTGGGATCGAGCGTAGGCGTGGCGGCGCTGGCCGCCTGCCTGGCCATCGGCGCCATGTTTGCCCTGCGCTGTTTGCATCCGCCGGGCGGGGCCGTGGCGCTCACCACCGTGGTCGGCGGCGCCAGCGTGCATGCGGCCGGCTTTGAGTTCGTCTTCATCACCGTGCTGTTCAATTCCGCCGTGCTGGTCGCTTGCGCCGTGCTGTACAACAACCTGACGGGGCGTCGCTACCCGCACATCCAGCAACTGGTGGCACCGCATCCGCACGCCACCCGGGATGACGTACCCAGCAACCGCCTGGGCTTTTCGCCGGACGACCTCGATGCCGTCTTGCGCCAGCACAGCGAAGTGCTCGACATCAGCCGCGACGATTTGCAAGCCATCTTCCTGCAAACGGAAATGCGCGCCTACCAGCGCCGTTTCGGCGTCGTCACCTGCGCCGACATCATGTCGAAGGATGTGCTCAACGTGGAATTCGGCACGCCGCTCGATGTTGCCTGGCGTACCATGCGCGAGCACGAGGTGGGCGCCCTGCCCGTGCTGAACCGGGCACGCCGCGTCATCGGCATCATCACGCAGACGGATTTCCTGCGCCATGGCGGCCTCGACGATTATCAAGGCATGCGCCAGCGGCTGCGCGGCTTGCTGCAGCGCAGCGGCCTGTCCCACGGCGACAAGCCGGAAGTGGTGGGCCAGCTGATGACGCCGTCACCGCACACGGCCCGCCTGGGCACGCCCATCATCGACCTCGTGCCCCTGATGGCCGACGCCGGCTACCACCATATTCCCATCCTCGACGAGGATGAACGCCTGGCCGGTATCATCAGCCAGTCCGACCTGATGGCGGCCCTGTACGAAAGCCGCTTTGCCGAGGCAGCCGCATGACGCCCTTCCAGGCACTGCTGACTGGCCCCGAGGGTGGTTCGGCCGGCACGCCCGTCAGCGCATATTTCTTCGGCAACCAGCTGGCCATCGACGCGCCAGGGCTCAGCATGGATATCGCACAAGTGGTCGTCAGCGTCGGCGGCGTCGATGGACCCGAGCTGTTCCTGAACTGGCTCGACGAACAAGGACGGCAAGCGTCGCTGAAACCGCTCGGCGCGGAGGACATCGCCATCGTCTTGCGCGAAGCGCCGGCGACGCTGCAACCGCAACTGCAGCGTTTGTGGGGCGAGCGCCAGCGCAACCGGCGGCAGGTGTCGGGCTGGCTGCTCGGTTTGACGGGCGCCACCGTCGTTGCCACGGCCCTGCTGTGGTGGCAAGGCGGCCATGCCGTCGGCGCGCTGGCGGGGCTGATTCCCCTGTCGACGGAAAAGCAGTTGGGCGAATTGGCCCTGGCGCAAGTGCGCGCGCAAGGCGGCATCAGCGAGAGTAGCGTGGCGCAGCAAACAGTGCAGGAGATCGGCCGCCAGCTGACGACCGGTTCACGCTACCAGTACCGCTGGCTCGTCAAGCAGGACGACACGGTCAACGCGTTTGCCATGCCGGGCGGCATCATCGTCGTGCATACGGGCTTGCTGCGCCAGGCGGGGGATCCGGGCGAGCTGGCCGGCGTGCTGGCGCATGAAGTGCAGCACGTGGAGCAGCGCCATTCGCTGCGGCAAATGATCAGCAGCCTGGGCTGGGGCGCCCTGGTGGGCGTGACCATCGGCGACATCAGCGCCGTGGCCGCCATGCTGGCGCACCAGGCCGGCACCCTGTATTTCAGCCGCGACATGGAGGAAGAGGCGGACCGCCTGGGTTTGCTGGCCTTGCAGCGCGCGCGAATCCGCCCGGACGGTATGCTGCGCTTTTTCCAGAAGCTCGACGACAAGGACAAGGCCAGCGTACCGGGATGGATTTCCTCACACCCGAAAACGGCGGCGCGCGCGCAGCAGATCCGCAGCCTGATCGCCGCCACGCCCTGCCCTGCCTGCGTCCCCTTGGCCAGCCAGCACTGGCAGGCGATGAAAGCCCTGGTCGCGCCAGCGGACAAATAGCAACATTTCTCCCGCACAATTTGTCCAAACGCACTGGGCAATGGCGTATGCTTACGCCCCGGCTGTTCCATCTTGAACGGCCACCCCGACCCCGCCAAGAACGCCTATCAAAACCTACTGCGCGTCGTAATTTGCGGTCTGCGATGCTCACTGTACCTTCGTACAGTTGCGCTTCTCGACCACAACTTCCTTCCGCTCGCTACGGTTTTATTAGGCGTTGTAAGCCTCCGTTCATTCCCTCCTTACAAAGGATCTCGCGCATGAAGCATCGTTTTGCCGCCGGCACCCTCGGCACCCTGGCCATCTCCCTGTTGCTCGCCCATGCGCCCATGACGCAAGCGGCCCAGCCCGCAGCCAAAACCGTGGCCGTCAGCGCGCCCAAAGCGAAGCAGCAGCTGAAAGTGCTGGCCGACCAATACTACGATGCGCTGGCCCGTTTCGAGCCGATCAATGCCACCGAGAGCGGCGACAACCGTTTCGACGACCAAATCGGTTCAGCCATCGTGCCCGCCGCGCGCGCAAAACAATTCGCGCTGTACCGCCAGTACCAGAAGACCCTGCGCAGCATTGCCCGCGCGCAGCTGTCGCACCAGGACCAGATCAATTACGATATCCTCGACTATGAACTGGCCACGGCGCTAAGCTTCGAGCGCTTCCCGGAATACCTGTTGCCCCTGAACCAGATGGACAGCATGCCCGTCACCCTGGCCAATTATGCGGGTGGAGAGGCATCGCAGCCTTTGACCACGGTCAAAGAATATGACGCTTACCTGAGCCGTATCGGCCAGTTGCCGGGCTGGATAGACCAGGCCATCGCCAATATGAAAGTCGGCATGCAAAAAGGCATCGTGCTGCCGAAGGCGCTGACGGAATCGGCCTTGCCACAATTCAAGAAACTCGTCAGCGCCACGCCGCAGGAGAGCGTCTATTACACGCCCATCAAGAACTTGCCGGCCAGCTTTTCCGACGCGGACAAGGCGCGCCTGACGCAAACCTACACCGTCATCATCGAGGCCAAGCTGATGCCTGCGCTGCAGCGTCTGTCCACCTTCATGGAACGCGATTACCTGCCGGCCGGCCGCACGAGCAGCGGCTGGAGCGCCCTGCCCGATGGCGCTAGCTGGTACCAGGCACGTGTGGCCAGCAGCACCACCACGGATTTGAAGCCGGAGCAAATCCACGCCATCGGCTTGAAGGAAGTGGCGCGCATCCAGGAACAGTACGCGATCGTGGGCCCGAAGATGGGCTACAACGGCCCGGCGGCCGGCTTGCCCGTGTGGGTGTCGGAACAGGCGAAATACCGCCCGTTCAAGACGGAGCAGGAAGTGCTCGACGTCTACCGCAAGCTGAACGTGCTGCTGGACAGCAAATTGCCAGCCCTGTTCACCCTGGTGCCGAAGGCGCCGCTGGACTTGCGCCTGGAACCTGAACTGAGCCGCGACACGGCCGCCGACCACTACACGGCGCCGGCCGCCGACGGTTCGCGCCCGGGCGTGTTCTGGTCCGTCGTCACGGATCCGAAACTGTATGGCGACACAGGCATGACCACGCTGTTCCTGCACGAAGGCAAGCCAGGCCACCATTTCCACCTGGCGCTGGTGCAAGAGATGGACTTGCCGAACTTCCGCCGTTTCGGCGGCAACAATGCCTTCACGGAAGGCTGGGCCCTGTATGCGGAAACCCTGGGCAAGGAAATGGGCCTGTTCGACGATCCGGCCCAGTATTTCGGCCACTTGAACGACGAGATGCTGCGCGCCGTGCGCCTGGTGGTCGACACGGGCTTGCACACCAAGGGCTGGACGCGCGAGCAGACGATCAAGTACATGCGCGACACCCTCGGTTACGACGCCGTGGCGAAAAGCGAAACGGAACGCTACATGGCCTGGCCGGGCCAGGCGCTGGGCTACAAGATCGGTTCGCTGAAAATCGTCGAACTGCGCCAGCGCGCACAGCAAGCGCTGGGCGACAAGTTCAGCCTGCCGAAGTTCCACGAAGTGGTACTCGGCGACGGCACCCTGCCCCTGAAGCTGCTGGAAGCCAAGGTCGACCGTTGGATCGCGCAGCAGAAGTAAGCGGCGGCGCCTGAAAACAAAACGGCAGCACCTCGATGGCGCTGCCGTTTTTTTTCGCCGCGGGCGTTTCCAGCTACACCAGCAGCGCGGCGCTCATCGAGTGTACTTCCTCGGCCGATTCGGCCAGGATGCTTTGCAGGGTCTCGTTGTCGATAATGAAATCGATGACGGAATCGGAGGGCGTGAGCATTTCCACGTACGTCAGCTGCAAGGGCGACGGCACGGGCGACAGTTGCTTGGCCAACAACAAGGTATCGAGCAGGGAGTCGGGCGGGATGGACAGCAAGCCATCGCGCAAGCCTTCGATGGCTTCGCTCACGGCCAGCGGGATCAGCAGCTTCTTCATGACTTCGCGGGAAATGATCTCTTCGGCGGACTCCATCCAGTGATCCGTATCATCGTCGAGCAAGCCGGGGAACTCATCGGCACGCGACAGCAAATAAAAGCCGCCCACCTCATGCACGATACCGGCGAACAGCGCCGTGTCGGCATCGACGTGCGTCACGCGGCGGGCCAGCACGTGCGCCAGCGCCGCCACATGGGCCGTGTGCTCCCACAGCTGGGTCGCCTTCTGGCGCAGGACGGGGTCGATGATCTTGCTGCCAAACTGGCGCACCACCATGGCCGCCACCAGCGCGTACAGATTGCGGTAACCCATGCGCATCACGGCGGCGCGCACGCTGGTCACGGGCGCCGCATCGCCGCGGCTGTACACGGCCGAGTTGGCCAGCGCGACCGTGCGCGCCGCCAGCAAGGGTTCGCCCAGAACCAGCTTGATCGCATGGTCGATATGGCAGTCCGGTTCAGCCAGGGCCAATTGCAATTGCAATGCGGAATTCACACTCGTGGGAAACGTTAATTCTCCCCGCACTGCCTGGGAAACAATTAAACCGAAAGCCTGTAGTTTATTCATCATACGATCAATCCGCCTCAGATATTTTCCCAGCCCAAAATTTCATATGTCAGAAATTGAATGCCAGGCCCGGTCTTTAGAATACAGATGGCGTGTCATTCGCCTGCATGGAAGAATCTGGCAATGCCAGCGCATGCAATTGCGATTCATCGCCGATGACAAACAACTTCGGCTGCTGTAATACCTGCAGCAGAAATGGCTGGCCTTCACGCAGACGCCGGCGATAATCGGCCAGCGTATATAAGTTGGGATTGATTTTACGCCTCAAGGTTCGCTCGGCCGGCGCCAATCCCGTCAACAGATCGCCATAATTGGCTTCTTCGCCCACCAGCAGCAAATCGATGGCGCTGCCAGGCATGTCCTGTCCCTTCGCCGTGGCACCCGACACGAATGCCAGGTGCAACTGGGCACGCAATGGCGCCAGAGTCATGCTGAGGACGCCAACGATGCCGAAAGTTTTCTGCACCAGTCCGCTCAATTCCGGATACACGAGGCTTTCCTTGTTGGGCCAGAAGCGCCGCACATTGCCGATCCGCTCCGACGTTATCAGGCCGGACTCATGCAAGCGGCGCAGTTCCCGTTGCGCCGACGCGCTGCCAAGGCCGGTCAGGCGCATGATCTCGTTCAAGTGAAAGCCTTCATTCACGCGGACAAACAGCAATCCCAGCAGTTTCTGCTGGGCGGGAGTAAACAGGGCTTGGGCAATCATGCGCCAAATCTTAGCATGAATAAACTGATAATTGGCGTGACCCGCCATGCCCGGACATTTGCGCAACACGTGTGCCGGCCGCGACCAGTGGCGGCCGTGCTGGCGGTACTCGGTATCGCCGGACACGCCACGGCACGCCCCGTAACAGCGCCGAAGAGGAAAATCAATGTGAGCGCTCACTACAAAGCGAATAAGGCAACAGTAAAAATTCGGGGAAAAAGAAGGTGATTGAATATGCCTGACCATCAAAATATGTGGATGCCGGACAGATTAATTATATATACCTTGATTCATTTTAATTTTTTCCCGCAAGCCGATCATAATCAAAGCGAGACCCGCATTAAAACGGTCGTCGATTTCCGCATTAAAGATGGCATCCATGGATGCGAGCACATGCGGATAATGGTCGGCCGCCATGGCGGCGAAAGCGGCACGCCGGTTCGATAATGCATGCATCGCAGCGCTTCCCGGTCCCGCGCCTTGCGCTTCCATGACAAAACCGAGCACATAATAGAGCAGCGTAAATGCGCTCCAACTGGCCAGTTTCTCCGACGCCCCGGCTGTACGCATCGGACCGATTAACGCTTCGGCGACGCGAAACACGTTTTCCGATATCACATAGGTACCGCCAAAGACGCGCACGCCATCGCGGCGGGCCGATAACGCCGTGCGCATTTGCGCCGCCACCTGGCGCAACTGCGCTTCCCAGCCCGCATCCGCATCGATGCTCCTTGCCACGTCTTCGATCAGCACGTCGGCCATGCCATCAAGCAAAGCCTGCTTGTTCGCGAAATGCCAGTACAGCGAAGCGGCCTTGATGCCCATCGCGTCGGCCAGGCGGCGCATGGTCAAGCCTTCGATACCCACTTCGTCCAGCAGCTCGAGCGCCCTGGCCACCACGGCTTCGCGTTGAATTTTCATTTTCCTGTCATTTCCCTTGAAACTCTAACGTCGTTAGTTTACCATTTTGCACAGACTAACAACGTTAGATTGAGGGCGACATGCACAATAGCGATATCGAAGTCATCATCGTCGGAGCCGGCCCCGTCGGCCTGGCCCTGGCCTGCGAATTGCGCCTGGCCGGCATCCGCGTGGCCATCCTGGAACGGCGGCCGCAGCGCAGCGCGCATTCGCGTGCGCTGACCATCCATGGCCGCACCCTGGAAATGCTGGGCTTGCGGGGCCTGGATCAGCGCTTTGTTGCGCTGGGCACCTCCTTGTCCAGCGGTCACTATGCGGGCCTCGATACCCGGCTCGACTTTTCCGGCTTCGACACGCCCCATCCCTACACCTTGTTCCTGCCGCAAAATACGACGGAACGCCTGCTGGAAGAGCAATTGCTGGGAGACGGCGTGGCAATTGTTCGCGGCGCGCTCGTGGAACAGACACAGCAGGATGACGATGGCGTCACGGTCGCCGGCACGCACGATGGCGCCCCATTCTGCCTGCGTGCCCGTTACCTGATCGGCACCGATGGCGCTCGCAGCCTCGTGCGCCAGCAGGCGGGCATCGCCTTCGACGGCGTGGCGGCCACGTGCAGTATGCTCATGGGAGATGTTCAGTTGCGCCATCCGCCCGCGTCACCCATGCTGTCCCTGACGAACGCAGCGGGTAGCCTGATGATCGTACCGCTGGGGCAAGGCCGCTACCGCGTCATCACCCTGAATGCGCGCCGCCCCCAGGTTGCGGCGGCGGAAGCGGCCACCCTGGAGGAGTTGTCGCAGGCCAGCACGGCCATCGCGGACTACGATTTCGGCCTGCATGACGCCAGCTGGCTGTCGCGCTTCAACGACGAAACACGGTTGGCCCGAGGCTATCGCCAAGGACGCGTCTTCCTGGCCGGCGATGCCGCCCACATCCACATGCCGGCAGGCGGCCAGGGCATGAACGTGGGGATGCAGGACGCGATGAACCTGGGCTGGAAGCTGGCCGGCGTGCTCAAGGGTTATGCACCGGACAGCCTGCTCGACAGCTACCATGCGGAGCGCCATCCCGTTGGCGTGTCGTTGCAGCACAATACCCTCGCGCAAACGGCCATGCTGACGCGTTTTGACGCGCGCACCCTGGCCCTGCGCGCCACCATCAGCGACATGCTGGCGCAACCGGACGTCAACCGCGCGCTGGCCAGCGAGTTGTCCGGCTTTGGCGTGCGCTATCCCATCTCGCTGGGCTCTGACGCGAGCACCGGCAGCGCAGACTGGATCGGCCGGCGCGTGCCCGACTGGCTGCTGCGCCTGGCCGACGGCACGGCCGTGGGCATCCATGAACTGCTGCACGCGGGAAAATGGCTGCAGTTGGTCGTTGGCAATGCCGCGCACGCAGCACAACCGTACCGTTTCGATGCGGCCTGGCTCACTTCGTTGACCATCAAACCCGGCTGCCAGCCACTGGCCGGCATCAAAAGCCTGCTGATCCGGCCCGACGGTTATGCGGATCACGCAGTCTGATTGACTTATCTCAAGACGAAAAAAAACGGCACCCGAAGGTGCCGTTCTTGTCAGCTAGCAGCGCAGATTACGCTTCGTCGCCGTGGTGTTGCTGGGTTTCGATGTCCTGCAGCGCTTCGGCAGCTTCGCCGGCCATCGAGGCTTTCTCGGCCAGCAGCAGTGCTTGACGCTCTTCCACTTCCCACGCTTCTTTCTCTTTGCGTGCGCGGTGGAAGGCCAGGCCCGTACCGCCAGGAATCAGACGGCCGACGATGACGTTCTCTTTCAGGCCGCGCAGACCATCGCGCTTGCCCATGATCGCCGCTTCGGTCAGCACGCGGGTGGTTTCCTGGAACGATGCGGCCGAGATGAACGAATCGGTCGACAGCGATGCCTTGGTAATACCCAACAAAACGTTTTCGTAGGTCGCTGGAATCTTGTTCTCAACGGCCATGCGATCGTTCTCGTCCAGCAGTTCCGAACGCTCTACCTGCTCGCCAACGATGTAGTTGGTGTCGCCGGCATTAACGATCTGAACTCGGCGCAGCATCTGACGCACGATCACTTCGATGTGCTTGTCATTGATCTTCACGCCTTGCAGACGGTACACGTCTTGCACTTCGTCAACGATGTAACGTGCCAGCGCTTCGATACCCAGCAGGCGCAGGATGTCTTGCGGATCGGCCGGGCCGTCCACGATCATCTCGCCCTTATTCACGACTTGGCCGTCATGCACCAGCACTTGTTTGTCCTTGGTGATCAAGAACTCATGCTTGTTGCCGTCCATGTCCGTGATTTCCAGACGCTGCTTGCCCTTGGTTTCTTTACCGAACGCAACCGTACCCGTGACTTCCGCCAGCATACCGGCATCTTTCGGCGAGCGCGCTTCGAACAGTTCCGCAACGCGTGGCAGACCACCGGTAATATCGCGCGTTTTTTGCGATTCGGTAGGAATACGTGCCAGCACTTCACCAACCGATACCTGTTGACCGTCCTTGACCATGATCAGCGCGCCGACCTGGAAGCCGATCGCCACCGAGTGTTCGGTGCCGGCGATCTTGACTTCTTCGTTCGCGTCGTTGATCAGCTTGACTTGCGGACGCAGCGTTTTCGTCAGCGAACCACGACGTTTCGCATCGATCGCCACCAGGGTGGACAGACCGGTCACTTCGTCGACCTGACGGGCTACGGTGACGCCTTCTTCGACGTTCTCGAAACGCACTTGACCGGCGTATTCGGTAATGATCGGACGGGTCAGCGGATCCCACGTTGCCAGGGCCGTACCGGCCTTGATGACCATGCCGTCCTTGACGATCAGGGTCGCACCGTACGGTACTTTATGACGCTCACGCTCACGGCCATGGTCGTCGGTGATCAGCACTTCGCCGGAACGGGAAATGACGATTTGCGCGCCCTTGCCGTTCGTCACGTAACGCATGGTTGCCGTGAAGCGGATGGTACCGTTCGACTTGGCTTCCACCGACGATGCCACTGCTGCACGCGATGCCGCACCACCAATGTGGAACGTACGCATGGTCAGCTGGGTACCAGGCTCACCAATCGACTGCGCTGCCACCACACCGACGGCTTCGCCGGCGTTGACCAGCATGCCGCGGCCCAGGTCGCGGCCATAGCACTTGGCGCACAGGCCGAAGCGCGTGTCGCAAGTCAGTGGCGTGCGAACCTTGACTTCATCGATGGACAGACGCTCGATCTCTTCGACCATGTCTTCGTCCATCAAGGTGCCGGCTTCGTACAGCGTTTCCTGGGTTTCAGGATTGACGACGTCATGCACCACCACGCGGCCGAGGATACGGTCACGCAACGGTTCGATGACTTCACCACCTTCGACCAGTGCCTTCATGACGGCGCCGTTCATGGTGCCGCAATCGTCCTCGATCACCACCAAGTCTTGCGTCACGTCAACCAGACGACGCGTCAGGTAACCGGAGTTAGCCGTTTTCAGCGCCGTATCGGCCAGACCTTTACGCGCACCGTGGGTCGAAATGAAGTACTGCAAAACGTTCAGACCTTCGCGGAAGTTCGCGGTAATCGGCGTTTCGATAATCGAGCCATCCGGTTTGGCCATCAGACCACGCATACCGGCCAACTGACGAATCTGGGCTGCGGAACCGCGCGCGCCGGAGTCGGCCATCATGTAAATGGCGTTGAACGATTCTTGCGTCGACTTGGTGCCGTCGCGGCGGATCACGTCTTCGACTTTGAGCTGGTCCATCATGGCCTTGCCGACTTCATCCGAGGTCTTGCCCCAGATATCGACTACCTTGTTGTAACGCTCGCCGGCGGTCACGAGACCCGAGGCGTATTGCTGTTCGATCTGCTTGACTTCCGACTCGGCCGTCGCGATCAGCGTGACTTTTTGAGGCGGTACCAGCATGTCGTCGACGCAGATCGAGATACCGGCGCGTGTCGCCAGGCGGAAACCCGATTGCATCAGTTTGTCTGCGAACACCACGGTGGCGCGCAGGCCGCACTTGCGGAACGACGTGTTGATCAGCTTGGAAATTTCTTTCTTTTTCAGCGCGCGGTTCAGGACGGAGAACGGCAGGCCTTTAGGCAGAATTTCCGACAGGATCGCACGGCCGATCGTCGTTTCGTAGCGGGTAACCGTTTTCTCGAATTCGCCCGTTTCGGCGTTTTTCGGGTATTCGGTAATACGCACGGTAACGCGGGTCGTCAGTTCGACTTCCTTGTTGTCGTAGGCGCGGATCACTTCCGATACGTCAGGGAACATCATCCCTTCGTTCTTCGCATTGATCGCTTCGCGGGTCGCGTAGTACAGACCCAACACGATATCCTGGGAAGGAACGATCGATGGTTCGCCGTTCGATGGGAACAGGATGTTGTTCGATGCCAGCATCAAAGTGCGTGCTTCCATCTGCGCTTCGATCGACAGAGGAACGTGGACCGCCATTTGGTCACCGTCAAAGTCGGCGTTGAATGCGGCGCAGACGAGCGGGTGCAGCTGGATGGCCTTGCCTTCAATCAGGACTGGCTCGAACGCCTGGATGCCCAGACGGTGCAAGGTTGGTGCACGGTTCAACATGATCGGATGTTCACGGATCACGTCTTCCAGGATGTCCCACACGACCGGCTCTTGAATCTCGACCAGCTTTTTCGCTGCCTTGATCGTGGTAGCCAGACCCATCAGTTCCAGTTTATTGAAAATGAATGGTTTGAACAGTTCCAGCGCCATCAGTTTCGGCAAGCCGCACTGATGCAGTTTCAATTGCGGGCCCACGACGATGACCGAACGACCGGAGTAATCGACGCGTTTGCCCAGCAAGTTTTGACGGAAACGGCCGCCCTTGCCCTTGATCATCTCTGCCAGCGATTTCAGCGGACGCTTGTTGGCGCCGGTCATCGCTTTGCCGCGACGGCCGTTGTCCAGCAGCGAATCGACCGCTTCTTGCAGCATGCGCTTTTCGTTGCGCGTGATGATCTCTGGAGCACGCAGCTCCATCAGGCGTTTCAGACGGTTGTTACGGTTGATGACGCGGCGATACAGATCGTTCAGATCCGAGGTCGCGAAACGGCCGCCATCCAGCGGTACCAGCGGACGCAGTTCCGGCGGCAGCACTGGCAGCACTTCCATGATCATCCAGTCAGGCTTGATGCCCGAACGTTGGAACGCTTCCAGCACTTTCAGGCGCTTCGCGTATTTCTTGATCTTGGCTTCGGATTTCGATTCCTTCAGTTCCACGCGCAGGGTTTCGGCATCGCGGTGGATGTCGATCGAGCGCAGCAGTTCACGGATACCTTCGGCGCCCATGAAGGCGGTGAAGTCGTCGCCGTACTCTTCGTACTTGGCGGCGTAGTCGTCTTCCGACATGATCTGGCACTTCTTCAGCGGGGTCATGCCTGGATCGGTCACGACGTATGCTTCAAAGTACAGCACGCGTTCGATGTCCCGCAGGGTCATGTCCAGGACCATGCCCAGACGCGACGGCAGCGACTTCAGGAACCAGATGTGCGCGGTAGGCGAAGCCAGCTCGATGTGGCCCATGCGCTCGCGGCGCACTTTGGCCAGGGTGACTTCGACGCCGCACTTTTCGCAGATCACGCCACGGTGTTTCAGGCGCTTGTACTTGCCGCACAGGCATTCGTAATCCTTGATCGGGCCAAAGATCTTGGCGCAGAACAGGCCGTCGCGCTCAGGCTTGAAGGTACGGTAGTTGATGGTTTCCGGCTTCTTGACTTCGCCGTAGGACCACGAACGGATTTTCTCAGGCGAAGCGAGACCGATCTTGATTGCATCGAAGGTCTCGTTGGTCTGTACTTGCTTGAATAGATCGAGCAGTGCTTTCATGTATCACTCCAGAGGTGATTAAATTTCTATATTCCTGAGACTACATTGCCCGGCGTGGTTTCCCAGCCGGGCTTTGTGTTTCCCAAACCAAATGACAGGTGGCTGTCTTTTAGTTGCGTTCGAGGTCGATATCGATACCCAGCGAACGGATTTCCTTGACCAGCACGTTGAACGATTCCGGCATGCCGGCGTCGATCACGTGGTCGCCCTTGACGAGGTTCTCGTACACTTTGGTACGTCCATTCACGTCATCGGACTTGACGGTCAACATCTCTTGCAAGACATACGACGCGCCATACGCTTCCAGTGCCCAGACTTCCATCTCACCGAAACGCTGACCACCGAACTGGGCTTTACCGCCCAGTGGCTGTTGCGTCACCAGCGAGTAAGGACCGGTCGAACGCGCATGCATCTTGTCATCAACCAAGTGATGCAGTTTCAGCATGTGCATGACGCCGACAGTAACCTTGCGCTCGAACGCTTCACCGGTGCGACCGTCATACATGGTCACCTGGTTTTTCGAAGCGGTCATGCCCAGGTTCTTGGCGATGTCGTCCGGATACGCCAGGTCCAGCATGCGGCGGATCTCTTCTTCATTGGCGCCGTCGAACACTGGCGTGGCGAATGGAACACCTTTTTTCAGGTTTTCCGCCAGCTTCATGATCTCTTCGTCGTCGAAGTCGTTCAACTCTTCGGCACGGCCGTTGTCGTTGTAGATCGTCGTCAGGTACTTGCGCACTTGCTCGACCTTGGTTTGCGCCTTCAGCATTTCGCCGATGCGGATACCCAGACCCTTGGCAGCCCAGCCCAAGTGAGTCTCGAGAATCTGACCAACGTTCATCCGCGAAGGAACGCCCAGCGGGTTCAGCACAACGTCGGCTGGCGTGCCGTCGGCCATGTATGGCATATCTTCCACAGGAACAATACGGGAAACCACACCCTTGTTACCGTGGCGACCTGCCATCTTGTCGCCCGACTGCAGGCGGCGTTTCACGGCCAGGTACACCTTGACCATTTTTTGCACGCCTGGTTGCAGCTCATCGCCTTGCGTCAGTTTCTTGCGCTTCTCTTCGAAGGCCAGATCGAACTGGTGACGCTTCTCGTTGATCGATTCCTTGATCGCTTCCAGCGCTACTGCTGCATCGTCGTCCGCAGGGCGGATGTCGAACCAGTGGTATTTGTCCAGATCGGCCAGGTATTCCTTGGTGATCTTGGCGCCTTTGGCCAGCTTTTTCGGGCCGCCGTTGACAACTTTGCCGATCAGCATTTTTTCCAGACGCTGGAAGGCATCGCCTTCAACGATACGCATCTGGTCGTTCAAGTCCAGACGGAAACGTTTCAGTTCGTCATCGATAATTTGCTGAGCACGCTTGTCGCGCACGATGCCTTCACGGGTGAAGACTTGCACGTCGATCACGGTACCGATCATGCCCGAAGGCACGCGTAGCGAGGTATCTTTCACGTCCGACGCTTTTTCGCCGAAGATCGCGCGCAGCAGCTTCTCTTCCGGGGTCAGCTGAGTTTCGCCTTTAGGCGTTACCTTACCGACCAGGGTGTCGCCGGCTTGTACTTCCGCGCCGATGTAGACGATACCGGACTCATCCAGACGAGCCAGCTGGTTTTCAGCCAGGTTCGAGATGTCGCGCGTAATTTCTTCCGCGCCCAGTTTCGTGTCACGGGCTACTACCGACAACTCTTCGATGTGAATCGAGGTGTAGCGGTCGTCCTTGACGACGTTTTCCGAGATCAGGATCGAATCTTCGAAGTTCAGACCATTCCATGGCATGAAAGCCACGGTCATGTTCTGGCCCAGCGCCAATTCACCCAGGTCGGTCGATGCGCCGTCGGCGATCACGTCGCGCTTGGCAACACGGTCGCCCACCTGCACGATAGGACGCTGGTTGATGTTGGTGTTCTGGTTCGAACGGGTGTACTTGATCAGGTTGTAGATGTCTACGCCCACTTCACCAGCGGTTGCTTCGTCATCGTTGACGCGAATCACGACACGGCCCGCATCGATGTAATCGACGATACCGCCACGCAGCGCTTGCACGGTGGTGCCCGAGTCGACCGCAACGGTGCGCTCGATACCGGTACCGACCAGCGCTTTTTCCGGACGCAAGCAAGGCACAGCCTGGCGTTGCATGTTGGCGCCCATCAATGCACGGTTCGCATCATCGTGTTCGAGGAACGGGATCAGCGAGGCAGCGACGGAAACGATCTGGCCTGGCGCCACGTCCATGTACTGGATGCGCTCTGGAGAGACCAGAATGGTTTCGCCGGCTTCACGGGCCGAGACCAGTTCATCGGACAGCATGCCTTCGTCGTTGATGGTCGCATTCGCCTGAGCGATGATGTAGCGGCCTTCTTCGATGGCGGACAGGTAGTCGATCTGATCGGTAATCTTGGAACCTTCGACCTTGCGGTACGGGGTTTCCAGGAAGCCGTATTCATTCAGGCGGGCATACAGAGCCAGCGAGTTGATCAGACCAATGTTCGGACCTTCCGGTGTCTCGATCGGGCAGACGCGGCCGTAGTGGGTCGGATGCACGTCGCGCACTTCAAAGCCGGCGCGTTCGCGTGTCAGACCGCCGGGTCCCAGAGCCGATACGCGGCGCTTGTGGGTAATTTCCGACAGAGGATTGGTTTGGTCCATGAACTGCGACAGCTGGGACGAACCGAAGAACTCGCGAATCGCGGCCGAAATCGGCTTCGAGTTGATCAGGTCGTGCGGCATCAGGTTGTCCGCTTCGGCTTGGCCGAGGCGTTCCTTGACCGCGCGTTCAACACGCACCAGGCCGGCGCGGAATTGATTCTCGGCCAGTTCGCCCACGCAACGTACGCGACGGTTACCCAGGTGATCGATATCGTCGACTTCGCCGCGGCCATTGCGCAGTTCCACCAGGATCTTGATCACGGCCAGCACGTCTTCGTTCGACAGGGTCATGGCGCCCGTCAGTTCATCGCGGCCAATGCGGCGGTTGAACTTCATGCGGCCCACGGCCGACAGGTCGTAACGGTCCGAGTTGTAGAACAGGCCGTTGAACAGCGCTTCAACGGAATCTTCCGTTGGCGGTTCGCCTGGACGCATCATGCGGTAGATCGCCACTTTCGCAGCCATCTGGTCGGCGGTGTCGTCGATACGCAGGGTTTGCGAGATGTAGGCGCCCTGATCCAGGTCGTTGGTGTACAAGGTCTGGATTTCGGAAATATTGGCATCGCGCAAGCGGCCCAGCAAGTCTTCCGTCAGCTCATCGTTCGCGGACGCGACGACTTCGCCGGTGTCGCCATCGACGATATTCTTCGCCAATACGCGGCCCAGCAGGTAGTCTTCCGGTACGGAAATGTGCTTGATGCCGGCAGCTTCGATATCACGCACGTGTTTCGCGTTGATACGCTTGTCTTTCAGCACCAGGGTCTTGCCCGACTTGTCGACGATGTCAAAGCGCGCCACTTCGCCGCGCAGACGTTCGGAGACGAATTCCATTTCCGCGCCTTCGGAGCGCAGGTTGAAATTGTCGAAGACGAAGAAGTTCGCCAGGATTTGCTCATGCGACATGCCGATGGCTTTGAGCAGGATCGTCACTGGCATCTTGCGGCGGCGGTCGACGCGGAAGAACAGGATGTCTTTCGGGTCGAACTCGAAGTCCAGCCACGAACCGCGGTAAGGAATGATACGCGCGGAGAACAGCAGTTTACCGGACGAGTGGGTCTTGCCGCGGTCGTGCTCGAAGAACACGCCAGGCGAACGGTGCAGCTGGGAAACGATAACCCGCTCCGTGCCGTTGATGACGAACGAACCGGTAGTCGTCATGAGCGGCAATTCGCCCATGTAGACTTCCTGTTCTTTCATTTCCTTGACGACAGGCTTGGTTGGCGATTCCTTGTCCAGGATCACCAGGCGCACTTTCGCGCGCAGCGGCGACGCGAACGTCAGGCCACGTTGTTGACATTCTTTGACGTCAAAGGCAGGATCGCCCAGAACGTACGACAAGAATTCGAGACGCGCAAAACCATTGTGCGAAACGATAGGGAAAATCGAAGTGAAAGCCGACTGCAGGCCATCATTCTTGCGGCCGGACGGTGCTATGTCCTCTTGCAAGAAACTATGATAAGACTCGAGCTGGGTCGCCAGCAGGAACGGAACGTGGTGAACGTTGGCGCGCTTCGCGAATGATTTGCGAATGCGTTTCTTCTCAGTAAATGAGTAGTGCATGGACACTCCGTGAGTGACAGAAAGGATAGAAAATTCAGGTTTTGCAAGTGTTCGTTTGCACCGCTGCGTGTGACACAGACGAAACCTCAAGGCTCTGCTTTCCGGCTTGAATCGAACAAAACTGCTGCTACAAATACGATACAGACGACAAAGGAGCCAAAGTCGGATTTCCCCCCTTGCGAGGGGAAACCTCAGACTTTGACTCGGGCGCTAACTGACGCCGGTACAGATATTACTTCATCGAAGCGGTTGCGCCGGCTTCTACCAGTTTCTTAACTGCTGCTTCAGCATCAGCTTTCGACACTGCTTCTTTCACAGTTTTTGGTGCGCCATCGACCAGGTCTTTAGCTTCTTTCAAGCCCAGGCCGGTGATTTCGCGAACTGCTTTAATGACGCCAACTTTGTTTGCGCCGAAGGTGTCCAGAACAACGTTGAACTCGGTTTGCTCTTCAGCAGCAGCTGCTGGGCCTGCTGCAGGACCGGCCGAAGCCATCGCTGCTGCGGACACGCCGAATTTTTCTTCGAATGCTTTAACCAGGTCGTTCAGGTCCATTACGGACATGGCGCTAACTGCTTCCAGGATATCGTCTTTGCTAATTGCCATTTTGAAACTCCTAAATTTATTACGTTAGTTACATCAGATTGGTACTGAGAGAAAAAAGCGCGCGCAATTAAGCGGCTGCTGGGGCTTCTTCTGCTGCTGCTTCTGCAGGAGCTTCGGCGCCTTCGCCTTTTTTCGCTGCCAGGGCAGCCAGACCACGTGCAAAGCCCGAAACCGGAGCCAGCATAACGCCCAACAACTGCGAAATGAGGACTTCACGGCTAGGAATGCTCGCCAACGCGGTGACAGCAGCTGTATCCAGCGGCTTGCCTGCGTAGTTACCTGCTTTGATGACCAGTTTGTCGTTGGTTTTAGCGAAGTCAGCGATGACTTTAGCTGCTGCAACGGCATCGGCCGAGATCGAGTAGATCAACGGGCCGGTCATGGCATCTGCCAGGCTGGCGAATGCGGTACCTTCAACGGAGCGACGAGCCAGAGTGTTTTTCAACACACGCAGGTACACGCCTTGGGCACGCGCTTTAGCACGCAGTTGCGTCAAGTGACCAACCTGGATGCCACGATATTCGGCCACGACGATCGTTTGCGCATTTGCTACTTGTGCGGAAACTTCGGCGACGACGGCCTTTTTGTCATTCAGATTGAGACTCACGGTCAACCTCCTTAAATGATGTTCGGCAATCACAACCGAGTGGTTGAGCGCCTTGCATCGGTTCGAACACGGCGTCCGAAGTCAAGAAGTACTAAACTGAGCGGATGGATTCACGCAGCATGAGGACTACAAAACTTGTTCGGGTACACCATCTGCGTTGGGCACTTGCCGTTGCCGGCAAGCCTATTAACCTTCTGCATGTGCGATCGCAGTCGGCCCAACGGTCTTTGATTGTCTGTCTGCCCGGTGCGAACACCGGGCAGACAGCCCAAAGATGCGCCCGCAGCGCCCGAAGGCGCTACAGGACTTGATTCTGTTACTTAAGCTGCCAGGCTAGCCTGGTCAACACGGACGCCAGCGCCCATGGTCGACGACAGCGAAACTTTGCGCAGGTACACGCCTTTGCTCGATGCTGGCTTGGCTTTGTTCAGTGCGTCGATCAGTGCGACCAGATTCGACTTCAGATCTGCGTCAGCGAACGATTTACGGCCGATGGTAGCGTGGATGATACCGGATTTGTCGGTACGGTACTGAACTTGACCGGCTTTCGCGTTTTTCACGGCGGTAGCGACGTCAGGAGTAACAGTGCCAACTTTCGGGTTAGGCATCATGCCGCGTGGGCCCAGGATCTGACCCAGGGTACCAACGATACGCATGGTATCTGGCGAAGCGATAACGATATCGAAAGGCATGTCGCCGGCTTTGATCTGCTCAGCCAGGTCTTCCATACCAACGATGTCGGCGCCAGCTGCTTTAGCAGCTTCAGCTTTTTCGCCCGACGCGAATACTGCCACGCGTACGGTTTTGCCGGTACCAGCTGGCAGCACGACGGAGCCGCGCACCACTTGGTCGGATTTCTTAGGATCAACACCCAGTTGTACCGATACGTCGATCGATTCATTGAACTTGGCCGTTGCGCACTCTTTGATCAGAGCGACAGCGTTGTCGAAAGCGTACACTTTGGTACGGTCGACTTTGGCTTTCAAAGCCTTGATACGTTTGGATAACTTAGCCATTATACAACACCTTCCACCGTGATACCAATCGAACGAGCGGAACCAGCGATGGTGCGTACAGCAGCATCCATGTCGGCAGCGGTCAGATCAGGGGTTTTCAATTTAGCGATTTCTTCAGCTTGTGCGCGGGTCAGCGTACCGACTTTGTCGGTATGTGGCTTCGGCGAACCTTTGGTGATCGCAGCAGCTTTTTTGATCAGGTAGGTTGCTGGAGGCGTCTTCATCACGAACGTGAAGGACTTGTCCGCAAATGCGGTGATCACGACTGGAATCGGCATGCCTGGCTCCAGACCTTGGGTCTGTGCATTGAAGGCCTTGCAGAATTCCATGATGTTCAGACCACGTTGACCCAGAGCTGGACCGATTGGTGGGGATGGGTTTGCTTTACCAGCTGGCACTTGCAGCTTGATAAAACCAATGATTTTCTTTGCCATGATGGCTCCTATCTTGGATTGAGTAGTAGCGCCCCGCCGATCCTACCCTGGCGGGGCTCCTCTGACCGGATTTCGCTGAGACTGCCGCGACGCTCCTGGTGGCGCTTGATAATACTTAGACTTTTTCGACCTGGCCGAATTCGAGCTCTACCGGAGTAGCGCGACCGAAAATGGTGACCGAGACGCGCACTTTGGATTTCTCGTAGTTGACTTCTTCGACATTGCCGTTGAAGTCGGTAAACGGACCATCCTTGATGCGCACTTGCTCGCCCACTTCGTACAAGGTTTTCGGACGGGGCTTTTCAACACCCTCTTGCATCTGCTTCATGATGCCGTCGATTTCGCGCGCGGAGATCGGCGTCGGCTTGTTCGACTTGCCACCAATGAAACCGGTAACCTTGCTGGTGTTCTTGACCAAGTGCCAGCTTTCGTCCGTCATTTCCATTTCAACCAGCACATAGCCAGGATAGAAACGACGTTCGGTGACGGACTTGACACCATTCTTGACTTCGACAACTTCTTCGATCGGCACCAGGATCTGGCCGAACTGGTCTTGCATGCCCGCGCGCTCGATGCGCTCGGTCAGTGCGCGCATGACGCTTTTTTCCATGCCGGAATAAGCATGCACGACATACCAGCGCTTGCTGCTCACTGGCACGCTCAGCGCTGCACCAGTGTCCGCTACCGGAGCGTCGCCCGGAACGGACTCGTTCGCCGCTTCATCATGCACATTTTCGCTCATTATTTTTTCCAACCCAGAATTACGTCATACAACAAAAACTCGAGCAATTTATCCGTGCCCCACAGGAAAATCGCCATGACCAGCACAAAGGCAAACACGATCGCAGTAATCTGCGTGGCTTCTTTGCGGGTAGGCCAAACGACTTTCTTGGTTTCGCGCACAGCTTCTTTGGCGAAATTGAGAAATTCACGGCCGGTCGTCGAGACATACAAGAGCGCAACAGCAATAACCAAACCAGCCACAAGCGCGCTTGCACGCACCAGAGCTGGTTGGCCTGCCAGGTAATAAAACCCGACTACTCCTGCAATCGCAGCCACTATTGCCAGCGCGACTTTTATCTTGTCACTCGACGTGCTAACGGTTTGCACGGATTGATTTGACATTTTTCTACTTTCGGTGCCCTGCACCTTGACGGTGGCAGGGACGGAGGGCATCGAACCCCCAACCTTCGGTTTTGGAGACCGACGCTCTGCCAATTGAGCTACGTCCCTACGTAAAACTTTCGAGGAGTGCTATTCTACCACCCAGGACGCCCCAGGTGGAAGCATAACATTTCCTTATGCGATGATTTTTGCAACCACGCCGGCGCCAACGGTACGGCCGCCTTCACGGATAGCGAAGCGCAGACCTTCTTCCATCGCGATCGGGTTGATCAGCTTGACGGTGATCGACACGTTATCGCCTGGCATGACCATTTCTTTGTCTGCTGGCAACTCGATCGAACCGGTTACGTCCGTCGTACGGAAGTAGAACTGTGGACGATAGTTGTTGAAGAATGGCGTATGACGGCCGCCTTCGTCTTTCGACAGAACATAGATCTCGCCGGTGAAGTGAGCATGCGGTTTGATCGAGCCTGGTTTTGCCAGAACTTGACCACGTTGCACGTCTTCACGCTTGGTGCCGCGCAGCAGCAGACCAACGTTGTCGCCTGCTTGACCTTGGTCCAGCAGCTTGCGGAACATTTCCACGCCGGTGCAAGTCGTTTTGACGGTATCGGTGATACCAACGATTTCGATCTCTTCGCCGACTTTAACGATGCCGCGCTCGATACGACCGGTCACAACGGTACCGCGACCCGAGATCGAGAACACGTCTTCTACTGGCATCAGGAAAGCACCATCAACAGCGCGCTCTGGCGTTGGGATGTAAGCATCCAGCGCATCGGCCAGACGCAGCACTGCGTCAACGCCCATTTCGCCTTCTTTGCCTTCCAGCGCCATACGTGCCGAACCTTTGATGATTGGCAGGTCGTCGCCTGGGAATTCGTACTTCGACAACAGCTCGCGCACTTCCATTTCAACCAGTTCCAGCAGCTCTGCGTCGTCGACCAGGTCGCACTTATTCAGGAACACGATGATGTATGGAACGCCAACTTGGCGGGCCAGCAGGATGTGTTCGCGGGTCTGTGGCATTGGGCCGTCAGCTGCGGAGCACACCAGGATCGCGCCGTCCATCTGGGCAGCACCGGTAATCATGTTTTTGATGTAATCGGCGTGGCCTGGGCAGTCAACGTGCGCGTAGTGACGCGTTTCCGTTTCGTACTCGACGTGGGCGGTGTTAATCGTGATACCGCGCGCTTTTTCTTCTGGAGCTGCATCGATCTGGTCGTATGCTTTAGCTTCGCCGCCGAATTTCTTCGACAGAACCGTTGCGATTGCAGCGGTCAGCGTGGTTTTACCGTGGTCGACGTGGCCGATGGTGCCGACGTTGACGTGCGGCTTGGTCCGTTCGAATTTACCTTTTGCCATTTTGAACTCCTAATGATTTGATTAGATTGCTCAGGCACACGCCCGACGGTCTGGTTTGAATTGCTTCTGTGCTGCCTGCTGCGAATTCTGGTGCCCTTGACGTGGATCGAACACGTGGCCTCTCCCTTACCAAGGGAGTGCTCTACCACTGAGCTACAAGGGCTGTAATTTGTTGCATGCGATGCATCAAGCATCTGAACGGAAACTGGAGCGGGTGAAGGGAATCGAACCCTCGTCGTAAGCTTGGAAGGCTTCTGCTCTACCATTGAGCTACACCCGCGAGGTATCGTTCACTTTATCTTCACTTACTTTTGCTACTACCCAGTTTTCCTTGCAAAAACTTGGTGGAGGGGGCTGGATTCGAACCAGCGTACTCATAGAGAACAGATTTACAGTCTGTCGCCTTTAACCACTCGGCCACCCCTCCGCGGGAACCGCAGAGTATGAAGCATCTACTCACAACTGTCAACCTTATTTGCTGATGCCTGACTGCTGCATTTGCTTATAAAGAAGAAGTTGGCTGCTTCGGGGCGTGATTATAAGCTCCCGATTTGAGAATGTGCAAGGGTTGGCGCGAAAAAGTCTGCTTTTTTTGGATTTTTTTTATCCCCCCTGCCGGGAAGCCGCATTTTCCCGTCATTTCTCTCTTTTACCGGGCGTCAGGCGGATGCATCCAGGAGTTGCCGAGGGGCTTATACTTACGCAACAACTGCTGATGCAGGCCCGACAGCACGGGCAATTTGGGATTGCGCGGGTCCAGGCGGCGCACGCCGGCGATAAACGTCAGCGCCTGCTGCCCCATGCGCTCATCCCAGCCTTCGTGCTCCAGGCATTTCAGCACGGCCACGGCCGCATTGAACACCACTTGCGGATTATCGGGCAGGCGCGTGACGGCTTCGCCCATCAGATCGACGGCGCCACGGAAATCGCCCTCTCCCGCCCTGGCGGCGCCGGCCGCCACCATGTCGGCCACTTCCTGGCGGCTTTGCCGCGCCAGCGCCTTGGCCAGCTCTTCGCGCCCGGCATGCTCGAACACGGCCATGGCGCGCGTCATGGCGGCGCTGTCGGGCGCGTTGCGCATGACTTCGCGCATTACCTCGGCGGCGCCGTCTTCGCGCCCATGCGCCAGGCAGTGGCGCGCCAGTTCGGTTTTCAGCATGTTCGAGCCGCCCACGCTGTGGCGGTTGGCGGCCAGCGCCGCGTCGAGCGATTGCTGCAGGCGCTCCTCGTTGCCCGTATGCGCATGCAGCATGGCGCTGCACAGCGCACTGCACAGTTCCGCATTCTTTTGCCCGCCCATCGACTTGTCGAGGTCGCGGATCACGGCGCCCACCTGCAGCGGGTCGCCCTTGCGCACCAGGGTCTGCACCAGGCGCACGTGGTCTTCCGGATCGCGGAATTCCGAATACTTGGCCTTGCTGACCACCAGCTTCAGGGATTTTTCCGCCATCTCGATATCGTCGGCAGCCAGGGCCGCCTCGCCCAGGCGGCGCAAGCGGCGCACGGCGTGCGGCGACAGGGCCACCGCTTCGCTCAGGGCGGCCTGCGCCAGTTCCGGCTTGCCTTGCGCCAGATGCGTGCGCGCCAGCCAGTCGTACGCGTCGAGAAAACGTTTGTTGTTTTCCAGCAATCCCTCCAGGGTGCCTTGCGCCGCTTCATACTCGCCCAGCAGGAACTGCGTCTTGGCCTGCCCCAGGCGCGCCCAGCCGATGGACTTGGCTGCGTACAGGCCCGCGTAGATCGGCTCGGCGTCGGCCGCCTCGCCCAACAGCAGGTGCAGTTCCGCGCGCAAGCGCAGGAAATCGGTGGCGTAGCGGGGATACAGGCTGGCGCCCTCGGCGCAGGCGGCAATCGCCGCGCGCTCATTGCCCACGTCGATCAGTTCATACACGGGCACGAAGGCATTGCGCTTGTCCAGCGCGCGGCCGATGCGCTCGAGCATGTTGTCAGCAGTAAACGGCTTGAGGATGTAATCGGTAGGCAACAGCTCGACGGCGCTGACCACCTTGGCGAAGCTGCCTTCGCCTGTGACCATGAAAAACATGGTCGACGCGTGCATCAGTTTGTGGTGGCGCAAGTCTTCCAGCATCTGCTGGCCATCCTGCCCGCCATCGAGATCGTACTCGCACAGGATCAAATCATACGATTTGCTGCCCAGCATGCGAATCGCCTGGCCCGAGCTGGCCGCGTCATCGATCTTCGCCAGGCCGCACAGGTTGAGCATATTGTGCAGGCTGGCGCGCATGCCCGGATGCGGCTCGATGATCAGTGCGCTAAGGCCCTTGAGTTCTTTCATGTCGTGATGTCCGAAAACTCCGCGGCGCGCCACACTGGTGCGTGGCGCCAGCCAGCATGAGGCTGCCGAGTATATGACGGCGCCGCGCGCAAGGGAATGGCGACGTGCCGAAAAATGCCGACGACGTTGCTGCTCAAGCGACGGCGCGCTCCGGATGCCACAGTTGCGGCTCATGGTCGATCAGTTCCAGCAGCGCCGTCACCACTTCCGGATCGAACTGGCTGCCGCTGCGCTGTTCGATGTATTCGCGCACCTGCGGATACGGCCACGGCTCCTTGTAGGGCCGCTCGTGCAGCAAGGCATCGAAGACGTCGACCACGGCAACGATGCGCGCGGCCACGGGAATGTTGCGCCCTTTCAAGCCATTCGGATAACCGGCGCCATCGAAGTGTTCGTGGTGGCCGCCGGCGATCTGCGCGCCATACGTGAGGTAGCTGACGCCGTCGACCATGTTGGCGGCCCGCTCGAGGATGGTGCGTCCGACGCTGGCGTGCAGCTGCATCTGCGCCCGCTCCTCGTCCGTATGCTTGCCGGGCTTGAGCAGCACGGCATCCGGCGTGGCCACCTTGCCCACGTCGTGCAGGATGCTGGCCAGGCCGATCATGTCGAGCAGCTGCGGGGTCAGCTCGTCGGCATACACGCCGCGTTGCTGCATGCGCCGGGCGATGGCGTCGGACAACAGCTGCACCCGCCGCACGTGGCCGCCCGTGTCGCTGTCGCGGAACTCGGCCAGGTCGGCCAGCGCCACCACGGTCGCCTCCTGCGCCTTGCGCAGCTGGCCGAACATGTACAGGTTGTCGAAGGCGGCGGCGATACGCTGGCAAAACACTTCCAGCAGATCGCGCTGGATCTGCGCCAGCGGCCACGGCGGCGTGACGGAAATGGCCAGCTCGCGGTTGCCTTCCGTGTGGATGAACAGCACATTGGCCGGATGCTCGAACTGGCTGCGCTTTTCCGCGAACGCCTTGTCGATGGTGGACGTGAGGGCATGGTCGGCCGGCATCGCTTCGGACTCGGCCAGCACGGCATACGTGCCCGTGGCGGCCACCACCTCGGGCCGTCCGGCGCCGCCCTGCATCAGGCACAGCACGCCGTCGGCGCCCACGTCGAGGATGGCGCTGACCTGGTTCAGCACGCCGGAAGCGAATTCGCGCAGGGAATGGATCTGATACAGATTGGTGGCGCCGGCGAGGATCTTGCCCAGGCCGATGCGGCTGCGTTCGAGCATCATCAGGCTCTCGTAGGCGCGCAGGGCCGAGATGACGGTGGTAAACAACTTTTGCGTCGTCAGTTCCGTCTTGGCCTTGTAATCGTTGATGTCGTATTCGATGATGACGCGCTGCTCGGGCGCCTGGCCCGGCTGGCCCGTGCGCAGCACGACGCGCACGATGGAATTGTTCAGGTCGGCGCGGATGCGCTTGGCGAGGATCAGGCCGGCGTCATCCGTTTCCATCACCACGTCGAGCAGCACCAGCGCGATATCGGGCGTGTCGCGCAGGATGTCGTACGCCTCGCGGCCGCTGTAGGCGGAAAACAGTTCCAGTTCGCGGCCCTTGAAACTGACATTGCGCAGCGCCAGCCGCGTGACTGCATGCACGTCGACGTCATCATCGACGATCAGGACACGCCACAGGCGCTGGTCGGGCGCGGCCAGCCCGGCAGGACTGGCCACCGGCTCATCTTCGTCGAGCAGCCAGTTATCATCTGCATCGGCCTTGAGGTCGGTCATGAATACTCCTAATGGATAAGTTCGATGTGGACGCTGCGTTGACGCATATCAAGCATAATCAGATTAGATGCTGCTTACAACAGGATTCTGCGTACCGCCTTCGCTGGCGGACGGCGACGACGCCGGCGCCGAGGCACCGCTGCGCGTGGCGCCGCCACAACTATCCTGGCCCGGCCCGACGGCCTGGTAGCGCACTTCATACTTGCCCGCGCTGAGCTGCTCCACCAGCAGCTTGTCGTACGCGAGGATGTACAGGTAGCGCACGTTCGAGCGCCGCTCCGTGTCAAACAGCTTGACGAACACGGGCGCGGCATTGCTGCTGTTGTCGATGCTCACGGCAAGCTCATCGCCCTTGTTACCGATCGGGAATCCATCGACATAGCCGGAATGGGCCGGCCAGGGTTCGCCATTCGGCGCCACCAGCGATGGGGACTCGGCCTTGCCTGCCCCATCGCAGGCGGGCTGGATGCCTTTCAAACTCAGCTGGGACACGGCCAGCACGCGGATCTCCGGCGTCTTCGCTTGCGGCGGCTCGGGCGCATACGGCTTGCCCACGGCCCAGCTGTCGACTGCCACCGCCTCGCCTTTCGATGGCGGCGCGGCACCGGCCGCCGGCGTGGCCGCTTCCGCATGGGGCTTGGCGCCGTCGCGGGCCAGGCCGCTCCAGGCCGACGCCAGCGCGGCAGGCACGGGCTGCGACGTGTCGAGCATCAGCAAGGCGGCCAGCCAGCCCAGCAACAGGCAGATAAACAAACTCAGCCACCAGCGCCAGTTGCGCCAGACGGGTTGCAGGCCGCGCCGCGGCTTGCCCTTCGGCGGCGGCACATCCTGCGCCCAGGCGTGTTCATGCGGCTGGGCATGGCCTTTCGCGCGGCCATCGCGGCTCTTGCCTTCTTCCTGGTGGGTGCTTTCCAGCCATTCGATTTCCCATTCCTCGGCGGCGATCCACTCGTCGTGTTCCTTGCGGCGTTGTGGATCGGACAAGGTGCCATAGGCGCTGTTGAGGATCGCCATGATGCGGGCGGCCTTTTCGTCGCCGGGATTCTTGTCCGGGTGGTATTTCTGGCTGAGGGCTTTGTACGCGGCACGTATGACTTCCTGCGGCGCCAGGCGCGCCACCTTCAGGTTGTCATAGTGTGTATGTATCTTTCCCATCGTTCTATCTTGAAATCGGTGCGCGGCGACGGGTTCTTGCAGGATGGAACCGTGCTGTGTCGGTCATCATATACGATATGACAAGATAATAACCGCCGGCGGACAGGAAATTGCAGGGCGATACTGCCCTGCCTTGATATTGCAGGCGCTTACAAGCGGTGACTGCGGTCGCTGGACAACAGCGCTTCCGGCAACTCCACGCGGTGCCCCACTACCAGCACCTTGAACAATTCCCCCATCTCGGCGGGCGACACCAGCTTTTGCACGGCGCTCGCTTGCGGCAAATAGGTCTTGACCTGCTCCGGATCGGTGCGCAGCAGCAAGTCGCCGAGACCCGCGCCCAGCAGGAAGGACGCCTGGTTCATGTAAGCGAGCACATCGAGGCCCGCCTCCTGCGCCGCCACCGCCATCGCCGTAAAATCCACGTGGGCCGTGATGTCCTGCAAGCCGGGCAGATAAAACGGTTCCGCGTGGGCGTGATGGCGGTAATGGCACATCAGGGTGCCCGTGGCGCGCAAGTCCAGGTAATACTCATGCGCAGGGAAACCATAATCGAACAGCACGGCCGCGCCGCCCTTGCCATTGGTCAGCATGCGCGCCAGCGAGCGCATGAAACCGCAGGCGACGCCATGAATTTCCGTGACATAGCCGACCGGCAAGGCGTCCTCCTCGGGCACCTGGGCGGCGATCTGCGCAGCCACGTCGGCGCCGGCCGGGCGTTCGACAAACACGAACTGGCCGTCGGCGATGCTGACGTCGAGTTCGCACCAGCCGGCGGGCGTCTTGCTGATCAGGTTGACGGGCATAGCGTCCAGCACTTCATTGCCGAACACGGCACCCTCGAAACTGTCGGGAAAGCCGTCGAGCCACACCACTTGCGGGAAGGCTGCCAGCGCCAGCTCCTGGCGCGCGCGCAATTCGCCGGACAATTCGACGATCGCATACTGTTCGACATGGATGCCGGCATTCGCCGCTTCCGTCAGGATATCGCAGGCCAGCTTGCCCGTGCCGGCGCCGAATTCGAGGATGCGCGGGGCCGTTTGCGCCATAATAGCGGCTGCCACATGGGCCAACGTGGCGCCGAACAGGGGCGAAATCTCCGGCGAGGTTGTAAAATCGCCATCTTTGCCCAGCTTGGCGGCGCCGCCGCTGTAATAGCCGAGGTCAGGCGCATACAGCGCCAGCTCCATGAAGCGGACAAAGGGAATGGCGCCGTCATTGCGCGCGATTTCGGCGGCAATCTGGTGCTGCAAGGCATGGGACGCGGCCAGCGCGTCGCTATCGGGTGCGGGAAGAGACATTCCCGCATTGTAGCGAATCGGCGGCGCATGCCGCCAGTGTGGCGTCCACCGAATATCTCAACCATAGCAAAGACATGACAGAAGCAACGACAACGCCATTCGACAGCACACCCCGCGTCGCCCTCGTCACGGGCGCCGCGCGGCGCATCGGCCGCGCCATCGCGCTGGGCCTGGCGCGCGACGGCTGGGATATAGCCGTCCATTACCGCGATTCGCGCGACGAAGCGCTCAGTCTGGTCGCGGAAATCACCGCGCTGGGCCGCCGCGCGCAAGCGTTCCACTGCGACCTGGCGCAGGAAGCGGCCGTACGCCAGCTGTTGCCGCAGGCACAGGCGGCGCTGGGCCCCGTGACGTGCGTCGTCAACAACGCATCGTTGTTTGCATACGACAATGCGGGCGATTTTTCCGTCGCCGCGCTCGACGCCCACATGCACGCCAACCTGGCCGCTCCCATTCTGCTGGCGCAAGCCCTGTACCAGGCCACCCCGGCAGGCGGGCAAGCCGTGGTCATCAACTTGCTGGACCAAAAACTGTACAATCTCAATCCTGATTTTTTGTCGTACACCCTGTCCAAGGCGGCGCTGCTGTCGGCGACCACCATGCTGGCCCAGGCGCTGGCGCCGAAAGTGCGCGTGGTGGGCATTGCCCCCGGCATCACCATGGTCTCCGGCGAGCAGACGGAAGCGAACTTTGCCAAGGCGCATGAAAACACGCCGCTGGGACGCTCCAGCACGCCCGAGGATGTGGCCGACAGCGTCTGCTACGTGGCCGGCGCGCGCGCGCTGACGGGCACGACCCTGCTGGTCGATGGCGGCCAGCATTTGATCGGCTTGCCGCGCGACGTCATGTTTTTGACCAAATAATCAGCAGCCCTACCAAACAACCAGCACTCCAGCATTCCCTAAAAGGTAAAACTATGTCGTCCGCCCTGTCCCACCCTCGCCTGGCCGATTGCCGCCGCCTGTTCCTGCGCAATTACGAAGTCCTCATCAACATCGGCGTCTACGACTTCGAAAAAAAGGGCGAGCAGCGCGTCCTCATCAACGTCGACCTGTACATCCCCCTGGCCCTGTCGACGCCGAAGGATGACCAGTTGGAAGAAGTGGTCGACTACGACTTCATGCGCGAAACCATCGCCAAACGCATGGCGCAAGGCCACGTGCAGCTGCAGGAAAGCCTGGTTGACGACGTGCTGGCCGCCATGCTGGCCCACCCGCGCGTGCGCGCCGCGCGCGTATCGAGCATGAAACCGGATGTGTATCCCGACTGCGAAGGCGTGGGCGTGGAAGTATTCAAGATCAAGGATGAAGCATGAACAACATGAATGACAGCGCCGTACTGGAAACGATGACGGCCGCCGTGGAAGTGCCGGCCAATGTCGAAGCGCAGAAACTGGCGCGCAAGAAGGCGGAAAAGATCGCCCTGGAAAACAACAAACTACACAAGCGCTTGTGCCGCCTGGTAGGACAAGCCATCGGCGATTTCAACATGATCGAAGACGGCGACAAGGTGATGGTCTGCCTGTCCGGCGGCAAGGATAGCTACGCGCTGCTGGACATCTTGATGACCTTGCGCGAACGCGCGCCGATTCACTTCGATATCGTCGCCGTCAACCTGGACCAGAAGCAGCCGAACTTCCCGCCGGAAATCCTGCCCGCCTACCTGACGGAACTGGGCGTCGCCTTCCACATCGAAAACCAGGATACCTACAGCATCGTCAAGCGCCTGATCCCGGAAGGCAAGACGACTTGCTCGCTGTGCTCGCGCCTGCGCCGCGGCATCCTGTACCGCGTGGCCGACGAGCTGGGCGCCAACAAGATCGCCCTGGGCCACCACCGCGATGATATTTTGGAAACGTTCTTCCTGAATATGTTCTTCGGCGGCAAACTGAAAGGCATGCCGGCCAAGCTGCAGTCGGACGACGGCAAGCACATCGTCATCCGCCCGATGGCCTACGTGAAGGAAGAAGACACGCAGCGCTATGCGGAAGTCAAGGGCTTCCCCATCATTCCATGCGACCTGTGCGGTTCGCAGGAAAACCTGCAGCGCAAGCAGATCAAGGGCTTGATGCGCGAATGGGACAAGAAATTCCCCGGCCGCGTGGAAAGCATCTTCTCGGCCCTGTCGAACGTGGCGCCATCGCACCTGATGGACCCGAAACTGTTCGGCTTCAAGGATTTGAAGGCGGACGGCGTGGCCAACCCCATGGGCGACATCGCCTTCGACGAAGAGCCGTGCTCGACGCCGACCACGTTCGGCACCATCGCGCTGCAACCGCTGTAAAAACTTCCTGTTGTCCCGCCGCCACCGTCCAGGTGGCGCGCGGTATCTTCCCTCCGCCTCTTTCCCCCCGCGTCCATTTGAGGTACCGTAGTCAGCTCTGCCGGTACGCGGTGCGTCACGCGCGCATCCCTGCACGGCGGTCAGCACGCATTCTTCCGACAACCTCACTGGAATGAACCATGACGCCATCCGCGCTCAAGCGCCCCCTGCTGTTTTCCCTGCTCGCTCTCGGCCTCTCCTCTGCCTTCGCCGCGCCTGCCGCTGCGCCCGTCGACCGCCAGGCCGACCGCTGGGACCTGACGGCGCTGTATCAAGACGACGCCGCGTTCGATGCCGACGCGAAAAAGCTGTCGGCGCAGCTGCAGCAACTGGGCACCTGCAAGGGACAGTTGAAAGCGTCGCCGGCCCGCCTGAAAAGCTGCCTGGACCTGTACGCCGAGGCGCGCAAGCGCGTCAACACGCTCACCACCTACGCGGCGCAGTATTACGACCAGGATACGGGCGACAGCAAGGGCAACCAGCTGAACCAGCGCGCCGCCCTGCTGGGCAACGACTTCTCCCAGGCGACAACCTTCCTGCAGCCGGAAATCCTCGCCCTGGGCGGCAAGCGCATCGACGCCATGCTGGTGAAGGACAAGGGTTTGCAACTATACCGTTTTCAATTGAGCAACATGCTGCGCAGCGCGCCGCACACGCTCGACGCGGCTGGCGAACAGCTGGTGGCCCAGTTCGGCCTCGCAACAAGCTCGGCCGCCAGCGTCTACCGCACCCTGGCCAATGCGGAAATCCCATGGCCCACCGTGAAACTGTCGGACGGCAAGGAAGTACGTCTCGATCAGGCGGCGTACACGAAATACCGGGGCGATGACCAGCGCGCCGACCGCAAGCTGGTGTTCGACGCCTTCTTCGGCAAGTGGAAGGAATATGAACGCACGTTCGGCGAAACCCTGTACGGCCAGCTGAAGACGGACGCCGCGTATGCGAAAGTGCGCCGCTATGCCGATTCGCAAAGCGCGGCGCTCGACGCCGACCATCTGCCGCCGGCCGTCTACCAGACCCTGATCGCGCAAACTAACGCCAATCTGCCCACCTTGCACCGCTACTTCAAGCTGCGCGCGCGCATGCTGGGCGTCAAGGACCTCGCGTATTACGACATCTATGCGCCGCTGCTGAAAAGCGAGCGCACCTTCCCGCTGGCCGACGGCAAGCAGATGATGCTCGATTCGGTCGCGCCGCTGGGCCCGGACTACGTCAAGGCCCTCACCGCTGCCGTGGACGCGCGCTGGATGGACGTGTACCCGCGCCCGCGCAAGGTGGCGGGTGCCTATATGAATGGCGACGCGTACGATGTGCACCCGTTCGTGCTGCTCAACTACACTGACAATTACGAAGCCGTCAGCACCCTGACGCATGAATGGGGCCACGCCATGCACTCGGTGCTGGCCAACAAGGCACAGCCATCGGTCTATGCGCCGTACAGCATCTTTGTCGCGGAAATCGCCTCGACGACGAACGAGGCACTGCTGCTCGACGCGCGCCTGAAGCAGGCCAGGGACGATGACGAGCGCCTGCTGTACCTGGGCGCGGCGCTGGAAAACCTGCGCGGCACCTACTTCCGCCAGGCCATGTTCGCCGAATTCGAAGCGGCCATCCACGGCAAGGTGGATAAAGGAGAAGCGCTGACGGGCGAAGAGATCACGGCCATCTATGCCGGCATCCTCAAGCGCTACCATGGCGAGGCGCAAGGCGTCATGACCATCGATCCCGCCTACGCGCTGGAATGGGCCTATGTGCCGCATTTTTATCACGGCTTCTATGTGTTCCAGTACGCCACCTCGATCGCCGCGGCGCAGGATTTCGCGCAGCGCATCCTCGACAAGGAACCGGGCGCGCTGGCCGCCTACCTGAAGATGCTCAGCTCCGGCGGTTCCGCGTATCCGTATGAGCTGGTGAAGGCGGCTGGCGTCGACCTGGCCTCGCCGAAACCGTACCAGGCGCTGGCGGCGCGCATGAACGGCATCATGGACCAGATCGAGGCGATTCAAAGCCGCCGGGGAAAATAAGCGCCCGCGCGGACCGGAATCAGGCCGGCTGGTCTGATTCCGGCTTGTCCGCCCCCGCTGCCGCAAACGCCGCCGCATCGCTCTCGAACATGTCTTCCAGTTCCTCGCGCGCCTGGCGCGTGAGGGACATGACTTTTTGCTGGTCCTGGAAGTGCGGCGCCACTTCCAGCAGGGTTTTCAGGTTATGCCGGCCAAAGATGCCGGCCGCGCGCTGCGCCCGCTCCGGGCTGAAACCCACCTGCTGCAAGGTCTGCTCGCCCAGCAGCAGCGCCGCGGCGAACGTTTCGCGTTCGATCAGCGTCACGCCCCGCTTCATCAATTCATAGTAATGCGTGACGTTGCGCGCGCGCGCCAGAATCGTCAGTTCCGGCAGGCGCAGGCGCACGGCGTCGACCAGCGCCAGGCTGTCGTCCACATTGTCGATGGCGATCACCAGCGCCTTCGCCTTCTCGATGCCGGCCGCCACCAGCAGGTCCACGCGCGTGGCGTCGCCATAAAACACCTTGAAGCCGAACTTGCGCAGCAGGTCGATCTGGTCCGGGTCGTGATCGAGCACCGTCACGCCGATCTTGTTGGCTGCCAGCAGGCGGCCGATGATCTGGCCGAAGCGGCCGAAACCGGCGATGACGATGGGATTGTCCTGCGCCTCGATATGGTCGTCGGGGCGGCGCTTCTTCTCGCCTTGCAGGCGCGGCGCGACGAATTTGTCGTGCAACAGCAGCAGCAAGGGCGTGGCCACCATCGACAGGGTCACCACCACGACCAGCAGCGCGGCCGTCTCCGGCGCAAACACGTGCGCGGCCTCGGCGGCGGCAAACACGACGAAGGCAAATTCGCCCCCTTGCGACAGCAGCAGCGCAAAGAACAGCTGCTGGCCGCGGGGAATGTCGACAAACTTCGACAGCACGTACAGCAAGGCGACCTTGACCGCCAGCAGGCCCGCCACCAGGGCCAGGATCAGCAAGGGCTGGGCGCGCAGCACGCCGAAATCGACGGACATGCCCACGGCGATGAAAAACAGGCCCAGAAGCAGTCCCTTGAACGGCTCCAGGTCGGAAATGAGTTCATGGCGGTATTCGGAGTCGGCCAGCAGCACGCCCGCCATGAAGGTGCCCAGCGCCATCGACAGGCCCACCGATTCCATCAGCACGCAGATGGCGATCACCAGCAGCAGGGCAAAGGCCGTGAAGATTTCGCGCAAGTCCGTCCTGGCGATGAAGCGCAGGATGGGGTTCACCAGGAAGCGACCGCCGATCACCAGCGCCGCCAGCACGGCGGCCAGCTTGGCCACGCGCAGCCAGCCCGGTTCGCCACTATGCGTGACCAGCCCGCCCAACAGCGGCACCAGTGCGATCATGGGAATGGCGGCGATATCCTGGAACAGCAAAATGGAAAAGCCGGCGGAACCGGCCGGCGTGCTCATCAGCTTGCGTTCGCCCAGGGTGGCCAGCACGATGGCCGTCGACGACAGCGACAGGCCCAGCGCGCCGACCAGCGCCGTGCGCCAGTCCACGCCAAAGGCCATGGCCACGGCGCACAAGCCCGCGCTGACGACGCCCACCTGCGCCCCGCCCCAGCCGAAAATCGGGCGGCGCAGCAGCCACAAGCGCTTCGGCTCCAGCTCCAGGCCGATCAAAAACAGTAGCAGCACCACGCCGAATTCGGAAAAGCTGAGGATCACCTCGACATTCTTGATCAGGCCCAGGCCCCAGGGTCCGATGACGACGCCGGCCACCAGGTAACCCAGCACGGCGCCCATGCCCAGGCGCTTGGCCAGCGGCACCATGATGATGGCGGCGACCAGGTAAAACAGTATGTTGATGAGAAAGCTGTGGTGTTCCATGCGGATTCCGGAAAAACGTGACTGGAATCGCAATCATGCCTGAAGTGGCGCGCCAGCGGGGTATCAGGGTTGCGGCGCATCGATGCGTGCGCGCAGTTCGTCGACATTCACGCGCTGGAGGTAGCTTTCGATATTCTTCCACACGGCGTGGTAGCCGTAGCCGCCGTTTTTCAGCTCGTCGATCGCCTTTTCGCGCGGCCAGCCCTGGTACAGCATGCGGTACATGGCGGCCATCATGCCCGTGCGGTCGGCGCCGTGCAGGCAATGCAGCAGCACGGGACCCTGCTGTCCGGCGGCGCGGATGGCACGCATGGTGTCGATCACATGGCGGTCGCGGATAGCCCAGGTATTGATGGGGATGCGGACGGCGCGGATGCCGCTGCCTTCCAGCACCTGCGTATCGGAGTGGAAGGAGCGCAGGCTGATCACCGTCTTCACGCCCAGCGCCTGCAGCTGGGCCACGTCGGCGCTATCCAGCCTGGCGCTGCGGTACAGGACGGGCGTGACCTGGTGCAGGTTCGACACCTGCGGCAGCGGCGTGGCCCAGTCCGGATGGCGTGGCGGCGATGATTGCGCCCCGGCCGGCGCGGCGGCCAGCCCCAGGGCAAGGGTCAACAGTACGACGTGCAGCATCATGGTTTCCTGGTTATTGAGGAACGGCGCCGGCACGCAGCACCTGCGCCAGCACGTCCAGGGCGGCGCGCGGGCGGCCCAGGGCCAGCGCCTTTGCGCGCATCGATTGCAACTGCTCGGGATGCTCGAGCAACAGGCGCACCCGGTATTCCAGGGTGACGGCATCGAATGCCTTCAGGGCCACGCCCTGCTCCAGCAGATAGTCGGCATTGCGCTCTTCCTGGCCGGGAATCGGCGAGTTGACGATCATGGGCAAGCCCAGCGCCAGGCATTCCGAGGTGGTCAGCCCGCCCGGCTTGGTGATCACCAGGTCGGCGCACGCCATCAGGCGCTCGACTTCGCTGGTAAAGCCTTGCGCCAGCAAGCGGCCCGGATACTGGCCGGCCAATGCCTGCAGCGCCGCTAGCGCGACGGTGTTTTTCCCCGCCAGCACGATCAGCTGGAAGTCACCCGGCAGCGCCAGCAGGCGCGCGGCGACCGTTTCAAGGCTGCCCAGTCCCGCCCCGCCGCCCATCAGCAGGATCGTCGTGCGCCGCGGGTCGAGGCCAAACGCCTGCGCGCACGACACGCGGTCGGGCGCCTGCGCGAATGCGGGCATGATGGGGATGCCCGTCACGTGGATGCGCCCGGCGGGGATGCCTTCGTGGCGCATGCGAAACGCTACTTCGTCGGTGGCGGCGAAATAGCCCTGCATCTGCTCGTGCACCCACATGCGGTGCAAGTCGAAATCCGTGACCTGCACCCACACGGGGCAAGCCAGCTGCTGCTGGCGCAATGCGCGCGACAGCAATTCGGCCGGCAGGAAATGCGTGCAAATGATGGCGTCGGGCTGAAAAGCGGCGATCCGCGCCATCAGCGCGCGCGTGTTGAGGCGCTCGACGGCGCGGCGCAGGCGCTGCATCGAGCCGTCGCGCGGCGCATCGTGGGTGGCGTGATACAGATAGCCCCACAGCGCGGGGGCCTTGTTGACCAGCTTGATATACAAATCCGTGTACAGCTTGCGGAAGGCGGGCGTGACGAAATCCATCACGTCGAGATGCAGGGCCAGCGCTGCTGGGCCGCCGGCATCGCGCGCCGCATACGCCTCGATGGCTTGCGCCGCGCGCATATGGCCGGCGCCGGCCGAGACGCTCAGGAGAAGAATTTTTTGTGTCATGAAAAACCGATGTGTGAACAGGTTGCGCGCGGACGCGAAAGATGCATTAGCAGGATAACATCACTGCAAGCTGGCCGGTTTGATCTGGCCACGCGCGCGCTAGCCAATGACGGGGACGGGCAAGGCCGACACTTTCCAGCTGCCTTTGAGCTTGCGTTCGATCAAGGCCGGCAAGGCGCTGGCGTCAGGCGCGCCTTTTTTCGTGAACTTCACCGGTACCAGCAGATAGATGGTGACCTTGTCATCGTCGGCAATGTCCTCCTCCGGCTCCGGATTCCAGCGCTTGTCGATGGCCAGCAGCGCGTCGACGCCATCCGGCCAGGCCAGGTCCGTCAGGTGCGGATCGTCGCGCCGCAGCAGCTCGCCCGCCGCCAGGCTGGCCTGGTCGAGCGTGCGCCGTCCCAGGCGTGCCAGCAGCGCCACCGGAAAGCGCCAGGGGCTGTGCTCCGCAAAGCCGTGCACGGTCAGCGGCCAGCGGCCAGGCAGGCAGATGGCCAGTTCGGTCATCGGGGATTGCTGGAACAGGCCGACCGTAAACAACAGCTTGAAATCGCTCTTGCCGCCGATGCAGCTGATCCCCAGCGAAAAGCGCGCATCGCCGCTGTCCGGGCTGAACACGGCCGGCAATACCCAGCCGGCGCTGTTGTGCATGAAGGTGCGGATCGATTCCTGCGGCGAGGCGGCCGCCTGCTGCGGCACGTCGAGTATGCTGACGCCGCCGGCGGCAGCGAGCAATTGGGCGATCGCGGGAAAACCCCAGCCGCTGGCGATATCGACCGGCGCCTGGTTCCAGCGCGTATGCAGGCGGTTCGGATTGGCGCCCGACTGCAACAGCAATGCCACCACGTCCTGGTGGCCGCCCACGCAGGCGCTGGCCAGCGGCGAGAGTATCTTGTCCGGCAAGCCGTCGACGGCAGCGCCATGCCCGAGCAGCCAGCGGCAGGTATCCAGATGGCCATGGCCCGCCGCCACGTCCAGCGGCGTATGGTTGCGGTAACCGGGCAAGGGCAGGTCGATGTCCAGGCCCAGCGACACGAGCAGGACGCAGACGTCGCGGCTACCGCCGGCCGCGGCCAGATGCAGCAGCGATTCGCCGTCATCCATGTTGTAGCGGCGCAAGGTCAACAGCAGCGGTGTGGCCTCGAGCAGGCTGCGCACCTGTTCCACCTGATTTTCGCCGACGGCGTCGCAGAGGCGAAAAAACGTCTCGCGGTGCTGGTTGTAGAGTGTCTTGTTGACCATGCATGTTCTCTGCTCGTGGTGGCGGCGCCATCATCGAGCGGAGAATAGCATTTTCTTCCGATTAATCTGTGCGATTTGACAACTTCGGTGTGCGCGTCGGCGGCAATGCCAAGCCGGCCGGCGCCACATCCGTGCGCAGCACCGGATACAGGTTCAGGCGTTCATCCCAGGACGCGTGGCGGCGGGCGAAGAATTCCAGGCGCGCGGCCGGGCTCTTGGCAAATGCGGGATCGCTGGCCAGCTTCTGCTGGAACTGCGCTGCCAGCGCCGGGTCGGCCGCCAGCTGCGCGCGCGCCACGTCTTCGGCCACGTATTCTTCCATGTACTCCTTGCGCTCGAAGGCCGTATTGAAACTGCCCCAGGCCAGCAGGGAATCGGGCGCGCGCGGTTCGAGCAGGGCCACGACCAGGCGCGCCTTGGCCTGGTTGACGGGCACGTACAGCGCGCCCGCACCGACCACGCGCGCCTCTTTCTGCCACTCGCCCTGCACGGCCACCGTCTGGCGTCCCTCGAACGACTGCGCGCCGAATTTCACCTGCGTGGCGCGGAAGGTCTCGACCGGCAGCTTGCCCGGCGCGCCAGCCAGCACCTGGTACGACACGCCATGCTGGCGCAGCTTGGCCGCCACCATCTGCGCCTGCGCGGCGGGCACCAGGTAGCCGGCCTGCGGCGCGGCCTGCTGCAGGTCGGGCACGATTTCGTCGCGCAATGGCACGTTCCAGATCTGCGGCGTGGTTTCATCGTAGCGCGTCATCAGCGCGCCCGATACTTCGGACGGCGTACGCGTGTAGGCGTAACCGCGAAACGCGATCATGCGGCTCTTCTCCGTCGTCTTGTAGGTGAGCGGCAGGGTGCTGCCTGCCAGCTGCGCGGCGCGCGCGTCCGCCTCGAGCGCCGTTTGCCGCCACTGCGCGCCATGCTGCGCCACTTGCGACAGCAGCGAGACGATGGTGTTGCGGGTAATGCGCACGCGGGTCGGATAATCCTTCCACGAATGGGTTTCCACCAGCATGCCGAAGCGGTTGCGCAGCTGGAAATAGCCATGCGAAAAGCGGGGATTCGGCGCCGAATCGACAAAACCCGATTGCGGATTGTCGTTCTCGGCAAACGAAATATAAAACGGTTTCGGGTCCGAACCCTGGCTGGCCAGGTCGGCCAGCACGCCGTCGCGCAGCGCCGTTCCCGCCACGCGCAGGGCCGCATCGCCCGCATGCACGGGTTCGACCTGGATCGAGATATCGGGTTCGAACTGGGCGCCGTCGGTGACGTGCAGGTCGACGTAGGCCAGCGGGTCCCAGGCGTTCACCAGCGCCAGCATGTGCTGCATCTCGGGCGTATCGGCCTTCATGTATTCGCGGTTCAGATTGTAGTTTTGCGCCGTGCTGCGCCAGCCCATTTCCACGGGACCGCGCTGGTTCGGACGGTTCCACTGACCGAAGCGCTCATGGCCATCGACATTGAAGACGGGGACGAACAGCAGCACCTGCTTGTCCAGCGCGCCGGGCGCCGCCTTGCCCTCCAGGACTTCGCGCAAGGCCAGGAAGCCCGCATCCTTGCCATCGATTTCGCCCGCATGGATGCCGCCCTGCACCAGCAGCACGGGCAGCTTGCGGCGTGCCGCTTCGGCCGGCGTCAGCGCGCCCGTATTCGTCACGGCCAGCGCCAGCATGGGGCGGTTTTCCGGCGTGCGGCCAAATTCGATACAACGCACCTGCTTCGGATAGCGCGCCTGGAACTGGCGGCACAGGGTTTCCACTTCCGCGTAGCGGCCCGTATTCAAAAAGCCCGAGCGCTCGGCCACCGTCGTCAGGGCGGGAGCGGGAGCGGCGTGTGCGCTGGCGGCAAACACGGTCAACAGGGCGGTGGACAGCAGGGCGTGGCGTAGCATGGGTCAAACTCCATCGAGAGAGGACAAGCGGGCAATTATAGAGTGGCGGTCGGATAAAAACGCGCCGGAAAATAAAAAAGCCGGAACAGTGTCAGCTGCTCCGGCCTTGCTTCGGCAAGCGTGAATTACGAGCCAAAATGGTAGTTGAACTCGACCCACCCCTGGCGGCCTTGCGGGCTGTAGTTGCCGATCAGGTAGTACGGCCAGCCGTTGCTGGCGTCGCGCTTGATCTTGTCGAACACGTTGTTGACGATCAGCGAAACGGTGGCGCGGTCGTTGATGCGGTAGACGGTGCTGATGTTGGCCAGCGCCGTCGGCGTCAGGTAAGCCTTGCCGGCGGCATTCGGCACCTTGCCGTAACGGCTGACCAGCAAGGTATTCGACCAGTCGCCCGCGGCCCAGTTGACGCTCAGGTTCAACTTGTCGGGCCAATCCCTGTTGGTCATCGATTTGGTTTCGTCGGTCTCTTCATCACCGGCAAATTGCTGCGATTTCTTGCTCAGTACCTTGGCGTAGTTGGCCTTGAAGGCGAAGCGGCCATAGTCCGTCGTGCGCAGCAGATACTTCAGGCTGACATCGATGCCGCTGCTGCTTTGCTTGGCCGCGTTGATCGGATTGACGGTGATGGTCTTGATCTCGCCCGCCTTGTTCAAGGCATTGGCCGCGTAACGCTCGATACGGCCCAGGGTATCGATACAGGTCGGCGAGCCGATATCGGCCTTGCCGAGGCGGCAATCGGATTCGTCGCGCAGCAGCTTGTCGGCGTCCAGATTCGTCACCAGGTCGTCGATCTTGATGTTCCAGTAATCGACCGAAACGTCGAAATTGGAACTCGGCGACCAGACGCCGCCCACGCCGAAGGACTTGCCCTTTTCCGACTGCAGGTCGCGGCTGCCGTTCTGCACGTAATCGGCACCCGGCGATTTATTGGCATACTCGCAGCCGTCGATGGCCTTGCCCGCAGCATCGCAACGGTAATAGTCGGTGGTGCTCGCATAATAGCCTTTGCCGCGTGCCTGGTAGATGTAATTCATGTCCGGCGCGCGGAAGCTGGTGGCATAGTTGGCGCGGAACAGCAGCTCCGGCGCCGGGCGCAATTCCAGCCCGCCGTTGTAGGTGAACTTGCCTTCCTTGCGGCCGGCAAAGCTGTAGCGGTCATAGCGGCCGGCGACGGTAGCGGTCAGCTTTTCATGCAGCGGCACATTCAACTCCGCGCCCAGCGCATAGCGCGAACGGGTGCCGGCCGTGACGCCCGAACCGGTGGCGACATTGAAATAGCCCTGGTCGATGCGCGCGTCGGGTTCGTTGCTGAAGCCCTGCTTGCTCGCTTCGGCAATCGTGGCGATTTTCACCGTGCCGGCGGGCAACTGGAACAGGTCGCCATTCGTGGCCAGGCTCAGGGTATTCGTCCAGGCCTTGTCATGGCTGGTGCTGTAGCCGCTGATACTGTCGAATTCGGCCGGCGTCAGGCGCTGCGACAGGCGCGCGGGATCGGCTGCGTAGATGGCCACGCCCTTGGCGTCCGTGCCCAGCTTGGGCCCCAGGAAGAAGCTGTCGATGTTCGACAACATGCGCGGCGTGTGGCCTTCGCTCTTGTAGATGGACGCGTTGTAATTGGCTTCATACTGCCAGGCGCTGCCCGGAATGCGGCCCTTGGCACCGAGCGAGATGGCCGTGGCCAAGTCGTCCCAGCTGCGGTTGTAGCGCTGCACGCCGCCGATTTCCTCGGGCGAGATAAAGCGCGTCCACTCTTCGTAGGCGCCGCTGTTCTGGTTCAGGAAGGAATTGCCGTTCAGCGAAGCCGAGGCCCACGACGGGCCGCGCGTATTGTTGACGGTCTTGTTCTTGCCGATCAGAACATCGGCAAACAGGGTGGTGTCGGCATCGAGCTCGTAATTGGCGCTGCCGAACACGTTCTGGCTCTGGTTCTTCGTCTGCGTGGTCCAGAAGGTCGGGCGGGCTTTCGGGCTGGCGCAATAGCTGCCGTTTGCCGCCGTGTACTTGCTGACGCTACCGCCGAACATGTCGCCGAACTGGCTGCAGGTGTCGCCCAGGTCGACATATTTGTCTTTTACCAGGGTGCGGCGCGCGGCGACCGTCGTCGGCACGCCGGAGCGGCTGGTCATGAAGTCGCGGTCCATGCTCCACAGCGGGTCGCGCTGGCTCAGTTCCACGCTGAACAGGGTATGCAGCTTGTCGAAATTGCCGCCGCCCGTCAGCTGCACGCGCTGGTTGCCGGCGCCGCCGCGCGAGGTGCCGCCCAGCTTGACGTTGATATCGAAGCCGTCCGTCTGTTTTTTCAGGATCACGTTGACCACGCCGGCGATCGCGTCCGAGCCATAGATGGCCGAGGCGCCGCCGTTGAGGATTTCGATGCGCTCGACAATGCTCGACGGGATGTTCGCCAGGTTGGTGAAGTTGACGGCGCCGTCATAGGCGATGGGGAAGTCGGCCAGGCGGCGGCCGTTCAGCAGGATCAAGGTATGGTTCGGACCCAGGCCGCGCAGGCTGATGGTATTGGCCGACGGCGTGAAGGTATTGCCGTAATCCTCGCCCTGCGTAAAGCCGCTGTTCTGCACCTGGCTGGTCAACGCGTCGAAGACGTTCTTGTAGCCCTGCTTGGTGATTTCGTCGCCGGTCAGGATGGTGACGGAAGACGGGCCTTCCAGGCTGGCGCGGGGAATGCGCGAACCGGTGACCACGACGGCTGGCGGGGTGGCCGCCGCCTGCTGATCCGCTGCGGGCGCTTGCGTTTGCGCGTGCGCCTGCCATGCGGTGCCGCCCAGGATGGCCAATACGCCAAGGCTGAGCGGTGTTAACTTGAACTGTTTCGACATCGTTGCGCTTCTCAAGGTGGGAGAAAAGCGGCAAGATAGCAAAATGTCAGTCATTCCAGAACGAATGGATTCATCTTTCTATATATCAAAATTGTTATATAGAAATATTCATGAGCAGGAAAACGCTAGGCGTCCTCGCTAGCTCATGGCAGGAACATGCGCGTTAACGGCGCCTGATGGCAATTTCCTTGTAGGACGGCCGCAACAGGCGCGCGGCCGTGTCGGCCGGACTCTCCATCGAACTCAGCAGCCTGGTGGCCCCCATGGCCGGCGTGCAGCTGCCGCTGCTGCGGTAGCGCAACGCCGCCGCCAGCATGCCTTCCGCCGCGTCGCCCAGCGCATGCTGGTAATCGTCCGCCACGTCGCAGGTCGGCGCCATGCCATCGGCAAAGTCGCCAAAGCCCTTGGCGTTGACACCCTGGAATTGCACGGCGAAATACGTGGTGCCGCAATTCGGCGCGGGATAGAAACCGTAGGGCTTGCCACATGTCGTGCCGCCGATCAGGTTGACTTGCACGTCCACGCCGCGCAAGCCGTTGATGATCGCTTCGCTGGCCGAGCAGGTGTTGCCCGTTGTCAATAAGGTCACCCGCTTGAGCCCCAGCGAGGGCAGCGGCGTGCCCTTGGCCAGGGGATTCTGCGCGGGAAAGCCCTGGCTTTGCGCATGGAATGGCACGGGCGCTTCCGGCCGCGTCTTGTCATTGAAGAGCACCTGCTCGAAGGTCTTGCCGGTGGTGACTTGCGGACCGGCGATCATGTAAGCGAGTTCGCTGGCGACATCGAGGTAACCGCCGCCGTTGTAGCGCACATCGAGCACCAGGTCGCTGATGCCGGCCGCCTGGAAGCGGCCCATGGTCTCGACCAACTGGCGTTCGGCCACGTTGTTGTGCGTATTGAAGGTCAGGTAGCCCACCTTGCCCGTGGGCGTATCGATGATGCGCTCGTTCTGCACGGCGCTGGTGCTCACGTCCACCGCCGTCAGGCTCACCGACAGGGGCGCGCCGTTACGGCTGAATCCCAGCGTGTGCGCGCCTTGCGCCTTGGGGAACAGGCCGGCGTTGAGGATAGCCACGCTGGCCGTGTCGGGGACATTGACGAAATCGACGCCATCGACGGTTTGCAGCACGTCACCACGCCGCAAGCCCGCCAGTGCCGCCGGCGAGCCTGGCTCGACGATCGAGATCACCGCCTTGCGCGGCGGCGTGGTACGCGTCAGCGCCAGCAGCATGCCGTAACCCAGTTCCACGCCATTGAGCGAAGCTTCCCATTCGGCCGTCGTGTACGTGAAATGGAACTGGTCCTTCGGCTTGCCGGATGCCGTCGTGGCCGTTGTTTTCAGCACATCGAAGTACGCGACGGGCGTGGCAAAGCTCTGCGCCTGGTAGGTGGTCGGCACTTCGCGGTACCACAGATACGTTTCATCGATCCAGCTGCGCACCCACGTCAGTTCATCGAGCAAGGTGCCCGGCTTGTCGATGCTGCTGCCGCCGCGCGGCGCCGCACAGCGGTTCTCGACCGTGGACGAAGCGACCAGCGCCGCCGGACCCGCCGGCGTCACGGGCGGCACGACGGGCGCGCTGTCGCTGCCTCCGCCTCCGCCGCAGGCACTCAACAACAATACGAGAGGAACCGCCAGGGCGGAAAAGCGCAGGGAAGACATGACGAACTTTCCGAAAAGAAATTATCGAAAAATTATAAGACGTTTTACAAACAGGCGTTGTTTTCTTTGATACAAAAAAATGGCGCCCGCAGGCGCCATTGCTACAGCGTGAAATTCACCCCATCACGCCACGGTGGCCGCCACGGGTGCCGCCACGACGGGCGGCAGCGGCGTCGGCGCATTGAAGGCGATCAGCAAACTGGCTTCCTTCTCTTTCGCCGCCTTCAGATGACGCTCCTTCACGTGGCCATAGCCGCGGATGTCTTCCGGAATGCTGGCAATCGCCACGGCTTGCGCCAGCTTGGCCATCGTCAGTTTCGGCAGCAAGCCACCCACCGTCGTGCGGTACTCGAGTATCAGCGCCCGTTCCATCTTGCGCTCGGCCGTATGGCCGAACACGTCGAAGGCCGTGCCGCGCAAGCCCTTGAACTTGGCCAGCACGCCGAACGCCTTCAGCATCCACGGGCCATATTCCTTCTTGATCAAATGGCCATGGGCATCCGTTTTCGCCATGATCGGCGGCGCCAGGTGGAACTTGAGCTTGATGTCGCCCTCGAACATGGCGGCGATCTTCGCCTGGAAGGCGCCGTCCGTGTACAGGCGCGCCACTTCGTATTCGTCCTTGTAGGCCATCAGCTTGTAGAAGTAGCGGGCCACGGCTTCCGTCAGGCGCAGGTGCGGACCATTCAGCGCGCTTTCGGCGGCGCGCACCTGGCCGACGAAGTCCAGGTACTGCTGCGCATACGCGCGGTCCTGGTAAGCCGTCAGCAGGGCCACGCGCTTTTCGATCAGGTCGTCGAGCGTTTCGATGCGCTTGAATTCCACCACCTTGGCTGGCGTCGTCATGCGCACCAGGCTGGCCGCATCGTGGGCGCCGGCGCGGCCCCAGTTGAAGGCCGCCTTGTTGAACGCCACCGAGACATTGTTCAAGTCGATGGCCTTCATGATGGCAGCTTCCGACAGCGGCACTTTGCCTTTTTGCCAGGCATAGCCGAGCATGAACATGTTCGTCGCGATGGAGTCGCCCATCAGCGCCGTGGCGATCTGGCCCGCGTCGATGAAGTCCACGTGGTCGCTGCCGCACGCCTTTTCGATTTCCATGCGCGCCGAGGCGCCGGGGAATTGCCAGTCCGGGTTTTTCACGAACGCGGCCGTCGACGAGCTGGTCGAGTTGATCATGGCCCAGCTGCGGCCCTCTCCCATGCGCGACAAGGCGTCGCGGCTGGCCGTGACGATCAAGTCGCAGCCGATGACGAGGTCGGCCGCACCGGTACCCACGCGCGTCGAGTGGATATCTTCCTGGCGGTCCGCCAGGCGCACGTGCGACATCACGGGGCCGCCTTTTTGCGCCAGGCCGCTCATGTCCAGCACGGAACAGCCCTTGCCTTCCACGTGGGCCGCCATGGCCAGGATCTGGCCCACGGTGACGACGCCCGTGCCGCCGATGCCGGTGACCAGGATGCCGAACGGCTCGGCCGTCGACGGAATGACGGGCGTCGGCAAGGCCGGCGCCGCTGGCGCGTCCTTGTCGGCGGCAGCCGCCTTCTTCGGCTTTTTCAAGCCGCCGCCTTCCACCGTCACGAAGCTGGGGCAGAAACCCGTCGTGCACGAGAAATCCTTGTTGCAGGACGACTGGTTGATCTGGCGCTTGCGCCCCAGTTCCGTTTCCAGCGGTTCCACCGACAGGCAGTTCGATTGCACGGAACAGTCGCCGCAGCCTTCGCAGACGGCTTCGTTGATGACGGCGCGCTTGGCCGGATCCGGGTATTCATTGCGTTTCCGGCGGCGGCGTTTTTCCGAGGCGCAGGTCTGGTCGTAGATCATGGCCGATACGCCGGGCATGTCGCGCAGTTCGCGCTGCACGTCCATCAGTTCCGAACGGTGGCGCACGGTGACGCCTTCCGCCCAGGCGTAATCGTCCGGGTATTTTTCCGGTTCATCCGTGACGACGATGATGGGGCCCACGCCTTCGGCGGCGATCTGGCGCGAAATGATGGCCGGCGACAGGGGGCCGTCGAATTCCTGGCCGCCCGTCATGGCCACCGCATCGTTGAACAGGATTTTATAAGTGATGTTCACCTTGGCCGAGACGGCCGCGCGGATGGCCAGGATGCCCGAGTGGAAATACGTGCCGTCGCCGAGGTTGGTAAATACGTGCTTTTCATTCGTGAACGGCGCCTGCCCCACCCAGGTGACGCCTTCGGCGCCCATGTGGGTGAAGGTCGACGTTTCGCGGTCCATCCACAGCACCATGTAGTGGCAGCCAATGCCGGCCAGCGCGCGTGAGCCTTCCGGCACCTTGGTCGAACTGTTGTGCGGGCAGCCGGAGCAGAAGAACGGCGTGCGGTCCTTTTGCGGATCCGGTTTCACGCTGATGGCCTTGAGGACGTTTTCCTTCGCTTCCAGGTAGGCGATGCGCTCCTTCACGCGCTGCTCGACCGGGTGGCCGGCGTAGTAGCGCGAAATGCGGCTGGCAATGGCGCGGGCGATCATGGCCGGATTCAGTTCATAGGTGGCCGGCAGCAGCCAGTCGCCGTGCCCCGTCCCCTTCTGGTTGCTCCATTCGCCCGTGTCGTCGAACTTGCCGACCACGCGCGGACGCTCGCCGTCCTTCAGGTTGTACAGCTCTTCCTTCAACGCGTATTCGAGGATTTGCCGCTTTTCTTCCACCACGAGGATTTCGTCGAGGCCCTTGGCAAATTCATGCACGCCGTCCGCTTCCAGCGGCCAGGTCATGCCGATCTTGTACAGGCGGATGCCGATGTCGGACGCCGTCTGTTCGTCGATGCCCAGGTCGGCCAGCGCCTGGCGCGTGTCCAGGTAGGATTTGCCGGCCGTGATGATGCCGATGCGCGCCTTCGGGCTGTCCCAGATGATCTTATTGAGCTTGTTGGCACGCGCATACGCCAGCGCCGCATACCATTTGTAGCTATTCATGCGTACTTCTTGTTCCAGCACCGTGTCGGGCCAGCGGATGTTCAAGCCACCGGCCGGCATTTCGAAGTCGGTCGGCAGGGTGATCTGCACGCGGTCCGGGTCGAAATCGACGGCGGCGCCCGACTCGATGATGTCGGTCACGCATTTCATCGACACCCATAGCCCCGTATAGCGGCTCATGGCCCACGCGTGCAAGCCGTAGTCGATGTATTCCTGCACCGACGACGGGTACAGCACGGGGATGCCGCAGGCGTTCAGGATATGGTCGGACTGGTGCGCCGTGGACGAGGATTTCGCCGCATGGTCGTCGCCGGCCAGCACCAGCACGCCGCCATGCTTGGCGGAACCGGCGTTATTGGCGTGCTTGAACACGTCGCCGCAGCGGTCGACGCCGGGGCCCTTGCCGTACCACATACCGAACACGCCGTCGTATTTCGCGTCTTCGAACAGATTCGTTTGCTGCGTGCCCCAGACGGCCGTGGCGGCCAGGTCTTCGTTCAGGCCCGGATGGAATTTGACGTGGTGTTCATCGAGGTATTTCTTGGCCTTGATCGCCGTCATGTCGACGGACGTCACAGGCGAACCGCGGTAACCGGTGATGTAGCCGGCCGTATTCAGGCCAGCCTTCAAATCGCGCTCGCGCTGCAGCATGGGCAGGCGGATCAGCGCTTGCGTGCCCGTCATGAAGGCGCGGCCACGCTCCAGCGTGTATTTGTCGTTCAGGGAAATTTCGGACGCGTGCGCGCCCGGCTCAAGACTCGAGCCCTTGATTGGTGCATTCATTACTTGTCTCCATTATTCTCTGTGCTACGCGTGCAAAGTCGGTTGAACTCACACGTACCGGCTGTGCCTTGTGGACAATGCCGGTGCGGAAAAATGACTTGTTTGTCGTAGACTACCACAGGAATGCGCGCAGTTCTTTGCTGCGCTGCACTCCGGTGCTGCTGCCTTTTTTACTACTATTTGTTACAAAGCAACATTACGCCGCGTTCGTATCTTTCAGCACGCCGCGCTTGATCTGGTCCAGCTCGATCGATTCGAACAGCGCGCGGAAATTGCCTTCGCCGAAGCCCTGGTCGCCCTTGCGCTGGATGATCTCGAAGAAGATCGGGCCGATCACCGTCTGCGTGAAGATTTGCAGCAACAGTTCGCGTTCGTTTTCCGTGCTGTGGCCATCGATCAGGATGCGCAGGCGGCGCAGTTCTTCCAGCTGCTCGCCGTGGTTCGGCAGGCGGCGGTTGACCAGCTCATAGTAAGTTTCAATCGTATCCTGGAAATCGATACCCGTATCGCGCATGCCTTGCACGGACGCGTAGATATTGTCCGTACCCAGGGCGATATGCTGGATGCCTTCGCCATGGTACTGGTCCAGGTATTCGGCAATCTGCGACTTGTCGTCCGACGATTCATTGATCGGAATGCGGATCTTGCCGCACGGCGAAGTCATGGCCTTCGATTTGAGGCCCGTCAACTTGCCTTCGATGTCGAAATAACGCACTTCGCGGAAGTTGAACAGGCTTTCATAGAACGTCGCCCATTCCTTCATGCGGCCACGGTGCACATTGTGCGTCAGGTGGTCGATATACGTCAGGCCATGGCCGACAGGGTTGGCGACGGCGCCGGGAATGGCGACGAAATCGACGTCATAGATGCTGATGTCGCCGATGCCACCCGGTGCGGCCGCGTCCGGCTTGTCGGCGCCCTTGCCGCGCCAGCGGTCGACGAAGTACAGCAGCGAATCGCCCACGCCCTTGATGGCGGGGATATTCAGCTCCATCGGCCCTGTCTTATTGTCGAAACCCCAGGCGCCCAGTTCCAGCGCGCGGCGGTATACGAAGGCCGCGTCGTCGACGCGGATGGCGATGGCGCACACGGACGGGCCGTGATGGCGGGCAAAACGCTGCGCGAACGAATCTTGTTCGGCATTGATGATGAAATTGATGTCGCCCTGACGGTACAGGGTCACATCCTTGTGGCGGTGGCGCGCGATGGCCGTGAAGCCCATGTTCTCGAACAGCTTGCCCAATGCTTTTGGGTCTGGTGCTGCATACTCGACGAACTCGAAACCATCGGTACCCATCGGGTTATCCCAAGGCTGAAATTGCATGATGTCTCCTCCAAGAAGTAGCGCACAGTATAGGCGCGGTCTGTGGGCATTAAATGCCAAAGATCTCCCGAACAATCATGATTTGCGCAATAATATTGCGTGAAACAAGAACCACCGGAGGAAGCATGAGCAAAATTACGCTGGATAAAACGGATCGCAAGATCCTCGCCGTCCTGCAGGCCGATGGCCGCCTGTCGAACCAGGACGTGGCCGAGCAGGTCAGCCTGTCGCCGTCGCCATGCTTGCGCCGCGTCAAACGGCTGGAAGAAGCGGGCGTGATCCGCCAGTACGTGGCCCTGCTGGACCCGGAAAAGATCGGCCTGGGCTTGCTCGCCTACGTCAACGTACGGCTGGAAAAGCACAGCGACGCCACGGCGCACAGCACGGCGCGCGTGCTGGCGCCCAACCTGGTGACGAATACCTCGCCGCGCGCCGACTTTGCCGTGGCCGTGGCGCAATGGCCGGAAGTGGTGGCCTGCTATGCGATGACGGGCGAAATGGATTATCTGTTGCGCGTGCATGTGGAAGACATGGAGCACTTTTCGCGCTTCATGATGGCGACCCTGCTGCGCCATCCGGCCGTGCTGGACGTGAAATCGAGCTTTGCCTTGCAGCGCATCAAGGATACGACGGCCCTGCCGCTGCTGTAATTACTCAGCCGGCGGGGGTGCCGGCGGCGCTGACTTCTTGCGCCCGGGCAAGCGCTCGAACAGTTTATAGGCGGCGCGTGTATTGGCCTTGAACGTGTAGTCGAACATGGCAAACTGTTCCTGCACGGCTTCCTGCAGCATGCTGGTCGGGTTCGGCGGCAACAGTTTCAGATATGCATCGGCTTCGCCATAGTCGCGCTGGATTTCCATGCCCGCCTTCTTGGCGATATGCATCATCGTCTTGTTTGACGACAAACAGTGCATGTACAGGGTATCGACATCGTTGTTACGGCAGTGAATTGCCGCCCGTTCGAACAGTTTTGAACCAACCCCCATGCCGCGCATGGATTTCGACACGGATACGCCAAACTCCGCCACCTGCTCCTTGTCCGTCACCACGCTTTTCGCCGGCGACTGGTCCTTCGGCGCAAACGCCAGGTGCCCCACGCCCACCAGCTTGAACAGGCTGTTGTAGACGCCGTAAATCATGTCGCGCGAAAAATCCATCTTTTGCACGTACTGGGCCACGAGTTCATCGGGCAAGGCGCTGCCGAAGCGCAGCAGGCGGTCGCTTTTCTCGAGCGACAGGAAATGCTTCATCATACGGCGCCGGTCGCGCTCATGCAATTGCTTGACGAGCACGGTCGGACGCCCGCCACCGCTACGGCTGAGCCAGCGGCGAAACGGGTTTTGAAACAGCTTGGGTAAGGTCACGTCGACTCCTGGGGGCGGTGCTGCGGCACGTCAGGCCGGCATTGTGCAGTGCAACATTGTGGCGCCATTGTAGCCTATTCCCGCCATTCAAGCCTGGGCCAGGAACGCTTGCACGGCCGCCACCCGCGCCGCGTGGATGACTTCGGGGATGCGTTTCGGCTCCGCACAGCCTTGCGCCAGCGCACCCGCATTCACGGCGCGCGCCGCGTCCAATCCGCCCTGCAGCCGCGCCGCCTGAGGGAAATCGCCAGTGACCAGCCCGTCGCAAGCCACGGCTTGCAACAGTTGCGCAAAGCGCTGCGGCTTGCGCAAGCCGTCGCAGCGTTCGCACAAGCTCACCACGGCTTCGGCGCTCAGCGCCAGCGCGCCATTGATATGGTCCCGTTCGCGCGCCGCCATGACGGCCAGCTCGCGGCACTCGTTGGGCACGCGCAAGCGCTCGCTCAGTTGCTCGATGGCATCTTTGCTCATATGCAGCATCAGGGCGGCGAAACGCACGGGCAAGTCATGACCTTGCGCTGCCGCATGATCGACGACCTGCAGCAAGCGTTCGCTCAGCGTGATTTCGCCCATGATGCGCGCCAGGGCGCCGCATTCATGCAGCACCGTCAGCATGCGCGAAGGATGGCTTTCCATCAGCCCCTTGGCCACTTCCTGCCACACGCGCTCGGCCACGAGGGCGTCGACTTCGCCGTCGGCCACCATGCGGCGCATCAAGGTCAGGGTAGCGGGCGCGACAGTAAAAGTATGAAAACGGGCGGCAAAGCGGGCCAGGCGCAAGATGCGCACGGGGTCTTCGCCAAAGGCGTCGGAGATGTGGCGGAAGATTTTATTGCGAATATCCTCGATACCGCCGAACGGATCGGTCAACGTCCCGTCCTCGGCCCGGGCGATGGCGTTGATGGTCAGGTCGCGGCGCACCAGGTCGTCTTCCAGCGTGACGTCGGGCGCCGTGTGGAAGACAAAGCCCCGGTAGCCGGGCGCCGTCTTGCGCTCCGTGCGGGCCAGGGCGTATTCTTCCTGCGTCTTCGGGTGCAAAAACACGGGAAAATCCTTGCCGACGGGCCGGAAGCCCTGGCGCAGCATGTCTTCCGGCGTGGCGCCCACGACGACGTGGTCGTGGTCTTTCACGGGCAAGCCCAGCAGTTGGTCGCGCACCGCGCCACCGACCGTGTAAATCTTCATAACACTCTTTTCTTATTCAGGTAATTCCGCGTCGTGCTTGGCAGCGACTTCCGTTTCCGCCAGCGCTTCCGTGATCCAGCGCGCCACGGCCGGGTGCGCCTGCACGCGCTCGCAATACGCGTTCAGGGCCGGCGCCAGGCTCACGCCATACGTGCGGAAACGCATGACGACAGGGGCGAAATATGCGTCGGCGATGGAAAAGTCGCCAAACAGGAACTGGTGGTGGCCAAAGCGCGACAGACACTCTTCCCAGATTTCGCTGATGCGGCCGATGTCCGCCTGCGCGGCGGCCGTGCGGCCCCGCCCCGGCAGCTTGGCCTTGATATTCATCGACATGTCGGTGCGCAAGCCGGTAAAGCCGGAATGCATTTCCGCGCAGATACAACGCGCCATGGCGCGCGCGGCCACGTCTTGCGGCCACATGTGTTTATCGGGAAACTGCTCGGCCAGGTATTCGCAGATGGCCAGGCTGTCCCAGATCGTGATCTCGCCCGCCAGCAGCACGGGAACCCGGCCGCAGGCCGAGTATTCGGCGATCTTGGTGGCCGTGTCGCTCTGGTCGAGCAGCACGCGCACTTCCTGGAACGGGATGCCGAAGGCCGTCATGGCCACCCACGGGCGCATCGACCACGATGAGTAATTCTTGTTGCCGATGATGAGGGTCAGGCCCGGCTCGCGCGCGGCGGCCAGGGTTTGCGTCAGGCTGGGATCAAGGATGGTCGTTTGCATGGTCGGCGGACTTTAGTTGGATGATGGCAAATCGGCGGAAACGGCGCTGTTTTTCGGTCCCACGGTGCCCAGGCGCGCCTTCAGCGACTGCGGGCTCTTCTCGAACAGGGCAGCGTAATAGGTGGCGTTGGCCATCACGTTTTTCACGTAGCCGCGCGTTTCCGTGTACGGAATGATCTCGGCAAAGACGGCGCCTTCCAGCGGACGCGTCATGGTGGCGCGCCAGATACGCAGGCGCCCCGGTCCCGCGTTGTAGGCGGCGCTGGCCAGCACTTGCGAACCGTCAAGACCGCCAAGCACCATGTTCAGGTAATTCGTGCCCAGCAAGACATTCGTGCGCACATCGCTCAAGGTTTCCGTGACGAAATCGGTGAGGCCGATCTTCTTGGCAACATAGCGGGCCGTCGACGGCATGACCTGCATCAAACCGGACGCGCCCACGTGCGACTGCGCATCCATGATGAAGCGTGATTCCTGGCGGATCAAGCCATACACCCAGGCCTTGTCCAGGCCCAGGGTTTGCGTGGCCGGATGCATGACGTCGTCATGCGGCGTCGGGTAGCGCTGCGTATAGTCCACTTCCAGGCGCGTGCGGTCCGAGGTGTTGACCATGCGGTCGAGCACATTGTTTTGGCGCGCAAATTCCGCGGCCGCCAGATGCTGGCGGTCCGTCATCGAACGCAATTCCCAATTCCACTCGCGCGTGCCTTCGAAGCGCAGGCGCATGTTGAAAAATTTCAAGGCGCGCTGCAAGCCCGGATTGGCGGCCATGGCGGCAATTTCCGTCGGACTGACGGGCTGGCCCGGCGGCGGCAAGACCAGATGGTTGCCCAGCTCTTCATTGGCCAGCAAGCCATAAAAATTCGACTGGTCGGCAATCGTGCGGTACAGGGCGTCCGCCTGCGCATTCGGGCGGCCCGGCGTTTCCGCCTGCTGCGCGCGCGCCAGCCAGTACACCCAGGTGGGATCCGTGCGCAGCGAGGCCGGCATGGCCTGGATGGCGGCCTTCACCAGTGGCCAGTTGCCTTCACGCAAGGCGATACGCGCCTTCCATTGCATCTGCTCCTGGGTCAGAGGTGCGCCATTGGTTTTTTGCCAATATTCGAACGCTTCCGGCGCCAGCGCATACGACGCTTGCAAGGCCAGGCTGGCCCAGCCGATGGCCTGCTCCTGCGGCGTCAATTGGGCGCTCGCTTTTTGCAGGGCCACGACGCCCAGTTTCAAGGTGCTTTTCGCCATGCGGCCGACGGCCACCAGGTACATTTCGTGATCGGCACGGCTGGCGCCCGCGCCCTTGGCCAGCACCAAGGCCGGCAAGTCGATGGCTTGCGCCATCTTCGCGTCGGACGCGCCCAGCAGCAGTGCGATGCGGCGGGCCGGGCCGGTAGCGTTGGTCTGGCCCGCCAGGCGGATCTGCGCCCACAGGTCGTTCGTGTCAAACTGGCCATTTTGCGCCAGTGCCGCGATCAGGCTGCCGCACGCTTCACCATAGCCGGGCGGCGAGACGAGCAGGTTGCGCGCCTCGGACGCCACGTTCTGCCCCTTGGCGGCGCGCGACATCAGCGCGTAGCACTTGAGCTGGGTGTCGTCGTCGAGGGCGAATTGCGGGTATTGTTCATCAAACACGACCCAGTCGCGCTTGCGGCCCAGTTCCAGCAGCCAGTCGTTGCGGAAGCGGTCGGCGATGGCGCTGCCCTTGTAGCGGTTCAGGTAATCGCGAAATTGTGCCTCGGTCAACTGTTTGATGCGCGGTTTCAGCCGATAATAGTCGACATACGAGGGAATCTGGTAATTCGTCAGGCGCCCCGCATAAAAATCGGCTTTTTCGACGTCATCCTTGCGCGCGGCGTCGCGCAGCAGCAGGAAGGCATCGTCCTCGCTGCGCGTATCGGGCGCGGCAGGCGTTACGGTGGCGGACACCTGGGCCAGGGCGGCCAGGGGAGACAAGACCGATGCAACACACAGCATCGTGCCGGCAATCCATTTCAGTGGGGAAATCAATGTACGACTCTCAATCTTAACTTGATGGTGATATGAATAGCGACCCTAGAATAACATGCGATCCGGCTGCACGGCCACCCATTGCGCCACAGGAAAAAGCCGGCTTGCGCAAAGCCTTGCTGGCGGCCCGGCGCGCCCTGCCCGACGCCACGCGCGCGCAGTGGGATGCGGCCATCGCGCAGCGCCTGCTGGACTGGTGCGCGCAGGAAAACGTCGAGGAACTGGGCGTGTACTGGCCCCTGCATGGCGAGCCGGACTTGCACGGCGCGTATGCGCAGCTGGCCGCGCGCGGCGTGCAATTAAGCTTGCCGGTGGTGCTGGAAAAGCATGCACCGCTGGCGTTTTCCAGCTGGACGCCGGGAGAAGCGATGGTCAAGGATGGCATGGGCGTGGCCGTGCCCGCCGAATTGCGCCTGCGCCCGGCGCCCGCCACCCTGCTGGTGCCTTGCCTGGGTTTTAATGGGGAACGGTACCGGCTCGGCTATGGCGGCGGGTATTACGACCGCACCCTGGCGCAACTGCCCCGTCCGCGCACCGTGGGCATCGCCTATGCCTGCCTGGCGGCAAGCTTTCCCAACGGCGAATACGACATCGCCCTCGATCACATCGTGACCGAGGGCGATCTGCTCTGAAAGCACCTAACATAACCTACTGCGCGTCGCGATTTGCGGCCTCCGATGCTCACTGCCTCGGCGGCCCCGTGCTTAGCACAGCTCCGCTTCTCGGCCGCAACTCGCTGCCGCTCGCGACGGTTTTGTTAGGCGCTATAACTGCAAAGAATTACTTGACCAGACGCTGCCACAGTGCGGTCGTGGGCGCCGCCTGGTTCATGCTATAGAAATGCAAGCCTGGCGCGCCGCCTTCCAGCAGGCGTTCGCACAAGCCCGTCACCACGTCCAGGCCAAAAGCCTTGATGGACGCGCTGTCGTCGCCGAAGCTGGCCAGTTTCAGACGCACCCAGCGTGGAATTTCCGCGCCGCACATGTCCGAAAAGCGCATCAGCTGCGTGTAATTCGTGATCGGCATGATACCGGCCACGATGGGCACGTTGATGCCCATCTTCTGCGTCTGCTCGACAAACTGGAAATACGCGTCGGCATTGTAGAAGTACTGGGTGATGGCGGCATCGGCGCCGGCCTGCACCTTGCGCGCGAACGCGTTCAGGTCGTCCTGCGGCGAACGGGCTTGCGGGTGCACTTCCGGATAGGCAGCCACTTCGATATGGAAATGGTCGCCCGTCTCGGCGCGGATGAATTCCACCAGCTCGTTGGCGTAGCGGAACTCGCCCGAGGCACCATAGCCGCTCGGCAAGTCGCCGCGCAAGGCCACGATGCGGTTCACGCCGGCCGCCTTGAAGTCGGCCAACACGGCGCGGATCGATTCGCGCGAACCGCCCACGCAAGACAGATGGGGCGCGGCCTGTTCGCCGGCCGCCAGGATCTCGCGCACGGTGTCCAAGGTACCCTGCTGCGTCGTGCCGCCGGCGCCAAAGGTCACCGAGAAATACTTCGGATGCAATTCAGACAACTTGACGCGCGTGGCGCGCAGCTTTTCCGCCCCTTCCGGGGTTTTTGGCGGGAAAAACTCAATACTGAAGTTATGCTTTTCCATCGTCGTTGCTCAAAAGTAAGGTCGACAAGGCCCAGGAAATGATGCTGTACAGAATGGCACCGCCCACGGCAGACCAGAAACTGGCGACATGGAAACCAGCGATCATCTGCGCCACCAGCCAGAACATGAAGCCGTTGATGATCAAAATGAACAGGCCCAGCGACAAGAACGTCACGGGCAGGGTCAGCAGGATCAGCAAAGGACGGATCAGCGCATTGACCAGCCCCAGCACGGCAGCGGCCAGCAGCGCGGTCCAGCCGCTGCTCATCGTCACCGAGTGCATCAGATAAGGGACGGCAAACAGGGCCGCCGCATTGATAAACCAAATCAGTAGCAAGCGCATTTCTCTAGCCTGTCAAAAAAGAGGGCAAGCCGGCATAGCCGGCCTTTTCAAAGTACACCGATCAGTATTGTTGCCTCAGGAACCGTAGCGAGCGGATGCGCGGCGTGGCCGAGAAGCGCAACTGTGCTGTAGCACAGTGAGCATCGCCGGCCGCGCCCCGCGCCGCGCAGTAGGTTCATGAGGCAACCATCTTAGTAACGGTAGTGCTCTGGCTTGTATGGGCCTTCCGTGCGCACGCCGATGTAGTCGGCTTGCTCTTGCGTCAGTTCCGTCAGCTGCGCATTCAACTTTTTGAGTTGCAAACGAGCGACTTTTTCATCGAGGTGTTTCGGCAAGGTGTACACGCCGACCGGGTAGTTGGCCGTGTTCGCGTACAGCTCGATCTGGGCGATCGTCTGGTTGGCGAACGACGAGCTCATCACGTACGACGGGTGGCCCGTGCCGCAACCGAGGTTGACCAGGCGGCCTTCGGCCAGCAGGATGATGCGGCGGCCCGACGGGAAGATGATGTGGTCGACTTGCGGCTTGATGTTTTCCCACTCATATTGTTTCAACGAAGCAACGTCGATTTCATTGTCGAAGTGACCAATGTTGCAGACGATGGCCTGGTCTTTCATGCGCGTCAGGTGATCGTGCGTGAGGATATGATAGTTGCCGGTGCAGGTGACGAAAATGTCGCCGTGTTCGCAGGCGTAATCCATGGTCACGACGCGGTAGCCTTCCATCGCCGCCTGCAGTGCGCAGATCGGATCGACTTCCGTCACCCACACTTGCGCCGACAGGGCCCGCATGGCCTGGGCCGAACCTTTACCCACATCACCGTAACCGGCGATGACGGCCACTTTACCGGCGATCATCACGTCGGTGGCGCGCTTGATGCCGTCGACCAGCGATTCGCGGCAGCCATACAGATTGTCGAATTTCGATTTCGTGACGGAATCGTTCACGTTGATCGCAGGGAAAGCCAGCTTGCCTTCCTTGTGCATCTGGTACAAACGGTGCACGCCGGTGGTGGTTTCTTCCGTCACGCCGAGGATTTCCGGCAGGCGCTTCGAGTACCAGGTCGGGTCGGCCAGCAAGTGCTTCTTGATCGAGTTGAACAGGCAGATTTCTTCTTCCGAGCCTGGATTGGCCAGCACCGACAGGTCGGTTTCCGCGCGCACGCCCAGGTGCAGCAGCAGGGTCGCATCGCCGCCATCGTCGAGGATCATGTTCGAGTAGACGGCCTTGCCGTCCACGTTCGGCCATTCGAAGATGCGGTGCGTGTATTCCCAGTAATCGTCCAGCGACTCGCCCTTGACGGCGAACACAGGCGTGCCGGCAGCGGCGATGGCGGCGGCGGCATGATCTTGCGTGGAGTAAATGTTGCACGATGCCCAACGCACTTGCGCGCCCAGTGCTTCCAGGGTCTGGATCAGCACGGCGGTCTGGATGGTCATGTGGATGGAACCGGTGATGCGCGCGCCTTTCAGAGGCTGCGCTGCCGCGAATTCTTCGCGGATGGCCATCAGGCCAGGCATTTCCGTTTCAGCAATCTTGATTTCTTTGTCGCCCCATGCGGCCAAGGTGATATCGGCGATGGTGTAGTCGTGTTGCGATTTGAGTACGGCGTTCATCACGCCCTCCTTTCAGTTGTTGAAAAAGGTACGTGAGCGCAGTTGCAGGATATTCCGAGCCTGGCGAATTTCTTCGTCGCAACGCTCCTCGGACACGGGATTTTATCATTGTCAAGGCCGCCGCGCCAGCCTGTTTGCACGGCATTGCCACGTAACAACACATAAAAAAAGCGCCCGCGGCCAGCAGGCCGGGGCGCTTTTCTTGCAAGTCTGACTAGATTATTACTTCAGGCCGGCAGCGTCGCGCAGCAGGGCGACCTTGTCCGTGCGTTCCCACGTGAATTCCGGCTCTTCACGGCCGAAGTGGCCGTAGGCGGCGCTCTTCTGGTAGATCGGGCGCAACAGGTCGAGCATTTGCACGATGCCTTTTGGACGCAGATCAAAGTGCGCCAGCACCAGCTTGGCGATTTCCGCGTCGGGAATCACGCCCGTGCCTTCCGTGTACACGGTGATGTTGATCGGCTTGGCCACGCCGATGGCGTAGCTGACCTGCACCTGGCATTGGCGCGCCAGGCCGGCCGCGACGATGTTTTTCGCCACGTAGCGGGCCGCGTAGGCTGCCGAACGGTCGACTTTCGACGGGTCCTTGCCCGAGAATGCGCCGCCGCCGTGCGGGGCTGCGCCGCCGTAGGTGTCGACGATGATCTTGCGGCCGGTCAAGCCGCAATCGCCTTGCGGACCGCCGATGACGAAACGGCCCGTCGGGTTGACGAGGAATTTGGTCTCCGTCAGCCATTCGCGCGGCAGGATCGGCTTGATGATTTCTTCGATGACGGCTTCTTCGATCTGCTTGTGCGAGATTTCCGGCGCATGCTGGGTCGACAGCACGACCGTGTGCACGCCGACCGGGCGGCCATCGACGTAGCGCAGCGTGACTTGCGATTTCGCATCCGGGCGCAGCCATGGCAAACGGCCATCCTTGCGCAGCTGCGACTGGCGCTCGACCAGACGGTGCGCGTAGTGGATGGCGGCAGGCATCAGCTCGGCCGTTTCATCGCAGGCGTAACCGAACATCAAGCCCTGATCGCCAGCGCCTTGATCCAGGTCAATACCCGCACCTTCATCGACGCCTTGCGCGATGTCCGGCGATTGCTTGTCGTAGGCCACCAGCACGGCGCAACCCTTGTAGTCGATGCCGTATTCGGTGTTGTCGTAGCCGATGCGTTTGATGGTTTCGCGCGCAACTTGAATATAATCCACATTGGCGTGCGTGGTAATCTCGCCAGCCAGCACCACCAGACCGGTGTTGCACAGGGTTTCGGCAGCCACGCGGGCGGCTGGATCCTGGGTCAGGATGGCGTCAAGGATGGCGTCGGAAATTTGATCGGCAACCTTGTCGGGATGGCCTTCCGAAACGGATTCGGAAGTGAAGAGATAGTCGTTTGACATTGCAAGCTCCTGTTTACTATGTGAATGTTCTGTCGCAGTAAAGAGGATTTTGCCTGCGACGCTTTAGCGAGATTTATATTCCGCATCGCAAGTTGTCTATTAACTCAGCGGTTACTGCATACGTGGTATTTTACGCTTCTTAAAAAATTTTGGCACGGCAACACGCCATTCCTGGAAACAGCTTATACATGTTAGTCCCAATTTTCCGCTTCTTATCGATCTTTCCCCTGCCCGTCCTGCATGGCCTGGGCGCTGCGCTCGGCTGGGTAATTTACGCCATTTCCCCGTCCTACCGCCGCCGCATGCGCGAGAACATGCAAGGTGCGGGGTTTTCGCAACACTTGCACACGGCCGTGGCCGAAGCGGGCAAGAGCGTGCTGGAACTGCCCTTCATCTGGTGCGCGCCAGCCGAACGCGTGGCGCGCCATGCGACGGTGGAAAACTGGGAACTGGTGGAAAAAGCGCTGCAGCATGGCCGCGGCATCGTCTTCCTGACGCCGCACCTGGGCTGCTTTGAGATCGTCGCCCAGCAAATCGCGCTGCGCACGCCGCTCACCGTGATGTACCGCCCACCCAAGCGCGCCGCATTGAAGCCGCTGATCGAAGGCGCGCGCGCGCGCGAAAACCTGATGCTGGCGCCGGCCAATATGTCGGGCGTGCGCATCTTCGCCAAATGCCTGAAAAAAGGCCAACCCATCGGCCTGCTGCCCGACCAGGTGCCGCAGGAAGGCGAAGGCGTGTGGGCCGATTTCTTCGGCCGCCCCGCCTACACCATGACCCTGCCCGCCAAGCTGGCGCAGATGGGCGGTGCCGAAGTCATCATCACCTACGCGGAACGCCTGCCGGGCGGGCGCGGCTATGTCGTGCATTTCGTGCCCTTCACCGAGTCCCTCGACAGCACCTCGGCGGAACAGGCGCGCACCATCAATGCGGCCATGGAACAATTGATCGCGCGCAGCCCGTCGCAATACCTGTGGAGCTACAATCGCTATAAAGTGCCGCGCGGCGCGCCGCCGCCCACGCCCGCCGCGCCGGATGCCGCCGGGGAGCAGGCATGAGACTGCTGATCGCCTTCATGTGGCTGCTGCACTGGCTGCCCTTGCCCATCCTCGGCCGCTTCGGCGTGGCCGTCGGCAGCCTGCTGTTCATCGCCATGCCCACGCGGCGCAAGATTGCCCTGACGAATCTGCGCCTGTGCATGCCGGAATTGACGGAAGCCCAGCGCGTGGCGCTGGCGCGCCAGCATTTCCAGGCGTATTCGCGCAGCGTGTGGGAACGCAGCATCCTGTGGTGGTCGTCGGAAGCGCGCCTGAACCGCCTGATCAAAAAGGTGCCCGCCTTCCCCGGCCAGCAGATCGCGGCCAAGCCGACCATCCTGCTGTGCCCGCACTTTGTCTGCCTCGACGTGGCCGGCGCCGCCACGGCCATGGAAATTTCCGCCTCGTCGATGTATGTGCAGCAAAAGAACGCCGCCTTCGACCAGGCCTTGCGCAACGGCCGTTCGCGCTTCAAGCCGCCCAAGCTGTTTACACGCCAGGACGGCATCAAGACGATCCTGCGCGCGCTGCGCGACGGCTTGCCGTATTTCATGCTGCCGGACATGGATTTCGGCGAAAAGGATGCGGAATTCGTGCCCTTCTTCGGCGTGCCCGCCGCCACCCTGACGGCCACGGCGCGCCTGGCGCTGGCCGCCAAGGCGCAAGTCATTCCCGTCATCGCCACCTTCCTGCCCAATTACCAGGGCTGGCAAGTGACGTATTACCCGGCGTGGGACGATTATCCGGGCGACGACATCACTGCCGCCACGCGCCGCATGAACGAATTCATCGAAGAGCGCGTGCGCGAAGCGCCGGCCGAGTATTTCTGGACGCATAAACGCTTCAAGACGCGTCCGGAAGGCGAAGCGTCGTTCTATAACCAGTACAAGTGATACGGCAGACCATGAAACTCCAATTTACCAAAATGCATGGCGCCGGCAATGACTTCATCGTCATCGACGCCATCCATCAAGAGATCGACTTCACGCCGGCCCAGTGGCAGCGCCTGGCCGACCGCCGTTTCGGCATCGGCGCCGATCAGATCCTCGTGGTGGAAAAGCCGCGCCTGCCCGGCTGCGACTTCCGCTACCGCATCTATAACAACGACGGGGGCGAAGTCGAGCAATGCGGCAATGGCGCACGCGCCTTCGTCAAGTTCGTCAGCGAAAAAGGCTTGTCCGACAAGACCAGCATCCGCGTGGAAACCATGGCCGGCATCATCGCGCCGCGCCTGGAGATCGACGGCAGCATCACGGTCGACATGGGCGCGCCCGTGCTGGAGCCAAAGCTGGTGCCGTTCGATGCCAGCGGCCTGGACGGCATAGCGCAAGGCAAGGACACCGTGTGGCCGCTGGACCTGGCGCTGCCGGGCCAAACGTCGCCCGTGCTGCTGTCCGTCGTCTCGATGGGCAATCCGCACGCCGTGCAAGTGGTCGACGATGTCGATGCGCAAGACCTGGACACGACGGGCCCGCGCATCGAGCACCACCCGCGCTTTCCCCGCAGGGTCAACGCCGGCTACATGCAGATCGTCGACCGCCAGCACGTGAAACTGCGCGTGTTTGAACGGGGCGCGGGTGAAACCCTGGCGTGCGGCACGGGCGCCTGCGCCGCCGCCGTGGCCGGCATCTTGCGCGGCTTGCTCGATTCCCCCGTACGCATCAGCGCGCGCGGCGGCGAACTGTCGATCGCGTGGCAAGGCCCCGGCCATCCCGTCCTGATGACAGGCCCGGCCGTGACCGTGTTCGAAGGCACGATCGAGCTGTAAGCCAGTAAAAGTCAGGCCGCCAGGAACTGCTGTTCCTGCGCAACATCGAGTTCGGCCAGGTAGCACTTCAGGCGGTACAGGCGCTGCCGGTAATTGCCTTCCGGACCCGCCACGCCGCAATCGACGCGCTCGAACAGGCGCACCGCCTGGTCCAGCAGCTGGCGCTCCTGCGCCGTGCGGATCAATGCCAGGCGTCGCTTGCCGCGTCCATGCGTGGCGCTGATATCGATCAACAGACAATGCCCCTGGTCGGCCGCGTGTATATCGAGCAGCAATGCCTCGGCACGCGACAGATGAAAGCAGCGCGCCAGGGCCAGCCGCATCGCCAGCAAGGGGTGGCTCTGGCCCAATTGCCGTAAATGCCCATCGGCGTGCATGGCGGCGCACTGGCCCCATTCGCCGGGTTCGCCTTGCGGCGCGATCTTCGCCAGCGCCGCCTCCGCCTCACGGCTGCCTTGCGCCTGCGCCTGCAGCAGCCAGTACGCGGCCCGCACATCGTTGTTGACGCCGTCGCGGCGATTACGCCAGGCATGCATGCCGCACTCGAGCTGGGCCGGGCCATGCCCCAGGTCGGCGGCACGCTCCAGGCAGGAATGGGCTTCGACCACATTGCGCTGGGAAAATTCCGGTTTCGTATAGATGCGCGACAGCACGAACCAGGCTTCGGCCAATCCCTGCTCGCCAGCCTGCGTCAGCCAGCGCACGGCCCGCTTGAAATTGGCCGCGCCGTTGCGCGTGGCCAGCCGCTGGCCATGCGCATCCATGCGCGCATAGCCGAGCCCAAGCTCCAGCTGCGCCGTGCGGTCGCCGCCATGCGCGGCCAGCTCGCAACACTGCCAGCCCTCGGCATCGCCGCCTGGCGCCAGGGCTTGGGCGCAACGCGACAGCAGCAACACCTGCTGCGCATCGAGGGCGATCGTGCGCGCCCCGGCGGCCGCCTGGCGCTGCAGCAGCTCGCGCGCCAGCGGCAAGCCTTGCGACAAAAAGCCCGCATGGTTGCCCTGGCTCCAGGCCTGCTCCAGCCACGAGTACAGCGGCGCGTCGCCATCGAGAACTTGCTCGCCAGCAAGACTGCTGTTCGCCCCGGCAGCGGCAAGCGATCCTTCTTGCATGGACAGCAACCATTGCGCATCGGGCAAGCCGGCCCGCACGGCCGCGTCCAGCGCCACGCGCGCCTTGGCGCGCAAGGCTTCACAGTGGCTGGCGGCATTGCCCAACACCAGTTGCGCCAGCACCAGGCCCGCCTGCACCAGGCCCGCATCGAACGCCTGCGCGTAATAGGGAATCAGCGCCTTGGCTGCCGGCTGCGCCACTTCGAACGGCACATGCGTGCCAATCAGCAAGCACGCTTCCTCGCTATCTTCCTGGGCCGCCCGCGCCAGCCAGTGCAAGGCCGTGGGCAAGCTTTGCGGCACGCCCTGTCCAAACAGATACACCCGTCCCAACGCCAGCTGGCAAGCGACATCGCCCGCACGTGCGCCCTTGATCAATCCTAATGTTTCGCGATTTGCCATCGATTCTCGATATTGAGTCAATGATTCTAATAATAGTGAGCCGTCTCCAGGCCCATCAACGCAGGCCTTCCCTTAGTGTACCGTCCTTGTGTCACAAATCCGCCAAAGCGGCCTCAAGAACTTGATTCAACGCAACAATGTCCTGGCGCGGACATGCCAATATAGCAAGGCGCCGCTAGCGTGGCGGTGGGAGAACGCTGGCCCTCGGCGCGGGCTCGGCAGAAACCGCGCGTTACAAAAATACAACAGGGGCATGCAGATATGCCGCTTTTCACCAATCTTTTCACGCACATTTGACCAATCCCGCACGTCTTGCGCGCCGACGAATTAAGGTTCATTCATCGAAACGCGACAGTTAGCGCATTTCAATCTGCTCGGATCTCGGACGGAACTCACTTTTAATAGGGAATAAGACATGAAAAAATCACTCGTTGCCCTCGCACTCTTCGGCGCCTTTGCCGCAACCGCACAAGCGCAGTCGTCCGTCCAAATCTACGGCACGATCGATGCAGGCCTGGGCAAAGCGACGGGTTCGACCACCGCCGTCACCAAGCGCGACAACAACAAACTGGGCTTCAAGGGCACGGAAGATCTGGGCAATGGCTTGAAAGCTATTTTCCAACTGGAAATTCGCTATGAATCCGACACGGGCACGCTGGAAAGCAACTCCCGTCCGCTGTTCCAGGGTCAAAGCCGCGTCGGCCTGCAAGGCGACTTCGGTACCGTACGCCTGGGCCGTGGCCTGACCGCCTTCCAGGAATCGAGCACCGCGTTCGAACCATGGTCGGGCATGCCGACGCAAGCCGGTTTCCAGACCGACCTGACCGTGGCCGCCTACACCAGCGATCCACTGAGCGCGGATGGCAACTCGCGTAACCGCTTCTCGAACGCCGTATTCTACAACTCGCCAGTCATCAGCGGCTTCCAGTTCAACGCCACCGTGGCCGCCAAGGAAGCGAATAACAATACCGCCGTCCCAGCGCGTCCGCCGGTCAACCCAATAACGTTTGCCTCGGGTAACTATGCATTGCTGGGCAACGCGGTACCAGCATCGAATCCATACTCGATCTCGGCGACCTATACCAACGAGCAATTCGCCGCCATGGCCGCTTACGAACGCAATGGCGTGCAAGCCAAACTGTGGTCGGTTGCAGCATCGTTCAATCCGATCAAGGAATTGAAACTGATGGCGTCGTACCAGCATCAGGATGATGGCAACTTCAAGATCATCAACACCGATACCAAATCGTGGGTGCTGGGCGCCAACTATGACGTCGGCCCAGGCAAGATCCGCGCCGGTTACGGTCAAAAAACGCCAGATGGCGTCGTCAAGACCAAGCAAGCATCGCTGGGCTATGACTACAATCTGTCGAAACGCACCTACCTGTACGCGGATATTTCGAACAAGAAAGCAGCAGCTCCTAATAGCCTCAACTACACCGTTGCGAAAACCGTCAACTACATCGGCATCGGCGTACACCACAACTTCTAATGTTCGGCCGGTCACCCTTCACGGGTGATTGCTGAGCTAAGAATGCAAGGCGGCATGGGCAACCATGCCGCTTTTTTCATGCGCGCGCGGAAAATGCATAGCCGCCATCCCCTTTGCGCCTATGCCGCCGCACTCTCGGTTAGAATGAAGTGTTCAACTTTCACTGACAGATATTCTCAATGACCGCCACACTCGATTCCAGCACCGTCGCCCAGTACCTGAGCGAGCACCCGAATTTCTTCGAAGAGCATACCGCCCTGCTCGGTGAGGTCAAGCTGAGCAGCCCGCTGACGGGACGCACCATCTCGCTGCAGGAGCGGCAGATGGAAGTGATGCGCGACAAGTACAAGGCGCTGGAACTGCGCATGTCCAAGCTGCGCCGCCTGGCCGAGGAAAATGGCGACATCGCCAGCAAATTCCACGGCTGGAACCAGGCCATGCTGCAAGTGCGCAACGATGCGGACATGCCGCGCGTGCTGGTCGACGCCTTGCAAAGCAATTTCGACGTGCCCTGCGTCAGCCTGCGCCTGTGGCAAGTGTTGCCGGAACACGCCAACGGCTGGTTCACGGAAGATGTGACGGCCGACGTGCGCATGTTCGCCAACAGCCTGCAAGCGCCGTACTGCGGCAGCAACCGCGATTTCGAAGCCGTGCACTGGTTGCAGGCCGATAAGATCGAATCGACCGTCATGATCGCCCTGCGCGCGCCGAACACCACGGGCACCTTCGGCTTGCTGGTGCTCGGTTCGCCCGACAGCGAACGCTTTACCTCGAGCATGGGCACGGACTTCCTCGTGCATATCGGCGCCACGGCCAGCGCCGCCCTGGCCGCGCTGCGCGCCGGCACGCCTGCCTGAGCACGCCATGGAGGCACGCGGCAAGGCTGACTGGCTCGACGCCTATCTGGCGCAGCTGGCCACGCAGCGCAAGCTGTCGCCGCATACGCTGGACGCCTACGGGCGCGACTTGCGCACCTTGCTGGAACTGAGCGGCAATACGCCCTGGACGGCGCTGGCGCACAATGAAGTGCGCCGCTACACGGCCAAGCTGCATGCCGGCGGCCTCGACCCGCGTTCGATCGCCCGCAAGCTGTCGTCGTGGCGGGGCTTTTTCAACTGGCTCAGCGGGGAAACCCCGCTCGACGCCAATCCCGTCGACGGCATCCGCGCCCCCAAGCGGGCCAAGACCTTGCCAAAAGCCCTGTCGGTGGACGATGCCGTGCGCCTCGTGGCGCCCGCGCAACACCAGCAAGGCGCCGCGGAACCGGAACAGCTGTGCAACCGCGCCATGTTCGAACTGCTGTACTCGAGCGGCTTGCGCGTGTCCGAACTGACCAGCCTGGACACCCACTATTGCAAGGCCGACGGCGGCCAGCCCGCCTCGCTGGGCTGGCTCGACATGGCCAGCTTCGAAGTCATCGTCACGGGCAAGGGCAACAAGATGCGCAAGGTGCCCGTCGGCAAGGCGGCCCTCGTGGCCCTGACCGCCTGGCTGGGCGTGCGCCCGCCAGCCAAGGATGGCAGCGCTGCCTTGTTTTTAAGCACGCGCGGCACGCGCATCTCGCCCCGCGTGCTGCAGCTGCGCCTGAAGGCGCACGCGCTGGCGACGGACATTCCCGCCAACGTGCACCCGCACGTGCTGCGCCACTCGTTCGCTTCGCACGTGCTGCAATCGTCGGGCGACTTGCGCGCCGTGCAGGAAATGCTGGGCCATTCCAGCATCACCTCGACCCAGGTCTACACGGCCCTCGACTTCCAGCACCTGGCGCACGTGTACGACCAGGCGCACCCGCGCGCCAAGCTCAAGTAGGCAGCGGCGCCGGTGGGGCAGCCTGATCCATATCAAGCGGATGGGCGCGCATTTGCAAGCTTTTGCAAAATTCCGGCATAATCGTCCGCATTCTTCCGCTTGCGCGGCGGCACCACCGATTACAAGGCATCTCTCATGGCACTGATTCCAACCACCATCCTCACCGGTTTCCTGGGCGCAGGCAAAACCACCTTGCTCAACCGCATACTGCAGGAAGAGCACGGCATGCGCATCGCCGTGATCGAAAACGAGTTTGGCCAGGAAAACATCGATAACGAGATCCTGGTGCAGGATAGCAACGAACACATCATCGAGATGAACAACGGCTGCATCTGCTGCACCGTGCGGGGCGACCTGATCGTGGGCCTCACGGAACTGGCGCGCAAGCGCGACGCCGGTTTGCTGGCGTTCGACCGCGTCGTCATCGAAACGACGGGCCTGGCCAATCCCGGCCCCGTGGCGCAAACCTTCTTTGTCGACGAAGAAGTGGGCAGCCATTACATGCTCGACGCTATTATCACGGTAGTCGATGCCCGTCATGCCATGAAGCAACTGGATGAGTACGAGGAAGCCCAGCGGCAAGTGGGCTTTGCCGACAAGCTGCTGCTGTCGAAAACCGACCTCGTCAGTGAAGACGACGTGGCCATCCTGACGCGCCGCCTGAAACGCATCAACCCGCGCGCGCCCATCGCCAAGGTCGATTTCGGCCGCGCGCCGCTGGCCGAGGTGCTCGACATCCGCGGCTTCAACCTGAATGAAAAGCTGGAACTGGACCCGGATTTCCTGGCAACCGAAACGGCGCACGTCCACGACCACGACCATGCGCATGCGGAGGAGCACGGCCACGAGCACAAACACGAACACAGCGACGCCTGCGCCACCGATTGCGGCCATGCCGACCATCACCATGCGCAGCACAGCGACGATATCGCCGCCTTTGTTTTCAAGAGCACGCAACCGTTCGACAGCGCCAAGCTCGACGAGTTCCTCGGCGGCCTGGTGCAAGTGTATGGTCCGCGCATGCTGCGCTACAAGGGCGTGCTGCTGATGCAGGGCGCCGAGCGCAAGGTGGTCTTCCAGGGCGTGCACCAGCTGATGGGCAGCGACCTGGGCGCCAAATGGGGCGAAAATGAAGTGCGCGGCAGCAAAATGGTGTTTATTGGCAAGAATCTACCAAAAGACATTTTTATTCGCGGACTCGAACAATGTTTGGTATAAACTAGCCGGGTTTTGCAAAGTATCCGTTGCAAAGCAGAAACAAAAGGGAAAGTTAAGCACGCTTTCCCGCTGTCTGACACCCGTCTTGCTGGCATAAACCAACAAGTAGCCGTTTCTGATCGGCTAGTCAACAAATCGGGATGGCAATATAAAGCAAAGCGTGCCAAAATCAGCGACGAAAACGGCCCATGTCGTTCGCCTGTCATGAAATGCTGGCAAACTGCCGCTGGCCGCATGCCAGGTATGCAACCGATCCACCCAACACGCCTGTTGACGCGCGCATAGCGCGACTGGCATAGAGCGGTAAAAAGTTATCAACATGGCACCTTAGCCGGCCGGTAGTCCTGGCTTTCGCCGGCAAGCCAAGGTCGCACGCAGTACAGCGGGACAGCAATGCCAAGCGGAACCTGTACAGTTGCTCGGTATCGCCGCATCAACTGATCAATTTGAAAACTCTGTCGTATCGAAGGTAAGCGAAGTTATGACCAAAACTAATAAATCGACCCCGGCCGCCAACCAAGACATCCCTCTCATCAGCGAAGACCAAATTCGCGCCATGAGCGAAGATGACTACATGAATCCGGCACAACTGGCATTCTTCAAGGCGCGCCTGCAGCAGCTCGAAAAAGACTTGCTGAAAAACGCCGGCGAAACCACGGAACACTTGCGTGAAACCGTGCTCGTACCGGACCCTGCCGACCGCGCCACCATCGAGGAAGAGCATGCGCTGGAACTGCGCACGCGCGACCGCGAACGCAAATTGCTGAAGAAAGTGCAGCAATCGATCGCCAGCATCGACGCCGGCGACTATGGCTGGTGCGAAGAAACGGGCGAGCCTATCGGCATCCCGCGCCTGATCGCCCGTCCGACCGCCACCCTGTCGCTGGAAGCCCAGCAACGGCGCGAACTGAAGCAAAAGCTGTACGGCGACTGATCGCCCTCCCCTTGCGCGGCCGCCCCGGCGGCCCGCAATGGCGAATAAAAAAGCACACGACCTCCGGTTGCGTGCTTTTTTTTCGTCCCGCGCCGACTACACTGAAGCAAGCACGGCAGTGGAAAGTGCCGCTTGCAATTGCCTTTTCCATCCCCACTTTTGAGCCATGGGCGCGCAATCGCATGGCCTTGCACGCATCGGCACGAATCTTTTGAGGTCACTATGGAACAATTTCACGGCACCACCATCCTCTGCGTCCGGCGCGGCAAGCAAGTCGCCCTGGGCGGCGACGGCCAGGTAACGCTGGGCAACATCGTCATGAAGGGCACAGCCCGCAAAGTGCGTAAGTTGTATCAGGGCAAGGTCCTGGTCGGCTTTGCCGGCGGCACCGCCGACGCGTTCACCTTGCTCGACCGCTTCGAAGGCAAGCTGGAAAAACACCAGGGCAATCTGCTGCGCGCCTCCGTCGAACTGGCCAAGGACTGGCGCACCGACCGCGTGCTGCGCCGCCTGGAAGCGATGCTGCTGGTGGCCGACAGCGAATCGACGCTGGTCATCACGGGCAATGGCGACGTGCTGGAACCGGAAGACGGCATCGGCGCCATCGGCTCGGGCGGCACCTACGCCCAGTCCGCCGCCAAGGCCCTGCAGGAAAACACGGACCTCTCGCCGGCCGAGGTGGTCAAGAAATCGCTGACCATCGCCGCCGAGCTGTGCATTTACACGAATATGTCCCACATCATCGAGACCTTAGACTAAACCTAAGCGCGCCTGAGCAAAGAATAGAAAGCCAACTATGATCATGAACATGACCCCGTCGGAAATCGTCACCGAACTCGACAAGCACGTGGTGGGCCAGGCCAAGGCCAAACGCGCCGTCGCCATCGCCCTGCGTAACCGCTGGCGCCGCCAGCAGGTGGCCGAGCCCCTGCGCCATGAAATCACGCCCAAGAACATCCTCATGATCGGCCCCACGGGCGTCGGCAAGACGGAAATCGCGCGCCGCCTGGCCAAGCTGGCCGAGGCGCCGTTCATCAAGATCGAAGCGACCAAGTTCACGGAAGTGGGCTATGTGGGGCGCGACGTCGACACCATCATCCGCGACCTGATCGACATCGGCATCAAGCAGACGCGCGCGCTGGAAATGAAGAAGGTGCGCGCGCGCGCCGAAGATGCGGCCGAAGACCGCGTGATCGACATCCTCGTGCCGCCGGCGCGCGACTTCGGCTTTACGCCGAATACGGCGGCGGCCGTGGACACGGGCAGCGGCGACAGCACGCGCCAGACCTTCCGCAAGCGCTTGCGCCAGGGCGAGCTCGATGACAAGGAAATCGAGATCGAACTGGCCGAGGCGGGCCCGCAGATGGAAATCATGGCGCCGCCGGGCATGGAAGAAATGACGGAGCAGATCAAATCCATGTTCTCGGGCGTGGGCGGACAGCGCAAGAAGGCGCGCAAGGTCAAGATCCGCGAAGCGTTGAAACTGCTGGTCGAGGAAGAAGCGGCGAAGCTGCTCAACGAAGATGAGCTGAAACAGAAGGCCATCCAGAACGTCGAGCAGAACGGCATCGTCTTCCTCGATGAAATCGACAAGATCGCCTCGCGCTCGGAGTCCGGCGGCGCCGACGTCTCGCGCGCGGGCGTGCAGCGCGACCTGCTGCCGCTGGTCGAGGGCACCACCGTCAACACCAAGTACGGCATGATCCGCACGGACCACATCCTGTTCATCGCCTCGGGCGCGTTCCACCTGTCGAAACCGTCGGACCTGATCCCGGAACTGCAGGGGCGCTTCCCCATCCGCGTGGAACTGGAATCGCTGTCGATCTCGGACTTCGAACGCATCCTGACGAGTACGGACGCCTGCCTGACGATGCAGTACGAAGCCTTGCTGGCGACGGAAAACCTGAAGCTGCAATTTGCGCCGGAAGGCATCACGCGCCTGGCGGAAATCGCCTACTCGGTAAACGAGCGCACGGAAAACATCGGTGCGCGCCGCCTGCACACGGTGATGGAAAAACTGCTGGAAGAAGTGTCGTTTACAGCCAGCGAAGGCAGCAGCAGCACGGAAAACCTGCTGGTGATCGATGCCGCGTATGTCAACGAACGCCTGGAAGCGCTGTCGGTCAACGAAGACCTGTCGCGCTACGTGCTGTAATCAGGGAGGGGACCGATGGCAAACAAGGCATTGGCGACGCGGCAGAAAATGCAGTTCCGCGTCGAACCCTCGCAAAAACCGCGCAACCCCGTCGCCACTGCCGCCCTGCAGCGCGCCGCCGGGGCGCACGTCAAGACCGTGTCAGGCCAGCGCCAGCAGGAAAAACGGCTGCTGGCGAAATTGCTGTTGAAAGTCGAAATAGGCAAATAGGCCGCCCGCGGACACCCTTTTCATAGGGCGTCCGCCATCAGGCCACTCTCTGCCGCAGCAGCGTCCCCTTAGAAACGGTAGGACGCGCCCAGCGAAAACATATCGACCTTGGTCGTCTGCTTGCTGCTGTACTTGACCGGCACGCGGTCCCAGTCGAGGTGCAGCGCCCAGTTCTTGTTCAGCGCATACGCCGCGCCGATGCCATAGGTCAGGCCGATCTTGTCCTTCTTGTCCGAACCGCCGCCCAGATAATCGACCTTGCCCTGCGTGTAAGCCGCGCCCAGGCGGCCGCTCAGGGTGAACGCGTCAAACTGGTAGCCGAGCACGCCCTGCATGCCGAGGCCCGTGAACTTGCCGCGGCCCGCGCGCCGGCCGGCGCCCGTGTCGAAGCCGGACTTCACTTCGCCGCCCATATACCCCACCAGCTCAATCGAAGGCAGGGCCACGCCGCCCTGAAACGGCAGCGCGTCGAAACTGTAACCCACGTAGGCCTTGCCGTTGCGCTTGCTGCTTTTGTCGCAATCGTTTTGTCCCGGCACGCAGTCGAGGCCGGTACTGGCGCGAAAGCCATAGCTGGCGCCCATGTAGATGGGGCCCGGCGCAGGATCGGCTGCCGATGCATGCAAGGGAGCGATGGCGGCCAGCGCCAGCAGCGCTGCGGGGAAACGTAATTTGAAGGACATGAATAACCTCTACAAGTGGATGAGTTGCCTGGTTGTAGCGCGCCGTGCGAGCCACAAGCGGGAGTGTCATCTCTTTTGCCGTAAAGTACTATCACCTTGTGCAAAGTGCCATTAAGGGCTACATTCGGTACCGTTACCCGCTACCAAACTTATCAAAAAGGATATCCGTGAGTTCACCCGAACTGGTTTTGCGCGTGCTGCGCACGCAACTGCGCGCCGCCGGCATCACCTATAAAGTGCTGGCCGAACGCATCGGCATGAGCGAATCGAGCGTCAAGCGCATGTTTGGCCAGCACGACATGTCGCTGTCGCGCCTGGCCCTGATCTGCAAGGCCTCGGGCATCGCCATGGAAGACGTGCTGCGCGGCGCGGCCGACATCACGCCGCATGCCGACACGCTCACCCTGGTGCAGGAAAAGTCGCTGGTGGCGCATCCGCGCCTGCTGCTGGTGGCGATCTGCTGCCTGGGCCACTGGAGCCTGGAACAGGTGGTGGAAACGTATGCGCTGACGCAAGCCGAATGCATCGGCTGCCTGGCCGAGCTGGACCGGCTGGGCTTGATCGAGCTCAAGCCGTTGAACCGCTATAGCCTGCGCGTCTCGAACGCCTTCCACTGGCTGGCCGACGGCCCGGTGCAGCAGTACTTCCGCGAACACGTGGTGGCCGACTATTTCAGCGGGCATTTTGACGGTGCCGGCGAAACCCTGATGTGCATCCCGGCGCGCCTGTCGCTGTCGAGCGCGCAGGAGCTGGTGCAAAAGATCCGCCAGCTGGCCGAGGAACTGGCGCGCCTGCACCAGAACGACCGCCGCCTGGCCCCCGCCGAGCGCGACGGCTTTACCCTGCTGCTGGGCTTTCGCTCATGGGAATTTGCCGCCTTCACGGCCCTGCGCCGCAGTACGGCGTCCGCCGCGCCCTACCAGACCGGCCCCAGGAACAGGTAGAGCGTGCTCTCGCCGCCCTTCGATGCACCCGACGCCACGTACACGGGACCGAAGCGCGTATCGACGGAGATGAAGGCGCTGCTGGCCTGCGTGAATTTGGTGGATTTCCAGTGCTCGCTCTGATCGAAGCCGCCGCCCATTTCCAGCGAAAAGCCGGCCCGCACGGCGCCGCCCAGGGTGCTGGGCAGGGAGCCGATGCGGCGCGCCATCACGAAGCGCGCCAGGGCCACGCTGCGCCCCGTCACCGATTCGAACTGCGTGCCGGACAGGCGCAGGAAGCCGCCCAGGCTGAGTGGCGCCTCGCCCCGCTGCGCGCGCGCCCATTCGCCATACACATGGCCGGCCCAATTGCCGCGGCCAAAAGCCTTCAAGCCCGTGATGGCGGAGCGCCCCAGGCCCGTCTCGCCCGAACCCGTGGTCGAGGCGCGCGTCCAGGTGGCGTCAAACAGCACGCCGCGCGTGGGGAAACCGGGCGAATCGAGGGTATCGACGCGGAACTGGACGAACTGGTTGGTGCCCAGCGCCCGCTCCTGCGGGTAGGCCGGGTCGGCCGGGATGCTGACGCCGGCCTTGACTTCGCTGCGCGAGACGCCGAACTGCAGGTCGCCCCAGAAGCCGAACTGGCGTCCCAGCACCAGGCTGGCGCCCTGGCCGCTGTAAGCGACGCGCGCGCTGCGCCGTCCCTTGTCGAACAGGTCGACCGCCTGCGAGCTGTACTGGATCGACGGCGCGATATACCACGGGTTGCCGGCGCCCAGCGGCTGCCAGTACTGCACCCCGAAATTGCGCGTGGTGCCGATCTGCGCCATGCTGCGCAATTCGCCGCCCCAGCTGTTCAGATTCGAGCGCACATGCAGCAGCTTCAGGGCAAAGGTATTGCTGTCCCTGAAATCGCTGCCCACTTCCAGGCCCACGCGCAGGCGGCTGCTGGCCCACGGCGCTTCGACGGCCTTGATGGTGACGGCGCGCTGGTCGCCGGAATCGACCACTTCCGTCTCCACGCGCGCCACGTCGCCGCGGCCATACAGCTTGGCCGCCGCCTTGAGCACATCTTCCTGGCTGACGGACTGCCCTTCCACCAGGCCCGATTGCGCCTGCAGGATGCGCGGATTGATATCGCCCTCGCTCTCCACGGCCAGGCGCGTGAGCGGCAGGGCCACGTCCAGCAGGGCCGGCGCGGCCAGGCGCAGCTGCTCGCGCGCCGCATACTGTTCCGGCGGCAGGGCCAGCGGCGCCAGGCGGGCGGCCAGGGCCTGCGCCGCCTGCTCGCCGGCGCGCATGGCGCGCGCATAGTTTTCAAAGTCGAGGAAACTGACGCCCGTCAAATCCGGCGCCACCAGGATATCCTGCGGCTGCAGCTCCTTGAGCGAGCGCTGCACATTCTGTTCCGTGAGGATTTGCAGCATCTGCTGCGCCACGCCGATGGCGCTGCCCAGCTCTTTTTCCGGCGCCAGCGGCGTGCCCACGTTGACGGCGATGATGATGTCGGCGCCCATGGCGCGCGCCATGTCGACGGGCAGGTTGCGCACCAGGCCCCCATCGACCACCAGCCGGTTATTCACGCGTACGGGGGCAAACACGCCCGGCACGGCCAGCGAGGCGCGCATCGACAGGAACAGGGGTGTATCGACCAGTTCCACCAGTTCGCCATTGACCAGGTCCGACGCCACCGAGCGAAAAGGCAGCGGCAGCTGGCTGGCGGGGCGGTCGCGCATGCCGGCCGGCAGCAGCCGGTTCAAGGCCATTTCCAGCGCCGCATTGCTGGCCGCCGACGGCGGCGTGGAAATGCCGTTGCGGCTGGTGCCAAACTCGATGCGCGACGGCAGCAATAAATCTTCCTCGCGGCGGCGGAACGCCAGTTCGTCGCGCGGCGGCCGGTCGGCCACCACGCGCGCCCAGTTGGTCTCGCGCGCCATCTTTTCCAGGTCCGCCACGGAAGCGCCGGCCGCATACGCGCCGCCCACCACGCCGCCCATGCTGGTGCCGACCACCATGTCGATCGGCACATGCAGCTCCTGCAGCACTTTCAAGACGCCGATATGCGCCAGACCGCGCGCGCCGCCGCCCGACAGCACCAGGGCGATGCGCGGACGCGCCGCGACGGGTGCGGAAACGGCCGGCGTGGCAGCGGAGGTAGTGGGGGCGGCGGGAACGTCGGCGGCGACAGCCGGCGGCAAGGCGCACAGCGCCGCCACGCAGCCCGCCAGGACGGCACGAATCGAGAACATGAAGACTCCTGTGGCGATGGCGGCATGGCGCCATCGGCAAAATACGATAAAAACAGCGTTAATTCGGCGGCGGCACGCTGCTCACTTGCGGCGCCGGCATCATGGTCGCCGGCCGCTGCTGCTCCATCGGCAGCGGCGGCGGCACCAGGTTCGTGACCGGCGCAGGGGCCGCGGCCGGCGTCGGGGTGGCGGACACCTGCCCCGGCAAGGCCAGCGCCTTGTCGTCGGCCACCAGGTCGATGCGCTTGCTCACGCCGCCGTCGCGCAGCAGCACGTGGCGCGCATGCACTTCCAGCACCGTCACGCCGGCCACCACTTCGGCGCCTTCCGGCAAGGCCACGGAGGGCTTGCCGTCGGTCGAGATGATGGCCACGCTGCCACGGCCATTGCCGGCGGCCACCACGCCCTTGAGCTGGTAGTTGCTGGCCGTGGCCACGCTGACCTGGCCGCCGAACAGCGAGGCGCCCGCCTCCACGCTGGCATCCTGCACCACCGGATTGGGGGGCGGATTGATGGGGCGCTGCGGCGCCTTGAACAGCTGCATGGCCCAATAGGCCAGCGACACGGACAGCGCCACGACGGCGAGCAAACTTGTAACTTGAGGCAAACGCTTCATGGCTTCCTTGGATACTTATCTTACAAGCTGATTGATTTCGATAATCGGCATCAGCACGGCCAGCACGATCAGCAGCACCACCACGCCCATCGCCAGGATCAGGGCCGGTTCCAGCAGGCCGGCGATGGTGAGCGTGCGGCGTTCCAGGTCCTGCTCCTGCGCGCTGGCGGCGCGTTCCAGCATGGCCGGCAGCTCGCCCGTGATTTCGCCCGCGCGTATCATGTGGATCAGCATGGGCGGAAAATGCTTTTGCGCCGACAGCGCGCGCGCCAGGCTGACGCCCTCGCGCACGGCGCCGCTGGCGTCAGCCACCAGTTCCTGCATCGCCACGTTGGTGAGCGTGTCGCGGCTGGTGTCGAGCGCGCGCAGGATCGGCACGCCGGACCCCGTGGTGATGGCCAGGGTGCTGGCGAAGCGCGCCGTGTTCAGGCTGCGCTCGAATTTCCCATACAGGGGCGCCGTCAGCAGCCAGGTATGCCAGCGCCGCTTCAGGGCCGGCTGCTGCAGCGCGCGGCGCCAGGCGAACCAGGCGCCGGCCAGGATCACGGCCACGACGAGGCCATAGTTGCGCACGAAGTCCGACAGCGCCAGCATGATCACCGTCAGCATGGGCAGCTTCTGCTTGGTATTGGCGAATACGGAGACGATCTGCGGCACCACATAGGTGAGCAGGAAAATGACGATGGAAAACGCCACCACCGTGACGATGGCCGGATACGTGAATGCCAGCTTGACCTTCTGCACCAGCGCATTGCGCCGCTCGATATAGTCGGCCAGGCGCGAGAGCACGCGCGACAAATGGCCGATCTGCTCGCCCGACGCCACCAGCGCCCGGTAAATTTCCGCGAAATCGCGCGGATGGCGCGCCAGCACGTCGGAAAACGCGGCGCCGCCGATCACTTCCGAGCGGATCGAGGCGATCAAATCGCGCAGATACGGCCGCTCGGCCTGTTCCAGCAGCGCGGAAAACGCCTGCTCCAGCGGCAGGCCCGCTTCCAGCAAACTGGCCAGCTGGCGCGTAAACAGGGCCAGCTCGGTGCTCGACAGGCGCTCGCCGAAGCCGCGCCGTTTGGTCACGCCGGCGGCGTCGACCTGCGCGGCGATCGGCTCGACGGCCAGCGGTACCAGGCCTTGCACGCGCAACTCGGCGCGCGCGGAACGGGGACTGTCGGCATTGAGCACGCCCTTGCGGGTGGCGCCTTGCGCGTCGACGGCTTCATAGCGGAATGCGGGCATGGTGGCGGGCCTAGTCTTTGGTCACGCGCAGCAACTCGGCCTGCGTGGTGGTGCCGTCGCGCAGCCAGCGTTCGCCGTCGTCGCGCATGCTCGTCATGCCGTCCTGCAGGGCCACGGCGCGCACTTCCGCTTCCGAGGCGCGGTTGTGGATCTGCGCGCGGATCTGCTCCGTCGTGCGCAGCAGCTCGTACACGCCCACGCGGCCCTGGTAGCCCGTCTGGCCGCAATGCTCGCAGCCGACCGCCTGCCAGTACTGGCCGTCGAAGGTCTTGCAGGAACCGCACAGCTTGCGCACCAGGCGCTGCGCCAGCACGCCTAGGAGCGACGACGACAGCAGGAACGGCTCGATGCCCATGTCGAGCAGGCGCGTGACGGCTGCCGAGGCGTCGTTCGTATGCAGGGTCGCCAGCACCAGGTGACCCGTCAAGGATGCCTGCACGGCGATCTGCGCCGTTTCCAGGTCGCGGATCTCGCCGATCATGATCACATCTGGATCTTGCCGCAAAATCGCCCGCAGCGCCTTGGCAAATGTCATGTCGATGCGCGGATTGACCTGCGTCTGGCCGACGCCGGCCAGGTCGTACTCGATCGGGTCTTCCACCGTCAGGATGTTCGTCGTGGTGGCGTTGAGCATCGACAGCGCCGCGTACAGCGTCGTCGTCTTGCCCGAGCCGGTGGGGCCCGTGACCAGCACGATGCCGTGCGGCTGCGTGATCAGGCCGTCGAACTGTCCCAGCATGGGCGCGCTCATGCCCAGGTGCTGCAGGTCGAGGCGCCCCGCTTCCTTGTCCAGCAAACGCAGCACGGCCCGTTCGCCATGCCCGGTGGGCAGGGTCGAGACGCGCACGTCGACGGGCTTGCCGCCCACGCGCAGGGTGATGCGGCCGTCCTGCGGCAAGCGCTTTTCGGCGATGTCGAGCTGCGCCATGATCTTGATGCGCGAAATCAGCGAACCGTGGATGGCTTTCCTGGGACGCACGACGTCGCGCAGGCTGCCGTCGATGCGGAAGCGCACGACGGACGTCTGCTCGAACGGCTCGATGTGGATATCGGACGCGCCTTCGCGCAGCGCTTGCGTGAGCAAGGCGTTGATCATGCGGATGACGGGCGCGTCGTCGGACGATTCGAGCAAATCCTCGATAGCCGGCACGTCCTGCAGCAGTTTTGTCAAATCCAGGTCGGCGTCGAATTCATCGGCCATCTGCGACGCGTCGCCGCCGCCGCCCGCGTAGGCGCCGGCAATGGCCGCATCGAGGTCGCCGCGCGGCAGCACCGTCAGCTGGATCTGGCCGAAACGGCGCGACACTTCGGCAATCGCCGCCGGCGCCGTCGACGCGGCCACCAGCACCTCGACGGGGGCGCCGTCGACGGCGCCGGGCCGGGCCAGCAAGCCGAAATCGCGCGCGTAGGCGTAGGGAAGCAGATTACTCATGACTGTCCCATCACTTCTGTGGCTGCTGCGGCTGTTGCTGCGGTTGTTGCTGATATTGCTGCAACAGCGACTGCGGCGGCGTGGCCGCGTTGGCCGGCGCGCCTGGCGGCGGCGTCGGCGCCGGCGGCACGGGGCGCGTCACCATGCTGCCGCCCACCGGCTGGCCATCCTGCAGGGCCGGCAGCACGGGCGTGCCCAGGTCTTTCAGCATCAGATTGCCCGATGCCGGCACGGCGGCCGTCTCGGCCGAGCGCATGTAGTCGTAGCGGTCGGCCGCCAGGCTGCCGCTCTGCTCCTTGTTGCGCACGATGACGGGGCGCAGGAAGATCATCAGATTGGTTTTCTTGCGCTCGCGCGTCTGGTACTTGAACAGGTTGCCGATCAGGGGAATGTCGCCCAGGCCGCGTACTTTTTCCGCGTTGTCGCCCGTGCTGTCCTCGATCAGGCCGCCCAGGACGATGATCTGGCCATCGTCGGCCAGCACATTGTTTTCGATCACGCGGTTGTTGATGGTGATGCCGCTGACGGCCGTCGAGGTGGATTTGTCCACGCTCGACGTCTCGTGATAGATGCCCAGCTTGATCGTGCCGCCTTCGGAAATCTGCGGACGCACCTTCAGGGTCAGGCCCACTTCCTTGCGGTCGATGGTCTGGAACGGGTTCGTGTTGGTGCCGGCCGTGCTGGTGTACTGGCCCGTCAGGATAGGCACGTTCTGGCCCACCTTGATGGTCGCCAGCTCGTTGTCCAGGGTGATCAGGTTCGGCGTCGACAGGATGTTCGCATTGCCGTCCGATTCCAGCGCATGCGCCACGGCGCCCAGGCCCAGCGCGCCGTTGATCTGCTTGAAGATGCCCAGCGTCAGGCCGCCCGTCGGCAGCACCTTGCCGCCGCCCAGCGCCAGCTTGGCGATATTGTTGTCCGTGCCGCCGGCGAACGACTGCAGCGCGCCCACGCGGTAGCTGCTGCTGCTGTCGCCGGAAAGCCCCAGCCACTGCACGCCGAACTCGGAGGCCTTGGCCGACGTCACTTCGACGATCAGCGCCTCGATGTAGACCTGGGCGCGGCGCACGTCGAGCTGGTCGATCACGGCGCGCAGGTTGCGGTAGACGGCCTCGTTGCACGTCAGGATCAGGGTATTGGTGGAAGCGTCGGCCTGGATGAAGCCTGCCGCGCCGCCCGAGGACAGCTGCTGCGGCCCGTTGCTCAGCGAAGCACCGCCCGTGGTGCCGCTTTGCGTATTGCCGCCCAGGCCAGTGGTGTTCATGCCGCCGCCCTGGTTGTTCTGGTTATTCGTATTCAGGCTGTTGTTGCCCGGCTGCTGCGCCGAAGCGGCCGTGCCGTCCGACGTCACGACCGAGCGCAGGGTCTGCGCCAGCTTGGTGGCGTCCGCATTTTTGAGGTACACCACGTGCACGTTGCCCAGCTGCGTGGTCGGCTGGTCCAGCTTGGAAATGAGCGACTTGGCCAGGTTGGCGCGCGCCGCCGATGGCGCGCGCAGCACCAGCGAATTGGTGCGCGGGTCGGCCAGCACGGACACCTTGCCCGCGTCGGCCCCTGCGGCGCCGCCCGCATTGCCGCCTTCCATCAGTTTATTCACCATCGAGGCCAGGTCGGAAGCGATGGCATAGCGCACGGGGATCACGTCCAGGTCCGTCGAGGCGGGCACGTCGAGCGCGGCGATGATCTTCGCCAGGCGCTTGAGGTTATCCGCGTAATCGGTGATCACCAGCGAGTTGTTGCCCGGGTTGGCATTGATCGTGTTGTTCGGCGAAATCAAAGGGCGCAGCACGGCCAGCAGGTTGGCCGACGATTCGTAGTTCAGGTAAAACACCTGGGTGGCGATCTGGTCGCCCTTCACCTGGCTGCTGCCATTGCCCACCTGGGTCGGCACGGATTGCAGCTTGGCGTCCGCTTCCGGCACCACTTTCGCGTAGCCGTCGCCGGAAACCACCGCATAGCCCTGCAGGCGCAGGGCCGAGGCCAGCAGAGCGAAGGCTTGCGTCTTGCTGATCGATTTTTCCGACACCAGCGTGATCGTGCCCTTGACGCGCGGGTCGATGACGAAATTGATGTTGGTGTAATGGCCCACGGCCTTGATCACGGACTCGATGTCGGCGCCGACGAAATTGAGCGCCGCTTCATCGCCGGGCGCGGCCCAGACGGGAGCCGGCATGCCGGCCACGGAACAGCACAGCAAGGCGGCGGCCGACAGGCGGCGCAGCGAAAAGGAGAAGGTATGGGGGCTCACGGATGGTTTTTTCATTGTCTGAACTCTAAGGCGATGATGTTTTTTTCGCTATTGCTACGGCGCTGTCCCAGCAAATTCAACAAACTCGCCAAGGTCTCTTCATATCCTGCTGCGGCCTGGGCCTGGCCGGAAAACTGCATGCGCCCCTGTTGCAGGCTGCCGCTGCCGTCGAGCAGCAGCGGTCCCCTGATGGAGCGCAAGGTCAACGTCGCCTGCTGCCCCTGCCAATCGAAATCGAGCTCGTAACTGCCCAGCGGACGCAAGGACGACAGGCGCGACGCCATGTCCGTCATCTGCAGGGTCGTGCGGCCGATGGCGGAAAACTGCTGTTTTTCCAGCGCCAGCTGCAAGGTGCTCCACGACAGGCGCATGCTGCCCGTCGGCGCCACGGTATTCAGGGGCGCGCCCAGGCCGCCCAGGCCGTCGGCCGGCAGCAGCAGGGCCGCCGGGCTGACTTGCCAGTGCGACCACGAACCGCGCAAATTGACGGCCTGCGACAGCGCCTGCGCATTCTGCAATTCCACGTCCACCGATCCCCACAGCACGGATGGCGAAATGCGCCAGCTGAAGCGCCCCGGCAGCAGCGGCGTCACGGCGCCATTCGCGCTGGCCGCCCCGCCGACAAAGGCCGAGCCGCGCCACAGGGTACCTTGCGCGTCGCCCAAGGTCAAACGTCCGCCCGTCTGCTTTTCCACGAGACCGGCGACCCAGCCGGCCGGGAAAAACACCAGCAGGGTGACGCAGACGCTGACGATGATGGCCAGCAGCCAGCCTAGCAGGCGCATCATCGCGCCGCGCCCGGGCTCTGGTGCAGGGTCAGGCTGGCGTCGACCAGCCCCGCCTTGCCCTGCGCCGTGATCTTCGCTTCCTGCACCGCCACGCGGCCTTCGCGGCGCAAGCCGTCCAGCCACAGCATGACGCTGGCGAACGGCACGCCGTTCAGCTGCACGCGCGCGTACTCTCCCGTCAGCGACAGCGATTGCGGCGCCAGGCCGCGCGCCTTCAGGGACGCGTCGAGGCTGTCACGGCTCATGCTTGCCACCTGCACGGGCGCCTGGCGCGCCAGCTCGCCCGCTTCGCGTGCCAGCGCCTGCAACTGGGCCGCGTTCTGGCGCAGCTCGGGCAAGCTCTTTTGCAAGGCGATGCGGCCCGTCCAGGCCGGCTCGAAGAATACGGCGTAGACGAGGGCCAGCCCCGCCACCACGCCGCCGATGCTCAAGAGCTTGCGCTCCTGCGGCGTGCGCTCGGCCCAGAAGGCCTGCACGGCCTGCTGCTGCCCCGCCCAGGCGGCGCGCGCCTTGTTGACTGCTGCACTCATGTTTTTGCTCCCGTGGCCGGCGTGATCTTCCACACGCCCGGCGCCGTTTCATTCAAGGCCAGCTTGCGCGCGGCCAGGCCGTCGCGCACCTGCGCCTGGGCGCTGGCGTCGACCATGTCCGGTTTCAGCTTGACGATCAGGCTGCGCTCGCGGTATTCCAGCGAGGCCACCACGCCGCGCCCGGCCAGGCCGCCCAGCGCCTCGCCCAGCGCCGCGCTCATGCTGGTGAAGTCATCCATGCTCGCTTGGCCGCCCTGCAGGCGGGCGGCGGCGATATTGCGCCGCATCTGCTCCGCTTCCAGGCCATACACGGGCGTTTCGTTCGGATACGCGGCCTTGAAGGTTTGCTGCATCGAGGTGCGCACGGTGGCGGCCTCGCGCTTCAAGCGCATCCATTCGATATTCATGCCGGCCAGGTTGACGATCACGGCCAGCAGCGCCAGGCGCAGCGGCCAGCGCCAGCGGCGCCATTCGGTGGCCGAGCCCGTCGCCGTGCCCAGGGAAGCGGCCAGGTCCAGTCCCGCGCCTTTGGCGCCGGCGATCCAGTGCGCCCAGTGGTCCGGTTCCACCGTCACGCCGTCCATGCCGGCGGCCAGTTGTTGATATTGCGCAAGCTCGGCCTGCGCCACGTAGACCGTCAGGGGCACATCGCCGGCAAACGCGCGCGTCGTCAGCAAGGCCTGCTGCGGCTGGGCCGGCAACACCAGCCCCAGGCCCTCTTGCGGCGCCTGGCGCAAGGCCAGTTCCAGGCCATCGCCGCTGGCTTGCAGGGCAGCCGTCACGCTGCCCGGCTGCAAGGGCAGGCACAGCTGCGACGGCAGCAGCGCCACCTTGCGCGCACCCTGCGCCAGCAAGGCTTTCACGAGTACCTCGGCCCAGGCGCGCTGCGCCACGGCCACCGTGCGCATGCCGGCAGCGTCGGGCGCGCCGGCGGCCAGCAGGCAATCCTGGGTGTCGCCGAGAATGTGTTCTTCCACCAGGCCCGGCAAGGCCGCGCGCAAGCGGGCGCCGGCCAGCGGCGGCGTTTTCAGGCGCAGCAGGGTCACGTCGGCCGCCGCCAGCAGCAGCACCACCTGCTTCGCGCCGGCGATCAGCTGGCCCAGGCTGCCCAGCGGCGCGCTGCCCTGCTGCAACAGGGCGCCGCCGTCGCCGGCCAGCACGAAGGAGCAGGCCGGCGCGCTGTCGGTGGAGGCCTTGGCCGGGTGACGGATATACAATATTGTCAAAGTGACTCGCTTTCAGCTGTTAATTTTCCCGCAACCAGACCAGGCTGGTGGTGCGCTGCGGATCCGTTTTTCGATTGATGAGCGCCACGGCATCGAGCGCGGCACGGTCCAGCCGCACGCGGATGACGGTAAGGAAATAGCGGCTCTTCACATCGAGCTCCACGCCTTCAATCAGTTCAGCATTAATATTATTCTGGAAATTTAACTTATCGACAAACTTTTTGCGCGGATTGCTCAAAGTCAGGGCGCTGGCCTCGGACAGCGACATCATCGTCACGGCCGCCAGCACCTCGGCCGGGGCCGTGTTCACGTTGACCCCCGTGATTTCGGGCAAGATGATGACGACATCGCGCAGCTGCTCGATCATTTGCGGCGTATAGCCGGGCACGGCCAGCAAATCCTCGACTTGCGTGAACGCCACCGGCTCGCTGCTGCCGCCCGTGGCAGGCGTGGCAGCGGGCGTCTTGCCGTCGGTGCCGCTGGCGGTGCGCGGCTTCGGCCGCGCGCGCAGCACGGCATCGGCCGTCGCCTGCGCCAGGCCGCTGTCGAGCTTCATGTTGGACAATAAACGCTGGTAGGCCAGCACCTGCTTCGGATTGATGGTGCCCGTGGCGTCGACCAGGTTGGTGATATTGAAGCGCGCCTGCGCATCGAGCGCGCGGCCCGAGACGGTGGCGTCGAATTTTTCCGTGTCGACCTTTTCGCGGTCCACGTAATCGTCGAGCCGCGCTTCCTCGATGGGCGTGGCCCACACGCCGTCGGCCGCCGTCAGCATGGGATTGTCCTGGCGCAACCAGAAGCGGGCGAAGTCGACCATGCCGCGCATGGCCCACTGCGTCTGCAGGCGCAAACGCTGGTTTTCCATCGAGCGCACCTGCACCTGCTGCTGCCAGAACAGGCTGGCGACGACGGTGATGGCCAGCGCCGTCAGCAGCAAGGCCGTGATGACGGCCACGCCGCGCTGGCGCGAGGGGAACTTGAAGCGCGTCATCCCGGTCCCAATAAAAAGACTTTGGACAGGCCCGCGTCCTGGCCCGGCATTTGCAAGGTCACTTCCAGGCCCGGCACCTGGGTGGAGATGGTGGCGCCCGCCGTCAGCACGTTCCAGGCGCCATTGCTCCAGCCCCGCATGACCATGCTGTCGACACCCTGCATCAGGGCCACGTCGGCGCTGGAGGTATCGGTATCGTCGCGCGCCGCCTGCCACAGGGTGTCGAGCACGGCCAGGTCGCGCGTGCCGTTCGACTCGCGCCGCGTCAGCACGCCGCCGCGCAGCCGGTAAGTGACCACTTGCAACTGTTGCGGCTCCTGTTCCGAGGCGGCCAGGCGCACCAGGGTCAGGCGGTCGTTTTCCGCCGACAGGTTGATGCGGCCGTTCAGCAGGCTGTTGTTCAGCCCGGCGCCGGCCAGGTGGTCGCAATCGCTCTGCATCTGGGCAAACGCCAGCTGCATGCCGCGCGCCTGCTCCAGCTGGCTGGTCAGCACTTCGCGCGAGCGCATGATGCTGTCCAGGCCGCGCCAGCCCAGCACGGCCACCATGGCCAGGATGCCGATCGCCACGAGCAGCTCGATCAGGGTGAAACCCGCGGCAGGGACAGGACGGCGCAGCATCAGTCGTTAAAGGAAAGCAAGACCAGGCGCACGATGCGCCGGGCCGGGTACTGTGCGTCATACACGTTGACGCGCACTTGGCGGATGCGGGGATTCGGCGTGGCCACCACTTCCTCCTCGCAAATGAGTTTTAAATCGCCCTGCGGGCAGTCGACCGTGCGCTTGCCCGTCTGCGGAAAGGTTTTTGCCAGGCGCAGCCGCACCAAATGGTTTTCCGCCGACCAGGTGGCCATCATGGCGCTGCGCAAGCCGTCGCTGTTCTGCGTCAGGCTGCCGACGGCGCGCAAGGACGCGCCCAGGGCCGTGCCGACGATGACGAGGGCGACGAGGACTTCCAGCAAAGTGAAGCCGCGCTGACGGCCATGACGTGGGAGCCGCATCATTGCTCGACCGTGAAGTGGCCGATGCCGTCGGCGCGGATGGCCACGCTGCGCTCGCCGCTGGCCAGGGTCAGGACAAAAGGCTTGTCGACCGGTTCGCGGCCGAAGATGATGCGCAGCGGCTGGGCCACGCTGTTCGACGGCTGCACGCTGAGCAGCATGGGCGTGTTGGCAAACGCCCGCTCGCGCAGCAAATCGTCCTGCGTCACGGGTTGCCACAGCTTTTCATTGAGAACCAGGAAACGGTATTGATTTTCGTCAGCCTCGAACGCCACCTGCCGGCTGCGCACGATGGCTTCATCGCGCGCCAGCTGCAGCAGCAGGGCGATGCGTTCGGCTTCCTTTTGCAAGGCTTGCTGGCCATTCGGCATGGCGTTCAGCGACACCAGGCCCAGGGTCACGCCGATGATGACCATCACCACCAGCAATTCGATCAGCGTGAAGCCGCTGGCGCGTGGCCGGGGCGGTGCGCGACCGGTGGTCATGGCTGGCATGCAATGGAAAACTTACAGTTCCCAGGAACCGATATCGGCATCGTCGCCGCTACCGCCAGGCTGGCCGTCGGCGCCCAGCGAAATGATGTCGACTTCGCCTTTCACGCCCGGCGACAGGAACTGGTACGGGTTGCCCCATGGATCCTTCGGCATTTTTTCCAGGTAGCCGCCCGCTTTCCAGCCATTCGCGGCCGGTCCCGTGGTCGGTTTCTCGATCAGCGCCTGCAAGCCCTGTTCCGTGGTCGGGTAGCGCTGGTTATCCAGGCGATACAGTTTCAAGGCTTGCATCACGGTAGCGATATCGACTTTCGCCGCCGCCACTTTCGACTCGCCCGTGCGGGCGATCAGCTTGGGCACCACCAGCGACGCGAGGATACCCATGATCACCACCACGACCATGATTTCGATCAAAGTGAAGCCGCGCGCGCGGCGCTGGCGTATCGGATGGTTTGCTGCGTTTTGCATAAGAAAGAGAGAAGAAGGTGAGTAATGAGTGCAGAGTATAAAGCGGAAATATGACAAAGCCTGTCATATAGGGAAAAATTTGTGCGGGGGCTGTCAGGCCGGCAAGACCACTTCGCCGCAAACGGCGCAGCCGGGGTCGCGCGCGACGCGCATGCTGCTCCATTCCATGTGCAAGCCGTCGAGCAGCAGCAGCCGTCCGGCCAAGGACTCTCCCACGCCCATGATCAGTTTCAGCGCTTCGGCCGCCTGCATGGCGCCCACCACGCCCACCAGCGGCGCGAACACGCCCATGGTCGAGCACGCCTCGTCCGTGAACTGCTGTTCCTGCGGAAACAGGCAGGAATAGCACGGTTGCGTGCCCGTGCGCGGGTCGAACACGCTCACTTGCCCGTCGAAACGGATCACGGCGCCCGACACCAGCGGCACCCTGGCCGCCACGCAGGCGCGGTTCACGGCGTGGCGCGTGGCGAAGTTGTCGGTGCAGTCGAGCACCACCGTGGCGGAGCAGACCAGTTCGGCCAGGCGCGCGCCGTCGAGGCGCTCCTGCAAGGCGACGATATCGATCTCGGGATTGATCCCGGTCAAGGTTTCGCGCGCCGACAGCACTTTCGGCTGGCCCACGCGCTGCGTAGTGTGGGCGATCTGGCGCTGCAGATTGGTCAGGTCGACCGTGTCGTCATCGACCAGGGTCAGCTTGCCGACGCCGCTGGCGGCCAAATACATGGCCGCGGGCGAGCCGAGTCCGCCCGCGCCGATCACCAGCACATGCGCGTCCAGCAAGGCTTGCTGGCCTTCGATGCCGATCTGGTCCAGCAGGATGTGGCGCGAATAGCGCAGCAGCTGATTGTCGTTCATGGCGGCGACTACGGTTTTTGCACAGGAATCTTCTTGTCGTCCGCCTTGATGTCGGAAGCGATTTCCGGCTTGGCGCCGATCTTCTCCACCTTCGCATCGGCCTTGGCCAGCTGCACCGGCAAGCCCTGGAAGTGGTTCAAGGCTTGTTGCAGCTGGAAATCGTCCTTGGCGCCGTATTCGAGCGGCTTGCGCTTTTTCGCCGTGGCGATCAGGCGCTGCTCTTCTTCCAGCTGATCCTGCATGCCTTCCATCGTAGGCTTGGCCGCTTCCGGCTTGCCATCGTTGCTGCTCAAGTGTTTTTCCAGGTCCGCCTCGCGGATGCGCAGGCTGTTCCAGCCATCGCCTTCGGCCGTTTCATCGACCAGCAAGTCGGGCACGATGCCGCGCGCCTGGATGGCCCGGCCTTTCGGCGTGTAGTAGCGGGCCGTCGTCAGCTTGACGGCCGTGTCGGCCGTGATCTGGCGCAAGGTTTGCACGGACCCCTTGCCGAACGTCTGCGTGCCGATGACGGTGGCGCGCTGGTAATCCTGCAGGGCGCCGGCGACGATTTCCGAGGCGGACGCGGAACCGGCGTTGACCAGCACCACCAGCGGCACGGTTTTCAGCGCGGCCGGCAACTTGGCCAGCGGGTCGGCCCGGGCGCCGGGCGCCGCATAGAATTCGCGGCGGCCATAAAACACCTGTTTCGACTCGGGCAACTGGCCCTTGGTGGAAACGATCACGGAATTACCCGGAAGAAACGCTGTCGCCACGCCGATGGCGCCCGGCACGACGCCACCGGGATCGTTGCGCAAGTCCAGCACCAGGCCCTTGAGCTTGGGGTCTTGCGCATACAGCGCGTTGATCTTTTTGACCATGTCATCGACGGTCGGTTCCTGGAACTGGGCGATGCGCAGCCAGGCATAGCCGGGCGCGACCATCTTGGCCTTTACGCTTTGCACGCGGATTTCCTCGCGCACGATGGGGAAGACCAGCGGCTTGCTTTCGCCCTTGCGCGACATCGTCAGCACCAGCTTGGTGCCCGGCTGGCCGCGCATCTTCTTGATGACCTCTTCCAGCTGCAAGCCTTTCAGCGGAATGTTGTCGAGACGGGTGATCAGGTCGCCCGCCAGGATGCCAGCCTTGGCGGCAGGGCTGTCCTCGATGGGCGAGACGACTTTCACGTAGCCGTCTTCCATGCTCACTTCGATGCCGATGCCGACAAACTTGCCCTGCACGCTTTCGCGCATTTCCTTGAAAGCATTTTTATCCAGGTACACGGAGTGCGGGTCCAGGGATGACACCATGCCGGAAATGGCTTCCGTCAGCAGTTTCTTGTCTTCCACCTTCTCGACGTAATCGGACTTGATCAAGCCGAAGACGTCGGACAACTGGCGCAGCTCGTCGAGCGGCAGCGGGGCATTCGTGATTTTTTGCGCCACGGCCGGGAACTGCAGCGACATGCCGATGCCGGCCAGGACGCCCAGACCGATCAGGCCGATACTTTTGACTTTGATACCCATGTATTCTTCGCAATCTACAAATTCGCTGCCGCAGCAATGGTGGGAACTGAATTAAAACTTCACCCAGGTGGCGGGGTCGAAGGCGCGGCCCTGATGACGCAATTCAAAGTATAGCCCCGATTCCTCGTTGCCGCCGCTGTTGCCCGCGCTGGCAATGGCCTCGCCGCCCTTGACGGCATCGCCCACGCGTTTCAGCAGCGACTGGTTATTGCCATAAATACTCATGTACTGGCCGCCGTGGTCGACGATGATCAGATTGCCGAAACCGCGCAGCCAGTCGGAAAACACGACCCGGCCGCCGGCGATGGCGTGGATTTCGCTGCCTTCGCCCGTGCGGATGAACACGCCCTTCCAGCTGGGGCCGTCACCGCGCTTGCTGCCGAAGCGGGCGGCGATCTTGCCCGCCACGGGCGCGCGCAGCTGGCCTTTCATGCTGGCAAAGGCACCGGCAGGCGCGGCCGGGCCCAGGCTCGGGCGCTCCGGCTCAGGTTCCGGCTTGGGTTCCGGTTTCGGCGTCACCTTGGCCACTTGCGGCGGCTCGTCGTCGTCGATCGGTTCCAGTTTCACGGGCGGCGGTGGCGGCGTTTGCGGCTTGATCTTGCCCGATTTGTTTTGTTGTTCTTTCGCAAGACGTTCGCGCTCGGCCTGCGCCTGGGCGGCCTTGGCGCGCGCGGCCAGCAGGCGTTCGCGTTTTTCCGCCGCGATCTTGGAGTCGGCGGCCGCTTTCGCGGCGGCGCGTTGCTCGGCCAGCAATTGCTGGCGTTTCTTTTCGGCCGCGGCGGCGGCGGCTTGCTCTTCGATCAGTTTTGCCAGTTTGTCGACCAGGTTGCCCATGCGCTGTTCGTCGCGCTCGACATTGCCCACTTCCTTGCGCTGCGCCACCAGGCGCTGCGACAAGCTCGTCAGCAAGGCGGCGCGGCGTGCCTTCTCCTGCACCAGCAGGGCCTTCTGGTCGCGCTCTTCCTGCGCGATTTCTTCCAGTTCATCCTTGGCGTTCTGCACCTCCGCCTGGTTTTTCTCCACGGCAAGCAAGTTGGCGCGCAAGGCTTCCAGCAGGCGCGCCTGCGCCTGCGACACATAGGCCATCAGTTGCAAGTCGCGGTTGATGCGGTTCGGGTTATCGCCCGACAAGAGCAGCTTGATGCGGTCTTCGTTGCCGGCAACATATTGTTCACGCAGCAACTTCGACAGCTGCGTCTTCTGTTTTTCGACGGTGGCCGTCAATTGCTGGTGCTCTTGCCCCAGCGCATTGAGTTTCACGCCCGTCTCGCTTTGCTCCTGCGCCAGATCGCGCAAGGCGCGGTTGGCGTTGGAAATCGCCTCTTCCGACTCGGCCAGGGTATCGGCCGCGTCATCCTTGGCGCTTTCCGTGCGGCTGATGTCGCGCTTGAGCGCCGTCAGCTTTTGTTGCAATCCAGCACGTTGTGCTTCCGCGGCCGCCTTCTGCTTGCTGCGTTCGGTGGGCTTGGCGCCCTGCGCGGCACCGCTGGAAAGCAGCAGCGCCAGGCACAGCATGGCGCCGGCGCGCCACGCCGGCAGGGGTCGTTCAGCAGAGGGGGCGATGGCTGTGCCGCGGAAGAAAGACGACAAGTTACTTGGCCTTCCCTTGGTTCGCCACGGCAGCTTGCGCTGCCGCAATCGCTGCCGGGTCGCCCAGGTAGTAATGACGGATCGGTTTCAGGTCGGCGTCCAGTTCATACACGAGCGGCTGGCCGTTCGGGATGTTCAGGCCGACGATATCGCTGTCGCTGATGCCGTCGAGCATCTTGATCAGCGCGCGCAAGCTGTTGCCGTGGGCCGAAATGATGATTTTCTTGCCGGCGCGGATGGCCGGGGCGATTTCCTCGTCCCAGGCCGGCATCACGCGCGCCACGGTGTCTTTCAGGCATTCGGTCAGGGGAATCGATGCTTGCGGCAAGCCGGCGTAGCGCGGATCGTTGAACGAGGCGCGGTCATCGTTCGCTTCCAGCGGCGGCGGCGGGGTGTCGTAGCTGCGGCGCCATACCAATACTTGCTCGTCGCCATACTTGGCGGCTGTCTCGCCCTTGTCCAGGCCTTGCAGGGCGCCGTAGTGGCGCTCGTTCAAGCGCCAGTCGTTCTTGATCGGCAAATACATCATGTCCATCTCGTCGAGCGCCAGCCACAGGGTGCGGATGGCGCGCTTCAGGACGGAAGTGTAGGCCACGTCGAACGTAAAACCTTCCTGCTTGAGGATCTGGCCGGCGGCCTTGGCTTCGTTGACGCCCTTTTCCGTCAGATCGACGTCGGTCCAGCCGGTGAAGCGGTTATCGAGGTTCCAGGTGGACTCGCCGTGACGCATGAAAACGATTTTGTACATAGTTCTATCTTCTCAAGGGGTTCAAATCAAAAAAGCAAAACGTAAAAAGACCTCGTCCAGCTTCTATTTTATAATGCGCGGATTGACTTAAACCATTGGACCCTACGTGAAATTCATTATCGACCACATTTTTCTGTTTGCCATCGTCATTATTTCCGGCGGCGCCCTCCTCTGGCCACTGCTGTCGATGCGCGGCAAGCGCGCGACCGTGCTGGAAGTCACGCAACTGATCAACCGTGGCAAGACTGTCATCGTCGACGTGCGCAACGCGGAAGAATTCGCCACGGGCCACTTGCCTGACGCAAAAAATATTCCGCTGCCGGAACTGGCAAAACGCCTGGGCGAGCTGGAAAAATTCAAAACGCGCCCCATTGTAGTGGTTTGCCAGAAAGGTTCGCGTTCGGCAACCGCCGTCGGCCTGCTGGGCAAAGCCGGTTTCGCTGAGGCAACGAGCCTGGAAGGCGGCCTCGACGAATGGAAAAAGCAAGGTTTGCCATTGAAAACCTTGTCGCTGGCGAAATAAGCCGGCCTTAACTGAAGGAATCATCATGACCGTACCCGTTATTGTTTACAGCACCGCCGTGTGCCCGTATTGCGTGCGCGCCGAGCGCCTGTTGGAAGCCAAGGGCGTCGCCGTGCAAAAGATCCGCGTCGACCTCGACCCGGAAGAGCGCATCAAGATGATGGAACGCACGGGCCGCCGCACGGTGCCGCAGATCTATGTGGGCGATACCCACGTGGGCGGATTCGACGATTTGTATGCGCTCGATCAAGCTGGCAAGCTGGACCCCTTGTTAAATGGCACGGCAGCCTGATATAAAGCGGGTTCGAGAAATTGCTTGGTTTTTTGTCGTATTGTTTTGATACAATTGCCCTCGCACCTGATCTGGCCGCGCCTATCCGGCGCGGTTTGAATACCGCAAGCACCATATTTGAACGGTGTGCCGTTCTTGTCCTTTACAACGAAAGCGTTCCATGTCTGACGAAAATCTGCAACCAGTCTTCCAAATCCAACGCGTCTACCTGAAAGACATGTCGCTGGAACAACCAAATTCCCCAGCTATTTTCCTGGAACAAGAAGCACCAGCCATCGAAGTGGCACTGGACGTGGGCGCTGCGCCTCTGGCCGACGGCATCTTCGAAGCCACCGTGACCATCACCGTCACCGCCAAAGTCGGCGAAAAAGTCGCTTTCCTGGTTGAAGGCAAGCAAGCCGGTATCTTCGAAGCACGCAACATTCCTGCTGATCAACTCGATCCACTGCTGGGAATCGGCTGCCCGAACATCATCTACCCTTACCTGCGCGCCAACATCGCCGACGTGATCACCCGTGCCGGCTTCCCGCCAGTGCACCTGGCCGAGATCAACTTCGAAGTGTTCTACCAACAACGTCTGCAAGCTATTGCTGACGCCGCTGCAGCAGCGCCCGCAGCTAGCGAAACGCACTAAGCTCTTGCAAGACCCCGCCAGCCGTCAAGGCTGGCCTGACACGGCGGCCTGGCCGCCGTGTTTCGTTAAGGTTCAAAAATATCATGTTGAAAAGTGCGCTCTTGAGCAAGTTCCGCTGGATGGCCGGCGCCGTGCTGCTGCTGGCGACCGCCGCCAGCCACGCCGTCGATTTCAAAACGGTGGGCGCGGCTCCCGTGATCCTGTACGACGCGCCATCCGCCAAGGGCGGCAAGCTGTACGTGGCGCCACGCGGCATGCCGCTGGAAATCGTGCTCAGCTACGGCGAATGGGTCAAGGTACGCGACGCCAGCGGCGAAATGGCCTGGACGGAAGCCAAGGGCCTGTCCGCCAAGCGCAACGTCGTGGCGCGCGCCGCGAACCTCAAGGTTCGCGCCAGCCCCGACGACACCGCCTCCCCCATCATCCTCGTCGACAAGGGCGTGCTGCTGGAAATGAGCGAGCAGCCGAGCTCCAACTGGGTCAAGGTGCGCCACAAGGATGGCCAAAGCGGCTACGTCAAGACCAGCGAAGTGTGGGGCCTGTAAGCACCGCCAGATTCATCCGGGCAGCGGCCAGCCGCGCCGCGCCCCTCCCCCTGCCAGACTGAGGTCGCATGCAAGTTTCTCCCGATACATCTCCCGCCGCCACGGCGCTCCCCCGCAAGATCACCATCCTCGGCGCCGGCGCCTGGGGCACGGCCGTGGCCATGGCCCTGGCCGGCCGCCACGACGTGCTGCTGTGGGGCCGCAACGGCGACGCCATGGCCGCCATGGCCGCCAGCGGCGAAAACAGTTATCTGCCCGGCTTCCCCTTGCCGCCGCAACTGCGCATCAGCGCCGACTTCGACTCGGCCGTCGCGCATGCCGGTGACGAACACGGCATTTTGATCGCCGCCTGCCCCGTGGCGGGCTTGCGGCCCATGCTGCAGCAATTGAAAGACAAGGCCATCGGCAACCTAGTGTGGCTGTGCAAAGGCTTTGAAGGCGGCACGGGCTTGTTGCCGCACCAGATCGTGCAGGAAGTACTGGGCGACAATATCCCCGGCGGCGCCCTGTCCGGCCCCTCGTTCGCGCAGGAAGTGGCGCGCGGCTTGCCGTGCGCGCTGACCATCGCCTCGCACAGCGCGGCCTTGCGCGGCGCCGTCGTCTCGGCCTTGCATGGCGGCACCATCCGCGTGTATGCGAGCGACGACCTGGTGGGCGTGGAAGTGGGCGGCGCCGTCAAGAACGTGCTGGCGATCGCCACGGGCGTGGCCGACGGCCTGGGCCTGGGCTTGAATGCGCGCGCCGCGCTGATTACGCGGGGCCTGGCGGAAATCACGCGCCTGGGCACGGCCCTGGGTGGCCAGACGGAAACGTTCATGGGCTTGACGGGCATGGGCGACCTGATTCTGACGTGCACGGGCGACCTGTCGCGCAACCGCCGCGTCGGCTTGGGCCTGGCGCAAGGCAAGGCGCTCGATACCATCGTGGCCGAGCTGGGTCATGTGGCCGAAGGCGTGCCGTGCGCCAAGGCTGTGCGCGAACTGGCGCGCCGCATGGGCGTCGAGATGCCGATCACCAACGCGGTGGCCGGCGTGCTGTTCGATGGCGATTTGCCGCACGTGATGGTGCAGCAGCTGCTGTCGCGCGATCCGCGCGCCGAAGCGGCTTGAGCGCCAGAAAAAACCTAACGTCCCGCCTTGTGCATGAGTATGGTCAGTAATAACAGGCTGTCTTCGCACGCTTCCAGGGCGTGCGCCTGGCCGCCGAGCAGGTACAGCATCTGCCCCGGCCCCAGCAGGTGCACGCCGCCATGCGCCGTCACCGCCACCTGCCCTTGCAGGCACAGCAAGGTGATTTCGCCGAGCACATGATGCTCGGGCATGGTCTTGCCCTTGGGCATGCACATGCGGATCAGTTCCAGCTCATCCGTCTTGGCCAGCGCGATGGCGGAAAACTGCGACAGGTCGTCGCCGTCCCTGCGCAGCACCTCGATCACCTGTCCTGAACTTGCGTGTTCCAGTGCCATCATGTGCTCCTTCCGCAATTACTCGGTGACTTCCTCCGGCTCTTTCGCGCCGCGCATCCACTCGACCAGCGGCCACGCATCCTTCAAGCCTTCCGCCAGGGTCGGCAGCAGTTTCTCGGGTTCGTTCACGGGCAGCGGTATTTCGGTCCAGACAAAAAAGCTCTTCAGCTTGATGAATTCGATATGTTCGGCATCCGCCTCGAAGCCCTTGGGAGGGCGCTGCAGCTTGCCCTCGTTCTGGATGGTGCCGAAGCGGGCCTTCAAGCGCTTATTCTTCAGCACTTTGGAAAAACCTGGCGCGTCGTTGACCATGTGTTCGCGCAGCGCCTTCAGGCGGCCCGGCGGCGGCATGTATTCGCCGGCGCCGAACAGCAGGTTGCCCTGGCCATCGATCTGCAGGTAATACGTGGGACCGCCCGCCTTGCTGGGACGGCGCATGTCGTTCGGCGCGATGGCGGCCGAAAAGCGCGTCTTATACGGGCTTTTATCGTGCGCGAAACGCACGTCGCGGTTGATGCGGAACAAGGCCTTCTTCGGATTGCAGTACTTCACGGCCGGGTCGAACTTGCCGAGTTCAGCAATCAGTGACGTCACCAGTGCGAGAAATTCCTCGCGCAGGATGTCGTAGCGGGGCTTGTTCATGACAAACCAGGGACGGTTGTTGTTGTCGCTCAGTTCACGTAAAAATTGGGTCAAATCACGCACATGCATGTGTCAAATTCCGATCAGCAACTATTTGGAAAGCTCTTTCGGGAGGGGGCGCTTGCCCACCATCACGTCGAGCGCCGCTTCGCGATTCTTGCGCAGCACCGTCATTTTAGCTTTTCCGCCGGGCGGCAGTTGGGCGATCAGGTTCAGCATTTCCGTCGTGTCGCCCACGGGCTTGCCTTCCACCGTCAGCAGGATGTCGCCGGGCACGATGCCCGCCTTGTCGGCCGGGCCGTTGCGCACCACGCCGGCGATGATGGCGCCGCTGCTGCGCTGCAAGTTGAAGCTTTGCGCCAGCTCGGGCGTGATGTCCTGCGTTTCCACGCCGATCCAGCCGCGCACCACGTGGCCATCCTTGATGATGGCTTCCATCACGGTTTTCGCCGTCGAGACGGGAATGGCGAAGCCGATGCCGACGGAGCCGCCGCTTTGCGAGTAAATCGCCGTATTGATGCCGATCAAGTTGCCGCGCGTATCGACCAGGGCGCCGCCCGAATTGCCGAAGTTAATCGCCGCATCCGTCTGGATGAAATTTTCAAAGCTGTTGATGTGCAGGTTGTTGCGCCCCAGGGCGGAGATGATGCCCATGGTCACCGTCTGGCCCACGCCGAAGGGGTTGCCGATGGCCAGCACCACGTCGCCCACGCGCGCCAGTTCCGACTGGCCCAGCACGATGACGGGCAGCTTGTCGAGGTTGATCTTGATCACGGCCAGATCCGTTTCCGGGTCCAGGCCCACCACCTTGGCAGGCGCCTTGCGGCCATCCGTGAGCACGACTTCGATTTCGTCGGCGCCTTCGACCACGTGGTTGTTGGTCAGCACATAGCCTTCATGGCTGACGATGACGCCCGAACCGAGGCTGTTTTTCAAGTCGTCGTCATCCTCGCCGTCCGGGTCGCGGTCGCCGAAGAAACGTTTGAAGAAGGGATCGCGCGCCAGCGGATGGGCGCCGCGCTTGGGTACTTGCAGGGTGAGGATGTTGACGACGGCGGGCATGGCGCGCGCCGCCGCGTCGCGGTAGGAACCGGGCGCCAAGCTGCTGGACGCCGTTTCCACCACGGGCACCGGTTTGGCAGGAGAGCCCAGTTGCTGTACCCGGCTGGCCGGGCGCAGCGCGCCGTACACAAAGTACAGCGCCAACGCGATCGTCACGGTTTGCGCAAACAATAACCAGAATCGTCGCATAACACTCCACCCAGGTCAGCCGGCCGGTGCCGGAACGACTTATTTTGCCAGATTGTTGCTGTTGCGTGCGTTCTGCTGCAGGGAGTCGCGGATTTCACGCAGCAGCACGATGTCTTCCGGCGTGGCTGGTGCCGGCGCCGGCGCGACCGGTTCGCTGCGGCGGGCCTTGTTCATCAGGCGCACCATCTGGAAGATGATGAAAGCCAGAATGACGAAGTTGAGCAAAATGGTCAGAAAATTGCCGTAGGCCAGCACGGCGCCCGCCTTTTTCGCTTCCACCAGGGTCAGGGTCGTCGCCTGGCCATTCAGGGGCAGGTAGTAATTGGCGAAATCGAGGCCGCCGAAAATGCGGCCGATGGGCGGCATGATCACGTCTTGCACCAGGGAATCGACAATCTTGCCGAAGGCACCACCGATAATGACACCGACCGCCAGATCGACGACGTTACCCTTCATTGCAAATTCTTTAAATTCTTGCATCATTGCCATGAAATTTCTCCTTCGGATATGTATAAAAAACATGCCGATCATACTATTGATTCCCGGGCACACCAACTTGTGGTTGCCGGCGAGACCAATTCCGGCACAGCCGGGCGCATCTAGTTCGAAAGAACTAGCCACCTCCTGCAAAAGTATATAAATTATGGTACAAGCAACGTTTTTGTTTTATTCGTTGTTTGCTTCACTTATAATTTGCGGTTGCCAGAAGCGGCTTTTTCGCTTCCGGATAATCAACAAGAAACTGGCATGGGCTGCGCCATAGTCCGAAGTTCCGCAGGGATGTTGCCACTTTACCGTACAAAGATGCGGGTTGCGGCAATCAGTGGGAAAGAGCTTCGGCGACGGGTTTTTCGCGGCTGCCACTCATAATAAAGATTCGCATTTTGACTGATTGGGGTTTGCATGAGTAACGAAAAGCAGGTCGATTCAGGCCGTCGCGGCTTGCTCGTCGCCACGTGCGCGGCGGGCAGTGTAGTTGGATTGGCAACCGCGGGAGCCTTGGTAAGCACCTTCCAGCCGTCGGAGCGCGCGAAAGCGGCTGGCGCGCCGGTCGAAGTAGACATCACCACCTTGCAACCCGGCGAAATGCGCACCGTCGAATGGCGCGGCAAGCCGGTCTGGATCCTGAAGCGCACGCCGGAAATGATCGCGTCGCTCAAGCAAACCGATGGCAAGGTCGCCGATGCCAATTCCCAACGCAATCCCGCCGAATTCACGCCCGAATACTGCATGAACGAGGCGCGTTCCATCAAGCCTGAAATTCTCGTCGCCGTCGGCATCTGCACCCACCTGGGCTGCTCCCCTTCCTCGAAATTTACCCCCGGCCCGCAACCGTCGCTGCCCGATGACTGGGAAGGCGGCTTCCTGTGCCCTTGCCACGGCTCCACCTTCGACATGGCTGGCCGCGTGTTCAAGAACAAGCCGGCGCCGGACAACCTGCAAGTGCCGCGCCATATGTACCTGAGCGACACCAAATTGCTGATAGGTAAAGACGAGAAAGGCGAGGCTTGATCATGGCTGCTTTCAAAGAAACGAAATTCCCGGCGGATGCTCCCGTCGCCGAAAAAGCGCTGGGCTGGGTCGATGACCGCTTTCCCCTGACCAAGCTGTGGAACGATCAATGGGGCAAGTACTACGCCCCGAAAAACTTCAACTTCTGGTACATCTTCGGTTCGCTGGCCATGCTGGTGCTGGTACTGCAGATCGTCACCGGCATCTTCCTGACCATGCACTACAAACCGGATGCGGCCCTGGCCTTCAATTCCGTCGAGTACATCATGCGCGAAGTGCCGTGGGGCTGGCTGGTGCGCTACATGCACTCGACGGGCGCCTCGGCCTTCTTCATCATCGTCTACCTGCACATGACGCGCGGCCTGCTGTACGGCTCGTACCGCAAGCCACGTGAACTGATCTGGCTGTTCGGTTTCGCCATCTTCCTGTGCCTGATGGCCGAAGCGTTCTTCGGCTACCTGTTGCCATGGGGCCAGATGTCGTACTGGGGCGCACAAGTGATCGTCAACCTGTTTGGCGCCATCCCGCTGATCGGCCCTGACCTGTCGCTGTGGATCCGCGGCGACTACGTCGTTTCCGACGCAACCCTGAACCGCTTCTTCGCCTTCCACGTGATCGCCATCCCGCTGGTACTGCTGGGCCTGGTTGCAGCGCACTTGATCGCCCTGCACGAAGTCGGTTCGAGCAATCCGGACGGCATCGAAGTGAAGGAAAACCTGGGCGCCGACGGCCACCCGGTCGATTCGATTCCATCGCACCCGTACTACACCGTGCACGATTTGTTCGGCGTCTCGATCTTCCTCGTCATTTTCAGCGCCGTCGTCTTCTTCGCGCCGGAAATGGGCGGTTATTTCCTGGAATACAACAATTTCCTGCCGGGCGATTCGCTGAAGACCCCGCTGCACATCGCGCCAACCTGGTACTTCACGCCGTTCTACTCGGTGCTGCGCGCCACCACGGCCGACTTCATGTACGTGCTGATGGGTGTCGTGGCTGCCTACGTGGTGTTCATCTGGCTCAAGTCGCGCCTGTCGACGACGGTCAAGTCTGCCATCGCCGGCATCGCCATCGTCGCCATCATCGGCATGCTGCCGCAGGTGCTGGACGCGAAATTCTGGGGCGTGGTGTTCTTCGGCGGTTCCGTCGTGATCCTGGCGTTCCTGCCATGGCTCGACCATTCCCCCGTGAAATCGATCCGCTACCGTCCGAACTGGCACAAATATGTGTACGCCATCTTCGGCCTGTCGTTCCTGATCCTCGGCTACCTCGGGACCCAGGCGCCAACGGATACGAAGACCATCGTGTCGCAAGTGTGCACCCTGATTTACTTCAGCTTCTTCCTGTTGATGCCATGGTGGAGTGCAATGGGCAAGTTCAAGACCGTGCCGTCGCGTGTGACGTTTCACCCGCACTAAGCCGCTCTCACGCCACGCTCAAAGGACATACATCATATGAAGATTGCAAAAAAACTGCTCGCCATCCTGGCCCTCGTGCCCGCCATGGCTCTCGCCAGCGAAGGCGGCTTTCCGCTGGACAAGGCTCCTGACCGCCAGACCAACATGGCAGCGCTGCAACATGGCGCCAAATTGTTCGTCAATTATTGCCTGAATTGCCACGCCGCCGTGTCGATGCGCTACAACCGCCTGCGCGACCTGGGCTTGACGGAAGACCAGATCAAGCAGAATCTGTTGTTCTCCAGCGATAAAGTCGGCGACTTGATGACGACGAGCCTGGCACCGCAGGACGCCAAGGCCTTCTTTGGCGTCGTACCGCCGGATTTGTCGGTAATTTCGCGCGCGAAATCATCTTCCGCTGGCACAGGCGGCGACTACCTGTATACTTACCTGCGTACGTTCTATAAAGACGACACTCGTCCGACCGGCTGGAACAACATGGTCGTGCCGAATGTTGCCATGCCGCATGTATTATGGGAATTGCAAGGTGTCCAGTCTGCCAAGTTCGTGGAAGAGAATGATCCGCACGAAGCTGGCAAGAAGATCCACAAATTTGCCGGCTTCGAGCAGGTCAAGCCAGGTACGTTGAACAAGATCGAGTATGACAATGCGGTAGCCGACCTGGTCGGCTACATGGAGTGGATGGCCGAACCGGCACAGCAAACACGCAAGCGCCTGGGCGTGTGGGTGCTGCTGTTCCTGTCGGTCTTTGCTCTGCTGGCATGGCGCCTTAACGCGTCGTTCTGGAAGGAAGTCAAATAAGTGAGGCGCCGGCCATAGGCCGGTTTATGCCTGTTTCTGCGTTGTCCGCATGAGTGGACAAGCGACCTGGGGTGAGCCGTTCGCGGCTTCACCCCCTTTGTTTCTAAGGAACTATAAAAAATGATGGTTCTCTATTCGGGTACAACCTGCCCATTTTCGCAACGCTGCCGCCTGGTCCTGTTTGAAAAAGGCATGGACTTCGAAGTGCGCGACGTCGACCTGTTCAACAAACCGGAAGACATTTCGACCATGAATCCGTATGGCCAGGTGCCTATCCTGGTCGAACGCGAACTGATCCTGTATGAATCGAACATCATCAACGAGTACATCGATGAGCGCTTCCCGCATCCGCAACTGATGCCGGCCGATCCGCTGATGCGCGCCCGCGCGCGCCTGATGCTGTTCAATTTCGAAAAAGAACTGTTCGTGCACGTGCACGTGCTGGAAAGCGAACGCGCCAAGAGCAACGACAAGGCCCACGACAAGGCACGCGCGGAAATCCGCGACCGCCTGACGACCCTGGCGCCGCTGTTCCTGAAAAACAAGTACATGCTGGGCGACGAATTCTCGATGCTCGACGTGGCTGTCGCGCCGCTGCTGTGGCGCCTGGACCACTACGGCATCGAACTGTCGAAGACGGCCGCACCGCTGATGAAATACGCCGAACGCATCTTCTCGCGTCCTGCGTACATCGAAGCGCTGACCCCTTCCGAAAAGGTCATGCGCCGCTAAAGATAATCCCGGCAGGCCGCGCCTGCCGGGATATCTTGGGGCATATGTTAAAGTTGCTTTTTGCGCTGTCCCAGTCTTTTGAACTACCGGTGCGCCCGCCTCATGCTGACGGGGGCGCTCCCGCCTCACCGTGCCTACCATGTCTGAAATCTCAACCAAACCTTATATGCTGCGCGCCATCTACGAGTGGTGCACCGACAGCGGCTACACGCCTTATCTCGCGGTCAAAGTCGATTCGCGCACCACGGTACCGATGGAATACGTGAAAAAGGGCGAAATCGTGCTCAACATCAGCTTCGGCGCCACCAGCGGCCTGAAGATGGACAACGACGCCATCCGCTTCCACGCCCGCTTTGGCGGCGTCTCGCGCGAAATCTACGTGCCGGTCGACAACGTGATGGCCATCTACGCCAACGAAAACGGCCAGGGCATGGCCTTCGAGCCCGTGCTGGGCAACGATGATCCGGACGCGCAACCGACGGACAGCCCGGCCTCCGCCGACGTCCCGCCGCCCGTGCTCGCCCCCGCCGCCAGCGGTCCCACCCTGTCGTCCGTGCCGACCAGCTCCCCCGAACAACGCGACAGCGCCACGCCCGGCGACGACGAGCCACCAAAAAAAGGCGGCCGTCCGACCCTGACACGCATTAAATAGCGTATAATTCGCAACGCGCAGTTTTTGCCGACTTAGCTCATTTGGTAGAGCAGTTGATTTGTAATCATCAGGTGGCCAGTTCGAAACCGGCAGTCGGCACCAGAATTCGGCAGTAAATCAAAGGGTTACCCGCTTCGGCTGGTAGCCCTTTTTTCTTTTCCCACGCCTGCGGAAGCCATCCGGAACACTGGCACGCATCGTCATCCAGGCTGACGCATTGCTGCACCGCGCCATGACGTCCGGCACATTTAGGCGCAAGATGAGCACGTGCTTGCGCAAAGCAGGCTCCCGATGTCTGGCTTGCCTACCTGGGGAAATATCATGTCCGCACATACTTACAAGCTGATCGAACTGGTCGGCACGTCGACCGAGAGCAGCGATCAGGCGATACGCGATGCCATTGCCAAGGCAGCGCTGACGGTCAAGCACATGGACTGGTATGATGTGACCGATTCGCGCGGCCATATCGTCGATGGCAAGGTGGCGCACTTCCAGGTCACGCTCAAGGTCGGCTTCCGGCTCGAATAAGGGGATCGAGTAAAGGGATCGAGTAAAGCGAGCGGTGCGCTCAGCGCCGCCCGGCCGCTACCCGGCTCTCCAGCCACTCACGGCCGCCGGCCTCCAGCGCGGTCTCGATGACCTTGTCCGGCAAGCTGTAGACGGTCGCCCAGCTGGCGCGGCCATCCTGCGTGTTGGCTGGAAAACTGTGCGTTTCGATCGGCCAGTGATATTTGCGTTTCAAGGCCTTGACGATGGCGGCCAGCGAGACGCGGCCTTGCAGGGGTTCGGCGCCGGACTGGTCGCGGTTCGACAGCAGCACGGCCAGGACCTGGCCGCGGCCCGTGCGCGCGCCGGGGAAGGTGGGGGTTTTGTTTGCCATGGCCTATTTTACCGGGCAATGATCGGACGAGAGGCGATGTGCCGCACCTTTGATACGGCGCAAGCGCCGCAGCGGCGTTGCGTCCACGATGGGCATTTCGCCAGGCGTGCCGGCGCCCCTCCGGCAGCCTGGGCCTATCATCATGGGGCACAGGAGCCTATCATGCACAGCCTGAACATCCACGCCATGCAATGGCAACCCGTCGCCGATATTTCCGCCGTCAATCCGCTGCTGCCCGACGATCTCGCCTGCTTTCGCGAGCTGCGCGACGTGCTGCAACGCTACGGCGCGCTCGACCGCTTCGGCATTTCCCTGATCCACCGCCATTTCGACATCGCCGACGACGAAGAGCTGATGGAATACACGGATGCGGAAGCACGCATCTTGACGGTCAAACCTGTCAAGAAAAGCGACATCGACTGGAATCACACGACGATTACCAACTGGAAATTGACGGAAGGCGAGGAAGTGGCGCGCATCGGTTGCGGCTGCGCACGCAATTCGGGCGGCCACCTGGGCTATCACCGGGGCACCTGAGGCTGGCCGACGGCGCCCGCCAAGCGGCGTCGGCCTTTCTTACACTTCACTTCATCCAGCTCAGTCCGCTTTGTGCAAGCACTTGATTTCTTGTGATATTTTTGTGTGGCACGCAAGCTGCTTATCCCTGTCTACGAGATGAATCCAGGCAAGTCATTCTGGATTCTTTGTCCCCCGGATTTTCCGAGACTGACCACGACAAGAGGCTGCGATGAACGTTGATCACACACGAAGCAAGACCCTGGGCTGGCTGGGCGCACTGGCGGCGGCGAGCCTGCTGGCCAGCGGCCAGGCACAGGCCGGCGCGTACGGCCTGGCCGTCAATGAGTTGAACAATTTCCGCATCACCACCAGCGCCGGCGCGCTGTCGCTGGCCGGCGCCAACCGCAATGCCAGCGACAGCGCTTTTTTCGAAGGCGGCGTGGCCGTCAATCCGCGCGCCGTCAATACGGGCCCGGCCGCCAACGCCGACGTGCCGCAAGTGTGCTCGGGCGGCGGCTGCAGCGGCTTGCCGCAAAACCACTACGCCCCCAGCCCCAGTTCCACCCTGGAATTTGCCCGCGGCGATGCGCATGCCTTCGGCAACATGCTCAATGGCGGCGCCAGCGTGAGCGCCGTGGCGGAAGCACAGCGCAACACGATCGGCGCCGCCACGGCCACGGCCGGCGACACGCTGACCGGCTCCGTCAACCTGACCCTGTCGAGCGCCGGCTTCATCACCTTCAGCTTCATGGGACGGCGCGACCTGCGCACCAGCGTGACGACCATGGGCGACAAGTCGAACGTGTCGATCATGGATATCTTCAATATCTCGTGCAACAGTTCCAGCCCCGCCGGCTGCCTGTCGCACGCGAACGCCGATGGCGTGATCTTCCAGTTCGCGCCCGATGGCGATGCCAATAATGGCAGCGACATCAATGGCAACCATGGCGCCGGCAGCCTCGACCCGTTCAGCCTGAACATGACGGCCGGCACCAACGACCCCGCCACGGGGCGCGCCTTCACGAATGGCTTCGCGATGTTTTCCCTGACCTCGAATTTCGCCCTGCCGGCCGGCAGTTACACCCTGAATTTTTCCAAGTCCACGCGCACCGATATCGTCGTCATCGATCCGCCGCTTGCGGTACCGGAGCCGGGCACGCTGTTCCTGCTGGGCATGGGATTGGCGGCCCTGGCTTTTACGCGCCGCCGCCAGCCGCAATCATCCACAGCATGAAAAACACGCGGCGCCCGCCAAGGCGCCGCGTTTTCTGTGCCGCTCAAGACGTGTTAACCGAGCCGCGCCAGCGCCTGGCGCGCCAGCTGCAATTGCTGCAGATAATAGCGGTGCAGCATGGCCGGATCGCTCAAGTCGCGCCCCAGTACCAGGCGCAGCTCGCTGGCGGGGCAGTCGCCGGCCTGGGTTTCTACTGGGGTTTGCACCTGCGTCCCCAACTGACGCGCCAGCTGGCGCGCCGCCTGCTCCTGCGCGGGCCGGTACTCGACGCGCGTGCGCGCCACCTGGAAGCCGGTTTCATTGGCCAGGCGCACCACTTGCACGGGAGCGCCGGCCAGGCTGCGCGCCAAGGCGGCGGCCAGGCCAGGCACGCCGTTGCCATTCACAATTTCCAGGCGCGGGCGGGACGCGGCAGGAGCCGGCATGGACCGCCCGGCCGTGACAGCGGGCATGCTGCGCGCGGCGGCCGGCACGCGCAGCAAGCGGGCCATGCCGTCGCCTTGCGTGATCTCGATGCGGGCCATGGCGGGCGCATCCGGCAGCGGCGCGGCCGCGGGCACGCCCGGCGGCGGCGCCGCGTTGCGCAAGACGGCCATGTCGCTCCGTAAATCGTGTTCCTGCAGGCTCTGCGCCTGGCGCCGCATGACGGCCGCGCGCGCGTGCTGTCCCAGCCGTTCGAGCACTTGCGCCAGGTGCTGCCAGGCCAGCGCATTGAGCGGATCGAGCAGACACGCCTGCTCCAGCGCAGTCAACGCTTGCGCATCGCGCCCGCGCAAATAGTAGGCGCGACCGAGATTGCTGAACAGATACGCCTGTTGCGGCTGCGGCGCACCTGCTTCCTGCGTCAGGGCCAGCCACTGGGCGATCGCCGCATCGTGCTCGCCCCGCTGCGCGTGCAGCACGGCCAGGCCGTTGCGCGCATTCACATGGCGCGGCGCGGCGCGCAAGGCTTGCGCATAGGCCGCTTGCGCGGCCGGCAGGTCGCCCCGCTCGAAATGCTGGCGCCCCGCCGCATAGGCGGCATCGGCATCCGGCCACTGCGGCAACGGCGCGTGGGCCGGCGGCGTGGTACAGGCGGCCAAGCCCAGGCAGGCGCAGGCGGTGGCCAGGCGGGAAATCGTCAAGCGCATGGTAGCTCCTTTCAGCGGTTGGCCATGGCCGGCACGAGCACGCGATAGACTTCGATCACGGCCGGCCCCATGAGTACCAGCATGAGGGTGGGAAAGACGCAAAAGATCAGCGGGAACAGCAGTTTCAAGGCGATCTTCGCGGCAGCCTCCTCGGCCAGCAGGCTGCGCTTGCCACGCAGATTTTCCGAGTGCACGCGCAGCGAGTCGCCCATGCTGGTGCCGAAGCGTTCCGACTGGATCAGCATGGCGACGAGGGTGTCGACATCTTCCACGCCGCTGCGCAAGGCCAGGTTGCGCAGCGCCTTTTCCTTGGAAAAGCCGGCGCGCATTTCCATCAGCACCAGTTGCAATTCCTGCGCCAGCACCACGCTTTTGATGTGGATTTCGCCCGACACCTTCACTAGCGCGCGCTCCAGGCTCAGGCCCGCTTCCACGCACACGGTCAGCAAGTCGAGCGCGTCGGGGATGTTTTCAAAGATGTCGCGCTGGCGCCGCTTGGCCGTGCTGGCCAGCACCAGGTTGGGCAGGTAATAGCCGACGGTGGCGCTGACGCACAGCAGCAGCAATAGCACGCTGCGCAGCTGCGCCGCCATGGCGCTGGCCGCATACAGCCCCAGTACGGTGGGAAACAGCAGGGCCAGCACGGTCTTTGCCGCAAAGTACAGGGCCGGCGCGCTGGCCTGGCGCCAGCCCGCGTTCATGAAGCGCGTGCGCAGCGGCGAGCGCTCCCAGCCCTCTTCCGGCAGCGACAGCTTGCTGAACGGCTGCGCCACGCGCGCCACGCGCTCCACCCAGCCAGTATCGGCCACCGCCTCGCTGGCCGCCGGCGCCATGGCACCGAACAGGCGCTGGCGCAAGGCGCCGGGAAAGAAGATCAGCCACGCCAGCAGGGCCAGCGCCACCACCACGGCGAAGACGATCAACAGGAACAGCAGTTGCGGGCCAGTCATGGCATTTCCTCCGATTGATCGACTGACAAAACGTTCAGGGCTAGGCGTGTCGCCGAAGGCAGTACGACAGTACGACAAGGCGATGCAACAACGCCATGGACTTTTTTTCAGGCGATCTCTTAGATGCGGATGCGGATGACGTTGCGCATCCACACGACGCCCAGCGCCACCATGCCGGCCGCGTACCACAGCAGCTTGATGCCGCTGGGATCCGTCCACAGCAGGCTGATGTATTGCGGGTTGACCAGCGCCATCACGCCGATCATCACCACCGGCATCAGCCCCAGCACCCAGGCCGACATGCGCCCCTCGGCCGACAGCACGCGCACCTGCCCCAGCAGCTTCAGACGGGCGCGGATGATGCGCGCGATGCTGACCAGCACTTCGGCCAGATTGCCGCCCGATTCGCGCTGCACCAGCACGGCGATGACGAGGTAGCGCAAGTCCGTCAGCGGAATGCGCGCGGCCAGGTTTTGCAGCGCCTCGTTCATCGGCACGCCGTAATTGATCTCTTCGTGCGCCATCTTGAATTCGCCGCTGATCGGCTCATTGAGTTCATCGCCCACCATCTGCAGCACGTTCGAAAACGAGTGCCCGGCGCGCAGCGCGCGGGCCAGGAAATCGGCCGCTTCCGGCAATTGCGCCTCGATCTTTTTCAGCCGCGCCGCGCGCGCGCGCAGCACGGCCATGCACGGCCCGCCGCCCGCCACGCCCAGCAGCAGCAAGGCGCCCGGCAGCGGCATGGGCCAGATGGCCAGCCACAGCAGTGCCAGCAGCAGCAAGCCGCCCGCGCCGCCCAGGAACTGCGCCACCGACCAGGACAAGCCCGATTGCAGCAGCAGGTGGTCGAGCTTTGCCGCCTGCGGCAGGCGCCGCAGCCAGCGCTCCAGGCCAGGCGAACGCGCATAGCGGCGCTGCTTGAGGATGGAAACCCGCTCGCCGCCAGCCTCGCCGCGCGCCGCCATCAGCCGCAAGCGCCGGTTGATGCGCCGCGCCGCGCTGCCGTGCGTGCCCGCCCACCACAGCCAGGCGCCTTCCACCATCAGGATGCAGGCGGCGAACAGCAGCACGGCAAAGCCGTAGAAGACCAGGTCCATGATTCCTCCCCCTTACTCATAAATTCGATCCGGGTCGAACACCGTATCGGGCACCGGCGCGCCGAACATGCGCAAGCGTTCCGTGAAACGGGGCCGCACGCCGGTGGCGCAAAAGTGGCCCAGCACCTTGCCTGCGGCATCGACGCCCGTCTGCTCGAAGCGGAAGATTTCATGCATGGCGATGATGTCGCCCTCCATGCCCGTCACTTCCTGCAGGCTGACCAGCTTGCGCGCGCCGTCCGTCAGGCGCGACACTTGCATCACCACTGTCACGGCCGAACAGATCTGCTGGCGCGTGGCGCGCGGCGTCAGGTTCACGCTGGCCATGCCGACCATGTTTTCCAGCCGCGCCAGCGCGTCGCGCGCCGTGTTCGAGTGGATGGTCGCCAGCGAACCCTCATGCCCCGTGTTCATCGCCTGCAGCATGTCGAGCGCCTCGGCGCCGCGCACCTCGCCCAGGATGATGCGGTCGGGCCGCATGCGCAGCGCGTTGCGCACCAGCGCGCGCTGGCTCACTTCTCCCTTGCCCTCGATATTCGGCGGGCGCGTTTCCAGGCGCACCACGTGCGGCTGGCGCAGCGCCAGTTCGGCCGCATCCTCGATGGTGACGATGCGCTCGCTGCCAGGAATGAAGCCGGACAGCACGTTGAGCAAGGTCGTCTTGCCGCTGCCCGTGCCGCCCGAGATCAGGATGTTGACCTTGGCCTGCCCCAGCGCCTGCAGCACCTGCACCATGGGCGGCGTCAGGCTTTTATAGTCGAGCAGATTGGCGATGCTCAAAGGCTGCACGGCAAAGCGCCGGATCGACAGGATCGGGCCATCGACGGCCAGCGGCGGAATGATGGCGTTCACACGCGAGCCGTCCGGCAGGCGCGCGTCGACCATCGGGCTCGATTCGTCGACCCGCCGTCCCACGCGCGAGACGATCTTTTCGATGATCTTCATCAGGTGCGCATTGTCGTGGAAGGTCACGTCCGTCAACTGCAGCCGCCCGCCCCGCTCCACATACACCTTGTCGCAGGTGTTGACGAGGATATCGGACACGCTGGCATCGGCCAGCAACGGTTCCAGCGGGCCGAAGCCCAGCATCTCGTGCTGGATGTCGAGCACCAGGCTATGCCGCTCGTGCTGGTTCAGGACGATGCGCTCTTCCTCGATCACGCGCTGCACCAGCAGCGCCAGCTCGTGCTTGAACTGCTCGGCCGTCAGGCGTTTCAGGCGCTCCAGGTCGATACGGTCGAGTATCGTCTGGTGCATGGTCTTTTTCAGTTCCTGGTAGGCGTGCAGCGCCAGCGCCCCTTGTCCATTCGTGGCGGGGCGCACCGTTTCATTCGCCGCCAGGCGTTCGCGTAAAGTCATCTCGGCTCCCATGATGGCTCCCGGCGGGAGCCTTGACATCCATCCCCGTCCTAAGCCTCGCTGCGGCTGAACAGGCGGTCGAACAGGCCGCGGCTTTCCGTCACGCGGCGCGCCGTCACCAGTTCCACCAGTTCGGCCAGGCTGCGCGCCACGGCGCTGGTGCGCGACAGCTGCAGCAGCGGAATGCCCTGGTTGACGGAATCGGTGGCGGCGATGTAATCGTTGGGCACCGTGTGCACCACTTCCGCGCCCAGCGCCTGCTCCAGGTCCGCCAGGCGCAGGCGCCCGCCCTTTTCATAGCGGTTGACGATCAGGCGCAAGCGCTCGCCCGGATAGCCGAGCGAGCGGAAGATATCGAGCAGGCGGCGCCCGTCGCGGATGTCGGGCAAGGCCAGCTGCAGCACCGGATAGATGGCGTCGGCGTTGTCGAGCGCGCGCAGCGACAGCGCATCGATCTGGCGTCCCACGTCGAGCACGATGTAATCGTAGTGCTGGCGCGCCACGGCCAGGATGCGGTCCATGTGCTCGGGCTGCATGTCGACCTTGTGCGCCGGGTCGTCGGCCGCCGCCAGCACGCCGAAGTTCGGCGTGATGTGCACCAGGCACGAGGCGAGAAAGGCGCCGTCCATGCGCGCGATCTGCGCGCAGATGTCGGACAAGGTCATGGCCGGCTTCTGATCCGAGACATACAGGGTGGCGTCGCCGAACTGGCCGTGCAAGTCGATCAGCAGCACCTTGCAGCCGGCCAGGCTGGCCAGCGCGTAGGAAAAATTCGTCGAGAGGAAAGTGGCGCCGCTGCCGCCCTTGCACGAGATGAAGGCGAGCACTTTACCGTCGCGCATCTGCGTCACGCCGGCCTGGATATCGACCCGGTCCATCGCTTCGTGGAAGGCCTTGTGCACCAGCGGCAGCTGCAGCACTTCGCGCATGCCGGCGCGCATGGCGCGGATCAGCACATCCTGCTGCTGGCCGCGCGTGAGCAGCATCAGCACGGCCAGCGGATACTGGCGCGCCAGGCGCTCGAGCAGGTCGGCTTCGTCGGCATCGATGCCGCTGGCGTCGACGATCACCAGCTCGGGCGCTTCGGGCAGCATGCGCTCGACGGCGTCGCGCAAGCCGCTGCGCCGGTCCAGCAGCCGCAGCACGGGCATGCGGGCCGCGCCTTGCGCCGCGATTTCATCGTGCAGGCTGGCGTCGCGGGTAATCATCAAGGCTTTCATCCCCCCTCCTTCATTCAAGGCATTACATTCGGCTGCGCCGACGCACTGGCGCTCATGGACAAAAGCCGGGATTGTCCGCATAGCCCAGCGACTCGGCCACCGCCATGGTGGTCCCGCTGGGCAAACGTATGGCGCCTGCGCCGGAGGGGAACATCATCCCCAGCAACGGCAGGATGGGCCGGTACGGCACGCGCTCGCAGCGCGCGCCGACGCCGGGCTGGCACAGGCGCGCACGCACGAAGCGGATGCAGCTGGCGCCGTGCGGATCGTCCAGGCAATTGATGCGGTTGCGCTGCGGGCAACCCGGCAGCACCGTCACCGGCAGTGCCGCCAGCGCGGCGCCGCCACCGCTCTCCGACAAGTAATCGATGCGCACATGGGCGTCGCCGAGGCCACCGCCCAGCGGCAGCGTGCCCGGCGTGGCGCGCAGCACGGCGTGCGTGCGCACGGCTTGCAGGGCGCCGGCATCGCTGAAATCGGTGACGGCGGCCGCGCGCGCCGCGCGCCGGGTAATTTCATGCACCATGTTCCACATGTACACGGCGCGCGCCATTTCCAGCATGGCGAACAGGAACAGGAAGAACAGCAGCGCCAGCATGGCGAATTCGACGGCGAAGACGCCGCGCTGGCGCTGCCGGCGGAGGCGCGGGTTAATGGACATAGCGCAACGTCGCGTTGGCCCGCAGCGGGATCGGCGCCAGTTGCGGCAGCCACTTGCGGGTCAGCCCCGGCAGGAAATCGACCGGCATGTCGGCGGTGACCTTGATGCGCACCTGCAGCGGCGCCGTCGCATAGCTGCCGCAGGCGTAGGAATCGTCGGCATACACGCATTCCACGTTGACCCATGCGGGATTGATGCCCGGCCAGCTTTCCGTCATCGCCTCGGCCACCATCTCCCGGGCCAGCGCGGCGCCCTGGTTCGCCGCGTCGAACTTGCCCATCTGCGGCAGCGGCATGGTCGCCATGTAGCGCGCCGCATCGTGCGCGCTTTTTTGCAGGGCCGTGTACACCAGCAGCGCGCGGCCGAACAGCAGCACGAAGGGCAGCAGCGCCATGAAGAACAGCAGGATCAGCGCCAGCTCGATGGCGGCGACGCCGCCCTGGCGGCGCGCAGCGCGGCAAGGCGGCCTCATTGCAGCAGCTCCGCGGGGCCGGCCAGCGCGCCCTCGTCCACCAGTCCGGCAAATTCGGCGCTCAATACGCCATTGCTGGCCGGCGCCGTCATGAAGAAGCGGCCGATGCCGCGCACCCGCGCCAGCACGTCGCTGCCGGCCGGCACGGGGCAAGCCAGCAGGGGAATATGCAGCAGGCGGCGCTGCGCCACGCCCGTGTTGCTGGCCGGCGCCGTCTGGAAGCCCAGCGTCTGGTAGGGCGGCGTGGCTGGGTAGCCGGACTTCGCGGCCGGCGCGGCCGGACTGGCCGGATACAGCCTGGGCCAGTCGCTGGTGGCAAACGGCAGATAGCCGCCGGCCGGCTTCGGGTTGCTGTACCTGGCTGCCCTGGAAAACGACCACAGCGGTCCATAACTGCCGACGGCGGGCGGCGTCGCGTTCGATTCCGGATCGGCCACGGACAGCAGCGGATTGCCCGTGCTCAGGGCGCTCGGCGCGTCGGGCATGTTCATCATCCACCAGCTCGCGGCCGCATTCGGATAGGCGCGGATATTCGTGTCGGGCGGCGCCGTGACGGCATGGCAGCCGCTGCCCGCATGCTGGTTGAAACGCGCGTTGAAGGCCGTCCACAGCGCGGCGGGAAAAGGCCGGTGCACATGCACCTGGGCGCTGCCGATGCGCGGATACAGCACCGTGCCGCTGCAGACAAACGGCAGCACGCTCGCTTCGCCGACCTGCTGCGACGACCCCAGCACGCCCGGCTGGCCCAGCGGATTGAGCACGAAGTGTTCGGCCGCGGGGCCATGCGGATTGAGTTTTAACAGGTTATACGCCACGCCGCGGCGAAAGCCATATTCCAGCAACTCGACGGCCGGCAGCAGCGCCGCATTCGTGCGCGGGCTGGCCGCGCTGGCCGACAGCGCGCAGATGGCCAGCGGCGTCAGATACAAGCTGGTGCGCCCCGCCACGGCCCGCGCGCCCGTCTCCAGGCTGCGCAGCGCCGGCGACCAGGCACCGAGGAACGCCGTCGCCACCCGTCCCAGCGAGGGGGTACTGGCTTGCGTATCGACGCGCACGAACAGCGCCGTGGCGGCGTCGGGCACGGCGCCAGCCGCATGCCAGCCGCTGGCGGGCGCGTCGGGCGCGCTGGCGAAGCGGATGCTGGCGTCCGACAAAGCCGCGCCCTGCATGCGGCGGCGCCATGCGCTGCGGTCGGCCGCACTGCCCTTGGCTTTTTCCACGGCGACGAGCAAGCCCTCGGGCGTGCCCACCAGTTCCGCGGCCGCCGCCATCGCCGCATTGTCGGCCAGGTTCTGCAGTTCCGTCTTGCGGCCGATGACTTGCCCCACATCGAGCGCCAGGCCGACAAAGCCCAGCACCACGATGAGCAGGATGGAAAAGGCGATCAGCATCGCCCCGCGCTGGCCCTGGCGTCTATTTGCCACTGCCGCCTCCCAGCATGAATTGCACCGGCTGCGGCGCCTGGGCATTCGGTTCGGCGAACGAGGCGCGGTAGCGTTGCATGACGGCGTGCGCACTGGGTCCGTCGAGACCATCGGCCGGCGTGCGATTGACGGCAGCGGCCGGATCGCGCACCTGCTGCGCCATGGACAGGCGCACGGCGTCGCCGAAGCGCCGGTCCAGCTGCGGCGTGCTGCCGTGCGCGCAGGCGGCCAGCTGCAAGGCCAGGGCCAGGGCGGCGCAGCGCCGCAGCGACGTCAAGAGCGAGTTCGGCATGGCGTATCTCCCCGTCTCATTTCAACTCGAAACCGTTGGCCGCGCGCGGCGGCGGCACGGACGGCGGCGTGCCTTCCATCTTGCCGCCCAACATCAAGTCCATGCGCGAAGGCGGCGCCAGCTGCGCCGTCGGCAGCACGGCATCGGCCGGCAAGGGTTTGACCAGGTGCGCGGTAATGACGAACAGCAATTCCGTGCGGTCGTGCTGGAAATCCGTGCTGCGGAACAGCGCACCGAGGATGGGCACTTCGCTGAGCCAGGGCACGCCCGTGATGTTGCTCACCTGGTTATTCTTGATCAAGCCGCCGATGGCGTAGCTCTGGCCGTCGTACAGCTGCACCGTGGTCGAGGCGCGCCGCGTGGTGATGACGGGCAAGATCGAACGCCCGCTGACGCCGGCGGCGGAAATGCCCACGCCCTCGCGCGACAGTTCCGACACTTCCGGCGCCACCTTCAAATTGATGCGCCCGCCCGACAGCACGGTGGGCGTAAAGCGCAGGCCGACGCCGTATTCGCGCTCTTCCAGGGTGATCTTGTTGTTGTCCTGGCCGACGGGAATGAAGATCTTGCCGCCGGCCAGAAAACTGCCCTCTTGCCCGCTGATCGCCATCACCGTCGGTTCGGCCAGGATGCGCACCAGGCCATCCTGTTTCTGCGCCTCGATGGTCAGCTGCTGGCGGCCATTCGACTTGCGCACGTCGAGTAAACCATTGGCCGTGCCGCTGAGGAAGTTCGACAGCAAGGTGGTGGCCCAGCTGCCGGACGCGAGGCGCAGGGTGGCGCCCACTTCCAGCCGCTCCAGCAGGGACTTCGACACTTCGGCAATCTGCACGGCCAGCATCACCTGCTGCGGCGCACTGACGTCGAGCATGTTGATGATGCGGCTGTGCGCGCCGCCCGCGCCACTGGCGGGCGCCGTGGCGGCGGGCGGCATGGCGGCGCCATCGGCGGGCTTGGGCAGCGCCAGCGCGACCGTGGCGCGGCGCACGTAGGCGTGCGCCAGCTCGACGGCGCGCAGCACGGCGCCCGCATCTTGCACCGTGCCCGACAGCACCAGGGTGTCGGCCACGGCCGTGACGCGGATGGCTTTTTCTTCCGGCATCAGCGCCGCCAGGGTCGTTTGCAGGCCGGCCGGGTCCATGCTGACGCTGACATTCACCACGCTGCACACGCCGCTGCGGCCCTGGATGATCATATTCGTGCTGCCCACGTCGACGCCGACCACGTACAAGGTGTCGGGCGCGACCAGCATGGCTTGCACCACGGCCGGATTGCCGACGCTGCGCTGCTGCACCGCCTCGGGCAAGCGCAGCATGCTCGACTTGCCCACCTGCAGCTGCAAGTGGCCGGGCGAGGCCGCTTCGCCGCCGCAGCGCGGGCCAGGATCGGCCGCCGCGCCGGCAAGCGGCGACAGCAGGCAGAACAGTATCAGCAGGGCGCGGTTCATGAGCGTGTCCATGGTTGAGCAAGGCAAGGGCCAAAAGACTAAAAACATTCGCGCGACTGGCGCGTCCCGTCGATGACGCCGCTGCACAGGCGCTGCGGTTCCGGCGGCGCCTTCGCCACGCGCACGGGACGCGGCGCGGCGGCCAGCACGGGCGCGGCGGCAGGAGGGACCGGCTCGGCTTCATGCGGTCCGCCCAGCAGGGTCAGCTTGGTGGCGCCCGCCGTCACGCCCGGCTGCGGGTCGACCTGGTTGCGCAGCACCAGCGACAGGCTGCCCACGCTGCGCGCCAGGTCCAGGTTTTCCGCCTGTTCCGGCGTCACTTCCAGGGTCACGGCATTGACCACGCGCGGCTTGGTCTCGTCGCGCCCCACTTCCTGCGCCACGGCCAGCACGAGGATGCGTTCGAGCACGATCTTGGAAATGTTGCGGCTTTGCGGAAACGCGCGGTCGCCGGCATCCTGCTGGGTGCTCACGATGATGTCGACATAGTTGCCCGGCAAGGCGAAGCCGGCCACGCCGATCACATCGTTGACGCGCACGGTGATGGCGCGCCGCCCTTCCGTGATCAGGGCCGACAGGCCGCCCAGGGTGCCGGCCGGCGCCAGCTTGGCCTCGCTCAGGGGCTCACCGCGCAGCACGCTGGTTTTCAGCACCCGTCCCGCCAGTGTGGCCGGGTCTTGCAGCGCGCCCTGCGGCAAGCTTTCCGCCGGCCACTCGGCCAGGCGCAGCATTTCGGGCGTCAGGCGCTGGCCCAGGTTGACATCGCTGGCGGCCACGACGATCTTGCCCTTGCCGGCCGGCGTCTGGCGCAGCAGCCAGTGCGAGGCCAGCAGCACGGCCAGCAAGCCCAGCACGACCGCCAGGCCCATCATCAGGAGGGCGCGCCGGTTCTTCATGCGATGCGCTCGCACAGGCTGGCGGCCGGCATGTCGCAGCTGGCGAACAGGCTGCCCCAGGCCTGTTCCAGGGCGGCCACCGTCAGGCGCGCCTCGCTGCCGGCAAAGCCGGCGAAGTCGCCTATGCGCGCCAGCAATTCCTGCGGATAGCTGGCCAGCAAGGGCCGTCCCTGCGCGCCATGCAGCTGCAGCAGATGGTTCAGGACCTGCTCGTCGATGGCCATGCCCGCCAGCCGGCATTGCTGGCGGAACAGGGCGCGATAGGCGCTCTCGGTCAGCGGCCCCACCTGCACCTTGTAACCGATGCGGCGCAGCAAGGCGGCGTCAAACAGCTCGTCCGGCGGCACGTTCGTGGCCAGCACGAGGGCATTGTCGAACGGCACGCTGATCTGCACGCCGCCGGGCAAGCCCAGCTGGTCGCTGCCGCGCGCCAGCGGCTGCATCAGCCGCGTCAGCAGTTCTTGCGCCCCCAGGCGCTGGCGGCCCAGGTCGTCGATGATCAGCATGCCATTGTTGGCGCGCACATGGGGCGGCGCCTGGTAGCAGCCGCCGCTGGCGTCATGGCGCAGCTCCAGCATGCCGGCGTCGAGCTCGGCACCCACGTGGATCACGGGACGCTGGCACAGCACCCAGCGGATGTCCGTGCTGCGCCGCTCCAGCGCCTGGCGCGCATGGCTGACGTGCTGCGGCGCGGGCGGCAGGTGCTGGGCCGGATCGTACAACTGGATGATGTCCTGGCCGACGACGATGGCGTAGGGCACGGCGACCAGCCCGTGCAGCAATTGTCCCAGCTGCAGCGCCAGGGTCGACTTGCCGCTGCCGGGCGGGCCGTACAGCAGCAGCGAGCGCCCCGAATGCAGGGCCGCGCCGACCACGTCGAGCATGCCCGGTCCCGCATGGGCGCCCCCCAGCACGGCGGCCAGGTCGTCGCTGCCGACGCGCTGTTCCTGCGCCAGCCACGACTGGCGCGCCACCATGGCGCGGTACGCTTCCAGGGTGACGGGAGCGGCGCCGATATACGCGCAGCGCTCGAGGAAGGCGCTGGCGCGCTGCTTGCCGGCGCCCGTCAGCTGGTACTGCACGTCGATATCGGATTCGCCGCGCCAGGCCACTTCGGCCATCTGCTCCGTCACCATGAAATCGAGCACTTCGCGCAAAACATTGATCGACAGGCGCAAGCGCGTCGTCAGCGCGGACAGGTGCGTCTTGCCGCCCACAAACATCAGCTTGGCGATCAGCTCGACCACCAGCGGCCGCTCGAGTCCCGTTTCACGCAAGCTCTTCGGTTGCGGCGGCAGGGGCGGCATCAGGTTCGCGTCGGCAGGGCGCGGCGCACTCTCGGTGCTCAGGGAATAGTCGACCTCGGTCATGCTGCGTCTCCAAGCCGGTTAAGAGGGCATTCAACAGAATTCATTCTAGCGAGCGGAGACTGGCGCCCATTGATCAAGAGCAATGAATACCAATCAGAAATAATGACGCCCCTGCACCACCAGGCAGCCCAGGGCAATGGCCAGGCCGTACGGCATGTTGCCCACGCTGGCCTGGCTGCCGAGTGCAGTTGGCGCCAGGGGAATGCCGGCCATGCGCGCGATCATCGGCCACAGCAGCTGGCGCAGATTGCCCAGGCAGGCGCGCCACTTGCCCTGCCAGGTGATCATCAGCACGGCCATCACGCCGCCCAGGACGAACGTGGCGAAACAGATCTGCAGCACGGGCCAGGGGCCGGCAAAGGCGCCCGCCATGGCGATCAGCTTGACGTCGCCGGCGGCCATGCCGCGCAGCACATACAAGGGTAAAAAGAGGAAAAAACCCGTCGCCATGCCGCCCAGCCACACGGGCAGTACGCTGTGCGGCCACAGCCACAGGTGCAGGGCCAGGGCGGCGAGGATGCCGGACAACACCACACCGTTCGGTATCTTGCGGCGGATCAAATCACTGACGGCGGCCCCCGTCACGAAGCACAGCAACAGCAAATCGCACAAGGCGGTTGCAGGCATGGCACACCTCCCGAAAAAAAAACCCGCCACTGGCCGGCCAGCGGCGGGCACCCGCTTAGGGCGTCAACACCAGGTTCGACGAAATGTCGGTGAGGACGGCCAGCAAGTTGGTCTTGATCAGCAAGAAACCGGCCGTGATGGCGGTAGCCATCAAGGCCGCAATCAAGCCGTATTCGATTGCCGTAATGCCATCCTCATCCTTGACAAACTGCTGTACTGCCGACAGGAAGGTATGCATGACAAGCTCCCAAAAGTGAATCACAAGTCCCTGGCGCAATCGGGTGTGAAACATTGCCCATTCCTGCTAATATGTTTCCTGCCGTAAATTTCTGCGCCATTGCATTGACTATAAAGCGTCCACGTTTTGGCAAATTGACGCGCCACAAGTTTCCATATGGAAATTATCAAACCCTGTCGACATGTCGGCTGACGCAAACAAATGTTGCGATCTGGATTGAAAGCCTTCGTCAGGGCAAGTTTTTTGCAATGCAGTGCATGAATCTCATGTATTTACATGAAATATTGCATACGTTAATTGCCTATTAGGCAAAAAGACATTATCCTGCTTAGCTCTTCTTTGGAAAGGCCTCTCGCCCGGCGGTACAGAGCGTCATGCCACCAAATAAATCTTGGCTTCTTGTAGACGGACGCGAACATGCTCTTGCTTGATGCAATGCTGGTATGACGACACTTGTGTGACTACTTTCCAGAGATCGACAATGGATTCCCTACTGAAACACATGGTGGACATGACCGGGCACCGCGACCACACGATGCTCGACATCTCCGTGATCTCGGCGGTCCAGGAACTCGCTGCCGCATCGCAGACCCGTGTGCTGGCCCTGACCACCGTGCGGGGCCAGGTGTTCGTGCGGTCGCGGGCCATCATCGTGGCGGGCAGCGTGGCCCGCATGGAAGAGCATACCGATCCTACCCTGCCGGGCGAACCGCTGTCGGACTACCCGGCCCTGGCCGCCTGCATCAAGCGCCATGAAGCGAGCGCCGACACCCTGTGCGCCGACGGCCGACACCTGCTGTGGCTGCCCATCTGGATCGGCGACCAGGTCACCACCTGCCTGGAAATCACCAATCCCACGCCCTACACGGGCGCCACCATCCAGGTGATCGGCGGCATCGTCAGCGTGTACCGCAATTTCCAGAACCTGCTCGACTACAGCGAACGCGATTCGCTCACCGGCTTGTTGAATCGCAAGACCTTCGACGACCAGCTGGCAAAAATCCTGCAAAGCCGCGGCGAACCGGAAGCGGAAAAGCCGCGTCCCGTGGATGAAGAACGGCGTCACCATACGGATACGGAGCGGCAATGGCTGGCCGTGATCGACGTCGATCACTTCAAACTGGTCAACGATAAATTCGGCCACCTGTATGGCGATGAAGTGCTGATCCTGATCGCCAACCAGCTGCAATCGTCGTTCCGCTCGCAAGACCGCATCTTCCGTTTCGGCGGCGAGGAATTCGTCGTGCTGCTGCGCTCGATCACCCTGGAAAATGCGCAGAAAATCATCGACCGCTTCCGCACCAATGTCGAAGCGCACGACTTCCCGCAAGTGGGCAGGGTGACCGTCAGCGTGGGTTTCGTCAGCATCAACGCCTACGAGGCGCCCGTGATCATCCTCGGCCGCGCCGACCAGGCCCTGTATTACGCCAAGAGCCATGGCCGCAACCTGGCGTGCCACTATGACGAGCTGGTCGCCAAGGGCCTGTTAACTACCATTACCTCGAACGATACGGCGGAATTTTTCTAGGCATCCGCCAGCGATAAAAAGCGCATAGGATCGACCTGCCACTTGGCAGCCGACTCATGGCCGACGATCTTGTCGGCGCCGCCGAAGCCGAAGCCGCGCGACAGGTCGACCGTTTCCGGCTTGATGTAGGTCTTGCTCTTCGTACTGAAAAATACATTCACTTTCGGCGCCAGCAGATTGCTTTCGTGCGCCTCGATGACGACGGCCAGGCGGCCCGATTCCAGCATCACCATGGTGCCTACCGGATAGATACCCACGCAACGCATGAAATCCTGCGCGAACACGGGATTGAAGTGGAATTTGCTCCATTCATAGATCTTGCGCAAGGCTTCGGCCGCGGGAATGCCCTTGTGATAGCTGCGGTCCGACGTCAGCGCGTCATACACGTCGACGATGGCGGCCATCTGCGCCAGTTCGCTGATGGCGTCGCCGGCCAGCTGGTCCGGATAGCCGCTGCCGTCGCGCCGTTCGTGGTGGTGCAGGGCGATGTCGAGCGGTATCGCGCCCACCTCGGGCGACTGGCGCAGGATGTCGTAGCCGTCGCGCGGATGGCGCTTGATCAGGGCAAATTCTTCCGGCGTCAACGGACCGGGCTTGTTCAGCACGCTGTCGGGCACCAGGGCCTTGCCCGTGTCGTGCAGCAAGCCGCCAAGGCCCGCCTGGTGCGTGGTCGTGGCATCGATGCCGCGCGAGCGGCAAAACGCCACCAGCAGCGCGCACACGCTGACGGAATGCAAAAAGGTGTAATCATCCTTGGTCTTGATGCGCAACAAGCCGACGAGGGCGCCGGGATTGCGCAGGATCGATTCGGTGATGTCTTGCACCGTGTGCTGCACGCGGTCGAGCTCGACGGCCTTGCCCAGGCGCACATCGGCCATCACCGTGCGCACCAGGCTGGTCGCCTGCCGCCGCACCTGCGTGGCGCGCGCCAGTTCCATGCCCAGCGACACGCGCGTGACCACTTGCAGCGGCGCGGCGATCTGCACCAGTTCGCGCTCCGTCTCGGCGCGCGCCTGCGCCACGGTGGGCGCGTCCTGCACGTCGAGGCCCTTGCCGCTGTCGATCACCACATCGTGGATGCCGGCCTGCATGATCTTGCGGATTTCATCGTCGCTGCGCAACAGGAAACGGTTGCGCACGAATGGATGCGTCATCCAGTCGCAACTGAGGTCATGGATGTACATGCCCACTTTTAATTGAGACGAATCAACTTTCTTGAGCATGCTGTCATCCCACAAATACACGGCTGGAGCACCGAAGGCGCTAGAATGAGTATAACAAAATTGTTATTCTGCTGGCCGCGTTCGGCGCCGTGGCGCAACACCCGGTTTTTTCCGCTCAACGCACCGCTTCTGGGACCCATGGAACTGCGCCAATTACGCTACTTTGTTGCCATCGTCGACCACGGCTCGCTGTCGCGCGCAGCCCTGATCCTGCACGTGGCGCAGCCGGCCCTGACGCAGCAGCTGCGCCAGCTGGAAGAGGAACTGGGCGTGCAGCTGCTGCACCGCTCGGCGCAGGGCGTGCTCAGCACGGATGCGGGCAAGGTGTTTTACGAACATGCGCAAGCGATCCTGAAACAGGTGGCCGACGCCCGCTCGGCCGTCACGCAAAGCGCCACGCGGCCGTCCGGCAATGTCACCCTGGGCTTGCCGCACAGCATCTCCGGCGCCCTGGCCCTGCCCCTGCTGCTGGCCGCGCGCGAACGCTATCCCGAAATCACCCTGCAACTGACGGAAGAAATCACGGGCAACCTCAATGAACAGCTCAAATCGGGCCGCATCAACCTGGCCGTGCTGTTCGACGACGGCCAGCTGACGCCCTTTGCCTGCAGCCCGCTGGTGGAAGAGGAGATGCGTTTTATTTGCCGCAACGATTCGCCATTCGCGCCCGCCGGCCATGCCGTGTCGTTCCAGCAAGCCTTGAGCGCCACCCTGATCCTGCCGGGCCTGCAGCATGGCGTGCGCCCGCGCATCGACAGCCGCGCGCGCGAGCTGGGCCTGGAAACGGCGAACGTGATCGAGATCAACTCGATCGCCATCCTGAAATCGGCCATCCTGGCCGGCATGGGCGCCACCATCCTGCCGGCCGCCCCCCTGCTGGCCGAGCTCGACAGCGGCGCCATGCGCAGCTACGCCATCCACAGCCCCGTCCTGTCGCGCACGGTGGCCCTGTGCGCCTCGAAAAACATTCCCCTCACCAATGCGGGCAACGCCGTGAAAAACCTCGTGCTGCAAGTGGCCGCCGAACTGTGCGGCAGCGGGCGCTGGGTGGGGGCGCATGTGCTCGCGCCCATGGCATAAGTATTTCTTATACCCCCATCGGCAAAGCGTATTTGCCCCCTTTCCTGACTCGTTCTACACTGACCACATTAACTATTTTAAATTTAAAATAGTTATGTGCCGCCCACACGCGGCCATCCCGTCTGCACAGTGCGCGCCTTACCGGGCGCGTCCCTTGTACAGCCGATATCTGAAACACCCTTTTGGAGACAGCCATGTCCGTGACCACGGAAAACGGCTCCGCAGCGTTCGCTAGAAACGCCGGTGCCGCGCCATCTACGCCCCCCGACACTTCCCGTTTGACCACCGTCAGCCTCGACGACAAATACACGGCCACTTCCGGCGCCATCTTCCTGTCCGGCATCCAGGCCCTCGTGCGCCTGCCCATGATGCAGCGCTTGCGCGACCAGGCCGCCGGACTGAACACGGCCGGCTTCATTTCCGGCTACCGCGGTTCGCCCCTGGGCGGCCTCGATGAAAACCTGTGGAAAGCCAAGAAACAGCTGGAAGCGCACCACGTGCAGTTCGTGCCTGGCGTCAACGAAGACTTGGCCGCCACGGCCGTCTGGGGTTCGCAGCAAGTCGACCTGATCGGCCCGGCCAAGTATGACGGCGTATTCGCCATGTGGTACGGCAAGGGTCCGGGCGTGGACCGCTGCGGCGATGTCTTCAAGCACATGAACCATGCGGGAACGTCAAAACTGGGCGGCGTGCTGCTGGTGGCCGGCGACGACCATGGCGCGTATTCATCGACCCTGCCGCACCAGTCCGACCACCTGTTCTCCGCCTCGATGATCCCCGTCTTGTATCCGTGCAACGTGCAGGAATACCTGGACTTGGGCATCCACGGCTGGGCCATGTCGCGCTTTTCCGGCTGCACGGTAGCCTTCAAGGCGCTGGCCGACACGGTCGAATCGTCGGCCTCCATCGATGCCGACCCGTTCCGCGTGGAAGTCAAGATTCCGCAGGATTTCGTCATGCCAGAAGGCGGCCTGAACGCGCGCCTGTCGAGCATCCCGCTGGGCCAGCAGGCGCGCAACCAGGAAGCGCTGATGCAGGACTACAAGATCTATGCGGCCCTCGCCTACGCGCGCGAAAACAAGCTCAACCACACCACCATCGACAGCCCGAACGCCAAGCTGGGCATCATCGCGTCCGGCAAGTCCTACCTGGACGTGCTGGAAGCGCTGGAAGAACTGGGCATCGACGAGCAAATGGCGGCCGACGTCGGCATGCGATTGTTCAAGGTGGCCATGCCGTGGCCGCTGGAACCGGACAGCGTACGTGAGTTTGCGCAAGGTCTCGATGAAATTCTCGTGGTAGAAGAGAAGCGGCAAATCGTCGAATACCAGTTGAAAGAGCAACTCTACAACTGGCGCGACGACGTGCGCCCTAGAGTTATCGGCAAGTTCGACGAAAAAGGCGAATGGGTGGCGCCGCGCGGCGAATGGCTGCTGACGTCCAAGGCCGACTTTTCCGTCTCGCAAGTGGCGCGCGTCATCGCCAGCCGCATCGCGCGCCTGATTTCCGACCCCGTCACCTGCGACTTGATCAAGGCACGACTGAGTTTCCTCGACGCCAAGGACGCGGTCTTGAAAAAGGCCGTGAACACGCCGTTCCGTCCCGCCTTCTACTGCTCCGGCTGCCCACATAACACCTCGACCAAGGTGCCGGACGGCAGCCTGGCGCTGGCCGGCATCGGCTGCCACGTGATGGCCACCTCGATCTACCCGGAAATGAACAAGCTGACCACGCACATGGGCGGCGAAGGCGCGCCATGGATCGGCCAGGCCGCGTTTTCCGAATTGCCGCACGTGTTCCAGAACCTGGGCGACGGCACGTATTTCCACTCCGGCTACCTGGCCATCCGCGCCGCGCAGGCGGCCAAGGTGAACATCACCTACAAGATCCTCTACAACGACGCCGTCGCCATGACGGGCGGCCAGCCCGTGGACGGCCTCATCACCGTACCGATGATGGCGCAGCAAGTGGCGGCCGAAGGCATCGCCCGCATCGCCCTGGTCACGGAAGACTTGAGCCGCTACAGCGACCGCAGCAACTTGCCCGCCCACCTGACCTTGCACGACCGCAAGGACATGGATGCCGTGCAGCGCGAATTGCGCGAGGTGCAAGGCGTGTCCGTGCTGATCTACGACCAGACCTGCGCGGCCGAGAAGCGCCGGAGAAGGAAAAAAGGCGAGTATCCGGACGTGGCCAAACGCATGGTCATCAACGACGCCGTCTGCGAAGGCTGCGGCGATTGCGGCGTGCAGTCGAACTGCGTGTCGATCTTGCCGAAAGAGACGGAATTTGGCCGCAAGCGCACCATCGACCAATCCTCGTGCAACAAGGATTACTCGTGCGCCAAGGGTTTTTGCCCCAGCTTCGTCACCGTCGAGGGCGGCAACCTGAAAAAAACCAAGACGGGCGCGAGTAAAGCGGGCGAGACGGACCACTTCGGCCCGTTGCCGGAACCGGTCCTGCCCGGCTGCGACGCGCCGTACAATATCCTCATCAACGGCATCGGCGGCACGGGCGTCATCACCGTGGGCGCGCTGATGGGCATGGCGGCCCACCTGGAAGGCAAGGGCGCGTCCGTGCTGGACATGACGGGCATGTCGCAAAAGAACGGTTCCGTCACCTCGCACGTGAAAATCGCCCGCTCCCCGGCGCACATCCGCGCCCAGCGCATCGCCACGGGCGAAGCGGACCTGATCCTGGGCTGCGACATGCTGACGGCCGGCGCGCAGGATGCCGTGTCGAAAATGCGGCCGGGCAGAAGCCTGGCCGTCGTCAACCTGCACGAGCAGCCGCCAGGCACGTTTGCGCAGAATGCCGACTGGCAATATCCAACGGCGGAAGTGCGCCAGCTGATCGAGGAATCCGTGGGCGGCGCGGACGCGGCCGACTTCATCGACGCGACGAAACTGGCCACGGCGCTGATGGGCGATTCGATCGCCGCCAACCTGTTCATGCTCGGCTACGCGTGGCAAAAGGGCCGCATCCCGCTGACGGAAGCGGCCTTGCTGCGCGCCATCGAACTCAATGGCGTGGGCATCGAGTCGAACAAGAAAAGCTTCCTGTGGGGCCGCCGCGCCGCCGTCGACGTACGCCGTGTCACGCAGATCGCCACGCCGTCACAAGCGATCATCGTGCAAATGCCGCAAAGCCTCGATAGCGTCATCAAAAAACGCGTGGAGTTCCTCACGGCCTACCAGAATGCCCCGTATGCGGACGGTTACTTGACCTTGGTCAAACAGGTGCGCGACCGCGAAAACACCTTGGGACTGGGCCAAAAGCTGTCGACGGCTGTCGCCAAGAGCTATTTCAAGTTGCTGGCCTACAAGGATGAATACGAAGTGGCGCGTTTGTACACGGATGGCCGTTTCGTGGAGCAATTGCAACAGCAGTTCGAAGGCAATTTCTCCGTGAAATTCAACCTGGCGCCACCGCTGTTTGCGAAAAAGGATGCCAAGGGCCACCTCGTGAAAGCGGAGTTCGGTTCCTGGATATGGCGCGCCTTCAAGCTGCTGGCGAAAGCCAAGGGTCTGCGCGGCGGCACCTTCGACGTCTTCGGTTATACAGCCGAGCGCAAGATGGAACGCGCGCTGATCGTCGAATACCGCGAATTGCTGGCCGGCATGCTGGTCAACCTGACGGCGGACAACCTGGCCACTTGCGTGGAACTGGCGACCCTGCCCGAAAAAATCCGCGGCTTCGGCCACGTCAAGGAAGCGGCCGTCGCCACGTATCGCCAGGACAAGGCGAGATTGCTGGCCAAGCTGGCGGACGGCAGCAAGCACGCGGCGTAAGCCGGCCAGCGGGGCTTGAAATGAAAACGCAGAGCCGAGGCTCTGCGTTTTTTTTCATTCAGGGCAGCGCCCCACCGTCGCCCCCGGCAACAGCACCGGTTGCCAGATTTCCTGCAGCCGTTCCGGCGGCGTGCCGGCCAGCAGGGATTGCAGCATTTCCACCATCTTCGCGCCGGCGCGGCGCAGATCGGGCTGGTCGATGGTGGTGACGTTGATGCCGATCAAGGTGTCTTCCACATTGCCCCAGACGATGACGGAGATTTCCTTGCCGATCTCGATGCCCGCATCCATCAGCGCGCGCACCACGCCCACGCCGGACAAGTGATTGTCGACGATGACGGCCGTGGGACGGGGCGAGCAAGCCAGCAATTGCTGCATGGCCTGGTAACCGCTGCGGCGGTCGAAAGTATTGTCGAGCAAATAGTGGGGATCGACCGGCAAGCCCGCTTGCGCCATGCAGCGGATAAAGCTTTCCTTGCGCTCATAAGCAAAATGCAGCTCCAGCGGCGCACTCAGCAGCGCGATGCGCTGGTGGCCGTGCGCGGCCAGGAACGACACGGCCAGGTCGATGCCCGTGTCGTTGTCGTAATCGAAATACGCATACGGCGCGTCGATGCGCGTGCGGCCATTCGCGACAAAGGGAAAACCCACTTTCGTCAAATACGCGATGCGCTCGTCGACCACCTTGGTGCGGCCCACCACGAGGCCATCGACCTGGCGCCCGCGCACCATGGTTTCATATGACGGCTGTTCATTCTGCGGCGACACGGGGGCGATGATCAAGCTCATCTTCGACGCTTCGACGGCATCCGACATGCCATTCACCACGGAAAGAAAGACGCTGTCGCCCAGGTCGCTGGGCAGCAGCGGATAGATCATGCCCAGCACATTGGTGCGGCCGACGGCCAGGCTGCGCGCCAGCGGGTTGGGCCGGTAGCCGACTTTCTTGGCGGCGGCCAGGACGATTTCACGGGTGCGGGAATTGACTTCCGGATAGCCGTTCAACGCCCTGCTGACTGTCGTTTTCGACATGCCGAGGGCAATTGCGAGGCTCTTGAGATTCATGTTAACTACCTGTCTGTATGGCAAAAGAAACCAACTCTGACCGTCAATTATAGCCCAGAGCGCCAAACAGACCGCGCATTCGCGTGCGCAGACACGGTAGAAAAACAACAACACATTGACTACTTAAAAAGCAACGTTTTAAATGCGACCACTTTTTCCTCTTCCCGGCACGGCATCGGCGATGGCAGACAAACAAGGGCCACAGGCGACAGCGGGTACTCACTTTGACAAGTGTCTCGCCAGCGCCGGCATGCCGCTGCGGCAACACACAGCGCGCACGATAGCATTATCAAGAAAACATAATTCACTGGAACTGTGCGAGAATTTGTCCTACTCTTGATTCAGGTAAAGATTACCGCCTGGCATGTTCGGACGATGATGCCTGGCACAGCACATCGGTCCGGGCTTCCCCCATCCCTGCACGCCTGGACATACTCTCAAAGGTGAACAATGTGGTCACGCTAAGCTCCGTCAACAACTTGCAAGCCTCGCTGGCCACGGCGCAACGCCGGGTCGAACAAGGCCAGAACCAGGTACAGCGCGACAGCGAACAGCTGGCGCAAAGCCGCCAGTTGCTGGCGCGGGAACAGGAATCGCTGAGCCAGACGCAGCGCAGCAGCCAGCAAGCCCAGGCCGATGCCCCCACCGCCGTCAAGGCGCCGCAGCTGGACCAGGCGATCAAGGTGGCCGTGCCGCAACCAGCCATCCCCGCCGCGCCGAAAAGCACGCCCCAGCTGAACGGCTATGGCCAGACGGTGGGACGCCTGATCGACGTGACGGCGTAGGCGAGCCTACTTCGCCATTTCCTCTTCCAGCATCGCCAGCCACCATTTTTCGCCCTTCTTCGGCTGCGCCAGGTCGACCGCCTCGCCCATCTGCGGCGTGGCCAGGTTCACGCCCTGCTTGGCCGCCAACCCCGCGATGCGGTCGAACGGTTCATGCCAGGCGTGCAGCCCCAGGTCGAAGGTGCCGTTATGCACGGGCATCAGCCATTTGCCGCGCAAGTCCAGATGGGCTTGCAAGGTCTGTTCCGGCTGCATGTGCACGTCCGGCCACAGCTTGTCGTAGGCGCCCGTCTCGATCATGGTCACGTCGAACGGGCCGTACTTGTCGCCGATCTGCTTGAAACCGTCGAAATAGCCGGAGTCGCCGCTGAAAAACACGCGCACCTCGGGCGCGTCGATGACCCACGAGGCCCACAGGGTTTGATTGCCGTCAAACAAGCCGCGTCCCGAGAAATGCTGCGACGGCGTGGCCACCAGTTTCACACCGGCAATCGTCGTGCCTTGCCACCAGTCGAATTGCCGTACCTTATCCTTCGGCACGCCCCATGCCACCAGGGTATCGCCCACGCCCAGCGGCGTCACAAAGTGTTCCGTCTTGGCGGCCAGTTGCAGCACGGCAGCGTGGTCGAGGTGGTCGTAATGGTCGTGCGACAGGATGACGGCCTTGATCGGCGGCAAGTCAGCGATGCTGATGGGCGGCTGGTGGAAACGCTTCGGTCCCGCCCACTGCACCGGCGACGCGCGCTCGGAAAACACGGGGTCGGTGAGGAAGAATTCATTGTTCAGTTTCAGCAGCAGGGTCGAGTGGCCCAGGCGAAACAAGCTGTTGTCGGGCGCGGCCAGCAGTTGCGCCCGGCTCAAGGCTTGCACGGGTACGGCTGCGGCCGGCACGGTGCTGTCGGGCTTATCGAAGAAAAACGTCCACATCAGCTTGAGCGTTGCGGCCGTGCCCAGCTTGTGCATTTGCACGGGGTTGCGGAACTTGCCGTCGAGGCGTTGTGGCGATTCTATGGGCGCGGCAGGCGCGGCGCGCAAGGTGCAAGAACTCATGATGATCAGGACTCCCAAGGATAAGAGACGACGTGCGACTCGGTGCAAGTGCATATGCGGCCCGGCAAAGAATTAACAAGGTTTAAATTACACTACACAGTGTAGTTCCTATTTCTGGCAAAGTAAACCAAGAGGTGTAAAATATTGTTTTCAAAGGAGATTTCCCGCCATGGCCGCACCGCAACGCCTCACCGACCGCAAGCGCGTCGCCATCGTCGATGCCGCCATCGCCGAGTTCCGCGAGCACGGTTTTGATGCGACCAGCATGGACAAGATCGCCGCCACGGCCGCCGTATCCAAGCGCACCGTGTACAACCATTTCCCCAGCAAGGACGAGCTGTTTGCGGAAATCCTGCAGCGCATGTGGGAAAGCAGCATGGCCCAGCCCGCCGTGCCCTATGTTGCCGACCAACCCCTGCGGCCGCAAGTGCTGGCCCTGGTCGAGCAAAAGATGGACTTGCTGTGCGATCCGGCCTTCATCGACCTGGCGCGCGTGATCTTTGGCGAAACCATCCACTCGCCCGCGCGCGCGCAAGCGATGGTGACGCGCCTGAATGAAAAGGAAACGGGCTTGAATATCTGGATCCGCGCGGCGCAGCAGGACGGGCGCATCAAGGCGGGCGAGACGCTGGAAGTGGCGCACCTGCTGATGTCGCCCTTGAAAACCTTTGCCTTCTGGCCGCAGATCACCCTGGGCGAGCCTTTGCTGGGCCCGGCACGCCGGCGCGAAGTGACGGAACTGGCCGTCGATATCTTCCTGTGCTATTACGGCGTGGCAAAACAGACGGCATAAACGGGCGGCAAGTGGGCGGAAATGGTCTGCCAGTGTTCGCCCTCGTCGCCTGAAAACCAGGCGCCGCCCGTCGTCGACGCCATCAACAGACTGCGCCCATCGTCGGCCAGCGCCAGCCCGTGGCGGTAGATGAGGTCGTAGCAATGCTGCTGCGGCAAGCCCGCGCGCAAGACTTCGAAGGTTTTCCCACCATCGCGCGTGCGCGTCACGGCCAGCGCGCCATCGATGGGAATGCGCAGCACGTCCGCCTGCGCCGGCACGAACCAGGCCGTGTCGCCATCGCGCGGATGCACGGCCACGGCAAAGCCGAAATGCGCCAGCGGCGCCGCCGTCACCTCTTGCCAGTGCCAGCCGGCATCGTCCGAGCGCCAGATGCCGTTATGGTGCTGGCACCACAGCGCGTCGGGCGTACCGGCGCTGCGCACGATGCGGTGCGGATCTTGCACGGCTTCGTTTTCATCGAGTTCGGGCGGCATGTAATCGGCGCGCATGCCCGTCGCGCTCAAGGCCCAGCTGGCGCCGCCATCGACCGTTTGCCACACGCCGCCGCAGGACACGCCCACCAGCACCTTGGCGCTGTCGCGCGGGTCGACGCAAATGCTGTGGATGCCGGGCACGTCGTAACCGCCGCCAAACCACTGCGCCCGCTGCGGCACGTGCCACAGGGACTCGACCAGCTGCCAGCTGTCGCCGCGGTCGCTGGAACGGAACAGGCCGCCAGGCAGGGTACCCGCCCACAGCACGCCAGGCTGGTCCGCGCCGCCGGCCGCCAGCGACCAGATCTGCCGCAAGGTCCAGTCCACCGTATCGCTGCTGCCTTCCGGCTTGGCGGGATAGGCGGGCACGGCGACTTCTTTCCATTCGCCACTGCCCGCGTCGCGCCGGTGCAGCTTGGCGCCGAAGTGCCCCAGGTTCAGGGCCGCGTACAGGGTGCCGTCGCGGCCATCGTGCAGCAGCATGGAGACGGGATCGCCGGCAAACTGCACCAGCGCCAGCTGCCAGGCGCTGGCCGCATCGACATCGAACTGGAACAGGCCCTTGCGGGTGCCGAGATACGCGCGCTGCGGGACTGCTGTCATGGCGTCAACCTCCGGAAAGTGCCTGCAAGATATACACCTGGCTGTCGGGCCGCAAGGCGTCGTCGAGCACGCGCCGCTCGCGGCAGCGGGCGCCGTCAATGAAGATCACCACATTGGGGCGCAAGGCACCCTGCTCGTCGAGTACGTAGCCGCGCAGGCGCGGTTGCCGGGCAAACGCGGCATCGAGGGCGGCGCGCAGGCGTGGCACATCCACCTCCACGGCAGGAACGTCGAGGAAACGCGCCAGTTGTTGCGTAAAGTGCAAGTTCGCCATGCTGCCTTCGACATCATCGGCCTGGACTCATTCTAGTCCCCTTTGCGGCCAATACAATTAAAATAGAGGCAAGCACACAAGGAGGCCAGGCATGACGATTACCCCGGAAGAACTAGCGGTGCTGATGCAGGAAGTGGAAGTGGCCGATCCCATCGATTTTGCCGACTTGCCCTTCGACGAGCAGGAATTGCGCGGACTGATCGCCAATCACCTGTGCGAGATGGCCGACGCGATGGAAAGTTTCAGCCCGGAAGACCGCAACCTGGCCTTGCTGGCCGTGGCGGCCAAGCTGGTGCTGGAAAACCTCGTCTTGCACGTGCAGTTGCTGCGCCGCCACGGCTTGCCCGTCAGCGACAGCGTGGACGCGCTGCTGCAGCGCCTCAAGGGCGGCAAGCCGTCGTGAATTAATTGCCCGTGCGCACGGCGCGCGCCTGGATGGTGACATCGCTGTCCGCCACGGCCACGCAGGGCAGGATGTAGCCGTCGAGCCGTTCATCGGGGCTGATGCCGGGCCAGTCCACCGTGTAGCGTATCTTTCCTTCGGGCATGTGGCAGATGCACGTGCGGCAGGTGCCGTTGCGGCAGGAGCTGAGCAGGCGAATGCCGGCCAGTTCGGCGGCAGCCAGGATGGTGCTGCCCGCATCGGCCGGGAATTGCCAGCCTTGCGGGACGATCGTGATGGTAAAGGGAAGCGCGCTCATGCCTCCAGTTTAACAGTCCGGCAGCGCGGTCCAGCGACCGCCATCCGCATGGCTGCGCAGCACGGCTTCCGCAAAGGCCAGGCCGGCCACGCCATCGGTGACGGTGGGCAGCCAGCCCGCTTCCTCGGGCACGGGCAAGCCAGCTTGCAATGCGCGGATGCGCAAGGCCGCGTCCAGGTACAACTGGGCGAACGCTTCCAGATACCCTTCCGGATGGCCGGCCGGCACGCGCGTGGCGTGGCGCGCGGCGGCGCTGTCGACCCGGCCCGGGCGCAGCAGCTGGCGGTTGCCGCCCTGCGGCGTGAACCACAGCTCGTTCGGTTGTTCCTGATCAAAGTCCAGCTGCGCCTTGCTGCCGAACAGGCGCAGGCGCACCGTGTTTTCGCAACCGGTCGCCACCTGGCTGGCCCACAGGGTGCCTTTCGCCCCATTCGCGTAGCGCAACATCACCTGCACGTGGTCGTCCAGGGTGCGGTTCGGAACAAAGGTCGACAATTCCGCCAGCACCTGCTGCGGCGTCAAGCCGCTGACGAATTGCGCCAAATGATACGCGTGCAAGCCCACGTCGAGCAGCACACCGCCCGGCCCCGCCTTCTGCGGGTCGTTATGCCAGTTGCCCTCGTTCATGCCGCCCGCCGCGATGGCATCGGCCAGCCAATCCTGCGAATACTCCACCTGCACGAGGCGCAGCTCGCCGATGTCGCCCGCCTCGACCATGGCCCTGGCGTGGCGCAGCAGCGGGTAGCCGCTGTAGGTATGCGTGAGCGCAAACAGCAGGTTTTTCTGCTGCGCCAGCGCCGCCAGCGCCCGGCCCTCCACCAGCGAGATGCCCAGCGGCTTGTCGCAGATCACGTGGATGCCCGCTTCCAGGAAGGCCGTGGCGACGGGCGCATGTAAATGATTCGGCGTGACGATGGCGACGGCCTCGATGCCGTCCGCGCGCGCGGCTTCCGCCTGCGCCATGGCGCGGTAATCGCTGTAGCAACGCTCCGGCGCCAGGTGCAGCGCGGCGCCGCTGTCGCGCGCGCGCTGCGGGTCGGACGACAGGGCGCCCGCCACCAGCTCGTACTGGTCGTCGATGCGCGCCGCGATGCGGTGCACGGCGCCGATGAACGCGCCCTGCCCGCCCCCTACCATGCCCAATCGCAAGCGTCGCTGCATGTCGTCTCCCTATTTCAAGCCTAGCAAATGATGAATTTGATCCTGGTCAACCGCGCTGCCCGCGAAATCGTCGAACGCGTGCTGCGCCACGTGGATGATGTGTTCGCGGATGAAACGCGCCCCTTCGGCCGCACCATCCTCCGGGTGTTTCAGGCAGCATTCCCATTCCAGCACGGCCCAGCCGGGGAAATCGTACTGCGCCATCTTGGAAAAGATGGCCTTGAAATCGATCTGCCCGTCGCCCAGCGAGCGGAAGCGCCCGGCCCGGTCTTGCCAGTCGCCATAGCCGCCATACACGCCCTGGCGCCCGTTCGGCCGGAATTCCGCATCCTTGACGTGGAAGGCCTTGATGCGCGCATGATAAATGTCAATGAAGGCCAGGTAGTCGAGCTGCTGCAGCACGAAGTGGCTGGGGTCGTACAAGATCGATGCGCGCGGGTGGTCATCGACGGCGGCCAGGAAGCGCTCGAACGTCACGCCGTCGTGCAAGTCCTCGCCCGGATGCAATTCATAGCACAGGTCCACGCCGGCCGCGTCGAACGCGTCGAGGATGGGCAGCCAGCGTTTCGCCAATTCCGCGAACGCCGTTTCCACCAGGCCGGCGGGGCGCTGCGGCCACGGGTACAGATACGGCCAGGCCAGCGCGCCGGAAAACGTCACGTGCGCCGTCAAGCCCAGGCGCTGCGAGGCGCTGGCCGCCCACAGCAGCTGCTGCGTGGCCCAGGCCGTGCGGGCGGCGGGATCGCCGCGCACCTGTTCCGGCGCAAAGCCGTCGAACAGGGCGTCGTAGGCGGGATGCACGGCGATCAGCTGACCCTGCAAATGCGTCGACAATTCCGTCACCTGCAAGCCGTGGCGCGCCAGCAGGGCGACCACGTCGTCGCAATACTGCTGGCTGGCAGCCGCTTGTTCCAGATCAAACAATCGCGGCGCCGTCGGCAGCTGCAAGCCCTTGTAGCCCAGGCCGGCCGCCCATTGCGCCAGGTGCTCGAGCGAGTCGAACGGCGGCTCGTCGCCGAGAAACTGGGCCAGGAAGATGGCCGGGCCCTGGATGGTTTTCATGGGTATCCTTTGGCCCCCGGGAATCTGGCCCCGGGGGAGGTTCGGTTAAAAAGGCGAGTTCGGAAAGTAGAACTGCTTGGCGTTCTCGCGCGTGATCAGCACCGACGGGATGATCGTATTGGCCGGCAATTTATCACCTTTCAGGCGCGCTTCCGTCGTCAGCTTGATGGCGTCGTACATGAACTTGGGCGAGTACGACACGTCGGCCACGATCAGCGGGTCGGAACCATCCATGATCTTCTTCACGGCGCCCTTCGCGCCCGCGCCGCCGAACACTTGCTTGATGTCCGTGCGCTTCGCTTGCGCGATGGCCTTTTGCACGCCGATGGCCATGTCGTCATCGGCGGCCCAGACGGCGTCGATATGCTTGAAGCGGGTCAGGTAATCCTGCATGACCTTGAAGGCATCGTCGCGGTTCCAGTTGCCATACTTGGCGTCGAGCACCTTGATGTCGGGATGGCCCTTCATCACGGCGGAAAATGCGTCATAGCGCTCGTTGTCGAGCGTCGTCGGCATGCCGCGCAGCGCGACGATATTGCCCTTGCCATTCAAGCTTTTCGCCAGATATTCGGCCGGCAGCTTGCCGAAGGCCGTGTTGTCGCCCGCGATGTACGCATCCTGCGACTGCGTGTTCGTCAAGCCGCGGTCCACCACCGTCACATACACGCCCTTGTTTTTCACTTGCGCCACGGGCTGCGTCAGCGAGGCCGACTCGATGGGGAAGATGACCAGGGTGTTGATCTTGTTCACCGTCAACATGTCCTGCAGCTGGTTCGCCTGTTCGGGCGCCGTGGCGGCCGTCTTGACGATGATCTTCAGCCCCGGATGGGCTTTTTCCAGCTCCGCCTTGGCCTGGTTGGCCCACCACACGATGCCCGAGGTAAAGCTGTGCGTGGCCGTGGGAATGGCCACGCCCACCACCAGCTTTTCTGCCGCCTGCGCACTCGGCAACGCCCACGCCTGCATCACCAGCACTGCCATCCCTGCTACCCGTATAAAGCTCTTCATGCTGCTCTCCTCCAAGGTTGTGGGCGCCCGGTGGCCGCCCTTTCAGAACGCCGCTCTTGTTTTATTTGCGGCCCCGCTGCAGGAAGGCGACGGCGATGATCACCACGCCTTGCACTGCGGCATTCAGGTAGACACTGATGATGCTGGTCAAATTCAGGATGTTGCTGATCACGGATAATAAAATCGCGCCAATGACGGTGCCGACGATGCGCCCCTCGCCCCCCTTCAGGGCCGTGCCGCCCACGACGACGGCGGCGATGGCTTCCAGTTCCCACAGCAAGCCCGTCGTGGGCGTGGCCGAGCCCAGGCGCGGCACGTACAGCACGGTGGCGATGCCCACGCACACGCCCAGCAGCATGTAGGTGGCGATCTTCACCTTGTCGACGTTGATGGCTGCATAGCGCGCCACTTGCTCGTTGGAACCAATCGCCTGCACATGGCGGCCAAACGTCGTGCGGTTGAGGATGATGGCGCCGGCCGCCGCGACGAAGAGGAAAATCCAGATGGGGATAGGCGCGCCCAGCACGCTCGTGTAGTAGACGGGGCTGTACAACTCGGACAGGGTGGCGTCCAGGGTCAGCGCGCCGCCATCGGCCAGGTACGTCAAGACGGCGCGGAAGATGCCCAAGGTGCCCAGAGTAACGATGAACGGTTCGATATTGCCCTTGCTAATTAACAAGCCATGCATCAGGCCAAAGCCGGCGCCCAGGATCAATGCCATGGCGATGCCCAGCACCAGCATGGTGATGGGCGCCAGGTCGCCGCCCGCCCCTTGCGCCAGCGCATTCATGAAATAAATCATGCAGCCGGCGATCAGGGCCGCCATGGAACCGACGGACAGATCGATGCCACCGGAAATGATGACGAAGGTCATGCCGACGGCGATGATGCCGATAAAAGCCGTGCGCGTGAGCACGTTCATCAGGTTGTCCAGGGTGGCGAAGTCGCCATTGAGCAAGGTGCCCGCGATGCACAGGGCTAACAGGCCCAGCACGGGGCCGAAGCCCTTGATGCGCGCGCCCAGTCTGGCGATGCTGGCGCCCGGGGCGCCGGTGGAGACAGTGGTGTCAGTGCGTGCCGGTTGCATGGGCAATCAACTCCTCTTCGGTCAGGTGGTCAGCAGACAGGGTGGCTTGCAAGGTGCCGGCGCGCATCACGGCGACCCGGTGGCACAGGCCGATCAATTCGATCAGTTCGGATGAAATCACGATCACGGCACGCCCTTCGGCGGCCAGGCGGTGGATCAAAAAGTAAATGTCGCGCTTGGCGCCCACGTCCACGCCGCGGCTCGGCTCATCGAGCACGACGACACGGGGGTCCGAATGCAGGTATTTCGCCAGCGCCAGCTTTTGCTGGTTGCCGCCCGACAGCATGCGCGCGCGGCTGTCCAGGTCGCCCGTGCGGATATTGAAGTCCAGCACCGCCTTGGCCAGCGCCGCTTTCTCGCCTGCCACATCCAGCCACGGCCGCGCATAGCGCTCCATCGTCATCAGGGTGAGGTTTTCGCGCAAGCCCAGGTTCACATGTAGACCTTTTCCCTTGCGGTCTTCGCTCAAATACGTCATGCCATGCTGCATGGCCTGTTTGGGCGTGCGGATGTCCACGGGCTGGCCATTGAGATGGATCAACCCCGCGCTGCGCGGACGCAAGCCCAGCAGCGCCTCGAACGATTCCGTGCGCCCCGCGCCCACCAGGCCCGCAAAGCCCAACACTTCGCCGGCCCGCACCTCGAAGGACAAGTCCCTGGACCAACCCGGCACCGTCAGCCCCTCGACTTTCAGCAACACAGGAGCTTCTTTCGCCAGCGCCACTTTCGCGGGGAACATGTCCGACAATTCGCGCCCCACCATCAGGTTCGCCATCTGCTGGCGCGTCAGGCTGGCCGTCGGTTCGCGCGTGACGAAACGCCCGTCGCGCATGACGATGACCTCGTCCGTGTTGCGCTCCACTTCATCGAGCTTGTGGGAAATGTACAAAATCGTCACGCCGTCCGCTTTCAGCTGCGCCATCACGGCGAATAGGCGCTGGGTTTCCGACGACGTCAGGGTGGCCGTCGGTTCATCCATGATCAGGAAGCGGGCGCGGCGCGACAGGGCCTTGGCGATTTCCACAAGTTGCTTTTCAGCCACAATCAAATCGCGGATTTTCGTCTCGGGCGACACGTCCAGGCCCACCTGTTTCAAATAGCGCGACGCTTCTTCGCGCATGGCGCGCTCGTCGAGCAGCCAGCCGCGCGTCTGCTCGTGGCCGAGGAACATGTTTTGCGCCACCGTCAGGTGCTCGGCCAGGTTGAATTCCTGGTGGATCAGCACGATGCCGGCCGATTCCGCCGCGCGCGAACTGGCAAAGCGCCGGGGCTGGCCATCGATCAGCAGCTGCCCTTCGCTCACCGCCTCGTAGCCGGCGAGGATTTTCATCAGGGTCGACTTGCCGGCGCCATTTTCGCCCAGCAAGCCATACACGCGCCCCGGCGCCAGGTTGAAACTGACGCCATGCAAGACGCGCACGGGGCCGAAATCCTTGCACACCCCCTCGAAACCGACGGCAACGCTCACTATGCACTCCCTCGCAAGACCAAGTTATGGTTAAGCAACACGCCCGGCACCTGTGCCGCCGGGTCCGCCAAGCGCTGCAGCAACAGTCTCGCCGCCGTCTCGCCCAGCTGGCGCATCGGTTGCGCGATGGTGGTGAGGCCCGGATCGATCTGCGCGGCGATGGCGATATCGTCGAAGCCGATCACGGCCACGTCTTCCGGCACGCGCTTCTTCAACTGGCGCAGCGCGCTCAGCACGCCGATGGCCAGGGTGTCGGAGACGGCAAAGATGGCCGTGGGCGCATCCGGCCCCGCCATCATCCGCAAGGTGGCGGCCGTGCCCGCTTCATAGTCGAGGCTTTGCACCGTGTGCACCCACTGCGGCTGCACGGGCAGGCCGGCCCCCGCCAGGGTGTCCAGATAGCCTTGCTGGCGTTGCCGCGCGTACAGATAGCGTTCATCCGAGTTGATCAGGCCGATGCGCGTATGGCCGCGCGCCAGCAGATGCGCGACGGCGTCGGAGGCGGCCCGGTGGTTGTCGATGCCGACATAGGGCACGGCCACGGCAGGGTCGAATTCGCAGCAGGCCACCCACGGCAGGCTGACGGATTCATGCGACAAGGCATGCTGTACCGTGTCCGGATCGAGGCAGATGGCGCCGTCGGCGCGGTGCATGCGCAGCAAGTCGAAATACGAGCGCTCGCGGCCCGCGTCGGCGCCCGTGTCGCACAGCAACACGAAATAGCCGTGTTCGCGCGCCACCGTATCGATGCCGCGCACGATCTGCGCATAAAACGGGTTGCCCACGTCGGGCACCATGGTCAGCAGCATGCGGCTCTCGGCCGTGCGCAGGCTGCGCGCCAGATGGTTCATGCGGTAGCCCAGGGCCGCCACGGAAGCGAGCACCTTGTCGCGCGTGGGCGCCCGCACCCCCGCCTGCTCGTTCATCACGCGCGACACGGTGGCCACCGACACGCCCGCATGCGCGGCGACGGCGCTGATGGAGACGGTTTCTGTCGGCAAAGGTGATGGAACGGCTGGCGGCATGAAGGTGCTCAATAAAATGTAATCGATTACATTTATAGGCCAGTCGCGCGCGCGATGCAAACATTATCGATGCTGCGATGCGCAAAAAAGAGGCAGGAATGCGGCAGGAATGCGGCAGGGAAAAGGCAAAAACGGCCCTGCGCGGGCCGTCGGATACAGCTATTTCTGGGCTTGCAAGGCGCTTTGCTGCACGGCAAAACCGGCGCGCACGGCGGACAGGGCCGCCACCCACAGGATCAGGCCGGCACCGAGACAGCCGATGGGGTGCATGGGCCCATGGCGCACGGTCAGCGGATAGCCGATGGCCCACACGCACAGGGCCATGCCGATGGCCACGTGGCGGCGCGCCTTGAACAGCCAGGCCAGCGGGAAGAAATGCAGGCCCACGATCAAAATGACGGCGGGAATGAACCACGCCTGCAAGCCCATGTTTTTCAGGACGTTGCCGACGATGAAGATGGCAATCCATTGCCCGGCGTTCACGATATTGAACAGCCGCCCCACGCGTTTCGCTTCCGGCGATTGCTCCGCCGCCGCATGTGCGGCGCGGTGGCGCCGGAACTGGCGCCACGCCAGCATGAACAGCAAGACGGTGACGCCGGCAACCGGCAGCAGCCTGAACGGATGCGCGCCATACGTCTGCACGCACCAGGCGGCCACCCACAGGCCGCCAAACAGGGAAAAGAACATGGCGCCGATGGCGCTACGGGCCAGCGCGGCGGCGGGGTCGGGTTGCGGCAGGGTCATGGCATGGTCTCTCGGCAAGTAAAAATGCTTACTTCATCATCGCACAAAACGTCTCGGGATTGCCGTCAAGAATGACGCCGCTGGGCCAGCGGTGGCTGCGCTGCTGGGCGCGCAGCAGGGACGCGGCCAGGGCCGAGTCGCCATCGACGGCGTACACGAAGACGGGCATGTTCAGGCTGGCGGCATCAGCCAGCAGATTCGGATTGGCGTCCAGGCTGCGCGCATCCACATGCACGCCGGTGGGCATGCCGATCTGTTGCTGCACGCGCTGCAGCCACGGCTTGTCCAGCTTGGGCGGGCGGGCATTTTTCGCGATATAGCGGCTGACCCGGTTGGCGCCGGCCGCCTGCGCATTGCGCGCGTCAAACACGAGCAGGCCCAGGTAACCCTGCGGATCGGCGCGGCGCGCGCACGCCAGGTTGTTCGGCACGCCCGACGTCAAAAACCAGTTGCCGTGCTTGATGTTCGCGCGCAACTGTCCCACCAGGGTGGCGATCGGCGCGCACGACGACACCACATCCTTGATTTCCGCATTCAGGGTCTTGGCCGGGAAAGCCGTCGCCAGGTCGGCGACATCGGTGACGAACGGCGGCGTTTCCGGCGTGGCCACGCCGCGGTTCTTCATGCTGGCGGCGCGCCAGTCGTCGGCCGTCAATTGTTTCACGGTGCGGGGCGAGCCCGTGTCGACGACCCTTCCCGTCAGCAAGTCGTGGTGCACCACCCAGCTGCCGTCGCCCAGCAGCTGCAAATCCGTCTCGACGCCGTCCCAGGTGCCGAAATACGTGTTGCGCAGCGCGCTCAGCGAGTTTTCCGGCGCATTGCCGGCGCCGCGGTGCGCATGCATCTTCATGCCCAAGCAATCGGCTTGCGCGACCGTGCTGGCCATGGAGAGCAGCAAGGCCAGCGCGGCCGCCTTATTTTTGTTGCGGGTGATAGCCATAGTGAATTCCCTGCAAAACATGGATGCGGATCGCTTCGTTGACGGGGTAGCTGTAGCCCTGCCCCACCGCCACGACGTGCGTGATATTGGCCAGGATGGCCTTGCCGGCGAGATTCCAGCGCGTGCTGTCTGGCTCGCCCTGGCGCGTCCAGTCCAGCATTTGCCGGAACAGCTCGCTACGCGTGACGTTGTTGTCCAGCACCGACAGCATGCCCCAGGTACCCGCAAAGGCCGTCGCCAGCACGCCCGTGGCGATCCAGGCGGAGCGCCGGCTCAGCTGTCCATCGGCGCCCGCCTGCTCGCCACGGCGCATGGCCAGCAGCAATAATACGACGGTCGCGATCAGATACAGCAATTTGGAAAAGTGGCCGATGGCGCCCAGCAGCGAGAAGAACAGGGCCACGGGCGGCACGATGGCGGCGCGCGCCGCTTCCTTGCCTTCGTGGAAGAACCTGCCGCCCGCTTCAAAATCCGTGCGGCTGGCACGGTATTCCACCAGTTTTTCCGCCGTCTGGCGATCCAGGAACTGGTCGAACAGGCGGCCGAACTCGGCCGGACTCGCATACGCGGCCTGCACCGTGGCGCTGGCCGGCAATTTCAACGCTTCGCGCAATTCCGCCTGCACGCCGGGGCGCGCGACAAAAGCGGCAAACGGCAAGCCCGGCGGGATGCGCTCGCCGCGCACGGAGACGCCCTTGCTGGCCGCCTCGGCCGCGTAACGGCGCTTGACGGCGGCGCGGAAGCCCAGCTCATCGTCGGTACGCCAGTTGGCGGGCACGGGCACTTTCTTGCGTACATTGTTGACGACGGCAGCCTGGCGCCGCATCGGCACCGAATGCGGCTGCCAGCCACGCCGCGACAGGCTGCTCACGTATTCCTGCCACGACGATTGCTGCTTGGCGCGCAAGCCGGCATCGCTGTCGGGGATGATGCCCGCATACAATTCCCACTTGCCGGCCAGCTCGCGCATGGCCTCTTGATATTTGTCATAGTAGCCGGACGGGCCGCCTGCCACCTGGCGCACGTTGGCGCGCACCAGCTGCTCCTTGGCCGGTCCCATGCGCTCGTCAAGATGCCGCACCGAGACGGCCAGGAAGGGGAACAGGGCCAGGAAGGATTTCCCCTCCGGCTTGGCGAACAGGGTGGGATCGTCAACCAGGCCCTGCAGCTGCAAGCTGCCGCCTACCAGCGAACGCTGCAGCAGGGTGGTGTTGAAGGCCATGCGGCGAAATTCCGCGTCGCGCGTATTGACCAGCACATTCACCGTGGTTTTCAGCACGCCGAAGACGACGCCGGCCGTCACCACGCAGCAGACGAGGATCTTGGTCCAGCCCGGCCCGCTGCCATTGTTCTTCAGCCGGCGGCGCCACATCAGCTGCAGCACCACCAGCGCGGCGGCGATGCCCGACAGGCTGCGGCCATAGAATTCCACCCCTTCCACGTCTTCCGGCTTGACGTTGCCCCCCACCACGTCGAGCAGGCGGGCATTGAAGCCCAGCTCGAAGCACAGATACATAATGGTGAGGACGATCAGGATCAAGGTCTGCCGGATTTGCAGACTGCGCAAGCTGGCGGCCATCCTATTTCCTCAAATCGATGACGACGGGCTTGATTTCTTCCGTCTGGAAACTCATGGCGGCCGGCACGCGCGAAGCGCTGTCGCCGGCACGCGCGGCCGGAGCTGCCGCTGCCGGGGCGCCAGGCACGGTGCGGGCTGGCGCGGGCGCTTCCTGCGCCACCTGGCGGCGGTTCCGGCCGGTGGCGCGCGTGGCAGGCTTGGTGGCGGCTGCCGGTGCGGCGGCCGGAGCGGCGGGAATCACGCGCCCGCTGTCGCTGCCCGGCACGGTAGCGATGACGGGGCCGGCGGCGCGCAAGGCGTCGTCGGCAAACGGCTGCGCGCGCGTATCGACGCCGGGCGGCACGGGCACGCTGGCGTTGAGCAGCCGGCTGTCCGTGTAAATCATGCGCGCCAGGCGGTTGTAATTGGGGAAGTCGATATTGAGCGATTTGCCATCGGCCGCCAGTTCCACGCGGGGGCGGTCGTTGCAATTGCCGACCGTCCACTGCAGCACGTCCGTACCCTGGAACGCCAGCACTTCATAGCGGTAGGCGCAGCCGCGCTCCTGGGTTTCGACGATCACCACGGTGCGCTCGCCCACGTTTTCCACGCGCGCCACGCGGGCCGTGATGGCCTTGTCCAGCGGCACGACGCGGAACGCCTGCGACAGCTTGATCGAATACTTGCCCTTCGGATCCTTGCGCAACGTGCCTTCCGTGCCATCGCGCAAGCGGAAGGTGGAAATCGGCGTGCCGAACAGCTCGGCCGTATCGAGGCCCATCAACACGCCGCCACGGCCATTCGGCGTCATGGCGCAGCCCGTCAACAGGACGCCGGCGGCCAGGCCCATGGCCAGTTTGCGCCAGTGCGCAGATGCAAAATTCTTATACGTTGCCATACTTGATAACTTTCTCTTATTTCGGGGTCAGGGATTGATCACGGCCAGCGGATTGCCCGGGCCTGGCGGCGGCAAGACTTTCTGGCGGTTGCGCGACAACACAGTGAAGGCGCCCAGGGTGTCCGGTCCGGCGACGATTTCCAGCTGCTCGCGCTGCAGCCAGGTGCGGATTTCCGCCTCCGTGGCCTCGGCGCGGAACAGCACGCGCGTGCGCACGCCCGACTCGACGCCGCTGCCCTGTGGAGCACCGTTGCGGAATTCCGCATTGCCGACGACGGCGCCCTCTTTCGGCAGGAACAGCCACGCCGACTGCACCACCATCACGCTGGCGGCCACGGCCGTGACAAGTTTGAGCCAGCGGCTGGAATTTGCCGCCTGCATTGGCACCTTCACCGGTGGCGAAGTAGCATCGGCCGAAGCGATCTGCAACTGCTGCAGCCCTTGGCGCAGCAATTGCCGGTAGGCCACGCGGCCATCCTTGCCCAGCTCGCTCGACAAAGGCGTGCCCGTCAAGGCGTAATCGTCGCCCGGCAAGGCCACGCGGGCGATCACGCCCGGTGCGGCGGCAGCCCCATTGGCGCGGCCATGCAGCTCCAGCCAGCGCGCCGCCTGCAGGCGCTCCTGGCTGAACACGCCCAGGCAGGCGCCCAGGTCCGTCACGGCCAGGATCACCGGCATGTCGCACAACACCAGGCCCGCGCGCGGGTCGGCGGGCGCGTCGCGCTCCTCGACCACGAGGCCGCAGGCGTCCGCATACGACGTGTCCGGCGTGACGAGCCAGCCGCGCCAGCGCTGCTGCGCGCCGTCCCAGGCATCGAGCAGCACGGCGCCGAAGCCGGGGCGGCGCGCCAGCAGGTGGATCTGTCCGCCCGCGATGGGCCGCCCGGCCAGCGGCGCCGCGTCGCTGCGGCGCGCGAAGCGCTGCATCACGTGTTCCGGCACGGCGATGCCGCGCCAATCGGGGGTGGCGCCCGCCACCTCGTCGTCCAGCACGTCGATGGAAGACGGGGGCGACGGCAAGCGCGCGGCAACGATGGCCAGGGTGGGCGTCAATGCATTCATGCCGGTGGCCTTTCATCCGGGTTCGAGGGAGGGGACGCGGGGTCCAGGTGCAGGGATAACGCGGCCACGCACAAGATATCCAAAACTATTTGCGCCGCCTGCATGTCGCGCGCGGCCAGGGTATCGCCCACGCGCAGCTTGAGCAGGCTCAAGACCCAGCTGCCCAGCAAGGTGGCGCGGTGGGCCGGCTCGACCACCTGGCGCCCCGCGCTGGCAAGCTCGCCCTTCTGCCTGTGGACCAGGCCCAGCTTGCCGCCGTGGTAGTGCGCGGAGGCAATCTGCTCGGCCAATTCCTTGACGGGCATGCCGCCGCAGCCGCAATGGCGCAGCAGCAAGATCAAGTCGCGGGGCAAGGTCGTAATGAAACTGTCGGCCGCCTCGCGCACTTGCTGTGGCGTAAGCTGGTAGTCGCGCAGCGGCTCCGCATAGGCGTCGGGCGCGCGCAGCTCGCAGCCCTCTTGCGCATCCGCATCGTCGTCACGCTGCTTGCGCAGCTGGTCGATGATGAAGCGCTTGAAGTACAAAAACAGGGCGCCGACGTGGTGGGGCGCCGCGTCGCTGTCGCTGTGCAAGACTTTTTCGATGAAGAACTGGTGGCGCAGATCGGCCAGGGAATCGCCCAGCGACGCCGCCTCGCGCGGGCGGCACGGGGTCAGCGCGGCGATGACGCGCTGGTAAAACTCGCCCAGTTCGCCTTGTGTCAGCTGCGGGCGGCGGGTCCAGAAAGCATGAATCCGTTCAAATTGTTCCGATTGCACAGCCGGTCCGATCGTGTGTTGGGCGCCACGCGCCACTGGCCGGCGGCGACGCGCACCGGCAAACAAGCAATACGCTGGCCAGACAAGAGAAACTTGTCAGTAAGGTAAAATGCATTTAAGCAATTTTCTCATATCACCGTCAAAATCGCTAACTTTTGTTACTTTCACGACAATTCCCGAGACGCCGATGTATCGCCTGATTCCCCTGTTTTTCAGCCTCATCTTTTTACTCTGCGGTAACGGCGTGCAAGCGGCCACGGGGAATGTCGGCAGCGGTCCCGGCAAGCGCATCGCGCTGGTGATCGGCAACGCGGCCTATCCGCAGCCCCTGTTAAATCCCGTGAATGACGCGCGCGCCATGGCCGAACGCCTGCGCCGCCTGGGCTTTGAAGTGCTGCTGCGCACGGACATCAATGCGGCGCAGCTGCAAAAGGCATCGGCCGAGTTTTCCACGCAGGCGCGCGGCGCCGATATCGCTCTCGTGTTTTACGCGGGCCACGGCGCGCAGGCGGGCGAAGCCAATTATGTGCTGCCGCTGGGCGCCAACATGAATGCGCTCAGCGCTACCACGATTGCCGCGCAGGGCGTGTCCGTTTCCAGCCTGGCGGGCGACTTGCAGCGCACGGGCGCGCGCGGCGCCGTGCTGATCCTTGACGCTTGCCGCCAGGAATATACGCGCGGCGGCGCGGTGGTGGTTCCCGGCGGCAATGCGGCCAGCCACGGCTTTGCCGATACGGCCGCGCCACGGGGCGTGGTGATCGCCTATTCGGCCGGTCCCGGCGCCCTGGCCCGCGATTTCTGGTCGCCCGATTCGCGCAACAGCCCCTACACGAGCGCCCTGCTCGACGCGCTGGACGCTCCCGGCTTGCCCATGGGCGACGTGTTTTCGCAGGTGGCGGCACGCGTCGCGGCCATGACGCACGACGTGCAAAAGCCCCGCGTGTCGTTCGGCGAAACGTCGGCGCGCCTGGTGCTGAACATGGGCAGCGGCAAGGGTGTCAGCCAGGCAACACCGGGCGTGCTGGCCTCGGGCAACAGCGGCATGCGCGCGCCAGCGCCAGCCATGGAAAAGCCGGCCGCACCGGGCGTCAAGGTGTGGCCAGGCAACGTATTGCAAGACATCAACTATGAAATCCGCATGCAGATCGCGGCCCGTCCGTTTCCCCGCCAGCAGCTGGAAAAGCGCGCACGGGGCGGCGACCTGGTGGCGCTGACGGCCCTTGGCTATGGCATCGGCGGCGGCGACGCGGGTGTCAAACAGCCGAAGGCGGGCATGCAGTGGCTGGAAAAGGCGGCCGCGAAAGACTTTCCGATTGCCCAGACCTATCTGGCCGAATTGCTGATGGTCAAGGGCGACCCCGCCTCGCTGAAACGGGCGGGCGCGCTGCTGGACGCCGCCTCGCAGGCGGGCTACACGGCCGCCCATGCGTATAAATTCGACCTGGCGCGGCGCACGGGCGCGCCGCCGCAGGATGCGGCCCGGCATTTGCAGGACGCGTTCATGGGCTTGATGAAGGATTACCAGGGCGCCGCCAAAGACCTGATGCAGCCGCCCAAAAAATAATTTCAAATAATTTTGGATTTCCCTGAACTGCCCCCGTTATCCGTGGGTACATGCAATACAGCATGACAGTGACCAGGGAAATCCCATGCAAGCATCCAGCCCAGCAGCAATCACCACCGGCCAACGGGGCCGCATCCTCGCCTACCAAGCCAGCGGACAAGGTTCCGTCAGCGTGGCCGGCATTCAACATGCCTTCGACGTCGCCACCCACTGGCGCTCCGACGTGGCGCCCGCCATCAACGCCGTCGTCGACGTGCGCTTCAACGAGTCAGGCGGCCTCGACACGGTCAGCGCCGTGGCGACGCAGCAACTGGCGCAGGAAGAGATGGCCGGCGCGGCGAAACTGGCGCGCGACAAGGGCCAGCAGTTGTGGGGCCAGGCCGTCTCGGCGCTGGGCATCAAGGTGCTGGCCAGCCTGGGCGTGCTGATCGCCGGCGCCTTTGTCTTCAACACCATCGGCATCCGTTTGTTCGCCTCCGTGTCGCGCACTTACTGGCAGTTGCTGGGCCTGTCCGCCGACAGCCTGGAAAGCTTTGCCCGCGATGGCGGCGGCGGTTTTACCTCGGCGCAATTTTTCTTCCTGCTGGCCATTGCCGCCTGCTGCGCCACCATGGCCAGCAATCACCCGAAAGCGGCGCTGGGCAAGTGCGCGCCGCTGCTGTTCATCGTCATCCACAGCAGTTTGCTGTTCATCAAGATCAAGGGCGCCGTCAGTGACGCGGGCAACGCCATGAGCGGCATCATGGGCAGCCGCGCGGCCCGCATGGCCGAGCAGATGGCCAGCGAAATGCTGGGCCAGGTGTGGCAAGGGCTCTCGTTCGGCATCGGCTTTTATCTCGTGCTGGCCGCCAGCATTGTCCTGGCCGCGTACGGCTATGGCGAATACAAGCGCAAAACCGTCGGCTAAGTCACCTCTTACACACCCATACTGAAGGAAATACCATGAACCGCACTTTCCCCGCCCTGCTCGCCATCGCCGTGATCCTGTCCGCCTGCGGCAAGACAGATAACGCCACACCAGCCACTTCCGCCCCTGTCGCCGCGAATGTCGCGGACCTGGCCGCCAAGGCGCAAGTGAAGGCGGCGGCCGCCAGCCTGCCGCAAGCGGACGCTGCCACCCCAGCGTCCAGCTATGTCGACATCACCAGCGGCAACCAGTTGATGTACAGCTACATCGCCCTGTCCGGCGTGCCGCCCGACTACGCGGCCGTGGCGCAGCGCATCTCGCGCGAATATGCGGGCAGCAACGATGCCTTCCGCAAGCAGGAAGTGCTCGACGCCCTGAAACCGCAGATCGACGCCAAGGTCAGCGAAGCGAAAACCCGGCGCTACCTGCGCTACCAGATCAATGGCCAGGGCGCGCTGTCGCCGTACGCCATGGACAAGGCCGCCTTCCCGGCCAAGTTCGCCGACGCGGGCACGTATTACTACATGTACGACAACGGCGATTACAAGCTGGCGTTCACGAATGGCGATGGCTATTCGCTGCTGAAGGTGGACCAGGACGCGGCGCGCAAGATCGAGGCGGCGCGCAGCGGCTACAAGGACTTCGCCATCGTCGTGTACGCCTACGCCCAGGAAGCGGACATGGCCAGCAACCAGGTCAAGGCGCAGATCGTCAAGGTGGCGATCAAGCTGAACGGGGAAGAAATTCCCGTCAACCAGGCGCAGTAGAACGGGCTCGGTTACACTGTTCGCCACATTGCATCGGGATAGCGACATGGGCGAACAGACACTGGCGGAACAACATCTGGCAAACGGGCAACGGCTGCAACAGGCGGGCAAGCTGATCGAAGCGATCAACGCCTACCAGGCCGCCTACAAGCAAGACCCGGCCCTGGCCGAAGCGCAGCATTTCCAGGGCCTGGCCATGCTGGAACTGGGCCAGGGCGCCATCGGCCTGGGCCTGTTAAAACTGTCGCTCAAGCAACAGCCCGACAACGCCCTGTTCCACTACAACCTGGGCAACGTGCTGCGCGGCACGGATAGCGAGGCGGCGCTGGCCAGCTACGCCACGGCGGCGCGGCTGGCGCCGCACGAGCACGATTTCGCCATCAGCCATGCGGAATTGCTGATGGGAAAACAGCGTCTGCTGGAGACCATCGCCGAACTGGAGCGGGCCCACGCCCTGCGTCCGCAGCGTTGGCAAACCCTGCAGGGCCTGGCCGAGCTGTATTACCGCACGGGACAGCAGGAACTGGCGCTGGCCCGCTACGCGCAAGGCCTGGCGCTGCATCCGGCGCTGGCGCAAACGTGCTGCATCGGCTTTGCCAGCCCGCAAGCGGAACAGGCAGCAACATTGACGCCGCTCAATGTCGCGGACACCCTGCACGATTTTATCCGCGAAACGGACTTGCACATCCTCGACGATTTCCTGCCCGACCCGGCCGCCTGGCGCGCGCAGGCGCTGGCGTTGCCGTTCGAGCAGCAGCGCTATGCGGGACAAAACTATCCGGGCAGCCAGACGGCGGGCCAGCCCAGCCAGGCCATCATGGAGCGCATCGCCACGGCCCTGGGCCGCCCCATCCGTTTCATTTCGCCCGACAATGGCTCGTACCGCCTCAGCTATGCGGACGCCATGGCGCGCACGGATATCCACGTGGACAATGAGACGGGCAACAATTTCAATTTCTATGCGGGCGTGCTGTATCTGAACCCGCCCGAGCAATGCCAGGGCGGCACCACGTTCTGGCGCCACCAGCCCAGCGGCTGGTACCGGAGACTGCCCGAGGCGGACGTCAAGGCGGGCGGCTACGCCAGCTTCAAGGATTTCCAGAAACGCTGGCTGCCGAACAGTAAAGTACAGAAATTCAACGACTTACAGGAACAACGCGACAGTTGGCAAGCCCTGCTGGAAGTGCCCATGCGCCACAACCGCCTGATCGTCTACAAGGGCCATTACTTTCACTCGATCAGCAATGTGTTTGGCGACACGCCGGAGAATGGGCGGCTGGTGCAGCTGTTTTTCTTTGAAGTGCCCGACTAGTACATATCCTGTGCCGTGGCGCGCACAGCTTTCAATAACATGTCCGCGCCCGGCGACAACAGATGATCCTGCTGGCGGATGATGCCGAACGCATCCATCTTGCACGGCAGCTCGATGGGTAAAATGCTCAGCACGTTCAACGATTCGTAGTAGTGCGCCACTTCCGTCGGCATCACGTGCAGCGAGTCCGTTTGCTGCAGCAAGGACGTGATCAACAGCAAGGCCGTCGTATCGACCACGTCGACGGGCGGCTCCAGGCCCGCGCGGCGGAACATCATGTCGAAGCGGTGGCGCAGGATGCTGCCTTGCGGCGGCAAGATCCACGGCTGGCCCGCCAAGTCCTTCAACTGCAGATTCTTGCGCGACAGCAAAGGGTGGCCATTGCGCGCCACGGCGCTGGCCGGCTCTTCCGTCAATTCCTCGTAGATGAGACCGGCGCTGCTTTCCTTTTCCAGGATGCGCCCGATCATGAAGTCCAGGGTGCCATGCTGCAGCATGTCCATCAGGGTATTGCTGTGCTCCAGGTGCACGCCGATGCGCATCAAGGGCGCCTGCTGCTTGATGCGGGCAATCGCCCGCGGCAGCAAGGCCATGGCCGGCGTCATGATGACGCCCACTTCCACCTGGCCCGTCAGGCCCGACTTCAGGGCGACGATGTCGTCATGCGCCAGCGACAGGCTCGTCAAGGCCATGCGCGCGTGGCGTATCATCGTTTCGCCGTAGATGGTCGGCTCCATGCCGCGCGGCAGCCTGTCGAACAGGCGCACGTCCAGCATCTCTTCCAGGTCCTTGATTTGCTTGGACGCGGCCGGCTGCGTCATGTGCAATTCTTCCGCCGCGCGGTGGATGTTGCGCTGCTCGTCAAGGGCGATCAACAGCAGCAATTGCCGCGTCTTCAGGCGGGCTCGCAAGAACCAGTTGGGGTTGAGGGTATCCATGAATAAATCATATCATGATCGATATCGCTTCTAACTCAATATCGATGTTATAGATATCGGTGTGTCTCCTTTTTGTGCGTAGTCAACGAGCGTTCAGGATGCCTTGCAGGCGGCGCTGGGGTTGGCCGCCGGACCGGCCGTTTGCGGGATGAAGTCGATGGTGCCGTCCGGCTTGTATTTCAGTTCTTCCACGGCCACGGAGCGCCGGTATTCTCCGCCGCCGGGCAATTTGTCGTTGTGATAGAAGATGTACGACTTGCCGTTGAATTCGATGATGGCCTGGTGAATGGTTTTTACGATGGCATTCTTGTCCATGATGGTGCCGCGGAAATGCCATGGCCCTGTCGGCGTCGGCCCCGTCGAATACGCCGTTTCCTCGGGGAAGTTGCGCGAGTACGATAAATAATACGTGCCCGCATGCTTGTGCATATACGCCGCTTCCGTGAACGCATCCATGCCGAAGGTCAATATCGGGCCGTCGAGCTCCGTCATATTCGCCTTCAGCTTGGCGTACTTCAAGACCGTGTTGCCCCAGTAGATGTAGGCTTGGCCATCCGTGTCGATGAAGACGGCCGGATCGATGTCGTCCCACGGGATCGCCGTCTGCTTCGTCATGTCGTTCGTGATCAGGGCGCTGCCGCGCGCATCGACGAACGGTCCGGTAGGGCTGTCGGACACGGCCACGCCGATGGCCTTGCCTGGGATGCTCTTGTGGTCGACGGTCGAATAGAAATAGTACTTGCCGTCGCGCTTGACGATGTCGCCGGCCCACGCATCCTTGCCGGCCCAGGCAAAAGTGGAAAAGCGCACCGGCGAGCCGTGATCCGTCCAGTTCGCCATGTCGCACGAGGAATACACGCGCCATTCATGCATCCGGTAATCCGTGTCCGTGGCGCTCGCTTCATCGTGGCCGACGTACAGGTACACCCTGCCATTGTCGACCAGCGCGGCCGGATCGCCCGTATAGATATCTTTCACGATGGGATTGGCTGCCTGCGCGCCGAATGGGGCGCAGGCGAGCGCCGCCGCCATGCCGATGGCTGCGGCAAGTTTTTTCTGTTTCAACATTGATTAACTCCCGTTGGTATTTTTCTGGCCCATGGCCATCAGTCTTTGCACGACGCAAAAGACGAACAGCAAGCCGCCGATGACGATCTTGGTCCACCACGAGCTGAGCGTGCCGTCGAAGGCGATCAAGGTCTGGATGGTGCCCAGCACCAGCACGCCCGACAGCGCGCCCGCCACGTAGCCGTAGCCGCCGCTGAGCAGGGTGCCGCCGATGACGACGGCGGCAATCGCGTCCAGCTCCGTGCCTTGCGCATGCAAGCCATAGCCGGACAACATGTAGAACGAAAACAGCACGCCGCCCAGCGAGGCGCAAAAGCCGCTGAACGCATAAATGAAGACCTTGGTGCGGCCCACGGGCAGCCCCATCATCAACGCCGACTGTTCATTGCCGCCGATCGCATACACGGCGCGGCCGAATGGCGTGGCGTGCGCCAGCCAGATGGCCAGCAGTAAGGTCGCCACGGCGATCACGACGCCGGGCGACACGAAGCCACCCAGGAATCCCAGCTGGGTCTGCGACATGGCCACGAACAGCGGGTCGGCTATGGTGATGGAATTGATGCTGATCAAATAGCACAGGCCCCGCGCCAGAAACATGCCGGCCAGGGTGACGATGAACGGCTGCAATTTGAAATAATGGATCAGCGCGCCCATGCTGGCGCCAAATACCGTGCCCAGCGCCAGCACGGTGACGATCACCAGAGTTGGCGGCCAGTGCGCCACGTTGAGCAGCCAGGCGGCGATCATGGTCGACAGGGCCAGCACGGAACCGACGGACAGATCGATGCCGCCGGAAACGATGACGAAGGTCATGCCGACGGCGATCACCAGCAAAAAGGCGTTATCGATCAACAGGTTAAAGATCACTTGCGTCGACAGCAGGCCCGGATAGGCGGCGCCGCCCAGGCCCAGCATCACCACCAGCAGCAGGACCGTGACGAGCGAAGTGAAATACGGGGTGTGCAGCAAACCCTTCATGCTTTTCTCCGATGCAGCAATTGCTTGAATTCCGACGATTGCGACAGGCAGACGAGGAAGACGACGACCGACTTGACGACCATGTTCACTTCGGGCGGCACGCCCAGCGAATAGATGGTGTAGGTCAAAGTCTGGATGATGAGCGCGCCGATCATGCTGCCGACCAAGCTGAACTTGCCGCCAGCCAGCGAGGTGCCGCCCAGGGTGACGGCCAGGATGGCATCGAGTTCCAGCATCAGGCCCGCATTGTTCGCGTCGGCACTCTTGATGTTCGAGCTGATCATCAGCCCCGACAAGCCCGCGCAGGCGGCGCAAAAGACGTAGACGAAGAAGATCAGGGTCGCCGTCTTGATGCCGGCCAGGCGCGCGGCGACGGGGTTGATGCCGACGGCCTGGATGAACAGGCCCAGGGCCGTCTTGCGCATCAGCACGGCCGTGATGAGGAACACCAACGCCACGAGGAACAGCGAGAACGGCAAGCCGAACAAATAACCGCTGCCGATGAAGAAGAACGGTTGATAGTAGACGGTGACGATCTGTCCATCCGTCAACAATTGCGCCAGGCCACGCCCCGCCACCATCAGGATCAGGGTGGCGACGATGGGCTGCAAGCCCAGGCCCGCCACCAGCACGCCGTTCCAGGCGCCGCACAGCAGGGCCGCGCCCAGGGCCGCCGCCAGGGCCCAGCCCATGGGAATGTTGCTCACATAGGTCGGCACGCCATTGTCCATCACCATGGTGCCACCGATCAGCATGGCGGCCACGGTGCCGGACAGGGCCACGACGGCGCCCACGGAAATATCGATGCCGCGCGTGGCAATGACGAGGGTCATGCCCAGGGCCGCCAGCATCAGGGGAGCCGCGCGGTTGACGATGTCGATCACGCTGCCGTACAAATGACCGTCACGAATTTCCAGATGGAAAAATCCGGGGATGGCGAAGAAGTCGACCAGCAGCAGCAAGCACAGCGCGGCCAGGGGCCGGCTCAGGGGGTGGTGTAAAACGGTATGCAAGGCGGACGTACCCATAGTGGAAGCCGCACGCGCCAGCGGCGCGCTCGATGGCGTGGATAAACTCATGTGGCGTCTCCGGCAATCACTTGCAGCACGGAACTATCGTCCAGCTCGCCACGCGCATAGTCGCCGCAGGCCTTGCGGTCGCGCATGACGAGAATGCGGTCGCTGCAGCGCAACACTTCCGGCAATTCGGACGAAATGAACAGGATGGCCATGCCCTTGCGGCAGAGTTTACCGACATAGCTCATGATTTCCTGCTTGGCGCGCACGTCGATGCCGCGCGTCGGCTCGTCTAAAATCAGCATGGCCGGCGACGTCACCAGCCAGCGCGCCAGCAAGGCCTTCTGTTGATTCCCGCCCGACAGGCTGCCGATGGGCGTCTCGATGCTGGCCGTCTTGATGCCCAGCGCCTTCACATATTCGTCGGCCAGCGCCTGCTGGCGTTTGAACGGGATGGCGCGCAGCAAGCCCGTGCGGGCTTGCAAGGCCAATATGATGTTTTCGCGCACGGACAGCGACAGGATCGCGCCCTCGTGCTTGCGGTCTTCCGAGCAAAAGCCGATATCGCGGGCAATCGCGTCGCGCGGCACGTGGAACTGGCGCGGCTTGCCTTGCATGGTGATGCTGCCGGAATCGGCCTTGTCGGCGCCAAACAGCAGGCGCGCCAGTTCTGTGCGGCCGGAACCGAGCAAGCCGGCCAGGCCCAGCAATTCACCCTGGCGGATATGGAAATCCATGGGCAGCAAGGCGCCCTTGCGGCCCAGTCCCGTCGCTTCCAGCACGGCGGGACCGAAACTGGCGGCGCCCGCTTCTTGCGCCAGATCAAGCTCTTGCGCCTGCGTGTCGGCCGCCACGCCGATCATCTTGTTCACCAGCGCCAGGCGCGACAGCTCGCTGCACGCATATTCTCCTTCGCGCTCGCCGTTGCGCATGACGGTGATGCGATCGGAAATGGCGTAGGTCTGGTCGAGAAAGTGGGTCACGAAAAGTATCGCCATGCCCTGCTCGCGCAGGCGGCGCAGCACGGAAAACAGCAGATTGACTTCCGCCTCGTCCAGGCTGGACGTGGGTTCGTCAAGGATCAGCACGCGGGCCGAAATGTTCAGCGCGCGCGAAATGGCCACCATTTGCTGGATGGCCAGCGGAAAGCTGGACAGTTGCGCCGTGACATCGATATCGATCTGCAATTGCTGCAGCAAGGCACGCGCCTGTTGCTGCATGGAACGCCAGTCGATGGGGCCAAAGCGGCCGCCGAAGCGGCGCGGATAGCGGCCGATAAAAATGTTTTCCGCCACCGACAGGTTCGGGCACAGATTGACTTCCTGGTACACCGTGCTGATGCCCAGCAACTGCGCATCCGATGTGGAGGCGGGGGCGATGGGCGTGCCGTCGAGCAAAATCTGGCCGCTGTCGGGCGTATAGACGCCCGTCAGCACCTTGATCAGGGTCGACTTCCCGGCGCCGTTTTGCCCCATCAGGGTGTGCACTTCACCCGGATACAGGCGCAGGGCAACATCGCTGAGGGCTTTGACGCCGGGAAAGGACTTGCTGATGCCGCGCAACTCCAGCAAGGGAGCTGGCGCGGCAGTGTGATGCGCTTGCGTCTTCATCATGCGGCAAGCTTAGTATTTACGGTTCGGGAATTCCTTGGCGGCCACCTCGGCAGGGAACACGCCTTCCACCGTCGTGATGCGCACTGGCACGGGCTTGCCGGCCACCACGTCGCGGGCGATGGACATCAATTGCGGACCCAGCAGCGGGCTGCACTCGACGGTCACGTTCAGCTTGCCGGCGATCATGGCCTCGAACGCGCCTTTGACGCCATCGATGGAGATGATGATGATGTCCTTGCCCGGTTTCATGCCCGCTTCTTCGATGGCCTGGATGGCGCCGATGGCCATGTCGTCATTGTGCGCATACAGCACGTTGATCTTCTTGCCTTCAGCCTTGAGGAATGCTTCCATCACTTCCTTGCCCTTGGCGCGTGTAAAGTCGCCCGTTTGCGAACGGATGATCTTCATCTTCGGATTCTTGCCCACCACTTCCAGGAAGCCCGCCTTGCGGTCGATGGCCGGTGCGGAGCCGACCGTGCCCTGCAGTTCGACGATGTTCAGCGTCGCATCCGGGGTTTTCTTGGCGTGTTCGAGCAGCCATTGGCCCGCGCGGCGGCCCTCTTCCACGAAGTCGGAACCGATGAAGGTCACGTACAGCGATTTGTCGGCCACGTTGACGGCGCGGTCCGTCAAGATGACGGGAATCTTCGCGGCCTTGGCTTCGCGCAAGACGGTATCCCAGCCCGATTCGACGACGGGCGAGAAGGCGATCACGTCGACTTTTTGCGCGATGAACGAACGCAGCGCCTTGACCTGGTTTTCCTGCTTTTGCTGGGCATCGGCAAATTTCAGGGTGACGCCATCTTTCTTGGCGGCATCCTTGATGGAGACGGTATTGGCGGTGCGCCATTCGCTTTCGGCGCCCACCTGCGAAAAGCCCATGACGAGGGGCTTGGCGGCGAAGGCGGAAGAAGTAGCCAAGGTGGTGGCAGAAGCGGCCAGCAGCATGGCGCTGGCGAGGAGTGTGCGGCGTGTCAATGTCATTCTTGTCTCCAGTTTTTTTTGGAATACCATCACAGCCGGATGCCGGATGGGCGGTTTTTTATGAACCCATGGTAGGAGAAAGCAACATAGCCATCCAATCAATTCTTTTTCGCTTGCGATACCGATTTGCGTATCGGTAGAACGAGCCGGGTCCTTCTTCCCTCAGCGCAACAGGCGCAGCCCGTACAGGCCGCCCGCCACGGAATCCTTGTCGGCGACAAATTTCACGCTGAGTTTGCCGTTGCCAGCCGCCACCAGGGCCTGGGGAATGGCGATATCGAGCGTGTGCAGTTCCTGCGGCGCATCGGCCGCCACGGCGACCGTTTGCAGTTTCGTGCCGTTGAGAAAGACGTCAAATACGCGGCCCGCATCGAGGGTGGACAGGGTCAGGCGCAGGGTTTTCGCTTCGCCTTGCGGGTCGCTCAGTTCATAGCTGAACCAGCCCGTCGCATGGCGCCAGTGCCGGCCCTTGTTGACGCCGTTTTCTCCCCCTTCCGCCTGGAAGTTGTGGTCGGATTCCGGCTGCTGTTGTCCCGGCGCCACCTGGTCGATGGTGAGCGCGTCGAGCGCCAGGCGCTCGGATTCCGCCTGGCGCGTGCTTTCCTGCAGTTGCGCCAGCCTGGCCGGCGTGGATACGGGCCAGTACAGCATGTAGCGAGAGTCATGCAGGCGGAAGAAGGGAATCAGCCGCAAGGTGGCCGCATCCTTGCCCTGGATCAAGCCGGGCGCCGTAAACGTCAGCGGCTGGCCCTTCACGGGACGGATTCTCCGCATGAAATCCTGCTCGTTGCTGACGAACAGCGGTGACGATTCCAGCGGACACACTTGCCCCTGGGCGATATGCCCCATGCGCGTGTCGTCGGCAAAATAGTTCAGTTGTTCATGGGCGAACGGCTGCGTCTTGGCGGCCAGCACGATGGGACCATGCAGCACGGCATAGTAATTCGACTGGTCCGGCATCTGTTCCAGGCGCGTCGTCATCGGCAGCACGACATCGACGCTGTCGCCCGACTTCCAGGCGCGCGTGATGGTCACGTACTCGCCCGGCACGCTATTCACGCGCAGCGCCTTGCCGTTGAGTTTGACGCGCAGCTTGCCCTTGGCTACCCACTGCGGGTAGCGAATCTTCAGGCTGAACGTTTTACTTCCTTGCACCGTGATGCGCGTCGTGTCACGGTCGGGGAACCGGGTCGACTGGACGATCTTGACGCCCTGCTCTTTCCAGTCCAGGGTGGACGCCATGAACAGGTTCACGTACAGGGCGTCGCCCTCATGCGCGTAGATGAACTCGCCATACTTGGCCTGGCTTTCGATGCCGGAACCCACGCAGCACCACATGCCCTTGTCCACTTGCGAATACACGCGGTAGTGGTTCGGGCGCATGGGCGTAAAGTAGACAAAGCCGCCCGTGCCGGGGCGCTGCGATGACAAGATGTGGTTGTACAGGGCGCGCTCGTAGTAATCCGCGTAGCGCACCTGCTCGTCGCGCTGGAACAGCTGTTCCGTCAGCTTGAGCATATTGTAGGTATTGCACGTTTCCGGCCCCTCGACTTCCTCCACCATCGAGGAAAAGTCGTGCTCGTCGTGGAAATGTTCCTTGACGCTGTTGCCGCCGATGGCCACCGTGCGCTTGTCGTGCACGGTTTGCCAAAAGAATTGCGCCGCCTGCTGCCAGTCGCGCCGGCCCGTCAATGCGCCGATGCGCTCGAAGCCGATCACCTTCGGGATTTGCGTATTCGCATGCAAGCCCGTCAATTTGTCCTGTTGCGCCACCAGCGGTTGCAATATGGCCTGGTGCGAAAAGCGCACGGCCAGGTCCAGGTAGCGCTGCTCGCCCGTCATGGCGTAGACGTCGGCCAGCACTTCATTCATGCCGCCGTGCTCGGCGCGCAGCATCGCTTGCATCTGCGCATCCGTGAGCGAGGCCGACAGTTTCACGGCCCAGTCCGACAAGGCGATCAGCATGGTTTTTGCTTGCTCGCTGCCCGCCTGCTGATACGCGTCGCGCAAGCCGGCAAACACCTTGTGCAGGTTGTACCACGGCACCCAGCGCCCATTGACGGAAAAGGTGTCGGCCTGCATGTCTCCCTTGGCGATGGCTTGCCAGGCGGCGTTGCCGTCGGGAATGCCGCCCAGGTAGCCGTTGCCGTTGGCATCCTGGCATTGCTTCAGCTCCGCCAGCACGTAATCGAGTCGTTCGCGCGCCTGCGCATCGCCCGTGGACGCCACCATCAGCGCCAGCGCGGACAGGTAATGCCCGCCCAGGTGGCCGTCCAGGCCCGTCGATTCCCAGTTGCCATAGCTGGACTGCACCTGCGGCAAGCCCGCCTCGCGGCGGAACGGCGCCAGCAATTTGTCCGGCTCGAAGGCCAGCAGGTAGTGCAAGTCCGTCGTCTGCGCATCGAGAAACGGTCCCGCCCCCAGGCGCACGGACGAGAGGGGAAACAGCTCCGCTGCCTGCAGGACAGGCGTGGCCAGGCCGCCGGCGGCCAGCGCCAGCGTCAACACGGTTCTTTTCACGATGCGTCCTTACGGTTTGGCGGCCGGCAACTGGCGGCTGCGATAGCGGTTCAAGTCGCGGGGATCGACTTGCGGCCAGCCGTCCTTGTCCCACGTCATGGGCAGGATCTTGAGCTTCTGCAAGTAATTGTCCGCCGTTTCATACGCGTGCAGCACCAGGTAATCCTTGCCGTCAAACGTGTAGGCGCTGTTGTGGCCCAGGCCTTGCCAATCCTTGTCGCCTTTCAGTAGCACCGTGCCGCCGCCCTGCGCCATGTCGCGGCCATCCCTGTCCAGGTAAGGGCCCGTCACGCTGGTCGAGCGGCCCACGGCCAGGTGATACGTGCTTTTTTCCTTCTGGCAGCACAAGCCCCACGAGACGAACAAGAAGTAATCGTTGCCGCGCTGGAAGATGAACGGCGCTTCAATTTCCTCGGGTGCGGGCTTGAATTCGCCGGCCCTTGGCGGCAGCGGTGCGCGGCGCGCCAACGAGTGCCACTCTTGCGGTTCCGCAATACGGGTCCAGTCGGGCGTCAATTTCACCAGCTTGATGCCGTTCCAGAACGAGCCGAAGGACATCCACGGCGTGCCGTGCTTGTCCGTGATGATGTTCGAATCGATGGCGTTCCACTCGTCGCGCTCGGGCACGGATTGCAGCAGCATGCCCTGGTCCACCCAGCGGTAATCGGGCGAACGGGGATTCAAGGTGGTGTTGACGGTCACGCCGATGCCCGACGTATTCTTGCCGAAGCCGGACACCGAGTAGTACAGGTAATATTTTCCGTCATGAAATTGCACGTCGGGCGCCCAGATATGGTCGTCAAACGATGGCGCGGCCGTCCTGGCCCAGGTCGGCTGGCCCGCGAAGACGCGCCCTTCCGGTTGCCAGTCGACCATGTTTGTCGAGCTGTAAAAGGTGATGCCGGGACCCGTGCTGTACAGATAATAGGTGTCGCCTTCCTTGGCCATCACGGGGTCGTGCACGCTGACCTGGGCCGCGTGCGCGGCAGCCATGATCGCCAGGGTGCTCAGGATGGCGGCCATGCCGCGCGTCAACATGTGCATCGTCTTCTCCAAAATGGTCAGCCGGCCCATCATGCGGGCCGGCTTGATGAATGACAAGGGGTGGCAGGCTAGTCGACCGCCACCACGACGACGGCCTTGGCGGGCACCGACACGGTCAGCTTGCCGCCTTGCGCCTTGGCATTAAACGCCACGGGCTGCACGGCTTGCGGTTGCGCAAAGCTGTTGACGGCGTCCATCTTGCCGGCGGTCAGCACGCGGCCAGTCACGGCTGTCACTTTTTGCCCCGCCAGCGCCACGCTCACGTCGACGGCCTTGTGCGGATTCGTGTTGACCAGGGACAAGTACACCTTGCCATCCTTGGCGCGCGCGGCCGAGGCGCTCACTTCAGGAATGCTGACCTTGCCCAGGCTGTACTTGCCATTGCCGCTGATGGCGACCGGCAAGGCCGTGGCGTCCTGGAACGGCACGTACATTTCAAACGCGTGATACGTGGGCGTGAGGAAATATTTATCCTTGTCCGTGATGATCATCGCCTGCAGCACATTGACCATTTGCGCGATATTCGTCATGCGCACCCGGTCCGCATGGGCGTGGAAAATGTTGAAATTCAAGGCGGCGACGAGGGCATCACGCAAGCTGTTTTGCTGGAACAGGAAACCCGTGTTGGTGCCCGGCTCGACGTCGTACCAGGTGCCCCATTCATCGACGTACAAGCCCGTCTTTTTCGAGGGATCGTTCTTGTCGATGGCGGCAAGATTGTTCTTGATCAAGCTATCGATGCGCAGGGTGCGGCTCAAGGTGGAAATCCATTCGTTTTCGCCAAAGCCCGTGGCCGCGCCCTTCTTTTCCCACACGCCGGTCGGCACCGTGTAGTAGTGGAAACTGATGGCGTCCATCATGTTCGGCTTGATTTCGTGGCTCAGGGTGCTGGACCAGCTGATGTCGTCGTCATTGCCGCCGCTGGCGATGAATTTCGGGCGCGCGCTTTCCGGCGTCTTCATGAAGGTGTGATAGTGCTTGTACAGGTCGGCGTAGTACTGCGGGCGCATATTGCCGCCGCAACCCCAGGCTTCGTTGCCGATGCCAAAGTAATCGACTTTATACGGCTGTGCGCGGCCATTCTTGCGGCGCAGTTCGGCCAGGGTGGACTTGCTGTCCGACGTCATGTATTCCAGCCATTCGGACATTTCCTGCGGCGTACCGGAACCGAGGTTGCCGTTGATATAGGTCTGTGCGCCCAGCAACTCGGCCAGGTCGAAGAATTCGTGCGTGCCGACGGCGTTCGACTCTTCCACGCCGCCCCAGTTGGTGTTGACCTTGGTCGGACGCTGGGCGCGCGCGCCGATGCCATCCTTCCAGTGGTATTCATCGGCAAAGCAGCCGCCCGGCCAGCGCACCAGGGGCACGTGCAACTGCTTCAGCGCGCCCAGCACGTCGTTGCGCCAGCCTTTGGTATTCGGAATGGACGATTCCGGCCCCACCCACATGCCTTCATAGATGCCCGTGCCCAAGTGTTCGGCGAACTGGCCGTAGATGTTTTTATTGATCACGGAACCAGGCTTGGCCACGTCGATGGTGACGCTGACGGGCGCGGCAAAGGCGCTGCCGACGGCCATGGCCAGGCTGAGGGCCACGATGCTGGTGTTGATACATTTCATGCTGTCTCCTGTTTTTAAGTGAAAAGCAAGGGCCGGGATCAACCCGGCAATGGATGTGGCGATGCCTCTCCTGCCGCAGGGTTGGGGCGGCAAGAGCGGTATTTCAAAGGAGGGGGATGGCTGCGGGCAAACCCGCGGCCGACAAAACGCCCAGGGCTAGGCGCCTTGCCGAAGACAGTACGAAAGTACGGCTAGGCAAGGCAACAACGCCCTGGACGTTTTGTCAGACCCAGCCGGCGTCGACGATGAATTCTTGGGAGGAGCACATCGCGCCATCGTCCGATGCGAGGAACAGCACCATGGCGGCAATGTCCTGTGGCATCAGCTTGCTTGGCAAGCATTGGCTTTTCTTGATTTCCACTTCCGCTGCCTCGTCGACCCACAGGTCGATCTGGCGCTGCGTCATGACCCAGCCGGGCGTCACCGTGTTGACGCGGATATTGTGCGCGCCGTAATCGCGCGCCAGGCCCCGCGTGAGGCCCACGACGGCCGCCTTGGTGGTGGCATACACGGGGTAGCCGCCCGACTTCATGTGCCACGAAATCGAGCTGACGTTGATGATGGAACCGCCACCCTTGCGCTTCATGCCCTCGAAAACGGCCTGGCACGTGAAGAACATGGGACGTTGATTAATCGCAATACGCTCGTTCCAGTATTCCAGGGTGACATCCTGCGCCTGGTGGCGCTGGTCGTTGGCGGCATTGTTGACGAGGATATCGAAGTCGCCCAGTTGATCGGCCAGTTCGGCCATGACAGCTTGCAGGGAGGCAATATCCGTGATGTCGCAATGGCGGAACACGGGTGCCGTCCAGCCCGCTTCAGCCAGTCGGCGGCACAGGGCCTCGCTCGCTTCCACGGCGATATCGACAAACGCCACCACGGCGCCCTGGGCGGCAAATTCCGCCACCAGGGATTCGCCGATGCCGCTGCCGCCACCCGTGATGAACACGCGCTTGCCCTGCAAGCTGCCATATTTCGCCAATTGCTTCATCTTGTCTCCACCTGTTTATTTTTTATGTACAACGTGCAACGCAAGCTGGCGCGGCAAGGCCATCGGCCCCGCCGCGCAGCAGGTTTTTACTCCTTGCCGAGAACGCCATCCTTGCGGCGCCAGATCCCCAGCGGATTATCGTCGCGCAGCGACTCCGGCAGCAAGTCCTGCAGCAGGTTCTGGTACGACACAGGGCGCAGGAAGCGGTTGATGGCCGCCGTGCCGACGGAGGTGCTGCGGCCGTCCGACGTGGCCGGGAACGGGCCGCCGTGCACCATGGCCGTCGACACTTCCACGCCCGTCGGGAAACCGTTGGCCAGGATGCGGCCCACGCGGCGTTCCAGCACGGGCAGCAAGCGGCGCGCGTCCGCCAGGTCGCCCGCATCCATCTGCAGGGTGGCCGTCAACTGGCCTTCCAGGCTTTCCGTAATCGCCAGCAATTGTTCCATGTCGCGGCAAGCCACCAGCAGCGAGGCGGGGCCGAAGACTTCGTCGCGCAAGTCGTGTTTGGCCAGGAAAGCCTCGCCCGACGTGACGAACAGGGCGGCGGCGCCCTTGCCCTCTTCTCCCGTATTCTGCACCAGCGGCGTCACGTCCGCGTGCTGCGCCAGGGCGGCGACGCCCTTGGCATAGCTGCTGGCGATGCCGGCCGTCAACATGGTGGCGGCCGGCGCGGGCGCCAGCGCTTCGGCGGCAGCGGCGGCAAAGGCCGTAAAGTCGGCGCCTTCCAAGCCCAGCACGAGGCCGGGATTGGTGCAGAACTGGCCCACGCCCATCGTCAGCGAGGCGGCAAAACCGCCGGCGATCGCCGCGCCACGGGCGGCCAAGGCTTGCGGCAGCACAAACACGGGGTTGATGCTGCTCATCTCCGCGTAGACAGGAATCGGTTGCGGACGCTCGGCCGCCACCTTCATCAGGGCGATGCCGCCCGAACGCGAGCCCGTGAAACCGACGGCCTGGATGGCCGGATGGGCGACCAACGCCTGGCCGATGCCATTGCCCGTGCCCGTCAGCAAGGCAAATACGCCGGCCGGCAGCTTGCAGATGGCAATCGCCTTGACGATGGCGCGCGCCACCAGTTCCGACGTGCCCGGATGGGCCGAATGGGCTTTCAGGACGACGGGGCAGCCGGCCGCCAGGGCCGAGGCCGTGTCGCCGCCAGCCACGGAAAAGGCCAGCGGGAAGTTACTGGCCGCAAACACGGCAACGGGACCCAGGCCGATCATGCGCAAGCGCAAGTCAGGACGGGGCGGCACGCGATCCGGCAGCGGGCTGTCGATGCGCGCATCCGTCCAGGAACCCTCGCGCAGCAAGCCGGCGAACAGTTTCAACTGGCCCACCGTGCGGCCGCGTTCGCCTTCCAGGCGCGCGCGCGGCAAGCCGCTTTCCGTCATGGCGCGCACGATCAAGTCGTCGCCCAGTTCGCCGATTTGCGCGGCGATGGTGTCCAGGAAGTCGGCGCGCTCCGCATCCGTGGTGGCGCGGAACGGATCGAACGCGGCTTGCGCCAGACGGCATGCTTCGTCGATTTGCGCTACGTCAACCATGTGGAAGGCGGGCGCGATGTGCGCGCGCGCGGCCGGGTCCCACGCTTCGAAGGAGCCGCCATTGCCCTTGACGGCCACGCCGCCGATCCATGCATCACCGGTGATATTCAAACTCATAATGTGCTCACTTTCGCAAATTCGGTTGGGAAGACGTCGAGGCGGTTGCGCAAGGCAGGGCCAAAGGCCGGCGCTTCGATTTCAAAGGTTTCGCCCGGCGCCACGCTCACGCCATCGGCAAAGCTCAGGGTGGCCGTGCCAAAGAAATGCACGTGCACGTCGCCAGGGCGCTTGAACAGCGGATACTTGAAGTGATGGTGTTCCAGGTTGGCAATCGTGTGCGACATATTCTCTTCGCCGCTGACGAAGGCCTTTTCCCAGCGCACATTGCCCGCCGCGTCCAGCACGCGCGAAGTACCGGCGATGTGCGCGGGCAATTCACCCACCAGCAGGGCCGGGCCCACGCTGCAGGCGCGCAGCTTCGAGTGGGCCAGGTACAGATAGTTCTGGCGCTCCGTCACGTGGTCCGAGAATTCATTGCCGATGGCGTAGCCGACCCGGTAGGGCTGGCCATCGTCGCCGATCACGTACAGGCCGGCGATTTCCGGCTCTTCGCCGCCATCGAGGGCAAAGTCCGGCATGCGCAGCGGCTGGCCGCCCGCGCGCACGATGGAGCCGTCGCCCTTGTAGAACCATTCCGGCTGCGCGCCGGCCGTGCCAGCGGCTGGCTTGCCGCCTTCCACGCCCAGGCGGAACATTTTCATGGAGTCGCTCAGCGATTCCGCGTCGCCGCCGATCTTCTTGTGCATGGCGTCGCGCGCGCCGGCGCTGCCCAGGTGGGTCAGGCCCGTGCCCGTCACGTAGCAATGCGCCTCGTCCGCATGGTCGAGCGGTGGCAGTACGCGTCCGGCAGCGGCCACGTCCGCATAGGAATGCGTGGCGTTGCCGACGGTGGCGTTCACCAGCTCCGCCAGATTGACACGCTTGCGGATGGCGTCTTGCGCCAGCGCATATGTCGTGTTGTAGCCTTCGATGACGCGGATCACGTCGTCTTGCAGCAGGCCGACGAGGCGGCCGCCGTGTTCATTCGTAAATTGCAGCAACAGCATGGAATTCTCCGCTTAATGTGAATGGCGCGGCACGGCGGAACCGCGATTGCCGACCAGGAAGTCGAAATCGCAGCCTTCGTCGGCCTGCAACACGTGTTCGATGTACAGTTGCTGGTAGCCGCTCTTCGGTCCGGGCGCGCTGCCCAGTTCGCGGGCCGCCAGGCGCTCGGCGATTTCCGCGTCGCTGATGTCGATGTTCAGGCTGCCGTTGTGGCAATCGAGGGCGATCATGTCGCCATCGCGCACGATGCCCAGCGGGCCGCCCGCCATGGCTTCCGGCGCCACGTGCAAGACCACGGTGCCATAGGCCGTGCCGCTCATGCGCGCATCCGAGATGCGCACCATATCGGTGATGCCTTGCGCCAGCAGTTTCGGCGGCAAGCCCATGTTGCCCACTTCGGCCATGCCCGGATAGCCTTTCGGGCCGCAGTTCTTCATGACCAGCACAGAATCGGCATCGACGTCGAGATCCGGATCAAGGATGCGCGATTTATAGTGTTCGAAATCCTCGAACACGACGGCCTTGCCACGGTGCTGCATCAAATGCGGCGAAGCGGCCGACGGTTTCAAGACGGCGCCGCGCGGCGCCAGGTTGCCGCGCAGCACGCAGATGCCGCCATCGGCCAGCAGCGGGTTGTCCAGGGTGCGCACCACTTCATCGTTGTAGATCGGTGCTTCGACGCAGTTGTCCCACAGCGACTTGCCGTTGACGGTCAGCGCATTCTTGTGCGGCAACAAGTCGCCCTCGCCCAGGCGGCGTATGACGGCCGGCAAGCCGCCCGCATAGTAAAACTCTTCCATCAGGAAACGGCCCGACGGCAGCAAGTCGACGATGGTCGGCGTGCCGCGCCCTACACGGGTCCAGTCTTCCAGCTCCAGGGGCACGCCGATGCGGCCGGCAATCGCCTTCAGGTGGATCACGGCGTTGGTCGAACCGCCGATGGCGGCGTTGACCTTGATGGCGTTTTCAAACGCTTCGCGCGTCAGCACTTTCGACAGGCGCAAGTCTTCGTGCACCATTTCGACGATGCGGATGCCCGACATGTGCGCCAGCACATAGCGGCGCGAATCGACGGCGGGGATGGCGGCATTGTGCGGCAGCGACGTGCCCAGCGCTTCAGCCATGCTGGCCATCGTCGAGGCCGTACCCATGGTGTTGCAGGTACCGGCCGAGCGCGACATGCCCGATTCGGCCGACATGAACTGGTGCAAGGTGATGGAACCGGCCTTCATCTGCTCGTGCAACTGCCATACGGCCGTGCCGGAACCGATGTCCTTGCCATTCAACTTGCCGTTCAGCATGGGGCCGCCGCTGACGACGATGGTGGGGATGTCGACGCTGGCCGCACCCATCAGCAGCGCCGGCGTCGTCTTGTCGCAGCCGACCAGCAGCACGACGGCGTCCATCGGGTTGCCGCGGATCGATTCTTCCACGTCCATCGAGGCCAGGTTGCGCGTCAGCATGGCCGTCGGGCGCAGATTCGATTCGCCGTTCGAGAAGACGGGGAATTCCACGGGAAAACCACCCGCTTCCAGGATGCCGCGCTTGACGTGTTCGGCCAACTGGCGGAAATGCGCGTTGCAGGGAGTCAGTTCGGACCAGGTATTGCAGATGCCGATGATGGGCTTGCCGTGAAACTCGTGGTCAGGTATGCCCTGGTTTTTCATCCAGCTGCGGTACATGAAGCCGTTCTTGTCCTGCGAGCCGAACCACTCGGCAGAGCGCAGGGCAACCTTCTTTTTTGTCTCAGACATGCCATTCTCCTGGTTGTGCTATGCCGGATCTAATGTCGTCGGCCCGGGCAGCGATGTTGGAATACTAAAGAATCCTGCCATGCCTTTCCAATCAATTTTTAATGCGTTCCGATATCGAAAACGGTATCAGCATGCCGTAATGAAAACGCCCTGCGGGCGCGTGGCGGCAGGGCGTGGGCTGTTTTCGCAGGGGTACTTACCCGGCGGAAAAGCGGTACACGGTGTGCGTCCGATATTCCTCGCCCGGACGCAAGATGCTGTTCGGGAAGTGGGACTGATTCGGCGAATCCGGGAAATGCTGGGTTTCCAGGCATAGCGCGCTGCGGTAGCCGTTGGCGCGCAGCTTGCCGGGCTGGCTGCCGTCGAGGAAATTGCCGGAATAGAACTGGACACCGGGCTCCTGCGTGTACACCTGCATCACCCGCCCCGACACGGGATCGCGTACGGTGGCGGCCAGGCTGAGCAGCTGACCGGGCTGTTGATTCAGCACAAAGTTGTGATCGTAGCCACGGCCGATGCGGATCTGTTCGTGCGGCAAGGCTATGCTGTCGCCGATGACGGTGCTCTGGCGCAAGTCGAACGGCGTGCCGGACACGTCCGCAAGTTCGCCCGTGGGAATCGAACCCGCGTCCACGGGCAGATAGCGATCCGCATTGATCATCACCTCGTGGCCGAGGATATCGCCCTGCCCCGCCAGATTGAAATAGCTGTGATTCGTCAAGTTGACGGGCGTGGCCTGGTCCGTCACGGCGTGGTAGCGCAGGCTCAGGGCGTTGTCGTTGTCCAGTTCGTACACGACGGTCACGTCCAGCTTGCCCGGATAGCCATCTTCGCCGTGCGGGCTGCTGCGCGTGAACGTGACGCCGGCGGCATCGTCCCGGGTGAACGGCTCGGCCTGCCACATGACCTGGTGAAAGCCTTGGTTGCCGCCATGCAAGTGATTCGGTGCATTGTTGACGGCCAGCTGGTAATCCTTGCCGTCGAGGCTGAAACGCCCCTCGGCAATGCGGTTGCCGAAACGCCCGATGACGGCGCCCAGGAAAGCGCCATTGGCCAGATAGGGTTCGAGGCGCTCGAAACCAAGCACCACATCGGCCAACGTGCCGTCGCGGTCCGGCACGTGGACTTCGCTGATAATGGCGCCAAAGTCGAGCACCTTGACTTGCATGCCCTGGCGGTTCGTCAGGGTAAACACGGTGACGTGCTGGCCACCGGGCAGGATGCCGAACGGCGCTTGCGTCACTGAAACAGAATCAACTGGGGTCATGGCGTCGGGTCCAGGTTTTACAGGGTCGATGAGCGGCCAAACACGGGCATGCCTTGCGCATCCCAGCGCAGCGGTTTGACGAATGTGTGGCGATCCGGGTTCCACAGCGGGTCGCCGACGATTTCCGTGTAGGTGCGGGCATGGTACACCAGCAATACCCCGTCGCCGTCGTCGGCCGTCGTGAAGCTGTTGTGGCCGGGGCCGTAGATGCCGTGCTCGTAGCAGGTGGCAAACACGGGCTCGGGCGACTTGCTCCACGAGAACGGGTCAAGCAAATCGGCGGACGCGTCGGCCCACAGCAAGCCCATCGCATAATTTTCATCGGTGGCGCTGGCCGAATAGCTGATGAAGATCTTGCCATTGCGTTTCAGCACGGACGGGCCCTCGTTGACCCAGAAGCCGCGGATTTCCCAGTCGAATTCCGGCTTGCTCAACATCACGGGCGGACCGGCCAGCTGCCATGGCGTGGCCATCGGCGCGATATACAGGTTCGAATTGCCTTCGATGGCCACATCTTTCTGCGCCCACAGGTAGTACAGCACGCCGTCGTGCTCGAACGTGGTGGCGTCCAGGCAAAAGGTATCGATGCCCGTATCGATCTGTCCCATGAATTCCCACTCGCCTTCCAACGGGTTGGCATTCGTATTGCGGATCGCATACATGCGGTGCTGGAACAGCTTATGCTTGATTTCGCGGCTCGGCGCGGCGGCGAAATACACATACCAGGCGCCCTGGTTGAAGTGCAATTCCGGCGCCCACACCAGTTCGCTGTACGGACCCGTGTCCGGCTTGTGCCACACGTCGACCGTGGGCGCGTCGGCCAGCCCGGCGATGCTGTCGGCGCGGCGCAGTTCGATGCGGTCGTACTGGGGCACGGAGGCCGTAAAGTAATAATAGCCGTCGCTGTGGCGGTAAATGTGCGGGTCGGCCCGTTGTTCGATCAGCGGTTTCAAGACGTCTGCCATGTTGCTTACTCCATTCAGTTATTCTTACGCGGCGACAAAACCGCGCTTGTGCATCTCTACCTTCACGCCGCTGTAGTACGCATCGCTGATGCGGTACTTGAACATCAGCAAGCCCATCAGCAAGTGGAAAAAGCCGGGGATGATCGACAGCATCAGGGCGATGCCGTTCAGGGCGAATTGCGTTTGCTCATGGTTGGGCTGGTAGTCGAAATACGCGAGCAGCACGCCCACCAGACCGCCCGCCACCGCCATGCCCGCCTTCTGGCAGACGGAAATGCCGCCAAAGGCGAAGCCGGAAACGCGCTTGCCCGTCTTGACTTGACCGTAATCAATGGTTTCCGCGATGGCCGACCAGAACACGGGCGCATGCAAGTCCACCACGAAGGACAGCAGGAAATACAGGGCGAAAGCCAGCACGGTATCGCTCGGTTTTACAAAGAAATAGATCGCCAGGCTGATCAGCGCGACGCCGATCTGCGTGTAGCGGAACAGTTTAACTTTGCAATAGAACTTGGTGATCCAGGTCGAGGCGATCATGGCCAGGATGGCGGCCACCACGCCCGTCGTGAGGAAGGCGGCCACCGTTTCCGTGCTGCCGCCCAGATAGTATTTCGCGTAATAGATGGCGACGGAACCGCGCACCACATAGCCGATGGTGCCCGTGACGCACACGCCGCACAGCACCAGCCACTGGTCGTTCTGCAGCAGCACTTTCAATTGCGCCAGCAACGGTTGCTTTTCCACCACGTGCACGACCCGCTCGGTGGTGGAGAAATAGCAGAACAGGAACAGGGCCACGCCCATGACGGCCATCACGGCCATGGCCGCCTGGTAGCCGACGGCCGGGTTGCCGCCGCCCCAGCGCTGCGACAGGACCGGCACGACGATGGTCACCATGAAGGCGCCGATCTTGGCGAAGAACAAACGGTAGCCGTTGGCCGACAGGCGGTCCTGCGGGTCGCTCGTCAAGCCGCTGATCAGGGAAATATACGGGATGCCCACGCCGGCCGTCATGATCGTCATCAGGATATACGTGGAATATGCCCAGATCAGCTTGGCGTCATACTGCCACTCGGGCGTGCTGAAGACAAAGAAGACGCTGACGCCATACGGCACGGCCAGCCACAGCAGGTAGGGGCGGTAGCGGCCCGAGGCAAAGCTGTAGCGGTCCGTGATCTGGCCCATGACAAGGTCGGCGATGGCGCCGATGACTTTCACGGCTACGAACAGCAGGGCCAGGTCCGTGGTTTTCAAGCCATAGATATCGGTATAGAAAAAGGTGATGATCAACATCATCGACGAAATGACGACATTGAGCGCCATGTCGCCGGCGCCGAAGCCGACCTTTTCAACGGTGGATAATTTTTGCGTCTCCATGCTTTCCGTCCATTCTTTTTATGATGAATCGTGCGTGACTGTCCAACTGACAGGGGCGTTGCCGGCCGAAACCATGGCAACGCCCTTGATTTTTTACTGTGCGATCAACTTACATTTTCCAGCGTAAAGAGAGGCCAACTGTCCGGTCATAGCGGCGCGTATCGCGCGCATACACGCCCGGTTCGTTCCAGTAATCCTTGAACTTGGTGTCGAGCAAGTTATTCCCATCGAGGGTCACGGTGAACTGCTCGTTGATCTTGTACGACAACGAACCGTCGAGCTGGGCCGTCGGCGCCACTTTCAAGTCCAGGCCAGGGCCGCCCTGGTTGTAGCTGTCGATGAATTTCGAGCGCCAGTTGTAGGCCAGGCGACCCGACCAGGCATCTTTTTCGTACAGCAACACCAGATTGTAGGCATAGCGCGACACGCCCGTGATCGCATGGCTGCCCGTCTCGTCGTCGGTCGTGCCGCTCATGTAAGTGCCGTTCGCTTGCAAGCCCAGGCCGCTCAAGATGCCGGGCAAGCCGTCATAGAATTGCTGGTAGCCGATTTCCAGGCCTTGCAGCTTGCCGGCCGCCGTGTTGTACGGGCGGTCCACGTCATACGTCTTGCCGGCAATGGTTTCGCTGGAAATGCGTTGCTGGATATACCCGTCGAACTTGTGGTGGAACACGGTGGCGGTGACGGAACCGGCCGGCGCGAAATACCATTCCAGTGCCGCGTCGACGTTGTCGCCCACGACCGGTTTCAAGTTCGGATTGCCGCCCGCGCCCGTCGCTTTCACCGTTTCCGTCGAATTGACGAGGGCCACGCCCGGGTTCAGCTGGGAAAAGCCGGGACGGCTGATGGTGCGGCCGGCAGCGAAGCGGCCGACCAGGTCCGAACGCAGCTTGATTTTCAGGGCCACGCTCGGCAGCACATCGGTGCTGGACGTGTCGCTGACGACGGGCGTGTAGACGCCGTCCTGCGAGCTGTTGCCTTGCAAGCTTTGCTCGGTGCGCACGACGCGCACGCCCAGAGTACCGTCGACGGGATAGTCAGCCAGCTTGAAGGCGACCTTTGCCTTGGTGTAGATGGAATACGTCTTTTCCGTGTCCTTGAAGAACGAACCCGGATCCATGGCGCGCGCCGCGCTGCTGCCCGTGACGGCTTGGCGCACGGTGCCCGTGTTATTGAGCAAGAAACTGGCGCATGGCGTGTACCACTGCTTCAAGCCGTAGTCGGGACCGCCGCTGGACATCGGTTCCGACAAGCAATTGAGGCCTGGAATCGACGTCACGCTCTGGCGGCCGAATGGAAACGCGGCGCCGGATACGTCCGGTGCTTCCGCATTGCCCTCGAAACTCTTGATCGATTCGGCTTCGCGCTTGACGCCGCGCAAGCCGACGCTGATTTCCTTGAAGATGCCGCCGGCACCCGGCGTGTAGGCCAGGTCGGCGCGCACATCGTTCGAGCTGCCCTGGTCCTGGCCGTAGCGGTCGAAAAAGCCCTTCAAATAGTAATTCGACGGGTCTTGCAAGTCGATGCCCGTGTAATCGACGTGCAAGGTGCCGTTCTGGTTGGTATTGATGGTGGCGTTCGGCACTTGCGTGATGGCGTCGAGGATGGGGTTGCGCCATTTGAAGGTACTTCTGGTGCTGGCCACCTCCGACGTGAAACGCCATTCCGGGTTGATATCCCACAAACCGCCGACGGCAAACTGGTGCGTTTTCGTCTCGTTCTTGTTCGCCTGCGTCGACATGATGGTGTTGACGTTGGTCGAGGTCAATGTTTGCAGCTGGTTGGTACCGGGAATTTTGGTGGCGGACACGGGCGTGCCCCACCATGGCAAGCCGACGAAGTAATCGGACTCGGCATCGAGCAGGAAGCGCGTGGCCATGCCTTCCGCGTACAGCTCGACGTCGGCGTTCGGACGCCATTGCAGCACGGCATTGGCGGTCGTGCGGCGGCGATCGCCCTTGATCGGCAGCAAACCCACCTGGTCCGGCCCCGTCAAACCGGGCAACAGGAAACTTTTATCCACGGGCGCCGTATTGAATGCGCGTTCTTCATGGTAACGGTGCTGCTGCTGCGACAAGCCCAGCAGCGCGCCCACTTCGCCGATGCCCGTCTTCCAGCGGTTCGCCACCATGCCGCTGATGTTCGGGTCGGTGGCTTTCGATTTGTCGCTGTAGACGGCGCGCGTATTCACGCTGGCGGTAAATTCCTTGAAGTCGAACGGGCGGTTGGTGCGCACGTCGATGATGCCGGCCACGCCGCCTTCGACCTGGTCCGCGCCCTGCGATTTGTACACGTCCACGCGCTGCAGCATGGTGGCGGGAATGTCGGCCAGGTTGACGTAGCGGCCCGTGGTGGTGAACAGTTCGCGGCCATTGAGCAGGGTCGTGACGTCGCGCAAGCCGCGGATCATGACGGCGCTGGCCTCGCCCGAATCGCGGCGGATCTGGATGCCGGAAATGCGCGCCAGGGTTTCGGCAACATTGTTATCAGGGAATTTGCCGATGTCGTCGGCCACGATGGAATCGATGACCTGGTCCGAGCGCATCTTGATCTGCTGCGAATTTTGCGCCGAGCGGCGCACGCCGCTGACGGTCACGACCGACACTTCCGCAGCGGGCTCGACACTGGCATCGGCCGTCACCGCCTCCTGCGCCCATACCGAAGCCGTGCTCAGCAAGCCAATACCGGCCAATGCCGCAACGGCAGCCTTCAAGGTGAATGGACGAGGGGAAGTGGCCGCGAGCGGGCCGGTGGCGTTGCGCATCATGAATCTCCAGATATTGTATTGATATTTTTGCACTGCTTGCATGTCGTTCGCATGCTCGGCGTTTATCTTAGGGGCTGGGCGATAATCTCTCCAATCAATTTTTCCACTGTTTCGATATCAATTTTGATATCGGCAACTGGAACACTTTGGAGGTTGCAAATGGACAACGGCAGGGGCGTCGCGGGCGTTTTCATCACAGGCGCGCACAAAAAACAGGCAGCACTGGCGTGCAGCATGAAAGTGCGAACAGGATTAAGCTGATGGCGTAACACTCCCCCCACCGCTTGCACAGGAGTTCGCATGAACGTTTTAATGGTATTGACCTCGCACGACCAGCTGGGCGACACGGGCCACAAGACCGGCTTCTGGCTGGAAGAATTCGCCGCCCCGTACTACGTGCTGAAAGACGCGGGCGCGCACCTGACCTTGGCTTCGCCCAAGGGCGGCCAGCCGCCGCTGGACCCGAAGAGCGACGCCCCCGAATCGCAGACGGCCGCCACGGCCCGCTTCAAGGCCGATCCGGCCGCTCAGGCCGCGCTCGCTTCCACCGTCCTGCTGTCCAGCGTGAAAGCGGCCGACCATGACGCCGTGTTCTATCCGGGCGGCCACGGCCCCCTGTGGGACCTGGCCGAAGACCGGGACTCGATCGCCCTCATCGCAGCGCTGCAGTCAGCCGGCAAGCCCGTCGCCGCCGTCTGCCACGCCCCCGGCGTCTTGCGCCACGTCAAAGGCGGCGATGGCCAGCCGCTGGTGAAGGGCAAGCAGGTGACGGGTTTCACGAATACGGAAGAAGACGCCGTGGGCCTGACGAAAGTCGTGCCCTTCCTGGTGGAAGACATGCTCAAGGATAACGGCGGCATCTACTCGAAGGGCGCGGACTGGGCGCCATATGTGCTGACGGACGGCATCTTGATCACCGGGCAGAATCCGGCCTCGTCGGAGGCGGCGGCGCAGGCGTTGCTGAAATTGCTGAAGTAACGCGCCACGTTATAGCGAAGCCATGGCGGAGCGCAGCAACTTGCTCAACTGGGGCAAAGCCTTGCGCTTCGTAGGTGGCAATCAATTCGGCTGAGGATCTGGGCGGTTTGCGCAATCGTGCCCGATTTTCCTTGACGACAGCAAGCATGCGTGTGGGGGCCAGTTCATACTGGGCCACCAGAAAATCATCCGGGTGCAAGACTTCAATGTTGTGCCCGCGCATGAGCGCGTCTGGGAAGTTGCGTTACCACTCCTCCTATATCTGCGCTGCCCAGCGTACGCAAGATACCCTCCGCCGCCAAACTCAGCAATAGATCGCGCAATGATGTCGAAGACAACACATAGGTATGGAGGACGTCGGTGTAACGTTAGTATTCGGCCATCAATACCCAAGTTCAAGCTCTTGCGCCTTATCTGGCAAGGCCTGCTGCGAACGCCGTTTACGCTCATCCTTGTACTGCCCCCCTCTCAAACCGCAGCCGGCGGGAGGTCAAACAGAGTGGGGCAATTCGGCGCGCAAAAGAACATCCATGCATCCAAGCACCCGGCTCTCCTTGCATGCGGTGACAACGCGTTGCTCGTCAGTGAGGGTTGATCGACTCAATATCGCAGGTGAGCCAGAAACCTTAACGACTTAACAATCCAGGCGTTGATGTGCATCTAACGAACACCTGGCGCGCTCAAAAGAACTCAGCTTCCCGACGAGGTATACGCGGTAAAATTATCCGTTATCACGTAAAAGAAGCAGGATTGAAGACGGACATGGAAGAATCTAGCAAGAACGACAAGAACATGGCAAGTTGGAATGTTCTCGACTTGTTCTCTGGGGCTGGTGGGATGAGCTTTGGATTTCACAGTCATCCAAGTTTCCGAATTATCGGAGCGGTGGATGCACAGAACGGGAAACCTAGCTCAGGGAAAGGTACATTGGAATGTAATTCGACGTATGGCGCGAACATGGGTATCACCCCACTTCACGCCGACATTGGCGAACTTAGCGAGGGCCAACTCCGGGAGTACTTGTTGCAAACAAGCGGCACAGATCACGTGGACGTGCTAATTTCTTGTGCGCCATGCACAGGATTCTCCCGTACAGTTCGAAAAAATTTGGTCGAAGATGACCCGCGCAATAGCTTGGTTTTGCGAAGCGCAGAATTCGTTAAGATGTTTCAACCTTCCGTTTTCTTAATGGAAAACGTAGGGGAGCTTTTACGAGGGAAATTCGCGCAGTATTTCGCTGAACTGAAAAGCCAACTTGAAGAACTTGGCTACACTGTCACTGCTGAGCTTCACGCACTCGAAAAGTTTGGGCTGCCGCAATCGCGTCGTCGTGCACTAGTTGTTGCGGTTAAGAATCCATTAAAGTTAAGAACGATTCACGACCTTTGGCAAGGTTATGCCGTTCGGCCAGAGAGCACGACGGTTCGAGCAGCTATCGGCCACCTTCCCAATATTTTGGCCGGAGAGAGCCACCCTCACGACCTCTTGCACGTTTCACCAAATTTCTCTCCCAAAGGAATGCAAAGGTTAAAGCTGATCCCAAAAGATGGTGGATCATGGCCAGATTTGTTGAAGGTACCAGGAGGAGCTGAACTATTGATTCCCTCAATGATGCGTCAAGTAGCTAAAGGAGGTTTCGGCCCATATACGGATGTTTACGGAAGGCTTGCTTGGGACAAACCAGCGGTAACTTTGAAGCGGGAATGCGGGAGCACTGGTAACGGGCGTTATTGCCATCCGGAGCAAGATCGGCATTGTACGGTCCGGGAAATGGGGATACTGCAAGGCTTTCCACGGACCTATAAGTTTGTGGCACGGTCCGCATCTAACATGTACCGCCATATTGGTGACGCAGTACCACCCCTAATTTCATTTCAGCTTGCACACTTGACAAGCTGGATTCTTACAGGAGAAAAGCCATCTATTTACGATGCCATCCTGCCGAACTCTCATTTATCGAAAGATGACATTGAGGAATTACAGGTGGCCACCCATCAAATGCAGCTAACGCTGCAAGACTAATCGGCCTCACTCGTCATCTTCAGGTATGGGAGGATCAACGGGGATCCCCCATACAGCGTGAAGCCTACAGTAATTAACATTTAGAGAGGCCACGGTGATTTTCTCAACGCTTCCATCCATTCGTAGTAAGAATACGCGGGGCGAAAGCGCAGTCTTATCTATGCTCACTTTGGCCCCAAAGGTGTTATTTTTTGTCGCGAGTGTGAAATCCTTGGCTGTTAAATTTTCGATCAAGCGAAGCTTATCAATTGGGATTTCCCAAAGCTCATAACGAACATGCGTCCGCGTCTTATGCTGTAAAACGTCGAATGCTCGTAATGTCAGTATCCGGTCATATTGCTCTAGGTGTCCAAGTATGCGCTCTTTGGCCACATCGCCGCGTCGCTCGGTTGCGGCAACCTCCCGAATCCATCTGGCCTCCATAAGTTTAGATATCTTGATGTATTTTGCGGAGATATTTTTGTCAGCCTCAGTTTTGAGTGAGTATTTCGTGCCTGAGACAATAACGTCTGCGCCGGGATTGGTTTGACTCGCCGTGATTTCGGCAGTGAATCCCTCCGCTCTACATGCATTCCTGAAAGCAAATTCAAACGCCTTTTTCTTGAATTTCTCGTCGTTTGTTGCATGATGAACAAGAAGAACATTTGCGAAGTAGCGCCAAAATGACGCACTGCCTAAAACCGGGTCCGATGAGTGAGGCTGGCCCCCCACTGGCCTAACAAGTGCATCAGCAATATCAGCGAGAATTTGAAGCTGCTCGGCCTGGAAGTTCATGCACTCTAACTTCCGACTCAGTTCTTGAGTGGTGGAAACGGCCGTCATCCGTTCGCCCTCGTTTGAGCCAGGCCTTCCGCCTCTCCTGTTAATAAAGATAGGCTGATTCCCAGTTTGGCTGAAATTTTGCTCAGATTACTTATTGTTACGTTACGCTCACCCCGTTCAATTCCGCCGACATACGTCCGGTGTAGGCCGACAACTTCAGCAAATGCTTCTTGACTTAATCCTTGTGCAACACGCCTTGTCCGTACGACTTCCCCTATTGCCTGAAGTAGCTGTTCTTGGTTTGTGGATTTCAGTTTCATTCCTGCAAGGTAATAGTCTGATGACTTTACATCTACAGACTATAAGTAGCATCCTAGATTCACGCACTGGTTGGAATCTAAGCACCGGTACTATCCTGACGGACCCATCGTGTTGACTAGTAGATGAACCGCTCCATTGGAATCAACACACTCAGTGGCGTTGAATGAGCGCGCGTTCTGGCGTGGGCTTTCGTCAACGTCAGTACGGTGTGTGCCCTAGGGAACGAGAAATACACCATGCAGGAGGGAGTTCTCCTGAGAAATGGTAGCGGGGGAAACGCCGGCTATTAGAAGGACCCGATGCGAGCACAATTTGAGTACGGTGATGGGCTAAAATTATTATTAGTTTGCATTAACGCGATCAGCAAACTCTCAACTAACTCATTGACTCTCAAAGTAACGATGGTGCGGCTGGCGGGGATCGAACCCACGACCCTTGGCTTCGGAGGCCAATACTCTATCCACTGAGCTACAGCCGCGTAGGGGGAATTTCTGAAGTGATGCGAAGGATACCGTTTTTCTTTACCTACGTCTACGGAAACTGTCGTATCGCTGGCAATTGCATGTCGCTGCTCAATTTTTGTGCCTATAATTGTGGGTTTCATAAAGGTTTACATACAAGCATGTAAAAATGCTACCTTACACGGCCATCAGTTTCAAATCTGGACTAAGGACATCATGAGCGACGCACATAACGAACAACAATCAGCGATCAAAACGCCTAAACAATTGCTTGCCGCCGTAGCTGGCTTCTTCCTCATCACCGTCATCGGCATCATTCTGCTGGTGCAGTTCGTCACGGCGCAAAAACTGACGGGCGCCGGTACGGACAGCCAGTCACCGGAAGCCATCGCCGAGCGCCTGAGCCCAGTGGCCAACGCCGGCTTTACCTTCAAGGATGCCAGCGGTCCGAAAGTGTTGCAAAGCGGCGAAGCCGTGTACACGGCAACCTGCGTGGCTTGCCATGGCGCCGGCGTGGCCGGTGCACCGAAGTTTGGCGATGCGGGCAGCTGGTCGGCCCGCCTGGCCCAGGGCTACGATACGGTCCTGAAACACGCGATCGAAGGCTTGCGCGCGATGCCGGCCAAGGGCGGCAATCCCGACCTCGACGATGTGGAAGTGGCGCGCGCCGTCGTCTACATCGCCAACGCGTCGGGCGGCAAGTTCAAGGAACCGGAAGTGCCGGCACCGGCCGCTGCCGCTGATGGCGCCGCCGCACCAGCCGCGGAACCGGCCAAGTAAGCAGCGTCACACCCGTTTCCAGGAACCGCCCGCCAGGGCGGTTTTTTTTTACCCATCGTTTGCGCCAGATCACACGGCGTAAAAAAGCCGCCCGGCTTGCGCGGGGCGGCTGGCAACTTATGCCTCGGACTAGCGTCTTACCACATGATGACGCGGTCTTTCGGTGGCAGATACATCTTGTCACCCGGTTTCACGTCAAACGCCTGGTAGAAGCCGGGCTGGTTGCGCATGGTGCCGTTGGCGCGGAACTGGCCTGGCGAGTGCGGGTCCGTTTTCAGCAAGACCAGTTGCTGCGCTTCGCGCATCTTCATGCGCCAGACCTGGGCAAAACCCGCATAGAAGCGCTGCTCGCCCGTGAAACCGTCGATGACGGGGGCTTTCTTGCCGTTCAGCGACAATTTGTACGCTTTATACGCGATCGCCACGCCGGAATTGTCGGCGATGTTCTCGCCCAGGGTCAGTTCGCCGTTGACGAAGTGGCCCTTGACGGGGCTGAAGCTGTTGTACTGCGCCACCAGCTGCTTGGTTTTCTTGGCGAAGTTTTTATGGTCGGCCTTGGTCCACCAGTCGCGCAAGTTGCCGTCGCCGTCGTACTGGGCGCCCTGGTCGTCGAAGCCGTGGCTGATTTCATGGCCGATCACGCCGCCGATGGCGCCGTAGTTGACGGCGTCGTCCGCGTTGGCGTCGAAGAACGGCGCTTGCAGGATGGCGGCCGGGAAGACGATTTCATTCAGTTCCGGGTTGTAATAAGCATTCACGGTCTGCGGCGTCATACCCCACTCATCGCGGTCGATAGGCTGGCCCAGCTTGTTCAATTCGCGGTTGTAGTTGAGCAAGTGCGAACGCTGGATGTTGCCGATCAAATCGTCCGGCGCCACCGTCAGGCCCGAGTAATCGCGCCATTTGTTCGGATAGCCGATCTTGGTGGTGAACTTGGACAGCTTGATTTGCGCCTGTTTCTTGGTGACGGGGCTCATCCAGTCCAGCTTGTCGATGCTTTGCTGGTAGGCCGTCATCAGGTTTTTCACCAGCGCTTCCATGCGCACCTTGCGCTCGGCCGGGAAATACTGCTCCACGTACAGTTGGCCCACGGCTTCGCCCAGCGCGCCTTCGACGGCGCCCACGCCGCGTTTCCAGCGCGGACGCATTTCCGTCACGCCCGTCAGGGTGGTGCCATAAAACGCGAAGTTTTCATCGACATACGCTTTCGGCAGGTAGCCGGCGTTGGCGTGCAGCAAGTGCCACTGGAAGTAGGCTTTCCACGTTTCCAGCGGCGTCTTGTTGGCGATCTCGGCAAAACCTTTCAGGTAGCTGGGCTGGCTGACGATCACGTAATTGACCTTGCCGGCGATGCCCGTGTCCTTCAGGTAGCGGGCCCAGTCGTAGCCTGGCGCCACGGCGGCCAGTTTCGCCAGTTCCACCTTGTTGTAGGTCTTGACGGGGTCGCGGTTCTGCACATTGCTCCATTGCGCCTTGGCCAGTTCCGTTTCCAGCGCGAGGATGGCTTTCGCATTCGCGGCAGCGTTCGCGTCGCCGGCCAGGCTGAGCATTTTTTCCACGTGGGCCAGGTATTTGGCGCGCGTATCGGCCTTGCCTGCTTCCAGGTAGTAATCGCGGTCAGGCAAGCCCAGGCCGCTTTGCACGATGTCGGCCACGTATTTGGTGGAATCCTTGGCGTCCTGGTGGATGCCGAAGTCGTAAGGCGAGGTCACGCCCAGCTTGCTGAAGTGGGCGATTACGGCCGGCAATTCCGCCTTGTCCTGCAGCGCGGCGATCTTCGCCAGCTCCGCGTTCAACGGTGTCAGACCCAGGCTTTCCAGCTTGGCTTCATCCATGAAGCTGTTATAAAAATCGCCGATTTTCTGGGCATTCGAACCGGCCGCGCGGGCCTTGTCGGCGGCGGCGCCTTCGACGATGCCGCGCAGCTGCGTTTGCGTATCGTCAGCCAGCTTGGCAAAGCTGCCCCAGCTCGACTTGTCGGCAGGAATGACCGTTTCCGCCAGCCATTTGCCATTCAGGTGCTGGAACAGGTCGTCCTGCGCGCGCACGGCAGGGTCGACGTATTCGACGGCGATGCCGGACGTCAGCGCGGCGGCGGCGACAGCCGTGGCGGGAGCGGCGGCGGCTTTCTTGGCCGTATCAGCGGCGCCAGCCATGCCGGACACGCCGGCCAGCAAACTCAGGGTCAATGCACTTAACAAATAACGATTCACGGTTGTCCTCTATATTGTATTGTGTGGAATATAAGGGTCAGAAGGCCCAAGGCTTCTGGCCCGGTTTTTGACTGTAGCATACAGGCCGAAACGACAGAAAGAACTTTGACCGGAATGCAAAAAAGACCACGCGAGGTGGCCTTTTCTGTTGTTACAGTAGTACGTTTTTCACGACGACGCGCATGCGCTTACCAGATGATGACGCGGTTTTCCGGCGCAACATACATCTTGTCGCCCGGTTTCACGCCAAACGCTTCGTAGAAGCCAGGCTGGTTGACCATGGTGCCATTGGCGCGGTACTGGCCCGGCGAATGGGGATCGGTCTTGATTTGCACGATCTGCTGCGCTTCACGCATCTTGCTGCGCCACACCTGGCCAAAGCCCATGTAGAAGCGCTGGTCGCCCGTCAAGCCGTCGAGCACGGGTGCCGGCTTGCCGCCCAGCGAAATTTTATAGGCCTTGTAGGCGATCGCCACGCCCGAGTTGTCGGCGATGTTCTCGCCCAGGGTCAGGGCGCCGTTGACGTGATAGCCCGGCAATGGGCTGTAACCGTCATATTGCTTGGTCAGCGCGTCGGCCTTGGCGGCGAAGTTCTTGCGGTCGGCCGGGGTCCACCAGTCGCGCAGGTTGCCGTCGCCATCGGACTGGCTGCCCTTGTCGTCGAAGCCGTGGCTGATTTCATGGCCGATGACGGCGCCGATGGCGCCATAGTTGACGGCGTCGTCCGCGTTGGCGTCGAAGAACGGCGGCTGCAGGATGGAGGCCGGGAAGACGATTTCATTCATCGTCGAGCTGTAATAGGCATTCACCGTCTGCGGCGTCATGCCCCACTCTTCGCGGTCGATCGGTTTACCCAGCTTGGCCACCTGGCGCGCGGAGCCGAAGTTGGCGGCGCGCATCATGTTGCCCACCAGGTCGCCCTGGACGATTTGCAGCTTCGTGTAATCGCGCCATTTGTTCGGATACGCGATCTTCGGCGTGAACTTGGCCAGCTTGGCTTGCGCTTCCTTCTTGGTTTCCGGGCTCATCCAGTCCAGGGTGTCGATGCTGTCCTTGTAGGCGGCCAGCACGTTTTTCACCAGTTCCTGCATGTGCGCCTTGCGTTCTGCCGGGAAATATTGCGCCACGTACAGTTTGCCGACGGCTTCGCCCAGCACGCCTTCGACGGCGCCCACGCCACGCTTCCAGCGCGGCTGGTTTTCCGTCACGCCGCTGAGTACCGTGCCGTAGAAGGCAAAGCTTTCATCGACGAAGTTTTTCGACAGGTAGCTGGCATAGCTGCGCAGCAACTGCCATTCGAAATACGCTTTCAGGGTGTCCAGGTCGCTTGACGCCAGCACCTTGTTGTAGCCGGCCAGGTAGCTTGGCTGGTTGACGATGACGTAATCGACCTTGTTGGCGATGCCCAAGGCGGCCAGGCCGGACTTCAGGTCGTAGCCTGGGGTCAGCTCGTTCAGCGTGTTGATGTCGGTCTTGTTGTAGCGTTTGACAGGGTCGCGGTTCTCGACCTTGGTCCATTGCACTTCGGCCAGGGCCGTTTCCAGCGCCACGACAGCCTTGGCGCGGGCGGCGGCGTTCTTGTCGCCGGCCATGGCCAGCATTTTTTCCACGTGCGCCTGGTATTTTTCTTTGACGCCAGCCTGCTTGGCTTCCAGGTAGTAGTCGCGGTCCGGCATGCCCAGGCCGCTCTGGCTCACGTAGGCCGCATATTTCGTCGAAGCACGGGCATCCTGGCCCACGTAGACGGCGTACGGCGTGGCCACGCCCGTCTGGCTCAGGTGAGCGATCAGGGCAGGCACGCCCTTCTTGTCGCGCAGCGAGCGGATGCGGTTCAGTTCGCCAGCCAGCGGCTTCGTGCCCAGCGCCTCGAGCTTGGCTTCATCCATGTAGCTGGCGTACAGGTCGCTGATTTTCTGCGCTTCGGAACCGGCTTTTCTGTTCTTGTCCTTTTGCGTGGCTTCGATGATGCCGCGCAACTGTGGCGTGGTGTCATCGCGCAGCTTGGCGAACGAACCCCAGCTCGACTTGTCGGCAGGAATCTCGGCCGTGGCCAGCCACTTGCCATTCAAATGGGTAAAGAAATCGTCCTGCACGCGCACGGCGGGGTCGATGTACTGCACATCGATGCCGGAAACGACGCCGGCGGCGGCAGGTGCGGAAGGTGCCACGGTCGGGGCGGCAACGGCGGATGCGGGTTCGGCGGCATGGGCAAACGCAGCCAACAGGGTCAGGGTCAGACTGCTCAAGAGATAGCGATTCACGGATTGTCCTTATGGGGCATGTCAAAAAGACCGGGCGGATAGCTTCGGGCGGATAGCCTGCCGCGCCAGGCGCTGCAGGAATGTAGCACGCAAGCATGCCTTTTGGCCATCCTTGCCCCTTGCTTGCCCCCCGCGCTTGCCCCCTGCTTACCCTCAGTTGCCGGGCAAGGTGATACCGGCGCCCCCGCTGCCCATGCTCACGCCCGCGCCGCCCATGCCCCCCTTGCCACCACCCTTGCGCCCGCCGTGCTCGCCACCGGGCGCGCCGCGCGATTCGCTGCGGGGCGCGGCGGCGTCCATCACGCGCGCCATCTGGCCGGCGATGAACTGGGCCACCATCTGGCGCTGGTTCTCGTCCAGGGCATCGTTGACGCTCAGCCACCATTCGCGCAGCTGCTTTTCCTCGGCCAGGCTCTGCGTGCTTTCTATGTCCAGGCCGGCGAGCAAGTCGCGCAGCTCCAGCCTGGGCGTTTGCAAACCCTGCGCCACGCCCGCTTGCAGGCGTTCGCGGCGCGCCTTGCGTTCGCGCAACAGCTGACGCGATTTCCCTTCCACCTGCTGCCACAAGGTGGTCTGATTCGCATTGAGCTTCAATTCCGTCCTGAAATCGGGCGCCATCGGCAGCAAGTCTTCCAGGCGCATGTCGGCAATCGGCACGGCCGAGGCGGTCAAGGCGGTGGCGCCCAGCAGCAAGGCCAGGCTGAAACGGCGCACGGCGGGGAGAAAGGTCAACGAGGTCATGGGGGCTCCGGATAAAAAAAAGCCTGCGTCCGCAGACGCAGGCAAAACCACTTCGGGTCGAGAATGCGAGTCCACTATAGGGCCGCGGCACACGCTTTTTTTCGACTCTTACAAATGCTTACTCCCCTCAAGAGTAACTATACATCGCATACAAAACCGCAACATATGGCAAGCTGGCGAGCCCGTTTTCGCGCATAGACTGGGCCCAGGCACGCTTTTTCCACGGCCGGCCCACGCCGGCAGAGATTCAGGTCTATACTTTCAGGAAAGCGCCGCTCCACGGGGACTGGCGCTTGTGCAAGACACGCTAGCTGCAAAGGTGCAATGATGGGCAAACTCAAAAATACCGGCTTGATCGGCCTGGGCGTGGTGGCCGGCGTCGCCGTGTCGCTGCAATTTTCCGCCATGGCGCAAAAAAACGTCGAGCCGCCCCTGCCGCTGGAAGAGCTGCGCCAGCTGGCCGACGTGTTTGGCCTGATCAAGTCCGATTACGTGGAACCCGTCGAAGACAAGAAATTGCTGGAAGACGCCATTTCCGGCATGGTCGCCTCGCTCGACCCCCATTCCGCCTATCTGGACAAGAAAGCCTACGCCGAACTGCGCGAAGGCTCCGAAGGCAAGTTCGTCGGCCTGGGCATTGAAATTGGCCTGAGCGAAGACGGCTACATCAAGATCGTCTCGCCCATCGAGGATTCGCCCGCCTACCGCGCCGGCATCAAGGCAGGCGATCTGATTACCCGCCTCGACGGCCAGCCCGTGAAAGGCGTCAGCCTCGACGACAACGTCAAGCGCATGCGCGGCGAGCCGGGCACCAAGGTGTCGCTGACCATTGCCCGCAAGGATGAACCGCAGCCGCTGGCCTTCACCATCACGCGCGAGGAAATCCACCAGAAGAGCGTGAAGGCGAAGATGGTCGAGCCGGGCTACGCCTGGCTGCGCGTGTCGCAATTCCAGGAACCGACCGTCGACGACATGGCCGCGCAGATCACGGCGCTCTACAAGCAAGACCCGAACATCAAGGGCATGGTGCTCGACCTGCGCAACGATCCGGGCGGCGTGCTGCAGGGCGCCATCGGCGTGTCGGCCGCCTTCCTGCCGAAGGATGCGGCCATCGTCTCGACCAACGGCCAGTTGCCGGACTCGAAGCAGGTGTTCTACGGCCGCGCCGAATACTATACGTTCCGCTCGGAAGGCGATGCCCTGGCGAAATTGCCGGCCGCCATCAAGAAAGTGCCGCTGGTGGTGCTCGTCAACACGGGTTCGGCCTCGGCCTCGGAAATCGTCGCCGGCGCCCTGCAGGATTACAAGCGCGCCACCATCATCGGCACGCAAACCTTCGGCAAGGGTTCCGTGCAAACCATCCGCCAATTGACTGCCGACACGGCCGTCAAGCTGACGACGGCCCGCTATTACACGCCGAACGGGCGCTCGATCCAGGCCAAGGGCATCGTGCCCGACCTGCTGGTCGATGAAAATGCGGACGGCGACGGCTTGAACGGCTTGCGCATCCGCGAAGCGGACCTCTCCAAGCACCTGAGCAACGACCGCGACAAGGAAAGCGCCAAGGCCGCCCCCGTCAACGACGAGATGGAAGAGCAATTGCGCATCATCGCCCTGGAAAAGACCCGCAAACCGTTGGAATTCGGCAGCCAGGACGATTTCCAGCTGCACCAGGCGCTGAACCACCTGAAAGGTTTGCCGGTGCAACTGGCCAAGGCCGAACCGGTGGTGGTGCAAGCCGACGTCAAGCAAGAACAGAAGAAGTAAACAGCAGCGCCAGCAGCACGGCGGGGGGCGCCATGCCCCCCGTTACCCCGTCCACGCGACAAAAATCAATCTTCCGCCACACTTCCCCCTGCCCCGCAACACGAAACTCTCTACAGTCGAGCCCGTTTGTGTAAAATTTGCTTCACTTATCGGCATCGCGCCGATTGCCAAATTTGAAAGTTTAACCATGAAACAAGTCGTCATCAGCGGTACCGGACTGTACACGCCGCCATTTTCGATCTCCAACGAAGAGCTGGTCACCTGCTTCAATGCCTACGCGGAAAAATTCAATGCCGACAACGCCGACGCGATCGCCGCGGGCACGGTGACGGCGCTGGACCTGTCGAGCGTGGCCTTCATCGAAAAGGCGTCCGGCATCAAGTCGCGCTTCGTGATGGAAAAGGAAGGCATCCTCGATCCGGCCCGCATGGTGTCGCGCATTGCGGAGCGTGGCGATGACGAACTGTCGCTGCAGGCGGAAATGGCCGTCGCCGCTGCGCGCGACGCCTTGGCGCGCGCCGGCCGCACGCCAGCCGATATCGACATGGTACTGGTGGCTTGCAGCAATATGCAGCGCGCCTACCCGGCCATGGCCGTGGAAGTGCAGGATGCGCTGGGCATCGATGGTTATGGTTTTGACATGAACGTGGCGTGCTCGTCCGCCACCTTCGGCATCCAGCAAGCCGTCGCCGCCGTGCAAAGCGGCCAGGCGCGCGCCGTGCTGGTGTTGAACCCGGAAATCACCAGCGGCCACCTGAACTGGCGCGACCGCGACAGCCATTTCATTTTCGGCGACGCCTGCACCGCCATCATCGTCGAAGCGAAAGACACGGCCGTCTCGCAGCACCAGTTCGAGATCATCGGCACGGAACTGAAAACGCGCTTTTCTAACGCCATCCGCAACAATTTCGGCTTCCTCAACCGTTTTGACGAATCCGGCATGGGCAAGGCGGATAAATTGTTCCACCAGCAAGGCCGCAAGGTGTTCAAGGAAGTGTGCCCGATGGCTGCCGAGATGATCAAGACGACCCTGGCCAAGGCCGGCGTGGAAGTGGCGCAAGTCTCCCGCTACTGGCTGCACCAGGCGAATCTGAACATGAATCTGCTGATCGCGCGCCTGATCCTGGGCCGCGACGCGGAAGCCAACGAAGCGCCCGTGATCCTCGACACCTACGCCAACACCTCGTCGGCCGGCTCCATCATCGCCTTCCATAAGTATCAGGATGACATGGCGGCGGGCGCCACGGGTGTCATCTGCTCGTTCGGCGCCGGTTATTCCATCGGCTGCGTGATCGTGCGCAAGGTGTAGAGACACGGGGTGGCATAGGGTGGAGTCCTTGAATTAGGCGAAGATCCGGGTGGATAACATGCGTTCGTGGCCACCTGGACGAAGATATAGCACAGGTTTTTTGCAATAAAGCCGCAGGAAATTTTCCGGCAGGGGCTTTGATGCGTTTATACTTGGTCGCTGAGCAACATCTTTTTCCATCCGCACGTCCCCATAAGGAACCCCACACGCATGCCCCATGACATCAGCCTGATCACCACCATCGCCGCCGCCCTCGGGTTCGGCCTCATCTTCGGCTTCATCGCCGCGCGCCTGAAACTGCCGGCCCTGGTCGGCTATCTGGCCGCCGGCATCATCATCGGACCGGCCACGCCCGGTTTTGTGGCGGATGCGGAAATAGCGGGACAATTGGCGGAAATCGGGGTGATGCTGATGATGTTCGGTGTCGGCCTGCACTTTTCCATCGAGGATCTGTGGGACGTGCGCAAGATCGCGCTGCCCGGCGCCATCCTGCAGATCGGCGTCGCCACGGCGATGGGCATGGGCCTGGCCCACTGGTGGGGCTGGACCCTCGGTGGCGGACTGATCTTTGGACTGGCCCTATCGGTCGCCAGTACCGTGGTGCTGCTGCGCGCGCTGGAAGAACGGGGCATCCTCGATTCCCTGAATGGCCGCATCGCCGTCGGCTGGCTGGTGGTGGAAGACCTCGTCACCGTGCTGGTGCTGGTGCTGCTGCCGGCGTTTGCCGGCGTGTTGGGCGGCAAGGTGGCACCGGATGCCGAGGCCGTCAGCCTGTGGCAAACCCTGGCTATTACCCTGGGGCAAGTAGCCGGCTTCATCGTCTTCATGCTGGTGGTCGGCCGCAAGCTGTTCCCGTGGATTTTGTGGCAAGTGGCGCGCACCGGCTCGCGCGAACTGTTCACCCTGTGCGTGATCGCCGCCGCCGTCGGCATCGCCTATGCGTCGACCAAGCTGTTCGGCGTGTCCTTCGCGCTGGGCGCCTTCTTCGCCGGCATGGTGCTGCGCGAATCGGAACTCAGCCACCGCGCCGCGGAAGAATCGCTGCCCCTGCGCGACGCGTTCGCCGTGCTGTTCTTCGTTTCCGTCGGCATGCTGTTCGAGCCGAACATCCTCATCGAGAAGCCCCTGCAAGTGCTGGCCGTGTGCGCCATCATTATCTTCGGCAAGTCGATTGCCGCCTTCCTGCTGGTGATGGCCCTGCGCTACCCGCCGAAAACGGCCATCATCGTCTCGGCCAGCCTGGCGCAGATCGGCGAATTCTCGTTCATCCTGGCCGCGCTGGGCCTGTCGCTGGGCCTGATGCCGCAGGAAGGCCAAAGCCTGATCCTGGCCGGCGCCATCCTGTCCATCGCCTTGAATCCGCTCGTGTTCAGCATGGCCAAGCCGCTGCTGCGCGTGATGAGCAACAGCGATTTCGCGCGCAAGTTCGAACGCACCACGGACCCGCTGGCCGAACTGCCGATGACGGTGCCGCAGGAAAAACTGTCGGGCCAGATCGTCCTGGTCGGCTATGGCCGCGTGGGCCGGCGCATCGCCGCCGCCCTGATGGAACGGGGCATCCACTTCGTCGTGGCCGAGGAAAACCGCGAAATCGTTGACCAGCTGCGCAAGCAGGGCATTCCGGCCGTGGCCGGCAATGCGGGCGAACCGGCCGTGCTGATCCAGGCGCACATCACGCACGCCACCATGCTCGTCATCGCCACGCCGGACACCTTCCACGTGCGCGCCATGATCGAGACGGCGCGCGCGCTGAACCCGAACATCATGACGGTGGTGCGCACGCACAGCGAGGAAGAGGCGGAATTGCTGCGCGCGGAAAACGCGGGCAAGGTGTTCATCGGCGAGCACGAACTGGCCAATGGCATGGCCGAGCACGTGCTGCAGAGTTTTGATGCGGCGAAGAAGGGGCATGGCGGGCATTAAGCCGGCGCCATTTCCGTCCAGCAAGCCTGCCCGCTCCCCAGCCGGCAGGCTTTCTTTTTACAGGCTGGCGGCCAGTTCCGCGCCTTCCCGTATCGCCCGCTTGGCGTCGAGTTCGGCCGCCAGCGCGGCGCCGCCGATTTTATGGAAGCGGGGGCCGCCGGTGGCCAGCGGCTTGCCATCCTTGCCCATGTCCGGCATGAGCTCCGTCAAGCTGTCCTGGCCCGCGCAGATGACCACGTTGTCCACCGCCAGCAGGCGCTGCTCGCCGCCCACGGTGATGTGCAAGCCCTGCTCGTCGATCTTGTCATAGCTCACGCCGGCCAGCATGGCCACGCCGTTTCTCGCCAGCGCCGCGCGGTGCACCCAGCCCGACGTCTTGCCCAGTCCCGCGCCCACTTTCGACGTCTTGCGCTGCAACAGGAAGATTTGCCGCACGGGCGCAGGCGCCACGGGCGGCACCAGGCCGCCGCCGGTGGCCGCATCCAGGTCCACGCCCCACTCGCCTGCCCAGGTGGCCACGGGCAGCGGCAGCGGGTGCGCCGGGTCGTGCAGCAGGTATTCGCCCACGTCGAAGCCGATGCCGCCCGCGCCGATGATGGCCACGCGCGCGCCGACAGGCTTCTTGCTTTGCAGCACATCCAGATACGACAGCACTTTCGGGTGGTCAATGCCGGGAATGGCCGGCAGGCGCACCTTGATGCCGGTGGCGACGATGACGTCGTCATAGCCGCCGGCCAGCAATTGCTCGCGCGTCACGCGCTGGCCCAGGCGCAGCTTGACTTCCAGCAGTGCCAGCCGGCGGGCAAAATAGCGGATGGTTTCCGTAAATTCTTCCTTGCCGGGAATTTGCATGGCCACCTTGAACTGGCCGCCCACGCTGTCGCTGCTGTCGAACAGGGTCACCTCGTGCCCGCATTCAGCGGCCACGCAGGCGGCGGACAGGCCAGCCGGTCCGGCGCCGACGACGGCCACCCGGCGCGGCACGGCCTTTTTCGCGTACACGAGTTCCGTTTCATGGCAGGCGCGCGGGTTGACGAGGCAGCTGGCACGCTTGTTGGCAAACGTGTGGTCCAGGCACGCCTGGTTGCAGCCGATGCAGGTGTTGATCTCATCCGTGCGCCCGGAGGCGGCCTTGGCGACAAAATGGGGGTCGGCCAGGAACGGGCGCGCCATCGACACCAGGTCGCAGTCGCCCCGCTCCAGGATGGCGTTCGCTTCGTGCGGCATGTTGATGCGGTTCGACGCCACCACGGGAATACCGACTTCGCGGCGCAGCCGGCCCGCCACGGAAGCGAAGGCGGCGCGCGGCACGGACGTGACGATGGTGGGCACCCTCGCCTCATGCCAGCCGAAGCCCGTATTGAGAATCGTCACGCCCGCGTGTTCCAGGGCCTTGGCCACCGCCACCACGTCATCCCAGGTATTGCCGCCCTCGACCAGGTCGAGCAGGGAATGGCGGTACATGATGATGAAGTTGGGGCCGACGGCGGCGCGGATGCGGCGCACGATGTCCACGGGCAGGCGCATGCGGTTTTCGATGCTGCCGCCCCAGCGGTCCTGGCGCAGGTTCGTGCGCGCGCACAGGAATTGATTCAATAAGTATCCTTCGCTGCCCATCACTTCGATGCCGTCATAGCCGGCCTTTTGCGCCAGGCGCGCGCAGCGCACGTAGTCGCAGATGGTGCGCTCGATGCCCCGTTCGCTCAGGGGACGGGGGCGGAATGGCGAGATCGGCGATTTCTTCGCCGACGCCGAGACGACGAACGGCTGATAGCCATAGCGGCCCGCATGCAGGATCTGCATGACGATCTTGCCGCCCTCCTCGTGCACGGCGCGCGTCACCTTGCGGTGGTTCGGCACGTCGCCGAGGAAATTGAGCGTGCCGCCGAACGGCAGCAGCCAGCCCTGGCGGTTCGGCGAGATGCCGCCCGTGACGATCAGCCCCACCCCGCCCCGCGCCCGTTCGCGGTAAAACGCGGCGAGCTTGCCATAATGATAAAACCGATCTTCCAGGCCCGTATGCATGGACCCCATGATGACGCGGTTGCGCAAAGAGGTAAAACCCAGGTCGAGCGGGGCCAGCAGGTGGGGATAGGCAGTCATGGTGATCGGTCCGGTAGAGGTGGTATGCAGGCCGTACGGTAGCAAGCATTGCCGCTCGCCGCAGCGTATTTCTCTAGACCGGGAGTTCTAAATCGCCCGGCGCACGGGCCGGCGATGCGTACAGCTTGTGCCGGGCGCAAGTTTCCCGTAGGCTAGGTGCATGACGCGACTCTTCCTTTGCCTGCTGATGCTGTGCGCCGTCCCCGCTACCGCGCTGGCGCAGGCGATACGCCTGGACAAGCTCAAGGTCGACGTCAAGCGCATCGAGGTCGACGGGCAGCGCATGTATGAAGTCGATGCCAGCGGCAGCGTGCAGGCGCCGCCGGCGTCCGTCTGGAAGACCCTGACCACCTACGAGCGCATGCATGAATTCGTGCCGGACTTGAGTTCCTGCCGCGTGCTGTCGCGCAACGGCAATGAAGTCATCATCGAACAGCAGGGCATGGCGCGCTTCCTGTTCATGAACCACCCCATCCACCTGGTGGTGCGGGCCACGGAAACGCCGTTCACGGCCATCGACATCGCCCTGATCTCGGGCGACATGCGGCATTACGAATCGCGCTGGAATCTGTACCCCATCCCCGAGACGGGCGGCACGCGCATCGTCTTTTCCAGCCGGCTGATGCCGGGCTTCTACGTGCCCGGCATGCTGGGCACGACCATGATACGCGGCGATATCGAGCGCATGATGGCGGCCGTGCTCGCACGCATCGACAGCCAGTACGCCGATAAATCCGGATAAAACTACGCCAAATAGGTATCGCGGTCGCGGATTTCCGCGAAGTTTTCCAGGCTGCCCAGCTTTACCGTGACGGGATTCAGGCTCGCCTGCGGCTGCATCGAGCGCCAGGCGAACAGCCATTCCTGCTCGGGCGCCTCGGCGCGCGTCTTGGTGAAGGCGGCGCCCAGGGCGGCGCGCTGGCCATACTCGACCAGGCCGTCGATGCCGGCCCAGCTGGGCAAGGTGCGCTGCACGGCGCGGTGCAGGCGTTCGCCGAATTCTTCCGTATTGTGGATGATCAAACAGGCGTCGGCCGGGGCGAACAGGTCGAACAGTTGCTTGTCCCACACTTGCGAAAAGCTCAGGGTCAGACAATTGCCTGCAGGCATCAGGCGGAACTGGCCCAGGCTCAGCGCCAGCTCGAGTTCGCTGCGCTGGCCGTAGCGGTGCAGGGTGGGGGGACGTTTGTAATCGTGCATACTGGACTCGTTCTTCAATAGTAGGGTAAAACCGGCGTGCCGCTTAACGTGGCGGGCGGATATGGCGCCGGATGCGCTGGGCCGTCGCGGCCAGATAAATTTCGCGCAGTAAATAAATAAAACAGCCGATCAGGCAAATCACGGCCAGCACAAAGAAGGCCGCGATGTATTTATCCAGGGTCAGGTTCAGAATATCGCCCAAAAACAGCATGGCGATGATGACGCAGACGAAGAAACCGCACGCCGTGCTGAGCGAAATCGAGTAATTGATCAGATGGGTACGCCGATACAAGGTATCTAGCTCATCCATATAGAAATCGTTATAGCCGATGTCGAGCCGGTCTTCCAGCACGCGCGTGCGGTCGATGATGCGGCCCAGGCGGTTGGTCAGCACCACCAGCATGGTGCCGATACCGGTCAACAGGAAAACCGGCGCAATCGCCAGCTGGATGATATGGCCGATGTCGCCGATCTGTATGTTCATGGATAAAAAGTCGTAGGTTCACACCGGCGCCCGACCGTGGCGCCAGCACAGGCCATAGTGTAGCAGGTGGCGCCCGCCGGCTGGCCGCTTTGCCAACCGGCGGGCTCTGGCGTCATGCGAAACCGCGCCCCGGCACGAAGCGCTCGGTGGCGCGCACCAGCGCCGAAGCGATGCCGTGCTCGAGCGCGCCATGGCCCGCATCCGGGATCATTTCCAGCTGCGCGCCCGGCCAGGCTTGCTGCAGGCGGTAGGCCGACAGCGGCGGGCAGATGGCGTCGTAGCGGCCTTGCACGATGACGGCCGGCAAATGCGCGATGCGCGCCATGTTGCGGATCAGCTGGTCTTCCTCGAAGAAACCCAGATTGGCCATGTAGTGCGATTCGAGCCGGCCCACGCCCAGGTCGAGCGCATCGTTCGGCGCATCTTCCGGCTGCGGCATCAGGTAGACGCGGCGGCCTTCGAAGCGGCTCCAGGCGCGCGCGGCGGGCCAGTACACGGCGGGATCGCTGCTGAGGATGCGTTTCACGTAGGCCGCCAGCAAGTCGCCCCGCTCCTCTGCGGGAATAGGCGCGGCGAATTCCGCGTACAGTTCCGGATAGAACCAGCGCACGCCCTCGATGAACCAGTCGATTTCCGCCTGCGTGCACAGGAAAATGCCGCGCAGCACGAAACCGAGGCAAGCCTCGGGGTGCGCCTGGCCATACGCGAGCGCCAGGGTCGAACCCCACGAGCCGCCAAACACCAGCCATTGGTCGATGCCGAACTGGACGCGCAAGCGTTCGATATCGGCGATCAGCAGCTGCGTCGTGTTGTTGCGCCATTCGCCCAGCGGCGTGGACTTGCCCGCGCCGCGCTGGTCGAACAGGATCACGCGGTAGCGCTGCGGATCAAAAAAGCGGCGGTGCTGCGGCGACAGGCCCGCGCCCGGGCCGCCGTGCAGGAACAGCACGGGAATGCCGTCGGGGTTGCCGCACTCTTCCCAATAAATGGTGTGGATGTCATCGACCGCCAGCATGCCGTGCCGGTTCGGCGACAGGACGGGAAACAGGGGGGACAAAGAATCGGGCATGGCGGTCCTCAGAATGGCAGTCGGGGCGCCAGGCACGAGTCCTGGCAACTGTTCCAATTATAGTGCGCCGCCGGCGCCTCAGGCCAGCAGCAAGGGCAGGCGGTTCGACGACTTGATTTCGCGCATCGACAAGCTGGACTGGATTTCCGCCACGCCAGGCAGGCGGCGCAGCACGGTCGAGACGAATTCGCCATACGCTTCCAGGTCGCGCGCCACCACTTGCAGGAAATAATCGGCTTCACCCGCCACATTGTGGCACGACAAGATCTCGGGAATCGTCGCGATCGCCTGCTCGAACTGCGACGGCTGTTCGCCGCCATGGTTGGCAAACACGACCCGCACGAACGCCACCAGGCCGATGCCCAGCTTCTTGCGGTTAAGCAAAGCCTGGTAGCCGGTAATGAAACCCTCCTCTTCCAGGCGGCGCAAGCGGCGCCAGACGGGGGTTTCGCTCAGTTTCAAGCGCTCGGCCAGGCGCGCATTCGACAGCCGTCCTTCATCCTGCAACAGCCTGAGTATCTGCAAATCGGTGGCGTCGAGGCTAACTTCTGAAATTTTCATCTATTTTTTGTTTTTATACGAGTGGAATCTACCCGAATACTAGGGCATGCAGGGCAGGAAAAGCAAGCACATTTCATCGCTGCAAGAACATAATGGGACCCGGCGAGCAGGCCGCACCGTGTGCATGCTCCCGCTTTTCTTTTCGACCGAGCCATGTCCGATTCTACCTTCCTGATGTACCTGCTGGCACTGGCCGGCGCCTTTTTATTACCGGGCCCCGACATGGCGCTGGTGCTGGCGACGGGCGCCGCGCGCGGCGTGGCCACGGCGCTGGTGACGGCCGTGGGCATCGCCGGCGCGCGCGCCGTCCATGTGGCGCTGTCGGGCGCGGGCCTGGCGGCGCTGATGGTGACGCATCCGCAAGCCTTGCAGTGGGTCAAATGGGCGGGCGCCGCCTACCTGCTGTACCTGGCGCTGCGCCTGCTGCAGTCGGCCCTGTCGAGCAAAACGGCACAGGACGCGGCCACCCCCGCCACGGCGCATGGCGCCCGCGCCAGCCTGGTGCGCGGCTTCCTGACGAATCTGCTCAATCCGAAGGCACTGCTGTTTTGCAGCATGTTCCTGCCGCAATTCGTCGTCGGCAGCGAGCAGGTCGGCATGCAATACCTGCGCCTGGGCGCCGTCCTGGTGCTGGTGGGCCTGCTGTTCGACGCCCTGTACGCCGTGCTGGCCGCGCGCCTGGCGCGCCGCCTGCGCGGCAGGCCTTCGCCTTACGGCAAGTTCGTGCTGCCTGCCGTGTTCGTGCTGCTGGCCGGGCGGCTGGTGCTGGGCTGAACCGGCGCTCCGCTCTCGAAAAAGACGGGATAGCCCGTCAGTAACTCCTGTTCCCGGCGGTTCACGCTGGCAAACAGGCGATGCGTGGGTACCAGCGTCCGGCCCGCCTCCCAGCTGCGCCAGGCATTGGCAGTATCGAACTGCGCATACAGCGCATCGCCCAGCTCCTTGTAGCCGCCGGCCAGCTGCGGCCGCGCTTGCAGCGCTTCCAGATGCAGCGCGATCGCCTCCGGCCATTGCCCTGCCTTGCCCCGCATGCTGGCCTCGAACAAGGTCAGCATGGGCTGATCCTTGCCGACCTGCGCGCGCAATGCCTGTATTGCGGCGAGGCCGGCCTTGATGGCATCCTCGTCCCTGGCCGACAGCGCGCGTATCAATTGCTGTGCCTGTTCATTGGTTTCCAGGGCCAGCCTTTGCTGCGGCGATAATTTCCCCACCGGCGCGCCTGTGGAGTAATTGTCTTCCATCATGATCAGCAAGGCAGCAAAAGGCCGTTGCCCGGCAAACGCCTGCTCCGCCTGCGCGCGCATTGCCGGATGCGCCTCGGCGGCCAATGGCTGCAGCCGTGTTGCCTGGTCCAGCACGCGCTCCAGCAAGGGGGCCCCGGCGCCGGCCCTGCCCGGCCGGTAGCCTTGCAGCGTAAAGGTCGCGGGCGCATCCGCCTGCACGCCGCTGACACGAAAGCGGCGTGTGAGCTTGCCTCCCACCTCCCGGTAGTACAGCAGGAATTGCATGGGGATCTGCCTGCTGTCTGCAAACATTTTCAGCACCAGCGGGTGGCCGCCCCAGGTATAACGCAGAAACTGGGCAAATGCCTTGCTATCCTGCCCATCGCCTGCGATGTGGGCCGGCCCCAGGCGCAGCAAGGGGTGTTCATCGAGCGACCACAGGACCTCGCCATCGAGAATGTTGGGGACCAGCCTGCCTCGCACCTTGCCGGCCCGGACCGACAGCGCCTGCTCCTCGTAAGCCTGGGGCGTGACATGATCGGCCCGCTTGGCAAGCGTCAGCACGTCGGCAATGCCCAGCCGGTGGCGCATCTCGCTCTGGCGCTGCCCGACAACATCGAACAGCGAATATTGCTCGTAAGTGCCAGCCGCCTTGTCGATAACATAGCGCCGGCGCGTGGAAAAATCGAGCACGGACAGCGTCTTGCCATCGCTGACGCTGATGTACTGCTGGCCCAGCACCACATCGTTTTCCTCCACTTCTTGCGCAGGCAAGCGGCTTTTCACGCCGGGGAATTTCTCTCGCTCGGTGGTGACGCTCACGTGAAACGAGACAGCAGCCTGGGCCGCACTGGCGCCCAGGAAAAGGATGGCGGCCACGCTGGCGCGGCGCAAGGCGGGAACTAGGGTCATGGAGATGATGCAGTGGAGAAATACTGATTTTAAGGCAAATCCGGCGATTCCCTTGTTTTGCTTGCAAGCATAAAAAAAGACAGCCGCAGCTGTCTTTTTGTTTTACCTCAACAACGATTACGACATGTGCTGGCCGCCGTTGATCGAGATGTTGGCGCCCGTGACGAAGGCTGCTTCATCGGAAGCCAGGTAAGCCACCAGGCCGGCCACTTCTTCCGGCTTGCCCAGGCGCGCCATCGGAATTTGCGGGATGATTTTGCTGTCGAGCACTTCCTGCGGAATCGCCATAACCATCTTGGTGCCGATGTAGCCTGGCGAGATGGTGTTGACGGTGACGTTCTTGCGCGCCACTTCCAGCGCCAGCGACTTGGTGAAACCATGCATGCCGGCTTTCGCGGCCGAATAGTTGGTCTGGCCGAAGGCGCCCTTCTGGCCATTCACGGACGAGATATTGATGATGCGGCCCCAGCCGCGTTCCACCATGCCGTCGCAGACGGGCTTGGTCATGTTGAAGACGGAATCGAGGTTGGTGCCCATCACGGCGTCCCAGTTCGGCTTGTCCATCTTCTTGAACGTCATGTCGCGCGTGATGCCGGCGTTATTCACCAGCACGTCGACAGGACCGATTTCCGCTTCCACGGCCGCCACGCAAGCCGCTGCCGAATCGTAGTCGGCCACGTCGCACGGATACGCCTTGAAGTCGTAGCCCATGTCCTTGGTCGTCGCCAGCCATTCCGCGACCTTCGGATTGCCTGGGGAATATGTGGTCACCACGCGATAGCCGAGCGCCGCCAGCTTGAAACACACCGCTTCGCCCAGACCACCCATGCCACCAGTTACCAATGCAACTCTTGCCATTTTCATCCCCTCAGTGTCGTTCTGTTGCTAAAAAATTAATAATTTAATGAAAGCAATCCAGCTCCGCCGCGTGACGGCGGCGTACCGCACCCAGTCGTCACGCACAGCGCGCGACGGCCTGGGTGCGGTGCCAGCTACTTAGTCGCGCTCGATGGCTAAAGCTACACCCATGCCGCCGCCGATGCACAATGCGGCCAGGCCTTTCTTGGCGTCGCGGCGGATCATTTCGTGGATCAGGGTGACCAGGATGCGCGCGCCCGAGGCGCCGATCGGGTGGCCGATGGCAATCGCGCCGCCGTTCACGTTGATCTTGCTGGTATCCCAGCCCATTTCCTTGTTGACGGCAATCGCTTGCGCGGCAAACGCTTCGTTGATTTCCATCAAGTCCAGCTCTTCATGCGTCCAACCGGCTTTTTTCAGGCACAGGCGCGATGCGGAGACGGGGCCCATGCCCATGACGGCCGGGTCCAGGCCCGACGAGGCGTAGGCCTTGATGCGTGCCAGCGGCTTCAAGCCCAGTTCCTTCGCTTGCGAGGCGGACATCATGATGACGGCGGCGGCGCCATCGTTCAGGCCGGAAGCGTTGCCGGCCGTGACGGTGCCGTCCTTGGCGAACGCGGGGCGCAGGCCGGCCAGCGATTCCAGGGTCGAGCCGGGCTTGATGTATTCGTCGCTGTCGAAGACAACGGTACCTTTTTTGTTGGCGATTTCCAGCGGCAGGATTTCATCCTTGAACTTGCCCGCCTTTTGCGCCGCTTCCGCCTTCAGTTGCGACTGCAGCGCGAATTCATCCTGCTCGGCGCGCGTCACTTCGTATTTCTTGGCGACGTTTTCCGCCGTGATGCCCATGTGGTACTGGTTGTACACGTCCCACAGGCCGTCGACGATCATGGTGTCGATCATCTTGAAGTCGCCCATGCGGAAACCGTCGCGCGAGCCGTTCATCGCGTGCGGCGAAGCGCTCATGTTTTCCTGGCCGCCGGCGATGATGATGTTGGCGTCGCCGCACTTGATCGCTTGCGCCGCCAGGTGCGTGGCCTTCAGGCCGCTGCCGCATACCTTGTTGATGGTGAATGCCGGGATGCTGCTCGGCAGGCCAGCCTTGATGACGGCCTGGCGCGCGGCGTTCTGGCCGACGGCAGCCGTCAGCACCTGGCCCAGGATCGCTTCGCCGATCAGGTTCGGGTCGATGCCGGTTTGTGCCAGCAAGCCCTTGATTACATGCGCGCCCAGTTCGGACGCAGGAATCTTGGCCAGACTGCCACCGAATTTGCCGACTGCGGTACGGCCGGCGGCCACGATTACGACATCATCCATTTATTTCTCCGATATGCTGGCCACGAGGGCCAAGGTCAAGGTGCTAATAGAATCCCATTGGAATCCTGTGAATCCGGGAAGACACAGCAAGCTGTGTTTCATTCTAGCGCGGCATGCGCCGCAGTTCCAGCGCCGCACCGCAGGCGGCGGCGATGACAGCCTGCCTGCGGTGGCGGCGGGCGGCCTGGCGCGGCGGATAGCCGCTGCCGGGCCGCAACGCGCTTACGCCTGGCGAGCAGGACGCGTGTTTTTATTTTTATCATACCCTTCATCGGCGCCGCCGAAAGTGGTTTTTAGAAAATTATTGAAGGGAATAATCAGGGGTACGGGCGTTTGCTTTACCACCTGCAACAGCTCGCCAAATTTTTGACGCGATGCAGCAAACTCACCCTTTGTCACAGTGTCGAATTTCTCCTGGGTTTCTTGAGCAACATCCTTTGCCTGGCGGCTATATGCACCGATGCGTTCGATGGCCAGTTGCGACTGCGCGCGCGACAGTTCCAGCAGCGCTTGCGGGTCCTTCGCGGACAGCAGCTGATTGCCCGCCACAGTAGCGGCCGCCAGCGCCGTGCGGGCCGCATCGAGCTGCAATTCCAGCACGCTGGCGCCGCTGTCGACAGCGGCCTGCGCATACGCTTGTGCGCTGATCAATTGTGCTTCCACCACGGCCTTGCCGGCCCGTGCCCATTGTTCGGAAAATGAAAACATCGTGTTCCTCCCCAAAGAGTAGGCAGCGCATGTTGCGCCGCACAGTGCTCAACTGTAAGCGGTGGTTCATTGCTGAACCTTGATATTTATCAAACTTTGCTGTTGGTTTGTTTCCAACCCAACGCTGGTCAGGACAACAACTTGATACCGTCCAGCGAGGCCGCGCACTGCTCGCGTATCACGCTGACGAAATCGCGCACGTACGCCTTGTCCTGCAGATGCTCGGGCACGGACACGTACAAATCGCTCCACAAGCCGTGTTCGCCCACCGGGCGCGCCACGACGTAATCGTAATCGACGTAATTCTTGATGGCCCAGTTCGGCAAGGCGGCAATGCCCCGCCGGCTCGCCACCAGTTGCAGCACGGCTACCGTCAATTCGGCCGTGCGGCGTTCAAACGCGATGCCGGCCGGCCGCAGCACTTCGCGGATCAGGTCGATGCGCTCTTCCGGCACGGGATAGGTAATTAATGTTTCGCCCGTAAAGTCGGCCGCCGCCAGCCGGCGCTGCGCCTGCAACCGGTGCTTTTGCGCCATCACCACCAGCATTTCAAAGCGGAACAGGGGAAACACGGTGAAATCGGGGCCGTACGGCGAGCCGATCACAAGGTCCGCCTCGCCCGAACGCAGCAAGTCCGCCGGTTCGCTGTGAAAGCCGGAAACCAGGTCGATCTCCACTTCCGGCCAGCGCTGGCGGAAGGCATCCATCACCGGCATGAGCCAGTCGAAACAGGTATGGCATTCGAGCGCCACGCGCAGCTGTCCCTTGTCGCCCTGCGACAGGCGCGCCACGTCGCGCTCGGCCAGCTCGATCTCAGGCAACAGCTTGTCGGCCAGGGCCAAGAGCCGGCTGCCCGTGGCCGTAAACGCGATTGGCATCGACTTGCGCTCGAACAGGGGCGCCTTGTAGCGCTCTTCCAGCAAACGGATCTGGTGCGACAGGGCCGACTGGGTCAGGTTGAGCAGCTGCGCGGCACGCACCAGGCTGCCGGACGAACGCAGGGCACTCAAGGTGCGCAGGTGACGGATTTCTAGCATCGGAGAAATGGATTCTGTGCGTGAATTATTTTCATGTTATTCGGTAAAATGTTTCGTTTTGATTATAGACCAAGTTGCCGCACACTCTAGCGCATTCACATTAAATCTCGATGACATCATGACCATTCGTACCCACGTCCTTGGCTTTCCCCGTATCGGCGCCGCGCGCGAACTGAAACTGGCGCTGGAAAGCCACTGGCGTGGCGAGCTGTCCGAGGCGGACCTGGAAGCGACGGGCCGGCAACTGCGCGCGCGCCACTGGGCCCAGCAGCGCGACGCCGGCCTCGATTACGTCACCGTGGGCGACTTCGCCTTTTACGATCAGGTGGCCAGCCATATCCAGCTATTGGGCTGCGAACCGGCCCGCTTCCACTTTGCGCCAGAGCAATCGCCGCTGGCGCGCTATTTCACCATGGCGCGCGGCGCAGACACCCACGCCGCCCATGCCGGCTGCGGCCACGCGCACCATGCACACGCCGCAGGCACTGCCGCGCTGGAAATGACCAAGTGGTTCGACACCAATTACCATTACCTGGTGCCCGAACTGTCGCCGCAGACCCGCTTTTCGCTCGCTTGCGAGCGCCTGCTGGCGGAAGTGGCCGAGGCGCAGGCCCTGGGCCACCCGGTCAAGGCGGCCCTGATCGGCCCCCTCACCTTCCTGTGGCTGGGCAAGGAAAAGACGCCAGGCTTCGATCGCCTGGCCCTGCTGGAACAATTGCTGCCCGTCTACGGCGCCCTGCTCGACCGCCTGAAGCGGCAAGGCGTGACGTGGGTGCAGCTCGACGAGCCGATCCTGGGCCTGGACTTGCCCCATGCGTGGCGCAGCGCTTTTGAAAGCACCTACTGGCAGCTGAACCAGGTGGGCGTGAATATCCTGCTGGCCACGTACTTCTCGCCGCTGGAAGAAAACCTCAGCCTGACGTGCCGCCTGCCTGTCGCCGGCCTGCACGTGGACGGCATCCGCGCGCCGCATGAATTGATCAGCGTGACGGACTGGCTGCCCGCGCATAAAGTCTTGTCGATTGGCATCGTCGACGGGCGCAATATCTGGCGTACCGACCTCGACGCGGCCCTGGCCGTGCTGCGGCCGCTGGCAGCCAGGCGCGACGGCCACCTGTGGCTGGCGCCGTCGTGCTCGCTGCTGCACGTGCCGTTCAGCCTGGAAGCGGAAACGGAGCTCGACACCGACATCCGCAACTGGCTGGCGTTCGCCACGGAAAAACTGGCGGAGATCGCCATCCTCAAGGGCGCGCTCGCCGGCCACCCCGATGACGCCGCACTGGCACAGTCCCGTCTGGCTGTCGCCGGGCGGCGCGCCAGTCCCCGCGTGCACCGCCCGCAAGTGGTGCAGCGCCTGCAAGCGCTGTCTCCCACCGTCGACCGCCGCGATTCCAGCTTCCCGCAGCGCCAGGCCATGCAGCGCGCGCGCCTGCAACTGCCCGATTTCCCCACGACGACCATCGGCTCCTTCCCGCAGACGCCGGCCATCCGCGCCGCCCGCGCCAGCCACAAGCGGGGCGAACTGGCGAGCGCCGAGTATGAACGGCAGATGCGCGCCGAAATCGCCCGCGCCGTGGGGCGCCAGGAAGCGCTGGGCCTGGACGTGCTCGTGCATGGCGAAGCGGAACGCAACGACATGGTCGAATACTTCGGCGAACAATTGGACGGTTTTGTCTTCACGCGCCACGGCTGGGTGCAATCGTACGGCTCGCGCTGCGTCAAGCCGCCCGTCATCTACGGCGACGTGCAGCGCCCGGCCGCCATGACGGTGGCCTGGACGGTGCACGCGCAAAGCCTGACCAATAAACCGATGAAGGGCATGCTGACGGGTCCCGTGACGATCCTGCAATGGTCGTTCGTGCGCGACGACCAGCCGCGCGCCGCCACGGCGCTGCAGATCGCCCTAGCCATCCGCGACGAGGTAGCCGACCTGGAAACTGCCGGCATCGGCATCATCCAGATCGACGAGCCGGCCCTGCGCGAAGGCTTGCCGCTGCGCCGCGGCCAGTGGGACGCCTACCTGGACTGGGCCACTCGCGCCTTCCGCATCGCCGCCTGCGTCGTTGGCGACACGACACAGATCCACACCCACATGTGCTATGCGCAGTTCAACGACATCCTGCCGCAGATCGCCGCCATGGATGCCGACGTCATCACGATAGAGACGAGCCGCTCGGACATGGCGCTGCTGGCGGGCTTTGGCCAGTTCCAGTATCCGAACGAAATCGGCCCCGGCGTATACGACATCCACTCGCCGCGCATTCCCACGACCGTCGACATGGTGCGCCTGCTGCAAAAGGCCAGCGCCGTCATCCCGCCCGCCCATTTATGGGTCAACCCGGACTGCGGCCTGAAGACGCGGGGCTGGGCAGAAACGGAAGCGGCCTTGCGCAATATGGTGGCGGCGGCACGGCAGATGCGCGCGGCGTGATGAAAATATGACAAGGCCATGCAAGGCCTGACAAAACCGTAGCGAGCGGAAGACAGTTGTGGTTGAGAAGCGCAACTGTACGAAGGTACAGTGAGCATCGCAGACCGCAAATTACGACGCGCAGCAGGTTTTGATAGGCGGACTCAAGCCGCATTCTCGGCTGCTTTCGGGGCGGCGCACCGGTTTTCCGGGGCGCCGCCCGGTTTTTTTGACATGAAGTAGGTGTTGCCCTGCGGAATAGCACGCGCCAGGCCCCTGATGCTGATTTTTTTGCAGTAGAATGCAAGAAATTTACTGCTCCCATTGTTGCCGTACGGAACATCTGGCCTGCCGCAGTTTCACTTTGATAAATGTTTATGTCCAAAAGCCCGTCGCAGAAGCCTATCGAAATCAAGATTTCCACCGTCGTTGCCGTCTCCGCCATTCTGCATAGCGCCGATACGCAGGCACTCGATGCCGCCTTGCGCGACATGACGGGAGGCGTGGCGGACTTTTTCGAGGACGACCTGGCCGTGCTGGACGTGGCAGCCTTGCCGCCCGGCAGCGTGCCCATCGACTGGGCCGCCCTCGTGGCCCTGCTGAAAAAATACCGTTTGAATGCCGTGGCCGTGCGCAATGCGCCGGCCGACATGCATGACGCCATCCTGGCGCAAGGCTTGAGCCTCGACAGCGGCAAGACGCGCGACGATGCGCCGCCCAAGGATGGTCCCAAGGATACCCCCACTGCCGCCGCCCAGTCGGGCGCCGACGCACAGGTGATGGTGATCGACACGCCCGTGCGCGCCGGCCAGCGCATCTATGCGCGCGGCTGCGACCTGATCATCACCGCCGTCGTCAACAATGGCGCCGAAATCATCGCCGACGGCAGCATCCACGTGTATTCCTCGCTGTACGGCCGCGCGCTGGCTGGCGCCTCGGGCAATGCCCAGGCGCGCATCTTCGCGCTGGCAATGGAACCGGAACTGGTCTCGATCGCCGGCGTGTACCGCACGTTCGAGGATGGTTTCCCCGCAGAAATGGCGCGCGGACCCGCGCAAATTCGTTTGGCTGGAGACAGAATCGATATACACTCTGTCAATCCGGTCACTCCCGTGAACCGCTCTTAAGCTGCACAATTCAAGAGATATCTGAAAAGGATTATTTGTGGCAAGAATTATTGTTGTGACGTCCGGCAAGGGCGGTGTCGGCAAGACGACCTCTAGCGCCAGTTTTTCCACTGGCCTGGCCATGCGCGGCCACAAGACAGCCGTGCTCGACTTCGACGTGGGCCTGCGTAACCTCGACCTGATCATGGGTTGCGAGCGCCGCGTCGTCTACGACCTGATCAATGTGATCAACAAGGAAGCAACCCTGAACCAGGCCTTGATCAAGGACAAGCACTGCGACAACCTGTTCATCCTGCCAGCCTCGCAAACGCGCGACAAGGATGCCTTGTCGGAAGAAGGCGTGGAACGCGTGTTGAACGACCTGATCAACATGGGCTTCGAATTCATCATCTGCGATTCGCCGGCCGGCATCGAGCATGGCGCGCTGATGGCGCTGACGTTTGCCGATGAAGCCATCATCGTCACCAACCCGGAAGTGTCGTCGGTGCGCGATTCGGACCGCATCCTGGGCATCCTGCAAGCCAAGTCGCGCCGCGCGCAGACGGGCGGCGAGCCCGTCAAGGAACACTTGCTGATTACCCGTTACTCGCCGAAACGCGTGGAATCGGATGAAATGCTGTCCTACCAGGACGTGCAGGAAATCCTGCGCATCCCGCTGGTGGGCATCATTCCGGAATCGGAGCAAGTGCTGGCCGCCTCGAACCAGGGCAACCCGGCCATCCATTTCACGGGTACGGACGTGGCGCAAGCCTATGAAGACGTGGTGTCGCGTTTCCTCGGCGAAGATGTCGAGTTGCGCTTTACCAACTATGAAAAGCCTGGATTACTCCAGCGCATTTTTGGGGCGAAGTGATATGGCCTTGCTTTCTTTCCTGTTCCCCCCCAAGCCGAAGACGGCCACCGCGGCCAAGGAACGCCTGCAGATCATCATCGCCCGCGAACGCAGCGGACGCGATGGTCCGGACTTCCTGCCCGCCCTGCACAAGGAATTGATCGCCGTCATTTCCAAGTACACCAAGGTCAATGCCGACGACATCAAGATTTCGCTGGACCGCCAGGGCAACCTGGAAGTACTCGACGTCAACGTGGTGCTGCCAGACGCGTAAGGCCTAATCCGGCCTGACCGTAAGCAATTCCTGCGCCACCGCGGCGCAGGCGTTCACGTGCTGGTTGCCGATCTGGCGGAATACGGCGTAGCCGATGGCTGCCGCCACCGCCTGGCCGGCAAACGGCACGAAGCGCGCCACCTGCTTGGTGGCAATCTTGACGCCACTGCGCTTGAGCAGCTGGAGGATCAGTTCGCGCGACACCAACTTTCCCACCAGCATGCCGCCCATGCCCACCGCCGCGCGGTAGGCCATCATCTTGAACTGCGGGTTCAGGCGCTCGATCTGCTCGGGCGTGAGGCCGAATTCGTGGTTGATATCGTTGATCAGCATGGAAAACAGACCCACGTCGGACATCAGGTCGATGCCGGGAATGGGGATGGCCGAAGCGCCCGCCGACATCATGGCACGCCGCTGCACCAGGCGCCGGCAACGCTCGCGCACTTGCTCGATGTCGGCACGGCTGGCCGGTATCAGGGTCCAATCGGTGGTGCTCTTGTCTGCCATGGCCGTTTCTCCGCGAGTGATGGGTAGATGAACAAGTGTAACGTAAAGGCCTCAGCTGCCGATTTCACTGGACACAGTTGCAATCTCTGTTATATTTCACTTGAGCATTCCTTAACATTACGATAAGCAGAGCGGACCGTCTGTTTGTTGCTACACACTCCAGCCAATTATGCGAATTGCCGTACTCGATAGCGACCATAGCCAGGCAGAACTGATCTGCCAGGTGCTCACCGCCGCCGGCCACGCTTGCCACGAGTTTCAGAGTGCCAAGGACATGCTGGGGCAACTGCGCAAGGACAGTTGCGACATGCTCATCCTCGACTGGCATGTGAGCGATCTGGACGGCGCGGAAGTATTGCGCCGTGCCCGGGAAAAACTGGCGCCCAAGGCGCCCGTGTTGTTTATGACCAACAGTTCCGGCGAAGACGACGTTGTAGCGGGCATGACGGCCGGCGCCGACGACTACATGATCAAGCCCTTGCGGCGCAGCGAACTGACCTTGCGCACCCAGGCCCTGCTGCGCGTGGCGTACCCGGCCCAGAATGGCGCCGAAACCTTGCAATTCGGTCATTACACGTTTGAAACCCGCCCCGGCCGCCTGCTGCGCGATGGCGAAGTGCTCGACGTGACGCACAAGGAATTCGCCCTGGCGCTGCTGTTTTTCCGCAACCTGGGCCGTCCATTGTCGCGCGCCTACATCCACGAAGCCGTGTGGCAGCGCGACACGGCCCTGCCCTCGCGCACCATGGATACCCACGTCTCGCGCGTGCGCAACAAGCTGCAGCTGAAACCGGAACACGGCTACAGGCTGGTGCCCGTCTACAGTTACGGTTATCGCCTGGAAAAACTGGGCGGCTGAACGGCGGCAAACGGCTGACCTGCTCAAAGCACGGGCACAAAGCGTTATAATGTCGGCATAAGCCATCCCAACAGCCCTGAAATGCAACTGCTCGCCGTAGGCCTCAACCATACCACCGCCCCAGTGTCGCTCCGCGAACAGCTGGCGTTTGCGCCTGAGCACCTGGGCCAGGCGGTGATGGCGGCGCGCACCTGGTTCCAGCGCATCGACTTGCGCGACAACGACGAAGCGGCCATCCTGTCGACCTGCAACCGCACCGAGCTGTATGCGGCCAGCCACGTGCCCAATCCGCTCGACGCGGGCGCGCATTTCCTGGCCGATTATCACAAGCTCAACTACAGCGAGCTGCGCCCCCACTTATATATGTTGCCGCAGCACGATGCCGTGCGCCACACCTTCCGCGTCGCCTCCGGGCTCGATTCGATGGTGCTGGGCGAAACGCAGATCCTGGGGCAGATCAAGGACGCCATCCGCACGGCCGACGAGGCGGGCGGCCTGGGCACGTATCTGCACCAGTTGTTCCAGCGCAGCTTTTCCGTCGCCAAGGAAGTGCGCAGCAGCACGGAAATCGGCGCCCACAGCGTGTCGATGGCGGCCGCCGCCGTGCGCCTGTCGCAGCGCATCTTCGACAAGATTGCCGAGCAGAACGTGCTGTTCATCGGCGCCGGCGAAATGATCGAATTGTGCGCCACGCACTTCGCGGCGCAAAACCCGAAAAGCATCACCATTGCCAACCGCACCATGGAGCGGGGCGAGGAACTGGCGCACCGCTTCAACGGCAAGGCCATCCGCCTGGCCGACTTGCCGGAACAGTTGCACCAGTTCGACATCGTCATCTCGTGCACAGCGTCATCGTTGCCGCTGCTGGGCCTGGGCCTCGTCGAGCGCGCCATCAAGGCGCGCCGCCACAAACCCATGTTCATGGTCGACCTGGCCGTGCCGCGCGACATCGAAGCGGAAGTGGGCCGTTTGAACGACGTCTTCCTGTACACGGTCGACGACCTGGGCAAGGTCGTGCAGACGGGCCTGGAAAGCCGGCAGGCGGCCGTGGCGCAAGCCGAAGCCATCATCGAGACGCGCGTGCAATCGTTCATGAGCTGGGTCGACGACCGCGCCATGGTGCCCGTCATCCAGCATTTGCATGAAAACAGCGAATCCTTGCGCCTGATGGAAGTGGAACGGGCGCGCAAGATGCTGGCCAAGGGCGCCGACATCGACGCCGTCCTGGAAGCGCTGTCGAAAGGCTTGACGGCCAAGTTCCTGCACGGCCCGCAGCAAGCGCTGCACCACGCGCAAGGCGACGAGCGCAAGCAGCTGGTCACCCTGCTGCCGAAACTGTTCCGCCCCCGCCGTTAGCGCAGCCCCGCTGGCCGCCCGCGCGGCCGCCCCTGCCCGCCTGCCGGGCCCGTATCATCCCTACACCTTTTACCGCGAATCGCTATGAAACCATCCATGCTGGCCAAACTCGATCAACTGGCGAACCGCCTGGTCGAACTCGACGAACTGCTGATGCATCCGGACGCCACGTCGAACATGGACAGCTACCGCAAGATGACGCGCGAGCACGCCGAACTGGGCCCGCTGGTGGCCCTGTACCATTCCTACCAGGAAGCGGGCAACGATATTGCGACAGCGCAAGAGATGCTGGGCGATCCCGACATGAAGGAATTCGCCCAGGAAGAAATCGAGGCGGCCAAGACCACCATGGCGCGGCTGGAGCGCGAATTGCAAACCATGCTGCTGCCGAAGGATGTCAACGACGAGCGCAATATCTTCCTGGAAATTCGCGCCGGCACGGGCGGCGATGAATCGGCCCTGTTCGCCGGCGATTTATTGCGCATGTACACGCGCTTTGCCGAGCGCAACCGATGGCAGGTGGAACTCGTATCCTCCTCCGACTCCGACCTGGGCGGCTACCGCGAAGTGATCGTGCGTATCGTCGGCAATGGCGCGTATTCGAAACTGAAATTCGAGTCGGGCGGCCACCGCGTGCAGCGCGTGCCGGCCACGGAAACGCAGGGCCGCATCCACACGTCGGCCTGCACGGTGGCCGTGATGCCGGAAGCGGACGAAGTGGAAGACGTCAACATCAACCCGGCCGACCTGCGCATCGACACCTACCGCGCCTCGGGCGCGGGCGGACAGCACATCAATAAAACGGATTCCGCCGTGCGCATCACCCACTTGCCGACCGGCATCGTGGTGGAATGCCAGGATGACCGCAGCCAGCACAAGAACAAGGCGCAGGCCATGAAAGTGCTGGCCGCGCGCATCAAGGACGTGCAGCTGCGCGAACAGCAGTCGAAGGAAGCGGCCACCCGCAAGAGCCTGATCGGCTCGGGCGACCGCAGCGAGCGCATCCGCACGTATAATTTCCCGCAAGGCCGCCTGACGGACCACCGCATCAATTTGACCTTGTACAAGCTGGACTTCATCATGGATGGGGATTTGACGGACTTGACGAATGCCTTGGCGGCAGAGCACCAGGCGGAGCTGCTGGCGGCGCTGGGCGATTAAAAAGCGTCCATGGCGGCGTTGCATCGCCTGGCCGTACATTCGTACTGCCTGCGGCGCTGCGCCTTGCCCTGAACACTTTTTAACGCGCCCAGCCAAATCAAGGGTTTAAGTAGCGGCTAAGCAATAAAAATCCGGCCTTGTGCGAAAATGACCAGCTCGATTCCATCCACCTCACCGTGTCGCCCATGAAAAATTCACGCACCGTCCTCCTGTTGACCGCCGCCCTGTGTTTCCTGATGCTGGGCGTGGCCATGTATTTGCAGCATGCCATGAACATGGCGCCGTGCCCGCTGTGCGTGATCCAGCGCTACCTGTTCCTCGCCATCGGCATCGCCTGCCTGGCCGGCGCGGCGGCCAACCGGCCGAAGATCGGCGCGGGCGTCGGCGTGCTGGCGGCCTTGGGCGGCCTGGGCGTGGGCGCCAAGCATCTGTACGTGCTGGCCAACCCCGGCTTTTCGTGCGGCATCGACCCGGTGGAAACGGCGCTGAACAAGGTCTTCACGGCCGAACTCATGCCCTTCATGTTTGAATCGTATGGCGCCTGCGAAAACGCGGGCGAGCCATTCTTCGGCCTGTCGATCCCGCAATGGGCGTTCATCTGGTTCGCCATCTTCGCCCTCACCTTGCTGTGGACCTTGCTGCGCCGTCAGAAATAATTGAAAGCACTATGCCAGAAACACTGATCCCCGCCGGCAGCACTGTCGGCGCCCTGCAAATCCGTCCCCTGCTCGATCCGCTCGACAACCGCATCCTGCTGGGCCACGCGCTGGGCCTGTCGCGCGTGAGCCTGATCACGCAATCGGAGCGAGTCCTCACTTCCGACGAGGCGGCCCGTTTGTCAGCCTTGCTGGCGCGCCGCCTGCAGGGCGAGCCGATCGCCTACATCGTCGGCCAGCGCGAGTTTTTCGGCCTGCCGTTCGAAGTGAACGACGCCGTGCTGATCCCCCGCCCCGACACGGAAGTGCTGGTGGAACTGGCGCTCGAACGCCTGCCGCCCGGCGGACGGGTGCTCGACATGGGCACGGGCAGCGGCGCCATCGCCGTCGCGCTCGCGCATACGCGGCCCGACGCCGTCGTCACGGCCCTGGACGTGAGCAGCACGGCGCTGGCCGTGGCGCGCCGCAACGCCAGCGCCAACGGCGTCAACATCACCTTCATGGCCAGCGACTGGTTCGAAGCGCTGGGCACGGAAAAGTTCGACCTGATCGTCTCGAATCCCCCCTACATCGCCAGCGGCGACCGCCACCTGGCCGAAGGCGATCTGCGCTTCGAGCCGGCCGGCGCGCTGACCGACCACGCGGATGGCCTGTCGGCCCTGCGCACCATCGTCTCCGGCGCCGCGCGCCACCTGGCGTCAGGCGCCTGGCTGCTGATGGAACACGGCTACGACCAGGCGGCATCCGTGCGCGGCTTGCTGGCCGACGCCAGCTACAACAAAGTGCAAAGCTGGCGCGACCTGGCCGGCATCGAACGGGTCAGCGGCGCCCGCCACGGCTGACCGCCATTCGCTGCACAAAGCTTGATCCGGCAGCGCGCCAGATCCCCCGCAGTTTGTTAAAATATCAAGCGAATTCCTGACCGAAGCGCCGTCCCTGTTCCCCGGGGCGGACGCTGGCGACGCGGCGTTTTTTGGGCCGGCGCCGACGCATTTGCCAAAATTCGGTTAATCTCAGCACAAATTATTTATATGCTGCACAAGAAAGGAAGCTCAAATTGCCCAACCTGTTGACTCGCCGCCTGGCATTGCTGACCGAAGATGCCAACCGCGCGCTGCTGGGCGGCTTGCGCGGCATCGAGCGTGAAACCCTGCGCGTCGACCATGCCGGCCATCTGGCTTCCACGCCCCACCCCGCCGCCCTGGGCTCGGCGCTGACGCACCCTGAAATCACCACCGATTACGCCGAAGCGCTGCTCGAATTCATCACGCCGGCGGAACAGGACATCGCCACGACATTAAGCAAACTGGACACCGTGCACCGCCACGCCTACAGCCGCCTCGGCGACGAGTTGCTGTGGAGCCAGTCGATGCCATGCCAGCTGCCGCCCGAAGCGGACATCGAAATCGCCAACTACGGCAGCTCGAACATGGGCATGCTCAAGCACGTCTACCGGCGCGGCCTGGCCTTGCGCTATGGCAAAGCCATGCAATGCATCGCCGGCATCCACTACAACTACTCGCTCGACGAGCAGCTGTGGCAAGCGCTGGCCGGCAATCCGGACACCAGCGCCAGCCCGACCCACGCGGCGGCCACGCCAAAAGACGTGCAGTCGGAAAGCTACCTGGCGACGATCCGCAATTTCCGCCGCTACAGCTGGCTCCTGATGTACCTGTTCGGCGCTTCGCCTGCCCTATCCAGCGGTTTCCTGCGCGGCCGCGCGCACAAGCTCGACACCCTGTCCGACGACACCCTGTTCCTGCCGTATGCCACCAGCCTGCGCATGAGCGACCTCGGCTACCAGAACGATGCCCAGTCCGGCCTGCGCCCACACGAAAACAGCCTGGACGACTACGTCAACGCCCTCACGCATGCCGTCAACGACCCGTATCCGCCGTATGCGGCGCTGGGCACAAAGAAGGATGGCGAGTGGATTCAATTGTCCACCAACGTGTTGCAGATCGAAAATGAATACTATTCGACCATCCGTCCGAAACGCGTGATCCGCACGGGCGAGCGCCCGATCCAGGCCCTGTGCCTGCGCGGCGTGCAATACATCGAAGTGCGCTGCATGGATGTCGACCCGTTCGAACCGGTCGGCATCAGCCTGGAAACGGGCCGCTTCCTGGACGCCTTCCTGCTGTTCTGCGCGCTCGACGACAGCGGTCCCATCTCGGCCGAGCAAAGCGCGTGCTACACGAACAATTTCGCCCGCACCGTCAAGGAAGGCCGCAAGCCTGGATTGACCCTGCGCCGCGACGGCGAAGAGATCACCCTGCAGGCCTGGGGCGAAGAGTTGCTGGCGCGCATCGCGCCCGTGGCGGCCTTGCTCGACGCGCGCCTTGGCGGCACGCAGCACGCGGACAGCCTGGCCGCGCAAGCCCGCAAACTGGCGAACCCGGATGCGACGCCATCGGCGAAGGTATTGGCCGAACTGCGCGCCAACGGCGGCTCGTTTGCCGCCTTCGGCCTGCGCCAGAGCGAACGCCACGCCGCCTATTTCCGCGCGCAGCCGGCAACGCAGGAACAAAGCGCGTATTTCGACGAGATGGCCGCCAGCTCGCTGGCCGAGCAGCGCGCCATGGAAGCGGCGCCAGCCGGCAGCTTCGACGATTTCGTCGCCGCTTACCGCGCCAGCACCCTGTGCTCGCACACCTGAGTCTGACCTTGCGCAAAGCGCCCCCATGCTGACCTTCTACAATGAATTGCACAGCCAGCACCGGGGCCGCTTCGAAATGTTTCGCGGCACCCTGGTGCCCTGCTTCGAGACGCCCGAGCGGGCCGACATGGTGGTGGCCGAACTGGGAAGGCGCAACCTGGGCCGCATCGTCACGCCGCACGGCGTGCCGCTGACGTCGCTGGAGCGCATCCACACGCCCCGCTACCTGCATTTTTTGCGCCACGCCTGGCACGACTGGCTGGCGCTCGATCCCGACAACGCGGGCAAGGACGCCTTGCCATCCGTGTGGCCCGTGCGCACCTTGCGCAGCGATATCGAACCGGATGACTTCACGGCCAAGCTGGGACTGTACTCGATGGACAATGGCACGCCGCTGACGGCCGGCACGTGGACGGCGGCCAAGACGGGCGCCGACTGCGCCGTCAATGCGGCCCATGCGCTGCGCCTGGGCGAGCGGGCCACGTTCGCCCTGACGCGCCCGCCGGGCCACCATGCGGGCAGCGATTTCTTCGGCGGCTACTGTTTTCTGAACAACGCGGCGCTGGCCGCGCAGCATCTGCTCGACGACGGCGCCCGCAAGGTCGCCATCCTCGATATCGATTACCACCACGGCAACGGCACGCAAAGCATCTTTTACCAGCGCGACGACGTGCTGTTCGCCTCCCTGCACGCCGACCCGCGCAGCGAATATCCGTTTTATCTGGGCCACGCCGATGAAACGGGCAGCGGCGCGGGGCTCGGCTACAACGTCAACTTGCCGCTGCCCCCCGGCACGTCCACGGCCAGCTGGTTCGCCGCGCTGGAAACGGCTTGCCTGCGCATCAATATGTATGCGCCCGACGCGCTGGTGGTCTCGCTCGGCGTGGACACCTTTGCCGGCGACCCGCTGTCGCACTTCGCCCTGCAAAGCGGCGACTACCTGCGCGTGGGCGAGCGCCTCGCGCATCTGAACCTGCCCACCGCCTTCATCCTCGAAGGGGGCTATGCCGTGAAGGAAATCGGCATCAATGTCGTCAACGTGCTCGAAGGCTTTGAAACGGCCGATTAAGCCAGCCTACATATTCCGGAACAGCGCCATGAACGGCTGGCTCACGGCTAGGGTTTCCGGCCGCGTTTTCAGGCGCAAGGCGCCACGCCCCACCTCGTCGCGCGTGACGGAGGCCACCATCTTCATGTTGACGATGGTGGAGCGGTGGATCTGCTTGAAGATGGCCGGGTCGAGCACGTCGAGCAATTCGCGGATCGGCTTGCGCAGCAGCGCCTCGCCTTCCGCCGTCATGACGGCCGTGTACTTGGTGTCCGACTGAAAATAGGCGATGTCTTCCACCATGATCAGCCGCGTATCCTTGCCGCTGCTGGCCGTCAGCCACACCAGCGGCGGCGACTTGGCCGCCGCCGGCAAGGCGCTGCTCAATTGCTGCAGCAAGCCGGCCAGCGCGCCGTCGCCCGCCAGGCTCTTGCCGGCCCGTGCCTGCAGGCGCTGCACGGTCGCCTGCAGGCGCTCGCGGGCTATCGGTTTCAATAAATAATCGACGGCGCCCTTATCGAAGGCGTCGATCGCGTACTGGTCATAGGCGGTGACGAACACCACCTGCGTGGCGGGACTCGCTTCCAGCGCGCCGGCCGCCACTTCCAGCCCCGTCAAGCCCGGCATGCGGATGTCGAGGAAGGCGATGTCCGGGCGCAGGGTGGCGATGGCCTCGAGCGCCGCGCCGCCGTCGTCGCAGGCGGCGACGATGCGCAAATTGGGCCACTCTTCGGCCAGCAGGGCCACCAGCGCGTCGCGCAGCAGGGCTTCGTCTTCGGCGATGACGCAAGTCATCTCAGGCTGATGCATAGGAAACTCCTTGCGCCGTGCTGTCGGGCACCGTGATGGTGGCCGTCACGCCATCGGGGAAATTGGCGACAATGGCAAACGCGGCGGCATTGCCGTAGGTCAGGCGCAGGCGCTCGCGCACATTGCGTAAACCGATGCCCGTGCCGGCGCCGTCGTCGCTGAGCCCCTTGCCATCGTCGGCCACCGTGACGATCACCGTGCCGTTGCCGCTGCGCGCCATGATCCAGATGGTGCCGCCGCCGCTTTTCGGCTCCAGGCCATGCTTGATGGCGTTTTCCACCAGGGTTTGCAGCATCATCGGCGGCAGTTCCGCCTGGCGCAGGTATTGCGGCACCTCGATCTGCAGGTTCAGGCGTGCGCCCATGCGGATTTTCAGGATATCGAGGTAGGCGCGCGCCCGTTCCAGCTCCGTGCCCAGGGTCGACATGGCTTGCTCCGTGCGCGGCAGCGAGTGGCGCAGGTACAGGATCAGGTTGCCGAGCATCTCGTCGGCGCGCACGGGGTCGCTGCGCGTGAGCAGCTGCGCGCTGGCCAGGGTGTTGTACAGGAAGTGCGGCTCGACCTGCGCATGCAGCAGGCTCAGCTTGGCCACCGTAAGTTCCTTTTCCGTCACCGTCTGGCGCGCCTCGGCCTGCTCGCCGCGGCGGCGCTGCGCCACCCGGCGCGTCATCGCCCGCGTCACCGCTTCCGCGTTTTCCAGATTGCTGCCATGGTCGACGAGGAACCAGTCGGTCCAGGCGTTGCGCGCCGGTTCGCAGATCAGGGTGACGCTGCCCGCTTCGCCATTCGGCGTGACGGTGGCGAGAATCTGGTTCGGCCGCGGCTCCAGGAAGCCCAGCAAGCGCATGCGGGGCAAGCCCGTGTGCGTGTAGGGCGCGGCGCGGCGCACGCGGGCCTGCACCTGCAGGCTGTCGCGCGCGCTTTCGACCACTTCGCTGCCCGGCAGTTCGCGGATGGCCGCGTCGATCATGTCGAACGCCTCGCCCGCCTCGAACGGAATCTCGATCTGGCGCCGCTGGCGGCTCGACAGGGTGCCGGCATTGACGGCGCCGGCGATCAGGCGCACGCGCCGCACGTGCGAAAACGCATTCGTGACGACGGCGCTGGCCAGCAGCGCGCCGACGATGACAAAAAAGCCTTCCGTCTGCCCGAAGACATGGCGCAGGAAATTCTCGACCAGAATCGCCGTGGCGATGATGTAGGCGACCATCGTGGCCACGGTGATGCGCAGGATAAAGAAGAGGCTGGTCATGATTTTTCCTTGGGGAGTGAAGTGGGGCCAAGCATAACTATCGGCGCCAGCGGCGGTGGCCATTATGCGATGGAAGGGCAATACTGGCGACAAAGGCAAGAAAATAAAGCTTCAATCCGCGCCACGCGCAAATAAAATCGCTTGCAATTAAATAGCGCACGATATATATTGTGTACATGGACGCCGCACACCGCTTCTTCAGACGGGCATCCTGGGGCATCAGCCCACGAAACAAGTAGCACACTATTTAGTAGTCAACTATTTAATCAACTCAAGGAAAACCATCATGTCGATCAAACAAGTCCTGTACCGCGCCCAAGCTACCGCCACCGGAGGCCGCGAAGGCCGTGCCGTGTCGTCCGACAATGTGCTGGACGTCAAGCTGACCACGCCAAAAGAACTGGGCGGCAATGGCGCCGTCGGCACCAATCCGGAGCAACTGTTCGCCGCCGGCTACTCGGCCTGCTTCATCGGCGCCATGAAATTCGTCGGCGGCCGCGACAAGATCGCCCTGCCGGCGGACCTGTCGATCGAAGGCAACGTCGGCATCGGCGCCATCGAGACGGGCTTCGGCATCGAAGTGGAACTGAAGATCTCGCTGCCAGGCATGGACCGCGCCGCCGCCGAAGCGCTGGTCGCCGCCGCCCACATCGTGTGCCCGTACTCGAACGCCACGCGCGGCAACATCGACGTCACCCTGACGATCGTGTAATCCCCACCGCCTTGGGGCGCATCCCCGGCCGCGCCCCCAGGCGCCGCCGGGGATTTTTTTCAGCGCAGCGCCTGCAGCAGCTGGTCCGCCAGGGCCGGCGCCGAGGCGGGATTCTGCCCCGTGATCAGTTCGCGGTCGACCACCACGTTGCTGCTCCACGGCGCCTGGTTCTGCACATACTGCGCGCCGGCCGCCTGCAAGCCCGACTGCGGATAGAACTTCATCGTGCCGCCGCCGAGCGCGCCCTGCGCCGCCGCCTCTTCCTGGTTGCTGATCACCGTCATGCGGTAGCCGCCGTAGATCCAGCCGGCCGGCGCGGGCGGCGTCTGGCCCGCTTCCAGCGCGGCCGTAAATTGGGCCGCCTGCGGCAGGGCCGACAGCAGGGCGATGGGGCCGTGGCACAGCAGCGCCGTCGGCTTGCCGTCCGCGTGGAACTGGCGCAGCAAGGCGCCCAGGCTGGCATCCTTCAACAAGTCCTGCATGGGCGCGTGGCCGCCCGGCACCAGCACGGCCGCATAGTGGCCATAGCCGATCTGCGCCACCCGTTTCAGGCTGATCACGGGCGAGCGGCCCGGCACCGTCAGCGCCAGCTGGTCCAGCAGCGCCTTGTGCGCCGCGTGCGCGGCCGCGTCGCCGCCAAAGTAGGCGGCCGTATCCGAGCTGGCGTCCAGCGTGGGCGCCTGGCCCTGCGGCGTGGCAAACGTCACCGTGTGGCCCGCGTCGAGCAGCTTTTTGACGGGCTGCATCAGTTCATTCAGATAAAAGCCCGTCGCGAAGACCTTGCCATCGCGCAGTTCGAGGTGGTTCGCGTCGGACAGCACGACGAGAACGTCGGCCGCCTGGCTGGTGGAAAAGGCGGCGAACAGCACACTGCTTAAGAGTAATTTTTTCATCATGAGGATTCCAGTAGAGAAGCCGCCAGCATATTCCGAATCAAAATGGAGAAAAATGATGAATAATGCAGCTGACTAATGCTGAATACGACTGAATGGGAACGCAATGGATAAATTGCAGGCGATGCAGCTGTTCCGCCGCGTGGCCGAGCTGGGCAGCTTTCGCCGCGCGGCCGATGAACTGGACCTGTCGGCCTCGTATGTGAGCCGGCGCATCGGCCAGCTGGAGCAGGAACTGGGCGGGCGCCTGATGACGCGCACCACGCGCCAGCTGGCCCTGACGGAAACGGGCGCCGCCTACCTCGAGCACTGCCGCAAGCTGCTCGACGAACTGGCGCAGGCCGAGGACATGGTGGCCCACTCGACGGCCCACGTGACGGGCCGCCTGCGCATCAACGCGCCATTATCGCTGGGCGTGGGCGAGCTGGCCGAGGGCCTGGCCGATTTCATGGCCGAGTGGCCGGCCTTGCGCCTGGACGTCGACCTGAAGGATGAATACGTGGACCTGGCGGCCGCCAACTACGACCTGGGCTTTCGCGTCACCACGGCGCTCACCGATTCGAGCTATGTGGCGCGCCACATCCACGACTACCGCCTGCACATCTGCTGCGCGCCCGCCTACCTGGAACGCCACGGTCCCCTGCTGGACCCCACGGACCTGACGCGCCAGCGCTGCTTCATCTACAGCCACGCCCTGTTCGGCAGCCGCTGGCCGCTGCGCCATGCGGGGCCGCACAGCGACATCGAAGTGCCGAACTGGGTGCGCACGAATAACACCCTGTTCATGCGCAGCCTGATCCTGCGGGGCCTGGGCATCGGCATCCTGCCCACCTTTGTCTGCCGCGAAGAACTGGCCAGCGGCGCGCTGGTCGAGCTGTTTCCCGACGTGGAGCGTCCCAGCCTGGCGCTGTTTGCCATCTACCCGTCGCGCCAGCTGGTGGCGCCCCGCGTGACGCGCTGCATCGAGCACCTGAAGCAGTGGTATGCGCAGCGCTATCCCGCGCCGGCGGCGTGAAGCCGGTAAAATCATGGCCACTCTCAATCAAGGATGACCCATGATCAGCTGGCAATGGAACATGTTCGACGAACTCGGCCCCCACGATTTGTACCAGGTGCTGGCCTTGCGCCAGCGCGTGTTCGTCATCGAACAGCAGTGCATTTACCCGGACCTCGATGGCCATGACCAGCAAGCCATGCATTTGCTAGGCTGGCAAACGGTCGACGGCCAGCGCCGGCTGGCCGCCTATCTGCGCGTGCTGGCGCCGGGCGCCAAGTATGTGGAAATGTCGCTGGGCCGCGTGTTGACGGCGCCCGAGGCGCGCAGCACGGGCGCGGGCAAGCAGCTATTGCTTGAGGGCATCGCGCGCGCCGAACGCCAGCACCCGGGCCACGCCATCCGCATCGGCGCGCAGCAGTACCTGGAGCGCTTCTACCAGTCCTTCGGCTTTGTCACCGTCAGCGCACCCTACGATGAAGACGGTATCCAGCACGTCGACATGCTGCGCGCCGTGCAGCCGGGCGCGGCGGCATGACGACGGCCCTGATTTCCTGGAGCGGCGGCAAGGATTCCTGCCTGGCCCTGTGGCGCGCGCGCAACGCCGGCACGAGCGTGCCGCTGCTGATCACGGCCATGGATGAAGACGGCCGCAAGTCGCGCTCGCACGGCGTGCCGCCGGAGCTGCTCGAGGCGCAGGCAGCCAGCCTGGGCGCGCGCCTGCAGCGCTATCACGCCAGCTGGGCCAGCTACGAGGAGCAATTCATCGCCATGCTGCGCGCGGCGAAAGACGCAGGCATAGAACACGCCATCTTCGGCGACATCGACTTGCAGCCGCACCGCGACTGGGAAGAAAAAGTCTGCGCCGCGGCCGGCCTGACGGCCCATTTACCCCTGTGGGGCGGGGATCGCCGCGCGCTGGTCGATGAATTTCTCGCCGCCGGCTTCAAGGCCATCGTCGTCTGCATCAATGGCCAGCACCTGCCGCGCGAATTTTGCGGACGCGAGTTCGACGCCGCCTTCCTGGCCGACCTGCCGCCCGGCGTCGACGCCTGCGGCGAAAACGGCGAATTCCACACCTTCGTCTACGACGGCCCCGCCTTCAGCACGCCGGTGGCGCTGCGCCGCACGCAAGTGCTGCAATATGACGCGCCGGCCAATCTGGGCGGCGCCACGTATTACTTCCAGGAACTGGCGCCAGTTTGAATTGGCCGCAAAAGCAAAAAGGGCGACTCCATGGAGTCGCCCTTTGTCCGTGCACCTTGCGCGTGCTTACTTTTTTTCCACTTTTTGCAGCGTGATATCGAACACCAGGCCGGCGTAAGGCGGGATCACCACCGCACCCGACTTGTCGCGGGTGCCGCTCACGCCATAGCCCAGGTCATACGGAATGACCAGGCGGCGCGTGCCGCCTTCCTGCATGCCGACCAGGCCGCGGTCCCAGCCCAGAATCACTCTGCCGATGCCGAGGATAAACGTAAAAGGCTGGAGAGGGAGCGACGTTTCGAATTGCACGCCTTTGCCGTCCGGCTTGCTCGCGTCATACAGCCAGCCCGTATAGGCCACCGTCAAGGTATCGCCCGCCGCAGCGGCCGTGCCGGTGCCTTTCACCAGGTCGGGAAAGAGGAGTTCCTTCACTTGCGTATTCGGGTCAAGCACGACCGGCTTCTGGGTGTTGGCAGCAGCGCCGCAAGCGGTCAGGGCCACGGCGCAAGCGAGGGTGGCGATCATTTGAAATACCGATTTCATGGTTTCCCTTTAAATATTGGTGTGTGGCTAAGCCCGTACGGTGCGGACCGGTACGGGCTGGAGTTTAACAGGACTCGCGTAGCCCATTTGTAAGCAGACGTAAGCAAGGCAATAAATGTGCCTAAATGCAACGTTGACACAATATCTATATTTCTACCTGCGTGCCCAGTTCGATCACCCGGTTGCTCGGAATCTGATAGTAGTCGGCCGCCGTGCGCGCATTACGCGACATGGTGACGAACAGGTGCTCGCGCCACGGCATCATGCCGGCACCCGGCGTCGAGATGATGGTCTGGCGCGCGATGAAGAACGACGTTTCCATCATCTCGAAGTCCAGTCCCTGCTGGGCGCACTGCGCCAGCGCGGCCGGAATGTCCGGTTCATCCTTGAAGCCGTAATGCACGTTGACCTGGTAGCATTGGTGGCCCAGGTCCACCACGCGCACGCGCTCCGATGGCGCCACCCACGGCTCTTCATGCATGAAGACGGTCAGGAAGATCACCCGTTCATGCAACACCTTGTTGTGCAGCAAGTTATGCAGCAGCGCATGCGGCACGCCATCCGTTTCGCCGCGCAGGAAGATGGCCGTGCCGGGCACGCGCAGCGGCGGCGCGATGAACAGCGACGAGAGGAAATCGTCGAGCGGAATCGCATGCTTTTCCAGGTTCTGGAACACCAGCTGGCGGCCCCGCTTCCAGGTCAGCATGACGATGAACAAAATCGAGCCCAGCAGCAGCGGGAACCAGCCGCCGTGGAACAGTTTCAGGGCCGTGGCCGACACCAGGTTGACGTCGATGATCAGGAAAAAGCCCGTGGCGGCCCAGCACAGGGCCAGGTTCATCTTCCAGCGGTAGCGGATAACGAAGAAGGTCAGGATCGTCGTCGACAGCATGGTGGCCGTCACGGCGATGCCGTAGGCGGCAGCCAGGTTTTCCGAGGAACCGAAGCCGATGACGGCCAGCAGCACGACGGCCAGTTGCAGCCAGTTCACGGCGGGGATGTAGATCTGCCCGATTTCGCTTTCCGACGTGTGGCGCACGCGCATGCGCGGCAGGAAGCCCAGCGCGATCGCTTGCTTGGTCATCGAGAAGGTGCCGGAAATGGTCGCCTGCGAGGCGATCACGGTGGCCATGGTCGACAGGATCACCAGCGGATACACGCTCCACGCGCCCAGTTGCTGGTAAAACGGATTCGAGACGGCTTCCGGATGGGCCAGCAGCAAGCCGCCCTGGCCCAGGTAGTTCAGCGCCAGCGCGGGAAAGGCGATCAGGAACCAGGCCAGGCGGATCGGCTTCTTGCCGAAGTGGCCCATGTCGGCGTACAGCGCCTCGGCGCCCGTCAGCGCCAGCACCACGGCGCCCAGGGCAACAAAGGCGACGAAGCCGTTATTCATCAGGAAAGTGGCCGCGTGCAGGGGATTGAGCGCGGCCAGGATGGCCGGCGACTTGATGATGTTGACCACACCCATGCCGGCAAGCGCGGCAAACCACAGCACCATGACGGGAGCAAAATAGCGGCCGATACCGGCCGTGCCGTGCGACTGCACCGAATACAGGCCCACCAGCACGGCGATCGTCAGCGGCACCACGTACGGACTGAAGGCGGGCGTGGCCACTTCCAGGCCTTCGATCGCCGACAGCACGGAAATGGCCGGCGTGATCACGCTGTCGCCATAGAACAGGGTGGCGCCGAAGACGCCGATCACCATCAGCGGGAAATGCCAGCGCGACAGGCGGCTGACGGACGACAGCACCAGCGCCATCAGGGCCATGATGCCGCCCTCGCCGCGGTTGTCGGCGCGCAACACCAGGGTCACGTACTTGAGCGAAACGATCAGGGTCAGGCCCCAGAAAATCAGCGAGACGATGCCCAGCAGGTTCTCGTGCGAGAGCAGCAGGCCGTGGGCCGGGTCGAAGACGGTCTTCAGGGTGTACAGCGGACTGGTGCCGATATCGCCGTAAACGATGCCGACAGCCGCCAGCGTCAAGCCGGCAAGGCCGCTTTTTTTATGTTCCGACGTCAAGGTTGCACCCGTTTTTGTTTTGTTGCATCGCACAATATGATAGGTATTAGCAAATAGCAAGAGTATTTTTGCATGGTTCCGCAGCTGCCCCAAGGTCGTGGTTTTGTGCCGCTCCGCCTTGCTGCGCGGACATGCGGCCATTGATTTGTTGCCATTCTACGCCTCGCCAGCGGCGCCGGGCAGCCCCCGATGTTTTCAGCCATAATGACAGACTGTCTACTCTCCAGCGAAGCCCATCATGAATCCAGGCATGCTCTACGCCTCCCTCGCCTTCCTGTGCTGGGGCCTGTTCCCCCTGTACTTCCACGCCATCGGCGAGATCGCGCCGCAGGAAATCCTGGCGCACCGCATGGTCTGGTCGCTGTTGTTCCTGGGAATCGTGCTGACCGTGCGCCGGCAGTGGAGCTGGCTGGGCAGCCTGAAGGCGCAGCCCAGGGTCGTGGCCAGCTTCGTCGCCAGCGCGTTTTTGCTCTCCGCCAACTGGTTCATCTATATCTGGGCCGTCAACAACGGCCACGTGGTCGACGCCAGCCTCGGCTACTTCATCACGCCCCTGATCAATGTCATGCTGGGCTTTTTGCTGCTGCACGAGCGCCTGCGCCGCCTGCAATGGTTGGCCATCGGCCTGGCCGCCTGCGGCGTGGCCTGGCTCACTTGGCAGGCGGGACAGGTGCCGTGGATCGCCCTGCTGCTGGCGGCCACCTTCGGCGGCTATGGCTTGCTGCGCAAGACGGCCGCGCTGGGCGCGCTGGAAGGCCTGTCGTTCGAAACACTGATTTTATTTCCCCTGGCGCTGGCCTACATGCTGTGGCTGGCCTGGCATGGCCAGAGCGGCTTCGTCAATACAGATTCCACCGCCACGCGCGCGCTGCTGCTGGCGTCCGGCCCCATCACAGCCATTCCCCTGCTGCTGTTTGCCGCCGGCGCGCGCCGCCTGCCGCTGGCCGTGCTGGGGCTGTTGCAATACATCGCCCCCACGGGCCAGCTCTTGATCGGCGTGTGGGTCTTCCACGAATCGTTCACGCCCGAGCGCATGCTGGGCTTCCTCGTCATCTGGACGGCGCTGGCCCTGTATGCGGCCGAAGGGCTGTGGACGGCCCGCAAGGCGCGCGCCGCCGCCTAGTCCTGCCCCTGGCGTCCGTTTCCGCAGCGCACAGCGCTGGCCGGAAGCGGGCGTTTACCGTATCCTGTCCGTCTTTGTATATCACCCGAGATTTCTAATGGCAAATTACGTCTACACCATGAATCGCGTGGGCAAAATCGTCCCGCCCAAGCGCCAGATTCTGAAAGATATTTCCCTGTCCTTCTTCCCAGGCGCGAAGATCGGCGTGCTGGGCCTGAACGGCTCCGGCAAATCGACCCTGCTGAAAATCATGGCAGGCATCGACACCGACATCCAGGGCGAAGCTGTGCCGATGCCGGGCCTGAACATCGGCTACCTGCCGCAGGAACCGCAGCTGGACCCGGCAAAAACCGTGCGCCAGGAAGTCGAGTCGGGCCTGGGCGAAGTGTTTGAAGCGCAAGCCAAGCTGGAAGCCGTGTACGCCGCATATGCCGAGGAAGACGCCGATTTCGACGCCCTGGCCACGGAACAGGCACGCCTGGAAGCGATCATTTCGACCTCCGACGGCGGCAATCTGAATCTGCAGCTGGAAATGGCCGCCGACGCGCTGCGCCTGCCGCCTTGGGACGCCACCATCGGCGTGCTGTCCGGCGGTGAAAAGCGCCGCGTGGCGCTGTGCAAGCTGCTGCTGTCGAAGCCCGACATGCTGCTGCTCGACGAGCCGACCAACCATCTGGATGCGGAATCGGTCGACTGGCTGGAACAATTCCTGCTGCGCTTCCCCGGCACCGTGGTGGCCATCACCCATGACCGCTACTTCCTCGACAACGCGGCAGAGTGGATCCTGGAACTGGACCGCGGCCACGGCATTCCATGGAAGGGTAACTACTCAACCTGGCTGGACCAGAAGCAAGCCCGCCTGAAGCAGGAAGAAGCGACGGAATCGGCGCGCCAGAAGGCGCTGCAGAAGGAATTGGAATGGTCGCGCCAGAACCCGAAAGCGCGCCAGGCCAAGTCGAAAGCCCGCCTGGCCCGCTTCAACGAGCTGTCCGAGCACGAATACCAGAAGCGCAACGAAACGCAGGAGATCTTCATTCCCGTGGCCGAACGCCTGGGCAATGAAGTCATCGAGTTCAAGAACGTGTCGAAAGCGTTCGGCGACCGCCTGCTGATCGATAACCTGAGCTTCACCGTGCCGCCAGGCGCCATCGTCGGCATCATCGGCCCCAACGGCGCCGGTAAATCGACCCTGTTCAAGATGATCACCGGCAAGGAAACACCGGACAGCGGCGAAGTGGCCATCGGCCAGACGGCGCGCGTGTCCATCGTCGACCAGAACCGCGATTCGCTGGCCGACAACAAGTCCGTCTTTGAAGATGTGTCCGGCGGCGCCGACATGCTGACGGTGGGCCGCTTCGAAATGCCATCACGCGCCTACCTGGGCCGCTTCAACTTCAAGGGCTCGGACCAGCAAAAGCAAGTGGGCAACCTGTCCGGCGGTGAACGCGGCCGTCTGCACCTGGCGAAAACGTTGTTAATGGGCGGCAACGTCCTGCTGCTCGATGAACCGTCGAACGATCTGGACGTGGAAACCTTGCGCGCGCTAGAAGACGCCCTGCTGGAATTTGCCGGCAGCGTCATGGTCATTTCCCATGACCGCTGGTTCCTCGACCGTATCGCCACGCACATCCTGGCTTTCGAAGGCAACTCGCAGGTCACCTTCTTTGACGGCAACTATCAAGAATACGAAGCCGACAAGAAGAAACGCCTGGGCGAAGAAGGCGCGAAACCGAAACGTATCCGCTACAAGCCCTTGACCACGTAATTTCGGTCCGGCAATGCAAAAAGGCAGTTACCTCGCGGCAACTGCCTTTTTTTTCAGCACACTTCCAGTTTTTAAAACCGTAGCGAGCGGCAACGAATTGTGGCTGAGAAGCGGAGCTGTGCTCTAGCACAGTGAGCATCGGAGGCCGCAAAGCGTACCGCGCAGTAGGTTTTTAGAAGTTGTAGCGTGCGCCCAGTGCCAGGCCGGTAGCCTTGCGGCCCTGGTCGGCGCTCTTGCCGAAGTGTTCCACTTCCGCCGTCAGCGAGACTTTCTCGTTGATTGCGTATTGGGCGCCGACGGAGGCGTACACGCCCGTCTTGTCGTTGCCGCTGATGCCGGTCGACAAGCCCGTGCCGCTCAAGCTGTTCTTGACCTTGGCTACGCCCAGCTTGCCGAACACGCCGACTTTGTCGGTCACGGGCATGGTGGCCTTGCCGGCCAGGTAGTAGCCGTGCGAATCGCTTTTCACGGAACCGTTGCCGGCGCCGGTGACATAGCTGTAATCCTTGCTGCCGAAATCGGCATAGCCGCCTTCGATTGCCCAGGTTTTATCGAAATCGTAACCGGCGAAGATCTTGGCGCCAGCCTTGTAGCCGCTGTGATTATCGGCGCTGGTGGCGCCAGGAATATCGAAGTTATAACGGTTGCCCGTGACGCCAGCACCCACATACGCGCCTTCGGCGTGGGCGGCGCTCATGCCGGTCAGTGCGGTAACGGATGCGATCATTGCAAACAGGATTTTCTTCTTCATCATGTTCTCTCTCTCAATTAGTGAATGGTGCCTGGATTCGCAGTTCAGCGAAGTGCGATGACTACACAATAACAGCCGAAAAAAGCTACGTCTTTCTCCATTCCGTAAGAACTGTGACAAGATGTAAGCTGACATTGCAAACTGACAATAACCGTAAAATGCGCACTGTTGAGCGAACTTAAGATAGACTTAAGAACATTAGCGATTTTCAGTCCAGAGGAGAAGTGCATGCACAAACGCCAGTTTCTCGCCGCCGGCATGGCCGCCGCGGCCTTGCCCGCCATCGCCCGGGCGACGCCCGCCGGCCTGCGTGGTCCTGCCCTGCTGACCATCACGGGCAGCATCGACAAGCCGAACCGGGGTCCGTTCGACGCCGTGCGCGACCAGATGATGCACAAGCAAAAGATCAGTTTTGAGCGGGCGCGGGCCTTCGACTTTGCGGCGCTGGCGAACTTGCCGGCACGCACCATCCACCCCACCCTGGAATACGATGGCAAGGCGCATGCCCTGCGCGGGCCGCTGCTGGTCGAGGTGTTGAAGGCGGCCGGCGCGCCCGAGGACGATGCCGTGCGGCTGCTGCTGCGGGCCGTGGATGGCTATGCGGCGGCGCTGACCGTGGCGCAGGCGCGCGCGCAGCGTTTTATCGTCGCCACCCACCTGGACGGCCAGGCGATGGCGCTGGGCGGCCTGGGGCCGCTATGGGCGATCCACGATGCGGACCGCATCGCCGCCGTGGCGGCCCTGCCCCTGGCCGAACGGTTCGCCAGCTGCCCGTGGGCGCTGTATCACATTGGCGTGGAGGCTGGCTGAAGCGGTTGAGACAGCGGTTGAGACAGATTACGCGTAGGCTTCCGCCATCGACATCACCCGTGGGGCGATAGTGATGCCGTGTTCCTCGAACAGCGCCGTGATGGCCGCCAGGTTGTGCGTGCATTCCTCGGTTTTCCAGCCCTTGAAGATGTCCGTGCCATCCTTCTGGAAATGCAGATCCAGCACCTTGCCCGCATCCTTGTGCAGGTAGGGCGAACTATAGGTGTTCTCGAAGCCGAGCGCCTTCAATTGTCCCAGCAAGGCATGCGGTGGATGGTCGGGATCGGTGGCGAGAAAAATGCCGAAGGTCTTGCCCGGTGGTTTCGCGGCGATGTCGACCTCGTAGATGCCGGGGGCCTTGCTGACGGACGTACTCTTTAAAAATAACATACAACACTCCCTGCGCGTAATGTCCCGCGCCTGAAACGGGCGGCAAGACAGGGGCGGTGCGCAATGATTCCCCTCGTCAAATCTTATTGCTAATTTGCATCTTTGTCGACAAATCGGCACTTTTATTTGGTAAGTCGTGGTTATCTTGTTGCGTTCGCCAATGTAAATTGTCAATAAAGCCAGTTATCATTGCGCCAATACCCGGCCTGCTGCATACTTTTGGCTTGCGTCAAGATTGCCTTCCCGCCGGCCACCCCTCGTCTCCATGCGTCTTCTGTCGATCAAGTACCGCCTGCTCATACTCCTGACCCTGATCCTGGGGGCGGGCTTCATGGCCACCAGCCTGGCCAGCTACCTGGCTTCGCGCCAAGCCATCGAGCACGGCATCGCCGACCAGACCTTGCCATTGACGGGCGACAATATCTATTCCGAAATCCAGAAGGACATGCTGCGCCCCGTCTTCATTTCCTCGCTGATGGCGCACGACACCTTCGTGCGCGACTGGATACTCGCCGGCGAAAACAAGCCGGAACAGATCGTGCGCTACCTGGCCGAGGTCAAGAAGAAGTACGGCGCCATCACCAGCTTTCTCGTCTCGGACAAGAGCAGCAATTATTACTATGCGGAAGGCACTCTGAAATCCGTCAGCCCGCAAGCCACGCGCGACATCTGGTACTACCGCGTGCGCGCCATGGACACCACCGACTATGAAACGAATGTCGACGTGGACATGGCCAACCGCGACAGCATGACCATCTTCATCAATCACCGCGTCTACGACTACGACGGCCAGTTCATCGGCGCCACCGGCATCGGCCTGACCCTGGCCACCATGAGCCACATCATCGACCGCTACCAGGCGCGCTTCCACCGCAACATCTATTTTGTCGACGGCGCCGGCGCCCTGGTGCTGGCGGGCAAGACCATGCGCAACGGGCATGGCAATATCCGCAGCCTGCCCGGCGTGAACGCCATTGCCGAGCAAATCATCAACCGCCAGAGCGAACCGACGCACCTGTCGTACCAGCTGGGGCGCGCGCAAATCCTCGTCAACTCGCGCTTCATTCCCGAACTGGGCTGGTATTTGGTGGTCGAGCAGAATGTCAGCGACGAAGTCCAGTCGCTGCAGCGCGTCTTCATCTTCAACCTGGCCATCAGCTTTGGCGTCACCCTGCTGGTGCTGGTTTTGACCCTGCTGACGGTGAACCGCTACCAGCGCCGCATCGAACGCATCGCCTCGACGGATGCGCTGACGGGGCTATTGAACCGCCAATCGCTGGAATTGCTGTTCCAGCGCGCCATGCTCTTGTCCAAACGCAACGAACAACCGATGTCCGCCATCCTCTTCGACATCGACTTCTTCAAGCGCGTCAACGATACCCACGGCCACCTGTGGGGCGACAAGGTGATCCGTGGCGTGGCCGACTTGGCGCGCGCCACCGTGCGCGAAAGCGACGTCATCACGCGCTGGGGCGGCGAGGAATACCTGGTACTGCTGAACAATTGCAGCCTGGCGCAAGCGGCGGAAGTGGCGGAAAACCTGCGCGCCGCCGTTGAACGCCACGATTTCGGCCTGCCCGCGCCGCAACTGCCCGTGACGATCAGCCTGGGCGTGGCCGAGTACCGGCCAGAGGAAAGCGAGTCGGCCTTCTTCTCGCGCGCCGACAGCGCCTTGTATCAGGCCAAGCATCACGGCCGCAACGGCGTGCACGCCGCCTGAGTCATCCCCCGCGCTTGCGCCTGGCCAGATCCTGCGTGGGCGCCACCAGCGCCCGGTACAACTCGCCCGTGGCGGCATCCCAGCTTTGCACGGCCAGCTGCTGGCGTTGCACGGTGGCAAAGTCGCCGCGCGCGATGGGGCCGGACAGCGCGGGCGCGGCGCCCAGGCGGAACACGTTCGCCACCGCTTCCGTCACCAGGGGCTGGGCCAGTTCGCGCGCCACGGGCTCGGGAATGCCGGCCGCCTGGTAGGCGCGCAAGGCGGCGTCGAGCACCGTCACCAGGTAATTGCTGGCGAAGACGGCGGCGGCGTGATACAGGGTCTTGGCGGCCGGGTCGATGGGCACGGGACGCGCGCCGATGGCGTTCAAGGCTGGCGTGAGGAAGGCCAGCGCCAGCGGATCGCCTTCGACGCCGCAAAACGTGCCGTCAAAGGTGGCGGCCACCTGCTGCGGGTCGGCAAAGCTGCGGATCGGGTGCGCGCTGGCGACAAACGCGCCGGCCTGCGTGGCGGCCAGCAGCACGTTCGAGGCCAGCGCGCCGCTGCAGTGGAACACGATGGCGCCCGCCTGGCGTCCCTCGGCCACCAGCGCCGCGCAGGCCGGGTCGATCTGGTCGTCGGAGACGGCCAGCATGGTGACGTCGGCGCGCCGCAAGGCCGCATAGCTGGCGACGGGAGTGCCGGCACCGATGAAATCGACAGCCGCCTGCGCCGACGCCATCGAGCGCGTCAGCACGTCCTGCACCAGGATTGCTCCGCCCTGCGTGCCATCCACGCGGGCGAACAAACGGCCCAGCACACGGCCCACATGGCCGGCGCCGATGATATTGAGGGTAACGTTCATGGCGATTTTCTAGAAGCTCGATCCCGGCTGGCGCAAAAATTCCAGCTCTTGCGGCGTGGAGGCGCGGCCGAGGATGGCGTTGCGGTGCGGGAAGCGGCCAAAGCGGGCGATCACTTCCTGGTGGCGCTCGGCGTAATCGAGCATGCCGTCAAAGCCGGGCTGCGCCTGCGACAGCAGCTGGAACAGCTCGACGGCGCGCGCCTGCATGGCCAGGTCTTCCGCGTGCTCGAACGGCAGGTAGACAAAAGCGCGCAGCATGGGCGGCAGCTGGCGGTCCTGCCCCGCGTCCGTCAAGGCGACGGCCAGGGCCAGCGCCCGGGCGTCGCCGGCAAAGGCGCGCGGCGTACCCCGATAGACGTTGCGCGTGAATTGATCGAGCACGATCAGGCGCGCCAGCGCACCGTGCGGCGTCGCATCCCACGCGCGCAAGCCGCCCTCGATGGCGGCATCGATCAGCGCGCCGAAACGCGCGCGTATCTGCGCATCGAAGCCGTCATCCTTGCGGAACCATTCCACGCGCGACTGGCCGTAGTCGGGGTTATCCGGCGGCAGGAACCAGAAATCGAGTACCTCTTGAGCCTGTGCATCCATGTCCATCCTCTCGGCATCCGTATCAGTTGCGGGCATGCGACAGCTGGAAGCCGGCGATGCCTTCGAAGGCGGCCAGTTCGGCCGACATGGCCGACAGGCTGGCGCCCGTGTTCTTGCCATGCGCGATGGCGACAAAACGCCATTCCTGCATGCCGTCCGTGCTGCCGATGGTCAGCGAGCCGCCGGCAATGTCGTAGCCGCGCTTGGCCGCCATGCGCCGCAGCGCATCTTCGCGCGGAATGAAATCGCGCTTGAAGCGCATGGTGATGGCCACCGCGTGGCGCGATGGCAGCCAGTTCTCCAGTTTTGACAGGAAAATCATCGCCATCGCACACAGGAAGGCCAGACCCATGGCCGACAGGTAAAAACCGATGCCGACCATGATGCCGATCACGGACGAAGCCCAGATCGAGGCAGCCGTCGTCAGGCCGCTGATATTGAAGCCCTCGCGCATGATCACGCCTGCGCCGAGGAAACCCACGCCCGTTACGATGCCCTGGATGACCCGCGTGGGGTCGCTGCCGACGATGGCGCCATGGCCGCCGTACCAGAACTCCGGATAGCCGCCCAGCACCGTCAGCGCGGCCGACGCCATGCACACGAGGCTGTAGGTGCGCATGCCGGCCGCGCGCCCGTGATACGAGCGCTCGTAACCCACCAGCAAGCCCAGCAGCAGTGCGCCAAGCAGGTTCAGCAGGATCACGCCATTCGTCGCCAGCTCGGCCGGCGACCAGTAGGCGCGCAGGAAGTCGATGGTCGGCATTTAGTCCTGGGGCTTTTTCGTCAGCTGCTTTTCAAACGCCACGTCGAGCTTGCTGACGCGGCGCGCCTTTTGCGGTCCCAGGCCATTCACGAAGGCGACAAAGGCGTCCAGTTCCAGCGGCGGGCACAGGGGCGGCAAGCCCGGGCCTTCCGTGAGGAAGAACAGTTCATCGCCCGTGCGCGCCATCGTGTAGAGGCGGTGGCCGGTGCGTTCCTTGAGCCGCTCGATGGCGGACGTGGCGCGGGTCGAGCGCATCAGATGGCTCCCGTGCGCTGTTCCAGCCACGCCAGCGCAGGCGCATCGGCCGGCGCGGCCAGGTGCGGCGCCAGGCGCGCGCGCACGGTGGCGTGATAGTCGTTCAGCCAGGCCGCTTCGTCATCGCGCAGCAGCGAACGTTCCACGCAGCGCGTGTCGATCGGGCACAGGGTCAAGGTTTCGAAGCGCAGGAATTCGCCGAAGGGCGTCGTCCCCGCGGGAACGTTCAGCACCAGGTTCTCGATGCGGATGCCCCACTGGCCGGGACGGTAGACGCCCGGCTCGACGGAAGTGATCATGCCCGGTTCCATGGCCGTCTGCGGCTCCGGCATGGCGGACTGCGAAATCGATTGCGGCCCTTCATGCACGTTGAGGAAGAAGCCCACGCCGTGGCCCGTGCCGTGGCCGAAGTCGATGCCTTCGGCCCACAGGGGCGCGCGGGCGATGGAATCGAGCATGGGCGACTTCACGCCGCGCGGGAATTGCGCGCGCGACAGCGCGATCATGCTGCGCAAGACCAGGGTGAAATCGCGCCTGTGCTCGACCGTGATCGCGCCGACGGGGACCACGCGGGTGATATCCGTGGTGCCGCCCCAATACTGGCCACCCGAGTCGATCAACAGCAAGCCGTCGCCTTCGATAGTGGCGGCCGAATCCGCATGGGCGTGGTAATGCATGATGGCGCCATGCGCATTGAAGCCGGCGATGGTGCCGAAACTGGGGCTGACAAACCCGGCGCGGCGGGCGCGGGCAGCCGTCAGGTGCTCGTCGACGCCGATTTCCGTCAACGGCGCACGTTGCGGGTCGGCCAGGGTGCGATCTAACCAGCTGAAAAACTCGCACAGGGCGGCGCCATCCTGCTCCATGGCGGCGCGCACGTGCGCCGCTTCGGCATCCGTCTTGCGCGACTTGGCCAGGGTGGTCGGGTTGATGGATTCGACCACCTGCACGCCATCGGCCACGGCCTGGCGCGTGCCGAACGTGATGCGGCGCGGGTCGAGCAGCAAGGTGGCGCCGGCCGGCAAGGCGGCCAGCGCGGCAGCCGTGCGGTCATAGGCGGCCACGTCCACGCCCTGCTCTTCCAGAATGGCGCGCAGGGCCGCCGGCACCTTGCCGTCGGCGACGAACAGGGTGGCGCGCTCGGGTCCCACCAGCGCATGCGCGAGGAAGACGGGGTTGTAGTTGACGTCCGCGCCGCGCAGGTTGAACAGGTAAGCGATATCGTCGAGGGTGGAAATCACATGGTGGCTGGCGCCCTGGGCCGCCATGCTGGCGCGCAGGGCCGCCAGTTTTTGCGTGCGCGACAGCGAGGGATACGCGGCCGCATGTTCAACCACGGGGGCGGCGGGCATGGCCGGGCGATCCGGCCACACGGCTTGCAGCACATCGGTGTCCGTGCGCAAGGTAACCTGCTCCCCCAGCGCCTGCTGCAGCAGGCGCGCATTGGCTAGGCCCAGCACGGCGCCGTCGACGGCTACCGTCTGTCCCGGCCGCATGGTTTCGCCCAGCCAGTCGATATACAGCACGCTGGCGCCGGACGGGATTTTCTTCAGGACGATGCCGCTGCCGGCCAGTTCGTCTTCCGCCTGTTCCCAGTAGCGGCCATCGGTCCATACGCCGGCAAACTCCTGCGTCACGACCAGGGTGCCGACCGATCCCGTAAAGCCCGACAGCCACTCGCGGCCCTGCCAGCGGGCCGGCAGGTACTCGGACAAATGCGGGTCGGCCGAGGGCACGATGCAGGCGTCGATGTGCTGCGCGCGCATGGCGCTGCGCAGTTGCGACAAACGGGAGGCGGGAGTGGCTTGGTCAGGTGTCTGCATGGGTGCGAAAATGGAGCGGTGCTGGGAAGTGCCTATGATACCGCGATTAGCAGCCGGGCTGCACTCGGTGCAGCGCCAGCAACACCCCGACGGTAGCGGCGATTTTTTCCAGCAGCGCCTCGTCGTAAGGCAGCCACGGCACGGCGGCCAGCTTGTTCCCCTTCGCGAGCACCTCGGTCGCCACCTCGGCGCCGTCCAGCGTGACCCTGCCGGTGGTCAGGTGGATCGCGTGCCTGCCCACCATCAGGTGACGGGGCTCGAGCGCCATGCGCCCTGCTTCGATCTGCTGCGCAAACACCTGACGCAGCACGGTGCGCCGCATGCCCGCCATCGGCCCCGGGGGCAAGTTGGCCAGGTAGGACAAGCGCTCTTCGCGCTGCATGCTTTGCTCTTCTTCCACCAGCGCCAACGCGCTGGCACTGACCAGCAGATCCACCGCGCGGCACGCTTCCGAATAGGCCACAGGCACCAGCGGCAGCATCTGCGCGGGCGCCAGCCCGTTGGACGTGCAGGCGCCGCCCGCGCCTGGATAGACGCGTCCCTCGAGGCGCAGCAATACGCGCCAGGCGCCGAACCCGCGCGACAAGCCTTCATCGTCGTCCAGCCGCCAGCCTTCGCGGCGGGCCAGTCCCAGCAAGGTAGGCAGCGACAGCTGGTAACCGGAAAATGGGGCGCTGCCGTCGCCGGGCGGTGCATATATTTCACGGTACACCTGGCGCAGCGGCTGGCGCACGCGCCGCTGTGCGACCAGCGCCTGCCAGGCGGCGCGCTGCTCTCCGCTGCCGTGCAGGGGATGCCACAGGCCGATCTCGCCTTCGCCCTGCAGCGGCACATCCGCCGGCTGCCCCCATGCATCGATGGCACCCTCGCCATCAAGCATGAAAGCCTGGCCGTCGCCCGTGCGCCAGACCAGCGCGCGCGCCACCGTATCGATATCGGCATCGTCGCGCAAGGCGCGCCATTGATCCAGCCCCAGACGCACGTCGCTGGCATAACCCGCTTCCAGGCGGCGCGCCAGCATGGCCTGGCGCCGCTTGCCCATGGGACCGGGCATGCCGATCCTCCAGGCGATATCGGGCCGTTCGGCCAGCGCCCGTTCGGCCGGTTTCAGATTGCGGTCCAGCTTCTTGCGGATGCCCGCATGGCGCACCTGCGCCAGCGCCGTGCGCAGGGCCAGCAAGCTTTCCGGCGTGGGAATGGTTTCCACCGCATGGCCCAGCGCCATCGCCAACGACTGCGACGGCGCGCTCTTGGCCGTGCCGGGCGCGACGCATACCAAGGGCAGCAAGACGGTGATCACGGGCCTGAACCATGCATCATCGCGATAGGCGGCGACCCGCGCGGCGCGCGCCAGCACCTGAGAGTCTGCCGTGGCAAAGGCGGCATCGGCAGCATACGGCACGCCGCCGTCATGAATGGCGGCGATATGGCGTGCCGCCTGTTCCAGTATCGTGCGCGCAAAATCGACATACGCCGCATCGTCGGCCAGCACGACGGCGGGATCGGCCTCGCCGATACTGTCGCGGTTCCAGTGGCCGCTGTAGCGCGAGCCGGCCAGCGCCAGCAGGGACGCTTGCGCCAGCTGCGGCAGCAATTCCAATTCATGCAAGGTCAATGGCATCGGATAATGGGTGTGACGCTCCTCCATTGCCTGCGCAAATTGCGCAGGGGCGTCGCCGCCAGCAAGGCGCGCCAGCAGGTAGGCCTGGTAGGGGCACTCGGCCCAGCCCGAGGTTTTGCCGAGAATGCGCCGCGCCTGCCCCGCCGTGCCTGCCGGTGCCTCGCCCTGCAGGCAAGCCAGGCAGCCGATGACATACTCCCATTCCCGGTTGTAATCGCCGGCCGCGTCCAGCGCATCGAGGAACATGTCGCCTGCCAGCGCCGGCGCCAGGTTCATGCTGGTCGCTTGCGCCAATAGCGCCGTCGCCAGCTCGCGCCGCGCAGCGTCGTCATGGCCGAAGCGCGCCGCGCGATGCAACGCCCCCCAGATGGCGCCCAGTTCTTCCGGTGTCCAGTCGTTGAAATCGACGGGCGGCCCCGCGAATCGCGCATGCTCGACAAAGCCGCCTTCGAGGCGTACGCGCAGGGCTGCGGCACGCGTGGTCTCAGATGGCATCATCGGCCTCGTAGCGGCGCAAGCCTTCCAGGTCCAGCACGCGGATGCCGCCGTAATCGAGGCGCAGCAAGCCTTTCTTTTCCAGCACCTGCAAGGCCTGGTTGGCGCGCTGGCGCGAAGAGCCCGACAGCAGGCCGATTTCCTCCTGCGAGAGCTGCACCAGCGTCTCCACGCCGGGGTACAAATGCGAGTTGAACATCGACGCCAGGCAGCGCGCCACGCGCGTGTTCAGATCCAGCAAGCGTTCGTTTTCCACCATGCCGATGAACTGGCCCAGGCGCTCGTTGAGCTGCATCAACAGGAAGCGCGTAAACGGTAGACTCGTTTCCAGCAGCCAGTGGAAGGTGGCGCCGGGCAGGCGCGCCACGCGCGTGTCGCGCAAGGCCATGGTGTCGTATTTGCGGATTTCATTCTTCAGCAATGAACCTTCGCCGAACCAGCTGCCGGGCGGCACGCCGATGAAGGTCATGGCCTTGCCGGAGGCGGAAAAGTTATTCATCTTGACCATGCCGCTGATGACGCCGATCCAGTTGTCCACCGGCTCGCCCTTGCGGCACACAAAGCCGCCTTTCGGCACGAAAGTCTCGAACACATCCGCCTCGACCCGGGCCATTTGCACGGGATCGAGCAGCTGCGCCCAGTTGGCCGCGCGCACGGCATCCTTGAGACTGATATCAGGGTAGGTCATTGTGCGATGCACCATCGAAAAGTGGGTAAATGTCCCCGAAAAGACAACTTGGCAAACTAACGCAAGCTACTATCATTGCACAAACGCCTTACACATAAAAAACACAGAGCGCCATCCAACGAGGTGGGGCCTGAGACAAGCAACAGGGAGACACTGGTGCAAACGAATACCACAGCAACAATGCCGACTTTTCCGCGGCGCTTATTGCAACACGGGACAGTACGATCCGACAAGCCCGCCTTTCGCGAAAAACACCTGGGCATCTGGCAAACCTGGACCTGGCGCGAGGTCAACGACGAGGTGCGCGCGCTGGCCTGCGGCCTGGCCGCCATCGGCTTCCAGCGCGGCATGAACCTGGCCATCATCGGCGACAACCGTCCCCGCCTGTACTGGGCCATGCTGGCTGCGCAAAGCCTCGGCGGCGTGCCCGTGCCACTGTACCAGGACGCGCCGGCCGCCGACATGGCCTATGTGCTGCAGGATGCGGAAATCCGCTACGCCATCGTCGAAGACCAGGAGCAGGTCGACAAGCTGCTCGAACTTAAGGCCCTGTATCCGCACGTCGCCCACATCGCCTATGACGATGAACGGGGCATGCGCCATTACCGCCAGCCGGAACTGATGTCGTTTGCCGCACTGCAGACGCTGGGCCGCGCGTACGACCGCGAACATCCGGGCTTTTTCGACGCCGCCGTGGCAGCGGGCCAGGGTAGCGACTCCGCCGTGATCCTGTACACCTCGGGCACCACGGGCAAGCCGAAGGGCGTGTGCCAGAGCCACACGGCGCTGCTGGCCGCAGGCGTTGGCGGCGTCGCCTTCGACCAGCTCACCGACGAGGAAGACATCCTGTCCTACCTGCCCATGGCGTGGGTCGGCGACTGCCTGTTCTCGCTGGCGCAAGCCATGGTGGCCGGCTTCACCGTCAACTGCCCCGAATCGGGCGACACGGTGATGATCGACATGCGCGAAATCGGCCCCACCTGCTACTTTGCGCCGCCGCGCGTGTTCGAGAACATGCTCACCAGCGTGATGATACGCATGGAAGACGCCAGCAGCATCAAGCGCCACCTGTTCAGCCATTTCATGGACGTGGCCAAGCGCTGCGGCGCGCTGATCTTGGATGGCAAGCCAGTCTCGCTGGCGGACCGCCTCAGCTACAAGCTGGGCGAGCTGCTCGTCTACGGCCCCCTGAAAAACGTGCTGGGACTGTCGCGCGTGCGCGTCGCCTACACAGCCGGCGCCGCCATCGGCCCCGACCTGTTCCGCTTCTACCGCTCCATCGGCGTCAACCTCAAGCAATTGTACGGTTCCACCGAAACCTGCGCCTATGTATGCCTGCAACCGGACGGCAATATCAAGTTCGACAGCGTCGGCTTGCCGGCGCCGGGCGTGAAAGTCAAGCTGGCGGCCAATGGCGAAGTGCTGGTGAAGTCGCCCGCCACCATGAGCGGCTACTTCAAGCGGCCCGACGCCACCGCCGAAGTGATCGACGACGACGGCTATTTCCATACGGGCGATGCGGGCGTGTTCGACGGCGAAGGCCACCTGAAAATCATCGACCGCGCGGCCGACGTCGGCAAGATGAATTGCGGTGCCATATTCGCGCCCAACTACATCGAAAACAAGCTCAAGTTCTTCCCCTTCATCAAGGAAGTGGTGGCCTTCGGCCATGCGCGCGACCAGGTGTGCGCCTTCATCAACATCGACATCGAAGCGGTGGGCAACTGGTCCGAACGGCGCGGCATCGCCTACTCCGGCTACACCGACCTGGCGGCGCGCGCCGAGACCTATGGCCTGATCCGCGACTGCATCGAGCAAGTCAACGCGGAACTGGCAGCCGACCCCTTGATGGACCGCACGCAGGTGCACCGCTTCCTCGTACTGCACAAGGAACTCGACCCGGACGACGACGAGCTGACGCGCACGCGCAAGGTACGCCGCAAATTCATCGCCGAAAAGTACGCGGTGCTCATTTCCGCCCTGTATGAAGGCAAGGCAACGCAATACATCGAGACCCAGGTGAAATTCGAGGATGGCCGCCTTGGCTCGACCAGCGCCAACCTGCAGATCTGGGACAGCAAAACGTACCGGCCCCAGGGTCTGGCCGCATGATGGAGCACAGCACGATGCAAATGAATGAACCCGACGCCCATTTCGGCACGGCCCGCAAGACGGGCCCCGTGATCCTCGACCTGAAGAACATCTCGCTGTCGTTCGGCGGCGTGAAAGCCCTGACCGACATCTCGTTTGACGTCAAACAGCATGAAATCCGCGCCATCATCGGCCCGAACGGCGCGGGCAAAAGCTCGATGCTCAACGTGATCAATGGCGTGTACCGTCCGCAGCAGGGAGAAATCATCTACCGGGGCGAACACCGGCGCGGCATGGACTGCTACCAGGCTGCCAAGTCCGGCATCGCGCGCACCTTCCAGAACATCGCCCTGTTCAAGGGCATGACGGTGCTCGACAACATCATGACGGGGCGCAACCTGAAGATGAAGTCGAATTTTCTCTTGCAAGCCCTGTACTGGGGCCCGGCGCGGCGCGAGGAAATCGAGCACCGCAAGAAGGCCGAGGAAATCATCGACTTCCTGGAAATCCAGGCCATCCGCAAGACTCCCGTGGGACGCCTGCCCTACGGCCTGCAAAAGCGGGTGGAGCTGGGCCGCGCACTGGTGGCCGAGCCCGAGATTTTACTGCTCGATGAACCGATGGCCGGCATGAACGTGGAAGAAAAACAGGACATGTGCCGCTTCATCCTCGACGTCAACGACCAGCTGGGCACGACCATCGTGCTGATCGAGCATGACATGGGCGTGGTGATGGATATCTCCGACAGGGTGGTGGTGCTCGATTACGGCAAGAAGATCGGCGACGGCACGCCCGACGAGGTGCGCAGCAACCAGGATGTCATCAACGCCTATCTCGGCGTGGCGCACTAGACGAGGAATAGCCATGAATATCAATTTTTTCTTTGAAGTGCTGATCGGCGGCCTGCTGTCGGGCGTCATGTACGCACTGGTGGCGATCGGCTTCGTGCTGATCTACAAGGCTTCGGGCGTATTCAATTTTGCGCAGGGAGCGATGGTGTTTTTCGCCGCCCTCACCTGCGTCGGCATCATGGACAAGTTCGGCCTGTCGCTGTGGCTGGCGATCCCGCTGACGATGCTCACCATGATCGTACTGGGCATGGCGATTGAAAGAGTGGTGTTGCGCCCGCTCGTCAACCAGCCCGAAATCACGCTGTTCATGGCCACCATCGGCCTGACCTTTTTCATCGAAGGCCTGGCACAGCTGATGTGGGGCTCGCAAGTGCACAAGCTGGACCTGCCCATCGAAGACGTGCCGATGCAATTCCTGATGGACCGCTTCGACATCAACATCTCGCAGTTCGACCTGATGGCGGCCGGCATCTGCGCGCTGCTGGTGATTTGCCTGGCCTTGCTGTTCTCGAAAACCAAGGTGGGCCGCGCCCTGCGCGCCGTCGCCGACGACCATCAGGCGGCACTGGCGGTCGGCATCCCGCTGCAGCGCATCTGGGCTGTGGTGTGGGGCGTGGCGGGCCTGGTGGCCATGGTGGCCGGCTTGCTGTGGGGCGCGCGCAACGGCGTGCAATTCGCCCTCACCTTCATCGCCCTGAAAGCGCTGCCCGTGCTGATCCTCGGCGGCTTTACCTCGGTGCCGGGCGCCATCGTCGGTGGCCTGATCATCGGCGCGTCGGAAAAGCTGGCCGAAGTCTATCTGGGCCCCATGGTGGGCGGCGGCATCGAAGGCTGGTTCCCGTATGTGCTGGCTCTGCTGTTCCTGCTGGTGCGTCCGGAAGGCCTGTTCGGCGAGAAGATCATCCGGCGCATCTGACGCCGCACCGCCGCCGCATGATGCACACGACGCACCCATCACAAAGGACACGCCATGATTTACCGTGAAGCAGGACAATTCAAGACCAGCTACCAAGCTGACAACCAGATTTTCCCGATCCGACAAGACCGCCTGGCGCTGACGGCCACGCTCCTCGTCGCCGTCTTCCTCCTGCCGTATTTCGCCTCGCCCTACATGCTGTCGGCGATCCTGATCCCGTTCCTGATCTTCGCCCTGGCGGCACTGGGCCTGAACATCCTGACCGGTTACGCGGGCCAGCTGTCGCTGGGTACGGCCGCCTTCATGGCCGTGGGCGCGTTCGCCTCGTATAACTTCATGGCCCGCCTGCCCGGCTTGCCGCTGCTGGTGTCGTTCATCCTCGGCGGCCTGTGCGCTGCCATGGTGGGCATCGCCTTCGGCCTGCCCTCCCTGCGCATCCGCGGCTTTTACCTGGCCGCCTCCACCCTGGCAACGCAGTTTTTTGTCGTCTGGTGCCTGACCAAGATCCCGTACCTCACCAACTACAGCTCCTCGGGCGTGATCACGGTGCAGAAGATGACCATCCTCGGCTACCAGTTCGATACGCCGCAAAGCAAATACCTGCTGGTGCTGGCCATCGTGGCCGGCATGGCGCTGCTGGCCAAGAACATGATCCGCTCGAACGTAGGCCGCTCCTGGATGGCCGTGCGCGACATGGACATGGCGGCCGAGGTGATCGGTTTCCGCCTGATGCGCACCAAGCTGCTGGCGTTTGCCGTCAGCTCGTTCTACTGCGGCGTGGCCGGCGCGCTGTATGCATACGCCTACCTGGGCACGGTGGAACCGGAAGCGTACAACCTGGACCTGTCCTTCCGCATCCTGTTCATGATCATCATCGGCGGCGTCGGTTCGATCCTCGGTTCCTTCCTCGGCGCGGCCTTCATCGTGCTGTTGCCCGTCTTCCTGAACACCATCGCGCATGGCCTGGCATTGCCGACCAGCGTGGCCTCGAACCTGGAACTGATGGTGTTCGGCGCGCTGATCATCTTCTTCCTGATCGTCGAGCCGCACGGCTTGGCCAGGCTGTGGCAGATCGCGAAGGAAAAGTTGAGACTCTGGCCCTTCCCCCATTAAGTTTTTGCAGTCGATGTCGGTTCACTTGAATACCAAATAAAACAAGAGGAGACACACAATGAAACACATCAAATCGCTCATGCTGGCCGCCGCCATCGCCAGTGCCGCACTCACCATGGCCGGCAGCGCGCAGGCGCAGGACAAGGAGCAGTACATCGCCCTGCCATCCTACCGCGTGGGTCCCTACGCGGCCGGCGGCTCCGGTTTCTACGGCGGCATCATCGACTACTTCAACCTGGTCAACCAGGCCGGCGGCGTCAACGGCGTGAAGATCAGCTGGGAAGAATGCGAAACCGAATACAACCCCTCGCGCGGCGTCGAATGCTATGAACGCCTGAAAACCAAGCAGGGCGGCGCCACCCTGGTGGAAACCCTGTCCACGGGCGTCGCCTACGGCATCCTGGACCGCGTGGCGCAAGACAAGATCCCCATGACGATGATCGGCTACGGCCGCTCGGACGCCGCCAACGGCAAGGTCTTCCCCTACGTATATCCGCTGATCTCCAGCTACTGGAGCCAGGCTGCCGCCATGATCAAGTACCTGGGTGACAAGGATGGCGGCATGGACAAGCTGAAAGGCAAAAAAATCGTCCACCTGTACCACGATTCGGCCTTCGGCAAGGAGCCGCTGCCCGTGCTCGAAGCGCTGTCGAAACAGTACGGCTTCGAACTGGTGAAAATTCCCGTCGCGCCGCCTGGCAGCGAACAGCAATCGCAATGGCTGCAAATCCGCCAGGCCAAGCCGGACCACGTGATCCTGTGGGGCTGGGGCGTCATGAACTCCGTGGCCATCAAGACGGCGCAGCGCAACGGCTTCCCGCGCGACAAAATGCTGGGCGTCTGGTGGGCCGGCTCCGAGGAAGACACGATTCCATCGGGCGACGCAGCCAAGGGCTACACGGCGATGACCTTCAATACGCCAGGTAACTACCCCGTGCTCGACGACATCCGCAAGAAACTCTACGCGTCCGGCAAGGGCAACCTGTCCGACCAGTCGCGCATCGGCTCCGTCTACCACATGCGCGGCGTGACGGCCGGCATCCTGTGGGTGGAAGCGATCCGCACGGCGCAGGAAAAATTCGGCAAGGGCAAACCGATCACGGGCGAACAGATGCGCTGGGGCCTGGAAAACCTGAACGTCGACGATGCGCGCCAAAAAGCAGTGGGCGCGCTGGGCATGTTCCCCACCGTGAAGACCAGCTGCGACGACCATGAAGGCTCGGGCGCCGTGAAGGTGCAGCAGTGGGATGGCAAGAAGTGGACCGCCATCACGCCGAAGTGGATCGTCGGCGACAAGGCCCTGGTGCGCAAGCTGGTCGAGGAATCCTCGAACAAGTACGCGGAAGAGAAAAAGATCACGCCGGCGTGCATGAAGTAATGCCGTAGGCGAGAGGAACCGGACCGGCCAACGCCGGTCCCGTGTTGAACATTTTAAAGAAGCAGCCATGACCCACACTGCCACGCAAGCCCCGACCCAGGCGGAAACGCCGCCGCCCTACCTGTCGGTGAACAATATCGAAGTCATCTACGACCACGTGATCCTGGTCCTGAAGGGCGTGTCGCTGCAAGTGCCGCAAGGCAAGATCGTGGCGCTGCTGGGCGCCAACGGCGCCGGCAAGTCGACCACCCTGAAAACCATCTCGACCCTGCTGCGCGGCGAACGGGGCGACGTCACCAAGGGCGAAGTCCAGTTCAAGGGCGAGCGCGTGGATCAATTGACGCCGAATGAACTGGTGAAGCGGGGCCTGTCGCAAGTGATGGAGGGACGCCACTGTTTCGGCCACCTCACCATCGAAGAAAACCTGCTGACGGGCGCCTACACGCGCAGCCTGTCGCGCGGCGAGCTGAAAGACGCGCTGGACAAGGTGTATCACTACTTTCCGCGCCTGAAAACGCGGCGCAGCAGCCAGGCCGGCTACACCTCGGGCGGCGAACAGCAGATGTGCGCCATCGGCCGCGCGCTGATGGCCAAGCCGTCGATGATTTTACTGGATGAGCCGTCGATGGGCATCGCGCCGCAGATCGTCGAAGAGATCTTCGGCATCGTCAAGGACCTGAACCACAAGGAAAACGTGTCTTTCCTGCTGGCCGAGCAGAACACCAACGTGGCGCTGCGCTACGCCGACTTCGGCTACATCCTGGAAAACGGACGGGTCGTGATGGAAGGACAAGCCCAGGAACTGGCCAGCAACGAAGACGTCAAAGAGTTTTATCTGGGCGTGTCCAGCGCCGGGCGCAAGAGCTTCCGTGACATGAAGTTCTACCGCCGCCGCAAGCGCTGGCTGGCCTGACATAGGGAGTCGCCGTCATGGACCTGGAACGGGCGAAGCAAGTGTGCTGCGGCTTTCCCGGCGCGACGCAAGACATCAAATGGAGCAACGTGCTGGCGTTTTGCGTCGGTGGCCGGATGTTCGCGCTGTGCGGCGCGGAAGCGCACAGCACGCGCGGCATGAGCTTCAAGGTCGATGCGGAACGCTTCCTGGAATTGACGGACCGCCCCGGTTTTCGCCCGGCGCCCTACCTGGCGCGGGCCAAATGGGTGCTGGTCGCCAGTCCCGACGCCCTCGACGACGACGAAATGGCCGCCCTGCTGCAGCGCTCATACAGCCTGATTATTGCGGGGCTGACGAAAAAAATGCAACGTGACATTGGAGAATCCGCAACATGACCGATACGCTCGACAGTCTGGAAGCACGCGCCCCCGAGGCGCGCGAACGCGAATTGATGGCCGGCCTGCCGCAGCTGATCGCGCGCGCACAACAGGCGCCGGGCTGGGCCCGCATCCTCGATGGCGTCAATGCAGCCGACATCACCAGCCGCGCCGCGCTGGCGCAGCTGCCCGTGACGCGCAAGTCCGACCTCAAGCAATTGCAGCACACGCAACTGCCGTTCGGCGGCTTAAACACGACGCCAAAGAACGCCCTGTCGCGCGTGTTCGTCTCGCCCGGCCCCATCTTCGATCCCGAAGGCCGCGGCCCCGACTGGTGGCGCTTCGCGCGCCCCATGTATGCGGCCGGCGTGCGCGCCGGCGGCCTGCTGCAGAACTGTTTTTCGTACCACTTCACGCCGGCCGCCTTCATGGTCGAAGGCGGCGCCGCGCGCATCGGCTGCACCGTCATCCCGGCCGGTATCGGCCAGACGGAAATGCAGGTGCAGGCGATGGTCGACCTGAAGCCCGACACGTATATCGGCACGCCGTCATTCCTGAAACTGATCATCGAGAAGGCCCGCGAAATGGGCGCCGACATCAGCAGCGTCACCAAGGCCGTGATGGGTGCGGAAGCCTTGCCCGAATCGCTGCGCAGCTGGTTTGCGGAGAACGGCGTGCCGCACGTGTTCCAGACCTATGCCTCGGCCGACATCGGCAGCATCGCCTATGAAACGGCCAGCAATGGCAAGCTCAATCCCGGCATGGTCGTTGACGAAAACGTGCTGCTGGAAATCGTCCATCCGGGCAGCGGCATTCCCGTCGCGCCGGGCGAAGTAGGCGAAGTGGTCGTCACCGTCTTCAATGCCGACTACCCGCTGATCCGCTTCGCCACGGGAGACTTGTCCGCCGTGCTGACGAACGCGCCGGAGTCGCCGTGCGGCCGCACGAATACGCGCATCAAGGGCTGGATGGGGCGCGCGGATCAAACCACCAAGGTGCGCGCCATGTTCGTGCATCCGTCGCAGGTGCATGAGATTGCACGCCGCCACCCGCACATCAAAAAAGCACGGCTGGTGGTATCTGGACGCATGGCCAACGACGAGATGACTTTACATTGCGAAGTCGACGATCCGCTCGACACCAGCGGCACCGAAGCCATCATCGGCTCGATCCGCGAACTGACCAAGCTGCGCGGCGACGTGGTGCTCGTGGCCGTGGGCAGCCTGGCGCAGGATGGGAAAATCATCGACGACATGCGCGATTACAAATAAGGCCGATTTGCGGGATAATACCGGCATTGACCATCAGCCCCATTCATCGCCATGCAAGAGTCCATGCAAGAATTTCATCACAACCGTGCCCGTGACCTGATCAAGAACGCGGAACTGCTGTTCGACCAAGACGCCGTGCAGGCGTCGATCACGCGCATGGCCGATGTGCTCAACACGCGCTTCAACGCCGAAGATTCGAAAGAGTTCCCGCTGGTGCTGGGCGTGATGGGCGGCGCCGTCGTCTTTACGGGCAACCTGCTGCCGCAACTGAGCTTTCCGCTCGAATTCGACTACATCCACGTGAGCCGCTACGGCGACGACGACAAGGGTGGCGAAGTGGTGTGGAAAGTCATCCCCCGCTCGAATGTAGCGGGCCGCACCGTCATCGTGCTCGACGATATTCTCGACGAAGGCGAAACCCTGGCACACGTCAAGCAGCGCCTGCTGGACATGGGCGCTTCGGAAGTGATCCTGGCCGTGTTTGCCGACAAGGCCATCGGCAAGAAAAAACCGGTTCAAGCCGACATCGTCGGCCTGGTGATCCCGAACCGCTTCGTCGTCGGCTTCGGCATGGATGCCTATGGCTACTGGCGCAACCTGCCGGGCCTGTGGGCCATCAAGCCCGAGGATTTGAAGCAGGAATAAGGATGGCTTGGATGACGCGGCATGCCGCGTCATCCGGCAGCAGCAGAGTTACAGCTTCAACCGCGCGCGCGCCGCATCGTATTCGGCTTTCAGGCGCGCCACCATCTCTTCCACGCTCGGCACGTCATCCATCAAGCCCACGCCCTGCCCCGCGCCCCAGATGTCGCGCCAGGCCTTGGCGCTGCCCGAGCCGAAATTCATCGCGCTCTTGTCCGCTTCGGGCAAGGCTTCCGGATCGAGTCCGGCCGCTTCGATCGATTTTTTCAGGTAATTGCCGTGCACGCCCGTAAACAGGTTCGTGTAGACGATGTCCGCCGCGCTGGAATCGACGATGGCGTCGCGGTAGCCGTCGCTGACGTTCGATTCCTTCGTCGCCAGCCAGCGCGAGCCGATGTAGGCAAAGTCGGCGCCCATCGCTTGCGCGGCCAGCACGGCGTCGCCCGTGGCGATGGAACCGGACAACGCCAGCGGGCCGTCGAAGAATTTGCGCACCTCGCCCACCAGCGCGAACGGCGACAGGGTGCCCGCGTGGCCACCGGCGCCGCTGGCGACCAGGATCAAGCCATCGACACCCGCTTCCAGCGCCTTTTTCGCGTGCCGGATCGAAATCACGTCATGCAGCACGATGCCGCCATAGCTGTGGATAGCGTCGAGCATTTCCTTGGGCGGCGCGCGCAACGAGGAAATAATGATGGGGATCTGGTGTTTCACGCACACTGCCACGTCGTGCGCGAGGCGGTCGTTCGACTGGTGCACGATCTGGTTGACAGCGATCGGCCCGACTTTCTTGTCCGGGTTGGCGGCCTGGAAAGCGGCCAGCTCGGCCTGCAAGTCCGTCAGCCACGTGTCGAGCAATTCAGCGGGACGAGCATTCAGGGCCGGGAAGGAACCGACGATACCGGCCTTGCACTGCGCCGCGACGAGGGCCGGGCCGCTGGCGATGAACATCGGCGAGGCGATAACGGGTAAGGAGAGGTTTTGCAACGCAACAGGCAATGCCATGGCGGACTCGCTGGAAAGTTGATCGGACGTAAAAAGCACTGAACGTTGATTATAGTGCAGAAAAAGTACGATCGTGCTGAATTTATCGCACCGCCGCTTCAACCCTCGTTGAGCAAGTACTCACCCTCGACGCGCGCCGCTACGGCCCTCACCAGCTGGGACACGGCCCATTCGGCCAGCGCGGCCGCCTCCTGGCGCAGAAAGCGCCGGTTGGCTTCTTCGAAGATTGGCATGCCGCGCAGCAGGGCCGGTATCTCGGCGAGGGCGATGCGCTGGCGTTCCAGCAGCAGGAATTTCAGCAGCACCTTCACGGCGTTCTGCGCATTGCGCACGGGATCGGACGCCAGGTAATCGAGGCGCGAATACGCGCGCTGCAGGGCGCCGGCGGCATCCGTGAATGGCCGCCCGTGGCCGGGGATCACCACGCGCACGTCCAGGCTGGCGATCAGGTCCAGGGTGGCACGCGCTTCCAGAAAGCCGGAGCCGCCATCGAGTTCAGGAAAGATCACGCCGAAGCCGTTTTCCCACAGCGCGTCGGCGGAGATCAAGATGCCCTCCTGGCCGCAGTAAAAAATCAGCGAGTGCGGGTCGTGGCCCGGTGCGCCCAGCGCCTGCCAGGCCAAGTCGGCCAGGGTCAACGTGTCGCCGGGCGAGACGGTGGCGTCAAAGCCGAAGCGCGGGCACTGCTGGCCCGTGGCCTGGAAGCTGAGGGCATCGACATCCCAGGCGCGCACCTTGTCCGCTTCCGATACGGGAATGGCCGTATGGCAGCCGTATTCGGCTTGCAGCAGCGCGTTGCCGCCGCAATGGTCGGAGTGCAGGTGCGTATTGAACAAGCGGTCCAGCGGCCGGCCTGCCAGGCTGTGGCGCAGCAGGGCCAGGGTTTGCGGCGCATGCGTGACATAGCCGCTGTCGATCAGGGCCGTGTCGTCCCTGCCCTGGACCAGGATGTTATTCGACGACAGCCAGCCGCGTTCGAACACCTGAATGGAATCGGGGAACAGCGCTGGCGATCGCGGCATGGGCTTCCTCAGTAATCGGGCTCGAAGTCGAGCAAGGATTCGCGTCCAGGCAATTCGGCCAACACGGCGCGCTTGAAGTCGTCGTCGGCCTTGCTCCAGGCGATGATCTCGTCGAGCGTGCGCAGGCAGCCTTCGCACAAGCCGCTGCCGCGGTTCATCTTGCACAGGCTGACGCAGGGCGACGGTACCGGCGACGGCAAGGGGAGCGGAACGGCTGGCGGAGTATCGACCATCATGGAGCGGCATCGGTAAACGTGAAGGCTTTCATTATGCCGCGAAACCACGCCGGCGAGTCGGCGGCATCGCCCTGCAATGACACTGTCAACATATTTTCCGATGAAAAAATAATCAAAAATATATCTTTTAAAAATTTATTTTATGCCCCGTCTCACTCTGCGGGAGCCCGTCCTACAGCGTGATCAGGCCAGATCCTGCTTGACTTGAGATATTTCAGAACTATACTACCATCCATACAGATGGCAATTGGATGCCACGTGGAGTTTTTGGAGAGATATGGCCAAGCAAGACAGCAAGCCCAAAATTGGGGAATCCGAGAAAATCACGATCAACCTCGGCTTGATCGACCTGGGGCAGATCGATCTGCTGGTCCAGGAGGGATTTTATTCCAACCGCACGGATCTGATCCGTACGGCCATACGCAATCAACTCAATACGCACGCCGACGTGGTGAAACAAACCGTCGCCCGTAAAAGCCTGGTATTGGGCATGCAGCATTATTCGCGCGCCGACCTGGAAGCGATCCAGGCAGCCGGCCAGCGCCTGCAGATACAGGTGCTGGGACTGGCCAGCATCGCCAGCGACGTCTCCGTGGAGCTGGCACTTGCCACCATCGAGTCGATCTTCGTATTAGGTGCCCTGCACGCCAGCACCGTCGTCAAGGCGGCGCTCGCAGGGCGAATTCACTAGCGTATTGGTTCGCGGCGATGACCCGGCCGATGCGCGGCACCGTTAAGGATGGTCATGAAACTACCTCTCAACATGTTGGCGCAGATGCGCGCCGCAACCCGTAATCTGTTGGGCAGCGGTCCCGCCGCCGCCACCGAAGCGATCCAGCAGGCGCTGTCTGCCGCCGGCCTGGCGCCGCAGGTGGCGTCCACGCAGCAGCCGCCGATGCGCGATATCAATCAGCCACCTGCGCCACCATCTGCGGCAGCGCAACCGCAAGCTGACGCCGCGCCCCCCACACCAGCGCAGGCGGCGCAGGACTTCGCGCAGGATTTCATGGCGCGCCTGGGCGTGCCGGCAGGCCTGGGCCAGCACAGCTTCGACATGCCCAGCTTCGAGCTGCCAAACTTCCACCCGTCCGGCTTCAACGCGCCGGCCGCCACGCCAGCGGAGATACCCGCCGGCGCGCAATTCATCGACGGCGTGTACCGCAACCATGCGGGCACGCGTTCGTACAAGCTGTATATCCCCAGCAGCTATCATGGCCAGGCCATGCCGCTGATCGTGATGCTGCACGGCTGCACGCAAAATCCCGACGATTTTGCCGCCGGCACGCAAATGAATGCGCTGGCAGAAGAAAAGGAGTGTTTTGTCGTCTACCCGGCGCAGACGCAGGGCGCCAACAGTTCGCGTTGCTGGAACTGGTTCAACGCCATCGACCAGCAGCGCGACCAGGGCGAACCGTCGCTGATCGCCGGCATCGCCCGGCAAGTCATCGACGACTACCCGGTCAACGAGCGCGAAGTGTTTGTCGCCGGCCTGTCGGCGGGCGGCGCCATGGCCGTCATCGTCGGCACCCTGTACCCCGACCTGTTTGCCGCTGTCGGCGTGCATTCGGGTCTGCCCTTCGCTTCGGCGCAGGACTTGCCGTCGGCGTTGGCCGCCATGAAGGGCGGTGCCATGCCCAATGCCCAGCGCAAGGCGCCGGCGGGCGGCGTGCCCATCATCGTTTTCCACGGCGACCGCGACACCACCGTCAACCCGCGCAATGGCGATGAACTGATCGCCCAGGGCGTGCGCAGCCAGGCGGGCGGCAAGGCGGCCAAAGCCGCTTCCGTCGATGGCAGCGTGCCGAATGGCCACCGCTACACGCGCACCACGCACAGCCAGGCCGATGGCTCGCCGCTGGGCGAACACTGGGTCATCCACGGCGCCGGCCATGCCTGGTCCGGCGGCAGCGATAACGGCAGTTATACGGACGGCAAAGGGCCGGACGCTAGCCGCGAGATGCTGCGCTTCTTCAAGACCGTCAGCTGATGTTCTCGGCGAAGGGCGCGATCTGCCGCTGCTTGTCGGCGATCTCGCACACGCCATCGGCATAGCGGTTGGAGATGGCGATGAACTGGTCCTGGATCTGCAGGAAGGCGTCGACGATCTCGGCGTCGAAATGCGAACCGCGCCCCTCGACGATAATCTGCACGGCCTGCGCATGATCCATGCCCTGCTTGTAGATGCGCCGGCTGATCAGGGCGTCATATACGTCGGCCAGCGCCATCAGGCGCGCTGAAATCGGGATGGCTTCGCCCGCCAGGCCTTGCGGGTAGCCGCTGCCATCCCATTTTTCATGATGGCTGTAGGCGATCTCCTTCGCGTACTTGAGGAAATCGACTTCGATGCCCAGCTCGTGCTCGGCCGCCAAGATGGCGTCGCGCCCGAGCGTGGTGTGCGTCTTCATGATGGCCATTTCGTGCGGCTCGAAACGTCCCGGCTTGAGCAGGATATGGTCGGGAATGCCCACCTTGCCGATATCGTGCAGCGGCGCCGTTTTGAACAGCAGTTCGATATTCTTGTCCGTCAAAAAATCGCGGAAACGCGGCAGGCCGCGCACTTTCTCGGCCAGCGCTTTCAGGTAGTGCGAGGTGCGGCGGATATGGTTGCCCGTCTCGCTGTCGCGCGTCTCGGCCAGCGAGGCCATGGCGTGGATGGTGACGTCCTGCAGCGCCGCCACTTCCTGCACGCGGCGCTCCACCTCCGTTTCCAAATACTGGTTCTGGTCGCGCAAGAAATCCTGCATCTGCTTCATCGCCAGCTGCGTCCTGATGCGCGCCAGCACGATGGGCGCCGAAATCGGCTTGGTGATGTAGTCGACGGCGCCCAGCGCCAGACCCAGCTGCTCGTCGGCCACTTCGCTCATGGCGGTGACAAAAATCACGGGGATGCCGGCCGTGGCGGGATCGGCCTTCAGCGCGCGGCACACGTCGTAGCCGCTCATGCCCGGCATCATGATGTCGAGCAGGATCAGGTCGGGCTGGTCGCTGCCGGCGGCGATCTTCAGGGCGCGTTCGCCATTGACGGCGATCTTGGTGCGGTAATCGTCTTCCAGCACCGCGCGCAGCAGGTCGATATTGTCTGGCGTGTCGTCGACCACCAGAATGGTTGGCTTGCTTGCCGGCGCTCTCATGCCCGTCCTTCGCTCTGCATAGTTATCCTTGTCACAGTGTCAGCTCCAGCGCATCGGCCACCTCGCCCAGCTGCGCCAGCGCACCTTCGAAATCGTATTGTCCCAGCATGCGCTTCAACTGGCGCGCGTGTTCCGCCTGCCCGGCCGCGACCAGCACGGGGCCGATACCGTCCAGGTGCTTGACGGCCTGCGCATCGTCCTGCAGCAGCAGCTGCGACAATTCGCGCAAGCCCGCCTCCAGGTGCGCCCGGTCCACCGCCGCCACTGGCGCCACCGCCGCGCCGCCCGCCTCGGCCACATGGCCGCGCGACTGCATGGCCAGCACGATCTTCGGCACCAACTCGTCGAGCGCCAGGGTGCAGGCGGCCAGCGCCTGCGGCAAGCCGTCGTGCGAACCCAGGCTGAGCAAGTGCTCGACCCGCGCGGCGCTGTCGGCCAGGCCGCCGGCGCCGATATTGCCGGCCAGGCCCTTCAGGGTATGCGCTTCGCGGATCGCCGTCTCGAGCTGGTTGTTCTCGATGGCGGCAACGATGCGCTGCATGGCGTCGAACTGGGTTTCCACAAAACGGTCCAGCAATTTTCGCATCAAAACGGCATTGCCGCCCACGCGACGCATGGCTTCCGCCATTTTCAGACCGGCGATCACGGGCAACTCCGCTTCCGGCTGCGCCACCACCGCCGTCATTGCCTGCGGCGTGGCTGGAGCGATCCAGCGTGCCAGGGTACCGAACAACTGCGCCACGTCGATCGGCTTGGCGATGAAATCGTTCATGCCGGCATCCAGGCATTTTTCCTTGTCGCCCACCATGGCATTGGCCGTCATGGCGATCACGGGCAAATTCGAATAACGGGGATCCTGGCGCAGCTTGCGCGTCGCCTGGTAACCATCCATCACCGGCATCTGGCAATCCATCAGCACGCCGTCATAGGCGTTTTCCTCGATCTTCGCCAGCGCGATGGCGCCATTGCCCGCGATGTCGACGCGGATGCCGGCGTCGTTGAGAATATGCTGCGCCACTTCCTGGTTGACTTCATTATCCTCCACCAGCAGCAGCCACGCGCCGCGCAAGGCACGTTCGTCGTCGCGGTAGCTGCTCTGGCGCTGCGTCTTGCGGCTCTGCCCCGTCACGCCGCCAAACACGAACGATATCTGGTCGAGCAGGGTCGAGGCGCTGACCGGCTTGTTCAATACGCCGTCGAACGGCAAGTCCCGCTGGCGCGCCGCCTCCAGCAGCGCTTCGCGATGGAAGGCCGTGACCATGATGCAGGCCGGCGTCGCATCGATGCCGGCGGCATCGGCGCGGATGCCGGCCAGGGTATCGAGGCCGTTCATGCCCGGCATTTTCCAGTCCATCAGCACCAGTCCGTACCCTCGCCCCTCGGCGCGCGCCTGCGCCACGGCGCCGATGGCCAGCACGCCGCCAGACACGGCACGCGCCTCGAAGCCCAGCGCCGTCAGCATGCTGACGAAGATTTCACGCGCGCTGGGGTTGTCATCGACCACCAGCACGCGCAGGCCCTGGAATTGCTGCTGATGCTGCAGTTGCGACAGGCTGTCGCGCGGCACGGCGGCCAGGCCGAAACGGGCCGTGAAGAAGAAGGTGCTACCCACGCCCGCTTCGCTGACCAGGTCGATCTCGCCTTCCATCATTTCCACCAGGCGCTTGCTGATGGTCAGCCCCAGGCCCGTGCCGCCATGGTGGCGCGTGGTCGAGGTGTCGGCCTGGGTAAAGGCCTGGAACAATTTGCTGCGCTGGGGCGGCGTGAGGCCGATGCCCGTGTCGCGCACGTCCACGCGCAAGACAGCCGCATGTTCTTCCAGCTGCTGCAGGCGGATGCTGACGACGATCTCGCCCTTGTCCGTAAACTTGATCGCGTTGTTGGTCAGGTTGATCAGCACCTGGCCCAGGCGCAGCGGGTCGCCCTGCAAGGCGTTCGGCACATCGGGGGCGATGTCGAACAGCAGTTCGAGCCCCTTGTCCTGGGCGCGCATCACGGACAGGTCGGCGATCTGCGCCAGCACGTCCTCGAGGAAGAAATCGACTTTTTCAAAGGCCATCTTGCCCGCCTCGATCTTCGAGAAATCGAGGATGTCGTCGATGATGGCCAACAGGTTCTTCGAAGCCGATTCCACCTTCTCCAGATAGTTGCGCTGGGTCGACGTGAGGTCCGTCTGCAGCGCCAGGTGAGTCATGCCGATGATGCCGTTCATCGGCGTGCGGATCTCGTGCGACATATTCGCCAGGAAGTCCGACTTCATCTTGGTCGCATCCTCGGCCACTTCGACGGCGTGGCGCAGGTCCTGCTCGACGGCCAGGCTGGTGCTCATGTCCTTGAGCGCCTGCAGCAATTCGCCCGTCTCGTCGCGCGACGTTACTTCGATGACGGAACTGAGGTCGCCATTGGCCACGCGCGTGGCAATCGCCACCGCCTCGCCCAGCGGACGCGTGATCGAGCGCGCCGACCAGGCAAAGGCGAGACCGGTCAGCAGGGCTGCCAGGCCGATGCCGCCCATCAGCAGCAGCGAGGTATCGATGTCGTTGCGTATCCGGGCCGCGCTGTCGCGGATCAGTTGCTGCTGCAAGTCATCGAGCTGGCTCACGTACAGCAGCACTTTTTCCAGCACCGGCAAGGTCTGCGTCTGCATGGCCTGCTCGGCGCGGGCATCCTCGCCGCGCTCGACCAGTTCGAACATCGTCTTGAGCGACACGTAGTAGTCGGCGCGCGCCAGGTGCATCTGTTCCAGCAAGCGCCGCTCCTCCGGCCGCGCATCGAGACCGTCGAGGATGCGCACCTGCTCATCGATGCCCTGCTTGATCACCTCCAGGCGCGCCTGGTTCGCCTGGCGCAGCGCCGGCTCGTGCTGGCTCGGCAGGTTGCCGATGCGCGTGGCCGCCTCGCGCGCCAGTCCGTGGATCTTGCTGGTGGCCTTGGCGGCGACCCAGTCGCGCTGCAGGATATCGTCGGTCTCGGCGCGGATAGCATAGATGCGGCTCCCCGCCAGGACGATGACGACCAGCATCAGCACGATCAAAATGGCATAACCGGCATTGATGCGCACGCCGATGCGGATATCCCTGAAGCGCATAACTTTCCTGTAAGAAATTCTTAAAAATCGAAGTCTGAACGTATTCCCCTACAAAATGCAAGGTCTTTTGCAAAGGAAAAAGCGCGCCGATGCGCTTATCTGGCTGGCGTTGCTGCCGGAGGGGTCAAGGCGGCGATGCGCTCTTGCAGGCAGGCGGGGCACCAGCAGCCCACGGCGGTGCTGCCGGGCACGGGAACGGCCGGCGGCAGGGCCACGCACCAGCAGGGTTCCTTGGCGTCCGGATCAAGCTGGCCGCATTGGAAGGTGGCGCCGCACAGGCTGCATACGCTCATGGCTGTGTTTGAATTGGCAAGTGTGTGTCCTGCCGCGCCGGGATGCGACGCAGATGTAACTGGCAGTAAAAGGGCTGGCTGGGGGGCATATCGGGCCAGACTATAGGATCATCAGGGAAAATACAACAAGATCGCCCTATAATGCCTCCAAGATTTTCTTCTTCCCTGTAAAATCCCACAAATCTATTTTCCGGACTCGCCATGAATCAACTAGCTAACTTGAACCTGGACATGAATGACGACTTGACGGCGGTGTCGCCACAAATCAAGGCGCAGATTCTGGCCGAGGCCCTGCCCTACATCCGCAATTTCCATGGCAAGACCATCGTCATCAAGTACGGTGGCAATGCCATGACGGACGAACGCCTGAAGCACGGCTTCGCGCGCGACGTCATCCTGCTCAAGCTGGTCGGCATGAACCCGGTCGTGGTGCACGGCGGCGGACCGCAGATCGACAACGCGCTGAAAAAAATCGGCAAGCAAGGCACCTTCGTGCAAGGCATGCGCATCACCGATGAAGAAACCATGGAAGTGGTGGAGTGGGTGCTGGGCGGCGAAGTGCAGCAGGATATCGTCATGCTGATCAACCATTACGGCGGCCAGGCCGTGGGCCTGACGGGCAAGGATGGCGGCTTGATCCGCGCGCGCAAGATGCAGATGCCGGACCGCGAACATCCGGGCGAATTCCTCGACATCGGCTTCGTCGGCGAGATCGACGCGATCAACCCGGCCGTCGTCAAGGCGCTGCAGGACGACGCCTTCATTCCCATCATCTCGCCGATCGGTTTCGGCCAGGATGGCCAGGCCTACAACATCAACGCCGACGTGGTAGCCGGCAAGATCGCGGAAATCCTGAAAGCGGAAAAGCTGATCATGATGACCAACATCGCCGGCGTCCAGGACAAGCAGGGCAACCTGGTGACCGACCTGTCGGCGCGCGAAATCGACGAGATGTTCGCCGACGGCACGATCTCGGGCGGCATGCTGCCGAAGATCTCGTCCGCACTCGACGCCGCCAAGTCCGGCGTGAACACGGTGCACATCATCGACGGCCGCATCGAACACTCATTATTGCTGGAAGTGTTGACCGAGCAAGCTTTTGGTACTATGATCCGTTCGCACTAAAAAAATCGCAATGCATCACAGCGAGTAGTTTGGCGGCGCAGATCACCTGGCGCCGCTTTTAATTTGCCCTTGTAGCTCAGTGGTAGAGCACTCCCTTGGTAAGGGAGAGGCCACGTGTTCGATCCACGTCAAGGGCACCAGTATCCTTTCCCCGCAGCTGAAAAAATGTCCATGGCTGCGTTGCCTCGCCTCGCCGTACATGCGTACTGTCTTCGGCTAGGCGCCTTGCCCTGAACACTTTTCCATCTGCTCTGCCGCCGTTGGTTGCGCGGCTAAGCCACCAGTTCAATACACCCGCTCGACCTTCAAGCCCTTCTGACGCAATAAATCCGGAACGCTTTTCGTGCCCACCAGATGCAGCACGCCGATGGCAGCCAGGCTGGACTTTTCGCGCGCCAGCAACCTGGCGATGCCGTCGGCCAGGGCGGGGTTGCGGCCATCCAGCAACACCTTTTGCACGAACTGGGCGGCGAACGACGGGTCTGTCGCTGCCTTGGCGGCCAACCTGTCGAAGGCCGCCGCGTCGGCCGTGCGCCAGGCGTTGGCGATCTCGCGCGCTTCCTGGCTTTGTTCCTGGTCCTCGATCGACGCCACGCCGTCTTCCAGGAAACGGCACTGGTCGGCCGGCGACATGGCGCCGAACAGCGCCATCTGGCCTTCCATCGACTCAAGTTCCACCACGGGGATCTTGCGCGCCTTGGCCTGCTGCGACAGATAATTGTCGACGGCCAGGTCGGAGCGGTAGCCGAGCGTGGAAAACTCGCCGATGGCCAGCATGCTGGCCAGCATCCACGGCTTCATCGGCGCCACCGACTCGGCTGGAATGCCGTATTTTTGCAACAGCGGGGCCAGGCGCGGGGCCAGGATCTGGCGGCAATCAAGCGGCACTTGGCTGCCCGGCGCTTCCATGCCGTACTTCAGCACGGCGCTCAGGGCGGCGCGCGGGTCGGCGCCGGGATCGATCTCCAGCGCCAGCGCGCCAGCCTGGTGCAGCGCCTGCGTCACGGTCGGCTCGAGCGGATAAAAATCGGGCGCGCCGACGTGGATGGTGCCGAACAGATACAGGGTGTGGCTGGCGTCCTGCACCTTGAACAGGGCGCCCCGGTTTTGCGCTGCGGGTGGCGCTTCGGCAAAGGCCGCCGGCAACGGCAGCAAGAATAATCCGCAAAACATCACTATAATCTGGCGTCGCATGGTTTTCCTGATTGTTGAATTTTTCATCTTGCTTATCATCTTGCCTAAAGACTCCTGTGCCTGTGTCCCATCTTAACCGCTCGTCGCCGGTCTGGCTGTTTGACCTCGACAACACGCTGCACAATGCCTCGCACGCCATCTTCCCCACCATCACGGCCAATATGAACACGTATATTGCCCGCGTGCTGGGCGACGGCGTGACGCCGGCCGACGACGCCATCGTCAATGCGGCGCGCGCGGCCTACTGGCGCCGCTATGGCGCCACCTTGCTGGGCATGGTCAAGCACCATCAGGTACAGGCAGCGCATTTTTTGCACGAGACGCATGCATTCGACGATTTGCGCACCATGATACGCGCCGAGCGGGGACTGGGGGCTTTACTCAAACGCCTGCCTGGCCGTAAAATTTTACTCACCAACGCGCCGCTGCGCTATTCGAGCGACGTGATGCGCCACCTGGGCTTGCGCCAGCATTTTTCGCAGCATATCGCCATCGAGGCGATGCATGTGCACCGCCAGCTGCGGCCCAAGCCATCGACCCTGATGCTGCGCAAACTGATGCGCAAGCACCAGATCCGCCCTGGCCGCTGCATCCTGGTGGAAGACACCCTGGCCAACCTGAAGGGCGCGAAAAAACTGGGCCTGCGCACGGCATGGGTCACGCAATACCTGAAAATGGCGGATCCGATCGGCGTGGCGAAGTTGCCCAAGGCGTTAAATCGCCCCGCTTACGTCGATGTCAAAGTAAAATCTGTCCGGCATTTGGCACGCCGCCTTCACCGTCTGCGTTGAAGGGGACTCCTGGGCTTCCGGTTGACGCCGGAAGCCGCACCGCTAGCGGCGGTGACGGACCTCCCCATCAAGGCAGCATTTTTTTTAACGACAAGAGAAAATATGGCAAGCACACCGCCGGGCCAACGCAGGCTACAAATTCTTCAGGCCCTCGCCGCAATGCTGGAGCAGCCGAAAGGCGAAAAGATCACCACTGCCGCACTGGCGGCCAGACTGGCCGTGTCGGAAGCGGCCCTGTACCGTCATTTCGCCAGCAAGGCGCAAATGTTCGAAGGGCTGATCGAATTCATCGAGTCGAGCGTCTTCGGCCTGATCAACCAGATCGCGGAAAAGCACAGCGACGGCATGACGCAAACGCGCGACATCGTCGGCATGCTGCTCAATTTCGCCATCAGCAATCCGGGCATGACACGCGTATTGATCGGCGATGCACTGGTCAATGAGGACGAGCGCCTGCAAGTGCGCATGAACCAGTTCTACGACCGCGTGGAACTGGCGCTCAAGCAGGCCTTGCGCGTGGCTGCCGCCGAAGGCCATGGCAAGGAAAGCGAAGTGGCGGCGCGCGCCACCCTGATCGTCGGCTTCGTCATCGGACGCTGGCACCGCTACGCCAAGAGCGGTTTCAAGATCAATCCCTCCCAGGAAGCGGCGCTGCAAATCGCCATGCTGCTGGGGTAAGTCACCGCCGCGGCTGTCCCCATGCATACCGACTGTTTCGCCCTGCTCGACGACGCCAGTACCCCGGGCGCCGGTTCGCGCCTGTACACGGGCCTGGCGGCGGTCTTGCAGTGCACCGAGGGGCAAGCGTGGCCCGAGTTGCTGGAAGGCCTGCAAGACGCCTTACATCGCGGCCAGTACGCCGTCAGCGTGTGCAGCTACGAGCTGGGGGCGCATTTGCTGGCCATGCCGCCGCGCGCGGCAGGCATCAACGCGCCGCCGCTGGCGCAAGTGCTCGTCTTCGACCATTGCACGCAGCTTTCACAGGACGAGGTGGCGCAGTGGCTGGACGCGCGTGTCCACGCCGACGCCGCGCCGGCGGGCGTGGCCGATATCCGCGCGAATGTCGATCAAGCCGAATTCACGCGCGCGCTTGACCGCATCCACGACTACATCGTGGCCGGCGACACCTATCAAGTCAACTACACGTATCGCTTGCGCTTCGACGCCTTCGGCTCGCCCCTGGCCCTGTATGCGCGGCTGCGCGCGCGTCAGCCCGTGCCCTACGGCGCGCTGGTGATGCTGCCCGATGGCGGCGCCCTGCTATCGCTGTCGCCGGAACTGTTCGTGCGCCATGCGCAAGGCGAGCTGATGGCGCGCCCCATGAAAGGCACGGCGCCTGCCGCCCCGCCTGAGCAAACGGCAGAAAACGCGCGCCGCGCCAGCGCCCTGGCCAATGACCCGAAGAACCGCGCGGAAAACCTGATGATCGTCGACCTGTTGCGCAACGACATCGGCCGCATCGCCGTCACCGGCTCCGTCAAGGTGCCGGCCCTGTTCGAGGTGACGCGCTACAGCAGCGTGCTGCAAATGACCTCCACCGTGCAGGCGCGCCTGCGTGACGACGCCAGCCTGGCCGACGTCTTCCTGGCCTTGTACCCGTGCGGCTCGATCACGGGCGCGCCGAAACGCCGCACCATGGAAATCATCGCCGAGCTGGAGCCGGCGCCGCGCGGCATCTATACGGGCGCCATCGGCTGGTTCGACCCTCCCGCCGCCGGCGCTACCCACGCGGTGGGCGACTTCTGCATGTCCGTGCCGATCCGCACCCTGGCCTTGCAGCCGGCTGGCCCTGACGGCATCCGGCGCGGCGAGATGGGCGTGGGTGCCGGCATCGTGCTCGACAGCGACCCGCACGAGGAATTTGCGGAGTGCCAGCTCAAGGCCCGCTTCCTCACGGGCCTCACGAACGACTTCGAACTGTTCGAGACCCTGCACGCCAGCCGCACCGGCGGCTGCCGCCAGCAGGAGCGCCATCTGGCGCGCCTGGCCGCCTCCTGCGCCTACTTCGGTTTTGCCTGGAGTGACAGTGCCGCGCGTGCCTCGCTGCAGGCGGCCTGCGCGGCGCGTCCCGACGACGCGCCCTTCCGCCTGCGCCTGGCGCTGCGCCAGGATGGCCAGTTCACGACGCAAAGCGGTGCGCTCACTGCCCTGCCGGACACGGTAACCATCCTGCTGGCACCCGACGCCACGACTGCCGACGACCTGTTCCTGCGTCACAAGAGCAGCGTGCGCGCACGCTACGACGCGGCCTGGCGCGCAGCCGAGGCGCGAGGCAGCTTCGACATGCTGTTCTTTAACGAACGGGGCGAACTGACGGAAGGCGGGCGCAGCAATGTCTTCATCCGCCTCGATGGCCGCTGGCATACGCCGCCCCGGTCCTGCGGCCTGCTGCCCGGCGTGCAACGCGCCGCCATGCTGGCCGATCCCGCCTGGGACGCGCAGGAAACCATCATCACGCGGGCCATGCTGGCACGGGCCGAAGCGATTGTCGTGTGCAATGCGTTGCGCGGGGCGTTGCCGGCACATATCATCGCTAGCGCCTGAAACCGTTCAGGGCAAGGCGCATTGCCGAAGGCAGTGCAACTACACGACGAGGCATTGCAACGCCGCCATGGACTGTTTCAGCCGCTAGAGATCCACCTGCATTTCATAACCGCCGTAGATCATCCGCTTGCCATCGAACGGCAGCTTGGCCGGATCCATCATCTCGGCCAGGCGCGGGTCTTTCATGACCTTGTCGTTGATTTCATCGCGCTTGGCGCGCGACGCATACACGATCCAGGAAAACACCACCACTTCGCCATCCTGCAAGTCCACCGCTTGCGGGAACGACGTCAGCTTGCCTGGCTTGACGTCGTCGCCCACGCATTCGCGAAATTCCAGCGCGCCGTACTCGCGCCAGATGGCGCCGCAACTGCGCGACATGGCCAGGTAGGCTTCGAGCTTGGCTTTCGGTACGGGCACCACAAATCCATCGACATACGCCATGATGTTCTCCTTGGTTGTGACAAACGCGAACAACCAGCTTAGGACAATGATGGCAAGACGACAAGCGCGGCATTAAAAAAAAGCAGGCGATCAAGCCTGCTTGCGTGTCGGCAACTTACAGCGCCAGCGCTTTTTCCACCGCGCCCACCAGTTTCTTGTCGTCCGGCGTCACCTTGCTGGGGAAGCTTTCCACCACTTTACCGTGACGGTCGATCAGGTATTTGTGAAAGTTCCAGGCCGGAGTCTTGCCCGTCTGCTTGATCAAGTCCACATACAGCGGATTCGGCGCGGGGCCGGAGACCACCGATTTGGCGAACATGGGAAACTTCACGCCATAGGTGTTGTAGCAGAAATCGGCGATTTCCTTGCTGTTGCCCGGCTCCTGCTTGCCGAAATCGTTCGACGGGAAGCCCAGCACCACCAGGCCCTTGCTGCCGTACTTGGCGTACAGCGCCTCGAGCCCTTCATATTGATTAGTAAAACCACAATAACTTGCCGTATTGACCACCAGTACCACCTTGCCCGCGTACTGGCACAGGTTTTGCGGCGCTTCATCCTGCAGGCGGTTGAAGGTCTGCTTGAGAATCGCGGGGCAGGCGGCTGGCGCGACGGCAGCTGTAGCGGTTTCGGCGGCATGGGCCGGCATGGCCAGGCTGGCGCCGGCGGCAAGGGTGGTGAGCGCAAACAGCTGGGCAAGGGTCTTGGACATGAAGGGCACCATGGTTGAACGGAAAAAACCATTCTATGTCAAACGCCGCGCGCGCGCATGAGGGCCACAAGAACAGCAATTGCTTGAGCGACATCAACGATAGTGCAGTACTTGCCCATCGCACAGTTTTTTTACCTATGCTCGGCCTTCCTATCCCATTTCTTGCCTTGTGGAGTCGCCATGCCCTTCCCGCACCTGACCGCATTACCCACCGCCCTGCTGGCCGCCAGCCTGCTCACCCTGGCGCCAGGCGACACGCTCGCCGCCACGGCCGCCAAAGCGGCCAAACCCGCCGCGACCAGGGACGCCCCCGCCCTGCCCGGCTACCAGGCGGACCTGAGCCAGACCACCGTGTCCGGCCTGTCCTCGGGCGGCTTCATGGCGGCGCAGTTTGCCGTCGCCTACTCGGCCACGGTGGCCGGCGCCGGCATCATCGCGGGCGGCCCGTATTTCTGCTCGGGCCAGCCAGGCCGCTTCCCCTACATCCCCTACCTGACGAATGCCCTGACCACCTGCATGAATCCGGGCAGCGCGCAGGTGGCGCCGCCTGTCGCCAGCGAATTGCTGCGCGCGGCGAACGACTTCGCGCGCGCCCGCCTGATCGACGACACGGCCAACCTGAAACGCCAGCGCGTGTATCTGTTCAGCGGAACGAAAGACCAGACCGTGACGCGGCCGGTAGTGGAACAGGTGGGGAAATTCTATGCGCTGGCGGGCACGCCGGCCGAGCAGATCCGCTTCGTCGACAATATCGGCGCAGGCCATGCCATCATCACGGACAACAATCAGGACAAGGCTTGCGATGTAACGGCGTCGCCCTTCATCAATGACTGCGACTTCGTGCAGGCGCGCGACATCCTGCAGCACCTGTACCCGGATCTGCAGCCCGCGTCGACCACGCTGACGGGCAAGCTGATTGCCTTCAACCAGCGCAGCTTCATCCAGAACGCGTACTCGAGCATGAACAATACGGGCTACGCCTACATCCCGAAAGCCTGCGACAGCGAGAGCTGCCGCGTGCACGTGGTCTTCCACGGCTGCTTACAAACGACGCAAGCCATCGGCGACCGTTTCTATACCAGCACCGGCTACAACCAGGTGGCGGACGCCAACAAGATCATCGTGCTGTATCCGCAGGCCGAACCGAGCCCCGTCTACCCGTACAACCCGAAAGGCTGCTGGGATTTCTGGGGCTACACCAGCATCAATCCGATCGACCCGGACTTCTACCGCAAGAGCGGCACGCAGATGGAAGCGGTCAAGGGCATGCTGGACAGGTTAGGATCGGTTCGTAACAGCCGTCGATAACGGACGTCACGGATGCTTGAGAAAATCGTAGCGAGCGGCAACGAGGCTCGGCGCCCCCATCTGGCTAAGAAGCGCAGCTGTACTAAGTACGGGGCCGCCGAGGCAGCGCGCATCGCAGACCGGAAAGCGCGCCGCGCAGTAGATTTAATCAAGCATCCTAGATACCGCCCATGCAGATGTACTTGATAACGAGATAGTCTTCGATACCGTAGGTCGACCCTTCACGGCCCAGGCCCGATTGCTTGACGCCGCCGAAGGGGGCGATCTCGTTCGAGATCAAGCCCGTGTTGACGCCGACCATACCCGTTTCCAGGCCTTCGGCCACACGCCAGATGCGGCCGATGTCGCGCGAATAGAAATAGGCAGCCAGGCCGAATTCCGTGTTGTTCGCCAGGGCGATGACTTCATCGTCCGTCTTGAAGCGGAACAGGGGCGCCAGCGGGCCGAAGGTTTCTTCGGTGGCCACGCGCATGTCGTTCGTCACGTCGGCGATGATGGTCGGCTCGAAGAAGCCGTTGCCCAGCGCATGGCGCTTGCCGCCAGCGAGCAGGCGGCCGCCCTTGCCCAGCGCATCGGCCACGTGTTCTTCCACCTTGGCGACGGCCTTGGCGTCGATCAGCGGGCCTTGCGTGACGCCCGCCTCGATGCCATTGCCCACCTTCAGCTTGGCCACGGCCGCCACCAGCTTGTCGGCAAACGCGTCATACACGCTGTCCTGCACGTACAGGCGGTTGGCGCACACGCAGGTCTGGCCCGCGTTGCGGTATTTCGAGGCGATGGCGCCTTCCACGGCCGCATCCAGGTCCGCGTCGTCGAAGACGATGAACGGCGCATTGCCGCCCAGTTCCAGCGACAGTTTCTTGATCGTTGGCGCGCACTGTTCCGCCAGCAGGCGGCCCACCTGGGTCGAACCCGTAAACGTCAGCTTGCGCACGATCGGGTTCGACGTCATTTCGCCGCCGATGTCTTTCGGCGCACCCGTGACGATGCTGAACACGCCCGCAGGCACGCCCGCGCGCTCAGCCAGCACGGCCAGCGCCAGCGCGGAAAACGGCGTTGCTTCAGCCGGTTTCAGGACCATCGGGCAGCCGGCGGCCAGGGCCGGGCCGACTTTGCGGGTAATCATGGCGGCGGGGAAGTTCCACGGCGTGATGGCGGCGCACACGCCGATCGGCTCCTTGGTGATGACCAGGCGACGGTCCGGCCACGGCGATTGCAGGGTATCGCCCGCAACGCGCTTGCCTTCTTCGGCAAACCACTCGATGAACGAGGCGCCGAACTGCACTTCGCCCTTCGCTTCCGGCAGGGGCTTGCCCTGCTCGGTGGTCATGATCAGCGCCAGGTCGTCGGCGTTTTCCAGGATCAGGTCATGCCAGCGGCGCAGCACGGCCGCGCGCTCCTTGGCCGTCTTCTTGCGCCAGGCAGGCCAGGCGGCATTGGCCGCCTCGATGGCGCGGCGCGTCTCGGCGGCGCCCATCAGGGGCACCGTGCCGATATGCTCGCCCGTGGCGGGATTGCTCACATTAATCGTCTGGCCACCATCGGCATCCGCCCAGGCTCCATTCACGTAAGCCTGGTGACGCAACAAGGTAGGATCTTTCAACTGCAGCATATGGATCTCCGGTCTGGTTTGAATTATCGACGAGGGATACTATGCCACAGCGCGGCCGATTCCGCAGGCGATGCGCGGAACTACTCGACCTTGAAAGACGACAGTTTCGGGTCCGGCGCCGGGTATTCCAGCTTCATGCCCTGCAGGGTTTCCAGCAGCAGCGACGCCACCACCAGGTTGCGCTGCGTCTTGGAATTCGATGGCACCACGTACCAGGGCGCATGGTCGGCATCCGTCTCGCGGATCGCCGTTTCATAGGCGCGCTGGTAGCCATCCCACTTCTTGCGCTGGGCGATATCGTTGGGATCGAACTTCCACTGGCGGTCGGGATCATCGAGCCGCTCTTGCAGCCGTCCCCGTTGCTCGTCCTTCGAGATATGCAGGAAGACTTTCAGGATGACGGTGCCCGTTTCGCTCAGCATGCGCTCGAAATCGCGGATCTGCGCATAGCGGCGCTGGCATTCTGCCTTGTCGATCATGTCCTGCACGCGCGTGATCAGCACATCCTCGTAATGGCTGCGGTTGAAGATGGCGATTTCGCCTTTCACGGGCACGTGCTGGTGCACGCGCCATAGGTAATCGTGCGCCAGTTCGATATCGGTGGGTCCCTTGAACGCCACGGCGCGAATGCCCATCGGGTTGATATTGCTGAAGATGGCCTTGACCGTGCCATCCTTGCCCGACGTATCCATGCCCTGCAAGACCAGCAGCACCTTCTTTTTGTGCTGCGCGTACAGCATGCTCTGGCACTCGGCGATCTGCGCCGTCAGGGCCACGGTTTCCTCGCGGTCGATGGCCTTGCACTGGGCCGGCGTCAGCTTCTTGTTGGCCGCCTTGGTGGCGGCGCCCAGCAGGCGCTTGCCGGCGAAATCCTCGTTCAGGTCGAAGTCCTTCCCGGCACGAAACTGCGTGCGCGCCTTCATGCCGCCACCGCCAGCTTACGGTGCTCGATTTTTGTGCAATGGTCCATCACCACATCCAGGCCCGCCGCCCGCGCCAGTTGCGCCGCCTGCTCGTTGATGACGTCAAGTTGCAGCCACAGGCAGCCGGCCTTGACGGCGATGGCTTCCTCGGCGATGGGCAGAATATCTTCTGACTTGCGGAAGCAGTCGACGATGTCGATGCGCGCCGGCGCGACAGCCGCCGCGGCCTGCGTCAGGGTGGCGTAAGCGCGCTGCCCCAGCACATCGCGTCCGGCGAGGGCCGGATTGACGGGCAACACGCGATAGCCATGCCGCAGCAGGTAATCTGCCACTTCATGGCTGGCGCGTTCGCGCTTATCGGACATGCCGACGATGGCGATGATGCGGCTGTCTTGCAGGATGCGGGCGATGTTGGACATATTCTGGTCTATGAGGCGTGCGACATTGCTCCTTTAGCGTAGCAGATTCCCGTCCCGGTGGGAGCTAGCCAGAAGACTTAGCCGTCCGCACGGCCGCCATCTTCGCCACGAACGCTTGCGCGCGCGCCGTCACGGCCGCGTAGTCTCCCGTGGCGCCCGGGCCACTCAGGCTGCTGCCGATGCCCACGGCCACGGCGCCGCTGGCAAGCCATTCATGCAAGTTCTCCACCGTCACGCCGCCCGTCGGCATCAACGGCGCTTGCGGCAAGGGCGCGCGCAGGGCCTTGATGTAGGCGGGGCCGAACATCTCGGCGGGGAAGACCTTGACGATATCGGCGCCGGCCTGCAGAGCCGTGACGATCTCCGTCGGCGTCATCGCCCCCGGCATGGACAGCACTTGGTAGCGCTGGCACAGCGTGATGGTCTCCACGTTCACGCCGGGCGAGATGATGAACTGGGCGCCAGCCAGGATGGCGGCGCGTGCCGTCTCCGTATCGAGCACCGTGCCCGCGCCCAGCAGCACGTCATGGCCATGGCGTTCGCGCAGGGTGCGCAGCACGCCCAGGGTATCGGGCGTGGTGAATGCCACTTCCAGCGCCGTGATGCCGCCGGCAATGCACGCCTCGGCAATCTGCACGGCCGCCTGCGCCGAAGGGGCACGCACGATGCCGACCATACCCCGCTCGATAATGCCCTCGAAAACCGTATGTTTTTGCATATGCTCTCTCCTGTCAGGCCGGCAAGGCACCAAAGCGCACTTCCGGCAAACCGCGCACGCCCACCTGGCGCGCATGAAACAATCCCCCGGCCAGCGGTTCGCTCGCCAGCTGGGCCGCGCTCAAGCTCTCCTGCGCCGTGGTGACGAACAATTCGTCGTAGTGCGGCCCGCCCAGGCTCACGCAGCTGGGCTGCGAGACGGGCAGGCTGATCTTGCGCTCGACGCTGCCGTCCGGCGCGAAGCGCAAGACCCTGCCGGCGCCCCATTGCGCGCTCCACAGGTAGTCATCCGCATCGATGGTGGCGCCATCGGCCGCACCCGGCCCCGGATCGAGCACGGCAAACACGCGTACCCGGCTGGCATCGCTCCCCAGGTAATCGTCCCAGCGGTAGATCGCCTTTTTCATCGAGTCGCAGAAGTACATGGCCGTGCCATCGACGCTGAAGCAGATGCTGTTCGAGATGGCGATCTGCGGCAGCGGCAGACGCTCCAGGGTCAGGTCCAGGTTGAGGCGGTAGAAGCTGGCGACGGCATCGCGGCACGGGCGCTCATCGAGCGTGCCGAAGACAAAGCGTCCCTGGCGGTCGCAGCGGCCATCGTTCAGGCGCGTCATGGGCAAGTCCCCCTCCACCGTGTGCAAGGGCGTGACGGCCCCGCTGCGCGCATCAAACCAGGCCAGGCGCGAAGCCAGTCCCAGCAGCAGCACGTCGTCGCTGTCCGTCAGCGCGAAGCACGCCAGGCGCTCCGGCATGGCCCACGTCTGGCGCTCGCCCGTGGCCAGCACCAGCGCATGCAGCTGGCAGCCTTCGATATTCGTCCAGAAAACGCGGCCGCTGCGTTCGCACCAGCGCACGCCCTCGCCGAGAAAATTCTGCGCATCGACCAGTAATTGGGCCTGTGTCCCCATCATTTTTTCCTTGTTTTTCAATGTGATTCACGCGGAACCGCGGAGCCTCGGCAACCGACGAGGAAGTCGAGGTCCGCGCCTTCGTCGGCCTGCGTCACGTGCTTGATGTACATCGACTGGTAGCCGCCCTTCATGGCCGGCTGCGGCGCTGTCCACTCGGCGCGGCGGCGCGCCAGCTCGGCCTCGTCGACGTCCAGGTGCAAACGCCGGCCCGCCACGTCCAGTTCAATCATGTCGCCATCGCGCACCAGCGCCAGCGGCCCGCCCACGGCCGCTTCCGGCGCCACATGCAGCACCACCGTGCCGTAGGCCGTGCCGCTCATGCGCGCATCCGAGATGCGTACCATGTCGCGCACGCCCTGCTCCAGCAGTTTCTTCGGCAATCCCATATTGCCCACCTCAGCCATGCCAGGATAGCCCTGCGGGCCGCAATTTTGCAGCACCATCACGCAGCTGGCGTCGATATCGAGGGCCGGATCGTCGACGCGCTTTTTATAATGCTCGATGCTGTTGAAGACGACGGCGCGGCCACGGTGCTGCATCAGTTCGGGCGAGGCGGCGGACGGCTTGATGACGGCACCGCGCGGGGCCAGGTTGCCATGCAGGACGGCGATGCCGCCCTCGTCCTTGAATGGCTGCGCCAGCGGCGTGATCACCTCGGGATTGAAATTTTCCGCTTCGGCCACGTTGACGGCCATGCTGGCGCCCGTAACGGTGAGCGCCTCGCCATGCAATTTGCCCAGCAAGTCGCGGATGATCACGGGCAAGCCGCCCGCATAGTAAAAATCTTCCATCAGGTACTGGCCCGACGGCATCAGGTTCAGCAGGCAGGGAATGTCGCGCCCCAGGCGGTCCCAGTCACCCAGGCGCATGTCCACGCCGATGCGCCCTGCGATGGCCAGCAGGTGGATCACGGCATTGGTCGAGCCGCCGATGGCGCCGTTGACCATGATGGCGTTTTCAAACGCCTCGCGCGTGAGGATCTGCGACAGTTTCAGGTCTTCATGCACCATGTCGACGATGCGCCGGCCCGTCAGCTGCGCCTGCAGCTTGCGGCGCGCATCGACGGCGGGAATGGCAGCGTTGCCGGGCAGGGTCACGCCCAGTGCCTCGACCATGCTGGCCATGGTGGAAGCCGTGCCCATGGTCATGCAGTGGCCGGCGGAGCGCGACATGCACGATTCGGCCTGTTTGAATTCGTTTGAGGTCATGCGCCCGGCGCGCACGTCCTCGGAAAACTTCCACACGTCCGTGCCGGAGCCGATCGGTTTGCCGCGGTAGTTACCGTTCAGCATGGGGCCGCCCGACAGCACGATAGTGGGCAAGTCCACGCTGGCCGCGCCCATCAGCAGGGCCGGAGTGGTCTTGTCGCAGCCCGTCAGCAGCACCACGCCGTCGATCGGATTGGCGCGGATCGATTCCTCGACATCCATGCTGGCCAGGTTACGGAACAGCATGGCCGTCGGGCGCAGGTTCGTCTCGCCCAGCGACATCACGGGGAATTCGACGGGAAAACCGCCCGCTTCGAGCACGCCGCGCTTGACCATCTCGGCCAGGTCGCGGAAATGGCCATTGCAGGGGGTCAGTTCGGACCAGGTATTGCAGATGCCGATGACGGGACGGCCATCGAAGGCGTCGCTGGGATAGCCCTGGTTCTTCATCCAGCTGCGGTGAATGAAACTGTCTTTGTCGTCACCGCCAAACCACGCTTGCGAACGCAAGGGACGCTTGTTCTTGTTGTCACTCATACTGTCTCCTGCGGGGAAATCAAGCCGCGCGCGGCGGCGATCAGCAGCGCACCGTGACCGGCCAGATTGGCTTGCTGCTGGTCGTCGACGATGATGCGCTTGCCATAAAAAAATCCGTGTTCTTCGATCAGCAGCCCGAGCGCCTGGCGCAGCATGGGCTTGCCCGTAATGACGAGCGGGGTATCGGGCCGCATCTGGATGGCGGTGCTGTTGCGCAGCGCCAGCAAGTCGCCGCTGAGGACGGCGCCCATCAGGAAATTGGCCCGCTCGTTGCATTCGACGGCGCTGAACTGGCCCAGGGTGCGCACGCTGAAGCAGGCGCGCGCCAGCCCCGTTTTTTGCGCCGCGGCCGCGCCGGCCAGCAGCATTTTCGGCACCAGGGTCTGCGCAAAACCGCCATCGACCGATTGCTTGATCAGGGTGTGCTGCGTGATCGCCTGCAGCAGTTCGCCCGCGATGGTGGTGCTGCAGCCGAGTATGCGGCGCTGCTCGTCCACGCTGATCAATTTGGTATGCGAGCCGGGCATGATCAAGGTTGCCGCGCCGCGCAACTGCAGGCGCTCGAGCAGCGCGACGACTTCCGTCTCTTCGCCGCGCATCATGTCCATCGCCTCAACGTTATGCAGGCCGACGGCGCCATGCTGGTTGCGCACGCCGGGAATCAGCCACAGGGGCTGCGCCAGCACGTCGGGCAAGTCCACCGCCTGCATGCCTTGCGCCAGCTGGGCCAGGCCGGCGGGCGCCGGCAAATGCGGCACTTCCCGCACGCCCATGGGCGAGGTGATCATGCCCGACGCCAGCGCCAGGTCCACCTCGGACGGCGCAATGCCCGCGCTGGCCAGCACGCAGGCGATGGTGTCGCGCAGCGCCTGTTTCAGCGCGCCGTTATGGCCATCGATGGCGGTATTGCGCACGCCCGTTTCCAGCTGCGCATGGGCGACGACGGCACCTGCGCGCCACAGCAAGGTACGCGTATTGGTGGTGCCGGCATCGATGGTGAGTATGTTCATGGGCAGATTCGCAGCGTCGGTCAGGACAAAAATAAATGAGGGAAAAACTACCCCATGGTAGAACTGCCCCGCATATCTGACCAATCACTTATTTGACATCATTGATACCGGTTCGGATATGTCAAACGCGTCGAGATCCTGCACGCCCAAACGGTAGGCGAGCTTGAAGCGCATCGCCTGTCCCGGCTGCATTTCCACATCCTGCGCCAGCAGGGAAAAACAGCGCGCATCGGAATACAGATGGCAACTGTCCTGGGTGCTGGAAAAACGCAGGACCCGGCCCGACGCGGGGTCGGCAACCCGCGCCGCCTCGCGCAGCTGGCCGCTGCCAGTCCAGTAAAAGTCATGCCGGAATCCCGGCAAATGCACCAGTGCGGGCCAGGCCAGGCGAGAAGCGAGCGGCGCCGGCTGGCGGAAGTCGAAGGCGCTGCCCGCCACATCGAGCGGCGCGCCACCCGCACAGCCGCCAGGCCAAGGCCAGTAACGGTCGGCAGCCAGGCGCAGCACATGGTCGCCCACGCCGGCACGGCGGCCCTGCAGGTTGAAGCGGGGTGCGGCAAGCGCAAAACGGGAAACGGTATCGGCCGTGGCGACGCAGTCGAGGTGCAGGCTGCCGTCGTCGTCAAACCGGTAGGTCAGGCGTACCGACAGGCCGTCTTGCGCCAGCTGCAACTGCAAGTGGCCGTCGCCGGGCGATGCGCACTGCCAGCCCGCGGAGGACCGCGCCGCTGGGGGCGCCGCGTCCAGCACATCGGCCAGCCGGCCATAGCGGTCGGGCGCCCACCAGGCCCGCAGGCTGGCATCGTGCGCATCGATGGCCACGCGCATGCCGCGCGCGTTGTGCAGCAGATGCATCATGGCGCCTGCCCGGGGGCTGGCGGCGGCCGGCTGCGCTGCTGGAATTCGCGCGGCGTGCAACCGAGTTCGCGCTTGAAGACGGCATGCATGTACTGCACCGTGGTAAAGCCGCAACGCACGGCCACCTCGGCCACCTGCCCCGGCCCGCGCGCCAGCAGAGTCTTGGCCGCGTCGAGCTTGAAATGCAGGATTTCATCGTGCACGCTGCGCCCCAGCTCGTGGCGGAAGTGCGCTTCGAGCGAAGAGCGCGACACGCCCACGTAATCGGCCACCTGCTCCGTCTTGATGCCCTGGCAGGCGTACTGGCGAATGAAGTGGCGCGCCTGCATCACCTGCGGATGCTGGAAGGGCTGGTGGCGCGTGGAAGCGAGCACGTTCAGGCCCGCCGGCGGCACGAGGATGCGCGTGCCGGACAGGCGTGCGCCATTCAACATCTGGTGCAGCAGATGCGCCGCCGTGCGGCCCATTTCCTCCGTGCCCTGGATCACGGAACTCAAGGGAATGCGCGTGAGCATGCGCGCCAGCGGGTCATTGTCGATGCCGATCAGGGCGACCTGCTCGGGCACGGCGATGCCCGCGTGCATGCAGGCTTGCAGCAACTGGCGCGCGCGCGCGTCGCTGACGGCGATGATGCCGACGGGTTTTTCCAGGCTATTGAGCCAGGCGATCTGCTGCTCCACCGCTTCGTCCCATGACGGCGCGCTGGTGGCGACGCCCCGGTACACGTCGGCGCGCATGTGGTCGCGCTGCATCAAGGCGCAAAATGCCGTTTCGCGCTCCTGCGCCCAGCGGTTGACATCGGCCTCGGGCAGGCTGAAACAGGCAAAGCGGCTCAATCCCGCTTCCACCAGGTGTTCATAGGCCAGCTTGACGATCTTGAAATTATCAGTCGCCACGTACGGGATGCCGGCCGGGTAATCCTCCGCGCGCGCATACGAGCCGCCCACGGCCACCACCGGCAGGCGACTGTGCGCCAGCGCCGCGCAGACGGCGGGATCGTCGAAATCGGCGATGATGCCGTCGCCCTGCCAGCGTTCGATGCCGGGCAGGCGGCAGCGAAAATCCTCTTCCAGGAACAGGTCCCACGACACGCGCGTGGTGTTCAGGTAGGCGGCGATGCCCGCGATGATGTCGCGGTCATATATTTTATTCCCGTTAAACAGCAGCGCGATCCGGTGCGCGGTCGGCATCTTCATGGTGTCTCCTCCCGTGCCAGATCGTTTCACGGCTATCTGCGCCCTGCTCGCGTGCTGACATCGACCCACACGGCCAAAGTGAGGATACTGCCTTTCACGATCATCTGCCAGTAGGTGTCCACGTCCAGCATGGACATGCCGTTATCCAGGCTGGCCATCACCAGCGCGCCGATCAGGGCGCCATACACGGTGCCCGAGCCGCCGCGCATCGAAGTGCCGCCGATGAAGCAGGCGGCGATGGCATCGAGTTCGCTGAAGGTGCCGGCCGAGGGCGAACCCGCCGCCAGGCGGCCCGTGTTGATCAGGCCAGCCAGCGCGCACATCAGGCCCATGATGCCGAAGATCCACAGCTTGACGGCTTTCACATTGATGCCGGACAGGCGCGTCGCTTCCATATTGCTGCCGACGGCGTAGATGCGGCGGCCGAACACGGTCTGGCTGGTGATGTAACTGAACAACCCCAGCAAGGCCAGTAGCAACAGCACGGGCAGCGGGATGCCTTCATAGCCATTCAGGGTTTGCACGAAAGCGTACAGCACGGCGCCGATGACGGCCAGGCGCAAGCCGTCGGCCCAGGGCGCCGTCTGCGGCAAGCCATGCTGCGCGCGGCTGGCACGCGCGCGCCACGTCAGGAAAGCGGCCAGCAGGAACAGGCCGATGCCCAGCACGATGCCGGGCACCGCGGGCAGGTAGCCCTGCCCCAGGTAGACCATCGGCTCGGAGACGGGCGCGATCGTGATGCCGCCCGTGATGCCCAGCAGGATGCCACGATACGCCAGCATGCCGCCCAGGCCCACGATGAAGGACGGGATTCCCCGGTACGCCGTCAGGTAGCCATTCAACAGGCCGATCACCAGGCCGCAGCCGAGTACCGCCGCCAGGTTCAGCGCCAGCGGCCAGTGCTGCGTCACGTCCAGCACGGCGGCGATGCCGCCGAGTAGCCCCAGCAGGGAGCCGATCGACAGGTCGATCTCGCCGGCGATAATCACCAGCACCATGCCGCAGGCGAGGATGCCGGTGACGGACATCTGGCGCAGCAGGTTCGACAGGTTGCGCGGCGTAAGGAAACTGCCCTGCGTCTTCCACGAAAAGAAGGCCCAGATCAGCGCCACGGCGATCAGCAGGGCCAGCATCTTGTATTGGGTGAACAGCTGTTTGATACTGTGCGGTTTCATGCTGCGGTTTCCTTGTTTGCGGTATGGGCGGCGGGAGCCGGGCGCTGGTCCAGCGCCGCCGCCAGCACGGTTTCCTGGCTCAGGCCATCGTTGATAAAGTCGCCGCGCAAGCGGCCCTCGCCCATCACCAGCACGCGGTCGGACACTCCCAGCACTTCGGCCAGTTCCGACGAGACCATGATGATGGCCACGCCCCGGTCGGCCAGCGCCAGCATCAACTTGTAGATTTCATATTTGGCGCCCACGTCCACGCCGCGCGTGGGCTCGTCGAGAATCAGCACGCGCGGGCGCGTCAGCAGCATCTTGGCCAGCACGGCCTTCTGCTGGTTGCCGCCCGACAGGCTCGTAATGGGCAGCGACGGGCTGGCCGCCTTCAGCTCCAGCTGGGCGATCTCGCCGCGCACGGCCGTCAATTCCGCCTCGCCATCGATGCGCGTGGCGCGCGCGAATTGCTCCAGCACGGCCAGGGTGATGTTCTGCCCCACGTCGAGGTCCGGCACGATGCCGTGGTGCTTGCGGTCTTCCGGCACCATGGCCAGGCCCTTGGCGATGGCCTTTTGCGGCGAGCGGGTATCGATTCTCCGGCCATCGAGCCACACTTCGGCCTCGCACGGCCCCTGGTAGGCGCCAAACAGGGCCGAGACGAGTTCCGTGCGCCCCGCCCCCACCAGACCGGCGATACCGAGGATTTCGCCCTTGCGCAGGGTGAATGACACATCGTCGACGCGCTTGCGCTGCGGGTTGTCGGCGTCGATGCAAGTCACATGGCGCGCCTCGAACAGCACCTCGCCAATGGCCGGCGGCTGCGCGCGCTGCGGATACAACTGGCTCATTTCGCGGCCCACCATCTGCGCGATGATGCGCTCGACGTTCATCTGCGCCATCGGCGTGGTGGCGATGTGCTTGCCGTCGCGGATGACGACGATGGTGTCGCAGATGGCCGCCACTTCATCGAGCTTGTGCGAAATGTAGATGCAGGTGACGCCCTTGGCCTTCAACGCGCGCAGGATATCGAGCAGCACGGCGATTTCCGACGCCGTCAGCGACGACGACGGCTCGTCGAGAATCAGCAAGCGCGCATTCTTGTTGAGCGCCTTGGCGATTTCCACCAGTTGCTGGTGGCCGCCGCCGTAATTCATCACGGGCTGCGCCACGTTCAATTCGGGAATTTTCAGTTCGCGCAGCAGCTCGTCGGCGCGCTTGTACATGGCCGCATAATGCATGCGCCCACCCGGCAGGGTCAACTCGCGGCCCATGAAGATATTCTCGGCCACGGACAGCTGCGGCACCAGCATCAGCTCCTGGTGGATGATGATGATGCCCGCGTCTTCCGTGTCGCGGATCGATTGCGCGCGCAGGGGCTGGCCATCCCACAGGATGTCGCCATCCCAGGTGCCGTGCGGGTACACACCGGACAGCACTTTCATCAGGGTCGACTTGCCGGCGCCATTCTCGCCGCACAGACCGATACACTCGCCGGCCCGCACCTGCAGGTCGATGCCGTCAAGCGCGCGGACACCGCCAAACTGTTTGACGATGCCTTTCATTTCAAGCAGATAGTCGGACATGCTCACTCTCGTTGCGGATTAACAGAAATCAGGGGTCAGTCCCAGCGGGTCTGACCCCAGCTTTTAGTTGCCCAACTGAGCTTTGGTATAGAAGCCGTCGTCGACGAGAACGTTCACATTCGCCTTGGTCAGCGGCGTTGGTTTCAACAGCACCGTGCTGACTTTTTTCAAGCCGTTGTCATAGCTGGAGTTGTAGGCCGGCTTTTCATTGCGCGCCAGTTGCACGGCCAGCTTGGCCGCTTCGGCAGCGATGGTTTTGAGCGGTTTGTAGACTGTCATCGACTGCGTGCCGGCGATCACGCGTTTCACCGCCGCCAGATCGGCGTCCTGGCCCGAGACAGGTACCTTGCCTGCCAGTTTTTGCGCAGCCAGAGCCTGGATGGCGCCGCCGGCCGTGCCGTCGTTCGAGGCGACGATGGCGTCGATCTTGTTGCCGTTGGCCGTCAGCGCGTTTTCCACGATGGACAGCGCTTCGGTGGCGCTCCAGTCCTTCACCCACTGCTGGCCGACGATCTTGATATCGCCCTTGTCGATAAACGGCTTGAGCACTTTCATCTGGCCTTCGCGCAGCATCTTGGCGTTGTTGTCGGTCGGCGAGCCGCCCAGCAGGTAGTAATTGCCCTTCGGTTGCAGCTTGGTCACGCCCTCGGCCTGCATTTCGCCTACTTTCTCGTTGTCGAACGAGATATACGCGTCGATATCGGCGTTCAGGATCAATCGGTCATATGACAGCACCTTGATGCCGGCCTTTTTCGCTTCCTTGACGGTGTTGTTCAATACCGTCGCGTTGAACGGCACGATCACCAGCACGTCCACGCCGCGCGAGATCAGGTTCTCGATTTGAGAAATCTGACGCTGCTCGCTGGCGTCGGCCGACTGCACGAAGACCTTGGCGCCCTGCTTTTCGGCGGCGGCGATGAAGAAATCGCGGTCGCGCGTCCAGCGTTCCACGCGCAAATCGTCGATGGAAAAGCCGATCTTCGGGTTTTTTGCATCGGCCAGGGCGGCGCTGCTGGTCAATGCCAGCATGGCGGTCATGATGGCTGCACTGATGATCTTGTTCATTGTGTGTCTCCTTGTGGATTTTATTAACAACGTTTTTTCACTGCGGGTGTTGCGGCTTCAAAAATCAATGGTTGTGGCGCGGCAGGGTCTGCCCCACGGCGCGGTACTTCAGCGCCAGCTCCATGCAGGCGCCCGTTTCCAGCTGGCCCACGCTGGCGCGGTACAGCTCCTGCCATGGCGTGGCGCTGTCGTTGACGGGCGGCGGCAGCTCGTTGGCGCGGCGCGCCAGTTCCTGTGCCTCGACCAGCATGTCGCAACGGCCCGCGTTCAAGTCCACGCGGATCATGTCGCCCGTGCGCAGCAGCGCCAGGCCGCCACCGACCGCGCTTTCCGGCGACGCGTTCAGGATCGAGGGACTGTCCGAGGTGCCCGACTGGCGCCCGTCGCCCAGGGTCGGCAGGTTCAAAATGCCGGCCTTGAGCAAGGCGTCGGGCGGCTGCATGTTGACCACTTCGGCCGAGCCGGGCCAGCCGACAGGGCCGGCGCCACGCATGACCAGCATGCAGCTGTCGTCGATGGCCAGGGCCGGGTCGTTGATGCGCGCGTGGTAGTCGTTTGACCCGTCAAAGACAATGGCGCGCGCCTCGAATACGCCTTCGCTGCCCGGGCGCGACAGGTAGCGCTCGCGGAAAGCGGGCGAGATCACGCTGGTCTTCATGATGGCGAAGTCGAACAGGTTGCCCTGCAAGGCCATGAAACCGGCCTTTTCCTTCAGCGGCGCGGCAAACGGACGGATCATCTCGCGGTCCGCGCTTTCGCGCCCGGCCAGGTTCGCCGCCATCGTCTTGCCCGTGACGGTGGGCCGCTCGGCATGCAGCAAACCCGCCTGGAGCAACTCCCACATCACGGCCGGCACGCCGCCGGCGCGGTGGAAACGCTCGCCCAGGAATTTGCCGGCCGGCTGCATGTTCAGCAGCAGCGGCACGTCGTAGCCGTGTTCCATCCAGTCGCTCGAATGCAGCTCCACGCCCGCATGGCGGGCCATGGCCATCAAATGGGGCTGGGCGTTGGTCGAGCCGCCGATGGCCGCGTTGACGATGATGGCGTCCAAAAACGCTGCGCGCGTGAGGATGCTTGAAGGACGGACGTCCTCGAACGCCATGTCGACGATGCGGCACCCCGTGGCATAGGCGATCTGGCCACGCTCGCGGTACGGCGCGGGGATGGCCGAACAGCCCGTCAGGGACATGCCCAGCGCCTCGGCCAGCGCATTCATCGTCGATGCCGTGCCCATGGTGTTGCAGTGGCCGGCCGATGGCGCCGAGGCGGCGGCGATCTGCAGGAATTTATCGTTGTCGATCAAGCCGGCGGACAACTGGCGGCGGCCCTTCCAGATGGCCGCGCCGGAACCCACCAGTTCGCCGTCCATCCAGCCATCGAGCATGGGACCGCCCGACAGCACGATGGCGGGGATGTCGACCGTGGCGGCGGCCATCAGCTGGGCCGGCGTGGTCTTGTCGCAACCCGTCGTCAGCACCACGGCGTCGATCGGGTAACCATGCAGGATTTCCACAAGGCCCAGATACGCCAGGTTGCGGTCCAGCGCGGCCGTCGGACGGCGGCAATTTTCAAAGATCGGGTGCAGCGGGAATTCCATCGGGATGCCGCCCGCATCGCGGATGCCGTCGCGCACGCGCTGGGCCAGTTCCAGGTGGATGCGGTTGCAGGGGCTGATATCGCTGCCGCTTTGCGCAATGCCGATGATGGGCCGGCCCGAACGCAGCTCCTCGGCCGTGATCCCGTAGTTCATGAAGCGCTCCAGGTACAGCGCCGTCATGTCAATGTGGTCGGGATTGTCGAACCAGTCCTGCGAGCGGAAGCGCCGCGACTGGCGATTGTTTGGGGTACTCATGCGCCGTACCAGCCTGCGTCGACATAATATTCGCGGCCGGCGCACTTGGCCGCGTTGTCCGACGCGAGGAACAGCGCCAGCGCCGCCACGTCTTCCGGCTCCACGCGCAGCTGCAGGCATTGCCCCTGCAGGATCACGGCTTCCGCCTCCGGCGTATGCCACAGTTTCTCCTGGCGCGGCGTGCGCACGGCGCCGGGAATGATGCAATTGACGCGGATGCCGTCGACGCCCAGGTCGCGCGCCAGGCCGCGCGTCAGGCCCTCGATACCGGCTTTCGCCGTCATGTAGATCGACAGGCGCGCTTGCGCCAGGTGCCAGGAAATCGACCCCAGATTGAGGATCACGCCGCTGCCCTTGGCGCGCATGGCCGGCGCCACAGCCTGGGCGCAGAAATACTGGTGGCGCAGGTTGACGGCAATGCGCTCGTCCCAGTAGGCGGGCGTGACGTCCTGCAGCTGGTGGCGGTCGTCATTGGCCGCGTTGTTGATGAGGATATCCGTAGCGCCCGCGCTGTGTTCGATCTCGGCGAAGGTGGCGGCCAGGGCCTCCAGGTCCGTCAGATCGCAATAGCGGAAAACGGGAGGCTGCGGCAGGTCGGCCAACTTTTCCTGCAGCGCCAGCGACGCCTCGCTGGCGATGTCGAGAAAGGTGACGTGGGCGCCCTGGCGCGCGAACGCCTCGACGATGGCCACGCCGATGCCGGTGCCGCCGCCCGTGATGACGACGCGCTGACCTGCCAGGCTGGGATAGATTGCAGTTTGCATGGTGCCTCTCGTTATAGGAATTGGGAAATCAGATCAGGCCGCGCTGCGCCAGGCTCCGGTACAGCGCGCGCACGCCGAACGTCCAAGGGGCAATCGCATCGCAGCGCTGCACTTCGTTGACCAGCGCGCCCAGCGAAGCGCTGGCAATCGTCACCCGGTCACCCAGGTGGTGCGTAAAGCCGCCGCCCTGCTCGCCGCGGTCCTTCACGGGCGAGAACATGGTCCCCAGGAACAGCATGAAACCGTCCGGATACTGGTGATACGGGCCCGCCGTCTGGCGCACCAGGTCCAGCGGATCGCGGCTGATCTCGCGCATGAAGCTGGCGCCTTCGAGCACAAAGCCGTCGTCCGCGCCTTCGATCAGCAGCGACACTTCCGCCTGGCGCACGGTGTCGAGCGTGAAGTGTTCGTCGAACAGGCGGATGAAGGGACCGATGGCGCAGGAACCGTTGTTATCCTTGGCCTTGCCCAGCAAGAGGGCACTGCGCCCTTCGATGTCGCGCAGGTTGACGTCATTGCCCAAGGTCGCTCCCAGCACCTCGCCGCGGCTGTTGACGGCCAGGACGATCTCGGGCTCCGGGTTGTTCCAGGCGGACGATGGCAGCAAGCCCACCTGCGCGCCGCAACCCACCGACGACATCGGCTGCGCCTTGGTAAACACTTCCGCATCGGGGCCGATGCCCACTTCGATGTACTGCGACCAGGCGCCGCGCTGCTGCAGCTGCTGTTTCAGCCGCTGCGCCGCGTCCGAGCCGGGCTTCAATGCGGACAAGTCGCCGCCCAGGGTCATTTGCAGGGCGGTGCGCAGGCTCGCCGCGCGTGCCGCGTCGCCGCCCGCCTGTTCCTCGATCACCCGTTCGAGCAGGCTGACGGCGAAGGTCACGCCGCATGCCTTGACAGCCTGCAGGTCGCACGGCGCCAACAGCAGCGGCGCGCCGGCCGGCGCGGCCAGCGCCTGCTCCAGCAGCGCCTGCACGGAGCCGAGCGCGATTCCGGGCGCATGGCGGGCGATATCGAGCGCATCGCTACGCTCGAACAGCTCGGCCACCGTCGCCACCGTCTGCGTGAGGTCGACCACCTCGCCGCCGCGCACGGCGACGACACAAGGGCCGTCACGCCAGATGCGGCCGATAAGGAGGGCCTGCGCCAAATCGGCGGGCAACAGGGAGGCGGGGGAAATCGGCTGCATGGCAAGCTTTCAAAGGGACGTGATGGGAAGGCAATCGGTCAAGTTCGGAGCGATTCTGCGCGCCGCCCTGTGTCGCCGCAATTACGAAAATCACCAAATTGAATGATGATTATTGGTATTGCAGCGCACCAAAAAAAGCCGCCGCCCGGCCCCCTTTCCAGCCCTGGCTGCACGGCGGGAATGGGCCGCATGGCGCATTGCATCAATCCGCTTATCGATACCGTTTTGGATATCACCGATGTGAAAAAAGTGATTGGTGAGGGATGGATGGACAAACTAGTATCAGCCGTGGCCTGCAATCGGCCATCCGCACGGAGCCCGCCCATCGGGACGACGGCCCTGGCACATTCAACTATCGAAGACGGTGGAGACCTGAAATGAAAACAACAATGAAAATGCTGACCGCGAGCCTGGCGCTGGCCATCTCCGGCATGGCGGTAATGCCCGTGGCAAGCGCCGCCGACAAGGGCGCGATCGGCATCTCGATGCCGACCAAGTCGTCCATGCGCTGGATCGCCGACGGCGACAACATGGTCAAGGTATTCAAGGAGCGCGGCTACAAGACGGACTTGCAGTTTGCCGACGACGATATCCCGAACCAACTGGCGCAGGTGGAAAACATGATCACCAAGGGCGCCAAGGTGCTGGTGATCGCCGCCATCGACGGCACCACCCTGTCGAACGTGCTGCAAAAAGCGGCCGACAAGGGCATCAAGGTCATTTCGTATGACCGCCTGATCCGCGGCACGAAAAACATCGATTACTACGCCACCTTCGACAACTTTCAGGTCGGCGTGCTGCAAGCGGGCTATATCGAATCGGCGCTGAAACTCAAGGAAGGCAAGGGCCCGTTCAACATCGAGCTGTTCGGCGGCTCGGCCGATGACAACAACGCGCACTTCTTCTACAACGGCGCGCTGTCGGTGCTGAAACCCTACATCGACAGCGGCAAGCTGGTGGTGCGCTCGAAGCAGATGGGCATGGAAAAGGTCGCCACCCTGCGCTGGGACGGCGCCGTGGCGCAGGCGCGCATGGACAACCTGCTCAGCGCCTACTACGGCAATGCGCGCGTCGACGCGGTGCTGTCGCCGTATGACGGCTTGAGCATCGGCATCCTGTCCTCGCTCAAGGGCGTCGGCTACGGCACGCCGAAACAACCGTTCCCCGTCGTGACGGGCCAGGATGCGGAAATCCCGTCGGTGAAATCGATCATCCGCGGCGAACAGGCATCGACCGTGTTCAAGGACACGCGCGAATTGGCCAAGGTGACGGCCAACATGGTCGACGCGATGATGAGCGGCAAGACGCCGACCGTCAACGATACCAAGACCTATAACAACGGTATCAAGGTGGTGCCATCGTACCTGTTGAAACCGGTCACCGTCGACAAGGCGAACTGGAAGCAGGTGCTCGTCACCGGCAGCGGCTACTACACGGAAGCGCAAGTGAAATAAGCATCGACGGTACTGAAGGCCCGGCGCTGCCGGGCCTTTCGCTTCATGCACGATCAAGAACAAGACTGCCGCACGACCGGCGCCGACCAGCGCGGCCGTGCCAGAGAGGTTATATGATGAACACTATCCTGGAAATGCGCGGGATACGCAAAACATTCCCGGGCGTCGTTGCGCTCGACAATGTCAACCTGCGGGTGCGCAGCGGCGAAATCCACGCCATCGTCGGCGAAAACGGCGCCGGCAAATCGACCCTGATGAAAGTGCTGAGCGGCGTCTACGGCCATGGCAGCTATACGGGCAACATCGATTACCTGGGTCAGACGCGGCACTTCCGCGGCATTAAGGACAGCGAAGAAATCGGCATCATCATCATCCACCAGGAACTGGCGCTGGTGCCCCAGCTGTCGATCGCCGAGAATATCTTCCTCGGCAACGAGCCGGCCCACATGGGTGTCATCGACTGGGAATACGCGCAAGCGAAGACGCGCGAACTGCTGCACAAAGTCGGCCTGAAAGAGTCCCCGGACACCCTGATCACCAACCTGGGCGTGGGCAAGCAGCAACTGATCGAAATCGCCAAGGCGCTGTGCAAGGACGTCAAGCTGCTGATCCTCGACGAGCCGACGGCCAGCCTGAACGAGAGCGACAGCGCAGCCCTGCTCGACCTGCTGCTGGGCCTGAAAGCCCAGGGCATCGCCTCCATCCTGATCTCGCACAAGCTCAATGAAATTTCCAAAGTCGCCGATGCCATCACGGTGCTGCGCGACGGGAACACGGTCGACAGTTTCGACTGCCGCATGGAGCCCGTCAGCGAAGACCGCATCATCGAAAAAATGGTCGGGCGCGAGATGGCCGACCGCTATCCACCGCGCACGCCCACCATCGGCGAGACCATTTTCGAAGTGCGCGACTGGCGCGTGTTCCATCCCGAGCATGCCGAGCGCCCTGTCATCAAGGGCATCAACATGCACGCCAGGAAGGGCGAGATCATCGGCATCGCCGGCTTGATGGGCTCCGGGCGCACGGAACTGGCGATGAGCATTTTCGGGCGCGCCTACGGACAGCGCATCAGCGGCACGGTGCTGAAGAACGGCCAGGAAATCGACGTCAGCACCATCGGCAAGGCGATCGCGCATGGCCTTGCGTATGTCACGGAAGACCGCAAGGGCCTGGGCCTGATCCTGGAAGAGGACATCCAGAAGAATACCAGCCTGGCCAACCTGGACGCAATTTCGAAGCGCATGGTGATCGACGAGCAGCGTGAATTCAGCGTGGCCGAGGAGTTCCGCCGCAAGCTCAAGACCCGTTGCTCGAGCGTGGCGCAGAAAGTGGTTAACCTGTCCGGCGGCAATCAGCAGAAAGTGGTGCTGGCAAAGTGGCTGTTTTCGCGCCCCGACATCCTGATCCTCGATGAACCGAGCCGCGGTATCGACGTGGGCGCCAAATACGAGATCTACAGCATCATCAGCGAGCTGGCCGCCGAAGGCAAATGCATCATCATGATTTCGTCGGAAATGCCGGAATTGCTGGGCATGTGCGACCGGATCTATGTCATGAACGAAGGCCGCTTCGCGGCAGAACTGAGCGCAGCAGAAGCATCGCAGGAGCGAATCATGCGCGCGATCGTTACACACGGAGAAAACAATGGACAATAAACTGACAGCGGGAACGGCGGCAGGCGCGCCAGCGGCCGCACCGCAAGCGAAAAGCTATGCCGGCTTTTTGAAGAACAATATGCGCGACTACGGCATGCTACTCTCCCTGATCGTCATCATGGGCTTTTTCCAGTACATGACCGACGGCACCCTGATGCAACCGCTGAACCTGACGAACCTGGTGCTGCAAAACAGCTACATCGTCATCATGGCGCTGGGTATGCTGATGGTCATCGTAGCCGGCCATATCGATTTGTCCGTCGGCTCGGTGGTCGGCTTCGTCGGTGCGCTGGCGGCCGTCCTGATCGTCAACTACAACATGAATTTTGTCGCCGCCAGCATCATCTGCCTGCTGGCCGGCGCCGTCATCGGCGGCGCGCAAGGCTATTTTGTCGCCTTCTTCAAAATCCCCTCCTTCATCGTCACCCTGGCCGGCATGCTGGTATTCAAGGGCCTGACCCTGGCGCTGCTGGCAGGCCAGTCGGTCGGCCCCTTCCCGGAAGGCTTCCAGATGCTCAGCTCGGGTTTTTTGCCCGATCCGTTCGGCGGCGAAAACCTGCGTGGCTTTTCCCTGCTGCTGGGCGTGATCGCCGCAGCGGCGCTGATCATCACCTCGCTGCGCAGCCGCGCCAAGCAACTGAAACACGGCATGGAAAACGAGCCGCGCGCCTTCTTCCTGCTGAAAAACGCCATCTTCGCCGCCGTGATGGTGTATTTCAGCTACCTGCTGGCGTCGTACCGCGGCTTTCCCAACGTGCTGGCCGTGATGTCGCTGCTCATCGTCGCCTACACCTTCATCACCAACCGCACCGTGCTGGGCCGCCGCGTGTATGCGGTAGGCGGCAACGAGAAAGCGGCGCGCCTGTCCGGCATCAAGACGGAACGGGTCAGCTTCTACACCTTCGTCAACATGGGCATGCTGGCCGCGCTGGCCGGCCTGATCTTCGCGGCGCGCCTGAACACGGCCACGCCAAAGGCCGGCACGGGTTTCGAGCTGGACGTGATTGCCGCCTGCTTCATCGGCGGCGCCTCGGCTTCGGGCGGCGTTGGCAAGGTGATGGGAGCCGTCATCGGCGCCTTCATCATGGGCGTGATGAACAACGGCATGTCCATCATGGGCATCGGAATCGACTACCAGCAGGTGATCAAGGGCCTGGTGCTGCTGGCGGCCGTGTTCATCGACGTCATCAACAAGAACAAGTAGACCGGTTCGAGCCTTAGGGGGCTCTGGCCGGCGTTCGCGCCGGCCTTTTTATTTAGCAGCCAGACGCGCCGCCCGGTCCCCCCACCACGCCGCCTCCTCGAACACGGAAAAGCCCGACAAGTCGGCATGCGCAAACAGAATCGCGCCATCGTGCTCGCGCAGCGCCTTCAAGCCCGCATTGCTGCGAAATCCTGGCAACGGTGCCGCCATGGCGTGCCCACGCACGGTGATGTCGACCCGCTCGACGCAGCTGGCAAAGTCACGTCCATACGCCGTCTTCAAATCGACGCTGGCCAGCGCCAGCAATTCCTCCGGCGTAGCCACATCTAACCACTTACGCGCTTCCTGCGGCGTGCGGTCGGACAGGGCCACGTAGGCGCTGAAGACGGTTTTCTCGGGCGGGCGAACGCGGATGTCCTGGTGCGTGGCGACGACATAGCCGAGGCCCGGTTCCTGGTACACCACGTTGTCCCAGCACAGGGGCGCATGCGGCAATTCGTCGGGAAAGCGTTTCAGTAAAAAATTCGCCACCAGCCACGGCGCATACGCGGGCGTATCGCGTTTGAGGTCGAAGCCATAGCTGGCGATGTCGTTGACCACGCGCGCCGCCACATACAAGGGCATGGCGCAGATGACCTTGCGCGCCTTGACCAGGTAGGTGCGCGGCTGGCCGTCGACCAGTTCCAGGCACAGCGCCTCCACGCCCTGCTCCGTCGTCTGCACGGAAACCACCGTGCCTGCATGACGTTGGACACCCGACGCCTGCTCCATGGCCGTGGCGACCGGTTGCATGCCGCCCGGCCAGGTCAGCCAGGCGCCGTTGCCCGCATTGGCTGCCTGTCCCCAGCGGCTGCAGTAGTAATGCAGGCCGGCCCAGGCCGAGACCTGGTCGTAGCGCGTGCCGTAATCGTCGCGGCAGCAGTAATTCAAATACCAGTGCAGGGTGGGCGAGGTATAGCCTTCGCGCTCCATCCACTGCTTCAAGGTGATGCTGTCCAGCGCCTGCCAGGCCGGGTCTTGCGACGACTCCACGGTAGGGAAAACGAAGACGCGTTTGCCGTCGTTGCCATGCGCCTGGCGCAGGCGCCGCACCTCGGCAAAGAAACGCTCGTGTTGCGCCAGTTCTTCGGCAGAAACGCCTTCGGTGGGAATGAAGCCATCCTGCCAGTGGCCGTTGAACAGCAGGCGCTCCTCGGGCGCGTGCAGGATGTAACGCTCGTCGTAAGTCGGCTTTTCCGCCATGGGGTCGCGCTGGATGATACCCAGGTCGAACAGGATCTCGCGCACATGGGTCGATTCGGGCGAAGGCAGCGGCAGATAGTGGCCGCCTGTCGGATAGGCCAGGTCGCCGAACTGCCCACCGGCCGCGTTGCCGTACGGCTGGGGACCATCGATCATGAGGAAGTCCTGGTGACCCAGTTTATTCAAGCGCCAGGCGGCCGTCAGGCCGGCGATACCGGAGCCGAGAATCGCCACGTCGGTGGTGACGGTTGCCGAGGGCGCCGGCAGCGCCGTGCGCTCGCGCAGCAGCTTGCGCAAATAATGCCCCTCGCTGCGGCCCGGATACAGCACCTTCGGCGTGATCTCCTGCCAGCGCAGATACGCGGCGATGCTGCCGATGCCAGCGGCGGCCGCTGCCGTGCCGCCGGCAGCCCACAGCATGAAGGAGCGGCGCTGCATCAGCGGATCACCCGGTTCCAGTCCTGCTCGAATTCATGCACGAGCGACTGGGTATTCAGGCGATTCGGCGCCATCGGCAGCGGCTGCATATCGGGCGGGAAGATGAACATTTCGCGCGTGGTGTCCGCATTCAGGTAGCGCATGGGCAGGCGATAGCTGGTGGGCGGTTTGTAGTCGAGCTGGGGTGAAGCGAGGATAAACCCCCATTCGCCGAACGAGGGCACGTAGGCGTGATAGGGCCAGGTGCGCATGCCCACTTCGCGCAGGGTCGAATTGATGGTCCAGTAGGCGTGCGGCGCAAAGAACGGCGACGTCGATTGCACCACCATCAAGCCCTTGGCGGCCAGGTGTTTTTTCACCAGGTCGTAGAACGGCACCGAATACAGTTTTCCGAGCGCGAAGCTGGACGGATCTGGGAAATCGACGATAGCCGCGTCGAACATGTCGCCGTTGTTGCGCAGCCAGACGGCGGCATCGGCATTGACGACGGTAACCCGCTTGTCCGAGAACGAATTGTTGTTCAGCTTTGCCAGTTCCGGGCGCGTGGTAAACGCGGCCGTCATGGCGGGGTCGAGGTCGACCACGGTGACGTGTTCGATGTGGGGATAACGCAGAATTTCGCGCAGCGCCAGGCCGTCGCCGCCGCCCAGCACCAGCACGCGGCGCGCCCAGGGCAACGCTTCCAGCACAGGGTGCACCAGCGCCTCGTGGTAGCGGTACTCGTCGCGCGAAGAAAACTGCAGGTTGCCGTTGATGTACAGCCGCGTATCGTCCTTCCAGCGCGTGATCACCAGGCGCTGGTAAGGCGTGGTGGTCGAGTACACGATCTGGTCGCCGAACAGGCCGTGCTCGCCCCAGGCCACCATGCGGTCCGACATGGCAAATCCGGCCACCAACACCAGCATCACGGCGCAGGCGCGCAGGAAGCGCCCCGTGAGGTTCTTCAGTTCCGCGCGGAACACCCAGATCGTCCACAGGCCCACGCCCACATTGAGCATGCCGAACAGGAAACCCGTGCGCACCAGGCCCAGGTACGGCGACAGCACCAGCGGAAACAGCAGGGAAACGGCCAGCGCGCCCAGGTAATCGAAGGTCAGCACGCGGCTGACCAGCTCAGAAAACTCCGTCTGGCGCGAGTTCAGGGCGCGCATCACCAGCGGCACTTCCATGCCGACCAGTGCGCCGATCAGGAACACCATCACATACAATAAGGTGCGAAATGGCGCGGCCATCCACGAAAAGGTCATGAACAGGATGGCGGCCGACAGGCCGCCGATCAGGCCCACGGCCAGTTCGATGTCGACGAAACGCGAGAGCACGTCATCGTCCCGTACATACTTGGAAAAGTGAGCGCCTACACCCATGGCAAACAAGTAGCAGCCAATGATCGTGGAAAACTGCAGGATGGAGTCGCCGAGCAGATAGCTGGACATGGCGCCGGCGATCAGCTCATACGCGAGGCCGCAGGAGGCGACCACGAAGACGGACAAAATCAGAATCTTTTTGTTCATGGGGCTTTTTTTTGTTCTAATATGCGTTGACGTTATCAAATACTCATTGTGAGGAATGCCGTGCCCGCCATCCTAAACTATCTGATCCATCTTTTACTGGCCGCCGGGCTGCTGATTGTATTTTTTATCATCTACACGCGCGTCACGCCATATAACGAAGTGCTGCTGATCCGCCAGGGCAATCAGGCCGCGGCCCTGTCGCTGGGCGGCGCCATGCTGGGTTTTTCCGCCACCATCGCCTCGTCCCTGATGCACACGGCCGACTATCAGCAGTTCTTCGCCTGGGCCTTCGGCGCCATGGTGGTGCAATTGCTGGCGTACGTGGTCACCACGCGCCTGCTGCGCATGTCGAAAGACCAGATCGAATCGAACAACAGCGCCTTCGGCGGCCTGCTGGCCGCCATTTCCCTGTCGATCGGCGCCATCAACGCCGCTTGCATTTCCTGACGTTTTACCTCATTCAAGGACACCATCATGAGCCTCGGCAGCTTTATCAAGAAGCAGTTTATCGACGTACTGCAGTGGAACGAAGAGACGGAAGGCGTGCTGGCCTGGCGTTTTCCCATGCAGGATTTCGAGATTCAGAACGGCGCCATCCTGAATGTGCGCGAATCGCAAGTGGCCGTCTTCGTCAATGAAGGCAAGATCGCCGACGTCTTCGGTCCCGGCACGCACAAGCTGACGACGCAAACCCTACCGCTGCTGACCAACCTGAAAAACTGGGACAAGCTGTTCGATTCACCGTTCAAGTCGGACGTGTATTACTTCAGCACCCGCGTGCAGACGGGCCGCAAATGGGGCACGCCGCAGCCGATCACCATCCGCGACAAGGATTTCGACATGATCCGCGTGCGCGCCTTCGGCATGTACTCGTACCGCATCGCCGACGCCCGCACCTTCTTCACCGAGATCAGCGGCACGCGCGAGGTGTATACGCGCGACGAAGTGGAAGATCAATTGCGCGGCATTCTGATGTCGAGCATGGCCAGCTCGCTGGGCGGCGCGAATGTCCCCTTCCTCGACATGGCGGCCAACCAGGCGCTGATGGCGCAGGAAGTCAAGGATGGCCTGGCGCAGGCGTTTTCCCGCTACGGCGTGGGCCTCGATGAATTCAACGTGGCCAGCATCAGCCTGCCCGAGGAATTGCAGGCGGCGCTCGACGAGCGCATCTCGGCCGGCATGAAGGGTGGCCTGGGCGCCGACAAGATGAGCGGTTTTACGAAATTCCAGGTCGCCAATGCGATCCCGCTGGCGGCGCAGAACGAAGGCGGCATGGCAGGCATCGGCGCGGGCCTCGGTGCCGGACTGTCGATCGGCCAGGTGATGGCGCAAAGCATGGGCAATGCGCTGCAGCAGCCCGCCCCGGCACCGGCGGCGCCACCGGCCCCCGCGGAAGAACCGATCGAGGCGCGCCTGGAAAAGCTCAAGGGTCTGCTCGACAAGGGCCTCATTTCGCCGGCCGACTACGACGGCGCCAAGGCTGAACTGCTGAAAAAACTGATCGGCTAAGCGCGACTGCATGCAAACTGTTTCCTGTCCCAGCTGCGGTGCGGAAGTCCACTTCCGCTCGCACGCTTCCGTGCTCGCCGTGTGCGAGTACTGCCACAGCACCATCCTCAAGGACGCCGACTCCGTCAGGGACGTGGGCAAGATGTCGGCCGTCCTGGAAGACTATTCGCCGATCCAGGTCGGCACGGCCGGCGTGCACGACGGCGTGCACTTCACCGTCATCGGGCGCATCCAGCAGCGCTACAGCGCCGGCACGTGGAACGAGTGGTATCTGCTGTTCGACGACGCCAGCACGGCGTGGCTGGGCGACTCGTCCGGCCTGTACACCCTGACGCGCGAACGCAAGACGCAGGACGCCCTGCCCCCCTTTTGCGAGCTGGCGCCGGGCAAACGCTACACGATCTGCGGCGAGCCGTACACGGCGGCCGAGATCCGCAGCGCCGAATGCATCGCCGGCCAGGGAGAATTACCGTTCAAGGTGGGCGCCGGCTGGCGCATCCAGGTGGCGGACTTCCGCAACTACGCCAGCTTTGTCACGCTCGACTACACGGATGGCCCGCAACCCGTCGTCTACCAGGGCGTGGCCGTCACCCTGGACAGTTTGAAGTGCCAGCTGCTGCGCGACGGCGACGCCATCGCCAGGAGCGCTGGCAAGTACCGCGGCAAGCTCGATGCGCTCGACTGCCCGTCCTGCGGCAGCGGCATCCAGTATGTGCCCGGCGCTGCAGCGCAGCTGGTGTGTCCCGCCTGCCATGCGCAGCTCGACGCCAGCGGTCCGGAAGCGCAGGTGCTAGCCATCGGCAAGCAGGTGCACGAGAACGCCGACATCACGCTGGAGCTGGGCGCCAGTGCGAAGATCAGCAATGTGGATTTCACGGTGATCGGCATGATGCGCCGCGCCGACGATGAAGGCAGCGAGTGGAACGAATACCTGCTGTACAACGCGCGCGCCGGCTTCTTCTGGCTGGTCGAGACGGACGACGGCTGGTCGCGCTCGAACGTGCTGCCGAACTGGCCCAACTGGGCGTCGCTGGACGCCGATACCTGCACGCTCGATGGCGCCACCTACCGCAAACTGTATGACTACGGCTCGCAGGTCGTGTACGCGGCGGGCGCCTTCAACTGGAAGGTGGCCGTCGGAGACAGCACGCGCGTGTTTGAATTCAAGCAAGGGCAGACCAAACTGGCGGCAGAGCTCACCGGCGAGGAAATGACCTGGTCGCGCTCCGCGCCCGTCGCCCATGACCAGATGGCCGCCTGGTTCGGCGCCGCCTTCCATGGCGACGCCAACGTGCAGAATATCCAGCTCAGTCATCGCGGCATCGCCAAGGTCTTCATCGTCATCGTGCTGGTCTTGAATGCGATCCCCATGTTTGTCTCGTTCTCCAGCACCCTGATGTGGAGTTTGCTGGGCTGCCTGGCGCTGTTCCTGCCGGCCGCTTTTCTCGACAAGAATGCAAAGAATCCCCCATGAGTAAATACGTGATCTACGCCCTGATGGTGACCTTCAGTGTCACCGCCGCCAACTGGGTGCGCATGTTCAAGGTGGCCGGCAGTAGCAGCGGCAGCAGCTGGAGTTCGCGCACGGGCAGCGGCGGCGGCAGCTATGGCGGCGGCTCCAGCGGCGGCAGCCACAAGTAAGCATGGCAGCCACACCGCATCTGCCCTTGGGCACCCATTTGCTGGCCGATCTGTCCGGCGTCGGGCCGGAACGCCTGCGCGATTGCGCCGCGCTCGAGCGCCTGTTGCGCGACGCGGCCGTCGCGGCCGGCGCCCAGGTGCTGCACAGCCATTTCCACAGCTTTGGCGCGGGCCAGGGCGTCACGGGCGTGGTGCTGCTGGCCGAATCGCACATCTCCATCCACACCTGGCCGGAATGCGGCTTTGCCGCCGTCGACATCTTCATGTGCGGCGCGGCCCGGCCGCAACTGGCGCTGGACGCCATCAAGGATGCGTTGCAGGCGGCGCACTGCCAGCTGCAATCGGTGCGGCGCGCGCCACCCGGGCATTCCTAGCGCCGCTGGTGGATCGCGGGGGGATCGCTTACACTGTCGGCTCATATCCCAACCGTGACTCCCATGCGCCGTTCCGCCCTCCTTGCCCTGCCCCTGCTGCTGGTTTCAGCCTGCAACGACTACACGGCGCCCAGCCTGTACCAGGCCACCACGCCCGAGTGCAAGACGTGGACGGAGGGTTCACGCTTCGAGCTGCCGCGCGGTATCAGCGTGTATGCCACACCGCCTGTCACCCTGAAGGATGGCGGCACCGAGCTGGCCCTGATTTTTACTCTTCCCATCGGCACGCAAGCCAGTTTTACGCGCCTGTCCTTCCTGCTGGAAGAACCGAAACAGCAGCCCTTCGCCGAAGCCAAGGTGCTGACCATCTACCAGCGCGGCATGAACCGCAAGGCGGAAATCGTCGACGTCATCGAGCAGCTGCCCATCATGTTTTCCGCCGTCGGTTCGAGCGCCGAAACCCAGTGGCGCCTGCGCCTGCAACTGCCGCGCCAGCTGCCGCAGCGCTTTGATTTATCCATGCCCGACATGCTCGTCGCCGGCAAGCGCTACCCCGTGCGCACCTTTACGTACCGCTATTTCCCCGAGCGCAGCGCCTACGGCATGTGCAGCTGAACCACGCCATCCATTGACGGCGGCGCGTGCCGCTGGCACACTGGCGTTTTCCCTCACACAACAGGAGTAGACAACATGCGCCATTCGGATACTGCCGTGCTGTCGGCTGCCTGATCACGGTCTTTCCCCGCTAAGACCCTTAGCCCGCAATTGCCCATACGCGTGATCGCGTAGCCGACTTCCCTTTCTTTCGTGCCAGTCATAACGACTGGCGGTGCCTGCACGCGCAGGCTTCACGTCCGCACGCGGACGACAGAATTTGGAATCACGCTACCATGATCGCATTCGATTTTGCGCAACTACGCCTTATCGGGCTGCAGCAGGCCATCGCCGGCGCAGCCACCCAACTCGACTTATCGTCCCCTGCCGCACAACTGCTGCGCGTGAGCGCCGTCCACCGCGACAGCATTCTCGTGCACGACGGCAGCCGGGAACACCCGGCGCAGGTACTGCCGCGCCTGTTGCACGAGCTGCTGGCGCAAGACACCATCCTCACGGTCGGCGACTGGGTCACCGCCGAACACGATGCTCACGGCACGCTATGGATAACGGCGCACTTATCCCCAGTCACGCAAATCGCCCGGCGCGGCAACGACGGCCGGCGGCAAGTGCTCGCCAGCAATGTCGATACGGCCCTGCTGGTAATGGGACTGGACGGGGATTTCAACCCACGCCGGCTGGAGCGCTATCTGGCCATCGTGCTGGCGGCCCAGGTCAGCCCCGTGGTGGTGCTGAGCAAGGCCGACGTGGCCGACGACGTGCAGGGCAAGCTGGCGCAGCTCAAACAGCGCCTGCCGTCCCACGTGCCCCTGTTTGCCATCGACACGCGCCATGCGTATGACGTATCCATCCTGGAGCCGTGGCTGGGTGCCGGCCAGACCTTGGTGCTGCTCGGTTCATCGGGCGCCGGCAAGTCCAGCCTGACCAATACCCTGTCTGCGGCGCAACAGGCAACCAACGGCGTGCGCCATGGCGACGGCCGTGGCCGGCATACGACGACGGCGCGCTCGCTGCACCTGTGCGCCAGCGGCGCCTGCATCATCGATACGCCGGGCTTGCGAAGCTGGCAGGCCGACGCCGATGCGCAGACCCTGGCGGCCACATTTGACGACATCGCGGCGCTCGCCTCGACGTGCCAGTTCCGCGACTGCCAGCACGCCAGCGAACCAGGCTGCCAGGTGCGCGGCGCCGTCGATGCGGATCGGCTGCGCAATTATCACAAGCTGCTGCGCGACGCCCGGCGCGGCGAGGAAACGCCGCTCGAGCGCATCGCCGCGCGCGCCAGGTGGAAGACGATCTTGAAGGCGGGGCAGGAAAGGAGCAGGCAGAAGCGCCAGGAATAACCGTCAAAGCATAAAAAAAGGCAGCCCGAAGGCTGCCTTTCTTGTTGCTGGCTCGCTGATTACAGCTTGCGCAGCTTCTGGATCGCTGCCAGCTGCGCAATCGCGCTGGCCAGCTCGGCTTGCGCTTGCGCGTAGTCGATGCCCGAATCCTTGTTGTGGATATTTTCTTCCGCCAACTTTTTCGCTTCCAGCGCTTTCGCTTCGTCGAGGTCGTGACCGCGGATGGCGGTATCGGCCAGGACGGTCACGGTATCCGGTTGCACTTCCAGCAGGCCGCCGGCAACGAAGACGAACTCTTCTTCAGCCTGGCCGACTACCTTGATGCGGACCGCGCCCGGACGGATGCGGGTAATCAAAGGCGTGTGGCGTGGGTAGATACCCAGCTCGCCCTGTTCACCCGGCAACGCGACGAATTCTGCTTCGCCTGAAAAAATCAGTTCTTCAGCGGAAACCACGTCAACGTGAATTGTGTGTGCCATGTGTGTCCTATCGGGTTGAAGAACCCCGCCGTGTAACGGGCGGGGTTAGGCCCAGACTTAACTTAGTTAAGTTTCTTGGCTTTTTCGATTGCTTCTTCGATCGTGCCGACCATGTAGAACGCTTGTTCCGGCAGGTGATCGAGTTCGCCCGAAGCGATCATTTTGAAGCCCTTGATCGTGTCTTTGAGCGAAACGTATTTACCCGGCGCGCCGGTAAAGACTTCAGCGACGTGGAAAGGCTGCGACAGGAAACGCTGCATCTTACGTGCGCGGGCGACCAGCAGTTTGTCTTCCGGTGCCAGCTCGTCCATACCCAGAATCGCGATAATGTCGCGCAATTCCTTGTAGCGTTGCAGGGTCGTTTGCACGGCACGCGCGGTGTCGTAGTGCTCTTGACCAACGATCAACGGATCCAGCTGACGCGAGGTCGAATCCAGTGGGTCCACGGCTGGGTAGATACCCAGGGAAGCGATGTCACGCGACAGCGCAACGGTCGAATCCAAGTGAGCAAACGTGGTAGCAGGCGACGGATCGGTGTAATCATCGGCTGGAACGTAGACGGCCTGGATCGAGGTGATCGAACCGGTCTTGGTCGACGTGATACGCTCTTGCAGACGGCCCATTTCTTCCGCCAGGGTCGGTTGGTAACCCACAGCCGATGGCATACGGCCCAGCAGTGCCGATACTTCGGTACCGGCCAGCGTGAAGCGGTAGATGTTGTCGACGAAGAACAGAACGTCCTTGCCTTCATCACGGAACGATTCAGCGATCGTCAGGCCGGTCAGCGCAACGCGCAGACGGTTACCTGGCGGTTCATTCATCTGACCGTAGACCATCGCCACTTTGGAGTTCTCTGGGTTTTCCAGATCGACCACTTTCGCGTCAGCCATCTCGTGGTAGAAGTCGTTACCTTCACGGGTACGCTCACCAACGCCGGCGAACACGGACACGCCGCTGTGTGCCTTGGCGATGTTGTTAATCAGTTCCATCATGTTCACGGTCTTGCCTACGCCAGCGCCGCCGAACAGACCAACTTTACCGCCTTTTGCAAACGGGCAAACCAGATCGATCACCTTGATGCCGGTTTCCAGCAGTTCTTGCGATGGCGACAGTTCGTCGTATGCAGGAGCGGTGCGGTGGATCGACGCGATCTGCTCGTGCGACACAGGGCCGCATTCGTCGATCGGGTTGCCCAGCACGTCCATGATGCGACCCAGGGTTGCTTTACCGACTGGCACCATGATAGGTTTGCCGGTGTTCTGGATCATCATGCCGCGACGCAGGCCATCGGACGAGCCGAGTGCAATGGTACGGACAATGCCGTCGCCCAACTGCTGTTGTACTTCCAGGGTCAGTTCCGAGCCTGCCATCTTCAAGGCATCAAATACCTTAGGCATCGCGTTGCGGGGAAACTCAACGTCCACCACAGCGCCGATACACTGAACGATTTTGCCATCAGCCATGTTCGTTCCTTCAATATAGTTAAATTCGTTTAAACCGCAGCCGCACCGGCGACGATTTCGGAGAGTTCTTTGGTAATCGCAGCTTGACGGGTCTTGTTGTAGATCAGCTTCAATTCGCCGATCACACTACCCGCGTTGTCGCTTGCAGCTTTCATCGCGACCATCCGTGCCGATTGCTCGGACGCCAGATTCTCCGCGACTGCCTGGTACACCAGCGCTTCTACATAGCGCTCCAGCAATTCGTCGATCACGCTTTGCGCGTCCGGCTCGTAGATGTAATCCCACGAGTGGGCACCCTTGTCGGCGACCATCTTGTCGGCCGTCAGGGGCAGCAATTGCTCCACGACTGGTTCCTGTTTCATCGTGTTGATGAATTTGGTGTAGCACAGGTACACTGCATCGATCTTGCCTGCCTGGAACTCTTCGAGCATGACCTTGACGGGTCCGATCAGTTTGTCCAGGTGGGGCGTATCACCGGTTTGAATGGCGTGCGCAATGATCTTGACGCCGATGCGATTCAAAAAACCCAAACCCTTGTTACCGATGGCAACTGCTTCAACCCGGTTGCCAGCTGCTTCCAGCTCGCGCGACTTCGACGTCACCTGGCGCAGGATGTTGGTGTTCATGCCGCCGCACAGACCCTTGTCGGTCGTGACAACGATGAAACCCACTGCCTTCGCTTGCGTGCCCTGGGCAGCTGCCAGGAACGGGTGCGTGTATTCCGGATTGGCGGTCGCCAGATTGGCGGCGATATTCCGAATCTTGTCACTGTAGGGACGGGCGGCCCGCATCCGGTCTTGCGCCTTGCGCATTTTGGACGCGGCGACCATTTCCATCGCCTTGGTGATCTTCTTCGTATTCTCTACGCTCTTGATCTTGCCTCGTATCTCTTTGCTTGATGCCATGAGTCCTTACTCCTTCTGCGCGTAGGGCGGCGCCTCACTCAAAGGTGGGCGCCGCCTGGCCGCTTAATATGCGCCGGATTTCTTGAAATCAGCAATGGCCGCCGACAGAGTTGCTTCGCTGTCTTTGTCGAGTTGCTTGGTTTCTTCGATCTTGGCCAGCAGAGCAGCTTGCTTGGTCTTCATGTAAGCGTGGACACCAGCTTCGAACGACAGCACTTGCTTGACTGGCACGTCGTCCATGAAGCCTTTGTTCACCGAGAACAGCGATACGGCCATCAGCGAGATCGACAGTGGCGAGTATTGGGCTTGCTTCAGCAATTCCGTTACGCGCGCGCCGCGGTCCAGCTGCTTGCGGGTCGATTCATCCAGGTCCGAAGCGAACTGCGCAAACGCGGCCAGTTCACGGTACTGCGCCAAGTCGGTACGGATACCGCCGGACAGGTTTTTGATGACCTTGGTCTGGGCGGCGCCACCGACGCGCGATACGGAAATACCGGCGTTAATTGCAGGACGGATACCAGCGTTGAACAGCGAGGTTTCCAGGAAGATCTGACCGTCGGTAATCGAAATCACGTTGGTTGGAACGAATGCGGACACGTCGCCAGCTTGCGTTTCAATGATCGGCAGTGCCGTCAGGGAACCGGTCTTGCCTTTGACAGCGCCGTCGGTGAACTTCTCGACATAGTCGGCGTTCACGCGTGCTGCGCGTTCCAGCAGGCGGCTGTGCAGGTAGAACACGTCGCCTGGGTACGCTTCGCGACCTGGTGGACGGCGCAGCAGCAGCGAGATTTGACGGTATGCAACAGCTTGTTTGGACAGATCATCGTAGACGATCAGTGCATCTTCACCGCGGTCACGGAAGTATTCGCCCATGGCGCAACCGGAGTACGGCGAGATGTATTGCATGGCGGCCGATTCCGAAGCGGAAGCGGCGACAACAATGGTGTATTCCATCGCGCCGTGCTGTTCCAGCGAGCGCACGATGTTCTTGATCGACGAGGCTTTTTGGCCAATCGCGACGTAGATACACTTCATGCCCTGGCCTTTTTGATTGATGATCGCATCAATCGCCACAGCCGACTTGCCGGTTTGACGGTCGCCGATGATCAGTTCGCGCTGGCCGCGGCCAACTGGAACCATCGCATCGATCGATTTCAGGCCGGTTTGCATTGGTTGCGAAACGGATTCACGGGCGATCACGCCCGGGGCGATTTTTTCAATCGCGGCCGTCAGTTTGGTCTCGATGGCGCCTTTGCCGTCGATCGGCTGACCCAGCGCGTTGACAACGCGGCCGAGCAGCTCAGGACCGACTGGCACTTCCAGAATGCGGCCGGTGCATTTCACCGTGTCGCCTTCGGAGATGTGCTCGTAGGCACCCAGAATCACGGAACCGACGGAGTCGCGTTCCAGATTCATGGCCAGGCCAAACGTGTTGCCTGGGAATTCCAGCATCTCGCCTTGCATCACGTCCGACAAACCGTGGATGCGGCAGATACCGTCGGCGACGGAAATAACCGTGCCTTGATTACGCACTTCAGCGCCGCCGTCAAGACCTTGGATCCGGCTCTTGATCAACTCGCTGATTTCAGATGGGTTGAGTTGCATACTAACTCCTAAAAGTGTTTCTCTCAGCTTGCGCGAGGGGTAAGGGTCTGTCTAAGCTGGCCTGCCGAAGCGCGTGTCTTACGACACCAGTGCAGCGTGCAGTTGCTGCAGCTTGGCGCGCACCGAGGTGTCGAGCACTTGGTCGCCAACAACCACGCGCACGCCGCCGAGCAGCGATGGATCCACTGTGACGGCAGGGTTGAGCTTACGACTGAATTTCTTTTCCAGCGTTGCGACCAGCTCGGCCGTTTGGCCTTCGCTCAGATCGAAAGCGCTCGTGATCTCGGCGTCAGCCGCACCTTCCAGGCCATTTTTCAAGGCATGGAATTGCGCGCCGATTTCCGGCAGCAGGCTGATGCGGCCATTTTCGATCAACATCGTGACGAAGTTTTTCACTTCCTCATTGAGCGGCGATTTCAACAACGACAGGATGGTGGCGGCGACGTCGCTTTCCGAAACTTTCGGATTGCGCGCGTACGCCTGTACCTCGGGGTGGCTACCGATCTGTGCCAGTTCGGACACCAGTTCGGACCACGCCGCGAGGTTGCTTGACTCCTTACCAGCTTGGGCTACGCGGAACAAAGCTTCCGCGTAGGGACGGGCGACGGTTGCGAGTTCTGCCATGATTACAGCTCGACAGCAAGACGCTGCAACATTTCGGCGTGAGCCGTAGCGTTTACTTCACGCTTCAAGATCTGCTCGGCACCCTTGACAGCCAGGTCAGCCACCTGAGCGCGCAATTGTTCGCGTGCTTTCGACAGTTGCTGTTCGGCGTCCGACTGGGCTTGCGCAATGATACGCGCAGCTTCAGCTTGTGCATTTTGCTTGATCTCTTCAGCAACCAGCTGCGCGCGCTTTTCAGCGTCCGCAACGCGTTGCGACGCTTCTTCACGTGCACTGTTCAATGCCTCTTGCGCACGCTTTTCAGCGACAGCCATCGAAGCTTGACCTTGATCGGCCGCAGCCAATCCATCCGCGATTCGTTTGGCACGCTCATCCAGCGCGTTGTTCAGCGCTGGAAATACGAACTTCATCGAGAACCAGACCAACACCGCGAAGGTGATCATCTGGCCGATGAGCGACATATTGATGTCCATACCTTTGCTCCTAACTAAAAGTTTCTCCTAGGGTTGGAGCGAATTACTGAGCAACAGCCGTCAGAGCGGACAGGAACGGGTTAGCGAACGTGTACAGCAGAGCAACACCAACGCCGATCATCGAGATAGCATCCAGCAGACCAGCGATAACGAACAGTTTGGTTTGCAGTTGTGGCATCAGTTCTGGTTGACGTGCCGAAGCTTCCAGGAATTTGCCACCCAAGATAGCGAAGCCCAGAGCGGTGCCGATTGCGGCCAGGCCGATGATGATTGCTGCTGCCAGAACGGTCATGCTTTGTACTTGTGCGATCAGAGCTTGCATAAAATTCTCCTAAATTTAAAAACGAAAGATACTAAAAAAACAAAATATAAAGTTAATGATTAATGTTTCTCAACCGCAAGGCTCAGATACACAACCGTCAACGCCATAAACACAAAAGCTTGCAAAGTTACAATCAAGATATGGAAAATTGCCCATGGACCACCCAACGCCCACTGTGCCCACCAAGGCAACAACGCGATCAAGATGAAAATCAGTTCGCCGGCATACATATTGCCGAACAGTCGCAGCGACAGGGAGATCAGTTTTGCAACCAGCTCAACCATTTGCAGCAGGAAATTGACAGGTGCCAGGGCGATCGTGCCGATCAGGCCGCTCGCATGGAACGGTGCCGTGAACAGTTCCTTGATCCAGCCGCCCAGGCCCTTGGCCTTGATCGAGAAAGCGATCACGCACAGCACGACCGACAGCGACATGGCGAAGGTGTGGTTGACGTCGGCGGTCGGCACGGCGCGCAGTTTATGCACGCCAAACCAGCTCAGAATCTTCGGCAACAGGTCAACCGGCAGGAAGTCCATCGCGTTGAGCAACCAGACCCACACAAAAATAGTGATGGCCAGCGGCGCGATGACCTTGCTTTTCGCGTGGAAGGCCCCATTAATAGTGTCATTGACGATTTCCATGACCATTTCGACGAAGTTTTGCAACTTGCCAGGGACACCAGCCGTCGCGCGGCGCGACGCCATATAGAAAACAGCCAGGAAAACAAAGCCCAGAATGGCCGAAATCCAGAACGTATCCAGATTGATCATGCCGTCGGCACTTCTCAGGTGGGCCAGATGGTGACTGATGTATTCTGTGGCGTTGGCCGGGGCAGCATGGCCCGCTTCAATAGCGTGTTCTGTGGTCATAATGAATTTAGATTTGTCGTTTCAGAGCTCAACAGGCCCCAAAACCAATGATTAAACAGCGAGCAATGAAAACCAGTATGCTAAGGTTGCCACCGCGAAACCCAAGATCAGCCATAACCAGGCGGCCGACTGAAACAACACCAGTGCCAATATAAACAGCACCGCTGTGATAAATATTTTCACCACTTCTGCGCGCAAATGCGCCCGGAATGCCTTATTGGCGTCGCTAGAACCGCGAACCACCAACAGGGCATACACCAGGCTACCGATGACTGCGATAGCGCCGCCGTATGCGGCGGACCAGCCTCTGACATTGCCACCGAAAAACAGGGTGACCGTGGCAAAGCTGATAGCGATTGCTAGCTGCAATGCAACTACTTTGTAGACTGGCTTGGCAATACTTTGTTGTGAATCACTCAATTGCCAAGTTCCCAGAAAAATCTACACACGCAAAGACACGGGATTATAGTTGGCTTTGATCTATAGAGTCAAACGTTGCTGCACCGCAGCAGGGCAATTGCTGCGTGAAACTGACGCTTTACCGACTATTCGCCGCCTTTTGCACCACTATATGGCAAAGTCGCTTGTCTGGCCGCTTCCAGCCGTGTTATCAAGGAATCACGTGGTGCATCTGGAAAGCATGGCCGGATCGTCCACATCCGCATGGCCCCTGTCTTTGCAGCTTGCTATTTAACCACGCAAGCGGGTCAACAAACCATCGAGCACGTCAAGATCGGCAAAATCAATCACCAATTGGCCACGGCCCTTGTTGCCCATCTTGAACACCACGGGCGTGGCCAGCGCATCGGACAGCTCTTCTTCCAGGCGCGCGATGTCGCCGGACTTTTCCTTCTGCCGCGGTTCGACCGGGTTGGCCGCTTCCTCGACCGTGCGCGTGACGAGCTTTTCCGTTTCACGCACGGACAGGCGCTTGGCCACGACCTGGTTCGCCAGAGTGATCTGGCTGGCCGCATCGACGGCCAGCAGCGCGCGCGCATGGCCCATGTCGATATCGCCGGCCATCAGCATGGTCTGCACGGGATTGGCCAGGTTCATCAAACGCAACAGGTTCGACACGGCGCTGCGCGAGCGTCCCAGCGCAGTGGCCGCTTGCTCATGCGTAAAACTGAAGTCGGCGATCAGGCGGTGGATGCCCTGCGCCTCTTCCAGCGGATTCAAGTCTTCGCGCTGGATATTCTCGATCAGCGCCATGGCGGCGGCGGCCAGATCGTCCACGTCGCGCACCAGCACCGGCACTTCCGTCAGGCCCGCCAGTTGCGAGGCGCGGAAACGGCGTTCGCCGGCGATGATTTCATATTTGATAACGCCGCTCAGGGTGTCTTGCCCGATCGGCCGCACCAGGATCGGCTGCATCAGCCCCTGCGCCTTGATCGAGGCGGCCAGTTCATTCAGGGCCCCCTCGTCCATGCGCGTGCGCGGCTGGTATTTGCCGGCTTGCATTTGCGACACGGGCAAGTTCGACGGTTGATTCGTGTCCGGACCGGCAAAGTCGCCGCCGCCGCCCAACAGGGCGTCGAGTCCGCGACCCAGTCCTTTTAATTTTTTCGTAGCCATGCTGTCCTAATCGTGTTTTCAGAGTAAGCGCTTACATCACAATGTGCAGGCGCTCGCCCCTTGTTTACATATGTTTGATACGTTCGACCATCTCGGCGCCGAAGGCGATATACGCCTGGGCACCTTTCGAGCTGGGGTCGAAGGTCACGCCGGGCAAGCCGTACGATGGCGCTTCGGCCAGGCGGACATTGCGCGGGATGATGGTATTGAATACCTTGTCGCCGAAGTGCTGCTCCAGCTGCGCCGACACTTGTTGCGATAATGTCATGCGTGGATCGAACATCACGCGCAACAGGCCGATGATCTTCAAATCCGGGTTCAGATTGGCATGCACCTTCTTGATGGTATTGACCAGGTCGGACAAACCTTCCAGCGCGTAGTACTCGCACTGCATCGGGATGATCACGCCATGCGCGGCGCACAGGCCGTTCAGGGTCAGCATCGATAATGCCGGTGGGCAATCTACTAATATGAAGTCGTACTCGCCGTCCACTTCGGCCAGCGCATCCTTCAGGCGGCGTTCGCGGTTGTCCAGTTCGACCATCTCCACTTCCGCACCGGCCAGCTCGCGGTTCGACGGCAAGACATCGAAGCGCCCCGCTTCCGAACGCTGGCGTGCCGTCTTGACATCGGATTCGCCCAGCATCACTTCATAGGTCGACGCCTTCAGGCCGGCCTTGTTGATGCCGGCGCCCATGGTCGCGTTGCCCTGCGGGTCGAGGTCGACCAGCAGCACGCGCTGGTTCAACTTGGCCAGACCGGCGGAGAGGTTGACGCTTGTTGTGGTTTTACCAACACCACCCTTTTGATTTGCTACACAAAAAATTTTGGCCATGTATCTTCTAGTTGTAAAGAGATGCAAACTTCATCGTGCGCCCCGGCATCCGGCCGAAACGATTTATATTATTTATTTCGTTTATACGATATAAATCATTTATATCGTTTATACCGTATAAACTGTTTATATGATTTATACCGTTTAATTTCCGGTTTTTAAATTCTTGCTATAAAGACCAGGTGACGCTCTGCATTTAGCCCTGGCACCTGGATAGGCCGCAATTCCGTCACTTGCCAGTCTGCCGGCAGTCTCTCACGCTCATCTGGCGGTGCCACCCCTTTCAAGGCGATGAATTGCCCGCCCTCGGCCAGCACGTGGTTCGACCAGTTGACGAAGTCGGACAGGTCGGCAAAGGCGCGCGAGGTGATCACGTCGAATTTCTGCTGCACTTCCAGCTGTTCCACGCGTTTCGTGTACACGGTCACGTTGGCGAGGCCCAGTTCGGCCTTCACTTGCGTCAGGAATGCCGTCTTTTTATGCACCGTGTCGATCATCGACACCTTCACATCGGGCCGCGCGATGGCCAGCACCATGCCCGGCAAGCCGCCGCCGGCGCCCACGTCGAGCACGTTTTTCGCCTGCGCGAAGGCCGGCACGGCGGCCAGCGAATCGAGCACGTGCAGGGTCAGCATCTGCAGCGGATCGCGCACCGACGTCAGGTTGTACACGCTGTTCCATTTGGCCAGCAAGGCCAGGTAATCGAGCAGTTTTTCCGTCTGATCCGCGCTCAGGTCCAGCCCCAGCGCGGCGATGCCTTCATTCAAAATCTGGGCCAATGCGGCCCGGTCAAACTGCTTCATTCAACAACCTCGTCCTTTAAAGTGGTGGTCTGCGCGGCACCGAAGCCGCGCTTTTTCAGGTGGACCAGCAGCAGCGAAATCGCCGCCGGCGTCACGCCGGAAATGCGCGAAGCCTGGCCCAGGGTTTCCGGGCGCTGCTTGTCGAGTTTTTGCCGCACTTCGACGGACAGCGCGCCGATGTCCAGGTAGTTGAAACCCTCTGGCAAGGCCAGGTTTTCATAGTGTTCGTGGCGCTCGATTTCCTTGCTCTGGCGCTCGATGTAGCCCGCGTATTTGAGCTGGATTTCCACCTGCTCGCGCACGGCCGCGTCTTCCACGCCGGGGCCGGCCAGGGCCTGGCCTTCGATGCCCGTCATGCTCATCAGGGTGTCGTAGGCGACGTTCGGACGGCGCAGCAAGTCCGCCAGCGAATACTCGCGCTCGATGGCCTGGCCGACGATGCGTTCCGATTCGGCGGCCGCCAGGATGCGCGGGTTGACCCACGTGGAACGCAGGCGCTCCAGTTCGCGCGCCACCGCTTCGCGCTTCGTTTCAAACGCCTGCCATTGGGCGTCGCCCACGCAGCCCAGGGCGCGGCCGATTTCCGTCAGGCGCATGTCGGCATTGTCTTCGCGCAGGCTCAAACGGTACTCGGCGCGGCTGGTGAACATGCGGTACGGTTCCTGCACGCCCTGCGTGATCAGATCGTCGACCAGCACGCCCAGATAGGCCTCGGAGCGGCCCGGTACCCAGGCTTCCTTGTCCTGCGTCAGCAAGGCCGCATTCAGGCCCGCCAGCATGCCTTGCGCAGCCGCTTCCTCGTAGCCCGTGGTGCCGTTGATCTGGCCGGCGAAGAACAGGCCGGCGACGGCCTTCGTTTCCAGCGAGGCCTTCAAGCCGCGCGGGTCGAAATAATCGTATTCGATGGCATAGCCGGGACGCAGGATGTGCGCGTTTTCCATGCCCTTCATCGATTGCACCAGGGCGATCTGCACGTCGAACGGCAGGCTCGTGGAGATGCCGTTCGGATAGAACTCATGCGTCGTCAAGCCTTCCGGCTCGAGGAAGATCTGGTGCGATTCCTTGCCCGAGAAACGGTGGATCTTGTCTTCGATCGAGGGGCAATAGCGGGGCCCCACGCCTTCGATCACGCCCGTATACATGGGGCTGCGGTCCAGGCCGGCACGGATGATGTCGTGCGTCTGGCTATTCGTGTGCGTGACCCAGCATGGCACCTGGCGCGGGTGCATGGCCGTATTGCCCATGACGGAAAAGACGGGCACGGGATCGAGGTCGCCCGGCTGCTCTTGCATCACGGAAAAGTCGATCGTACGGCCATCGATGCGCGGCGGCGTGCCCGTTTTCAGGCGCCCCTGCGGCAGTTTCAGCTCTTTCAGGCGGGCCGACAGCGAGATGGCGGGCGGGTCGCCGGCGCGGCCGGCCGAGTAGTTATTCAAGCCCACGTGGATCTTGCCGTCGAGGAAGGTTCCAGCCGTCAGCACCACGGCGCGCGCGAGAAACTTCAAGCCGATCTGCGTCACGGCGCCGACGACGCGGTCGCCTTCGACGATCAGGTCATCGACGGCTTGCTGGAACAGCCACAGGTTAGTCTGGTTTTCCAGGCGCGTACGGATGGCGGCCTTGTACAAAATACGGTCGGCCTGGGCGCGCGTGGCGCGGACTGCCGGGCCTTTCGAGGAATTCAGGATGCGGAACTGGATGCCGGACTCGTCGGTGGCGATCGCCATCGCGCCGCCCATGGCATCGACTTCCTTGACCAGGTGGCCCTTGCCGATGCCACCGATGGAAGGGTTGCACGACATCTGGCCCAGTGTCTCAATATTATGCGTGAGCAATAGCGTCTTCTGCCCCATGCGGGCGGAAGCGAGGGCCGCCTCGGTACCGGCGTGACCACCACCGACAACGATGACGTCGAATTCTGTAGGAAATAACATGATAAATAGGTAACAGTGCAAGTAAAAATGCGGGATGAGAGCTCCGATTATAGAGTCTTTTTGCAAGCGCAACCTTGCGCAGCGCATTTTTTGCTTAATTTTTACTCAGCAGGGGCCAGTCAACGACGATTTCTGTTTCACGTGGAACACGCAACGTGGTCAGGCAGAGGGCTGCGGTGGTGTGAAATGTTTGCTACAATTGCCGCATCGTCCGTCAACGTGACCACGCCAGTGGCCAGCGGGACGATCATCCAGGAGGACGGCCTCCCCCATCATGGGAACACACCGGGACGGCCCGCTCTGTATAAGGAGCCGCCATGGCCTGGATACTGTTACTCATTGCCGGCGTATTTGAAGTCGTGTGGGCATACTCGATGAAACTCTCCGAGGGTTTCACCAAACTCACTCCCTCCGTTGTCACCATCGTCATGATGATCGCCAGCTTCGGCTTGCTGTCGCTTGCCATGCGCACCCTGCCCCTGGGCACGGCCTACACGATCTGGACGGGTATCGGCGCCGTCGGCGCCTTCATCGTCGGCATCGTCTTTCTGGGCGAGCAAGTCAACACCATGCGCGTGTGCGCCGCCGTCCTCATCGTGTGCGGCATCGTGCTGATGAAACTGTCGTCCAGCCACTGAGAGGAATTCCCATGCTCCTCGAAAACTATTTTCCCGTCCTCCTGTTCATTCTGATCGGCATCCTCGTCGGCATCGTGCCCATGCTGCTGGGCCGCACGCTGGGTCCGCACAAGCCGGACCCGCAAAAACTGTCGCCGTACGAATGCGGCTTCGAAGCATTCGGCGATGCGCGCATGAAGTTCGACATCCGCTTCTACCTGGTGGCCATCCTGTTCATCCTGTTCGATATCGAGGTGATCTTCCTGATGCCCTGGGCGGCCAACGTCAATGAACTGGGCTTGCATGGTTTCTGGGCCGTCATGGGTTTCCTGGGCGTACTGACCATCGGCCTGGCCTATGAATGGAAACGCGGCGCGCTGGAGTGGGAATGAGCAAGCTGCTGTTGCTCAACCTGCTGATGGGTGCCGGCCTGGCCTATGCGGCCGTGCGCGAGTATCGGCAAGATGCGCGCACGTTCCGCGTGCTGGCGGCCGTCTCCAGCCTGTCGTTGCTCGTGAGCCTGGGGCTTGCCAGCCAGCTGCAAGACTAAACGGTTCCACGTGAAACATGCGCGGCGCGGGAAAGCGGAGTAAGCTTGGCTTCTATCCTTGCCGCCAGGAGTCTGCATGCCCGCCTTCCAGTTCCGCACCGTGCCGCACCTGATCGTTGAACCGGGCGCCGCCGCCCAGCTGGGCGCGCATATCGCCCACCACTTCCCCACCGTCCGCCGCGCCCTGCTCGTCACCGATGCAGGGTTTCTGCGCACGGGACTGGCCGATGCCCCTCTGCACAGCTTGCGCACGGCGGGCATCGACACCCATGTTTTTTCCGACGTGCAAGCCGATCCGCCCGAAGCCATCGTGCTGGCAGGCGTGGCCCAGGCCCGGATGTTTCACGTGGAACTGATTATCGGCCTCGGTGGCGGCAGCTCGCTGGACGTGGCCAAGCTGATCGCCGTGCTGGTCCCCGGCCACCAGGAGCTGGCCCAACTGTATGGCATCGGCAATGTCCACGGCCAGCGCCTGCCCCTGGTGCAATTGCCGACCACGGCGGGCACGGGCTCGGAAGTGACGCACATCGCCATCGTCACCACGGGCGCCACCAGCAAGATGGGCGTGGTCGCGCCGCAACTGTATGCGGACCTGGCCATCCTCGACGCCAGCCTGACCCTGGGCTTGCCGCCCGCCGTGACGGCCGCCACCGGCATCGATGCCATGGTGCATGCGATCGAAGCGTACACCAGCCGCCTGCTGAAAAATCCCTTGTCCGACATGCTGGCCAGCCAGGCGCTGTCGCTGCTGTCCGGCAATCTGCTCACGGCCTGCCGCGATGGCAGCCACTTGCCGGCGCGCCAAGCCATGCTGCTGGGCGCCATGCTGGCCGGCCAGGCGTTTGCCAACGCCCCCGTGGCCGCCGTGCATGCGCTCGCCTATCCCATCGGCGGCCTGTTCCACGTGCCACATGGCCTGTCGAATGCGCTGGTGCTGCCGCACGTGCTGCGCTTTAATCTGTTGCACGCGGCGCCCCTGTACGCGCAACTGGCAGCCATCGTGCAGCCCGGCATTACGGGCAGCGACGAGGCGCGGGCGAACGCCCTGATCGACGCCATGCAGGCAATTGCCTCGGCCACGGGCATCGCGCGCACCCTGCGCGAGGTGGGCATCGCGGCCAGCGACCTGGACCGGCTGGCCGATGAAGCCATGCTGCAGACGCGCTTGCTGGGCAACAATCCCCGTCCCGTTACGCGCAGCGATGCGCGCGCCATCTATGCGGCCGCGCTGTAAAGCCATACGAAAAAAGCCACGCATGGCGCGTGGCTAGCCTTGCACCCACAAGCAGCCGCTAGTTGGGAATATCCACCACCGTGCCCGTCACGCTGATGACATTGCCGGCCGCCGGCGTTGCCGCAATGGCCGGTACGTTGACATTCGTGATCAGGGTCGACGCATCGGCGCGCGTCACCGTGCGCACCACCTGCGATGGCGGCAAGGCTTGCTTGGCGTTCAAGTGCGCATACATGGCGTCCAGCGCGCGGTTCAGGTACACGTGCAGCGGTACGATCAGGGTCGGCAAGGCGCTGCTGAAGGAATCGAAGTGGTTCGCGTTGGTCACCTCGATATAGCGCAGGCGGCTATTCGTCCCTTCCACCGCTGCGTTCAGCCCCAGATAGGCGCGCGAGGCGTGATTGACGGGAATCAAGGTGTCGCTGCGGCCATGCACGATGAGGGCCGGTTTGCCATTGAGTTTGCCCGTCGCCTGCACCTCGGCCATGCCTGCCCGTACGCGCACGCTTTGCGCGGCCAGCGTACCCTGCAAGTTGGCGTTGCTGACGGCATCGCGTCCCGTCGCCAGGCTGCGCAGGCACAGGAAGCCGTCGAGCGACTGGTCCGCCAGGCTGCTCGACGGCGAGACGCCGGCCGTGTACACCCTGGCGCCGCCCACGCTGTTCTCGTACACGACATTGCCCACGATGCCGCTCTGCGCGGCAAAGCTGACAGCCTTTTGCGCCGAAGTGAACGCGACCGGATTGCCGCTGAGATCCGTCTGCGCAAACGTGAAACCGCACACTTTATCGGTCACGGAGAATTTGCCGTAGGCATACGCATACGTGACGGCCACGAGGATATTCGTGCCCGCGTGCGCCGCCTGCAGCGGATCGGAGTCAAGCAGCCAGCCATACGCGCGCAAGCGCTGTTTCGCGTCCGCCTGCTGCGCCGCCAGGTCGGTGCCGTTCAGCAAGCCCTTGGTCACCAGCGCCGTGCAGCGTCCCGCATTGCCCGCCACGGAAGCGATGCACGGCTGGTACAGGGCGGCGTAGGTCGCATAGTCGAACAGCGCGCGGCCGGGATTGACGACCACCGCCCCGCCCTGGCGCACGCTATAGGCAGTCGATGGCGCCGGCTGGACTTGCGGCTCGCTGGCCGCCACGCCGCCGATCAAGCCCTTGCTATCCTGTTCCGCCGCCAGCAAGGCCGAGCCGGCGCCGTTGGAAATGCTGGAGGCAATCGTGATGGTGTTCTTCGGCGTCAGCCGCACGACGCGCGAACTGCCGTCGCGGGCCAGCACGCCATAGCGTTCGTTCAACACGTAATACGCCATCTCGATGGCCTGCAGGGTGACCTTGCCCCAATCCTTCTCGGGATTCTGTTGCGAATGCGCATGCTTGAAGGCGATGCGGTTCGGGTTGGCGCCAGCCCAGGCCAGCCGGTCGGCATCGCTCAAGTCCGGCGCGAAGAGCGCGTTCTTGCCGGCGGCCACCCTGCCCGCGCGCACGCCGTTCTGCAGGTTGACGCTGTCATCTTCAAACACATACAAGCCCGTGCCGGAGCCCTTGTCGGCATACGCCACGGCGCAACCCTTTTTCAGCCCCCATTCGCCCGAGCTGCCGATGGCGCCGTAAATGCCGCGCGAGCCGCTGGACGTGCCCGTGACGATGCAGGCATGGTCCGGGTCGAAGCTGGCCGGCACCTGCACCATCAGGGTGACATTCTTCTTGCCCGTGCCATCGTCGGCATACGCGATGTATTCGCTGCCGGCGATCAGGCCCTCGCCCGTGCCCACGGTCCCGGACGCATCCACGTTCGGTCCGTACAAGGTGCCGTAGCCGCTGTTAGCGGCAATGTCGAGCACGGCGCGGTAATTGGCGTAGATCGCATTGCGGCGCAATTCGACCGGTGTCGGCTGTTCCATATTCGCGTACGCGGGCGTCGCACCGGCCAGCCCCGTCTTGCCCAGGCCGGCCGTGAGCAAATCGTTCGTCTTGCCGTCGTAATCGGTCCGCGTGATGGTGCCCAGGTAGCCGGGTATCTGGTTCCGTTCTTCCGGTGCATGATTGCTGCCGCAGGCTGCCAACGCCAGCAGGGTGCACAGGCTGCTCCCCGCGCGCGTGATCGTCGTTTGCATGGTGGTTCTCTCCGTTAAGGTAACAGTGGACGCACAATGAAAAACGCCGGACGATCCATCCGGCGTTGCTTGAAAATCAGACAGCGGCTTTGGCTGGCCTGCCGCCGAAGCGCGCGATGGCTTCGCCGACGATGCCGCGCCGGAACATCAGCACGCAGATGACGAAGATCACGCCGGTCACCATGCCCACCGATTCGCCCAGGGTGCCGAACCACTCGATGCCCGTGTGCGTGGCCAGGTAGGTGCCGACATCGCCCAGCTTATTTTCCAGCGCGATGATCAACACGGCGCCGAGGATGGGGCCGGACAAGGTGCCCATGCCGCCCACCAGTGTCATCAGCACAACCAGGCCCGACATGCCCCAGTACACGTCGGTGAGGGTTTCAAAGCCCAGCACCAGCGTCTTGGTGGCGCCGGCCAGCGCAGCCAGCGAAGCGGACAGCACGATGGCCATCAGCTTGTACTTGTTGACGTCGTAACCCAGCGAGATGGCGCGCGGTTCGTTTTCCTTGATCGCCTTGAGCACCTGTCCGAACGGCGAATGGATGGTGCGCACGATCAGGGCGAAGCCGGCGACAAAAATGGCCAGCACGACGTAATACAAGACGGTGTCATTGCCCAGGTCTATCGTGCCCAGCAAGGTTCCACGTGGAACACCCTGCAAGCCATCCTCGCCGCCAGTGAACGGCAGGCGCAAGGCCAGGAAGTACACCATCTGCGCCAGCGCCAGGGTGATCATCGTAAAGTAGATGCCCTGGCGGCGGATCGCCAGGCCGCCGATCACCAAGCCCAGCAAGGCGCCCGTAGCGACGCCGGCCAGCAATCCCAGTTCCGTTGGCCAACCCCAGGTGCGCAGCGCGTAGCCGGTGACATAGCCGGCGCCGCCGAAGAAGGCCGCATGGCCGAACGACAGCAAGCCCGTGTAGCCGATCAGCAAGTTGAAAGCGCAGGCAAACAGGGCAAAGCACAGCAACTTCATCAGGAAGACGGGATAGCCGTAAAACGGGGCCGCCAACGCCAGCAGTAAGGCAATGGCGTAGCCTACATTCTTATTCATCGTGGTAGCTCCAATACATGACTGATGAGGATTACTTTTCTTTGCCGAACAGGCCGGCGGGACGCAGCAGCAGCACGATGACCATCACCACGAACACCACGGTGGCCGAGCCTTCCGGGTAGAACACGCGGGTCAGGCCCTCGATCACGCCCAGGCCCAGGCCCGTCAGGATGGAACCCATGATGGAACCCATGCCGCCAATCACCACCACGGCAAACACGACGATGATCAGGTTCGAGCCCATCAGCGGCGAGACCTGGATGATGGGCGCCGCCAGCACGCCGGCGAAACCGGCCAGGGCCACGCCGAAGCCGAACGTCAACGTCACCATCAGCGGCACGTTGATGCCGAACGCTTCCACCAGTTTCGGGTTTTCCGTCCCGGCACGCAGGTAGGCGCCCAGCTTGGTTTTTTCGATGACGAACCAGGTCGCCAGGCAGACGGAGAGCGAGGCGATGACCACCCACGCGCGGTAGTTCGGCAGGATCATGAAACCGAGGTCCGTCGCGCCGGCCAGTGCTTCGGGCACCGCATACGGCTGGCCCGAGACGCCGTAGAAGGAGCGGAACACGCCTTCCATGATCAGGGTGATGCCGAAGGTCAGCAGCAAGCCATACAGGTGGTCGAGTTTATACAGCCAGCGCAGCATGGTCTTTTCGATCAGGATGCCGACCAGGCCGACGAGGATCGGGGCGATGACCAGCATGGCCCAGTAATTGATGTCGAAATAACTGAGACCCATCCAGGCCAGGAAGGCGCCCATCATGTACATGGCGCCGTGCGAGAAATTAATCACATTAAGCAAGCCGAAGATGACGGCCAGACCGAGGGACAACATGGCATAGAACGAGCCGTTGACGAGACCCAGCAGCAGCTGGCTCATCATCGCTTGTATTGGAACGCCGAAAATTTCCATGGCATCACAGTATAAAAAGCACCGCCGGGTAGCGGTGTGGTATCAAGGGAAACGCGCCACCGCAAACGGGAGCGGCGGCGCAAGGCGAACCCTGCGGGCGAAGCGTGCAGGACAGAACACCCGCGCAGCGGCGGGCACTCTGTGGAGATTGCTACAGCATTACTTCCACAGCGAACACTTCGACTCGGCCTTGGTCACATACGCTTGCGCGCCGGGCACGGTGGCGACCACCTTGTAGTAATCCCATGGGTACTTCGACTCGGACGGTTTCTTGACTTCCATCAAATACATATCGTGCACCATGCGGCCATCGGGACGCACTTCGCCATTCTGGGTAAACATGTCGTTGATCTTGGTCTTTTTCAGATAGGCCATGACCTTTTCCGTGTCGTCCGTGCCCAGCGCCTTGACGGCTTTCAGGTAGTTCGCCGCGGCCGAATAGTCGGCCGCCTGCAGCATCGACGGTTCCTTCTTCATCTTGGCGAAATAGCGTTTCGACCAGGCGCGCGTGTCCGCATTCAAGTCCCAATACCAGCCGTCCGTCAGGTACATGCCCTGCGTCAGGTTCAAGCCCAGCGAATGGATGTCATTGATGAAGATCAGCAAGCCGGCCAGCTTCATCGATTTCGTCAGGCCAAACTCGTTGGCCGCCTTGATGCTGTTGATGGCGTCGCCACCGGCATTGGCCAGACCGAGGATTTGCGGTTTTGCCGCTTGCGCCTGCAGCAGGAAGGACGAGAAATCGGAAGCGCCCAGCGGATGCTTGACGCTGCCCAGCACCTTGCCGCCGGCCGCCTTGACGACCTCGGCTGTGTCTTTTTCCAGCGAATGGCCAAACGCGTAATCGGCCGTCATGAAATACCAGTTCTTGCCGCCCTGCTTGACGATGGTGCCGCCCGTGCCGCGCGCCAGCGCCACCGTGTCATACGCGTAATGCACGGTGTACGGCGTGCATTCCTCATTCGTCAGGCGCGACGAGCCGGCGCCGATGGCAATGAAAATTTTCTTCTTTTCCGCCGCTACCTTGGCCATGGCCAGGCTGGCGCCGGAATTGGTGCCGCCGATCAACATGTCGACGCCCTGCTGGTCGAACCATTCGCGCGCCTTCGAGGCGGCGATGTCGGCCTTGTTCTGATGGTCGGCGGAAATGAATTCCACCTTTTTGCCGGCCAGTACCACGCCGGCATCGGCGATCGCCATCTTGATGGCTTCCGCGCCACCGAGGCCGTCGACGTCGGAATACACGCCCGACATGTCGGAAATAAAACCGATCTTGATGGTGTCGCCCGATACCTGGGCGTGCGCGGTGCTGGACAAGCCCAGGGCGCAAAGAGTGGCGGTGGCAATGGCGATAGCGTTACGTTTCATAGTGTCTCCGTTGGGATTATTGTTTGCTATTCAGTCGATTGCTGGACGATGACGAGTACAACAGACTACATGGGGACTACACGCCAAGCAGCTCGGTCAATACCGGCATCTTGGCCTCCAGTTCGGATGCAGCAAAAGTCTCGACGATCTGACCGTGCTCCATCACATAAAACCGGTCCGCCAGCGGCGCGGCAAACCGGAAATTCTGTTCCACCATGACGATGGTGTAACCCTTCGCTTTCAGGGTGGTGATCATGCGCGCCAAGCCTTGCACGATGACGGGCGCCAGGCCTTCGGATATTTCATCGAGCAGCAGCAAACGCGCACCCGTGCGCAGGATGCGCGCCACGGCCAGCATCTGCTGTTCCCCGCCCGACAGACGCGTGCCCTGGCTGTGGCGGCGTTCCTGCAAGTTCGGGAACATGGCGTAGATTTCCTCCACCGACATGCCCTTCTCGCCGCTGGCCAGGGTCGGCGGCAGCAACAGGTTTTCTTCCGTCGACAGCGAGGAAAAAATACCGCGCTCTTCAGGACAATACCCGATGCCCAGGTGGGCGATTTTGTGCGTGGCCAAACCTATCGCTTCGACGCCGTTAACCTTGATGGAGCCCGTGCGTGCGCCCGTCAGCCCCATGATGGCGCGCAAGGTGGTGGTGCGGCCGGCGCCGTTGCGGCCCAGCAAAGTCACCACCTCGCCCTGCTCCACTTTCAGGTTTACGTCGTGCAGGATGTGCGATTCGCCATACCAGGTGTGCAGTTGTGCAATTTCCAGCGCGGGTGCGCTGCCATTCGCTCGTGTCGCCATCAATGCGCCCCTTCCAGTTCCGCGTGGGTGGTGCCCATGTACGCTTCCATCACTTGCGGATTGCGCGACACTTCCGCGTAACTGCCTTCGGCCAGCATGGCGCCACGCTGCAGGACGGAAATCTTGTCGCAGATGCCGGAAACCACGCTCATATTGTGTTCCACCATCAAAATCGTGCGGCCAGCCGACACTTTTTTAATCAATTCCGTCACGCGGTGCACGTCTTCATGGCCCATGCCTTGCGTCGGTTCGTCGAGCAGCATCATTTCCGGCTCCATCGCCAGGGTGGTGGCAATTTCCAGCGCCCGCTTGCGGCCGTAAGGCATGTCGACCGTGATGGTGTCGGCAAACTCCGTCAGGTCGACTTCGGCCAGCAAGGCCATGGCGCGGTCGTTGAGCTGGTTCAATGCCCGTTCGCTTTGCCAGAAGTGAAACGAGGTACCGAGCTGGCGCTGCAAGCCGATGCGCACATTTTGCAACACGGATAAATGCGGGAAGACGGCGGAAATCTGGAAGGAACGGATCACGCCCATGCGCGCGATCTGGGCCGGTTTGGCGGCCGTGATATCTTTCCCATTGAACAGGATCTGTCCGGAAGTGGGGACCAGGAATTTGGTGAGCAAGTTGAAACACGTGGTCTTGCCGGCGCCGTTCGGTCCGATCAAGGCGTGGATATGGCCCCGCTCTACCTTCAGGTTCACCTCGCTCACAGCGGTGAATCCCTTGAATTCCTTGGTCAAATTTCTTGTTTCCAAGATTACGTTTGACATCGTGTCTCCTAGTTGTACTTTTTGTACTACTTAGTCATTTTTATAATACACAACTTAAATTTAACGCACAATACAGTATAACTACGGGGATTTTTCGCCGGCCCGAATGGCGCAAACTCGCACGCTTGCCCAGCTATTTCCAGGCCGCGTGTATCATTTGCGCCGCTTTTTCCGCGATCATCACGGTGGGCGAGTTCGTATTACCAGAAGTAATGTACGGCATGATCGAGGCATCGACGACGCGCAAACCAGCCACGCCGAGCACGCGCAGCTGGCTGTCGACCACGCTCAAAGGATCGCTGGCCAGGCCCATGCGGCAGGTACCGACGGGGTGAAAAATGGTGGTGCCGATCTGGCTGGCCGCCTGCGCCAGTTCTTCCTGGCTCTGGAATTGCACGCCGGGCTTGTATTCCTGCGGCGCAAACTTACTTAACGCCGGCGCGGCGGCGATGGCCCGCGTCAGGCGCAAGGCGTCGGCCGCCACGGCGCGGTCTTGCTCGGTACTCAGGTAATTGGGCACGATCTTCGGCGCCGCATAACTGTCGCCCGACGCGATATGCACGTGGCCGCGCGAGGTGGGGCGCAGATTGCACACGCTGGCCGTAAACGCGGGAAAAGAGTGCAACGGTTCGCCGAATTTATCCAGCGACAGCGGTTGCACATGGTATTGCAGGTTCGGCGTGGCTTGCTGCGGGTCGGACTTGGCAAACGCTCCCAGCTGCGACGGCGCCATCGACATGGGCCCGCTCTGGAACAGCGCATATTGCAAGCCGATCTGCATTTTTCCCACAATATTGCTGGCCATCACATTCAAGGTTTTCACGCCCTGCACCTTGTAAACCATGCGCAGCTGCAAATGATCCTGCAAATTGCCGCCCACGCCGGCCGCATCGAGCACTGGCACAATCCCATGCTGCTGCAGCAAGGCGGCCGGGCCGATGCCGGACAATTGCAGCAATTGCGGCGAACCGATGGCGCCCGCCGTCAGCAGGGTTTCCCGCCGGGCCGTCGCCTGCCACTGCGTGCCGCCGCCCGTAAACACGATGCCCGCGCAGCGCGGTCCCGCGTCCGTCGTTTCCAGCAACAGATGTTCCACGTGGCAACCCGTCATGATGGTCAGGTTCGGGCGGCGCGATGCCGGTTTCAAGAACGCTTTTGAGGTATTCCAGCGGATGCCGCGGCGCTGGTTGACGTCGAAATATGCGCTGCCGCTATTGTCGCCGCCATTAAAATCGCTGGTTTTCGGGATGCCGACCTGCTGCGCCGCATCGCGGAATGCGTTCAGGATATCCCAGGACAGGCGCTGTTTTTCCACGCGCCATTCGCCGCCCACGCCGTGGTTTTCCGAGGCGCCGCCGTAATAATCCTCGCTTTGTTTGAAAAGCGGCAAGACTTTGTCCCAGCGCCAGGAAGCGTCGTCCGTCAGGTCGGCCCAGTGGTCGTAATCGCCCGCCTGGCCGCGCATGTAGATCATGCCGTTGATGGAAGAGCTGCCGCCCAGCACTTTTCCGCGTGGATAGATCAGGCTGCGCCCGCCCAGGCCCGCGTCCGCCTGCGTGGAATACAGCCAATCCGTGCGGGGATTGCCGATGCAATGCAGATAGCCGACGGGGATGTGGATCCACACGTAATCGTCCTTGCCGCCCGCTTCCACGAGCAAAACGTTGGCGTCCTTGTCGCGCGTGAGCCGGTTGGCCAGCACGCAACCTGCCGTGCCGCCGCCCACGATGATGTAGTCGTATTCGCCTGCCGATTCCAATGAAGCTCCTTTCGGTATGCCATCAAGCTGTCGCGCGGCGTGTCTCCCCACCGCGTCCCTGTACCAGAGTCTGTCTTTCTTCATGCATGCATGGCTGCTGAGCCGCCTTGAGATTACCACCAGTGCCGGGCCAGGGCGACATTAATCGTGGCTGACGATACGGGCAAGCGTCACGGAAAGCTCAAAAACAGGGTCGCCAAGCTGTGGATAACCGTATGGATATCCACAGGTACGATATGTGAGTAAACGAAAATTTTTTTGGACGCCTTTTTTTTATCCCAAAACCATCCCCGGCAGATACAACCCTTACTCAGCGTTTATCCGTACGCCAAGCGATTGTTTACAAGGATAAATCCGGACTTATCCACAGAAGATGCCGCCGTTAACTACTATTACTATTCTTGTATACGAACTTGTTAAGGTAAACCCGACAACGCGCGCTTTGCCTGCCCTTCGCCGTCAAGAAGCTACGCCAGCCTGTCTGCAAAAAAAAACCGGCGAGCTGCTTTGACTGACAAAAAAAAATGGCGCCAACAACTGCGCGACGAAAACCGGCACGGCCGGCATCACGCGCACAGCACTGCCAAACCGTTTTGCAAAATGGAAACGTCAACAGGCTTGAGCAGGCACAGTGCCAGCAAGCGGTTCGATGTGAAAAAGAGGGGAAATTTGAGACGATTGTGGATAAGTCACTTGATATCCACAGGATGACTTGTGCGTAAACACGAACTTTTGCGCAGACCCGCATTTTATACAATTTTGCTCCTCGCGTGATACAGCGATTATGCACGCTTTATTTTGCGCGTAAACGATTGATCCTGTTGAAAAAAAGCGACTTATCCACAGAAAAAAACGCGTTTACTATTACTACTATTTTTATATATAGATCTATTGTAAACCGACAAAAAAAGCAGAAGTCCGGGGATATTTCCAAAAAGCATGCAAAAGCCGCCAAAAAAAAAGCCAACGGCGACATCGCGATCCACTGCCAAACCGTCTTCCAGGAATCACCTGGATGCCAAGGTCCGTGAAAGAACAACGTTCGTACTTGCTCAACCAGGATTGCCAGGCAAGGATCAAGGCAGACGAAACACGTCAAACATGCCACTAGAGCAAGAAAATCCGTGATTTTTGCTGGCCGTTGTGGATAAGTGCCTGCATATCCACAGGATGAGATGTGGGAAAAGTCGATCTTTGTCCACAGCCCGATTTTTATCCCAAACAAGTCCTCCGTAGATACAATGCTTGTGCGCCTACTTTTTTGTGCGCCAAGTCGATGATTTTTATACGGTATACCGACTTATCCACAAAAAAATGGCCGTTTACTATCACTACTATTTTTATGTATACATCTTTATTTAAAACACAGAGACAAACGCGAACGGTGGAAAAGTCACCGAAATAGCTGTTTTCACCCTGTAAACCGTTTGGCAATCCAAAAAACCTGTAAAAACAGCATGAATTCACACAAAAAAATGCGTTTAGGCATCATCAGTGCCTTGCACGAAGAACAGCAGGGGCTGGTAGAAGCCATGCAAGGCCCCCAGAGGCGTTCGCACGGCATGCGCGACTACACCCTGGGAACCCTGTGGAATATCGACGCTGTGTGCGTCCTGTCGCGTCTGGGCAAGGTTGCCGCCGCCATGACAGCTTCTATCCTTGTGGAAAAGTACGGAGTTACCCACATCGTCTTCACCGGTGTGGCCGGCAGTGGGGATAAACACGTGAAAGTCGGCGATATCGTCGTGGCCGAAGCGCTGTTGCAGCACGATATGGATGCCCGTCCCCTGTTTCCCCGCTTCGAAGTGCCGCTGACGGGACTGCAGTGCTTTGCCACGGACCTGCAACTGAGCACGCAACTGGCTGCCGCCGCGGAAGATTTCCTGCGTGACGATGTGTCCAGCGTGCTCAAGGCGGCGGATATTGCGCAATTCCGTCTGCAACACGCGCACGTGCACCGCGGCCTGATCGCCAGCGGCGACCAGTTCATCAGCAGCGCCGCGCATGTGAACCAGCTCAAAGTTGATATCCCCGACCTGCTGGCCGTCGAAATGGAAGGCGCCGCCGTGGCGCAAGTGTGTTTTGAACTGGGCGTACCGTTTACCGTCATGCGCACCATTTCCGACAACGCCAACGAAGAGGCGGCCGTCGACTTCATGCGTTTCGTGCAAACCGTCGCTTCGCCGTACGCGTTGACGGTGATCCAGCAGCTGTGCCAGCGCCTGGCTAACTGATTTTTCAGCTAGCGTGCATAAAAAAGGGCAGAACCACTGGTTCCGCCCTTCTTATTTCAAAACAAAAGAATCTGAAAAATGTTCAGGGCTAGGCGCCTTGCCGCAGGCAGTACGAATGTACGGCCAGGCAAGGCAACAATGCCCTGGACTTTTTCTCGGGTTCCTTTAGACGCTGAGCATCATCAGACTGGCGTTACCGCCGGCCGCCGTCGTATTCACGCACAGCGCCCGCTCAGCGACCAGGCGCCACAGGGGGATGACACCCTCTGGCGTGGTGGCGATGGTGCCCACCAGGGCCCCTTCCCGTGCCGCCAGCAGCGGTTTGAGCTGGCCATCGAGGCAAGGCTCGATCATGGCGATCTGGAAATCATGCTTGACGGACTCCAGGCTGCTGACGACCTGGATGCGGTCCTTCAGCGCGGCCGGCAAGTCGCCGGGGATCAGATCCGGCGCTTGCGCCAGCACGAGGGCCTGGTTACCGGTGGCCAGCACGGCTGCCAGCTGGTTCATCAGCGTGCCGGACGTTGCTGCCGCGCACAGAATCGTGCCGCGCGCGGCAAAGCTCAGGGTATTGCGCTCGCCCGTCGGGCCTGGCAAGACGGTGGTGCTGCCCAGCAAGGTGGTGCGTGCATAGTCCTGCGCCAGTTGCTGCACCTGGTCGTGGCCATGCATCTTCGCCCACACGGTGAGCGCATCCAGGGCCGGCGGTGCCTGGCGCTGGTGCTGCGCGCCGGCCGGCGCATTGCGCTGCAAGCGTTTCAGGTACAGGGGGCCGCCCGCCTTGGGGCCGGTGCCGGACTTGCCTTCGCCGCCGAACGGTTGCACGCCGACGACGGCGCCGACGATGTTGCGGTTCACATAAATATTGCCCACGTGCGCGCGCTTGGTGATGAAATCGATGGTTTCATCGATGCGCGTATGGATGCCCAGGGTCAAGCCGTAACCGCTGTCATTAATCGATTGCACCAGTTGCGGCAGTTCGGACCGCTTGTAGCGGATCACGTGCAGCACGGGGCCGAAGACTTCCTGCGTCAATTGCGCCAGCGACTTGATTTCCAGCACGGTCGGGGCGACAAACGTGCCTTTGACGGTCGGCAAATCGAGCGAATAATGGTCGATGGCCATGGTTTTCATCTTGTTGATGTGCGCCAGCAAGTTACCTTGCGCTTCCGCATCGATGACGGGACCGATATCCGTGGCCAGGCGGTCAGGATTGCCAACGCGCAATTCCTGCATGGCGCCCTTGAGCATGTGGATGGTCTTGTCGGCGATTTCCGCTTGCAGGAACAGCACGCGCAAGGCCGAGCAGCGCTGGCCGGCGCTGTCGAAAGCGGACGACATCACATCCTGCACCACTTGCTCCGGCAAGGCGGACGAATCGACGATCAGGGCATTCTGGCCACCCGTTTCGGCGATCAGGGGAATGTCGATGCCTTCGGCCACGGCACGCGCGGTCAGGTTGCGGTTGATCAATTGCGCCACTTCCGTCGAGCCCGTGAAAATCACGCCTTTGACGCGCGTGTCATTGCACAGGCCGGCACCGACAATCTCGCCGCTGCCGGGCAAGAATTGCAGCGCGCCGCGCGGCACGCCCGCCGCATGCAGCAATTGCACGGCGCGGTGGGCGATCAGCGGCGTTTGCTCGGCCGGCTTGGCCAGCACCACGTTGCCCGCCGCCAGGGCGGCGGCCAGCTGGCCCGTAAAGATGGCCAACGGGAAATTCCATGGGCTGATGCAGGTGACGGGCCCCAGCGCCAGGGTATTCGGCGCGTGTTCCACCTGCGCCGCGTAGTAGCGCAGGAAGTCGACGGCTTCGCGGATTTCCGCGATCGCGTTCGGCAGGGACTTGCCCGCTTCGCGCACGGCCAGTGCCATCAGCTCGATATGGTGTTCCTCAAACAGGTCGGCCGCGCGCAGTAACGCTTGCGCGCGGAGCGACGGTTCCGTCGTTTGCCAATCCATGGCGAAGGCGCTGGCGCTGGCCAGGGCCGTTTCCACGTCGGCTTGACCGGCTTCCATGACCTTGCCCACGACGTCGTCGTGCTGGGCCGGGTTGTGCAGCATGTGCGTGGGGCCGTTCAGGCTGACGGCGCCATCGATCAGCGGCGCCGCCTGCCACGTCTGCTGCTGCGCCAGGCCCGTGGCCAGGGTGCGCAAAGTGTCTTCATTCGACAGGTCCAGGCCGGCCGAGTTCCTGCGTTCGCTGCCAAACATGTCCAGCGGCAATGGAATCGACGGGTGCGGCAAGCCGCCCTGCAGGCGTGCCTGTTCCAGCGGATCGCGGATCAGGCTATCGATGGCCACGCTTTCGTCGACGATCTGGTTGACGAAGGACGAGTTGGCACCGTTTTCCAGCAGGCGGCGCACCAGGTAGGCCAGCAGGGTTTCATGCGAGCCGACGGGGGCGTAGATGCGGCACGGCTTGTCGAGGTTGTCGGGGCCGACGACCTGGTCGTACAAGGTTTCGCCCATGCCGTGCAGGCACTGGAATTCGTAGTCGGTAATGCCGTCGCGTTTCGCCCAGGTGTAGATGGTCGACAGGGTTTGCGCGTTGTGCGTGGCAAACTGTGGATAGATCAGGCTGCTGGCCGCCAGCAGTTTTTGCGCACACACGAGGTAAGAGACGTCCGTGTAGACCTTGCGCGTGTAGACGGGATAGCCTTCCTGGCCGTCGACTTGCGCGCGCTTGACTTCCGCATCCCAATACGCGCCCTTCACCAGGCGCACCATGAACTTGCGGCCGCTGCGGCGCGCCAGGTCGATCAGGAAATCGATGGCGAACGGGCAACGCTTCTGGTACGCCTGCACCACGTAGCCGATGCCGTCGAAGCCGGCCAAATCTGTATCAAAGGCCAGTGCTTCCATCAGGTCGAGCGACAGTTCCAGGCGGTCCGTCTCTTCCGCATCGATGTTGAAGCCGATGTTGTACTGTTTGGCCAGCAACAGCAGCGCTTTGACTTTCGGCAACAATTCTTCCAGGACGCGGGCGCGCTGGGCGCGGCTGTAGCGCGCGTGCAGGGCCGACAGTTTCACGGAAATGCCGGGGCCGTTGCGGATGCCGCGGCCGTTCGAGGCCTTGCCGATGGCATGGATCGCCGTTTCGTACGAGGCGTAGTAGTTGGCCGCGTCCTGCTGCGTCAGGGCCGCCTCGCCCAGCATGTCGTACGAGTAGCGGTAGCCGCGCGTTTCGTTGTCGCGGCTGTTCTTCAACGCTTCCTCGATGGTCTGGCCCGTCACGAACTGGTTGCCCAGCATGCGCATGGCCAGGTCGACGCCCTTGCGGATCAGCGGTTCGCCGCCTTTGGCGATGAGCTTGGTCATGGCCGAACCGAGGCCCGATTCGCTGCTGGTACTGACCAGTTTGCCCGTGATCAGCAAGCCCCAGGTGGCCGCGTTGACGAACAGCGACGGCGATTCGCCCAGATGCTTCTTCCAGTCGCCCTTGCTGATTTTGTCGGCGATCAGGCGGTCGGCCGTTTGACTGTCGGGTATACGCAACAGCGCTTCAGCCAGACACATCAATGCAACACCCTCTTCCGACGATAGCGAGAACTCGTGCATCAGTGCATCGACGCCGGAGGCGCGTGTGCGTTTTTGGCGCACGTTCGAGACCAGGCGGTGCGCCAGGGCTTGCCCTTCGGCTATCGTTTCGGTGCTGCTGGGGCGGACTTGTTGCAACAGCCACTGCACGGCGGAAACCTCATCGCGCCTATAGGCGGCGGTGACGGCGGCGCGTTGTGGTGTCGCTTCGGGCAGGATTTCTGCCTGGAACGCAGCAAAAGGAATCGGGGTAAAAGCCGAGGGGCCTGCAGGGTGCATAAGTGCTCTTTACAAGGAAAAGGGGACGAAAACTGACGTAATTCTTGCTCTTTTTTGGTGCAAAAAAATACAGAAAGTCGGACGTTAAGATGATTCGATTGTAAAGGGGATTCTTATGGATTAATTCTGGTAATACAGGGGACTAGCAATAGATAGTTTTTGATGCGACAATTTAACCAAATAATATTAATTTGGGGGTGATGGTAATGCTGGACAAGATCAGTAAGAAAATCTTGATGGAATTGCAGAGCGATGGACGCATCAGCAATGTGGAGCTGGCCGCGCGCGTGAACCTGTCGCCGGCCGCCTGCCTGGAGCGCGTGCGCAAGTTGCACGAATCCGGTTACATCATGGGCTATACGGCCCAGTTGAACCCGCAGCTGCTCGACGTGTCGCTGCTGGTGTTCATCGAAGTGGTGCTCGATCGCACGACACCGGAAGTGTTCGACGCCTTCAAGCATAGCGTACAAATCATTCCAGAGGTACTGGAATGTCACATGGTGGCCGGCGGTTTCGATTACCTGGTCAAGGCGCGCGTCAAGGACATGGCCGCCTACCGCGAATTCCTGGGCAAGACGCTGTTGCAGAAAGGTGTGCGGGAAACCCACACTTATGCCGTCATGGAAGAGGTCAAAAACACGACCAAATTGCCAATTAAGTGACCCTGGTGTAGCCGCCCCACTTTTCTGATTGAGCTATCGGAACAAATGTTGTAGGGTAGAACTACAATTCTGCTATCCGGTAGCCGCCTGAAACGCCGCGCAGACGGTCACTTCAGGGTGCAAAGTGGGCAATCGTGCCCACCCGCATACGGTTACGGCACGTCCCTTTCGCGGGACGTGACGGGTTCGCGCAGCGGGGGACAAATGAAGCAGTTGCAGCATCAGCTGGTGCGTTTCTTTGTATTCACGATCCTGGCCATGGCCGTCGCCTGTTGCCTGGCCTATCTGTTGTTGCTCTCGGGCGGCGACCATCCCTATCTGATTGCCTGCGTGGCCGCCGCCATCGGCGCCGCGCTGCTGGCGTTTGCCGGCCGTCCGCGCGGCGAGCCGGGCTTGCACCAGTTCGCCGACACGGTGGGCAACGCCATCGATGCCATCATGATCGGCGCGGCGGAAACCTCGTATTTTGTCGATTCCGTCAAACAGAAGGTGGAACTCGATGTCCGCACGGCCAGCGACATCGCCGACAGTTCCGTACAAAATGCCGCGATGACGGAAAAGATCGCCGCCAATGCGGAACGGGCCGCCAAGGTGGCCGCCGGCGTGCGCGTGGAAAGCGTGGCGGCGCGCGCCGAAGTGGACCAGGGCTTGCAGCGCATCAATAACGCACGCGAGGAAGCGCAAGGCGCTTCCAGCAACATGCTGAGCTTGCAGGAAAAATCCAAACGCATCACGGGCTTTACGGAAGCCATTTCCGATATTTCCGCGCGCACCAACTTGCTGGCGCTGAACGCCGCCATCGAAGCGGCGCGCGCCGGCGAACACGGGCGCGGTTTTGCCGTGGTGGCCGGGGAAGTGCGGCAATTGGCGCAGCGCACCAAGGAAGCCTCCGATGAAATCAGCGTGATGGTGCGCGAAATCAATGAACAGTCGGAAAAAGCCGCACGTGGCATGAGTTCGCTGGCGGCCGGCGTCACGGAAGCGGCGCGCAATGTGCAAAGCGTGCACGCTTCGCTCAGCCATATCGAGCAGTCATCGGGCGAGTCCGAGGACGAGATCGGGCAAATCGCCCGCGCCTCGCGCGAACACGTCGAGACGACGCAAGTGATCGCCGACGCCATCCTGCAAATCCGCGACAGCATGCTGTCGACGAATGCCGAATTGCCGCGCGCCACGCAATCGGCCATGGCCCTGGCCGAGCGGGCCGAAGTGATCGCCGGCGCCCTGGGCGAATCGAGCGTGGCCACGCCGCACGACGAGATCCGCGAGGCGGCCCAGCGCGCCGCGCGCGACGTGGGCAAACTCTTCGAGCAAGCGATCGCCTCGGGGCGCATCACGCGCGACGCCCTGTTCGACCGCCATTACCGTCCCATCCCGAATACCGATCCACCCAAGCACAACACGAAATTCGACGCGTTCACGGACAAGGTGCTGCCCGACTTGCAGGAAGGCGTGCTGGCGGCATTGCCCCACCTGGCGTATGCGGGCGCCGTCGACAACAATGGATATTTTCCAACGCACAACAAGAAGTTTTCCCAGCCGCTGACGGGCGATTACGCCACCGATATCGTGAATAACCGCACCAAGCGCATCTTCAGCGACCGCACGGGCAAGCGTTGCGGCAGCAATACCAAGGCGTTCCTGTTGCAGACCTATAAACGCGACACGGGCGAGGTCATGCACGATTTGTCCGTGCCCATCCACGTCGAGGGCAAGCACTGGGGCGGTTTCCGGATCGGTTATCGCTCCAGTAACCACGCATAAAAAAAACGCCTGATGAGATATCAGGCGTTTTTTTTGTCCTATCGCAAGCCTTACTCGACGTGCGGCTTCGGCGCCACGCCGCCGCCGGCCGCCGTGGCCGTGCGCAGGGTGGGCGTGTTCATGCTTTCCAGGTGGTTGCGCAGCCATTTGTGGGCGGGGCTGCGGGCGTCGCGCTCGTGCCACAGCATGTCCAGGTGGACGGCTGGCAAGGTCAACGGCAAATCCTTGTACAGCAGCGATTCCGTCATGCCCGTCGAGGCGATCAAATGGCGCGGCAAGACGGTGATCAGGTCGGAATTGGCGACGACTCTTCCGGCCGTGAAGAATTGGTTGACCGTCAACAAGATGCGCCGTTCGCGGTGGATCTGCGACAGCGCCTCGTCGATCAAGCCATGCGCGCGGCCGGAAAAGCTCACCAATAAATGGTTGGCCGCGCAGTAGTTATCCAGGGTCAATTCCTTGTCGGCCAGCGGATGGCCGCGCCGCATCACGCACACATACTTGCCGGAATACAGGCGCTCGTGACGGATGGGCGAACCCGTTTCGCTCGACAATTGCGCCGCCACGCCGGGAAAGAAGCCCACGGCCAGGTCGATGTCGCCGCGCAGCAGCATCGGGCGCGGTTCGCGCGTGGTCAGCGGCATCATGCGCACGTTGACGCCGGGCGCTTCCCGTTCGATCGAGCGCATCAGCGAAGGCAGCCAGAACGCGGCCGTCGCATCGGCCATGGCCATGCGGAAAGTGGCATGTGTTTTCGACACGTCGAAGGTTTCCGGCGTAACAGCCGCTTCCAGGCTGGCCAGGGCCGAGCGCACGGACGGCCACAGCGCTTCGGCGCGGGGCGTGGGTTTCACGCCATAGGCCGTGCGGATCAGCAATTCGTCACCGAGGCTCTCGCGCAGGCGTTTGATGGCGTTCGATACCGCCGGCTGCGTCATCGCCAGGTGGCCGGCTGCGCGCGTCAGGTTTTGTTCCGTCATGACGGCGTCGAAAACACGCAGCAAGTTCAGATCCAGCGTCAGAAAACTCATGGAAAGCCCAAGATAAAAGTTGAATTGATTACTTAAGAGTGTAAACCGCGCCGGGCACGAATATTTTCACTCGTAAAAAAATATTACAGTTTTCCATTCACGATTCATATAATTGGTATCAAGAAATGGAATTAGATTTATATGTTGCACTGCACTATAGTACTGTCAAATTCTATAATGCACTGGAACACTATGTCTACCTTCGCCTCCGCCCTGTACGCAGTATCCGCACCCGTGCTGGAGATTTCCCTGCTGAACGCCCTGCAACTCGTGCTGGTGATCGTCGCCGTGGGCGCCTTCGCCCTGCTGTTCAAGCCTTTGCTGGTGGGCATCGCCCGCGCCATGATGCTGGTGGTGCGTCCGAAGCTGAGCCGCGAAGAGCGCCTGGCGCGCCAGCAGATGCGCGAAGCGCAAGCCTTGAAACGCACGCTCGGCAAGATGGATGGCGTGTCGCCAAGCAATGCCGCCGAATTGCGCGCCCTGTCGACGCGTGCCTGAGCGAGCAACTGTTGCAGAATGACAAGCCGGCCTGCGCCGGCTTTTTTTACGCCAGCCGCCAGCCGATTACGCCATGTCGCCCAGCAAATGCGCGCGCAACATGGTGTCGGCCGGATGGGCACCTATCCAGATTTTCAGCAGCGCATTATAGAAAGCCAGGTCCGGCACCGTGTCGCCCACCTGTTTGCCGTTCAGCTTGCACAACGTTCCCTCTTCCGGCAGCCAGTCCACGGTGAGAATGTCGCCCTTTTTCAGGCCGGGCACCATTTCGAACATGGCGCCGAACTGCATCGTTTGGCTCAGCAGGCGCGTGCGGTCGGCCTGGTCGGAACTGCGCTTCAAGCCTTGCATGAAGGCTTGCCCCAGCTCGTCGGAAGTGATGTCGCGCAGCATGACGATTTCCAGGCGGCGAGGCCCGGGCAGCGCCAGGATGTCGGCCAGCTGGGTTTTCTTTTCAGGCAGGTACAGCGCGATCGTGTACACCTTGAAGATGACCTTGTAGCGCACGCCGGCGCCGTTGAGTTTTAATTCGCGGCTGGCCAGCTGCACCGTCTCGTCCAGCTTGACGCCGCCCACCTCGACGGCGAGCGCCGGTCGTGCCACGGCGGCGCACAGGCTGGCGCACAGGCAGGCGGTGGCCAGGGAGCGGCCCAAACGGGATGTGCTTATTTGCATCTTCTACCTCCGTGGAAACCATGGGCTGTGGATAAGTCAGCACACAGTGTAGAACAGTTGGCAGAAGCTGGCGCCACGCAGACGTGGCCCGGAAGTGGCGCGGGAGAAAAGCTCAGGCTTTGGCGGCGGGCAGTTCCGCCTGCAGGCGTTCGTACTTGGCCATCAATTGCTCCGGGCTTTCGCGCCAGGCTGGATTGAAGGGGATGCAGCTGACGGGGCACACTTGCTGGCATTGCGGCTCGTCAAAGTGGCCCACGCATTCGGTGCACTTGTTGGGATCGATTTCGTAGATTTCCGCGCCCATGTAGATCGCGTCATTCGGGCACTCGGGCTCGCAAATGTCGCAATTGATGCATTCGTCGGTGATCAGTAATGCCATGATTTCACTCTTACTTATTGCGATGAGGCAGCGTTGGCGGCAATCTTGTTTTGCAGCCAGCGGTTCACCGAGGGGAAGACAAACTTGGAGACGTCGCCGCCCAGCGCCGCGATTTCGCGCACGATGGTGCCCGAAATGAACTGGTACTGGTCGGATGGCGTCAGGAACATGGTTTCGACATCGGGCAGCAGGTAGCGGTTCATGCCCGCCATCTGGAATTCGTATTCGAAGTCGGAGACGGCGCGCAAGCCGCGCACGATGACCCGCGCTTCATGCTTGCGCACGAAATCCTTGAGCAGGCCGGAAAAGCTTTCCACTTGCACATTCGGATAGTGGCCGAGCACTTCGTTGGCGATTTCCAGGCGTTCGTCGAGCGAGAAAAACGGTTGCTTGTTCTTGCTGTCGGCCACACCGACGATCAGCTTGTCAAACAGACCCGATGCGCGGCGCACCAAATCTTCATGACCGCGCGTGAGCGGATCGAATGTTCCTGGATAAACGGCTACAACCATTGCGGCTCCCTGACGATGCACCAATATAGACGCGCATTATGCCTGAAATTGGTGACCACCTTGGTGCTGCGCCTCGGGCCAGGGAGCTTTTTTGCCTCATTTATAGGCAGATTCAGGCAGTAGCCGGCACTTTGTTGTAAGTTAGCAAATGATAATAAACGGTGCCCGCCTTGTCGGCGCGGATGACTTCCCACGGCGCCATCCACTCCGGTTTTTCCAGGGCGCTGGTTGCATCGAAGACGAGCGGCAAGCCCGATTCCGCATACACCATGCCGCCTTCCTTGAGCAGGTTGGCGCACAGCGGCAACACTTTCGCCAGGAAATCCTGCTGGTAGGGCGGATCGAGGAAGATCAGGTCGAAACGCTGGCCGCGCGATGCCAGGCCTTGCGCCGTCAGCAAGGCGTCGCCGCGCAGCAGCTGGACATTGTCGGCGCGCAATTTCGTCTTGTTTTCTTCCAGCTGGCGGATCACGGGCGTATGGGTGTCGACCATGGTGACGGCGGCGGCGCCGCGGCTGGCCGCTTCGAAGCCGAGTGCGCCGCTGCCGGCGAACAGGTCCAGCACCTGGGCATTGGCCCAGTCGCCGTCGCGCAAGTGGTTGATCCAGTTAAACACGGTTTCGCGCACGCGGTCCGGTGTCGGGCGCAAGCCCAGTGCCTGTAAAACAGGCAGCACGGAGCGCTTCCACTGGCCGCCGATGATGCGCACCTGGTTCGGTGGCGGCGCGTGGTGGACGGGGACTTTGGCGGGTTTCTTAATTTTCTTTTGCATGGGTATTTCTTCAATTCGATGGCGGCCACTATAGCATATGGCCCCCTCCCCCCTGCTGGCGCTGCCTGGCTATTTGGCTTGCGTGGCGAGGGAATTGAAATCGTCGATCCAGCCCTGCATGCGCTTGACGGCATGGGCTTTTTGCGTGGGCGTGGCGATCTTGATCACCGTCATGACCATCTGCGCCGTGCTGCTTTCGTAGGCATCGAAGAAGGCCTTGCGCTCGGAATGCTCGAGGCGCTCGAAACTGTCCTTGATCAGGGTGTTGATCAAGGTCACGGTGGCTTCCTTGCCGAGTTTTTCCTGGTGAACTTTCTTGACCAGGCTCAACACGTTCTGCTGGCGCCGCATGCGTTCGTCGAGCCAGATCTCGTTGTTCAGCGGACGCGCGTCGGACGCCTTGCGGATGAGGGCTTCCTGCTCGCTGCTGAAGCTGCCGAACCACAGTTCGAATTGCTCCATGGCTTTCTTGTAGCGCAGTTTCTGGCGCTTCTCCTGGTCGCCGCTCAGGTATTTCTTGCGGTAATCCTCATTGTTCGACTTGAACTTCTTTTCCATCTGCGCGATCTGCTCGGGCTTGAGCGAGCGCGCCAGGTCGGCCAGCTCGGGCGCCGCCTTCAGCAACAGCGCCTGGGTGCGCTGCTTGATCTCGCTGTAATCCGCCAGCAGGTCCGCCTGCGTGGCATTGCCTTGCAACTGCTTCTGGCCCGTGCGCAGGATTTCCACGTAATCCTTCAATTGCGTCTTGCGGTGCCACTCGAACAGCTTGTCGATATCGTCGCGCACCCAGCCCTTCTGGTCGCGGTCCAGGTCGACATACGCGTTCAGCCACCAGTACAGCACGGTATCGCCATTGTTGTAGGCCAGGCGCAAGCCGCTGCAACCGGCCATGACGACGAGCAGGATGGCCAGTAAGGCATACGTCAAGCGGCTGGAAGACGTGGAAGACGGGGCCTGCGTGTTAAACTTTTTCATATTCTTAACTTATAAAAGACGGTCTATGAACGTTGTCATTCTCGCTGCCGGTATGGGCAAACGCATGCAGTCGGCACTGCCCAAGGTATTGCACCCGTTGGCGGGCAAGCCGCTGTTGTCGCACGTCATCGACACGGCGCGCGGCCTGGCGCCGTCCCGATTATGCGTGATTTACGGGCATGGGGGCGCAGCAGTGCTGAAGTTGCTCGACGGCTACAAGGTGAACCATGGCGTGCAGATCGACGCCGCCGAGCAGGCGCAGCAGCTGGGCACCGGCCATGCCGTCCAGCAAGCGCTGCCTTTGCTGGATGACAGCGTGCCGACCCTGATCCTGTACGGCGACGTGCCGCTGACCAGCGCCGCTTCCCTGCAGCAACTGGTGCAGGCGGCCGGCAAGGACAAGCTGGCCATCCTGACCGTGGAACAGGACGACCCGTTTGGTCTCGGCCGCATCGTGCGCGAGCACGGCGCCATCGTGCGCATCGTCGAGGAAAAGGATGCGACACCCGCCGAGCGCGCCATCCGCGAGATCAACAGCGGCATCATGGTCGCGCCCACCGTGCAGCTCAAGCAATGGTTGTCGGCCTTGTCGAATGACAATGCCCAAGGGGAATACTATCTGACCGATATCGTCGCCCAGGCCGTCGCCGATGGCGTGGCCGTCACTTCGGCCCACCCGGCTGCCGTATGGGAAGTGGCGGGCGTCAACAGCAAGGTGCAGCTGGCCCAGCTGGAACGCATCCACCAGAACAATATCGCGCAAGCGCTGTTGGAACGGGGCGTGACCCTGCTCGATCCGGCCCGCATCGACGTGCGCGGCGAACTCATTTGCGGCCGCGATGTCACCATCGACGTCGGCTGCGTGTTCGAAGGCCGGGTGGAACTGGGCGACGGCGTGCGCGTGGGCGCCAACAACGTCTTCATCAACGCCACGGTGGCCGCTGGCGCACACATCAAGCCCTTCTGCCATATCGAGGACGCCATCGTCGGCGCCGCTTCCATCATCGGCCCCTACGCGCGCCTGCGCCCGGGCACGGTCCTGGCGGAAGACGTGCACATCGGCAACTTCGTCGAAGTGAAAAACAGCCAGATCGCCGCGCACAGCAAGGCCAATCACCTGGCCTACATCGGCGACGCCACCATCGGCTCGAAGGTCAACATCGGCGCCGGCACGATCACCTGCAACTACGATGGCGTGAACAAGTTCCGCACGGTCATCGAAGACGACGCCTTCATCGGCAGCGACAGCCAGCTGATCGCGCCCGTCACCGTCGGCAAGGGCGCCACCCTGGGCGCCGGCACGACCTTGTCGAAAGATGCGCCGGCCGGCAAGCTGACCGTGTCGCGCGCGCGCCAGGTGACCATCGACGGCTGGACGCGTCCCGTGAAAATCAAGAAGTAAGCGGCGCAGTCAGCCCTTGCACACAGGCAGGCCGCATGGCCTGCCTTTTTTGTATGTGGATAACTCTGTGGGCAAGCCACTGCACAAGTGGCGCATAAGCCTGTGTGCAAGCCTGCGCATAAGCTGTTGGCAAGTTTTATAATCTGGCCCGCCATGCGCTTGTCGCTGCCTTTTCCGCTGATTCCAGCGGCTTGCCAGCGATGCAATCGCCTTTTCCTGCGGATTGTGGATAACTCTGTGTGTAAGCCTGCGGATAAGCGCTGGATAGCGTAGGTACAAGTGGGGATAACTGCAGTTTTGCACCCGCTTCCCGGATGTTGCTGTGGGTAAGCCTGTGGAAAAGCCGTGCACAGACGGTGGATAGCTGGTGGGTAAGTCTTGCGTTGGATCAAGCAACAGCCGAAAGTCGGGCTTCCGGCTGTTGCCGCCGCATCAGAAGCGGCGATTGAGTTCGACCCACAGGCGGGCCGAACTGCGCGACGTCAGCAGGACGGGCATGCCGCCGATGGGCTTGGCGACGTACGCGCGGGCATTCCACTGCTGCCCGTCCGCCCAGTTCACGCCCAGTCCGGCGCCGTGCAGGCGCGCGCTGTTCGGACCCGGCGTCCAGCGCTGCTGGTTCACCGTCACGCGCGCGCTGTCGACGAAGGCCACGGCTTGCCATTGTCCCGTATCGCTGGCGCTCAGTTCATGCCGCCATTCGGCGCTGCCGAAATAGCCGAGGTCGCCAGCTGCCGCGCCCACGTCATACGCGCGCACCGTGTACGGGCCTCCCACGCTCATCTTTTCGGAGGAATCGAGATTGCTGTCCGCCCACTGTCCCGCGAAGGCCAGGTACACGGCGTTGCGCTGGTCCAGGTTTTGCAGGCGCGACAGGTTGACGTTCCATTTCGCAAAATTGCCATGGCTGCGGGCGCTGAAGGCGTCGTTCAGGCGCGTCAGCGGGTCGCTGATGTCGAGCTTGCCAGCCGTCGCGGCCACGCTCCAGCTGGTGATGGCGCCAGCGAAGGCGGCATCGCGCACGTCGCCGCCCAGGGTGGCGCTCAGGTTGTCCAGGCGGCGGTCGCTGCGCATGGCGCTGGCGTCGATGCGGTCGCGCAAGTGCACCTGGTCATATTGCAGCTGGATCGACATGTTCGCATCGCGGCTGCGCAGCAGCGGATGGCGCAGCCAGGCACTGGCGACCTGAGCCGTGCCATGTGCGTGCAGCGGGCGCATGGCGCCTTCCAGGCGGTAGCGCAGGGCGGACATGGCCACCCCGGCGCGCGTGCCGGCGCCGTTCAGCAGCAGGTCATAGCCGAGACGCGCATACGACATGCCCGTGCCCGAGCTGAGCACGCTGGCGCTGGCCACGTCGCCCTGGTGCAGCGGGTTGTACAGGTACACGGTGGCGCCAAGGCGGGCGCGGCCCGTGTAGCGGTTGCCATTGTTGTCGAGGAAGGCAGCGCCAGCCATGCGCGGGCCGGACCAGGCATTGACCAGCAGGTCGGAGCCGCCAACTTCGGCGCCGGGCGTGAGCGTGGCCGTGATGGCGACATTCGGTATGTCGGACAGCAACAGCAAACTGCGGTCGAGTTCCGCCTGGCCGATGGTCTGGCCCGTTTGCAGCGGCGCCAGCGTGGCGTTCAGCAAGGCGTCGCTGACGTCGCTGCGGTTGTCGATGCCCACCTTGCCGTAGCGTGCCTCGAGCACGTCGATGCGCACGATGCCCTGGCGGATGGTCTGGGCGGGCACGATGGCGCGCGCCAGCGGATAGCCATGGGCGCGGTAGTAACTGGTGATGCGGGCGGCCAGTTCTCCCAGTTGCTCCAAGGACAAGGTCGTGCCATGGGCGCTGGCGACGAGCGCCTGCAAGGTGGCCGTATCGAACGCGCTGTTGCCGGCGATATCGATCTGCGTGACGAGAAACGGCGCGCTGGCGGGCAGCGGCGCGCCCTCTTTCTGTTCGATGCGCAGCGCCGGCGCGCCGGGAGCAACATTGGCGGGCGTGGCCGGCTGCAACTGGCGCAGGATGGCGCCCGCATCGGGCACGACCGGGGTGGTTTGTGCTACGGCGCATGGCGCAAAGGCCAGCAGCAGGGACAGCAACGGTTGTTGCATCAGGTGTCGCGGAGTCAAGGAATGAGTCATGGTGTTATTGATTTACGTTAAGCATGTTGGCGGGCAGCTTGACGCCGCCCAGGACGACTTGCAGGGCCGGGCCGCGGCTGCCGATCTGCATGCTGGTGTTTGGCAAGGCATTGCTGGCGGCGGCAGTGCCGGCCGGGGCATCCGTCTGCGTGACGGTGATGGTGGGTGCGGCGGCCAGCGTGCCGGGACGCGTGTCGGCAAAGCTGCCCAGCACTTGCGCCTGCAGTTGCACCACGGCTGCCTGGGCCGGTGGTGGCAGGCTGGCCGACTTCAAGGTCAGGGCGCCGGCATTGCCCTCGGCTTGCACGAAGGCATAGTCGTTTGAAGCCAGGCCGCTGCCCATGATGGCGTAGTTGCCAGCCGGACTGCTGGCCGTGGCCGGGCTGGTCCAGGCCAGGGCGCCGCTGGTGGCGTCCGCCAGGGTGTCGCTGCCCAGCAGGCCGCTGACCGTGCCGCTTAACTGTTTTGGCGTGCGGCCACCCGTCAGGCTGGTGGCCGTGGCCGTCAACAGCAAGCTGGCCTTGGCAATATCGGCGGTGATGTTGCCCGGTTGCACGAGTGCATAGTTGCCCGCATCCGCACCCTGCAAGGTGTAGCCGTCGACGATGACGTTTTTCCCTGTTCCGGCGTGCTTGTCGGCAAAGCGGGCAGTGCCGCCGGCCACGCTCAATTGGTCGTCGCCCAGCGCCAGCACGCTGGCCTTGCCTGTCAGCGTGGCGCCCGTGGTGGCGTCATACACTTTGTTTGCCGCACCCACGCCGCTCACGCTGACAGTAGCTTTACTGATGTCGGCCGTGACCTTGCCCGGTTGCACGAGGTCATAGTTGGCCGCATCGGCGCCTTGCAAGGCAAAGCCGCTCAGGGTGACGGTCTTGCCCATGCCCGCGTTCTTGTCGGCAAAGCGGGCCACGCCGCCGGCCACGCTCAACTGGTCGCCGCCCAGCGCCAGCACGCTGGCCTTGCCTGTCAACGTGGCGCCCGTGGTGGCGTCATACACTTTATTTGCCGCACCCACGCCGCTCACGCTGACAGTAGCTTTACTGATGTCGGCCGTGACTTTGCCCGGTTGCACGAGGTCATAGTTGGCCGCATCCGCGCCTTGCAAGGCAAAGCCGTCGAGGGTAACGGTCTTGTCCATGCCCGCGTTCTTGTCGGCAAAACGGGCGGTGCCTCCGCTTACGTTCAGCTGGTCATCGCCCAGCGCCTGCACGCTGGCTTTGCCTGTCAAAGTGGCGCCGGTGGTGGCGTCATACACTTTATTTGCCGCACCCACGCCGGCGACGACCACGCTGGCCTTGCCGATGTCGGCCGTGATGTTGTTCGGCTGCACCAGCACATAGTTGCCCGCATCCGCACCTTGCAGGCTGTAGCCATCGACGATGACGGCCTTGCCCTTGCCTGCGTTCTTGTCGGCAAAGCGGGCCACGCCGCCGGCCACGCTCAACTGGTCACCGCCCAGTGCCAGCACCTTGGCCTTGCCCGTCAGGATGACGCCGGTGGTGGCGTCATACACCTTATTCGCCGCGCCCACGCCGGCGATGACCACGCTGGCCTTGCTGATGTCGGCCGTGACGTTGTTCGGCTGCACCAGCACATAGTTGGCCGCATCCGCGCCCTGCAAGGTAAAGCCGTCGAGAGTGACGGCCTTGCCCATGCCGGCGTTCTTGTCGGCAAAACGGGCGGTGCCTCCGCTTACGTTCAGCTGGTCGTCGCCCAGCGCCTGCACGCTGGCCTTGCCCGTCAAGGTGGCGCCCGTGCTGGCGTCATAGACTTTATTGGCCGCCCCCACGCCCTGCACATTCAGCGTGGCGCGGTTGACGGTGGCGCTGTGCCTGCCGCCTTCCAAGGTGTAGTTGCTGGCCTGGCCCGTGCTGCCGTCAGCCAGCGTCAGCGTGCCGTTGGCCATGGTCTTTTTTCCACCCGCGTTTTTGTTGTCGAGGATACCGTTTCCTGACAGCAACAGGCTCTCGCCTTGCACCAAGCCGTTCAGTGTCAGCAGACCGGCCGCCATGCTGGCGCTGCCGTCATAGGTGCGCGTGCCGTTCAGGCTGATGACGGCCCGGTTGATCGTCAGGGCGCCCGCCTGCAGGTCGATGTCATACCCTTGTTGGCCGGAATACAGGTAGGTGCCGGCGGCGTTGTAGAGACCGGCATCGCGGATGGCGCCGTACACGCTATTGCTTGAGGAAAAGACTTGCCCGGAGTCGGCAGCGCCAGCGATCGAGTAACGGGCATTGGACAGGCTCCCCACATAGCTTTGGCCATCGTAAGTCTTGCTGACCGCATCCGAGGTGACGGTCAGGGCGGTCAGGAAACTGCGCAGCAACGGCGCCGTCTGGCCTTCATAGATGCGCCAGATGGCGCCGCTGCCGGCGTTCGTGGCCATGTCCCAGCCACCGAAACTCGATTTCGAGTGCAGTTGCGCATCGCTCAAGGCGTGCACGTTCGACTGTGAGCCGCCACCGCTGCCGATGCCCGAGACGCCGTCAGTACTGGTCCAGAAGCTGTTGTTTACCTGGCTGAAGTTGGTGCCGATCAACGCGCCCTTGCTGGTCTCGCCCTTGACCATGCCCGTCGCGTACGTGTTTTCGACGGTACCGCTCATGTTGAGGCCGATCAAGCCGCCCACGGACGTGCTGCCGCTGACGGCGCCGCTGGCGTAGCTGTTGTTGATATTGCCGTCGTTCGTGCCGAGCAAGCCGCCAACGGACTCGCGGCCATTGACCGTTGCGCTACTGTAGCTGTTGGAAATGAGGCCCCTGCCGTAGCCTGCCAGGGCGCCGACGTGGATGACGCCGCTGATGCTGCCGCCCAGTAAGCCGATATTGCTGATGACGGAGGAGCTATCCGCATAGCCGAACAAGCCGACGATATCGAAGTCGGACGCGATGGTCAGTCCGCTGATGGTATGGCTCTGGCCGTTCAAGCTGCCGGTGAAGATATTTTCTATGCCGCCGCCCAGGCCGTTTGCCATGCCGACAGGAATGAATCCATTCTTGCCCCAGACGCCCTTGCCGCCCGCCGTGGCGCTGGCATCGATGTTGGCGCCCAGCACGTAGCTGCCATTGAGTGCCATGGACATCAATTGCAGCTGGTGCGCATTGTAGATCGTTGTGGAATACTCGGATGCCAGCATGGGATAGGTCCCGCCTTCGCCATGGCCGGCATTATTCAAGTTGCCGTCCACGTTGACCAGCACCCAGTTATTGCCCTGCGCGCCAGGCGTGGTGGTGAAATTGAATCCCGTAAAACTGCTGGCCGTGCGCATCTGCGTGTCCGTCAGGCCGGTGCCGCCCTTGGAGGTCGCCTGGCCCGTACCGTCGATGGACCAGAAACTGTTGCGGATTTGCTGGGGCGCGCTGTTGCTGCCGATCAAACCGCCGAAGTTGGTGCCGCCGTCGGCGATGAGCAGGCGCCCCGCCGCGTAGCTGGTATTGACGGATCCCGCTCCCCAGTTGGTGCCCACCAGGCCGCCGATCTCGGTCTTGCCCGCCACGCTGCCCGTGGCATAGCTGTTGCTGATCGTTCCCTGGTTGATGCCGACCAGGCCGCCGCTCTGGGTATTGCTGCTGACGGCCCCCGAGGCGTAGCTGTTGACGATGGTGCCGCTGTTGCGCGCCACCAGGCCGCCGCTGATGAAGCCGTCGGCGATGACGTCGAGCGCCGCATAGCTATTCTTGATCGTGCCCTTGTTATCGCCCACCAGCCCACCGGCGTAATAGTGGGTTTTGATGCGGCCGCCATTCAAGCCCACATTCTGGATCAGGGCATCCTTGGTGGTAATGGAAAACAAGCCGCTGCCGCCGCCGGACCCGGACATCATGCTGAGCTGATTGATGGAATGGCCGAGGCCGTCGAAGATGCCGCCAAAGGCCGCATCCCTGCCCAGCGGCACGAAGCCCGCATCCCACCAATTGGGGTTCCAGGCGGCCGAAGCGGTGGCCGAGGCATCGATGTCGGCGCCGAGCACGAAATTGCCGTTCAGTTTGCCATTGATCCCTTGCAAGTCGGTGCCCGTGACACTGCGGTAAGCGCCCAGCTGGGTAATCACCGTGTAGCCGGTGCGCACGCCGTCCGCGCCCAGCTTGGTGCTGAAGTTTTGCCCGGCGGGCAAACTCACCTGTGCGCCGTTGCCCAGCTGATACACGGCCGTGTTGCCGGCAGCGGCGGCGCCCTGGCCGTATTCCAGCGCCAGGCTGGCCGTGCCGGAACCGTTCAGGTTGGCGTTGATATTGATGTTGCGCTGCGCATTCAAGGTCAGTTCATTGGCCGACCAGCTGACCTGGTCGTTGACGTGCACGTCGCCGGCCGTGCCGTGGCTGCCTTGCGTGCTCTGGATCACGACATTGCCGTTGCGCAAATTGGCCGTCAGGGCGGCGCCGCTGATATCGCCGCCGCTGGCGGCGATGGTGAAGTCGACGGGGTCGATCAGCCAGGTGCCGGCGCGGCCCTGGGCAGCGGCCGTGCTGATGCGGGTATCGTTGCCGATCTTCACGTGGGCGGCGCTCGTTTCGATGAAGCCGCCATTGCCGCCCGCGGGGGCGCTGGCGTCCAGGGTGCCGCTCACATGGGTGGTGCCGGCGGCCATGCCGCCGAGCAAGATGATGCTGCCATCGCGCTGCTCCACGCTGCGCGCCTCGATGACGCCCGTGTGGTTGACGACGCTGGCCAGCAGCGAATCGCGGGCGCCTGCGCTCATCAGCACCTGGCCGCCATCGGCGCGGATCAGTCCGCCGTTCTCGGCCAGGTTGTTCAGGGTGCTTTGCTCGATGCGCAGTTGCAGCAGGCGCGCGCCGTCAAAGCTCAGGGTGGCGGCGCTGCCGGCGCCCAGGGCGACCGTGCCCAGGCGGGCCGAGATGGCGCCCTGGTTGCTCACTTGCCGGCCCAGCAGGGCGACATAGCCGCCATCGGCCGCGCGCAGCGTGCCTTCATTGACGACCTTGCCAGTACCTTGGCCGCCGAACGCGTGTTTCGAACCGCCCAGGCTGGCGCTGTCGACGTCGAGCGTCGAAGCCACCAGGCCGCCCACGTTGACTTGTGCGCCGCGGCCGAACAGCACGCCGTTCGGATTGATCAGGTACACCTGGCCATTCGCGTTGACTCTGCCGAGGATCTGCGTGCCGTTGCTGTCGAAGATGCGGTTGACGGCCAGTGCGCTCGCCGAAGGCTGGACGAAGTTGACGGTTTCCTTGGCGCCCACGTTAAAACTGTTCCAGTTCAGCGCGGCCTGCGCGCTGCCCTGATGGATTGTGGTGGTGCCGCCTTGCTGGCTGATGCTGGCCGTGCCGCTCACCACCTGCCCACCCGTGGGCGCGGCCTGTGCCGGCCCTCCCAGCGCCAGCGCCGTCATGGCGGCCGCTGCCGCGGCCAGTTTGCGGCGGCTGCTCTTGCCGCGTCCGCGCGAGGTTTCCGCGACGGCGACCCAGGCGTTCAAGACGTGGCTCCAGACGAGGCGGTAGATGTGGTTCAACGATCCGTGACGATGCATGCGATGTCCTTGTTGATTTGAATAGGGAGACGCCCGCGCGCCTGCGGACCTGGCCGGGCTGGCGCGAGCGGGAAATGGGGTAAGAACGGGTCAGGAAAGCGGCGCGAACAAGGAGGGGCCGGTGAGGTGGCTGGCGAGTTGGTTGCGGTGCATGTTTTCCCTGTGCTGTGCGTGGACGGCGTCCGTTGCGGCTTTTGTTGCTTTTTTAAATATAAACGTTATAAAAAGCTACAAAGATTTCTGAACGGAAAGATATCAGAACGGGGAAATTTAAAATTGAGCAAACCTGAGCGATTCCCGACTGATTTAGTCGGGAATACGCGCGATCGTCAGACGGGCAGGCGCAAGGCGAAGCTGATGGTGCCGTTGTTGCCGGCGCTGGCCAGTATTACCTGGCCGCCGTGCAATTCGGCGATGCGCTGCACCAGGTACAGGCCCAGGCCGGCGCCGGGCTTGTGCTGGGCGATGCGGCCACGGAAGTATTTCTGGAACAGGCGCGGGATTTCATCGGCGGGCAGCGGCTCGCCTTCGTTGCTGACGGCGATCTGCACGCGGCCGTCCTCGAGCGTGCCGGCCTGCACGCGGATCGCCAGGGCTTGCGGCGCGTGCCGGTCGGCATTGCTGAGCAAGTTGCGCAGCGCCACGCGCAGCAGGCTGGCGTCCACCACGGCGCTGGCGGGCAGCGCCTGCACGCTGGCCTCGATGCGGCCCGGCGGCCATTCGGCCAGCACGGCCGTCAGCAGCGCGGGCAAGTCGCATGGCAGGGGCCGGAAGGTTGCCGCGCTCGTTTCCATGCGGTCGGCGCTCAGGTATTCATCCACCAGCGCCGTCATGCGGCCGCTCGCTTCGCGCAGGTTCTGGCAGCGCTGCAGGGTTTTGTCCCGCGGCGCGTCCGTGTTGCGGGCAATTTGCTGGGCCGTGGTATTGATGATGGCCAAGGGCGTGTGGAATTCATGCGACACCATGGCAACGAAATCCTGCTGCTCTTCGCGGGTGCGGGTTTCCACTTCCAGCGCGGCGCGCAATTCGCCTTCCAGCACGGCGCGCCGGCCGATTTCCTGCCGCAGCGCCACGGTGCGCAGTGCCACCTGCTCTTCCAGCCGTTCATTCAGGGCGCGCACGGCGCTGACGGCCTCCGCCTGTGCCCGGTCCTTGGCGCGGCGCAATTCGGCGTAGCGGCGGTTGAGGCGCAGGCTCATCAGCATCATGTGCACGAAGGCGCCCAGGGTGGCCGCATGGTTGGTCCAGAAGTTCGGCGGCACGATGGCCATATTGCGCAGGAAACTGATCACCACGCCCGCGTAAAAGATGCCGAAGATAAACAGGAAGGCGTGCGCCGGACGATGCCCGCGCAGCGCCAGCCAGCTGGCCAGGGCGATGAACAGCACGATCAATGGCAAGGCCGTCATTTGCACGACGAGCACGCCGGCGGCATAGTCGCCGTGCAGCACCAGCAGCGCCCCGCACAGCGCGGCAGCGGCCGTCAAGCCCACCACGACGCGGCTGAAACGGGGATACAGGGCGGGTAGTTCCAGTTGCAATGTGGAAAAACGCGCGCCGACGGCGATGGACATCGCCATCGACACGCCCAGCATGGGATCGGACAGCCAGTTCGGCATGGTGAAAATTTGCTGGGGAATGGCGATCGTCAGCGCTTCCGTCGTGGCATTCGTCAGCACGTACAGCAGATACCAGCCGCTGTGGGCTTCGCGCGTCATGCGCCAGAAAAAGATATGGAACAGGATCAAGAGCAAATAACTGCCGAACTGCAAGCCGTAGTACAGGTATTCGCGACGCGAGGCGTTGTCGAAGGCATCGCTGGGCAGCAAGGTCAGCTCCGTCGACATGGCCTTTTTGCTGTGCAGGCGCACCAGCCAGCGCTGCGGCGTATCGGCTTGCAGGCGCAGCGGAAACACCACCTGGCGCGCATCGATGGGCCAGTTGCCGCGCGCCACGTCGGCGCCCGCTTCCTGCAAGACCCAGTGGCCTGCCGCGTCCCAGCGGTACAGCCGCACGTCGTCGAGCACGGCGTTGCTGAAACGCACGACCCATTCATCGGGGGAGGCTGCCGCGCGCGTCACGTCCAGGCGCAGCCAGACGGCGTCCTGCGTGTATCCGGCGCTGACGGCGCCGGGCAAGGTGCGCCAGCCTGGCGCCGCCAATGCCGCATCGGGCCCCAGCCGGCCCGTGGCATCGCGCAGCATCTGCAGGTGGCCGCTGGCGGACACGGGCTGCCCGCTGGCCGGCAGCAGCAGCGGCGCAGGCACGGGCGCGGCAGCTGCAGCGTGGGGGAACAGGGCGGTGAATAACAGGCAAAGGGCGAGCAGGATTTTCATGGCGAGGCAGCTTACCACGGCCAGCATGGGAGTCAGAAAGACAACTTCCCGGCCCCACGGCGATCGGTTATCCTTGCGCCATGTTGAACCTCATCCTGCTTGAAGACGAAGCCGTGCTGCGCCACGAGTTGACCGAGTTTCTCGGCGATTGCGGCTACCGCGTCAGCGCCGTGGCCGACCTGGCCGCCTTCCACGCCTGCTACGCGCCGGCCGTGCACCGCATTGCCATCATCGACCTGGGCTTGCCCGATGGTGAAGGCATGGTGCTGGTGCGCGCCTTGCGCGCGCAGGGGCAGCCCATCGGCATCGTCGTGTTTACGGCGCGCGGGGCCACGCAGGACAAGGTCAACGGACTGGGCGGTGGTGCCGACTATTACCTGCCGAAGAGCGCCGACCTCGATGAGCTGGCCGCCACCCTGGGCGCGCTGGCGCGGCGCCTGGGTGCGCCGCCCGCCGACGCGCCGCCGCCCGCCACGGCCTGGGTGCTGGAACTGGGACCGCGCCGCCTCTTGCCGCCCGGCTGCGGCGCTATTGCTCTGTCGCAACAGGACGTCACCGTGCTGCACGTGCTGATGGCCGAGCCGGAACGCATCGTCAGCCGCCAGCAGATCGTGCAATCGCTGGGCGAGGATTTTCTCACCTACGACCAGCGCCGCCTGGACACCCAGATCAGCCGCTTGCGCCGCAAGGCGGAACAGGCGGCGGGCCTGGCCTTGCCCATCAATACCGCCCGCAACGCCGGCTACCGCTTCTTTGCCGAAGCGGAAGTGCGCCCCTGAGTTTACCGTCTGCCGCCGCGGACAGGCTGTGGATAAGCCTATTGATAACTGGACTCGTAACTTGTTGGCAAGCTGTGTGCAGTCGGTGCACAAGTCAAGCTGGCAGTAGCTTGTGTCCTCTTTCCATTCCGGTGCGGTACCGTCGCGGACCGCCTGGCGCTGCTTCCCCGCGCATCCCTTGCTCTGCTGCCATGGCTTGATCGCGTCATGCTTGTGCATAAGCCTGTGGGCAAGTACGGCATAAGCGGTGGAAAAGCACCGTATAAGTGTGTGGGCAAGCGGTGTGCAAGCAGTGGATAAATGAAAGTCAAAAATCACACGGCGATGCGCGTCTCGAATTTGCTGCGGAACGTGGAAAAATAGCTTTTCACGTTGCGCACATTCGCGTGCGCGGCAAACAGGCGGTGCGCCAGCGCGTGGTAGGCGGGCATGTCGGCCACCTGCACCATCAGCACGAAGTCGGGGCCGGGCGAGACGCGGTAGCATTGCAGCACGGCCGCTTCCTGCGCCACGAGCTGCTCGAATTCCGCCATGCGTTCCGCCGCCTGCACGTCGAGCGTGATTTCCACGATGGCCGTCAGGCGCGCGCCCACGAGTTGCGGCGCGACGATGGCCACTTGCCGTTCGATGACGCCGCTTTCCCGCAAATGCTTGACCCGCCGCAAACAGGTGGGCGCCGAAACGTGCACCGCTTGCGCCAGCTCACTGTTGGTTTGCGATGCATCAATTTGCAAGGCGTTCAGGATGCGACGATCGATCTCGTCGAGGGTAATGTTGCTATCGTTCATGGTTTTGATGAATTGGAAAATAAATTGATTCTAAATGAAATAATATTTCATCACAAAATGAGTGTGAAATATTCGGTCAAAAATACACAGATTTAGAAAGCATATTTCATTCACTCTGCATTAGCATGCTTGCATTGATTAAATTTTAGACAGAGGTTTCCATGTGCGGCATCGTCGGCGCGGTAGCGCAACGTAATATCACTCCCATCCTGCTCGAAGGCTTGAAGCGCCTGGAATACCGCGGCTACGATTCCTGCGGCATCGCCCTGCATGCGGATGGCCGCTTGCAGCGTTCGCGCTCCACCTCGCGCGTGGCGGAATTGGAAAAGCAGATCGCGGAAGAAGGCTTGAGCGGTTTCACGGGCATCGCCCACACGCGCTGGGCCACGCATGGCGCCCCTGTCTCCTTCAATGCCCACCCGCACTTCTCCCCGACGGAAGAGAACGCCCGCGTGGCGCTGGTGCACAACGGCATCATCGAAAACCACGACGAATTGCGCGCCGAACTGACGGCCTTGGGTTACGTCTTCCAGAGCCAGACGGATACGGAAGTGATCGCCCACCTGGTCGAGCACATGTACAACGGCGATTTGTTTGAAACCGTGCAGCAGGCCGTGAAACGCCTGGACGGCGCGTATGCGATCGCCGTTTTTTGCCGCGACGAGCCGCACCGCGTGGTCGCCGCGCGCCAGGGCTCGCCCCTGATCGTCGGCCTGGGCAACGGTGAAAACTTTGTCGCGTCCGACGCCATGGCGCTGGCCGGCACGACGGACCAGATCATCTACCTGGAAGAAGGCGACGTGGCCGACCTGCAACTGTCGCGCTGCTGGATCGTCGACGTCGATGGCAAGCCCGTCGAGCGCGAAGTGAAGACCGTGCACGCCCACACGGGCGCGGCCGAGCTGGGCCCGTACCGCCACTACATGCAAAAGGAAATCTTCGAGCAGCCGCGCGCCATCGGCGACACGCTCGAAGGCGTGACGGGCATCATGCCGGAATTGTTCGGCGACAATGCTTATGCCATCTTCAAGCAGATCGACCGCGTGCTGATCCTCGCCTGCGGCACCAGCTCGTATGCGGGCATGACGGCCAAGTACTGGATCGAAGCCATCGCCAAGGTGCCCGTCAGCGTGGAAGTGGCCAGCGAATACCGCTACCGCGACAGCGTGCCACACCCGAACACGCTGGTGGTGACGATTTCGCAAAGCGGTGAAACGGCCGACACCCTGGCCGCGCTGAAACATGCGCGCAGCCTGGGCATGCAGTACACCTTGACCATCTGCAACGTGGCCACCAGCGCCATGGTGCGCGAATGCGCCTTGGCCTACATCACGCGCGCCGGCGTGGAAGTGGGCGTGGCTTCCACCAAGGCGTTTACGACGCAGCTGGCTGGCCTGTTCCTGCTGACCCTGTGCCTGGCGCAAGTCAATGGCCGCTTGAGCGAAGAACAGGAAGCAGCGCACCTGAAAGCCATGCGTCACTTGCCCGTCGCCATCGCGTCCGTGCTGGCGCTGGAGCCGCAAATCATCGCCTGGTCCGAAGAATTCGCGCGCAAGGAAAACGCCCTCTTCCTGGGCCGCGGCATGCACTACCCGATCGCCCTGGAAGGCGCCTTGAAGCTGAAGGAAATTTCGTATATCCACGCCGAAGCGTATCCGGCCGGCGAGCTGAAACACGGCCCGCTGGCCCTGGTGACGAATGAAATGCCGGTCGTCACCATCGCGCCGAACGACGCCCTGATCGAAAAGCTGAAATCGAACATGCAGGAAGTGCGCGCCCGCGGCGGCCAGCTGTACGTCTTCGCCGACGTCGATTCCCGCATCAGCTCCGGCGAAGGCTTGCACGTCATCCGCCTGCCCGAGCACTACGGCGATTTGTCGCCGATCCTGCACGTGGTCGCGCTGCAATTGCTGGCCTACCACACGGCGCTGGCGCGCGGCACGGATGTGGACAAGCCACGCAATCTGGCCAAGTCGGTGACGGTGGAGTAAACCGGACGGATGGCGCCTGTCGCCGGCGGCGCGCTGCCGCCGGCGAGGCGCTCGTCAGCCAGGGGCCGGGTGGGCGCGGGAACGGTACTGCTCGATCCACTTGACGGACTGTGCGATGCCGCCGAAGGGAAAGAAATGCAGGCTGACCTCGCCGTGTGCTGCTGTCAGGCCGGCGGTGAGGCGCTCGACAAACAGATCCGGCCCCGCCGTGCCGAACAGCTTGCCGATGGACACGCCGTACTTGGACCACATCGAGGCGCATGCACTGACGCCGCACACTGCGGCATAGCGGGCCAGCACCGCGATGCTGGCGGGACCCGGCACGCCCACGCGCACGGGATGGTCAATGCCCCGCTCGCGCAGCGCTTTGAGCCACGTCAACACGATGTCGGCATCAAACGCAAACTGCGTGACGATCAAGGGCGTCATGCCGCGCTGCGCGATGCTGCGGCACTTGCGTTCGAGCACATCCCACTGCTCTGCGTTGCTCATGACCGGATGGCCTTCCGGGTGACCACCCACGCCGATCACCTTCATGCCTGCACGCTCGAACACGCCTGTGTCGATCAGCGCGGCACTGTCGGAAAACGGCCCCATCGCGGTGGATGGATCGCCGGCGATCACGAAGCAGCGCTCGACGCCCGCTTCGGCGACCGCGCGCTGGATGAATGACTCAAACTCGGCGAACGAGGCAATACGGCGGGCGGACAAGTGCGGCATGGGCTCAAAGCCGAGCGTGCGCACGGTGCGGGCCGCGGCCAGCCGCGCGGCGTCGTCCTCGCGCGGCAGGTAGGGAATGGCAATGGTGGACGCGGGCGCTATCCGCGGCGCCGCCGCGCTCAACGCCGGCATGTCCTTGGCACTGACTTCCAGGGAATAGGCGTGCGTGATGTGGCCGGCGGACCCGAGCTGAGCGGGATGCATCAAGAGATGACCCATGGCGTCGCTGCGGTCACTGCGCACTGGCGCTGGCCGGCTGGCGCGCCAGTGCGATGAAGGCGCGCACGTAGTCGATGGCGGTGTCCGTCTCGCGTGCCCCCAGGAAAATCTGCTTGGCGATGCCGCGCTCGCCCAGCCGCACAGGCACCACGTCCATCTTGGCTGCGTACTCCTCGACCAGCCAGCGCGGCAGGGCGGCCACGCCGCGGCCGCTGGCCACCATTTGCAGCATGATGTCGGTGGTTTCGATGGCTTTGTGGCGCTTGGGCGTGACACCAGCCGGCAAGAGGAATTGATTGTAAATATCCAGGCGCTCGATGTCCACGGGGTAGCTGATCAGCACTTCCTGCGTCAGTTGCTGGGGCTGCACATAGGCTGCCGCCGCCAGCGCATGGCCCTTGGCCACGACGAGTACCTGCTCATAGTCGAACACGGGTTCGAACGTCAGTCCCGGCTTGTACAGCGGGTCGGGCGTGACGAGCAAGTCGATCTCGTAGCCGAAGAGCGCGCCGATTCCGCCGAACTGGAACTTCTGTTTGACGTCCACATCCACGTCGGGCCATGCGGCCAGATACGGCGACACCACCTTCAACAGCCACTGGTAGCAAGGGTGGCATTCCATGCCGATGCGCAACGCGCCGCGCTCGCCCTGCGCGAACTGGCCCAGGCGCTCTTCGGCCAGGTCCAGTTGCGGCAGCACCCGGTTCGCCACCGCCAGCAGATACTGGCCGGCTTGCGTCAGGCGCAGGTTGCGCCCTTCGCGCAGCCAGACGTCGGTGCCCAGTTGCTGCTCCAGCTTCTTCATGCTGTGGCTCAGGGCCGACTGGGTCAGGTGCAGCACGCCTGCGGCGGCCGTCAACGACCCTTGTTTCTCGACCTGCTGGACGATGCTGAGGTGGATACGTTCAAGCATTGAGATGAGCCATGTTCATGGATGTATGAAATAAGACCATTATACTTCATCGATTCCCGCCGCTATCATCGATCCCCTTGTTGCCTGCACTTTTACGGCCCTGGCGCATCCATCCACATGAAAGCAAACATGACACGTCCACTTCGTTTAGTCGCGGTTTCCGGCGGGCTGCAACGCCCTTCCAAGGCGGCCGCCCTGGCCGAGCACCTGATGGACCTGATCGCCGAGGAAGTGCTGTGCGAACAACGCCTGGTCGAACTGGGCCAGCTCGCACCCCAGCTGGCCGGCGCGGTCTGGCGCTCCCACCTGCCTGAGACGGTGGAACAGGAACTTGTTGCCGTCGAGCAAGCCGACATCCTGGTGGTGACAACGCCCGTCTACCGCGGCTCCTACACGGGACTGTTCAAGCATTTCTTCGACTTCATTCATCAGGATGCCCTGATCGACAAGCCCGTCCTGCTGGCGGCGACCGGCGGCAGCGAGCGCCATGCCCTGATGATCGACCACCAGTTGCGTCCGCTGTTCAGCTTTTTCCAGGCGCGCACATTGCCGCTGGGCGTGTATGCCACCGACAAGGATTTCGCCGACTACCGCGTGCAGGACGAGGCCCTGATCCAGCGGGCCGCGCTGGCCGTGCAACGGGCATTGCCATTGATCGCATTGACGCGCCATGCGAGCCCGGTCACCGCTGAAGAGGTGGTCGCAGCCTGAAACGCATCGCCACGGTCACCAAGCAGTTACCCCATTCATCCTTTCGCAGAATTCAGGACACCAGATCACCATGAGCAAAGATTTTGCATTCAGCATCAAAAGCATTATTTTCGATGAAAACTATCATCCATCGGACAATACCCGCCTGACGACCAACTTTGCCAATTTGGCCAGGGGAACGAGCCGCCAGGAGAACTTGCGCAACACCCTGAAAATGATCGACAGCCGTTTCAACAGCCTGGCGCATTGGGATAACCCGAAGGCGGACCGCTACTCTGTCGAGCTTGATATCATTTCCGTCGAATTGAATATTGACGTCAAAGGCGGCAATATCCCCTTGATCGAGATACTAAAGCCGACCATCATCGACAAAAAAACCGGCGAACGCATCGCCGGCATTGCAGGAAATAACTTTTCCTCTTACGTCCGCGATTACGACTTCAGCGTGTTGCTGCCAGAGCACAACAACAATCAATCTGCATTCAGCGCACCGGAGGATTTCGGCGATTTTCATGGCAAGCTGTTCAAGCACTTTGTCAGGTCAAATACTTACAAGGAACACTTCAACAAGGCGCCCGTTATCTGCATCAGCGCCTCGAGCAGCAAGACCTACCAGCGCACTGAAAATCAGCACCCGATCCTGGGCGTCGAGTATCAACAAAATGAATTTTCATCGACGGATGAATATTTCGAAAAAATGGGGATGCAAGTTCGCTATTTCATGCCGCCAAACAGTGCCGCCCCCCTGGCTTTTTATTTTATCGGCGACCTGCTGGGCGACTACAGCAATCTTGAGCTGATCGGCACCATCAGCACGATGGAGACGTTTCAAAAGATTTATCGGCCCGAAATCTACAATGCCAATTCAGCGGCGGGAAAAGTTTATCAGCCTAGCCTGAAGAATCAGGATTATTCGCTGACGCAAATTGTCTATGACCGCGAAGAGCGCAGCCAGCTGGCCGTCAAGCAGGGCAAATATACGGAAGAGCACTTCATCAAGCCGTACAAGCATATTCTGGAACAATGGGCTGCCAATTACGCTCTCTGATTAATCAAATACACGACATCAATCATAATGAAAAAATTATTGCCTACTTCAACTGCCGGCAGCTTGCCCAAACCTTCCTGGCTGGCGCAGCCTGAAAAGCTGTGGTCGCCCTGGAAATTACAGGACGAGGAATTAATCGAAGGCAAACAGGATGCCTTGCGTTTGTCGCTGCAGGAACAACAACAGGCTGGCATCGATATCGTCAGTGATGGCGAGCAGACGCGCCAGCACTTTGTCACCACATTTATCGAGCATCTGAGCGGCGTCGATTTTGACAAACGCGAGACCGTCAGAATCCGCGACCGCTACGATGCGAGCGTGCCGACCGTCGTTGGCGCCGTGAGCCGCCCGAAACCGGTGTTTGTCGATGACGCCAGGTTTTTACGCCAGCAAACCACGCAACCCATCAAATGGGCGCTGCCAGGCCCGATGACGATGATCGATACGCTGTATGACAGCCACTACAAGAGCCGCGAAAAACTGGCCTGGGAATTCGCCAAGATCCTGAATCAGGAAGCCAGGGAACTGGAGGCGGCCGGCGTCGACATCATCCAGTTTGACGAACCCGCATTCAATGTTTTCTTTGATGAAGTCAATGACTGGGGGATTGCCACCCTGGAGCGGGCGATCGAAGGGCTCAAATGCGAAACGGCCGTGCATATTTGCTATGGCTACGGCATCAAGGCCAATACGGACTGGAAAAATACGCTGGGCTCCGAATGGCGTCAATATGAGGAATCGTTCCCCAAGCTGCAGCAATCGAATATCGACATCATCTCGCTGGAATGCCATAACTCGCGTGTGCCCATCGACCTGATTGAACTCATCCGCGGTAAAAAAGTGATGGTCGGCGCCATCGACGTGGCAAACAATGCCATTGAAACGCCGGAAGAAGTGGCCGACACCCTGCGCAAGGCGCTGCGGTTTGTCGATGCCGACAAACTCTACCCGAGCACCAACTGCGGCATGGCGCCCTTGTCGCGTCGCGTAGCCAGAGGCAAGCTCAGTGCGCTCAGTGCCGGCGCAAACATCATCCGCAGAGAACTCTCGGCCTAGCCGCGCCGTGTCAAACTGGATTGTTGATTGACATGGATCAGGTCGCGTAACAGGAAGCAGCCCATGCTGCATGACGCCACAGGCGCCGAGAGGCACCTGTGGCGTTGCTGTCTTAGAACTCTTCCCAGTCGGATGACACCGTTGCTGCCGGTGCAGCTTTTTTGGCGGCCGGCATGCGCAGGGCGACGGCTTGCTGGCGCGGTACGGTTGTCGCGGCGATTGCCGGCTTGCTTGCCGGCGCGCCGGCTTCCAGCTTGAAGGCGCTCACCACCTGCGCCAGGGTAGCCGCCTGCTCCTGCATGGCCGCCGCCGCGGCCGCCGATTCTTCCACCAGGGCCGCGTTTTGCTGGGTGACGTTGTCCATCTCGCTGATGGCCTGGTTGATTTGCTCGATGCCGGCCGTCTGTTCCGCGCTGGCCGAGGTGATTTCTTCCATGATGTCGGTGACGCGGCGCACGCTGTCGACCAGGTCGCTCATGGTGTCGCCCGCTTGGTGCACGAGCTCGCTGCCGGCTGCCACGGTTTGGGTCGAGTCGTCGATCAGGGTCTTGATTTCCTTGGCCGCGGCGGCCGAACGGTGCGCCAGGCTGCGCACTTCCGTGGCAACGACGGCAAAGCCGCGGCCTTGCTCGCCCGCGCGCGCCGCTTCCACGGCCGCGTTCAAGGCCAGAATATTCGTCTGGAAGGCGATGCCGTCGATGACGCCGATGATGTCGGCGATTTTGTTCGACGAGGCGTCGATTTGCCGCATGGTCGCCACCACTTGCGCGATGACGGCGCCGCCGCGCTGCGCCACGCCGGAAGCCGTGTCGGCCAGCACGTGCGCCTGGCGCGCATTGTCGGCATTCTGCTTGACGGTCGACGTCAGTTCTTCCATGGAAGAGGCTGTCTCTTCCAGCGAACTGGCTTGCTGCTCCGTGCGCGCCGACAGGTCCAGGCTGCCCGCCGCCACTTCGGACGAGGCCGAGGCGATCGTTTCCGTGCCGGCGCGCACCGTGCCCACCGTTTGCGCCAGGTTGTCGTTCATGCGCTTGAGCGCCTGCAACAGTTGCCCCATTTCATCGCGCGATTGCACTGTGATCTGGCTGCGCAAATCGCCTGCGGCCACCGTGTTGGCCACCTGCAGCGCCGTGGTGACGGGGCCGGTGATCGAGCGCGTGATGCCATACGCCAATGCCGCCGCGATGGCCAGCGCCGCCAACGACATACCGATCAGCAAGGTACGCGTGTTGGCATAGGTGGCATTCGCGTTGTCGCCCGCCGTGTTGGCCAGGGTATTTTGCAAGCTGATCTGTTCAGCAATCAATTGTTTATAGACGAGCAATACGGGGCGCAGCTGGCCGTACAGGTAGGCGCTGCTGTCGTCCGGCGTGCCGCTCCTGATCAGTTCAAGCAAGGCTTCCTGCCCCTGCGCGTAGCGCGTGTTGGCGTCGTTCATCTTGGCCAGCAAGGCGCGTTCGCGGTCGGAATCGAGCATGCGGGCGAGCTTGCCGAGATTGCCGGCCGCCGCCTGGCGCGCGGCCAGGATGGCGTCCGTTTGCTTGCGCTGGTCGGCCGGATCGGCGCTGAGCATCATATTGCGCAGCGCGATGGCGATGTCGTTGATGTTGGCCGACACGCTGTTGGCGAGCTCGATCTTCGGCATGCTGTCATGCACGATATGGCCGGTGCCCTGGTTGATCTTGCCCAGCATGGCGATGCCCAGGCAAGAGATGATGATCAGCATGGCGCCGATGGCGCCAAAGCCTGTGGCGAGGCGTGTGCCGATGGTCAGGTTGGATAAAAACTTCATGGCTGTCTCAATACGGAGGGAATGGTGAAAAGGTCGGCGGCGTGCAGATGGGTGCCGCGCCGCCAAGCGGACGACGATCCTAGACCTTTTTGAATGACATTTCCATAGGGCAATATGCCTAGTCGCGCCTGGAGGCACACGCCAGTTCCGCTGATCCTGCGGCTTGCCGGTGTTTTCAGCTATATTGGCAGGCACCCGCCGGGCGGCACGCCATGACCGGCGCCGCCGCCAGTCCGGCAGTTCTTCTCATTTTCAGGCATAGGTCCGCATGACTTCTTTCCGTCTCCGTTTCTTCCCTTTCCTGCTGGCATTGTTGCTGGCGTGCTCGCTATCCGCGCCGCCCGCCTGGTCGCAGCCCGTCGATGACGCCGCCACGGCCGACCAGCGCCTCGACGGCTTGCGCAAGCAGATTACCGGCATCCAGAAGGCGCTCGATGGCGAGGCCGATCTGGATGACGCGACCCTGTCGCAGATGCGCGCCGATGCGCTGGCGGCCAGCACCGAAGCGGACAAGGTGGCCGACGCGCTCGCGCCGACATTGTCGAGCGTGCAGGCGCGGCTGGCCGAGCTGGGCAAGCCGGCGGCGGGGGTAAAAGATGCGCCCGATGTGGCGGCGCAGCGCAGCCAGCTGGACCGCACCAGCAGCGCGCTCGATGCGCAGGTGAAACTGGCGCGCCTGCTGGCCGTGGAAGCGACGCAGGCGTCGGAGCAGGTGTCGACGGTGCGCCGCGCGCAGTTGCAGGCGCGCCTGGGCGAACGCACGGCGTCGATTTTGGCTGGTTCTTTCTGGAAACAGCTGCATGCGGAATTGCCGCAGAACTTGCAGCGCCTGCGGGCGCTGGAGCTGGAGTTGGCGAACGCGGCCAGCGCCACGCCGTGGTCGGCCTGGGGCGGCTTGCTGGCCGCCATCGTGGCCGTGATCGGCGCCAGCGTCTGGGCTTCGCGCTACTTGCTGGTGGTGACGGCCACGCGCGTGCCGCATGGTCGCTTGCGCCGCTCGCTGCATGCGCTGGCCGTGCTGGTGCTGGCGCTGGCCACGCCGGGACTGGTGGCGGAATTGCTGGCCATGGGCTTGCGCTGGGAGGGCGGCCTGTCGGACAAAACCTCGACTTTTCTCAGCAGCTTGATCGGCATCATCTGTTTTGCCGGTTTTACGGCGGGACTGGGCCACGCGCTGCTGTCGCCACGGCGCGTGTCGTGGCGTTTGCTGCCCCTGCCCGACGCGCTGGCGCACCGCATGCGCAATTTTCCATCGATGTTTTCCTTCATCGTCGTGCTCGTGTGGGCGACGGAACGGGTCACCATCGTCATCAATGCGGGCCTGTCGACGGCCGTGGCCGTCAACTGCATCGTCGCCCTGGTGATGAGCACGACCATCGCCTACGGCTTGATGCGCGCCGAGCGCTGCTGGCGCCAGTTGCGCGAGGCCGATCCCGCCACCCTGGTCACGCCGCTGTGGCTGCGCTGCGTCACGGTGCTGTTGTGGCTGGCGCTGGCGTCCAGCGTCATCAGCTTGCTGGTCGGCTATGTGGCGTTCGGCAGCTTTGTCGCCAAGCAAATCGCCTGGGTCATCGTGGTGCTGTGCAGCACCTATCTGCTGACGGTGCTGGTCGACGATATCTGCATGCTGCTGGCTTCCACCCCGCCGCCGCCGGATGTGGCCAACCCCGTGCTGGCCACGCCCAAGGCGCGCGACCAGGCGGCCGTGTTGCTGTCGGGCATAGGCCGCGCCATCGTCGTGCTGCTGGCCCTGATGCTGCTGCTGGCGCCGTTCGGCGAAGGGCCGGGCGAGCTGTTCCAGCGGGTCGGCAAGCTGCAGGATGGCCTGGCCATCGGCGAGGTGGCGATCCGCCCTGCCGCGCTGATCCAGGCCCTGCTGGTGCTGCTCGCCGGTTTTGTTGCGCTGGGCTTGTTCAAGCGCTGGCTGCAAAACAGTTATTTGCCGACCACCAACCTTGATTCCGGCATGCAAGTGTCGTTCATCACGCTGTTTGGCTACATCGGCGGCGTGCTGGCCGTGGCGCTGGCGCTGTCGGCCGCCGGCATCGGCCTGGAACGCATCGCGTGGGTGGCGTCGGCCTTGTCGGTGGGTATCGGCTTCGGCTTGCAGGCGGTGGTGCAGAACTTCGTCTCCGGCCTGATTTTATTGGCCGAACGTCCGGTGAAAGTGGGCGACTGGGTGTCACTCGGCGGCGTGGAGGGCGACATTCGCCGCATCAACGTGCGCGCCACGGAAATTCAACTGAGCGACCGCTCGACGGTGATCGTGCCGAACTCGGAATTCATCACCAAGACGGTGCGCAACGTCACCCTGGCCAATCCGCTGGGCCTGGTGCAAGTCAAGCTGCCGTTGCCGCTGGGCACGGATGCGCAAGCGGCGCGCGCGCTGATCCTGTCCACCTTTGTCGACAATCCCGACGTGCTCGACACGCCGGCGCCCAGCGTACAGCTCGACGGCATCGACAATGGCTTGTTGCTGTTCAACGCCACCGGCTATGCCTCGTCGCCGCGTTTGACCTCGGGCATCCGCAGCGCGCTGCTGTTCGAACTGCTCAAGCGCCTGGACGCGGCGCATATCGCGATCGCCAAGCCCAGCACGATGGTGCTGAGCACGGTGCCGGCCCAGCCCGAGGCGCCGGCCATGTCGGCGGTGGCAGCCGCGCCGGCGCCCGCACCCGTGCCGCCGCTGACGTCCTAGCGGACTGTCGACCACAGCAGCGCTGCCAGGTACAGGCCGATGCCGAACGCCGTGTGGGCCATCAGGCTGCGCAGGCGGGCGGCCGTCGGATGCGGCGTCTTGCTGGCGGCCAGGCCGGCGCCCATGCCAGGCTGCAAGATGCAAAACGGCGCGGCCACGCTCACGAGGCCCGCCAGCAGGGCCGGCGCGAACGTCGGCGCTTGCACCCACCTCTCACCCACCAGCGCCAGCAGCACGGCCGCAAACAGCACGCCGATCGCATAGTGAGCCGTCCAGCCCAGGATGGCTTCATCGCGCACGGGCGCCGCCTGGGCGATGTTGGCATGGGTGAAGGTGCCGCGCGGCAGATGGCCCAGCCAGCGTCCCACCATCGCAAAGTTCAGCGAGGGAATGCACCAGAAGCGTTTTAACGCCACCGCCCACACATCCATCACCGCCGTCGCGCCCACGCCGATCGCCAGCGCATCGAGCCAGAGTATTTGCATTGCCGCTCCTAACATTCAATTGATTGATTGAATGTTATAAGGGTGCTAGCATCGTGTCAATGAAAAATGCCGATATCGAACTTCTCACCGGTTCCGCCGGATTTGCCCATATTTTAGGCAGCGCGCCGCGCCTGCGCCTGCTCGAGCAGATCGTGCACGGCGAGTATGCGGTGGAGCAATTGGTGGAGTTGACGGGCCTGTCCGTGGCGAATACCTCCCAGCATTTGCAGCAGTTGCGGCGCGCCGGTTTCGTGCTGGCGCGGCGCGACGGCAAGCGCGTGCTGTACCGGCTGGGCAGCGGCCCCATCGTGCAACTGCTGGCCGCGCTGGACGTGTATGCGCAGCACCAGCGCAGCGAATTGCAGGCGCTGGGCCGGGGCGACCACGTGGAAGCGATCACGGGCGACGAGTTATTGGAACGCATGCGCGAAGCCAGCATCACCGTGCTCGATGTGCGGCCGGCGCAGGAATTTGCGGCCGGCCACTTGCCCGGTGCGGTCAATATTCCCTTTGATGACTTGGAGCGCCGCCTGGGCGAATTGCCGGAGAATGCAGAAATCGCCGCGTATTGCCGCGGCCCGTATTGCGTGCTGTCCGTGCAAGCCGTGGCTGCCCTGCGCCAGCACGGCTTGCACGCGCGCCGTCTCGGCAGCGGCTACGACGATTGGCAGGCGGCCGGCTTGCCGGTCGTGAAGGCGGCCTGATGGCGATCCCGGACAGCAAGCAGGCACTGATAGCCGCCATCGACAGCACATATGCAAAGTTGATGCAGGAGCTGGCGCGCGTGCCGTCCACACTGGCGCGGGAACCCGTGCTGGAAGGGCAAGTGGCGGGTACGCGCATGAGCGTGTGCGACTTGCTCGCCTATCTGGTCGGCTGGAATGAGCTGGTCTTGCACTGGCACGCGCAGCTGCGCGACGGCAAACGCATCGAGGACATCGCCTTTCCCGCCGAAGGTTTCACGTGGAACGCTCTGGGAAAACTGGCGCAGCGCTTCTATGCCGACTATGCTGACTTGAATATGGACGACTTGCTGCAGCGCCTGGCACAGGCGAAAGACCAGCTGCTGGCGCTGATTGAAAGCCATGACGATGCGCAATTGTATGGCCAGCCCTGGTACACGCATTACACGATGGGACGCATGATCCAGTTCAATACGGCGTCGCCCTATGCGAATGCGCGCACGCGCTTGCGGGCCTGGCTCAAGACCTTGTAGCCCCCTGATCGGCAGGCTTGCACGATTGCATCAGTACGCTCAGAAAATTTTTCAGGCAGGATAGTGGTTTCAAGCGTAACCAATGAAGGATCGCCATGCTGACCATCGCCCTCGCCCAGATGAATCCCACCGTGGGCGACTTCGACGCCAATTGTGCCGCCATCATCGCGCGCATGGGCCGCGCCAGCAGCGATGGCGCCGACCTGCTCGTGTGCCCCGAGTTGTCGCTGTGCGCGTATTACCCGGGCGACCTGTTCGAGGACGCCGCCTTCTTGCGCGACATGCAGCAGGCGCTGGATCAGCTGCTGCAAGCGTCCACGCGCTGGCCGGCGCTGGTCACCGTCATCGGCACGGCGCGGCCCAATCCCGGCGTCGGCAAGCCCCTGTACAACGCCATGCTGGCAATCCGCGACGGGCGCATCGTGGCCGAATACTACAAGCAGCTGCTGCCGACGTATGGCATCTTCGACGAGGGGCGCCATTTCGAGCCGGGTCCGCCCGGCGCCTGCACCCTCGATATCGCCGGCTGCAAGGTCGGTTTCATGATTTGCGAGGATGGCTGGAACGACGATGGCCGCGCCTACGCCGTCAACCCGTTCGACGCCCTGCACGCGGCGCGGCCCGACCTGGTCGTCAGCATCAACGCCAGCCCCTCCGACATCGGCAAGCGCGCGCAGCGCCATGCCGTGTTCGGCGCCGCCTGCGCGCGCGTGAACTTGCCTTTGCTCTTCGTCAACCAGGTGGGTGGCCAGGATCAACTCGTGTTCGACGGCGCCTCGTTCGCCATGTCCCCCACCCTCGGCGTGCAATTCGAGGCGGCCCGCTTCGTCGAGGATGATGCATTGCTGCGCTTTGCCGACGGCCGTTTTACGCGCACGGACGGCGCGGCGTTTCCCGTGCCCGACCCGGACGGCATCCCCGCCGTGGAATTTGCGCGGCGCCAGATCGTGCTCGGTTTGCGCGACTATGCGCGCCGCTGCCGCTTTACGAAAGTCGTCGTCGGCTGCTCGGGCGGCATCGATTCGGCGCTGACCCTGGCCCTGGCCGTCGAAGCCCTGGGCGCGGACAACGTGGTGGGCATCACGATGCCGTCCGTGTTTTCCAGCGCCGGCTCCGTCACCGATTCCGTCGCCCTGTGCGCCAACCTGGGCATTGTCCTGCACACGCATGCCATCCGCGACATCGTGGCGCAATACGAAGCGGGCTATGCGCAAGCCTTCGACGGCAAGCTGCAGGGGCTGCCGCTGGAAAACCTGCAGGCGCGGGTGCGCGGCACCATCCTGATGGAATACTCGAACGCTTTCGGCGCCCTGCTGCTCACCACCGGCAACAAGAGCGAAATCTCGGTGGGTTACTGCACCCTGTATGGCGACACGAACGGGGGACTGGGATTGATCGGCGACCTGTATAAAACGGAGGTATTCGCCCTGTCGCGCCACCTCAACGCCAGCGCCGGAAGCGAACTGATCCCCGTCGCCGTGCTCGACAAGCCCCCGTCGGCGGAACTGGCGCCGGGCCAGCGCGACACCGACAGTTTGCCGCCCTATCCCGTGCTCGATGAAATCTTGAAATGGCATATCGAGGGACGTCGCCTGCCGGCGCAAGAAAGCGCGCAAGCCTTGACCCTGGTCGACCAGCTGCGCGAGACGGACGAGGGCCGCGCACTGGTGACGCGCATCCTCGGCATGGTCGCCCGCAATGAATACAAACGGCGCCAGGCGGCGCCCATCATCCGCGTGCGTTCGCGCGCCTTTGGCAGCGGGCGTCAATTGCCGATCGCCGCCCACTACCCCACCGGAGACGACGCATGAGCTCATCCTATCCTGCCGACGCGGCCATCCTGATCGGCCGCTTCCAGCCTTTTCACAATGGCCATGCGGGCTTGCTGCAAAAGGCGCTGGCCACCGCCGCCAGCGTCGTGGTGGTGCTCGGTTCCGCCTTCCATGCGCGCAGCCCGAAGAACCCGTTTACGTGGCAGGAGCGGGCCGCCATGATCGCCGCCACCCTGCCCGAGGCGCAGCGCGCGCGCGTGCATTACGTGGCCGTGCGCGATTACTACGACGATGGCCTGTGGGCCGATGCCGTGCGGCGCGCCGTGGCGGGCGCCGTGCCCGCGGTGCAGCGCGTCACCCTGGTGGCCTGTTTCAAGGATGCCACCAGTTACTACCTGCACCACTTCCCGCACTGGCAGCTGCTCAACCTGGAGATCGATCCCGGTGCGCCCATCGGCGCGACGGCGATCCGCAACGTGCTGTTCGAGGCGGAAGACGTGGACGTGTCGCTGAGCGCCGTGGCGCAGCTGCTGCCGGCGGCCATCGGCCAGTATCTGAAGGCGTGGACCTTGTTGCCGTGGTACGCGCCGCTGGTGCAGGAATACCGCGCCATCGAAGCGTACAAGGCGCGCTGGCGCGTGGCGCCGTATCCGCCCATCTTCACCACCGTGGACGCGCTGGTGCAGACGGGCGGCCACGTCTTGCTGGTGCGCCGCGGCGGCTATCCGGGCAAGGGCTTGTGGGCGCTGCCCGGCGGCTTCCTGGAGCCGCGCGAACGCCTGCTGCAGGGCGCCCTGCGCGAACTGGCGGAAGAAACCCAGCTGGGCGTGCTGGCGCCCACCCTGGTCGAGGCGCTGGTCGGCGTGGCCGTATTCGACCATCCGGACCGCAGCCAGCGGGGGCGCACCATCACGCATGCGCATTATTTTGACTTGAAGACGCGCCAGCTGCCGGCCGTGACGGCGGCCGACGATGCGGCGCTGGCGCAGTGGGTGCCGGTGAGCGCCCTGCCGGCCATGGAAGAGCAGTTCTTCGAAGACCACTTCCACATCCTGAACCACTTCCTCAAGCTCACGCACGAGGGGCGCTGACAGAGCCATCCCCTCGCCGCGCGTCAGGACGTGATGCGCTCCCAGCCATGTTTGATGGCCGCCTTGAAGTTGTCCCACGCCGATTGCGGATACGTGTGCTCCCACGTGGAACGCAGCTCCGCTTCCACCTCATCCCACGGGCGGCCCCGGTAGCTGTCGCTGTTCGCCATCGAATGGCCATAGCGGTAGGCGGGATCGTAGTCCTCGAAGCGCGCGCCGGTGGCGACATAGGTGGCGCTCCAGTGGTTGCGGTAGTACTGTTCGTCGTCGTAGCTGGTGCCCGGCAGGTTGTCGGCGCTGGGGTAGCGGCGCGCGTTGGCGCCCGTGCCGGATGACGGCGGCGCCATGCCGCCCGCAAATTGCTGCGATGCTGCCGTCTCGTTCAGGTTGCCGGCCGACGCGCCCTGCTGCATGCTGGCGCCCTGGCGCCGCGCGCCGTCGTCTTGCGGCGCGCCCTGCCAGCCGCCGGTGCGCCAGTGCTCGGCGTGCGCATCGATGTCGAGCGGCGCATAGCGCTCGACGAGGTCGGTGGCGCGCTGGATATCGGCATCGCTCGCCCCTTCCAGTGTCAGCACGACATGCCCGCGCCGCACGGCTTCCGCATAGATGTGGCGGTCGGCGTGGCTGCCGAACAGGTCCGTGAAGAAATGCTTGACGCTGTCGAGCAGGCTGTCGCTGTCGTCGCGGCGGATGTTTTCCGTGGCGGAAAAGTCGTCACTGCCCGCATCGTGCAGGCGGATGTTGGCGCCGGGAAAGCCCGCCGTGATCAGGTCGTGCCGGGCGCGCTCGGCCATGTCGCGCACGGCGAAAACTGCTGCCAATGTATGTGCCATGATGGTCTCCAATCGGTGAACAACGTCCTTCCAGTGTAGGCCGTGAAAAGCGAAATGGGCGCTCGTTTGCCCTTTGGAAATCATTGTATTCAACAAGTATTGACGACGTGACATGGGCGCCGTGGCGCCACGTGAAACCTCAGGCGGGCGTGCCCACGAACGCGCGCAAGAAGTCGATAAACGCGCGCACTTTTTCCGCAATATGCTGGGTGTTCGGATACACGGCATACACGCCCTGTTCCGGGAAGACGACGTCGGGCAGCAGGCGGTGCAGACGTCCCGCGCGCACGTCCCCTTCCACCTGCCATTGCGGCAGCAGGGCCACGCCGCAGCCGCCCAGGGCAAAGCCCAGCAGGGCCGAGGCGGAGTCGGAATGGATGGCGGCGTCGTCCTGCGCGACGAAGACGGCGGCACCGTCGGGCGTGTGCACGTCCCAGCGCAGGGGCGTAGCGAGGCGGCTGTGCGCCAGCCAGCGCGCGCGCTGCAAGTCGGGCAAGGTGGCGATGTCCCGGCCGGGCAGGCTGGCCAGGTAGGCGGGCGAGGCGACGGGCCAGATCGCATACGGCTCGATCAGCGCGGCGCGGTAGCTCGAATCGTTGAGGGAACCCATGCGGATGGCCAGGTCGTAGCCGCCCGAGATCAGGTCTTCATGCGAGGACGACGAGGAATGCTGGATCTGCAGCTGCGGATGGGCGGCGGCAAAGGCGATCAGCGCGGGGATCACCGTGCGGCTGCCGTACTCGACGGTGGTGGTCAGGCGCAGGGTGCCGCGCAAGCCCTGGTGCCCCTGGCGTGCCGTCTCGATGGCGCCCTGGGCTTCGCTGAGCACGCGCTGGCAATCCTCGTAAAAGCGCCGTCCCACGTCGGTCAGCGCCAGGCTGCGCGTGCTGCGCGTCAGCAGCGACACGCCCAGCTCCGCTTCCAGCTGTTTCAAGTTAAAACTGACGACGGCCTTGCTCTGGCCCAGCACGGCGGCGGCAGCCGTGAGCGAGCCGGCGTCGACGATGGCGATAAAAATACCCAAACGGTCAAGACTGATCATAAATAAATATGAGGATACATGCGGGTTGCGGGAGTTTGTCAAAATTTCTTTGACAGTGTAATCGGGGCTGGCCCGTTACGCAAATGGCGATGAAAGCTTAAGCTGGCCGTTTGCCATTCGGAGCACCATGGACTATCGCAAAAAGGTCGCGGCCATCTATCTGCTGGGGTTTTTCGTCGACCTGATCAACATGTTCATCACCAGCGTCGCCTATCCCGACATCGGCCATGCCCTGCACGCCTCGGTGGCGCAGCTGGCCTGGATCAGCACGGCCTACATCCTTGGCTTGACCATCGTCATCCCCGCCAGCGCCTGGCTGGCTGCCTATTATGGCAGCAAAACCGTGTTCATGGCATCGTTGCTAACTTTTTTATGCGCCAGCATCGGCGCCGGCCTGGCGCCCTCGATCGAGGCGCTGATCGCCTGGCGCTGCGTGCAGGGCCTGGGCGGCGGCTTGTTGATCCCGCTGGGGCAAAGCATGACTTACCAGCTGTATCAACCCGCCGAGCGTCCCGGCCTGTCGTCCGTCATCATGCTGGTGGGCTTGCTGGCGCCCGCCCTGTCGCCCGCGCTGGGCGGCGTGATCGTCGACAGCCTGTCGTGGCGGGCGATTTTTTACTTGAACGTGCCGTTTGCCGCGCTGGCGCTGCTGCTGGCCGCCTGCTGGCTGCGTCCGGACCCGCCGCGCGCGCAAGTGCCCCGTCTCGACACGGGCGGCCTTGTGGCGGGCAGCACAGCCATCCTTTTGCTGTTGCTGGGCTTGACGATGCTGGGCACGCCGGGCGAGCTGCTTGCCGGCGCCGGCGTGCTGGCGCTGGGCGCCGCCTGCGCCTGGATCTACGTGCGCGGCGCACTGCGCAAATCGACGCCGCTGCTGAACCTGCGCCTGGCCGCCGAACCGCTGCTGCGCATTGCCATGCTGATGTACCTGCTGGTGCCGGGCGTCTTCATGGGCGTGAGCCTGCTGGCCATGCTGTATTTGCAGGGCGTGCTGGGCATGTCGGCGTCGACGGCGGGCGCGCTGATGCTGCCGTGGGCGCTGGCCTCGTTTGCGGCCATTTCGCTCACGGGCAAAAGCTATCGCCGCGTGGGGCCGCAACCCTTGTTCATCGCTGGTGCGTTGCTGCAGGCGGCGGGCATGCTGATGCTGCTGCGCGTGGATGCGGCGGGCCAGTTGTTCTGGCTGGCCGGCGCGTATGCCGTGATGGGCTTTGGCGGCGGCTTGTGCAGCAGCACGGCGCAAAGCACGGCCTTCCTGCGCACGCCGGATGGGCAGCTGAGCCAGGCCAGCGCCGTGTGGAATATCAACCGCCAGCTGGGCTTTTGCCTGGGCGTGGCGCTGCTCAGCGTACTGCTCAACGGCTTGCTGGCGGCGCAGGGAATTACGTCGCTGGACGACCCCGCCCAGCACCTGCGCGCGGCGCAGGTTTTTCACTGGTGTTTTGCGCTGGCCGCCAGCGCGTGCGTGCTGCCTTTGGCGTTGTGCATGCGCATCGACAACCGCGCCGTTCTCGACCTTTTACATCACCATGGAGCAGCAAAAAAATGAAGACAACGAACCCCTGTTTTGACGACGTGTTATCCACGCATGTGCTGATCCGCGAATGGCTCTCCGGCGTAGCCACGGCGCCCGAACATTGCGCCGATTTGCTCGCGCGTTTCTCGCCCGGTTTCACGATGGTGTCACCGGGCGGCAAGCAGCTCGATCATGCCGGCTTGACGGCATTTTTCCAGGGCGCCGGCGGCAGCCGTCCGGGCCTCATCATGCGTATTTCCGACCTGGCATTGATCCAGGACAACGCGGCCGGCGCCAGCGTGACTTACCGCGAGCATCAATCGCTGCCGGGGGGAGAAAACACGGAGCGCCTGTCGACCGTCGTGTATGAGAAGACACCGGCTGGAACGCTGCTGTGGCGCCATTTGCACGAGACGTGGACCGCTTGATTTAACTCAAATCGTGCAAGTCTTTTTGCTGCGCCGGGCCGATGGAAAACCGGGAGAACACCACCTCCAGGCCACCCCGTTCCGGCGTGCAGCACATGGGGCCGACGCGGTAGCTGCCCGCCTCGGGAAATGGCGCCAGGCGCAGCAGCGGCCAGCGCTGGCCATCGGTCGAATACTGCACGCGGATCGCGCCTTGCGCCACCGTCACGCGCAGCCAGAAACCGTCCGGCATGGCGGGAGCGCTGCTGACGGCCCAGTCGGATTTGTCCTGCGTCAATACCGTGCTCAATAAGAGCTGGCCGTCGGAAAATTCGACGCCGCACTTGATCCAGTTTTGCTCGTCGATGCGCACCATCATGCCGGCCTGGTCGTACAGCGCTGCGTACTGCGCCGCCACGTGCAGCTGCGCCGTGAAATCGCCGTCGATTTGCGTGCCGAAAAAATGGCCGCTGTCGCGGATAAAACCATAGTGAGTCTTGCGCCAGAAATCCGTATTTGTGTCCGTCGTCACGCGCAATTGCGCGCCGTCGGCGGACCAGTTTTCCGGTGGATTGAGCCAGCTGCCTTGCGTGAACATCGCGTGCCTTTCCGAGCTAAAAAGATCACATAGTGTGCCCCCATCCCAGCGCCTTGTACAGGGCAATCGCATCGATGTAGGACGCAGTTTCCGCCAGCAGCGCTTCGCGCCGGATATCGTACAAGGTGCGCTGGTTTTCCAGCACGGCCTGGTAGCTGCCGGCACCGCCCGCATAGCGCGTGCTGGCGATGCCGAGGGCCGCATTGCCGTGGCGCGCCGATTCCAGCAGCGAGGCCAATCGCGTCTGGTTTTCCGCCAGCTGCGTAACGGCGTTTTCCACCTCTTCCTGCGCCAATAGCATCGTTTGCGCATAGCGCGCCAGCGCGCCTTGCGCTTCGGCCTGCGTACCGCGCAAGCGCGCCTTGACGCTGCCCAGGCGGAAGGCCGGATAGCTGACGGAAGGCGCCACGTCGAAGGCGCGCGCGCCGCCGTCGAATACGCCGCTGCCGCGCAGCGCAAAGAAGCCCAAAAAGCCGCCCAGGCTGAGGCGCGGATACAGGTCCGCTGTTGCCGCCCCCACGTCTTCGCTGGAAGCGGCCAGCAGGCGCTCGGCGCGCACCACGTCGGGACGCTGCTTGATCAGGCGGTTCACGTCGCCCAGCGGCAACTGGCCGGCCAGCGGCGCCTGCTGCCGCGGTGTGGTCGCCAGCGCGATGGCGCCCGGCGCTTGGCCGCTCAGCACATCGAGCCGGTACTGCGCCTGGCGCAAGCCGGCCTGCAACGGCGGCAAGGCCGCCTCGCTGCGCGCCAGGTTGGCCAGCGCGTTGTGGCGCTCTTCCGGCAAGCCGCTGCCGGCGCGGATGCGCGCATCGATCAGGGCGATGGTGTCGCGCCAGCTTTGCACTTGCGCCTGCGTCAGCGCCAGGTTTTGCTGGTAGCCCAGCGCCTCGTAGTAATTGCGCGCCACTTCGGCGGCGATCGTCAGCTGCACTTGCCGCAAATCGGCCTGCGCCGCGTCGGCGCGCGCCTGCGCCGAGCGGCTGATATGCGCGAGGCGGCCGAACAGGTCGATCTCCCACTGCGCATCGAAACCCACGCGCGTGCTCGTGCCGGCGGCGCGACTATCGGGGGTGTCTTGCTGCACGCTGCGCTGCCACCCCGCCTGGCCCGTGACGGCGGGCAGTTCGTCGAGGCGGCGCTCGTCGAAGGTGGCGCGCGCGGCCAGCAGATTCGCTTGCGCTTGCGCGATATCGAGGTTGTGGGTCAACGCGCTGGCGATCAGCCGCGACAGGCGCGCATCGTCGAAAAACGTCCACCAGGCGGCCTCGCTGGCAGCCGTTTGACCTGGCGCAAACTGCGCCTGCTGCGGACTGGCCAGGGCGATGGCGGGCGTGCCCGGCGTGACGTAGGCGGGGCTGACGGCGCAGCCGGCCAGCACGGGGAAAAGGGAGACGAGATAGCGGTAATTTTTCATGGGGCTTCCTTCGGCGCGTGCGACAGATCGCGCGCGCGCGGCGTGGCATGGTCGGCCGTGTGGCGGCGGGCCAGAAAGGTGTACACGGTGGGCAGCACGAACAGGGTAAAGAAGGTACCGATCAACATGCCCGAAACGATCACCACGCCCAGGCCGAAACGGCTGTTGGCGCCCGCGCCGGACGCGAACAGCAGCGGCACCAGGCCCACCACCATGGCCGCCGTCGTCATCAGGATCGGACGCAAGCGGATTTGGGCCGCCTTGCGGATGGCGCTGAGGCGGTCCAGCCGTTCATGCACCTGCAATTCATTGGCAAATTCCACCATCAAGATCCCGTGCTTGCTGATCAAGCCGATCAGGGTCACGAGGCCGATCTGCGTGTAGATGTTGACGGTGGCGTAGCCCAGCGCCAGCGGGATCAGCGCGCCGCAAATCGACAGCGGCACCGTGATCAGGATGATCAAAGGGTCCGTCAGGCTTTCATACTGCGCCGCCAGCACCAGGTAAATCACGACGACGGCCGCCAGGAAGGCCAGCAGCAGCGCATTGCCTTCCGTGGCGAATTGGCGCGCGTCCGATTGCCAGTCGTAGCTGAAACCCGGCGGCAGGGTTTTCGCCACGCCGTCGAGGAAGGCGACGGCGTCGCCCAGGGTCACGCCCGGCGCCGGCACGCCCTGGAAGGTGGCCGCATTTTGCTGGTTGAATTGGGTCAGCATGTTCGGCTCGATCTGTTCCGTCACCGAGACGACGGCGGACAGGGGCAGCAGGCTGCCATCGTCGGCGCGCACGTACTGCTGCGTCAGGGCTTGCGCCGTCAAGCGTTGTTCGCGCGGGCTTTGCGCGATGACGTCGTAGGCGCGGCCATCCATGCCGAAGCGGTTCAGGTAGTTCTCGCCCACCAGCACGGCCAGCGATTCGCCGATGTCCTGCATGCGGATGCCCAGGCTGTTCGCCTTGGAGCGGTCCACGCGCACCTTGACGACGGGGTTGTTGTAATCGAGGTCGCTGTCGACGACGGCAAACAGGCCGCTGTCGCGCGCGCGCTGCTTGACGTCTTCCATCGTGCGGAACAGGGTGGCGTAATCCTGCGCGCTGCGCAGCACCATTTGCACGGGCAAGCCGCCGCTCGATCCCGGCAAGGGCGCCAGCTGGAAGGCGAAGATGCTGGTGCCTTCCACGTCACCCACGGCGTGCTGCAATTCGGCCTGGATGACGGCCGCATTGCGCGAACGTTCGGCCCACGGCGTCAGGTTGATGCCGCCGATGCTCGATGCCGGGCCTTCGCCGCCATTGATGATCCAGCGCGAGTCCGTTTCGGGGATATTTTTGTAGATCTCATCGAGCTTGTACGAAAAGCGTTCCACGTAATCGAGGTTGGCATGCTGCGGCGCCTTGATCGCCGTCAAGACGCTGGCCTGGTCTTCCGCCGGCGCCAGTTCGCGCTGCGGCAGCAGGTACAAAAACGGCAGACTGACCATCACCAGCGCGGCGAAACCGGCGCTCAGCCAGCGGTGGTGCAGCGAGCGGTCCAGCAGGCGCGCATAGCGGCTGGTGAGGCCTTCGAAGAAATGCTCGGCGGCGCGCGCCATGCGTCCTTCCGATTGTTTCGGCTGCAGCAGCAGGGAACTCATCACGGGAGATAAGGTCAGCGCCACCACGCCCGACACCACCACGGCACCGGCCAAAGTCAGCGCGAATTCCTTGAACAGCGCGCCCGTCAATCCGCCCATCATGCCGATCGGCGCATACACGGCCGCCAGGGTGATGGTCATGGCGATGACGGGGCCGGCCACTTCGCGCGCGCCCACCAGGGCGGCCGCCACGGGCGTCTTGCCTTCCTCGATATGCCGGTGCACGTTTTCCACCACCACGATGGCGTCGTCGACCACCAGGCCCACGGCCAGCACCATCGCCAGCAGGGTCAGTAAATTGATGCTGAAGCCGAAGGCCAGCATCAGCGCCGCCGCGCCCAGCATCGACAGCGGGATCGTCACGACGGGAATCAGCACGGAGCGCAGGGAACCCATGCACAGGTAGATGACGATGACGACGATGAGCAGCGCTTCGAGCAGGGTGTGCGCCACCTCGTCGATGGACGACTGGATGAAGCGCGCCGTCTCGAACGCCAGCTCGACTTTCACGCCCGGCGGCAGGGTTTTCTGGATTTCCGGCAGCAGCTTCTTGATGCCGTCGACGATCACCAGCGGGTTGCCGCCGGGCGTGGGCGACAGGCCCAGGTACACGGCCGGCACGCCGTCCATGATGCCGCTCGTCTCCGTGGCGGCCGCGCCCAGTTCCACCGTGCCCACGTCTTTCAAACGCACGAGGGCGGCGCTATCCTTTTCATCGCCGCCCTTGCGGATGACCATGTCGCGGAACTCCGCCACGCTGGTCAGGTCCGTGTTGACGCTGATGTTCGCGACGACGAATTGTCCCTTCACTTTGCCGGGCGCCGCCTGGTAGTTATTGCGCCGCACGGCGTCGGCCACGTCGGCTGCCGTCAAGCCGCGCGCGGCCAGCTTGGCCGGGTCGATCCACAAGCGCATGGCCAACTGCTGGCCGCCATACACGTCGACTTTCGCCACGCCGTCGATGGTGGCGAACATGGGCTGCACCACGCGCGCCAGGTAATCCGTCAGCGCGGGCGCGGACACGCTCTCGCTGGCAAAGCCGACGTACGCCACGGCCGAGGAATCGCCGGCCGCGCGCTCGATCACGGGGTCAAAAGCGCCTTCCGGTAATTTATAGCGGACCTGGTTGACCTTGGCCATGACTTCCGTCAACGCTTGCGTGGAATCGCGGTTCAATTCCATGCGCACGGTGACGGTGCTGCTGCCCTGCACCGACGACGACGTCAGGTAATCGATGCCTTCCACCGACGATACGGCTTGCGCGATGGGTTGCGTCACGAAACCCTGCATCAGTTCCGCCGATGCGCCCGGATAGTTGGTCGTGACGGTGATGGTGGACGATTCGAGCATCGGGTATTGGCGGATCGGCAGCTGCAGGATGGCGATCACGCCCAGCATCAGAATCAAGGTGCTGATCACCAGCGCCAGCACGGGGCGGCGCACGAATAAATCGGTAAATTTCATGGTGCTGGCCTTTCCTCAAGAACCGGCCTTGGGCGCGGCGCGTTTCGCCTCGTCCAGGGTATTGGCCACGGCCTGCACGGCCATGCCGTCGGCCAGTTTCAGCTGGCCCGAGGCGACCACGCGCTGCCCTTCGCGCAAGCCGTCGAGAATGGCCACGCGGCCCCCGGCCCGCTCGCCCAGTTTGACGCCCACGCGCTTGACGGTGAGCGGCTGTTTTCCTTCCTGCTGCGCCACAAACACCGTATCGCCATACGCGCTGTAGGTCACGGCCGTTTCCGGCACCGTCAGTTGTTGGCCAGCCTCGCGGGCCACGCGCACGTTCGCATACATGCCCGCTTTCAGCGCACCGCTGGGATTGCTCAATGCCGCCTGCACCTGCACCATGCGCGAGCGGGCGACCAGCGGGTCGATGGCGTTGATCTTCGCCGTGAAGATTTCATTCGGATAGGCGTCCACCAGCACTTGCACGGCCTGTCCCGGCGCCAGATTCGCGCTGCTCTGCTCATCGAGGGCGAAGTTCACCAGCAAGGCCTTCGTGTCGATCAGGCTGGCCACCGTGTCGGCCGCGTCCAGGTACTGGCCCGCGTGCACCTTGCGGATGCCCAGCTGCCCGGCGAATGGCGCGCGGATGGTCTTTTGCGCGATCAGCGCTTCCGTCTGGCGCACGTCGCCCAGGGCCGCGTCGCGCGCGGCCAGCGCCGCATCGAGCTGCTCCTGCGTGGCGGCCTTTTCCCTGACCATCTGCACCGTGCGGGCATGGCTGCTTTCCGCGTTTTTCAGCTGTGCGCGCTGGCGCAGCAGCATTGCCTGTTCCTGGGCGTCATTGAGCTGTACCAGCACGGCGCCGGCGGCCACGCTCTGGCCAGATTCGAAGCGGATCTGCGTGACGCGCCCGCCTGTTTCGGCCGCCACCTGCACCTGGCGCGCCGCTTCCAGTTCGCCCACGCCCGCAAAAAAGCGCTCCTGCGTGCCCAGCACGACGGGAACCAGCGCCACCTTCGTGGCGGGGTAGGCGGCGGCATCGGCCGCATGCGAGTTGGCGCGCGGGTACAGCGCGGCGCCCGCGACGGCCAGGGCGATGGCCAGCGCGGAAACGCCGACGAGTTTCGTATTCATGATGAAGTCCTTTACTGCATTGAAAGGGAGAAAGAAGAAGAGGCGCAGCGGAGGCTGGTCAGGTCCGCTGCGCGTTGAAGAGGAAGAACAAACCCAGGGTCCACAGCAGCAGCACCAGGTGCGTCGTCTGCAAGCTTTCCTGGGCGATCCAGTAACCGAACCACAGGCCGCCCAGGTGCATCAGCAGCAGGAAGGCGGCCATGGCGCACAGGGCCAGGTTCAGCCAGGGCAACGCTTGCGTCAGGGAAGCGCCGAGCAACAGCGCCACGCCCGTCCAGGCGGCGATGGCGGCCAGCAGTTGCAGCGCCAGCACCGTCAACAGGCTCAGGCGGTGCAAGACCAGGGACGTGAGCGCGCGGCGCAGCAGCGGCGTCTGGATGGTCGGGTCCTGGCGCAGCGGGTCCATGCGCATGGTGTTGCCGATGGCCCAGACGGCGCCGTGGAAGGCGTGCAGGTTGTTGAGGGCGGCCAGGGTGAGCCAGAGGGCCAGGCCGGTGGCGAGGATGGCGTGAAACAGCCAGATCGAGTGAGACAGTTGCATGGGAAAATCCTGTCAAAAGAGTACCTTGCCGGCATGCGGACGTGGAAACTCCTCGACAGCGGGGAGCTACCGGCCTATTATGCAAGCAATTAGTTGGTTAACTGGCCCCATGATAGTTGAGTGAAATGAATTACACAAGTAAACGTTTGGATAATCAAGAGGTGCCGCAAACGACGGAGCGCATCCTGTATTTCATCAAGACCAAGGGACCCGTCTCCACGGCGACCCTGGCCAAGACCCTGGACATGACGGGCGAGGCGGCGCGCCAGCAAGTGCAGAAGCTGGTGGCGGCGGGCCTCATCGAGGGGCGCCAGGAAGCGCAGGCGGGCGCCGGGCGGCCGCGCCAGAACTGGGTCTTGACGGAGGCAGGCAATGCGCGCTTTCCCGACACGCATGCGCAGCTGACGATCAAGCTGATCGGTTCCGTGCGCCAGCTGTTCGGCGAAGCGGGCCTGGATAAACTGATCACGCAGCGCGAAGAGGAAAGCCGCAGCGCGTATGCGCTGGCGTGCTCGGCGCCGGACTTGCCCACGCGCTTGCAGCAGCTGGCGGCCGTGCGCGATGAAGAGGGTTATATGGCGCGCGTGGAAGCGGATGGCGACGACTGGCTGCTGATCGAAGACCACTGCCCCATCTGCGCCGCCGCGCGCACTTGCCAGGGTTTTTGCCGTTCCGAATTGCAGCTGTTCCAGGAAGTGGTGGGGCCGGGCGCGACCATCGTGCGCGAGCAGCATGTGCTGGCGAACGCCATGCGCTGCGTTTATCGGATCAGGACGTTGCCCTAGTCTTTCGGAAACAGCGGCCAGGTCATCAGCGCGACCAGCCCCGCCGCCCACCACACGACGGGCCAGTTGCTGGCCGCCAGCAAGTGCGGGATGGCGATCGGCGTGAGGAACAGGCCTACATACACGGCCGTGTTCGCCATGCCCAGGGCCGTGCCCGCGTTGGCGTCGCCCGCTTCCGTCGCCAGCTCCGTGTAGGCCACGCCGTGCCAGGCGGACACGGCGATGCCGGCGGCCACCACGGCGGCCATCAGCAGCCAGCCCGGCGCCTGCAGCCAGGCGATGCATCCCAGCACAATGAACGACGCCAGCGCCACCAGGGCCGAGCCGCGCAGATAGGCGGGCCGGTTCGCGTGGCGGTCCGTGTGGCGTCCGCTCCAGATGCGCATCACCATGGTGCCCGCCTGCAGGGCCACCATCACGGCCGTGATGGCGGCCAGACCCAGGCGGCCATGGTCGTGCAGAAACACGGTGGCGTAGCTGAGCACGGCAAACTGGGGCACGCACAGCAAGCCGATGGCGGCCACCATGCGCCAGACTTTGCGGTTTTTGAGTGGACCTTGCAGCGGCGGAGGCGGCTTGACCCCCATCAGGCCCGTGGACGCGTTTTGCGGCCCCGTGGCGGCCTCGGCAGAGAAATCGGGCTCATGCATCCATCGCCACGTAAAAAACGCCGACAGGCCGCATACGAGGGCCAGGGCGCCAAACACGGGCATGAAGCCGTAACGTGACGCCAGGCTGGGCAGGACGAGGGCGCCCAGGCCGCCGCCGAGCGGCACGGCCGTCTGGCGGATGCTCATGGCGAAACCCCGTTCGCCCGCGCCGAACCAGCGCATCACGGCGCGCCCGCTGGCGCCATTCACGCTGCCGCCCAGCACGCCGACCAGCGCCAGCCCGGCCGCCAGCGCCCATAACGGCGGCACGGCGCCGTCAGCGGGTGTGATCCACAGCAGCAAGGTCAATAGGGCCAGCATGGTGCCCAGCAAGCCCGTCAGCAGCACGGGGCGGTCGCCCCAGCGGTCGGTGGCCATGCCCCATGGCAATTCTGTCAGGGCCACGCCCAGGCCCATGGCGCCCAGCGCCACCCCCAGTTGCGTATTGCTCAGGTGATAGCCGCTGCGCAGCCAGATGGCCGTCGTGGGCATGCCGTTGGCGGCGGCGGAAAAGCTGGCATTGGCCGCCACGCCGACGGCCAGCACCTTCCAGCGGTGGGCATCGCCCAGCGCGGGCGCGGTGGCGGGGACAGGAACAGGAACGGCTGGGCAGCTGGTGGTCATGGCAGGGAGGGGAAAGTGGTTGACCCTGACAGTGTTGCGCAGTACGATCGTTCTGAATATCAGATAATTTACCAGTCACCATCCCATAAAACAGGACGATTGTATTTGCGCCATGAGCTTGCTGAATTTTGACATCGCCTTCTTGCGCAGCTATGTGGCTGGCATCGAACTGGGCAGCTTTGCCCGCGCGGCCGACAAGGTGGGCCGCTCCACCTCGGCCGTCAGCGCGCAGCTGAAAAAACTCGAGGAGCAGGCGGGCATGCCCCTGTTCCGCAAGGATGGACGGGGCCTGGCGCTGACGCCGGCCGGCGAAGTCTTGCTCGGCTATGCACGCCGCTTGCTGGAACTGAACGACGAGGCGGCCGTCGCCTTGCGCGGCGCGGAACTGGAAGGCTGGATACGGCTCGGTTTGCAGGAGGATTTCGGTGAAGCCTTGCTGCCCGACGTGCTGGGACGCTTTGCCCGCGCGCATCCGAAAGTGCGCATCGAGGCGCACGTGGCGCGCAACACGGCCCTGATGCAAGGGCTGGCCATGGGCCAGCTGGACCTGGCCCTGCTGTGGGGCGGCGCCTGCATCGCCGACGTGGCCGAGTATCCGCTGCCGCAGCGCCAGCATATTGCCGAGCCGGCAATGCGCTGGATCGCCTCATCCAGCCTGGCCTGGCAGCCCGAATCGGGCGAGCCCTTGCCGCTCATTACCTTCGACCGCGACTGCCTGTTCCAGCGCTGCGCCACGCAAGCGCTGGACCATGCCGGCATCGCCTGGCGCACGGCGTTTACCAGTCCCAGCCTGGCGGGACTGTGGGCGGCGGCCGCCGCCGGGCTGGGCGTGACGGTGCGCACCAGCCTGGGCTTGCCGTCTTCCGTCTGCGCGCTCGATCACGTGGCGGCGGGCTTGCCCGCCCTGCCCCCGCTGTCGCTGGAATTGCTGCGCGCCTCCAGCGTGCCCAGACCGCCCGTCGAGCGGCTGGCTGGCCTGATCATCGAATCGCTGCAGAATGGGGCGATTGAAAACGCCTGAAATTCAAGTGCGCGCAATCAGCACCTGCACGGGCGCCATGGGGAAATCGCTGGCGCTGTATTGCTCCACTTGCCGCCAGCCCGTGTCGCGCAGCAGCTGCGCCAATTCTCCCTGCTGGGTTACCGTGCGGCCCAGCATGCGCATCGGCAAGTAATACGGCAGCACGCGCGCCGCGTCGCCGGCTGCCGGGGCGATTTCCGCCTGCACGCAAACGAAGACGCCACCGGGTGTCAACGCCGCATGGATCTTGCGCAAGGCCGCCGCCATGTCGGGCACGAAGTGCAGCACGGACGAGCACCAGATGAGGTCGTAGCCGCTGCCGATATCGTCGCTGGCCAGGTCGCCGCCCACAGTCTCCAGGCGGTCAGACAGTTGCGCATGGGCGATGTTCGCGGCCGCCACGGCCACCGTTTCCGGCCAGTCGAAGACGCCGCCGTGCAAGCCCGCATGGGCTTGCGCCAGCGCAATGGCAACCCAGCCCGGTCCGCCGCCCAGGTCGAGCAGGCGCAGCGGCGTGTGGCCGTCTGCAAACGGGGCGATGCGCTGCATCACGGACAGGGCTGCGCGCATGGTGACGGCGCGTTGTTCCTGGCCAATCTGCTGCTGCGCGGCAATGGCCCAGTTGATGCCACTTGCCGTGCTGTAGGGCGCGGCCTTGCCGCCCTCGCGCACCAGCGTACTCAGCTGGGTGGCGAAATGGCGCAGCGCATGCAGCCGGTACAGCCAGGCGTCGCCGCAAAAGGCCTCGGAGTCGCGGCAGAAATACTGCAAGGTGGCGGCCGTGCAGCGGTAGCGCCGCGCATCAGCATCGGCCGCATCGCGTTCCAGCACCTGCATGCTCCAGAGTAATTCCAGCAGCAGCGCCGTGTGCGGCGCGTGCAGCGACAGGGCGTCGGCCAGCTGCGCCGGCGTGTGCGGCGTGGCCAGCAGTTCGAAAATGCCCAGTTCCAGGGCGGCGGCCAGTCCATCGGCCTGGACGGGCGCGACGGCCAGGTCCCAATACGGTTGCAAGGCGTGTTGTGTGGTGAATGGCATGGTGCTTCCTTTCGGTGAGGTGGGCAAGAGCACCTATTTTATGCAACAATGAGAATAATTATCATTTGCATTTGTATGCGACACGGCGCATTTCGTATGCGCGACGGCGCGCGGGAAAACAGGGGGGAGCGATGAGGGAACAGGACAGGGAAGCGGCAGGCTGGACGCGGCGCCAGCTGGACCCCGGGATGGGCGAGTGCCGCGCGGACCAGCGCCAGGTCGACCAGGGCTTGCTGCTCGTGCATTCCGATTACCGTCCGCGCCTTGCGCTCGTCGAGCAATCGAAGCATGACGATGCGGGCGGCATGGTGATCACCATCGGCCTGGAAGGCGTGTCCGGCTACACGACGCGTGATGGCGAACAATTGCGTTTCCGGGCCGGCCATACGACGGTGACGGCGTTTCAGCACGTCAGCGGCGAGCGCCGTTTCGAGGCGAATCAGCGGGCGGCGCAATTGCGCGTGCTGGTCGATGAAGACGCGCTGGCGCGCTACTGGCCGGAAGGCCTGGCATCCCTGCTGCCCCACGGTGGCGCGCGCCAGCTGGCGCATGCGGCCACCACGGCGGCGTCCGCTTTGCAGGCGCGGGCGCTGCTGCGCGCGACGGATCCGCTGGCCGTGCATATCGGCGTGCTCAGTGTCCTGGCGGAACAGTTGCGGGCGCTGCGGCCGGCGCCCGCGCCCGCTTCCATCCCGCGCTGGTCCGAGGCCGAGATGATCAAGCTGGAGCGCGTCCATGCGCTGATGCAGGAGCAGATGGCGCAAGACCTGACGCTCGATTACCTGTGCGCGCAAGCGGGCCTGAGCTTGTTCAAGCTCAAGCAGGGATGGCGCTACCGCTACAACGACAGTCCGCAGCGCACCTTGCTGGCGCTGCGCATGCAGCGGGCAAAGTTACTGCTGGAAAATGGTTGCCAGGTGGCGCAGGCGGGCTGGCAAACCGGTTATCGCCATCCGTCCAATTTCAGCGCTGCGTTCAGCCGCTATTTCGGCTACGTGCCGAAGACCGTGGGACGCGCTGGCGCGTAAAAAGCCGGTGTAGAATCGGCGGGCAGCATTTTTCATCTCACCTGAAGGAGACATGATGGCCCGCAAAATATTTGTCAATCTGCCCGTCCAGTCGCTGGAACGCTCCGTGGCGTTTTTCACGGCGCTGGGTTTCAGTTTCAATGCCCATTTCACCGATGAAACGGCAACGTGCATGATCGTCGCCGACGACATTTTCGTGATGCTGTTGACGCACGATAAATTCAAGCAATTTACGCCCAAGCAGCTGTGCGATACCAAGGTGGCGACGGAAGTGCTCGTGTGCCTGTCGGCCGAGAGCCGCGGCGAAGTCGATGCGCTGGTGGCGAAGGCCGTCCAGGCGGGCGGCAGCATCTACAAGGAGCCGATGGATTTCGGCTTCATGTATGGCCACAGTTTCCAGGACCTGGATGGACATCAATGGGAGTTGATGTTCATGGAGCCGAACGCCGTACCTGGAAACGCCTGACCAAACCTACTGCGCGTCGCGCTTTGCGGCCGGCGATGCTCACCGTACTAGAGTACGGTTGCGCTTCTCGGCCACAAATCACTGCCGCTCGCTACGGTTTTGTCAGGCGTTGCAACAGCCAAGTCAAAACACTTGTTAAGCCCACGCCTTAGCTGGCCAGCGCCAGCAGATCGACCACGTCCAGGCCGGCCAGGTCTTGCGTCGTGTTGCCCGCAAACGCGGCGCGGCTCTGCTGGCCGTTTTTCAGCCAGGTGCGCGTGACTTCCTTGATCTGGCTCAGGGTGCAGGTCAATACGCCCGTGCGGAATTGCTGGCGCACGGCTTCCGTCGTGCCGCGCTGCTGCATGTTCCACGCCGTCAGCGCTTCCGCGTACGGCGAATGGGGCTTGTCGAGGCCCTTGATGACGCAGATGATGGCCTCTTCCACTTGTTCCTGCGAGAAATCGCCGTCGAGGATTTGATCCAGGGTCGTGCCGAAGTCGGCGTACGTGCCGGCCAGGCGCGGATCGCGGTAGGAACTGAGGGTAAACGTGCCGGCGCCGGCCGCATAGCTGGCGCTGCCGCCATACGCGCCGCCTTTTTCGCGCAGGGCCGTATGCAGCACCTGGTTGGTCATCAGTTCGGCGGCGACGGCCAGGGCAGACGCGTCCGGATTGTGTACGCCAGGCACGGCCCAGGACACGAAGCAATGGTTGATCTGGCTCGTCGCATGCAGGGCCGTGTTGGCCAGCGGCAAGGCTGCCGGCGCTGGCGTTTCCGTCGCTACGGCGGCATCCGTGTTGGCTGCCGGCAATTCCAGCAAGCGGGCCAGGGTGATGCCATCCTGCTCCAGGCCGGCGCACAGCACGGTCGGCTGCTGGGCGATGATGTGCGCGTGCAGGGTGTCGAGCTCGCGCGCGATTTCCTGCAAGCCTTCGGAGGTCTTGCTCAGCTGCTGCAAACGGCGGTAGAACGGCAAGGCCGCCGGGCCGCCGACGATGTCGTCGAAGCGGCGCGTGGGCGACAGCGGTGCCGCCGCGGCCAGCATGGCGTAGCGGTTGCCCGATTCGGACAGGCTGCTCAATTTGTCTTGCACCAGGCTTTCGATCAGGAAAGCCAGGCGCTCTTCTTCATCGAAGCGGGGCTTGGCGATCCAGGCCGACAGCACGGCGGCGATCGCCGCGTGTTCTTCGCGCAAGCCGCTGGCCGAGAACGACAATTCCACGCGCATCGCCTGTTGCGGGCGGGGAATGGCTTCCAGGCCGATGTGGAACGATGGCACCATGCTCTGGCGCCAGGCGCTGGCGTCGTCGAACGACATGTCGCCCACGCCCAGTTCCGGCGCCAGGTCCGTGTACAGACGCATCCAGGGCCACGACGCTTCCGGCAAGCCCGACACGTCGTACAGCACGTTGGCATAGCTGATGCCATTCGAGGCAATGCTGAACGCCACGGCGCCGTCGACGGCGGCAGGAATCGGCAGTGCCGGACGCGGCAGCGCGCTGACGTCGCCGGGGCGGATGCGCGGCAAGACTTCCGAATTCGACGGCAGTTGCTGATGCGCTTCCAGCGCGGCGGACTCGGCGATGATGTGCTCGCGCTCGGCGTCCGTCAGCTTCGCTTGCAGGGCCGCCAGCGTGGCGTCTTCCTGCGCGGCGCGGTCCGTGAAGTAGGCGCTGTCGGGCACCACGTGCGTGGTCAGACGGGTTGGATTGGCGATCAGCTCGCGCACCAGCTGCTTGAAGAATTCCGGGTCTTCGATCTGCTGTTCCAGGGTTTCCAGGATGTCCGCATTGTCGAAGGCATCCATGACGTTGCCGTCATACATGGCCAGCGGCAAGGCGTGCAGCAGGCGGCCCAGGCCGTAAGGCATGCGGCCGCTGCTGATTTCGCGCTGGCTGTATTTGATATCGCGCAAGGCCGCGTGCAGCACGGCGGCGGGAATGCCCTCTTGCGCCGTCTCTTCCAGGGCCGTCCAGATGCGCTGGTGCGCATCGGCGATCTGTTCCTGCGTCAAGCCTTCCATGCCGATGTGGAACACCATCTGGCGGATGCCCGCGTCGCGGCCGTTCATGTCCGACGGGCGGCCATAGCCGGCCGATTCCATGGCGCGCATGACGGGCGCCGACGATTCGCCCAGCAAGCCGTGCGACAGCAAATGCGCGTGGTAGTAGGCGATGGGATCGCTCGACTCGCCCATCAGCCAGGCGAATTGCAGGCCGAATTCATCGTCGCGCGCTTCCTGCGATGGAATTTTCACCACGTTTTCCTGCGGCGCCGTCCACGCGGGCGCCAGTTGCGGCAGGCGGCGCGGGCTGAAGCCGCTGAGCTTGGACAGCACGCGTTCGGCCACCTGCTCTTGCACGGCCGACGCTTCGATATTGCCGGCGGTCATGATCACGGCTTGCGAAGGGTGATAGTGGCTGGCGTGGAATTCCTTCAGCATGGCATGCGTCAGTTCGGGGATCACCAGCGGATCGCCGCCCGATTCCACTTCATATGTCGTGCCCTTGAGCAAGGCGCTGGCGATGCCGCTGTCGAGTGCGCGCATGGGGCTGTTGAAGGCGCCCTTCATTTCATTGAAGACGATGCCCTGGTACACCAGCTTGTCGCCTTCGAACGCGTGGCGCCAGCCTTCCTGGCGGAAATTCAGGTAATCGAGATTCGGGAAGAAAGCCGCGTCCAGGTAGACGTCAAGCAGGTTGAAGAAATCCTTGCGGTCGGTGCTGGCGAACGGGTACACGGTGCGGTCCGGGTAGGTCATCGCATTCATGAAGGTGGCCGTCGAGCGGCGCAGCATCGAGAAGAAGGGGTCGCGCACCGGGTAGCGGGCCGAGCCGCACAAGGCCAGGTGCTCGAGGATGTGGGCGCGCCCGTCGCTCACTTCCGGCACAGTGGGAAAGGCCACCAGGAACACCATCTCAGCCTGCTCGGTATGCATGTGGATATGGCGCATGCCCGTTGCTGGCTCAACATATTGCTCGATGGTTGCCTGCAAGACTGGAATGAAGTTGCTGCTGACTTTTTCAAATGTGCTCATGCGGTATGGGATCTCTGCGGTAGGTGATTCGGAGTGTCGGTGGGGCTGCATCACATGTGGGGGCAAAGTGGCGTAATGCCAGGGCCGGGGCCACTTTGATGCCTGTATGGAGTTTTTCCCTATTGTACTAGGAGTATCTGCGCGCCGCCGCCGTGGCTTGCTTGCCGATCGCAAAAGCAATAACATTGTCAGATAGGCTATTTTTTGACAGGTGGCGCCCCGCGATGAACGCTTAGCGTACCATGCGCCTTTTGCACTCCAGACTGAACCGAAGGCGCCCACCTTGTCCCGACTTTCATTTCGCCAACTGCTATTTGCCGCCTTCATTTTGACGACGGGCATTTTGACGGCCACCTCCGTGCAAGCCCTGCTGACCCTGGAACACCTGGCGCGGCTGGGGCGCGAGACGGCGGCGCAGGCGATTGCCTTGACGGAACAGTCGCAGCGCCTGTCCGAGCGCACGCTGGCCATGGAGCGCAGCGCACGGCAATTCCTCGTGCTCGACGATCCCGTCTTCCGCGAGCGCTACGCGGCGGCCCGCGACGAAGCGACGGCGGCGCTGCAAGTGCTGAACCGGGCCACGCCCGAGTTCGCCCCGCAACTGGCCGACGAATGGACGGTGCAGGCGCAAGCGGCGTGGGAAGTCTTGCAAGCGGGTAAGCGCCGCAAGCGCGATGGCCACGCCGTCGTGTACCGCGCATTTGCCCGCATGACGCAGATCAATGACAGCCTGGCGCGCGAAAGCAAGACGGAAATCGGCAGCCGCAACGACGCCCTGCTGGCCGAGCTGGAACGCCAGCGCCGCCTGCTGGGCGTGCTGGTGGGCGGCGCCGTGCTGCTGGCGGCCGTGCTGGCCACCTGCTTCGGCTTTCTGTTGTCGCGCCCGCTGCGCCGCATCGAGACGGCCATCGAGCGCCTGGGCGACAAGCGCTATGACCAGCCCATCGTCGTCGGCGGCCCGGCCGACACGCGCCGCCTGGGCCAGCAGCTCGACTGGCTGCGCCAGCGCCTGGCCGATCTCGATGCCGACAAGGAACGTTTTTTGCGCCACATCTCGCATGAGCTGAAAACCCCGCTGGCGGCCCTGCGCGAAGGCGTGGCCTTGCTGGAAGACGAGGTGGCGGGCAAGCTCAGCGACGGCCAGCGCGAAATCGCCGGCATCCTGCAGCAAAACACGGCGTCCCTGCAAACCCAGATCGAAGACTTGCTGCGCTACAATACCGCCGCTTTTGACGCCCAGCATTTGGCGCGCAGCAAGGTGGACTTGCTGGTCTTGCTGCAAGATGTGGTGGCCGGGCAGCGCCTGCAATGGCTGGCGCGCCGTTTGACGGTCGAGGTGCAGGGCGCGTCGCTGATCGTGCAGGCCGACCGCGACAAGCTGGCCACGGCCCTGGCGAACCTGCTGTCGAATGCCGTGCGTTTCAGCCCGGAAGGCGGCACCGTGCGTTTCACCCTGTCTGGCGAAGGTGGCCGCGTGCGCATCGATTGCACCGACGAAGGCGCCGGCGTGGCGCCCGAGGATGCCGCGCGCATCTTCGAGCCGTTTTACCAGGGCGTGCGCCAGGCGGCCGGCGCGCGCAACGGCAATGGCATCGGCCTGTCCATCGTGCGCGAATATATCGCCGCCCACGATGGCAGCGTCACTCTTTTACCGCGCCCCGCCGGCGCGCATTTTCGGATAGAACTGCCCTTATGATGACGAGAATTCCCCTGGCCGGCATGGCCGCCTGCGCGCTGCTATTGGGCGCTTGCGCCGCCAAGCCCCCCACCCAGACGCCCGTGCTGGTGCAGACGCCGCCGCGCGTGGTGGTGGTAGCCGATCCCCAGCTGGCGGAACTGCTGGCGTATCAAAGCGCCTTGCGCCTGATGACGCCGTCGGAACTGGTCAAAGCGCAGCTGGACCTGGCGAAGGCCGATCACGCGCCGCCCAACACCATCCGCCGCGCCATGCTGCAAGCGACGGTGCGCGGCACGGGCGACCTGGCCCGCGCGCAGGCGCTGCTCGAGCCGTTGCTGACGGCCACGGGCAAGGATGCGCAACTGCTGGCGCCGCTGGTGCAAATGCTCAGCAGCCAGTACGGGGAGCTGCGCCGCCAGGAAGACAGCATCGACAAGCTCAACACGCAGCTGCGCGACGCCCAGCGCCGCATCGACCAGCTCAATGAAAAGCTGGAAGCGCTGAAAAACATCGAACGCAGCCTGTCCGTGCGCCCCGCCGCGGGAGCGCCGAAATGAGCGAGCACGCCCACATCTTGCTGGTCGACGACGATCCCGATCTGTTGCGCCTGCTGACCATCCGCTTGAAGGCGGGCAACTATCGCGTGACGGCCGTGGGCAGTGCGGAAGCGGCGCTGGCGCGCCTGGCCGTGGAATTGCCCGCCCTGGTTATTACCGACGTGCAATTGCCGGGCCGCGACGGCCTGGCCCTGTTCGATGAAATCCGCCGCCAGCATGCGGCCCTGCCCGTCATTTTGCTGACAGCCCACGGCACCATTCCCGACGCCGTCGACGCGACGGCGCGCGGCGCGTTTGCCTACCTGACGAAACCGTTCGACGGCAAGCTGCTGATGGAAAAAGTGGCGTATGCCATCAACTTGTCTACCGTCATGCCGACGCCCGCGTCCGGCGACGAGAGTTGGCGTGCCGAGCTGATCAGCCGCAGCGCGCAGATGGCCGAGCTGCTGGCCGAAGCCAAGCTGGTGGCCGGGTCCGACGCCAGCATCCTGATCCGCGGCCCCAGCGGCACGGGCAAGGAATTGCTGGCACGCGCGCTGCACAACGCCAGCCGCCGCGCCAAGGCGCCGTTTATCGCCGTCAACTGCGGCGCCATTCCCGAGCAGCTGCTGGAATCGGAACTGTTCGGTCACGTCAAAGGCTCGTTTACGGGCGCCGTGGGCAACCGCGAAGGCTTGTTCCAGGCGGCCGATGGCGGCACCCTGTTCCTGGACGAGATCGGTGACATGCCGCTGCCGCTGCAGGTGAAATTGCTGCGCGTGCTGCAGGAGCGGGCCGTGCGCCCCGTGGGCGCCGACCAGACGCGTCCGGTGGACGTGCGGCTGTTGTCCGCCACGCACCGCGACCTGGACGTGGCGATGGCCGAGGGGCAATTCCGCGAAGACTTGTATTACCGGCTCAATGTCGTGACCTTGACCCTGCCGCCGCTGGCCGAGCGCCGCGAAGACATCGCCTTGCTGGCGAATCATTTCCTGCAGAAGCTGGCGGCCAAGTATGAGAAACCCCTGAACGGCTTCGCGCCCGACGCCTTGACTGCCCTGGTGGCGGCGCCTTGGCCCGGCAATGTGCGCCAGCTGGTCAATGTCGTCGAGCAAGTGTGCGCGCTGGCCACGGCGCCGCTGGTGCCCTTGTCCCTGGTGCAGCGGGCCTTGCGCGTGCCGTCGCTGGAAGCGCTCAGCTACAACGAAGCGAAGCAGCGCTTCGAGCGCGACTACCTGATCCAGCTGTTGCGCCTGACGGACGGCAACGTGGCTGACGCGGCCCGCCTGGCCGACCGCAACCGCACGGAGTTCTACCGTTTATTGCAGAAATACGAGCTGACGCCGGCCCTGTTCCGCGGCGAAGGCGACCCTGTCGCTGAATAGCGACAAAAATAAAGTATTAATAATCAACGACTTATTGTAAAACATTGATATTGTTGCCACAGGCTGTCGCTGTCAGGCGACAAAAAGCCCGGATTTTCGGCCCGGAACGCCGCGAAACGGGCAGGAAAAATCGAGTCTAAAGCTAAGTCCTTGATTTTGAATGGAAATTAAAAGCTGGCACGGTGCTTGCTGTATGGGTAGATGTGACGCTTCAAAGTGTTGCTTTATCCAAGTAAGAAGCTTTTAACTTCATTGAGAGGAACTACCATGCAAACATCGAAACTGTTCAATACCCTGGTTGCCGCTATCGTACTGTCGGGCGCCTCGATCACCGCTTCGCATGCCGCTGACTCCGCACCAAAAGCACAAGCTCCTGCTGACACCGTCGTGGCCGCCAACGCCGCCGCTGCCGTCCCTGATGAAACCATCACTTCCTCGGCCAAGGCCGCCCTGAGCGCCGATGCGCAAGCCGCTGCCCTGCCCGTCAAGGTAGCAACCCAGCAAGGTGTGGTCGTCCTGTCGGGCGACGTGCCGAGCGCCGAAGCGGGTGACCGCGTCGTGCAGATCGTCGCTTCCGTGAGCGGCGTGAAAGAAATCAAGAACGAGCTGAAAGTCAAAGCCGCCGGCTAAGCCCTCGCGCTGTACTTTACTCCGGGTTGCCCTGTCTGCGGACAGGGCATTTTTTTGTCCGCACGGTTTGACCCGGCCAGCCATGCCGATGCCGCCAGGCAAGGAGCCGGGAAATACAAGTAGAATAGCCAGCACTGGCGCCGCTCCCGGCGCTGTTTGTCATCTCCGGCACAGCATTCTGTTGCAAGGCTGCGCCGTTACCAGGCTACCGCATGTCTTCTTTTTCTCCCGCTGCCCTGTTGCGCAATCTGAAACCCGATAACTTCACCATCGCCCTGCTCGTCACCGTGGCGCTGGCCACGTTTCTGCCCTGCACGGGCCAGACGGCCGTGGTCTTCGGCAATATCACCACCGTCGCCATCGGCGCCCTGTTCTTCCTGCACGGCGCCAAGCTGTCGCGCGAAGCCGTGGTGGCAGGCGCCATGCACTGGCGCCTGCACTTGCTGGTGCTGGCCAGCACCTTTGTCCTGTTTCCTCTGCTGGGCCTGGCATTGCGCCCGCTGGCGCTGACCTTCCTGACGCCTGACCTGTACATGGGCATCTTGTTCCTGTGCGCCTTGCCGTCCACCGTGCAGTCTTCCATTGCCATGACCGCCATGGCGCGCGGCAACGTGCCGGCCGCCATCTGCAGCGCTTCGGCCTCGAACTTCATCGGCATTTTCCTCGCCCCCATCCTGGTGGGCTTGCTGGTGGCCAAGGGCGCGGAAAGCAAGTCGTCGGTGGACGCCGTGCTGTCCATCGTCCTGCAACTGCTGCTGCCCTTCCTGGCCGGCCAGTTCCTGCGCCGCTGGATCGGCCGCTGGGTCGACCGCCACAAGGCCACCCTGAAGTACGTCGACCAGGGTTCGATCTTGCTGGTGGTCTATACGGCCTTCAGCGAAGCCGTCAGCGAAGGCCTGTGGTATACGATTTCGGTGGAAACGCTGGTGGCCCTGGGCCTGATCAGCCTGCTGCTGCTGGCGCTGGTGCTGGGTATTTCGACCTTTGTCAGCCGCCGCCTGGGTTTCAACAAGGAAGATGAAATCGCCATCGTCTTTTGCGCCTCGAAGAAAAGCCTGGCCAGCGGCGTGCCCATGGCCAAGGTGCTGTTTTCCACGCGTTCGCTGGGCATGGTGATCTTGCCGCTGATGCTGTTCCACCAGATTCAGCTGATGATTTGCGCCGTGATCGCGCAAAAGTATGCGCGGCGCGACGAGGCGGCGGCGGTGCGCGTCTAGGGGATGGACGGGGCCTTGCTGCGCACTGGCCACGTCAGCGCATCGAGCAAGGTGCCCGGCGCCTTGCCCGTGTCCAGGCCCGTCGGGGGATATTCTCCCGCGCGGGGAATATGGTGGGTGCCGAACAGCCAGTCGAAGACGGGGAACAGCCCCGCGAAATTGCAGTTGAAATGCTCGGCTTGCACCGAGTGATGAACGCGATGGTACTGCGGTGAATTGCACAGCATCCAGTAACGGCCAAAGCCGACCCGGACATTCATGTGCGGGAAAACATGATACAAGCTCAGTATCCCGTACATTCCCAGAATCACCATATTGGTCTTGAATAAGATCCCCGCCAGCAGATAGATACTGAGTGCCTTGATGCCCGCTTCGGCCCAATAGTGCCGCGTCGTTGTGCTGGCATTCATGGCCGTATCGCTGTGATGGAAGGAATGCATGGCCCACATGGCAGGTACGCGGTGTTGCACGCGATGAAAGACGTATTCCAGAAAATCCATGGTCAGGGCATACGCGAGGAAGGCCGGCGCCAGCATCCAGCCTGAAGAGGCTAGATTGATGAGCCCGCCGCCAGCCGCATTGACAAGCTGTACCGTGACGATGGCCGTGAGCGGGGCCAGCATGGCGCCGCTGGCGGCATAGATGAGCATATACGCAAGATTGAAGCGCGACGCCCCCGAAGGCTGTTGCTGCAGGGGATGCCGCCTCTCGATGAGCAATGCCAGAAGAATGACCGCCAGGAGCATCAGGGGGCCAAGCAGTAGCGCTGCGTATCCCATCGTTTACCCCTGGAAAGTAGTGGATAGTTGTCTCTTGTTAAAAATAGTCCGCCCATTCCCGCCTGTCAATGTCATTGGCATTGCCTTGACCCATGCAATGGCAGAACGCTATATATAAGTGTATATTACGCTCCTTGTTCACCGTTCACTTTACAAGGATACGATCATGCGCCTCACCTCCCTCGCCCGCCTGCTTGGCACCGCCCTGCTGGCCACCGCCGCCACCTCCGCCCTTGCCGGTGAAGTGGTGGTGTCGGCCGCGGCCAGCCTGACGAATGCGTTCAAGGATGCGGCGCAGAGCTACGAGGCGCAGTATCCGGGCAGCAAGGTGTCCCTGAACTTCGCCGCCTCGGGCGTGCTGCTGCAACAGATCGTCAAGGGCGCGCCCGTGGACGTGTTTGCCTCGGCGGACCAGGAAACCATGGATGCGGCGCAAAAGCAGGGCTTCGTCCTGCCGGCCGACCGCATGGATTTCGTCGGCAACAGCCTGGTGCTGATCGTGCCGCACGATAGCAAGCTGGGCATCAAGAACTTGAGCGACCTGACGCACAAGAGCGTGACCCGCGTGGCCATCGCCAATCCGGCCAGCGTGCCCGTCGGCCGTTACTCCGAAGGCGCGCTGAAGAAGGCGAAGCTGTGGGACGCCGTGCAGCCCAAGGCCATCGGCACGCAGAACGTGCGCCAGTCGCTCGACTACGTGGCGCGCGGCGAAGTCGATGCGGGCTTTGTCTATGCCACCGACGCGGCCATCATGAAAGACAAGGTGAACGTGGTGCTGGACGTGCCATTGGACGCGCCCGTGCTGTACCCGATCGCCACCATCAAGGACAGCGCCAACCAGGCTGAAGCGAAGCGCTTCGTCAGCTACCTGCAGACGGCGCCGGCGCAAGCCATCCTCGCCAAGTACGGTTTCAAGAAGCCATAAGGTAAACGGACGCGCATGGATATCGCCTGGACCGCGCTGGCCCTGTCGCTCAAGGTGGCGGCGTGGGCCACGGCGCTCAATTTGCTGCTCGGCATCGGTACGGGCTATGTGCTGGCGCGCACGCGTTTTCCCGGGCGCGAGCTGCTCGACGCCCTCATGACCCTGCCGATGGTGATGCCGCCCACCGTGCTCGGCTATTACCTGCTGGTGCTGCTGGGCCGGCGCGGCACGATGGGCATCTGGCTGCAGGATAACTTCGGCATCAACCTCATCTTTACGTGGCAGGGCGCCGTGATCGCCTCCACGGTGGTCGCCTTTCCCCTCGTCTTCAAGCCCGCGCGCGCCGCCTTCGAAGCGGTCGACGGCCAGCTGGAGCAGGCGGCCCGCGTGCTGGGCATCTCGGAAATGGCGATCTTTTTCCGCGTGACCTTGCCGCTGGCCTGGCGCGGCATCCTCGCCGGCGTGCTGCTGGGCTTCGTGCGCGCGCTGGGCGAGTTCGGTGCCACCCTGATGGTGGCCGGCAGCATCCCCGGCAAGACGCAGACCCTGTCGGTGGCCGTGTTTGAAGCCGTGCAGGCGGGCCAGGATGAGGTGGCCAATACGCTGGTGCTGATTATCTCCCTGGTCTGCATCGTGGTGCTGCTGTCGGCGGGCCGCCTGGCGCCCGGACGCATCGCGCACAAATGACGCAGATGATGACGCCTATGCAACTCGACCTCGACCTCCGCGCCACCTTGCGCTCCGGCAAACGCCGCTTCGACCTGCAGGTGCAATGCACCTCCAGCAGCCAGCGCATCGCCATGTATGGCCCGTCCGGCGCCGGCAAGAGCATGACCCTGAAAGCCATTGCCGGCCTCTTCACGCCTGAGGCGGGCCATATCCGCCTGAACGGGCGCACCCTGTTCGATTCCGCCGCCGGCATCAATTTGCCGCCGCAGCAGCGCAATGTCGCCTATCTGTTCCAGGATTACGCGCTGTTCCCGCACCTGACGGTGCGCCAGAACGTGGGCTTTGGCCTGCGCCGCGGCTGGTTCAATCCGCGCGCGCGCGAAAAATTGCAGAAGGTCGAGCATTGGCTCGACGCCTTCCACCTGCAGGAACTGGCGCACCAGTTTCCCGACGAGTTGTCCGGTGGCCAGCGCCAAAGGGTGGCGCTGGCGAGGGCACTCGTGGCCGAACCGGCCGCGCTGCTGCTCGACGAGCCGTTTGCCGCCCTCGATCCGGCCCTGCGTGTCAAAATGCGCCTGGAGTTGAGCCAGTGGCAGCAGCGCCTGGACGTGCCCATGATCCTGATCACACATGATCCGGAAGATGCGCGCATTCTGGGTGAACATGTGCTTTACTTGCGTGACGGACAAATTGACAGCATGGAAGAGACATTGGGTGAACGCATTGGATAAATCAGCGGCAGCGGAAATCGGCCTGCAAGGCTCGGTATGGATGACGGTGGGCGGAGAAAACCTGGGCGGCGCCGGCCGGGTGGAATTGCTGGGCGCCATCGCCGAGTGCGGCTCCATCACGCAGGCGGCCAAGCTTGTGAAGATGAGCTACAAGGCGGCCTGGGACGCCATCGACGCCATGAACAACCTGGCCGGCGAACCGCTGGTCGAGCGCTTGACGGGCGGCAAGGGCGGCGGCGGCACGCGGCTGACGCCAAGGGGGCGCCAGCTGGTCGACAATTTCCGTATCATCGAGCGCGAGCATGCCCGCTACCTGCGCCAGCTGGGCAGCCAGGCGGAAGGCATCGCCGACGATCTTTTACTCATACGGAGAATGGCCATGAAAACCACGGCACGCAATCAATTCCTGGGCAAGGTGACCGAACTGAAACAGGGCGCCGTCAACGATGAAGTCACCCTGGAATTGCCCGGTGGCCAGCACATCGTGGCCATCGTCACGCAGGGCAGCAGCGCGAGCCTGGGCCTGGTGCCGGGTGCGGAAGCGTTTGCGCTGATCAAGGCGTCGTCCATCATCCTCGTGACGGACAGCCAGGGCGCGCGCTTTTCCGCGCGCAACCAGCTGGCCGGGGTCGTGACGCGCGTGCAGACGGGCGCCGTCAATACGGAAGTGGTGCTGGACTTGCCGCGCGGCGGCACGATTGCCGCCATCATCACCAACCAGAGCAGCACCGACCTGGGCATCGAGCTTGGCAGCAACGTGACGGCCATCTTCAAGGCGTCCAGCGTGATTCTGGGCGTGCCCGCCTGATTTAATCCTGCAGGCGCGACAACCAATCCGCCGCCGCCGCCAGCGCCTGTTCCAGTTCCTGCGCCGTGTGCGCCAGCAGCGCCGGCACCTCGTCCAGGCGGCCCGCATCGATGGCTTCCTCGGTGGCGAACGCGGCGCGGATCAGGCGTTTCGTGCCCAGGGTGCCGACGGAGCCGCGCACGCTGTGCAGGATGCGTGCCACGTCGCTGTGGCGGCCCGCCTGCAACGCCGTTTCGGCCTCGTGCACGGGCGTCATGCCCTTGTTCAGCGCGTCTTCCACCATGCGCCGCAGCACGCCGCGCCCCTTCGCATCGCGTCCCATCACGCGCATCAGCGGCGCCATGGAAAACACTTCCTCATCGGCGACGTGTGCGGGCTCGGCCGTCTGCACTTGCGGGCGCTTGGGCAGGTGGCGCAGGATGACTTCCATCATTTCTTCCACCACCACGGGCTTGGCGATGAAATCGCTGATGCCGGCCGTCATGCAGCGCTCGCGCTCGGACGCCAGCACGCCCGCCGTCATGGCGATCACGGGCAGGTGCAAGCGCAGTTCCGTGCGGATGATGTGGGTGGCGCTGAAACCGTCCATGACGGGCATCTGCATGTCCATCAGCACGATGTCGTAGCGCAGCGCTTCCGTGCGCAGCCGTTCCACGGCTTGCAAGCCGTCGCCCACCACGTCCAGGGTGGCACCCATGTGTTCGAGGATGCCGCGCGCCACGGCCTGGTTCAGGTGGTTGTCTTCCACCAGCAGGAAGTGCACGCCGGCCAGTTCCGTGCCCAGCGGCTGGTGCAGCATGCGTTGCTCGCCGCCGTCGTCCTTGGCGATCAGCGCCTGGTGCAGGGCGTCGAACAGGCTCGAGCCCGTGATCGGCTTCATCAGCACGACGTCGGCCTCGGCCGCGCTGGAGATTTCTTCCAGGTGGTTGCGGGCGAAGGCGTTGACCATCACCACGATGGGCTGGCGCTGGCCGCTGGCCGCCTGGCGGATGGCCTTGGCCGTGGCCAGGCCATCCATGACGGGCATGTGCCAGTCGGCCAGCACCACGTCGTACGGTTGCTGCTGCGCCAGGCGTTCGCGGTACAGCTCGATGGCGGCAAAGCCGGAGTCCACTTCGTCGGCCAGCCAGCCCCATGCCTCGATCAGCTTGACGATCAGTTCGCGCGTGGTGCGGTTGTCGTCGGCCACCAGCAGGCGCAGCTGGCCCAGCGCCGGCGTGCGCCGCGTTTCGGCCGGCTGCGCCAGCATTTCGAAGGGCACGCTGAACCAGAAGCGGCTGCCCTTGCCTTCGCTGCTGGCGACGGCGATGTCGCCGCCCATCATGTGGATCAGCTGCTTGCTGATGGCCAGGCCCAGGCCCGTGCCGCCGAAGCGCCGCGTGATGCTCTGGTCGCCCTGGGAAAACGCGGCAAACAGCTGCTGTTGCTGCAGTTCCGTCATGCCGATGCCCGTGTCGCGCACTTCGAAGCGCAGCCAGGCGCGGCCGCTCTCGCTCTCGGCCAGGCTGACGGCCACCACCACTTCGCCGCTTTCCGTGAACTTGATGGCGTTGCCGGCCAGGTTGACGAGGATTTGCTGCAGGCGCTGGGCGTCGCCCACGAGGCGCCGCGGCACGTCGGGCTCGACGGCGATGGCCAGTTCCAGCTCCTTTTCGCCCGCATTCATCGTCATCGTCGTGGCCAGGGTATTCATGACTTCGTCGAGGTCGAATTCGACGGGCGACAACTCCATGCGCCGCGCCTCGATCTTCGAATAGTCGAGCACGTCATTGAGGATGCCCAGCAGCGACTGGCCCGCCACTCTGACCATGGTCAGATACTTGCGCTGTTCCGTGTCGAGCCTGGTATTGCCCAGCAAATACACCATGCCCAGCACGGCATTGAGGGGCGTGCGGATTTCATGGCTCATGTTGGCCACGAAATCGCTCTTCGCGCGGTTGGCCGCCTCGGCCCGGTCGCGTTCCTGTTCCAGCTCCGCCGCGCGCGATTCGAGTTCCTGCTGCAGGCGGTCGCGTTCGCTCATCAGGCCGTTGAACGCTTCCGTCAGTTCGCCGATCTCGTCGCGCTGCTGCACCGGCACGGGCGTGAAGCGGCTGCCGCTGGTGCGCAGGGCTTGCAGGGTGTCGCGCAGGCGCACCAGCGGCGACAGCAGGCGCACGGTGACCCAGCCCAGCACGAAGGCGGCCAGCAGCGAGGCGAGGATGCTCCACAGCACCAATCGGTACAGCACGCCATCGAACGGTTCGAAGGCATCCTCGACGGGGAGCGAGGCGGCCAGCAGCCAGTTCACGGATTTCAGGCGCTTGAAGCTGTTGACGGCCGTGATGCCGCGGCTGTTGGTGCTGACCATGCTGCCTTCGCCATCTTCCTTCAGCAGCTGGGTCGTCGTCAGGTTGGCGTTCGGCTTGCGCGGTTGCAGCAAGCGGCTGGTATCGGGGTGCAGCACGTAGCGCGGCACGGCGCCGCGCGTGAGAATGAAGTAATAGCCGTTCTTGCCGATCTTTTCCGAGCGCAGGCGGCCCAGCAGGTTGTCCTTGTACAGGCGCAGCACGCCGATCACCACGCCGGCCACCTGGCCATCGGCGGCCAGCACGGGCGCCACCATCTGCACGATGGGCATGCCGCTCGACTTGCCCAGCATCGGTTCGGTGATCATGGGCTGGCGCGTGCGCAGGACGGTCTGGAAATACTCGCGCTCGGCGACGTTGATGCCGGCACGCCCCGCTACCTCCGGCATGTCGGCCACGACGGCGCCATGCGCGTCGAGCACCAGCACGTCATCGAACAGCACCAGCATCGAGCGGCGCGAATAGTATTCGCGCAATTGGGCGGGCCGGGCGATCAATTCCGGCGGCTGCTGTCGGGCCGTCAGGGTGACGATCTGCAGCAGCATGCCCAGCTTGTCGTCGAGCTCGGCAGCGGTGCGGGTGATCAGGGACGATTGCTGGCTCAGCAGTACTCGGGTGAAGTCGTCGCGCATGTGCTGCACCTGGATCATGGTGACCAGCGCGATCATGGCGATCGAGGTCAGGCTGGTGGCCAGCGCGACTTTTGCTTTAATGCCGAGAGGCTTCATGATTTCCTTTTCAGTACCGGGCGGCACAGGCGGCAGATAATGCTGTCAGGAATTTTCCTATCAATGCCCCAGCTTGGCAAGCGCCGCCGCGCAAATTGCCCGCCCCGTACGGGCTTTTGACGATGTTGCCATATAATTAAAGGCTGGACGTCGTTTATTCGCCGAATTTACGGTGAAATTGGTATACGGCAACCCTGTATGCGGCTGTATGCAGTAAACTTGTTGTTGCATTTTCTAAAAGGTACCGACATGACTGAAGCGCTACTCACTCCAACCTTGCCCACCGTGAACGTGGAGGCGTTGCGTGCGCGATGCTCGACCTGCAGCATGCATCAATTGTGCCTGCCGATGGGCCTCGATGTGGGCGACATGGACAGGCTGGACCAGATCATAGGCCGCCGCCGCAAGATTGTGCGCGGCGCCTCGCTGTTCCGCATCGGCGACTCGTTCCAGAACCTGTATGCGATCCGCCTGGGGCATTTCAAGACGTACCAGATCAATCCGGGCGGCGAAGAGCAGGTGACGGGCTTCCAGATGGCGGGCGAACTGCTGGGCATGGACGCCATCAGCGCCGACCGCCACCACTGTAATGCGGTGGCGCTGGAAGACAGCGAAGTGTGTGAAATCCCGTTTTCCAGCCTGGAACAATTGCTGGGCAATATGCCGACCCTGCTGCGCCATTTCCACCGCATGATGAGCCAGGAAATCACGCGCGAGCAAAGCGTCATGCTGTTGCTGGGCAATATGCAGGCGACGCAGCGCTTTGCCGCCTTCATCGTCAACCTGGCGTCGCGCTATGAAGCGCGCGGCTATTCGGGCAGCAATTTCCAGCTGCGCATGTCGCGCGAGGAAATCGGCAACTACCTGGGCCTGACCATCGAGAGCGTCAGCCGCCTGCTGTCGAAGTTCAAGAAGGAAGGCTGGCTGCGTGTCTCCAACCGGGAAATTGAAATCCTGCAGCCGGCGAAACTGAAGGCGATTACGGCCGGCACGGACGTCTGCAAATAAGACTTACAGTTCCTCGTCCGCATGCAGCGCGATGCTGCGCTGCAGCGGCCAGGTCCAGATGCCGGACAGGCGCCACTCGCGTTTGTCGTTTTCCACCAGCACTTGCCAGCGGCTGCGCTCGAGCATCGGCAGCGCCACGGAAAAATTGCCGGCCGCATCGGGCTGTACCAGCACCTTGATATCCTTTTCCGGCAGGGTCGCATGCGCTAGGTGCAGCTGCAAAGGCGCCTGATAGGCCTTGCCGAAGCTGTGCACGGAACCGGTCAGGCGCGCTTGCGCCACGTCATACGACAGGCGCGTATCCATCGCCAGGTCGCTGGCGATCGTGTCGCGCTTCAAATCCTGGTTGATCGCCTTGCCCTGCTTGTAATAATCGCCCACCACCAGCGCATCGGGCTGCGTAAACGCGATATAGCCCATGAAGCTGCCGACGACCACGGACAGGCCGGGGCCGATCATCAGCAGCCATGGCCAGCGATGCTTGTACCACGGTGCAACGGGTGCTTGCAGTTTCAGACTGTCGGACATGGTATTTCTCCTGTGTAAACGGCCAATCCCCATGCGGGGACTGGCCTTCCTGCTATTACCGCGGCACGATGAATACCGCGCTTTCACGCACATGCAGCGATGGGTCGTCCAGCGATTGCAATTCGATCGCAATCTTGTTCGAGCCCTTCTCTCCCACGCCGTGCGGCACGCGCAGGCGGATCGGCCAACCCAGCGTTTCCGTCGGCTGCAAGGTCACTTCTTCGCGCGTCAGCAAGGTCAGGCCCGGCAAGCCGGAAGCGCTGATTTTGAAATGCTGGCTTTGCTCCGATGTGTTCATGATCTGCAGGCGGTAGACGTTTTCGATCATGCCGTCTTCCACTTCGCGTCCCATGGAACCGCGGTCGCGGATCACGTCCATTTTCAGGGGCGTGCGCAGGGCCAGCGAAGTACACACGGCGATGATGATCAGGGCCAGGATGGAAGTGTAGATCAAGACGCGCGGGCGCATGGCGCGCTGGCGTATCTGCTTCGAATTGAAGTTGTTTTCCATCGCATGGTCGGTACTGTAGCGTACCAGTCCCCGTGGCCGGTCGACCTTGTCCATCACGCTGTTGCAGGCATCGACGCAAGCGGCGCAACCGATGCATTCATACTGCAGGCCGTTACGGATATCGATGCCGGTCGGACACACCTGCACGCACAGGGTACAGTCGATGCAATCGCCCAGCTTGTCGTTGTTGCCGGCCTTCTTGCTCATGGCGCCACGTGGTTCGCCGCGCTTGGCATCGTAGGTGATGATCAGGGTGTCCTGGTCGAACATGGCGCTCTGGAAGCGCGCGTAGGGGCACATGTATTTGCACACCTGCTCGCGCAGCCAGCCCGCGTTGCCGTAGGTTGCCAGACTGTAGAACAATACCCAGAACCATTCCCAGGGACCGAAGTTCAGCGTGGTCACCGACTGCGCCAGTTCCTTGATCGGCGTGAAGTAGCCGACAAAGGTAAAGCCCGTCCACAGGGCGATGGCGCCCCATACCAGGTGCTTGGCCGTCTTCTTGAACGCCTTGCGCACGGAGGGGCCCTGCTTGTCGAGGGCCATGCGCGCGCTGCGCGTGCCCTCGATGCGGCGTTCGACCCACAGGAAAATTTCCGTGTATACCGTTTGCGGGCAAGAGAACCCGCACCACACCCGCCCGGCAATGGCCGTGACGAGGAACAACAAATACGCACAGATGATCAGCAGGGCCGCCAGATAGATGAAATCCTGGGGCCACAGCACGACGCCGAAAATGTAGAACTTGCGCGTGGTCAAATCGAACAGCAGGGCTTGCCTGCCATTCCAGGTCAACCACGGCAAGCCGTAGAACGCGAGCTGGGTAAGCCATACGCATACCCATCGCCAGGTAGCGTAGCGTCCTTTGGCCTCGCGAGGGTAGATTTGCTCGCGGGCCGCATACATCTTGATGACTTGAGGTTCCATTTTTACTTTGCGGGTGCCTGCGGATTCGACAGGCTCCAGACATACGCCGACAGCACGTGTACCTTGGATTCGCCGAGGAAATCGCTGAAGGCCGGCATGGTGTTGCTGCGTCCCTTGCGTACGGTTTCCATGATGGTGTCGGCGCTGCCGCCGTACAGCCAGGTCTTGTCCGTCAGGTTTGGCGCGCCGAGCATCTGGTTACCCTTGGCATCGGCGCCATGACAGGCCATGCAGGCGCCGAACTTGGCCTTGCCCAGCACGGACTTGACGGGATCCGAGGTCGAGCCGGACAGGCTCAGCACATAATGGGCCACGTTCTCGACATCCTTTTCGGAGCCCAGGGCAGCGCCCATCGGTGGCATTTGCCCATTGCGGCCGTGCATGATGGTGGTCTTGATGATGTCGGGTTCGCCGCCATACAGCCAGTCCTTGTCCGTCAGGTTGGGGAAGCCCTTGTTGCCGCGCGCATCCGAACCGTGGCATTGCGCGCAGTAGGTCAGGAACAGGCGCTGGCCGATGGCTTGCGCCTGCGGATCGGCGGCCACCGTCTTCAAGTCCTGGCTCAGGTACTTGTTGAACAGGGGACCGTAGTCGGCTTCCGCCTTCTTCAGCTCTTCCTCGTACTGGCCCGTCGATTTCCAGCCCAGGCTGCCGGCATAGTTGCCCAGGCCCGGATACAGGAACAGGTAGGCCAGCGAGAAGACGATGGTGATGTAGAACAACCACATCCACCAGCGCGGCATCGGCGTATTGAGTTCCTTCAAGTCCTCGTCCCAGACGTGGCCCGTGGTGCCGTCGGCAGGGGCGCCCTCGACCACTTTGATTTTCGACTGCGAGTACAGCAGCACGCCGCAGCCGATGATGCCCAGCAGGGACAGCACGATGATGTAGATATTCCAGAAGCCATTGGTAAAGTCAGCCATGGTTATGCTCCTTCGCCAGGGTCATTTCGGCTTCGGCCGGATAGTCGAGCGCGTCGTCGGCGAACGGCAGGCGGGCTGCCGCGTCGAAGTCGCTGTTGCTGCGGCTGAACGTCCACCACAGGATGCCCACGAACGTCGTAAAGGAAACCACCGTCATGACGCTGCTGGCGCTGTCAAACAGGTTTTCGATTGCCATGCTAATTCCTTGTTTTGATTAATGTACCGAGGCCTTGCAGATAGGCGACCAGGGCGTCTTCTTCCGTCTTGTCCTGCAGCTGCGCGGGGCCGGCGGCGATCTCTTCATCGCTGTACGGCTGGCCCAGGCGTTTCAGGGCGCGCATCTTCGGCATGATGTCGTCAGGCACCAGCTTGGTCTTCGCCAGCCAGGGGTAGGACGGCATGTTCGACTCGGGCACCACGTCGCGCGGGTTGTTCAAGTGCGTGCGGTGCCATTCGTCGCTGTAGCGCGCGCCCACGCGGGCCAGGTCGGGTCCCGTGCGCTTGGAACCCCACTGGAATGGACGGTCGTAGACGAATTCGCCGGCAACCGAATAGTGGCCATAGCGTTCCGTTTCCGCGCGTAGCGGACGCACCATCTGCGAGTGGCAGTTGTAGCAGCCTTCGCGCACGTAAATGTCGCGGCCCGCCAGGCGCAGCGGCGAGTACGGTTTCAGGCCGGCGACGGGCTCCGTCGTGCTCTTCTGGAAGAACAGGGGAACGATCTCGACGGCGCCGCCGATGCTGATCACCACCGTGACCAGGGCGATCAGCAGCCAGGGGTTTCTTTCAATCCATGCATGTGAAAATTTCATTTGCTTTCGCTCCTATCAGGCGTGCGCCGCGTTCAGTTCCGGAATGCGGGCGACGGGGAGTTTGCTGCCGCGCAGAGTCATCCAGGTGTTGTAGCCCATGATGCACATACCCGACAGGTACAGCAGGCCACCGGCCACGCGCACCACGTAGTACGGATACGTCGCTTTCACGCTCTCGACAAAGGTGTAGGTCAGGGTGCCGTCCGGATTGACCGCGCGCCACATCAGGCCCTGCATCACGCCGGCGATCCACATTGCCGCGATGTACAGCACGATGCCGATGGTGGCCACCCAGAAGTGCACGTCGACCAGGCGCGTGCTGTGCATCTGCGTGCGGCCCGCCAGGCGCGGCAGCAGGTAGTAGATCGAACCCATGGTGATGAAGCCCACCCAGCCCAGGGCGCCCGCATGCACGTGGGCAACGGTCCAGTCGGTGTAGTGCGACAGCGAGTTGATGGTCTTGATCGACATCATCGGACCTTCGAAGGTGGCGATGCCGTAGAACGACAGCGAAACGATCATGAATTTCAGGATCGGATCGGTACGCAGCTTGTGCCAGGCGCCCGACAGGGTCATGATGCCGTTGATCATGCCGCCCCAGCTTGGTGCCAGGAGGACCAGCGAGAAGACCATGCCGATCGATTGCGTCCAGTCAGGCAATGCCGTGTAGTGCAGGTGATGCGGGCCCGCCCACATGTAGGTGAAGATCAGCGCCCAGAAGTGGACGATCGACAAACGGTACGAGTACACGGGGCGCTCGGCCTGTTTCGGGATGAAGTAGTACACCATGCCCAGGTAGCCGGCGGTCAGGATGAAACCCACCGCGTTATGGCCGTACCACCACTGGATCATGGCGTCCTGCACGCCCGCATACGCGGAATACGACTTGGTGAACGAGGCTGGCATGACGGCGCCATTGACCACGTGCAGAATCGTCACGGCCAGGATGTAGGCGCCGAAGAACCAGTTGGCCACGTAGATGTGCTTGACCTTGCGCTTGATCAAGGTGCCGAAGAAAACGATGGCGTAGGCGATCCAGACGACGGCGATGAGGATGGCGATAGGCCATTCCAGTTCCGCGTATTCCTTGCCGCGTGTCATGCCCAAGGGCAGGGTGACGACGGCGCACAGGATCACCGCTTGCCAGCCCCAGAACGTGAAGGCGGCCAGTTTGTCGGAAAACAGGCGCACCTGGCAGGTGCGTTGTACAACGTAGTACGAAGTAGCGAACAGGCCGCAGATGCCGAAGGCGAAAATCACCGCATTCGTGTGCAGCGGACGCAAGCGTCCGTATGTCAGCCATGGTATGTCGAGGTTCAGGGCAGGCCAGGCCAGCTGAGCGGCGATGATAACGCCAACCAGCATGCCGATGATGCCCCATACCACAGTAGCGACCGCGAATTGCTTCACGATCTTGTAGTTATAGTTCAGCGATTGATCCACAAAGACTCTCCCTGGAATTACTATTTATGATGGTGGCCAGAGAGTAAGTGTTTGACCGGGAAAAAACTTTGATGTGGATCAAAATTCCCCGGATGAAATAAGCGTAGCGAAGTGGCATCGAAATAAAGTGATATTTCGATCAAAAAAGCCATGCAAGATCCCTGCAAGCGCTGCTTGACCTGTGTCAAAAGACGCTTGCCGGCGCTGGCGGGCGTCAGCGTATTGCGTGGGAAAAAGTCAGGCCGGCGGTTCGCCGGGCGCCGGCTTGGCCGGCGTATCGTCGTCCTGCAGCACGCGCAGGCCAGGTCCGACGAGGTCGTCGAACTGGCCGCTGTCCGAGGCCGTGAAATACACCCACAGGGCGATGAAGACGACCACGACGCTTAAGGGGATGAGGAGGTAGAGAGCTTCCATTAGACTTTCCGCAGGCGCAGGGCGTTGGCGATGACGACGGCCGAGCTGGCAGCCATGCCGACACCGGACAGCCAGGGGTTGAGGAAACCCAGCGCGGCGGCCGGGATGGCCGTCAGATTGTACAGGGTTGCCCAGCCCAGGTTTTCGCGGATGATGCGCATGCTGCGCGCCGCCGTTTTCGCCGTGTCGAGCACGGAAACCAGTTGGCTCGACAGCAGCACCGTGTCCGCATGCGCCTGCGCCAGCGCGGCGCCGGAACCCATGGCGAAGGACACGTCGGCGCCGCTCAGCACGGCGGCGTCGTTGATGCCGTCGCCGACCATCGCCACCACGGCGCCCGTGGCCTGCAATTGCTGGACGAAATCGAGCTTTTCATCGGGCAGGCATTCGCCGCACGCCGTGTTGATGCCCAGTTCCGTCGCCACGCTTTGCGTCAGCGCTTCCTGGTCGCCGCTGAGCAGCACGACTTGCTTGCCGCGCCGGTGGAAATACGCGACGACGTCAGCCGCTTCCGGGCGCAACGCGTCGCTGAGTAAAAAGCGCGTCAGCCAGCGCCCCTGCGTGCCCAGGTACAGCGGCGTCATGCCCTGCATGCCGACGGCCGTGTCGCCCAGCGGCGGCCCGGCGAGGGCGGCGACAAAGGCCGCATTGCCCAGGCGGTAGCGCACGCCGTCGACGATGCCCTCCAGACCCTGGCCTTGCACTTCCTGCAATTGTTCCGCATGCGCGCGCGGCGGCTGTCCTGGCAAGCCCTCTGCCGCTGCCAGGATGGCCTGCGCCAGCGGATGGGCGCTGCCCGCTTCCAGCGCGGCGGCCACCTGCAGGCAAGCGTCCTCGCCCATGCTGCCGAGCCCCTCGGTTTGCCGCAGCACGGGCCGGCCCAGGGTCAGGGTGCCCGTCTTGTCGAAGACGATGTGGGTGGCGCGGTGCAAGGTTTCCAGCACATGCGGCTGGACGATCAGCACGCCGCGCCGCAGCAGGCTGTCGGTGGCGGCCGCCAGCGCCGTCGGCGTGGCGAGAGACAGCGCGCAGGGACAGGACACGACCAGCACGGCGATGGCCACGGGCCACGCTTGCGACGGGTCATGCCAGCTCCAGAAGGCGAACACGGCGATGGCAAACAGCAGCAAGCCCAGCACGAACCAGGCGGCGACCTTGTCGGCCCATTGGGCGATCTGCGGCTTGCCGCTGCCGGCCCGCTCGATCAGTTTCAACAGGTCGGACAGGGTGCTTTCGCGCGCCGGTTTGAGCACGCGCAAGATAAGCGCCGCGCTGGCGTTGATCGCCCCGCCCGGCACCCGTTCCCCCGTTTTTCTCCGTTGCGCCGCGCTCTCGCCCGTCAGCAGCGATAAATCGAGCGCGCTCGTGCCTTCGATGATGACGCTGTCGGCGGCGATCGCCTCGCCCGGTTTGACTAAAATGACGTCGCCGACGGCCAGGCTGCCGGCCGGCACCAGGGTGGTGGCGCGGTCGTCGGGGAAGCCCGCCATCAGCGACGCGGACGCGGGCAAGGCGTGCTGCAGGCGCTCGAGGGCCGAGGCGGCCTTGCGGCGCGCCTGCAGCTCGAAATAGCGGCTGCACAGCAGCAGGAAGATGAACATCGTGGCCGAGTCGTAATACACCTCGCCGCGGCCCGTAAAGGTCGCCACCACGCTGCCGAAGAAGGCCGCCAGGATGCCCAGCGCCACGGGCACGTCCATGCCCAGGGTGCGCGCGCGCAAACTGGCCCAGGCGCCCTGGAAGAAGGGCATGGCCGAATAGCAGATGGCGGGCAAGGTCAGCAGCAAACTGGCCCAGCGCATCAGGCTGGCCATATTGTCATCCAGGGTGCCATCCTCGGCCAGGTAGGCGGGCGCCACGTACATCATCACCTGCATCATCGACAGGCCGGCGACGAACAACTGGCGGCCCAGGGTCTTGCTGGCCTTTTGCAGGCGCTCGCCATGGCGCACGGCATCATACGGATAGGCCGTGTAGCCGACCTGGCGCACGGCTTGCAGGATGTCGCCCGGTTCGCATTCGGCGCGGCTCCAGCGCACGTACAGGCGCTCCGTGGCGACGTTCAGGCTGGCCGCCTGCACGCCGGGCAAACGCGTCAGCTGGCGCTCGATCAGCCAGACGCAGGCGGCGCAGCGGATGCCTTCGACGGACAGGGTCGCCTCGCAACTGCTGGCGTCGCGCGCGAATTGCGCGTCGTCATTGCTGTACAGGCGCAGCTCGGGCGGCACCAGGGTGGCGTCGGCCGCGTTGACGGCATATTCGTCGCGGTCGCGGTAATACGCGCTCTGGCCGATGTCGACGATGGTTTGCGCCACCGCTTCGCAGCCGGGGCAGCACATGGTGCGCGGCACGTCGTCGATGGTGACGAGCCAGCTGGAGCCGACGGGGACGGGCAAGCCGCAATGGAAGCAGGCGGAGGGTTTTAGAACAGCATTCATGGGGTTGTTTTCATGCGTCTTTTCATGGATGGCCCGTGACGCACAGGGCGTCGAGCCAGCCCAGCGACACGCCGTTGGCGGCGCGCAGCAGGCCCAGCACGCCAAAGCCCAGCACCAGCAAGCCGCTGGCGATGCGCACGGGACGGCGCTGCATCTGCGCGCGCAGGCGCGTGCCCAGCAAGCCCATGCCCAGCAGGGTGGGCAGGGTGCCCAGGCCGAAGGCGGCCATGGCGGCCGCGCCGTTCAGGGCCGAGCCTTGCATCATGGCCGTCAGCAGGGCGCTGTAGACCATGCCGCACGGCACCCAGCCCCACAGGCCGCCCACGGCCAGCGCCTTGAACGGCGTATCCATCGGCATCAGCGGCTTCAACAGGGGGCGCACGCGGCGCCAGATCACGTTGCCGGCCGCTTCCAGGTGCGCCAGGCCGCGCCAGGCATCCATCAGGTACAGGCCCAGGGCGACGAGCATCAGGTTGGCCAGCCAGTAGCCGGCCACCTGCAGGGACGCCAGGTGCAGCATGCCGGCGCCCGCCAGGCTGCCGGCCAGGGCGCCGGCCAGCATGTAGCTGGCGATGCGCCCGCCGTTGTAGGCCAGCACGCGCAGCACGTTCGATTGCACGCTGGTCTGCAATGCGGGGCGCGCCACGGCGATGGCGATCACGGGGCGGGCGGGCGCAGTGCCGCCGCTGATCGACAGGGCGCCGACGATGCCGCCGCACATGCCGATGCAGTGCACGCTGCCGGCCAGGCCGACCAGGAACATGGGCACGAGGCTCAGGGCATTCATCGGGCGGTATTACACCGTTTTCGAGTGGCGCAGCGGCTGCACCGCGTCCGGCGCCGTGTTGGCGCGCGCCAGGGTCAGGTAGCGGTCGAAGACCATGCAGATATTGCGGATCAGCAAGCGCCCTTTCGGCGTCACCGTCAGCCAGTCTTCCTCGATGACGAGCAAGCCATCTCTCGCCAGTTCGCGCAGCTTGTCCAGCTCGGCGGCGAAATAGCTGCGGAATTTGACGGGGTGCGCCTGCTCGATGGTGGCGATCGACAGTTCGAAATTGCACATCAGCATCTGGATGATGATACGGCGCAACAAATCGTCCGTATCGAGCTTGATGCCGCGCGCGATCGGCAGCACGCCTTCGTCGAGTTTTTCGTAATACGCGTCGAGCGTTTTTTCATTCTGGCTGTACACGGCGCCGACGGAACTGATGGCCGACACGCCGCAGGCGATCAGGTCCGCCTCCGCGCGCGTGGAATAGCCCTGGAAGTTGCGGTGCAAGCGGCCCTGGCGCTGCGCCACGGCCAGGTCGTCCGTTGGCTTGGCGAAATGGTCCATGCCGATGTACACATAGCCGGCGGCCGTCAGGCGCGCGATGCACAGGCCCAGCATGGCCAGCTTGGTGGCGCTGTCGGGCATGTCCGCGTCGAGGATGCGGCGCTGCGGCTTGAACAGGTGCGGCATGTGCGCGTAGTGGTACAGGGCGATGCGGTCGGGGCTGGCGTTGATCACCTTGCGCAGGGTTTCCGTCATGGTGTCCAGGTTTTGCTTCGGCAAGCCGTAGATCAGGTCGATGCTGATCGAGCGGAAACCCGCGTCGCGCGCCGCCTGCATGATGGCCACCGTTTCCGCTTCCGGCTGGATGCGGTTGACGGCTTTTTGCACGTCGGCGTCGAAATCCTGCACGCCCAGGCTGATGCGGTTGAAACCTTGCGCGCGCAGCGAAAACACGCGTTCGCGCGACACGGTGCGCGGGTCGATCTCGATCGAATATTCGCCGTCTTCATCGGAAGCGAATTCGAAATGCTGGCGCAAATGCGCCATCAGTTCATCCATCTGCTTTTCGCTCAGGTAGGTGGGCGTGCCGCCGCCGAAGTGTAATTGCTCGATCTGGTTCATGCCGGCAAACAGCTTGCCCTGCATGGCGATTTCCTGTTTCAGGTAGCTGAGATAGGTGGCCGCCTTGCTGCGGTCTTTCGTGATGATCTTGTTGCAGGCGCAGTAGTAGCACAGGGTGTCGCAGAACGGCACGTGCACATACAGCGACAGGGGACGGCGGCCGCCGCGCATGCGCAGGGCGGCCAGCGCTTCGAGGAAGTTGCCGTAGCCAAATTCCGCATTGAAACGGTCGGCGGTCGGGTAAGACGTGTAGCGCGGGCCGGACTGGCTCATCTTGCCGATGATGACCGGGTCGAATTCGACGACGGCGTCCAGGTCGGCGGAAGCACTGCTGAGTAGTGTAGGCATGATGTGTGTAAAGTCTTGAAAGGTTTAGGCGGCCAGGCGTTTCATGGCGGGCTTGCCGGCGTTCGCGGCGCCAGACTTGCCGCCAGGCATGGCGACGCGGCGCGGTGGCGGCATCTTGCCGAAATTGAACAGGCTCACGGCTTGCGACAGGCTGGCCGCTTCTTCCGCCAGGCGCGTGGCGGCCGCGGCGGCTTCTTCCACCAGGGCCGCGTTCTGCTGCGTCACCTGGTCCATATGGGCGATGGCCTGGTTGACCTGGTCGACGCCGATGCTCTGTTCGCGCGAGGCGATGGAAATTTCCTGCATGATGGCCGTCACCTGCTTGACGGAGCTGACCACCTGTTCCATGGTGGCGCCGGCGCGGTTCACCTGCAGCATGCCGGCGCCCACCTTGCCGACGGAAATTTCAATGAGTTGCTTGATATCCTTGGCTGCCACGGACGAGCGCTGCGCCAGGTTGCGCACTTCGCCCGCCACCACGGCGAAGCCCCTGCCCTGCTCGCCGGCGCGGGCCGCTTCCACGGCCGCGTTCAAGGCCAGGATGTTGGTCTGGAAGGCGATGCCTTCGATCAAGCCGATGATGTCGACGATTTTCTTCGACGAGGTGTTGATCTCGTCCATGGTGGTGATCACTTCGGAAACGATCTCGCCGCCCTGCACGGCCACTTTCGAGGCGGCCACGGCCAGCTCGTTCGCTTGCACCGAGTTGTCCGCGTTCTGTTTCACCGTCGACGAGAATTCCTCGATGCTCGAGGCCGTTTCTTCCAGGCTGGCCGCCTGCGATTCCGTGCGGCCCGACAAGTCCATATTGCCGACGGCGATTTGCTTGGTGGCCACGGCCATGGTTTCCACGTTGATGCGCACGTCGCGGATGGTGGCGATCAGGTTGCTGTTCATCTGTTGCAGTGCGCGCAGCAGTTGACCCACTTCATCCGTGCTCTCTGTTTCAAAACTGCCCGACAGGTCGCCCGCGGCAATGGCCCGCGCGCCGTTCAGGGCCTTGCCCAGCGGCTTGAGCACGGACATGCGCAAGGTGTACCAGAGGAAAACGTTGATCAGGAAACCGAACAGGGTGGCGCCGAAGATGGCGTAATTGGTGATCTGGCCGCCGCTGGCGAACAGGCTGATGACGCACACCAGCAGTTGCAGGCAGTTGACGATGGAGGTGGCGGCCCAGATGCGCAGGTTGAGCGACATGTGCGTCAGGCTGTGCAGCAGGTGCGCCAGGCCCGGGCGCACGATCTGCCCGTTCTTGATGACGATGTTGCCGCCTTCCTTGTTGCGGATGGCCGCGTAGGCTTCTTCGGCGGCCTTGACCTGGTCCTTGTCCGCCTTGACGCGCACGGACATGTAACCGATGGTCTTGCCCGCTTCGCGGATGGGCGTGACGTTGGCGCGCACCCAGTAGAAATCGCCGTTCTTGCAGCGGTTCTTGACCAGGCCCGTCCACGGCGTGCCGGCCTGGATCGAGGTCCACAGGTCGGCGAACGCTTCGGCCGGCATGTCCGGGTGGCGCACGATGTTCTGGGGCGAACCGAGCAGTTCGGCTTCGCTGAAGCCGCTGACCTGACTGAAGTAGGGGTTCACATATACGATATTGCCGTTCATATCCGTTTTCGACACGATGGCCTGATCGTCCAAGACGAGGACTTCACGGTTAGTCACTGGCAAATTTTGTCGCATGGTCGCGGCTTCCTGATCAGTTAAATAGGCAATTGGTGAGTAAGACTTGCACGATTGCAAGAATGGAGATCAGTGTAAGGAGTCGCCTGCGCAAATTTATTGATGTAGATCAAAATCCTCAAGATTGGTCGTGCTTGCACGCATTTAGCGATAGCAATGCGGCATTGTTTTAAAGATATTGGTTGCCGTCGGCGCTTAATCTGCGCCCGCCGTCAGCGGCCGCAGGCTGCCCACGGCGTAGCCTTGTGCATAGTCGATGCCCAGTTCGCGGATGACGGCCAGGGTGGCCGCGTCTTCCACGTATTCGGCCACCGTTTCCAGGCCCATCACGTGGCCCACTTCATTGATGGCCTTGACCATGGCGCGGTTGATGGCATTGGTGGCGATGTCGCGCACGAAGACGCCGTCGATCTTCAAATAGTCGACGGGCAGAGCTTTCAGGTAGCCGAACGAGGAAAAGCCGCTGCCGAAGTCATCAAGCGAGAAGCGGCAGCCCAGGGCCTTGAGCTGGCGCATGAACACTTGCGCCTTGGGCAGGTTGGCGATGACGGCTGTTTCCGTGATTTCAAAGCAGATTTGCTCGGGCGCAATCGCGAATGCCACGAATTGCTCGGTGATGTAGTCGTGCAAGCCGGCATCGGCCAGCGACATGCCCGACAGGTTGACGGAATACAGGGCCGGTGCGCGGCGCCGGCTTTCCGCCAGCGCGGCCAACGGCGGCAGGCTGTCGCGCACGCTCTGGATATGCGCGCAGACGGCGCGGATGACCCAGCGGTCGATGGACAGCATCATGTCGTAGCGTTCGGCGGCCGGGATGAAGGCGCCCGGCAAGATCAGGTCGCCCTTGCTGTTGCGGATGCGGATCAGCACTTCGTCGTGGTGTTCCGGGCTGTCGCGCAGGTGCACGATGGGCATGGCGTACAGGCGGAAATAGTCGTGGGCGAACGCTTCGTTCAGGCGCGAGATCCACAGCATTTCGCCATGCCGCTGCGCCAGCATGACATCGGACTCCTGATAGATATGGATGCGGTTGCGGCCCTGCTCCTTGGCCAGGTAGCAAGCCTGGTCGGCCGCGCTCAGCAGCTCGCTCATGGACTTGCTGTCCTGGCTGATTTCCACGATGCCGATGCTCACGCCCAGCTCGAAGCTGCGTTCGTCCCAGGCGAAACGGAAATCGCGCACGGACTGGCGCAGCTGTTCGCCGATCAGGCGCGCATGTTCGAGCGGACAGTGCGGCAGCAGCACGCCCAGTTCGTCGCCGCCCAGGCGCGCCAGGATATCGCTGTCGCGCATCCGCCCCTGCAGCATCTTGGTCAGCAGCTGCAGCAGCACGTCGCCGGCGCCGTGGCCGCAGGTGTCGTTGATGACCTTGAACTGGTCCAGGTCCAGGTACAGCAGCGCATGCGCGTGGCCATCCTGCTTGGCCGTGCGCAGGGCGCCGGCCACCAGGTGCTCGAATTCGCGCCGGTTGATCAGGCCCGTCAGGGTGTCGTGCGTGGCTTGCCACGACAGTTCCTGGCTCAGCTTGCGCTCGTGGCTGACGTCGCGGAACACGACGACGGCGCCGAGGATGTGGCCGTCGCGCGACCAGATGGGCGCGGCCGATTCCTCGACGGCGATGCGCCGCCCGTCGCGCGTGACCAGTTGCGAGCGGGGCGAAACGCCGATGGCCTGGCGCTGTTGCAGGCAGCGCATGGCCACGTGCTCGCGTGCTTCGCCCGTGCGTTCATCGGCCAGCGGCATGGTCAGGCCGATGTCCAGGCCCTGCGCCAGCTCGTTGCTCCAGCCCGTCAATTGCTCGGCCACCCGGTTCAGGTAACGCGTCTTGCCCTGCGGATCGGTGGTGATGACGCCGTCGCCGATGGAGCTGAGCGTCACTTCGGCCAGCTCCTTGCGCTCGGCGATCATCAGTTCGCGCGCCATGTGCTCGGTGATATCCCAGATGATGCCCAGGGTGCGGTCGGGCCGGCCGCCGGCATCCATGAAGATGTGCGCCTTGGCCGCCAGCCAGTGTTCGCTGCCGTCGGGCCAGACGACGCGGTATTGCAGGGCGTAGCCGCCGCGCCGGCGCACGCCGTCCTGCAGCACGTTGACCACCTTGTCGCGGTCGCTGGCGTGCACGCAATCGAGAAAGCTGCGGAATGGCTGCGTCAGCGCCCGTTCTTCCAGGCCCAGCAAGGTGGCGCCCTTGGCCGACCAGCTGACCGTGCCGTCGATGACCTGGCCAGCGACGATACGCGAATCCCAGATCGCCATGTGCGCCGCCTCCAGCGCCATCTGCAAACGTTTCTGCTGGTCGCCCATCATCCTCTCCCGACATGGATACAGGAATAGACGCGCCGCTGGTGTTTAAGTTCCCGGCAGCTCGGCGGGTGTGCTGGCCGAGGCGCGCGCCACGTCGCGCACGTTCTTTTGCACGGCCACGGCAGCAAATAGGCTGAGCAGGAACGCCATGGCATAGAACCCTTTTTCGCTGTTTTGCAGATTAGCGTTCCATAGGCCGACAGTCAATAACAGCAAGGCCAGCAGCACGGAGATCCAGCACAGGCCAAAGTAGATCCCCGTCACGGCGATGCCCTCGGCGCGGTCGCGCACGGATTTTTGCAGCGAGATGGCGGCGAACAGGCCATACATGAGGATGGTGAAGTAATAGCCCTTCTCGTTGAGCGCCATCGTGGCGTTCCACAAGCCGGACAGATAGGTGACGATGCCGATCAGCAATGCTGCCCAGGAGGCGCCGATAAAGGCGCTGCTGGGGCGTGGGGCGGGGGAAGCATGCATAGGGTCTCCATGGGCAGCGGGCGCCGCCGGCATGGCCGGGGCGGCAGGCACGGATGCGCCTGCCGCTCCATCAGACCAGAAAGCTTATTTGCTTGGCTTGATCATGCGCAACAAAGCCGACACGGCCGTGACGCCGGCCAGCACCAGGCCGCCGGCGATGAGGCCGGCCACCGCGTTGATCAGGCTGGGCGTGACGGCCGCCAGCACGGGGCCGATGCCGGCCACGCCGCCGACGGCTTCCTCGACGTGGTGCAGCATGCCGCTGGCCCACGGCCAGCCGTGCGTCAGGATGCCGCCGCCGACCATGAACATGGCCAGGGTGCCCACCACGGAGAGAAACTTCATCAGTTTCGGCGCCGCCGACACGAGCATGCGGCCAAAGCCGCGCACGCCGTCCATCAGCGCGCCCGCGCCCTTGCGCGCCGCCAGGTAAAAGCCCGCGTCGTCGAGCTTGACGATGCCGGCCACCAGGCCATACACGCCCACCGTCATGATGAGGGCGATGCCGACGACGACGGCCACCTGCTCGGCGAAGGTGGCCGCGGCCACCGTGCCCAGGGCGATGACGATGATTTCCGCCGACAAAATGAAATCGGTGCGGATGGCGCCCTTGATCTTGTCCTTTTCCAGCGCCACCAGGTCGACCTGCGGGTCGCGCAGCGCCTGCGCCAGTTCGGCCTTGTGGCTGTCGTCCGGGTGCAGATACTTGTGCGCGATCTTTTCGAAGCCCTCGAAGCACAGGTAGGCGCCGCCCACCATCAGCAGCGGCGTGATGGCCCATGGGGCAAACGCGCTGATGGCCAGCGCGGCGGGCACGAGGATGGCCTTGTTCTTCAGCGAACCGACGGCGACGGCCCAGACGACGGGCAGTTCGCGCTCGGCGCGCACGCCGGCCACTTGCTGCGCGTTCAGGGCCAGGTCGTCACCGAGCACGCCGGCCGTCTTCTTGGCGGCCACCTTGGTCATCAGGGAAACGTCGTCGAGGATGCTGGCGATGTCATCGAGCAGGGCCAGCAGGCTGGAGCCGGCCATCTCAGCGCGCTCCCACGGTGGTGGCAGGAAATTGTGGAGCGAGGAAAGTGTTGTTTTTCATGATGTTATTCTTGGTTGTACGGCAAGGAACGATGTGGCTAAGGCATGACCGCGATCTTACCTCAGGCGGGGCCGGCAAGGCCGCACGGGCCGGGTTAAAATTGCCTCTCATCACCATTTTTGGAAACCGCATGCCCTTTGCCACCTGGATCACCTTTGTCATCGCCGCCTCCATCATCGCCGTCTCGCCCGGTTCGGGCGCCGTGCTGTCGATGTCGCATGGCCTGTCCTACGGGGTAAAAAAGGCCAGCGCCACGATTCTCGGCTTGCAGCTGGGCCTGCTGGTGGTGCTGGGCATCGCGGGCGCCGGCGTCGGTTCCCTGCTGCTGGCCTCCGAAGTGGCCTTCAATATCGTCAAGACGGTGGGCGCCTTGTACCTGATCTACCTGGGCCTGTCGCAGTGGCGCGCCAAGGTGGCCGTGACGGGCGACCTGCATGCGGACGCCGTGGTGCCGTCCATGCGCCGGCGCGTGCTGACGGGTTTCCTGACGAATGTGACGAATCCGAAGGGCATCATCTTCATGGTGGCGGTGTTGCCGCAATTCATCAGCCCCACGTCTCCGCTGCTGCCGCAATTGCTGATCCTGGCCGTCACCATGTGCACGATCGACCAGATCGTCATGCACAGCTATGCCTTTTTAGCGTCCTCGATGCAGCGCTTCTTCCGCGACGCGCGCGCCGTGAAAAAGCAGAACCGCTTCTTTGGCGGCTTGCTGATGGCCGTCGGCGCCGCCCTGTTCTTCGTCAAGCGGGGCGGCCAGACGACATCCTGAGCCAGATCAAGATGCAAACATTTGTAAGCCCGCTTGCGATGCCCGCCCGATAGGACTGTAATCGGGGTGTTGTCTACCTTTCATCTCTGTCCGTCCTGCCTGGAGCGCTGCCATGCGTCCGACCCTGTCTTCCCCCTTCTTGAACACCGTGTGCGCCGTGCTGCTGTCGTCGGCGTGCTCCCTGGCCCTGGCGCAAGACCCGCCCGCCCGCGTGGGGCGCATTTCCACCGTCGAAGGGCAGGTGCTGGTGCGCGCCGGCGAGGGCGAGGCGCAAAATGCCCTGCTGAACTGGCCCGTCACGACGGATAACCGCTTGACTACCCTGCGCGGCGCGCTGGCGGAATTGCGCGTGGGTGCGGCCGCCGTGCGCCTCGATGGTGATTCCGAGCTGGAAGTGAGCGAGCTCGATGACGACAGTTTCAAATTGCACCTCGGATATGGCACGGTCAGCGTGCGCGTGCGCAATCCCGACGCGCTGCGCGGCTTCGAGCTGACCACGGCCCAGGCCCGCGTGATCCTGACCCAGCCGGGCTGGGTGCGCATCGAGGCGGGGCGCCAGCCCGGCACCAGCATCGTCAGCGTGCTCGAAGGCGCGGCCGACGTGGATGGCGCGACGGGCAGCGTCACCTTGCGTGCAGGCAAGCGCGCCGAATTGACGGACGAAGAATTGCGCACGGGCGCCTTGCAGAGAATCGCCTTCGACAACTGGCCCGAAGCCTTGCCCGCCGCCGCGCCGGCCTTGCGCTATGTCACGGACGATACGACCGGTTATGAAGAGCTGGACCGCTATGGCGCCTGGCAGGACAACACGGAATACGGCCCCCTGTGGCTGCCCAGCACGGTGCCGGCCGGCTGGGCGCCGTATAGCGACGGGCGCTGGACGTGGATCGCGCCGTGGGGCTGGACCTGGGTCGACAATGCGCCGTGGGGCTACGCGCCCTCGCATTACGGCCGCTGGGTGCTGCTGGGCCAGCGCTGGGGCTGGGCCCCGGGCCGCGAGCGCGGCCGCGTGCCTTGGGCGCCGGCCCTGGTGGGCTGGGTCGGCGGCAATCACGGGACTGGCCACGGCCAGCAGCCGGGCGTGGGCTGGTTTCCCCTGTCGCCGCACGAGCGCTACGTGCCTGGCTACCGCAGCAGTGCCGAGTATGAACGCCGCCTCAACCGCGTCGCCGACGGGCGCCGTTCCGTGATGGGCGAGCGCGAACGCCGTGAAGGCATGACGATGCTGCCGGGCGAGCGTTTTGGCGGCGCGCGCACGGTGGACGTGCCGCGCCGCAACCGCACCATCATGCCGGCGCCCGTGCTGCAAAGCATGCCCTTGAGCACGCCGCCTGCGCCGGCGGGCAACTGGCAGCGTCCCGCCGATGCGCCGCGCCAGCAAGATGGTTTCCAGCGCGACTGGGGCAACCGTCCTGGCCGTTTGCAGACGGACGATGGCCAGACGCACCTGGCGCCGCGTCCCATGCAGCCGAACCGGCCGCCCGTGCCGGCGCAGCCGCCGATACCGGCCCAGCCCGTGATGCCGGCGGCGCCTTCCTTGCCGCCCGTGCAAGACCCGGTGGCGCACCCCGGCTGGAGTGGCGAACAGCGATCCCGCGCCGAGCGGCCGCAGCCGCGCCCCGCCATCGAGCGTCCTGCCGAGGTGCAGCGCCCGGACGGCAACCGCTGGGAGCGTGGCGGCCGCCGCGAAGTGTTGCAGACGGCGCCGCCGCCTGCCATGCCTGCGCCACCGCCCGTGGCCCAGTCGCGGCCCGCGCCGCCGCCGATGCCGGCTCCTGTGGCGCGTCCGGCACAGGAGGCGCGCGGGGGCGAACGCGGCGGGCCGCCACGTGAGCGGAACAATGACCGGGGCAATGAGCGCGGCGGCCCCGGCCGTAATGGCCGGATGCAGGAAGCGGAGCGCTGAACTGGCCGCTGGCGCTGGCTGCCTGTCCGTCCGGTCATGGATTATCGACGTTCAAGCCGCCAAACCGACAGTTCGTCACATTTCAGCGGTCAAGCCGCGGTGTTTTGTCTACAGTGGAGTCATTGCAGCACAGCGCAATGCCTGCGCGGCTGACAGCACCGATTTTCCGGCTATTTTGTCCAAACGAAATAGTTTTCGCCAGCTTACAAAGCTGGCTTTTTTTTTCCGCGCCCCTGGCGCCATGGCGGCGGGCGCAGGCGCCGCCAAAGTTGGCTACAATACGCCTTTCTGCAGCCGCCGCGCGCCATGCGCCGCGCCGTCTGTTCTGACCGGCACTGATTGGATTTCCCATGCAAACCACCCCACCCACCGAAGTGACGATTCCTCCCAGCGAATCGCTGATCGAATACCCGAGCGATTTCCCCATCAAGATCATGGGCCCGACGCACGTCGATTTCGCGCTGACCATGCTGGAACTGGTGATCAGCCACGATCCGACCTTCCACGCAGGCCGCATGGAAGAGCGCCCATCGGGCAAGGGCAATTACACGGGCCTGACCGTCACCGTGCGCGCCATCAGCCGCGAGCAGCTCGACGCCCTGTACATGGCGCTGTCGGGCCACCCGATGGTCAAGATCGTCATGTAAGGCTGGCTGCCGCCACGCTGGCCCGGCTCTTCGTGAGCAGCCAGACGGCGGCAAAGGACGCGCTGGCCGCCGCCGTCACCCACAGCAGCGGTTGTGCGCTGCCGTCCGTGATGGCGGCGATGACGGCGCCGCAGGCGGCCGTGATGAGCATTTGCACGAAGAAGAACAGGCCCGAGGCGCTGCCCGCCTGGTCGCCATACGGCTGCAGCACGGCCAGCTGGCAGGCGGGGATGGCCATGCCCACCGACACCATCACCAGCAGCATGGGCGCCACCAGCGACGCCACGTGCCGCGGCGCCAAAGTCCCCGCCAGCAATAAGCTGGCTGCGCCCGCCACATTGATCAGCACCGCCACGCCCAGCAGGTAATCGGCGCCCAGGCGCGGTCCCAGCGCGCGAAACAGGCTCGATCCCCCGATATAGCCGCTGACCGTCAGCGCGAACACCAGCGCATACGCGTGCGGCGACAGGTGCATGCCCCTTTGCAACAGCACGGACGATTCCGCGATGAAGGGGAAATACGTGCAATATACACAAGCGATGGCCAGCGCATAGCGCAGGAAATACGCGTCGCCCAGCAGGCGGCGGTACAGCGCCAGGGTATTGCCCTGTGGCACGACGCTGGCCGGCCTGGTTTCCGGCACATACGCAGCGATCAGCCCCAGCGACAGCGCTCCCAGCAGGCACAGCACGCCAAACACGGCGCGCCAGCCGAACGCCGCGTCGAGCACGCTGCCAGCCAGCGGCGCCACGATCGGCGACAAACCCATCACCATCGATATTTTGCCCAGCATGCGCGCCTGCGTGGCGGGATCGAAGCGGTCGCGCACCATGACCCGGCCGATGATGGTGCCGCTGCAACCGCCGAACGCCTGCAGCACGCGCGCGGCGATCAGCACGTGCACGTCGGAAGTCACGGTGCAGACGATGCTGGCGAGCACAAAAATGCCCGTGCCGGCCAGCAGCACGGGGCGGCGTCCGTAGCGGTCGGCCAGCGGCCCGCACGCGAGCATCGAGGCGGCCGAGCCGGCCATGAACAGGCTCAGGGTCAGTTGCAGCTGCGCATCGCTGGCATGCAGGGCATCGGCCATGGCCGGCAGCGAAGGCAGATAGATGTCGATGCTGATGCGCGACAGGCAGACCAGCAGCAGCACGATGCCGCCCCAGGCCCATAAAGCGATTTGTTTCTGCATTGTTTTACACGATCCAGGCAAGCGTGCGCCCCGCTGGCGCACCGGAACGGTGAGAGTAGAATGTTTGTGGTGTAATGCGAAGTGCCAGTCATTAGAAAATTCATTGGACCACTTGGACGATTATTATGCCCCGAGGAAAATCACCGCACGCCCTGGACTTGCCTCGCCCCACCAGCTGGCTCGACAAGGCGGGCGTCAACAAGCAGGATGGCGCGTATGAAGCGCTGCGCTCGGCCATCCTGACGAAGATGTTGCCGGCGGGCAGCCGTTTGCCATCCAGCCGCACCCTGGCGGAACGGTGGGAGTTGTCGCGCGGCACCATCGAAACCGTGTTCGACCGCCTGCACGCGGAAGCGTACGTGACGCGCGTGCCCGGTTCCGGCACGCGCGTGTGCGCCGTCGTGCCGGAGCGCTTCCTGATGGCGGGCCTGGGCGACGCCGTTCCCGCCCCGCTGGCCGTGGCGCCCGCGCCTGCCTCGGATACGGGCGTGCGCGACGGCTTGCCCTTCGTGGCGCGGCGCGCCGACGCCAGCCTGTTTCCCATGGCTGCCTGGTCCAAGTGCGCCACGCGGGCGCTGGCCGCCGCCACGCCGGAGCAGTTGTGCAGCGCCGATCCCGCCGGCTTGCCCGAACTGCGCCAGCAGATCGCCGATTTCCTCGCCAAGTACCGCGGCGTGCGCTGCGACCCGCAAGACATCCTTGTCACGACCGGCATCCGCCACGCGATCGACTTGCTGGCGCGCAGCATCGTGCGCGAGGGCGACAAGGTATGCCTGGAGGAACCGGGCTATCCGGCCGCGCGCGCCCTGTTCGCCCTCGTGGGCGCCGTGCCGGTGGACATTGCCGTCGACGCCGAGGGCATCGATGGCGCCGCCCTGGCCGCGCACGCGGATGCCCGCCTCGCCTACGTGACGCCGGCGCACCAGTCGCCGCTGGGCGTGACCATGTCCGTCACGCGCCGCCTGGCCTTGCTGGAATGGGCGAACGACCATGGCGCGTGGGTGCTGGAAGACGATTACGACAGCGAATTCAATTACCAGAGCGCGCCGCTGGCAGCCTTGAAGGCGCTGGACCAGTACCAGCGCGTGATTTACTGTGGTAGTTTTAACAAGACCCTGTTTGCCGGCCTGCGCGTGGGCTTCATGGTGCTGCCGCCCGCCTTGCGGCCGCAGTTGCTGCGCACCCTGCAGTTGACGGGCAGGTCCGTGGGCGTGACGGAGCAGCTGGCGCTGTCCGCCTGGATGGAGGATGGCGCTTTCGTGCGCCATTTGCGCCAGGCGCGGCTGGCCTACAAGGAGCGGCGCGACCTGCTGTTGGCCTGCCTCGAGCAGATTGCCCCCGGGCGCTACGCTATTTCCGGCCAGCAAGCGGGTTTTCATTGCGTGCTGTGGTTGCCGCCGGGCAGCGACGAGCGGGCGTTTTGCGCGCGCGCCGCGCACGAGGGGCTGGCGCTGCAGCCGCTCGGTGATTTTTGTCACAGCGCACAATTGGCGCCAGCCGTGCTGCTCGGCTACACGGCCTTGAATGGGCCCCAGATACGCCATGCTGCACAAAAATTGGGCAGATTGCTGCTGTTGCCGGAGTCTGCCCCGGAATGAAACGGCGGCCTGGCTTATAATCACGGCTTCGCCGCAGCGTCCGCAGGGCGCCGGCAGCTGATTACAGAATCCGTCATGACCACCACCCGAACCGAAACGGCGCTGATCCGCGAGCTGGGCCGCGTCGATTACGAGCCGACCTTTGCCGCCATGCGCGCCTTTACCGACGCGCGCACGACGGACACGCGCGACGAACTGTGGGTCGTCGAGCATCCGCCCGTATTCACCCTGGGCCTGGCGGCCGACCGCGGCCACCTGCTGGCCGGCGCGGAGAATGTGCCCGTGGTGCAGACGGACCGTGGCGGCGAAGTGACGTTCCACGGCCCTGGCCAGGTGGTGATTTACCTGCTGATGGACTTGCGCCGCAACAAGCCGGGCGGCAAGCTGTATGCGCGCCAGTTCGTGCATAAAATCGAGCAAGCCATCATCAACGTGCTGGCGGCGTATAATCTCGCTGGCGAACGCATCGATGGCGCGCCTGGCATCTATATTGCCGGCGGACCAGACAAGGGTGCGAAGATCGCCGCGCTGGGCTTGAAAGTGCGCGGCAACGGCTGCACCTACCATGGCGTGTCGCTCAACGTGGCGATGGACCTGGCACCGTTTTCCTGGATTAACCCTTGCGGCTATTCCGGCCTGAAGACGGTGGACATGCGCAGCATGGGCGTGCTGGCGCCGCTGGCCGACGTGCAGCGGGCCCTGGCCCACGAATTGACCGTATTACTCGATGTAAGCGAAGTAAACAGCGCCGCAGGCGCGCCTCAGGCAGCGGATGCCTGAGCAAACAAACCAACATGCCCCTCAAGGGCTTGCAGCCATGACTTCTGAGACCATTTCCAGCACCGCCCCCGCCGCTCCCGCCGCCTACAACCCGAGCGAAAAGCAAAAAGGCGCCAGCAAGACTTCGCGCATCCCGATCAAGATCATTCCGATCGAGCAAGTCGAGCGCCTGAAAAAGCCGGACTGGATCCGCGTCAAGGCCGCTTCGGCATCGACCCGCTTCTATGAAATCAAGGACATCCTGCGCGAAAACAAACTCGTGACGGTGTGCGAGGAAGCCAGCTGCCCGAACATCGGCGAATGCTTCGGCAAGGGCACGGCCACCTTCATGATCATGGGCGACAAGTGCACGCGCCGCTGCCCGTTCTGCGACGTCGGCCATGGCCGCCCGGATCCGCTGGATAAGGAAGAGCCGGCCAACCTGTCGAAAACCATCGCCAAGCTGCGCCTGAACTACGTCGTCATCACCTCCGTCGACCGCGATGACTTGCGCGACGGCGGCGCCGGCCATTTCGTCGAGTGCATCCAGCAAACGCGCGCCCTGTCGCCGAACACCCGCATCGAAGTGCTGGTGCCCGACTTCCGCGGCCGCCTGGAAAAAGCCCTGAACCTGTTCAAGGATGGCTTGCCTGACGTCATGAACCACAACCTGGAAACGGCGCCGCGCCTGTACAAGGAAGCCCGTCCCGGTTCCGACTACATGCACTCGCTGAAGCTGCTGAAAGACTTCAAGGCCATGTACCCGGACGTGAAGACCAAGTCCGGCATCATGGTGGGCCTGGGCGAGACGGACGAGGAAATCCTGCAAGTCATGCGCGACATGCGCGAGCACGACATCGACATGCTGACCATCGGCCAATACCTGGCGCCATCGAACAGCCACTTGCCCGTGCGCCGCTACGTGCACCCGGACGTGTTCAAAATGTTCGAGGAAGAAGCGTACAAGATGGGCTTCACCCACGCCGCCGTGGGCGCCATGGTGCGCAGCTCGTACCATGCGGATGAACAGGCGCACAGCGCCGGCGTGGAATCGGCGCTGAATTTCTAAGCACCTTGCGCTGTATCAAAGCCGCCCGCTCGCGCTGGCGGCTTTTTTTTGCCTGATTGAATCGTATGCGTCTCATCCGGCCGGGCGTTCTATACTTTCGTGCTGAAAAAGCATGATTGACGAATAGGCTATAAGGTGAGCCATGGACGTACGCATCGACGCATCGTGGAAGGCGCGGTTGGAGGCTGATTTCGCCGAACCTTACTGGGAACGCCTGGCCGCCTTCGTGAAGGCGGAATATGCGGTGGGGCCGTGCTGTCCACCCGGCAAATATATCTTCCGGGCCTTCGACCTGACGCCGTTCGAGCAAGTGAAAGTCGTGATCCTGGGGCAAGACCCGTACCACACGCCGGGCGCGGCCATGGGACTGTGCTTTTCCATCCCCGACGGCACGCCGCCGCAGCCCAGCCTGCAGAATATCTTCAAGGAATTACAGAGCGACGCAGGCGTCGTGCGCACCCGGACGGATTTGTCCGACTGGGCGCAGCAAGGGGTATTTTTGCTCAACAGCGTGCTGACGGTGCGCGCGGGGGTGGCCGGTACGCATGCGGGCAAGGGGTGGGAAAAGCTGACGGACAGCGCCATCCGCCACCTGTCCGCCGAGCGCAGCAATCTCGTCTTCATCCTGTGGGGTGGCTACGCGCAGGCCAAGCGCTCCCTGATCGACCCCGGCAAGCACCTGGTGCTAACGGCTCCCCATCCATCTCCCTTGTCGGCGAATAAAGGTTTCTTTGGCAGCAAACCGTTCAGCCTGGCGAATGCGTATTTGCAGGCGCACGGCCAGACGGCCATCGCCTGGGGATGAGACATGACACGGTACGGCAACCGACAGCGGCAGGCGTTGCTCCCTGCCGCTGTCTTCGCGCGTAACTCTTAGAAACTTGTTGATAAACCCGCATAGATGCTGCGGCGGGCGCCGTACTGCGGCGCTCCCACGCCCACGCCGGAACCGTCGCGCAGCAGGTAGGACTTGTCGAACAGGTTGATCAGGGCCAAACGTCCTTCCACCTTGCCGACCGGCGTATTTTTCCACGTGTGCGTGAGCGCCGTGTTGACGGTGAAGTAACTCGGCAAATGGCCTGAATTCGGCGCGCCGCCATCCGGTGTCATGCGCAGGCCGCTGCCGTAGAGGAAGTCAGCGCTCACTTGCGAATCGCCGAAATGATAATGGCCGCCACCGGACAGCGTGTATTTCTGGTCATGATCGAGATAGACATAGTTCTTGCTGATGTAGTTCAACTCATCGGCGCCAAACAGGGCTTGGCCCGAATTGATGTTGCGGCCCTGCGCCTTTTGCGTGCTGGCGTTGAGGAACAGGCCCCAGTTTTTCTCGCTGTAGATGGCCGACAATTCCAGGCCCTTGGCGTAGCCATCCGCATAGTTGAACGGCGTCAAGATCAATGCCTGGCCGAACTGGCCTTCGTCCAGCAGGTTGCTGATCTTTTTATAGTACACATCGGCCGTCACGGTCAGTTTCGCATTCACCTGGTGGCTGATGCCCACGTCGTAGTAATGCGTGCGTTCGGCCTTGACGTTGTCCGACTGGCCGATTTCCGGCGCATTCGTCGTGTTCGCGTACAGGTCGATGCTGCCTTGCGCCGCCAGTTCCTGCGGCGGCGGCGTGAAGTAGCGCGAATAGCCCGCGTGCAGGGCCGTGCCCGGCGCCAGCTGGTACGCCAGGTTCACGCGCGGGCTCCATTGCTGCTCGTTCGTGTAGGCCGACACCTTGTCGAAGCGGGCGCCATAGTTCAGGGTCAAGGGTTTGCTGATATGCCATTCATCCTGCAGGTAGAAACTGGCCAGGGTGCCCGTCTTGCCGCTGTTGTCGACGATGGAAACCGGCGTGGTGGCGCTTTGCGCGCCGTCAAGCGCCGGGAAGACGGCCACCGTGTTGTCGCTTGTCGTCTTCTGGCGCGTGTAGGCCAGGCCGGCGCGGACGGTGTGGTCCTGGTGCAACTTGTAGCTGATATCGAACTGGGCACCCGAGGCGCTGTTCGCACGGCGCGAATCCGACGCCACGCCGTTGTAGATCAGGTCGCCGATGGAGTCCGGCGTGAAGTGCAGTTCCGAATACTGGTGGAAGGCGGACACCTGGTAATTGAGGTCGCCCAGGCTCTTTTGCAGCGACAGCACGAGGAAGCGGTTCACTTCGCGCTGGTTTTCATTCAGCTGCGACGACGGCAAGGTGGACGTGCCCGCCTGCGCATCGCTGTGACCGGCCAGCGAGAAGCCCGGCGCCTGGTCCGGATTGTTGGGGATCTGGAAGCGGCCGTTATACGTGCCGAACATGGCGCCCAGGCGCGTGTTGTCATCGAGGAAATACGACAGGCTGCCGAACGATTTGTTCTGGCGCGTCTTGTCGTGCAGGGCGCTGCGCGTGTCCTGCGGGTTTTCCACGCCCAGGGAATTGCCCAGGTAGCTGCCGGACAGGTAGTAATTGAACTTGCCCACGCTGCCGAAAAATTCCGCACTCGGTTCCACATGGTCGTGGCTGCCGACCATGATGCCGATGCGCCCGCCCGGCGTCATGCCGCCCTCCTTCGTTTCGATGTCGACGATGCCGGCCGTGCGCAGGCCGAACTGGGCTGGCAAGGCGCCCGTCATGAAATCCGTCTTGTCGATCAGGCGCGTGTCGATCGACTGGCCAAAGCCGCTGATGCTTTCCGGCAATTGCACGCCATTGATGCGGTATTGCACGTTGGCATGGTCGTCGCGCACGTGCAGGGCGCCGGAACCCTTCGAATCCTGCGATACGCCCGGCAGGCGCAGCAGCACTTCATTGAACGGCGTGTTGTCGCCCTGGCCCAGCATGTCGACCATGTGGCTGTCGATGCTGTAGATGGTGGTGCCGACTTTCGGCGACAGTTCGATGCGCGCGCTTTTCAAATGGGCGGACGTGACTTCCACTTTTTGCATCTCTTGCGGTGCAGCATCGGCACCGGAAGCGGCCGGGCTGGCATCCGCGGGCTCGGCGGCATGGGCGGAAAAGCTGAACAGGCTGGCAAGGGCGAGCGACAGCGCGCTCAGGCGTGGTGTGTGTTGCATGGTGAACCTCGAAAATAGTCTACGCCAGGCGGCCCGGCGCGCATGAGGGCGCGGCGGTGCTGCCTGAAAAAAGGATAAAAACAGCGTGGGAACTACAACGAGGCGGCAGGCGGGCCGCGCACGGGCGGCAGGATGAGGGCGGCGGCGGGCGCCAGGGTGGCGGGCGCGACGGCCAGCAAGCGGTACGGCAATAACTGGGCGGGCGGCTCGGTGACGGCCGGCGGCACGGCGATATCGGCCACCTTGTCGATGACGGTGGCGCACAGCGCGCACTCTTCCGCGTCGAGGCTGGTCTTGTGCAGGTGCGAGGCGGCCGTCGACAGCAGGAACACGAGGGCCAGCGCACTGAACAGCGCCACGCACAGCCGCCACGGCGTGCGCGCGAGGGCGGCGGCACCGTGATGAGCAAGCTTGCGGGTGGGCTGGCGGGAAGACATGGGCGCATAGTAGCAAGAAAATCGCCGCCTTGTCAGCGCTTGTTGCGTGATTTGCGCTGGATGAACTTTACAGGGTGGCGCGCAAGTCGCGCGGCGACAGACCGTAATGCTGGCGAAAACGGGCCGCGAAGCGCGAGGGCGAGGCGTAGCCGCAGGCGGCGGCGATGTCGCCAATGGGTAAGATGCCAGATTGCAATTCTTGCAAGGCCAGGCCCAGGCGCACGTCTTCCAGGATGGCGCGGAAGTGACGTTGTTTCAGGGCCAGCTGGCGGCGCAGCGTGGACGCGCCCAGGTGCAGCTGGCTGGCGACCTTGGCCACGCTCCAGTCGGCGGCCGGGTCCAGCAGCAGCATTTGCTGCACGCGCGCGGCCAGCGGGTCGCGGCGGTCCAGCAGCAAGGGGCCGCAGTGGCCGCCCAGGGCCAGGGCCAGCAGCAAGCCTTCGGCCTGGTGCGCCAGCAGCGCGGGCGGGCTACCGGCAGCCAGGCTGGCCATCAGCTGGTCCCAGGCCAGCGCCGCGTGGTCATCGAGCGGCACGCACAAGCTGGCCGTGGCCGCCTGGCGCAGCTGGCCATCGACGAGGCTGCCATGGCGCGCGCGGAAACGGGCGATCAGGGCTGGCGAAAAACTCAGCACTTCGGCCCGGTAGCCTTGCGTGCCGGGCAGGTTGGCCACACCCAGTTCCTGGCCCGCCGGCATCAGCACCACGTCGTGCGTCCCGGCGCGCGCCTGGCGAGCGCCCCATTCCAGCAGTTTTACTCCCTGCCGCACGCGGCACAGGGCGCTCTGGAAGACGGGTACGCGGCGCAGGGTTTGCGCGCGGCGCGCCTCGATGGTGCCGTGGGCGATGCGCAGTTCGCTCAGGGCCACCGCTTCCATCTTATCTTCCATACAGTCCCGTCAGCTGTGCCTTGCCCAGCGCGTTGGCGTTGAGCATGTAGCCGAGCATGGCGCCGCTGGCCTGTTGATCCAGGGGCAGCTTGTCCACGCCCAAGGCCCAGACCGTGATCTGATAGCGGTGCGCCTTGTCGCCGGGCGGTGGGCAGGCGCCGCCGTAGGCGCTGTCGCCGAAATCGTTGCGTCCTTGGATGGCGCCCGCTGGCAGGGTGCCGGCCGTGGCGCCGCCCGGCAAGGAAGTGGTGCCGGCGGGCAGATTGAATACGCTCCAGTGCCACCAGCCGCTGCCCGACGGCGCGTCCGGGTCGTACAGGGTGACGGCGTAGCTTTTGGTGCCGGCTGGCGCGCCGTGCCACGACAGCTGCGGCGCCAGGTTGCCGCCCGTGCAGCCGAAGCCCTGGAACACTTGCGCAGGAGCCAGGGTCTGGCCAGGGGCGATGTCGGTGCTCGATACCGTGAAATCGGCCGCGTGGGCGCCCAGGTGCAGAGCGAGGCCCAAGGTGGCGGCGAAGAGGCGGGCAGTGGTCATGGTTTTCCTTTCGATGAAGTATAGGGGAAAGTGTATGCCTTGCAACATTCCTCCGCGATGCCGATGCGCTCGCTGATGGTGCCGAAACGCTCGGTTTCCTCCAATTCGCGCGTTCTGATGAGCGTGTTGTATGGTTCTTCCCTTTCTTGCCGCACGTGATTTTCACTGCAGGGCTTTCATGCTATCGTTTCGCAGCCCAAAATTCCCAGAGTCCCCCCTTCATGTCCAAGCGCCCGATCCCATGGCTGTTAGCCAAGCTGCACCTGTATGCGGGCCTGTGGTTCGGCGCCCTGTTCGTCCTGCTGGGCGTGACGGGGTCCGCCATCGCCTGGATGCCGGAACTCGATGCATATCTGAATCCTAATTTGTTGCAGGCGAGCACGCCCGCGCCCGGCCAGGTGTTCCAGGTGACGCCACGCACGCTGCAAGCGGTGGTGGACCAGCTGACTGCCGACCCTGCCTACGGCCAGCCTTCGCAGATCAATCCGCCCGCCGATGCGCGCGACGTGTACGTGGCGTCGTACCGCCAGGCCGGCAAGCCGTCGCCCTTCAGCCAGGCCATCGTGCGCCAGGTGATGGTCGACCCCTACACCCTGCAAGTCAAAGGCGAGCGCGACTGGGGCCGTTTCGGCCTCACGCGCCCGCTGTTGATGTCGGGCATGTTTCATTTGCACCGCTATCTGCTGTCGGGCGACGCGGGCAAGACGGTCACGGGGATTTCCGGCGTGATGCTGCTGTTGATGGCGCTCACCGGCATCTATCTGTGGTGGCCGCGCCTGCAGTGGACGGCGATCAAGCGCGCGCTGACGGTGTCGCATGGCGGTTCCTGGCCCCGTTTTCATTACACGTTTCACAAGGCGGCGGGCTTCTTTGCCGCGCCCGTGCTGGCTGTGCTCGCTTTTTCCGGCATCTATTTCAATTTGCCGCAATTGATCGTGCCGCTGGTGGAGCTGGTGTCGACGGTGCCGGATACGGCAAAATTGAAGAATGTGGCGCAGGACGGTGCCGTGCTCGATGCGGGCCAGGCCATGGCCGCCGCGCAGCTGCTGTATCCGCAGGCGCGCGTGTCGCGCATCGTGCTGCCGGCGAAAAAGGACCAGCCGTATGACGTGCGCGTGCGCCAGCCCGGCGAAATCGCCCACGGCGACGGCGCCACGCGCATCACCCTGGACGCGCGCAGCGGCTTGCCCCTGCGCATACGCGATCCCTTGCGGGCGCCGGCCGGCGATGTTTTCCTCGGCTGGCAATTCCCCCTGCATTCGGGCCAGGCGTTCGGCGTGGCCGGGCGCGCCTTCATTACCGTCTTCGGTTTGATGCCGCTGCTGTTCTTGCTGACGGGCAGTTTGGTGTGGTGGAAACGGCGGCGTGGCCGGAAATAGGCGGTTGCCAAACCGATGCGGGGAAAGTTGCTATCATCATAGTATTTTCCGGCAGATCCGCTGTCCGGATTCACCCGCACAAGGACCAGCATGAGCAATCCCGGCATCACCGTAGCAATGTTGAATGAACGCGGCACCGGCCGCCTGCCCGGCCACCTGGGCATCGTCATCACGGCAGTGGGCGACGGCCAGCTGACGGCGGAATTGCCCGTGCTGCCGCACTTGCTGGCGCCGAATGGCTACCTGCATGCGGGCAGCGTGGTGACCCTGGCCGACACGGCTTCCGGCTATGGCTGCATCGTCAACCTGCCCGAAGGCGCGAGCAATTTCACGACCATCGAGTTGAAATCGAACCACCTGGGCACGGCCCGCGAAGGCACGCTCACCTGCACGGCGAAAGTCGAGCACAAGGGCCGCAACACGCAAGTGTGGGATGCCGTGGTGAAAAGCAAGGAAACGGGCAAGACGATTGCCCTGTTCCGCTGCACGCAGATGATTCTGTATCCTAAATAAGCTTAGATTTTCACCCAGTTACCCTTGTACAAGATTGGTCCCGTCGGTCCGTTCGGATCCGGCGAACCGCCTTTCGGCTCCAGGGTGACGGCCAGCAAGGCCACGTCGCTGCCGATGGCGCGCTGCGACAGGGCCAGTTTCACGTTGCCCTTGTCTGCCAGCAAGCCGAGCGAACGTGGGTTGCCGCTCTTCGGCACGGCCCACAGTTCCAGATCCTTATCACTCGGCACGGGCGCGTTGCCCACCATGCGCACCTCGAGCGCGCCGTGGCGGCTGTCGGCCGTCAGCAGCAGGGCCGTTTGCGCTTTCTCGTCCGTCAGGCTGGCCACATAGCTGATCTGCGGCGCATCCATCACGCGCGTGGCCACGACGATCACCAGCAGCGCGGCGATGGCGCTCGACGCCATGCCCAGGCCACGCCAGAACGCCAGCGAATCGCGCAGCCAGGACTTGCCGCCCTGCGGACGCAGGTGCAGGCGCTGCTCGATCTGTTGCCAGACGCGCTTGGGCGGCGCCACGGGCGTGGCGAATTCGGCCATCGGTTCCAGGCGCTGGCGCCATTCGGCCGTGATATTGCGCAAGTCGGCGTCGTTGTACAGCCAGCCTTCGAAACGCCGCCGCGCGCCCCCTTTCAGGGTACCCAGCACGTATTCGGACGCCAGTTTCTGGCGCAGCACGTCATTGCCGCGGATATTCATGATGCCTCCCGTTTCGCCAGGCACGTGCGCAGCCGTTCCAGGCTGCGCCGTATCCAGGTCTTCACGGTGCCGATCGGCAGCGACATCTGCTGCGCCACTTCGCTATGCGACAGGTCGTGATAGAACGCCAGGGCGACCACCTGCCGGTGCAGCCCTTCCAGGGCGGACATGCAAAACGCCAGCGCCTTGGCGTCACCGCTCAGTTGCAGTGACTCGATCGGCGTGGCCTGGGGGTCTCGGAGTGCATTCATGACTTCGCTATCAAACTGTTCGGCATCGATTTCCACGGTATCGTCGCTGCGCCGCAGCACATCGAACGCCTTGTTGCGCACGATGGTGGCCATCCAGGTCATCGGCGCCGCCAGATGGCTCTGGTAAGCGGCGGCGTTGTTCCAGATGGCGACGAACCCCTCTTGCAAGGCTTCTTCAGCGAGCTCTTGCTTATGCAATATACGCAGCGCGAAGCCAAACAGTTTCGATGAGGTGGAGTTATATAGCTGGCGGAACGCGGTGGCGTCCTTGTTACCGGCGGCGAGCAGCCAGGTTTTCAGTTGCTGCGGGTCGAGCGATTGGGCGGCTGGGGACACGGCTGGCCTTCACAAGGTGAGTGGGATCACGCAAGGGAAGGTTATAACAGATTGGCAACACCTGGCAACAGGGTTTTGTGCGGTGCTCCCCTCGTCTTCAACGCCTCACAGAAGCATAGCGAGCGGAAGTGAGTTGCGGCAGAGAAGCGGAACTGTGCTTGAGCACAGTGAGCATCGCAGGCTGCAAATCGCGACGCGCAGTAGCTTATGTGAGACGTTTAGCCGGCGATGGCGGATTCGAGCAGCTTGTGCAGTTCAGCGAATTCCGGCTTGCCCACGTAGCGCTTGAGGATCTTGCCCTGTTTGTCCAGGACGAAGGTGGTGGGCGTGAGGGCCACGTCGCCGTAGGCCTTGGCCGCCTCGCCCGTCACGTCGAGCGCTACCTTGAACGGCAGCTGGCGCGTTTCGGCGAAGTTCAGCACGTAGTTGGCCGGATCGTATTTCATGGCCACGGCCACGAATTCCAGTCCCTGACCCTTGTACTTGTTGTAGGTGTCGACCATTTCCGGCATTTCCGCCACGCAAGTCGTACACGAGGTGGCCCAGAAATTGACCATCACCACCTTGCCGCGCAGGCTGTTTGACGTGATTTTCTCGCCATGGATGCCGTGGAAGGTCACGTCCGGCGCGCTTTGCTTGTCATTCAGCGACAGATAGCCGGCTGCTGCCACGCCCGCCACGACGACGGCGATCAGGGCTGGCTTGATCCAGGACTTGCTTGCGGATGGCGAAGTTGACATGGTTTTCACTTGAAAAGCGGGGCGATGCGGCCACGATGCGACTATTATAGCCGCCGCATCGTTGGCGCGCCCTAGGTCGGATGGCGGAGGCGCTTACTGCTGGACCGTATCGCTGACGGTGTTCGTCGTGCGCTGCTGCGGCGGGTCCGGCTGCAATTGCTTCAGTTCCGCTTCCGAGATGTAGTCGAACAGCTTGACCACTTTCTGCACGCCGCCCACGCCGCGCGCCACGTCGGCCGCGACCGTGCCTTCGCGCTGGGTGACTCTGCCCATCAGGAAGACGGTGGCGTTCTCGGTGACGACCTTGAACGAGGCCGCCGAGATGGTTTTCATGTCGACCAGGCTGGCCTTGACCTTGGTGGTGATCAGCGCATCGTTCGAGCGCGAGGTATAGCTGGCCGGGCCGGCGATGATCAATTCATTCGCCACCGATTCCACGCCCTCAATATTGCGCACTTCGCGCTCGACGGCATTTTTCATCGCCTCGTCGCGCACTTCGCCCGTCAGCAGGACGCGGCGGTTGAAGCTGGTGACGTTCACGTGGCCCACGTCGCCGACGATGGAGGGGATGCGCGACTCGCCTTTCAGGGCGATCGACTTGTCTTCGGTCTGCGCGCCCAGGGTGCGGCGGTCCGCTGCTGCCACGCCGCCCATCACCGCGCCGCCGACCATCAATTCGATGCAGCCGGTGAGCGAGGTAAGCATGGCGCCGCACAGCAGTGCGGTGGCCAGCGGGCGTTGTACGCGTTTCCAGCCTGGGCCAGTACCGAATTTAGTCATTCACGTCTCCTCCGAATAGGGCGACATCGATGCCGTCGCAGATGCAATGTATGGTGGTCAGATGGACTTCCTGGATGCGCGCCGTGCGCTCGGCTGGCACGCAGATATGCACGTCGGCGTCCGTCAGCATCTTGCCGATGGCGCCGCCGTCCTTGCCCGTCAGCGCCACGACGCGCATTTCGCGTTCGAGCGCCGCTTCCACGGCCGCCATCACGTTGGCCGAATTGCCCGACGTGGAGATGGCCAGCAGGATGTCGCCGGCCTGGCCGAACGCCTGCACCTGCTTCGAGAATATCTCGCGGTAGCTGTAATCGTTCGCCACGGCCGTCAGGATGGACGTATCCGTCGTCAGCGCCAGGGCCGGCAGCGGAAAGCGCTCGCGTTCGAAGCGCCCGACCAGCTCGGCTGCGAAATGCTGGCAGTCGGCGGCGGAACCGCCGTTGCCGCAGGCGAGGATCTTGTTGCCGTTGGACAGAGCATAGAACATCAGGTCGATCGCCTGCGCAATCGGTTGCGCCAGTACGGTGGCGGCCTGGATCTTGAGTTCGGCACTTTCGTGGAAGTGCGAGAGGATGCGTTGATTATTCATAGTCTGCCGATTATAGTGCAGGCGCGCGGCATGGCGGACAAGCACTGTTAAAAATGCTTACATATCGAGGATGTTCTTCAGCCAGCTGATGCGCCCGCCATCGATGGCCAGCGCGTCGAAGCGGCATGGCGGCAGCGTCTTTTGCCCCAGCAGCCAGGTTTGCGCGGCCAGCACCATGCGCCGCTGCTTGGCCGGCGTGATGCTGGCCAGGGCGCCGCCGTAGGCTGTACTGCTGCGCAGCCGCACTTCGACGAAAACGATGGCGGCGCCGTCGCGCATGATCAGGTCGAGTTCCCCGCCCTTGCACAAATAGTTGCGTTGCAACAGCACCAAGCCTTGCAGCAACAGATACGCGAGCGCATCGTCTTCTCCTTGCCGTCCCCGTTCCCGTTTGTTCCAGAAAGCGAAGGGCGGCATGGCGTGTCCTTATTGCGCTGCCGGGGCCGGCGGCCAGGTACCCAGTACGCCCTGCTGGTAGGTGGCGGCCTGTTCCGTGCGTTCGAACACGCTTTGATCACCGTCGAAGCGCACGGCCAGGCGGCCCGTCACGCCATCGAGGGTAAATGGCGCGTTCGGCCGCAGCGCCACTTCGCGCGCCACGCGGAAGGCATCGATGCCCAGCGCGTACAGGCGTTCCATGTCGGCCGTCAGCCGGCGTTCGGCTGGCTGCTCAGGCTGTGGATACACCATCACTTGCGGATGGTCGCGCTGCACTTGCCATGGCAAGTCCAGCAGGCGCGCGCCGTCGAGTTCCGGGCCGCTGGCGCCGCGTCCGGCGCCGGGATTCAAGGACGAGGTGCCATACAGCGGCAGATCGCTGCCGATGGCCACGCGCAGCTTGCGCGCCTGGTCGGCGTCGAGCGCGGCAAACAGCAGGCCCGGCGGCGTGGCGGCCAGGCGCGCGCGCAGCTGCACCAGCTCGGCATCGCTCAGGTAGCCATTCGTGGCCGTCAAGTCCATGGTTTCGATCTTGCCGCCCTGGCGCAGCCATTCCTGCTTGAAGGCGGCGCTGATGCGGCGCTGCGAGGGCGAACCGGCCGACAGGACCAGCGCGCTGGCGCCCGGCTGTTCGCTGGCGGCCCAGGCGGCGACCTGGCGCGCTTCCGCCTCGATCGACAAGCCCATCACCAGCAGCTTGGCCGGCAGGCGCGCGTCGCCGCGGTTGTCCGGGTGGTTCAGGGCGATCGTTGGTTTACGCACCAGGTCGCTGTTCGCCACGGCCGTGACGGCCGAACGCGACAAAGGCCCCACGACGATGTCCTGTTCTTCCTGCGCTTGCGCAAACTTGTTCAGGACGTCGCTGCTGCCATCGCCCGTATCGATCACCGTCACTTCAAAGCCGCTGCGGTCGCGTTCGTACGCAGCCATGAAGCCGGCGCGCAGCAATTCGGCGGCCGGGCCCAGGGAAGCCGAGCGCAGCGGCAGCAGCAGGCCGATGTGGTGGACATTGCCGTCGGACGGCGCCGGCGCCGTGGCGGCCGGCATGTCGAGTGGCGTGCCGGTGGCCGGTTTGTTCTTGATGGGTGTCAACGGCGCGCCGTTGCCGTCGTACGCGGTAATATCGGGCACGGCCACGGCGAAAGTGACGGGTTCGGGCGCGGGCGGCTTCGGCGGCAGGGGCAGCGGCTTCGGTGGCGGCAGCGCCCTTGTGTTAGATTCAATAGGCGCGCACAATTGCCCGGGCGCGTCGCAAGGCGTGCTGCAAGCGCTCAGCATGCCGGTCGCGGCACAAACAAGCAGTAACTTCACACTATTAGCAAGCATTTAACCTCCAAAATGACCGTACAAGAAATCAGTTCCATCGCCAGCCTGCCCATCATGACAGAGGCGGCGCACCAGGTCTATCCTATCGCAACATTGTATATAGTGGCCACGCCGATCGGCAATGTGACCGATATCAGCCTGCGCGCGCTGCATTTGCTGAGCCTTGCCGATGCCGTCGCCTGTGAAGATACGCGCAATACGGCGCACCTGCTGACGCGCTTTGGCTTGAACAAGCCGTTGATTGCGGCGCATCAACATAACGAACGCGAAGTGGCGCAAACTTTGATTGCCCGCCTGCACGCCGGCGAGCGCATCGCCCTCGTCTCCGACGCCGGTACGCCCGCCGTGTCCGACCCGGGCGCGCGCATCGTCGACGCCGTGCGCGCGGCCGGCCTGCGCGTGCTGCCCCTGCCCGGCCCATCGGCGGCGATCACGGCCATTTCCGCCAGCGGCTTGCTGAATGACCAGTTTTACTTTGTCGGCTTCCTGCCGGCCAAGGCCAAGCAGCGCGAAAACATGCTGCACAGCCTGCGCGGCGTGACGGCCACGATGGTGTTCTATGAAGCGCCGCACCGCATCCTCGATTGCGCCACGGCCCTGGCGGCAGCGTTCGAGCCGACGCGCCAGGTGGTGTTTGCGCGCGAACTGACGAAACTGTTCGAGGAAATCCACCGCTGCCCCCTGTCCGAGGCGGAGGCGTGGATACGCGCCGATGCGCACCGCGAAAAGGGAGAATTCGTCGTCCTGCTGGAAGGCGCCACCGAAGCGCAGGACGCGGAAGACGTGGAAGCGGAACGCATCCTGAATATCTTACTGGCCGAATGCAGCGTCAAGCAGGCGGCGAATTTGACGGCGCAGATTACGGGCCGCAAGAAAAACGCCCTGTATGAGCGGGCGCTGCAGTTGAAGGGGCAGGAATAATCTGATGGCGGCATACCCATGATGGGGTGTTGCTAAATAATCACCACTTGCAGCCGCTATCCTTCTTGTCGAGCAGCATCAGCACGGGCGCCAGCAAGCCCGCACCGGAATAGGCGGTGCGGCAATCGCCGCGCTTGCCTTGTGCGATGTCGCGCGCCAGTTGGGTTTCCGTTTGCAGTGGCTTGTCGGGGATTTGCCCCACGGCCGTGCCCACCTTGGACGGATCGCGTTCGCCTGCCATCTTGCGCGCCGTCCGCCTGGCCGCGTCCATGTCGAATTTCGGTGTTTCCGGGGTTTCTTGCCTGAAGGTATCGGCACTGGCCGCCGGCGTGGCCGGCACGACCGTGATGGCTTGCGGGCTGGCCGCTGGCGCCGTGGTCGCCGCCGGCGTTTCCCGGACCGTGGCGACCTTCGGCTTGCTGATGGGCTTGGGTTCGCGTTTCGGCTTGAGCACTTCGACGGGCGGCGGAGGCGGCTTGGCGGCCAGCGGACGTATCCACACGGCGATCGATTCCACGCGCGGGGCCGTGTCCATCCGCGCGGCCGGCTGCACATGGCGCCACAGAGTGATCAAGGCGCCATGCAGCAGCAGGGACACGGCGATGCCCAGCACGATGCCGCGGCGGTTCGGCAGGGGCCGGCCACCGTCGCTTCTTTCTATCCTGAACTCCATTGCCGTCGTCACCTTCATGTCTGATCGGGAAAACTTGCCAAGCCAGTGTCGCATACTTCAATCGTTTTGAAAAATACATGGGTTCCAGTGCCGCGCGTAAATAATTTACACAGAGTTTCACCTGACCCTTGACCGAAGTCGATACGGCCTGTATTATCTTGGTCTTCGGAGTGTGGCGCAGCCCGGTAGCGCACCTGGTTTGGGACCAGGGGGTCCAAGGTTCGAATCCTTGTACTCCGACCAAATTTGTAGAAAAAAACCCAAGAGTTTAGGCTCTTGGGTTTTTTTTCGTCTGTAGCGCCTGTGGCGCGAGGCCGGCAGCAAAAAGGGGCCGCAGCCCCTTTTCAATTACCCCAGGCGTTTCGCCGCGATGGCGTTGCCGGCGCGGCTAGAACCCTTGCGCCCCAGCTGCTGCGAAATAAATTGTCCCGCATCGACCACCAGGTCCAGGTCGATGCCGGTGGCAATGCCCAGCCCCTGCATCAGGTACAGCACGTCCTCGGTGGCCACGTTGCCGGTGGCGCCCTTGGCGTACGGGCAGCCGCCCAGGCCGGAGACGGACGAGTGATAGATCGCGATGCCCGTTTCCAGGCTGGCGTAGATGTTCGCCAGCGCCTGGCCATAGGTGTCGTGGAAGTGGCCGGACAGGCCTCCCACGTGGAAAGCCTGGATCGCGCGCTCCATTACCGCCTGCGTCTTGCGCGGCGTGGCCACGCCGATGGTGTCGGCGATGTCGATTTCGTCGCAGCCCAGGTCGCGCATGCGTTTCACCACGTCGGCCACGGCGTCGAGCGGCACGTCGCCCTGGTAGGGGCAGCCGAAGGCGCAGCTGATGCTGCCGCGCAAGCGCAGGCCGTGTTCCTTGGCCGCTTTCGCCACGCCTTCGAAGCGGGCGATCGATTCGGCGATGGAGCAGTTGATGTTCTTTTGCGAGAACGCTTCGGAGGCGGAGCCGAAGATCACCACTTCATCGGCCTTCGCCGCCAGCGCGGCATCGAAACCCTGCATGTTCGGCGTCAGCGCCGAATAAATGGTGCCGGGGCGGCGCGCGATTTTCTGCATGACTTCCGCGCTGGTGGCCATCTGCGGCACCCATTTTGGCGACACGAACGACGCCGCCTCGATATTGGCGAAGCCGGCCAACGTCAGGCGGTCGACCAGTTCGATCTTGACGGCGGCGCTGATGGTTTCCTTCTCGTTTTGCAGGCCGTCGCGCGGACCCACTTCGACGATCTTGACCTGCTTGGGCAGACTGGTAGTAGGGTTCATCTCAATATCCTTGCAAACGGTTGACGATGCCGGCGACAGAGTCGCCGGCGTGCAGGCGGCGCATCTTGGCGGCGATTTGCGCCACGCTTTCGCGGCGCAGGGTGGCGGCCGAAATATGCGGCGTGATGGTGATGCGTGGTTCTTGCCAGAACGGGTGCTGCTGCGGCAGCGGTTCGTTGCGGAACACGTCCAAGGTCGCGCCGGCGATGTGCCCGGAGCGGATCAGGGTCAGCAAATCCGGTTCGGCGAGATGCGCGCCGCGCGCCACGTTGATGATGTAGGCGCCCGGCAGCAGCATCGACAGGCGTGCGCGGTCGAGCAGGTTGTGCGTGTCCGGCGTGAGCGGCAGCATGCAGACCAGCACGCGCGTGCCGCGTAAAAAGGCTTCGAGTCCCTCTTCGCCCGCGTAGCACTGCACGCCATCGACGTGTTTCTGGCTGCGGCTCCAGCCGCGCAGGGGAAATTCGAACTGCGCCAGCGCTTGCAGCACGCGGGTGCCCAGCACGCCCATGCCCAGCACGCCGACGGGAAAATTCCCCTTGTCGAAGGCGGGCAGCGGCTGCCAGATGCCGGCGCGGCCCTGCGCCTCGTAGTCGTCGAAACGGCGGAAGTGGCGCAGCACGGCGTGGCTCACATATTCGGCCATCTGCACGCCCATGCCTGCGTCATCGAGGCGCACCAGCGGCACGTGGGCCGGCAGCGCCTCGCCGAATTTCAGCAGCGCGTCGACGCCCGCGCCCGTGTTGAAGATGGCTTTGACTTCGCTCAATACGGGCAGCATGGCGGCGGGCGGCTGCCACACGACGGCATAGTCGCAGGGCGCGAACGACTCGCCCTCGCGCCAGAAGACAATCTCGGCTTCGGGCAGCAAGTCACGGAAGTCGCTGATCCACGCCGCTTCCTTGCCGTCCGCGCGCTGTAACAGGATGCGCATCGAGGTTTCCAAGAGCGCTCCTCAGGCGGCGGCCTTGAAGGCCAGCAGCGGCGCGCCATCGGCCACCTGGTCGCCGACCGCGTACAGCACCTCTTCCACCAGGCCGTCGTGCGGCGCGGCGATCGTGTGCTCCATCTTCATCGCTTCCATGATGACCAGCGGCTCGCCCTTCTTGACGTCCTGGCCTTGATTGACCAGCACGGCGACGACCTTGCCCGGCATCGGCGCCGTCAGGCGGCCGCCTTCCGCTTCCGTTTCGCCCGCATGCGCCATCGGGTCGCTGTAGTGCAGGGTGTGGTGCAAGCCGCTGGTAAACACGTGGAATTGCTCGCCGTCGCGCAGCACGGTGCCATGCACGGCACGCTCGCCCAGCTTGATGTGCAGCTCGTTGCCTTTGCGCGCCGTCAAGGTCAGGGGCTGGCCGTTGAACAGCCAGCCATCCGTCTGGTAGGCGATGCGCGCGGCATAGGCCTTGCTGTCGCCGGCCAGCGCGAATTCGTCGGCAAATGCCAGGCTGCGTCCCAGGGTGCTGTTCAAGCGCCAGCCAAGGGCATTGCCCCATGGGTCGGCGCGGTTGGCCGATTGCGCTTCGGCGGCCGCTTTTTCTTCCAGCAGCAGGGCCACGGACGCCAGCGCCAGGGCCGTGTCGGGCGCCGCCTGCAGGGCGGGGAACAGCGACTCCTGATTGCGCTCGATCAAACCCGTGTCCAGGTCCGCGCTGGAAAATGCCTGGCCTTCGACCAGGCGTTTCAGGAAGGCGATATTGCTGGCCAGGCCCACGATCTGGTATTCCGACAGCGCTTGCGCCATGCGTGCCAGCGCTTCGCGGCGGTCCGCGCCCCAGACGATCAGCTTGGCGATCATCGGGTCGTAGAATGGCGAAATGGCGTCGCCTTCGCGCACGCCCGAATCGATGCGCACGGACGCCGGAACGACCGTGCCACCCAGTTCGAACGTGACGGCCGATGGCGACTGCATGTGGCGCAGGGTGCCGATCGACGGCAGGAAGCCCTTCTCCGGATTTTCCGCGTAGATGCGCGCCTCGATGGCGTGGCCGTGGATCGCCAGTTCGCTCTGTTTCTTCGGCAGCGGCTCACCAAAGGCGACGCGCAACTGCCATTCCACCAGGTCGGTGCCGGTGATCATTTCCGTCACCGGATGCTCGACCTGCAGGCGCGTGTTCATCTCCATGAAGTAGAACGAGCCATCCTGGTTGGCGATGAATTCCACCGTGCCCGCGCCCACGTAGCCGACGGCCTTGGCGGCGGCGACGGCCGCTTCGCCCATGGCTGCGCGGCGCTCGGCCGGCATGCCCGGCGCTGGCGCTTCTTCCAGCACCTTTTGATGGCGGCGCTGCACCGAGCAATCGCGCTCGAACAGGTAGATGCAGTTGCCGAGCGTGTCGGCGAACACCTGGATTTCGATATGCCGCGGGCGCGACAGGTATTTTTCGGCCAGCACCTTGTCGTCGCCGAAAGAACTGATCGCTTCGCGCTTGCACGAGGCCAGCGCGGCCTTGAAGTCGGCGCTGTTGTCGATGACGCGCATGCCCTTGCCGCCCCCGCCGGCCGAAGCCTTCAGCAGGACGGGGTAGCCGATCTTGTCGGCTTGCGTGTGCAAAAAGTCCGCATCCTGTTCCTCGCCATGGTAGCCGGGCACCAGTGGCACGTTGGCTTTTTCCATCAGCGACTTGGCGGCCGATTTGGAACCCATGGCGCGCATGGCGGACGCCGGCGGGCCGATGAAGACGAGGCCCGCTGCGTGGCAGGCGTCGGCGAAATCCGCATTTTCGGACAGGAAGCCGTAGCCGGGATGGATCGCCTGCGCACCAGTGGCCAGCGCCACGGCGATGATCTTGTCGCCGCACAGATAGCTTTCCTTGGCCGGCGCGGGGCCGATCAGGACGGCTTCGTCGCACACGGAGACGTGCTTGGCGTTGGCGTCCGCTTCCGAATACACGGCGACGGTCTGGATGCCCATGCGGCGCGCGGTAGCGGCGACACGGCAAGCGATTTCGCCGCGGTTGGCGATCAGGATTTTAGTGAACATGGTCTCTCTCTTTGCAGCTCGTGGCTGGAAGTTTTTTATCTGAGGTGTCGCGATGAAGGAATGCGCCCTGGTGGGGCGCATTCCGATGGCTGCATCAGCAGCCGCACTTCTCTTTCTGTACCGAGTCCAGCATGGCGCCGCGCGTTTGCAGGCCCAGCTTGTTCAACAGGACGCGGTCGTCTTCCGCTTCCGGGTTGTCGGTGGTGAGCAGCTTGTCGCCGTAGAAGATGGAATTGGCACCTGCCAGGAAGCACATGGCTTGCACGGCTTCGCCCATCTGGCGGCGGCCCGCCGACAAGCGCACGCGCGCCTTCGGCATGGTGATGCGGGCCACGGCGATGGTGCGCACGAATTCGAACGGATCGAGCGCTTCCATGCCGTACAGTGGCGTGCCTTCCACCTGCACCAGGTGGTTGACGGGCACCGATTCCGGATACGGATTCAGATTGGCCAGCTGGGCGATCAGGCCCGCGCGCTGCAAGCGCGTCTCACCCATGCCGACGATGCCGCCGCAGCATACTTTCAAGCCCGCTTCGCGCACGCGGCCCAGGGTGTCCAGGCGGTCCTGGTATTCGCGCGTCGAGATGACGTTGTCGTAGAACTCGGGCGCCGTATCGAGGTTATGGTTGTAGAAGTCGAGGCCCGCGTTCTTCAGGCGGTCCGCTTGTCCTTCTTCCAGCATACCCAAAGTAGCGCATGTTTCCAGGCCCAGCGCCTTGACCTTGGTCACCATCTCTTCGACTTTTTCCATGTCGCGCTCTTTCGGGCTGCGCCAGGCGGCGCCCATACAGAAGCGCGTGGCGCCGTTGGCTTTTGCCTGGCGGGCCGCGTCGAGTACCGTGTCGATGTCGAGGATTTTTTTCGCTTCCACGCCCGTGTCGTAGCGGGCCGCCTGCGGGCAGTAGCCGCAGTCTTCCTCGCAGCCGCCCGTCTTGATCGACAACAGGGTCGCCAGTTCCACGTCGCCGTCGGGGAAGTTGACGCGGTGGGTTTGCTGGGCCTTGAACATCAGGTCATTGAATGGCAGGTCGAACAGGGCCAGCACGTCGGCGACGGGCCAGGTGGCCGCTTCCGGCACGGTGATGCGCGCCGCAGGGCGGTGCAGTTCGACGGTTTTTGCTGCTTCTTGGACTAAAGACATGGTGATTCCTTCGCTTCTATTTTTTAGCTACATTAAGTGTTGGGATGCTGCGCCGGCCAGTTGGGCAAGCCGGTGAAATCGAGATACGCCGCCGCCGCTTGCGCGCTCGGCTGCGCCAGGCGCGGCACCCTGCCCAGCAGCGGCGCCGGGATGCGCTCGATCAGCGCATCGATATTTTCGTCGAGGAAGCGCATTTCCACTTCCAGCGTGTTGGCGACCCAGCCGATGACCGTCAAGCCGCGCGCTTCGACGGCTTCCACCGTCAGCAAGGCCTGGCTGATGCAGCCCAGGCGCATGCCGACCACGAGGATCACGGGCAGGTCGAGCTGCTGCGCCAGGTCGGCCGAATCGAAACCGGGCGACAGCGGCACGCGGAATCCACCCACGCCTTCGACCACCACGGCGTCCGAGGCGGCGGCGATTTCCAGGTAGGCGGCCAGGATGGGCACCGATTCGATGCTGACGCCTTCGAGCGCGGCGGCGATATGCGGCGCGGCTGGTTCCTTCAGCATGTAGGGCGTCGTCAGGCTGCGCAGCATGGTGACGTTGCCGGCGGCGATCAGGCTGTCGGCGTCTTCATTATGCAGTTCGCCGTCGCGCATCTCGGCGCCGGCGGCGACAGGCTTCATGCCGCAGGCGCGCACGCCGCGCGCGACCAGCGCGTGCAGCAGGGCCGACGACGTCAATGTCTTGCCGATTTCCGTGTCGGTGCCGGTGACGAAACAGGCAAAGCGCGAGGGCAGGCCGGCAATGGCCGGAGCCGGCTGCACGGCCGGCGCCAGGTCCGCCAGCACTTCCGCCACGATAGGATCATCAAGGCTCATGGCGAGTCCTTTCCAGGGTGTTGACTGCGTTGATCAATTGCGCCACTTCCTGCGCCGTATGGCCGGCCGACAGGGTTACGCGCAGGCGCGCCGACCCCGCCGGCACGGTGGGCGGGCGGATGGCGCCGACCCACAGGCCCTGTTCATACAGGGTGGCGGCGATGTCCAGCATGTCCGCGTTCTCGCCGATGATGACGGGCTGGATGGCGGTCACCGAGGGCAAGGCTTGCCAGCGTTGCAGCTGCAGGCCGTCGTTCCATTGCGCCACCAGCGCCGCCAGGTGGGCGCGGCGTTGCCGGCCTTCCTCGCCAGCGATGATGTCCAGGCTGGCCAGTAGCGCATGCGCCAGCGCGGGCGCGGCCGCCGTAGTGAAGATGTACGGGCGCGCCTTCTGGATCAGGGTCTCGATCACGGCTTCGTGCGCGCACACAAAGGCGCCGCCCACGCCGGCCGACTTGCCCAGGGTGCCCACGTACACGAGGTAGGGCGAATGCAGGTCGAAGTGTTCGAGCGCGCCGCGGCCGTTGGCTCCCAGCGCGCCGAAGCCGTGCGCGTCGTCGACCACCAGCCAGGCGCCGTATTGTTCGCACAGGGCCAGCAGCGCGGGCAGCGTCGCCAGGTCGCCATCCATGCTGAAGACGCTGTCGGTGACGACGATCTTGGTTTTCGCCGTGCTGGCCGCCAGCAGGGCCGCCAGGGCATCGAGGTCGGCGTGCGGATACACGCGCGTTTTCACGCGCGCCAGGCGCGTGCCGTCGATCAGCGAGGCGTGGTTCAGCGCTTCCGAGAAAATCTCCGCGTCCGCGTCGCCCGCCGACAGGGCCGTCAGCACGGCCAGATTGGCCATGTAGCCGGTGCAGAAATACAGGGCGCGGGCGTTTTCCAGGTTGGCGCCCACGAACGTCGCCAGACGCTCTTCCAGCTGCGCGTGCGCGCGGCCATGGCCGCTGATCAGATGCGACGCGCCGCTGCCCGCGCCATACAGGTCGGCGCCCTCTTTCAGCGCCGCGACGATGCGCGGATGCGACGCCAGGCCCAGGTAGTCATTGCTGCAAAAGGCCAGCATGTCGCGGCCATCGACCGTCAGGCGCGGCGCGCACGGCGTGTCGACGGTGCGGCGGCGGCGGATCAGGCTGCGCTCTTCCAGCCCTTGCAGCTGCTGTTGTAATCGGGCGATCAGTTCCATCTCAGGCCCCGATCACATGATTGAAGACGGCCAGGGTCTGCTGGCCCAGGCCCGCGATCTCCGCGTCGTCGAGTATGTACGGCGGCATCAGGTAGACGGTGGAACCGATGGGGCGCATCAGCAGTTCATGTTCTAGCGCCGTGCTGAAGAAGCGGCGCGAGAAATCGGGCGCCGCGTCGACGGCGTCAAACGCCCAGATCATGCCCTGCTGGCGGAAGTTTTTTACCTTGTTATGCTGCGCCAGCGGCGCCAACGCTTGCGTGATCTTCTCGGCGCGCACGCGGTTGGTGGCCAGCACATCGTCTTCCTCGAAGATGGACAGCGTCGCCAGCGCGGCGCGGCAGGCCAGCGGGTTGCCCGTGTACGAGTGCGAATGCAAAAAGCCGCGGCGCACGTCGGTGCTGTAGAAGGCCTGGTAGATGTCTTCGCGCGTCATCACCAGCGATAAAGGCAGATAGCCGCCGCTGATGCCTTTCGACAGGCAGACGAAGTCGGGCCAGATGCCGGCCTGTTCGCAGGCAAAGAAGGTGCCCGTGCGGCCGCAGCCGACGGCGATTTCATCGAGGATCAGATGGACTTGATAGCGGTCGCACAGGGCGCGCACCAGCGACAGGTACAGCGGGTCGTGCATGGCCATGCCCGTGGCGCATTGCACCAGCGGCTCGATGATGATGGCGGCGATCTTGTCGGCCTTTTGCTGGAACAAATGCTCCACGTCGGCCGCCGCGCGGCGCGCCACGTCTTGGGCGGACTCGCCTTCGGCCGCCTGGCGGAAGTCGGGCGACATCACCGTCTGCGTTGCCCGCAGCAAGGGGCCGTAGGCATCCTTGAACAGGGCCACGTCCGTGACGGCCAGCGCGCCGATGGTTTCGCCGTGGTAGCTGCCTTTCAGGCAGACGAATTCCTGTTTTTCACCCTTGCCGCTGTTGCGCCAGGCGTGAAAACTCATTTTCAGGGCGATTTCCACGGCCGACGCCCCGTCGGACGCGTAAAAGCTGTGGCCAAGCACGCCGCCCGTCAAGGCGGAGAGCTTTTCCGACAGCTCGATCACCGGTTCATGCGTAAAGCCGGCCAGCATCGCGTGTTCCAGGCGGTCCAGCTGGTCCTTCAGTTCCGCATTGATGCGCGGATTCGCGTGGCCGAACAGGTTCACCCACCAGGAGCTGATGGCGTCCAGGTAGCGTCGTCCTTCGTGATCATACAGCCAGGCGCCGCGGCCGTGGCTGACGGGGATCAATGGGACCGTCTCGTGGTGCTGCATTTGCGTGCACGGATGCCACACGCTGCGCAGACTGCGTTCGACCCAGCCCGATTGTTTTTCTGCTTTCAAAACTGCTCCAATGATATTGCTAGCCCATGAGCCAACTCGGCTTGCGCTTGTCGAGGAACGATTGCACGCCTTCGCGTCCCTGCTCCGAGGCGCGGATCTGCGCGATGCGCTCGGCGGTGTCCGCCAGCAGCGCCTCGTCCACGGGTTGGCCGACGATCTCGCGCACCAGCGTTTTCGCTTGCGCCACGGCGTGCGGGCTGTTGCCCGTCAGCGCCTTGAGCACCTCGGCCGTTTTCGCGTCCAGCGCGTCTGCCTCGACTACCTCGTGGGCAAAGCCGATGCGCAGCGCTTCCTGAGCGGAGAATCGCTCGGCGGTCAGGAAATAGCGGCGTGCCGCGTTTTCGCCCATGGCCTTGATGACATACGGTGAAATAGTGGCGGGAATCAGTCCCAGCCGCACTTCGCTCAGGCAGAAATGCACGTCTTCCGCAACCAGAATGATATCGCATGCGGCGACAAGGCCCATGCCGCCCGCATAGCAGTCGCCCTGGACCTTCGCCACCACGGGTTTCGGACACAGGTAAATCGTGCGCAGCATCTGCGCCAGTTGCAGCGCGTCGGCCTGGTTTTCGGCATGCGTGTAGCCGGCCATCTTCTTCATCCAGTTCAAGTCCGCGCCGGCGCAAAAGGCGGCGCCATTGGCGGCCAGCACGATGGCGCGCACCATGTCGCTGCGTCCCAGACCCTCGAAGGCGCGCGCCAGTTCGGCGATCGTCGTCTCGTTGAAGGCGTTGCGCACGTCGGGGCGGTTCAGGGTCACGGTGGCGACATTGCCTTCGATGACCAGCTTTAAGGTTTCAAATTCCATTATCTTCTCCCTGAATGCCGCTTACATGCGGAATACGCCGAACTTCGTGTCCGGGATTTCCGCGTTCAAGGCGGCCGACAGGCCCAGGCCCAGCACCATGCGGGTATCGGCCGGGTCGATCACGCCATCGTCCCACAGGCGCGCGGTGGCGTAGTACGGGTGGCCCTGGTGTTCGTATTGCTCCTTGATCGGCTGCTTGAAGGCGGCTTCCTCGTCCGCGCTCCACTGCCCGCCCTTGCCTTCGATGCCGTCGCGCTTGACGGTGGCCAGCACGGATGCGGCCTGGTCGCCGCCCATGACGGAAATGCGCGCATTCGGCCACATCCACATGAAGCGGGGCGAAAACGCGCGGCCGCACATGCCGTAATTGCCGGCGCCGAAGCTGCCGCCGATGATCACCGTGAACTTTGGCACGGCAGCCGTCGCGACGGCCGTCACCATCTTGGCGCCATTGCGGGCGATGCCCTCGTTTTCGTATTTGCGGCCCACCATGAAGCCCGTGATGTTTTGCAGGAAGACGAGCGGGATCTTGCGCTGGCAGCACAATTCGATGAAATGCGTGCCTTTCAGGGCCGATTCGGAGAACAAGATGCCGTTATTGGCGATGATGCCGACTTTTACGCCATAGATGTGCGCGAAGCCGCAGATCAGGGTGGTGCCGTAGCGGGCCTTGAATTCGTCGAAATCGCTGCCGTCGACGATGCGCGCGATCACTTCGCGCACGTCGAACGGTTTGCGCGTGTCGACGGGGATCACGCCATACAGTTCCTGCGTCGGGTATTTCGGTTCGACGGAGTCGCGCAGCGCCATCTGCTGCGGTTTTTTACGGTTCAGGTTTGAGACGATGGTGCGCGCCAGCGACAGCGCGTGCAGGTCGTTCTGCGCCAGGTGGTCGACCACGCCGGACAAACGCGTGTGCACGTCGCCGCCGCCCAGGTCTTCGGCCGTCACCACTTCACCTGTCGCCGCTTTCACCAGCGGCGGGCCGCCGAGGAAAATCGTGCCCTGTTCCTTGACGATGATCGATTCGTCGCTCATGGCCGGCACGTAGGCGCCGCCCGCCGTGCAAGAGCCCATGACGACGGCGATTTGCGGGATGCCCTTGGCCGACAGGTTCGCCTGGTTGTAGAAGATGCGGCCGAAATGGTCGCGGTCGGGGAAGACGTCGTCCTGGTTCGGCAGGTTGGCGCCGCCCGAGTCGACCAAATAAATGCAGGGAAGGTTGTTCTGGTCGGCGATTTCCTGGGCGCGCAAATGCTTTTTCACCGTCATCGGGTAATACGTGCCGCCTTTGACGGTGGCGTCGTTGCAGACGATGACGCATTCCTGGCCCGAGACCCTGCCGATGCCCGTGATGATGCCGGCGGCCGGCGCCGCATCGACGCCCTTGGCGTCCTGGTACATGGCGTAGGCCGCCATCTGGGAAAACTCGAGGAAGGGCGTGCCGGGATCGAGCAGCATCTGTACGCGGTCGCGCGGCAGCAGCTTGCCGCGCGCCAGGTGCTTGGCGGCCGCCGCCTCGCCGCCGCCGGCCGCGATTTTCTCCACCTTGTCGCGCAAATCGTCGACGATGGCTTGCATGGCCGCGGCATTGGCCTTGAAATCTTCACTGCGCGGATTGAGTTTGCTTTCGATGTGCGGCATTGCGGTTCCTTTTTATTATCGCCCGGTCTCTCGGGTCGCGCTATTCGGGAAAACTGCCGTCGAGATAAAACCAGCGCAGCGCGCCATCACCGCCCTCGCCTGCCTCGCGCACGAAGCGGCTCACTTCATGCAGGCGGTGCGCGCGGCCGTTGACCTTGTAGCGGGCCACGAATTCCACGCTGTCGCGCTGTATCTCTTCGGCTTGATCTGCTGATTCTGCTTTACGTTGACGTAAACGTAAAGCAGATTTTACCTCAAGTCCCAGCCAGTGGACTTTTTCTTCTTCGGCGAATAAGGCGTCGGTGGGACAGGTGCTGGCGTGCCAGGTGGCGCGCAGATAGGGCTCGTCGCGCAAGGTGAAGGCCGTGTAGCGCGAGCGCATCAGGGCTTCGGCCGTGGGCGGCACGGCGTCGCCCGCGATATACGGGCCGCAGCAACTGGCGTAGGAGGCGCCGCCACAGGGGCAGGCGGCAGATGTCGAGGGTGTGGGCATGCGCTGGCAGACAGGGAACGGAAAAGTTCCGCAATTATCCGCCATAAAGGCAGCGGCGCGTGCGCGCCGCCTTGGGCAGCTATTTTTTCGGGCTGAGGAAGTCCAGCGCGAACGGCGGCGCCTTGCCCGCCATGAGGTCGGCCAGGATGCGCGCCGTGCCGGCGGCAAAGGTAAAGCCCAGCGGACCATGGCCCACGTTGAGCCACAGATTGCCGACTTTGCTGGCGCCCACCAGCGGCGCGCTGTTCGGCGTGGCGGGGCGCAGGCCGGCCCAGGCCGTGGCCTGGTCGTAATCGGCGCCGCGCGGCATGGCTTCGCGCGCCAGCCGCGTCAGGCCGGCGATGCGGTTCCAGTCGATGCTGTTGTCGGCGCCCACCATGTCGACCATGGCGGCCACGCGCAGGTCGCCGCCTATGCGCGCATACAGCACCTTGCGCTCGAAATCCGTGATGCTGATCTCGGGCGCCTGGTCCTGTGCGCGGATGGGCGCCGTCAGGCTGTAGCCTTTCAACGGGTACAGGGGCAGGTAGATGCCTGCCGTGGCGGCCAGGTCGCGGCTCTGGATGCCGGCCGCCAGCACATAGTGATCTGCCTGCAACAGCCCCAGGCTGGTGTCGACGCCCGTGACCTTGCCCTTGTGCGTGACGAGGCGGCGCGCCTCGCCTTTCAGCAGCAGGGAAAAATTCGGGTGCTGCAGCAAACGCGCTTCCAGGGCCAGGCAAAAGGCGTGGCAATCGGCCACGGCTTCTCCTTCGGTAAAAATGCCGCCCGCCAGGGCACCCTGCAGGGCCGCCAGCGCCGGTTCGCGCTGCACGGCTTCCAGCGGCGACAGCACGACGCGCGCCTCTTCCGACTCGGGCCGGGCCACGGCCCGTTGAAAGATGGCGGGCGTGCGGTAGACGATGAGTTTACCTGCATCGCGCCAGGCATACGCTTCCGGCGGCACCGTCAATTCCAGCTGCGCCATGCCGGCGCGGCTCCATTCGCCCAATTGCAGCAGCTTGGCCGTCGTGCGGGCATTGCTGGCGCTGTTGCAATTGCGCAAGAAACTGGCCATCCAGCGCCATTGGCGCCAGTCCGCCTCGGGACGGAAGCGCAGCGGACCGTCTTTTTGCAGCAGCCACTGCAGGGCTTTGAAGGGCACGCCCGCGTCCGCCAGGGGCGCCACATAGCGATAGCTGAGCTGGCCGCCATTGCGGTAGCTGGCGGCGATCGCCACTTGTTCATTGCGTTCCAGTACAGTGACCCTGTAGCCGGCCTCGGCCAGCCACCAGGCCGATGTCAGACCGACGATGCCGCCGCCGATGATGATGACTTGTTGCTGCATGTTGCCTCGCTGCGTTGCGCTCCCATGGTGCGGGAGCATTCGGGAAGAGCTTAGAGGCTGGCCGTCAACGCAGCCAATGAAACATCATGGTGCAGCCATAACTTTCAGGAATGCACTATTTCAGTGCAAATTATTCATGCTTGTCAATCGCACCACGGTATAGGGTGGTGAGTATCAATTCTTCGCTGCGGCCCATGGCGGAATACGTGCCCGGATAGCGTTCGGGATCGCTGCCCGTGCCGCCCACCAGCATCACCATGCCGTTCCTGTTCTTGAAGTCGAGCACGAAGGCGGACACCAGGCCATACGCGTCGCCCAAATGGCCGACGGCCGTGAAACCGGCGCCCTCGACCAGGCCGTTGCCCTGCCCCGCCACCGCGTCGAATTGCTGGTTGCCCAGCCCCCAGGCGCGGTACAGGCCCCGCTCGCTGTCGCCATTGCCGGCGTCTGGCGCCAATTGCCATTGCCGGCCAAACATCAGTGCGATGCTGGCCGGCTGCAATAGCTGCTGATCCTGGTAGCGGCCCCCGTCGAGCAGCATCTGCATGACCTTGCCCAGTCCCGCGGCGGAAATGCGCAAGCCGCCCGTGGGACTGAAGACGGTGGCGTTGCTGCCGATCACATAGCTGGCCATGCCGGCCGGTGGGCGCTGGTAAAAATCGTCGGCCTGGGCGATCCAGGGGCCGTGCGGCTGCCACACTTCCGTTTCCAGCGTGCGCTTGCGGTACAGGGTGGCCGTATTGGCCACCTCTTCCGGGGAAAAGGCGGCCGGGTTGTAGCCGCCGCGCACGTCGAGGGGATCGAGCAGCAGACGGCGCATCAGCAAGTCGAAGCGCTCGCCTGTGACTTTTTCCATCACCGTGCCGATCACGCCCCAGTTCAGGTTGGCATACGTAAAGTAGCGGCCCGGCGCTGCGGCGCGATCCCACATGCTGTCGCCGCCGGCCGTAAACACGTCGCGCAGGCTGCGTTCCGGCCCCCAGGCGTAGCCGCCCGCGTCGCGCAGCGAGGAAGTGTGGCTGAGCAAGCTGCGCAGGGTCAACGGTTGCTGGGGGAAATGCGGGTTGCGCAGGGAAAAGCCCAGATAAATGCCCACGTCCTGATCCAGGCTCAGCTTGCCCTGCTCGACCAGCCGCATCAGGCCCAGCGTGGTCATCATCTTCGAGACGGAAGCGATGCGGAACAGGGTGGCCGGCGTCACGGGCAAGCTGTCCGCCGGCGTGGCGGCTATGTGCCGGTAGCCAAATTGTTGCTGATAAGACACCTTGCCATGGCGGATGGCCAGCACGGACAGGCTGGCCAGCGGGTGGGCCGCATCGTCGACGATGGCGGCCAGCGTGGCATCGAGCGCGCGCGGCCCTGCGTTTTGAGAGACCAAGTCGCTGCCGCTGCCGGGCGGGGCGGCCAGCGCGCTCCAGGTCGTGCCCAGCAGCAGCAAGCCCAGTAAACCCGTCATTTTATTGTGCATGTTTCCCTGTTGTCCGATGTGGTGGAGGCGTCACCAGCATAGGGCGCGATGGTTTACATGGCTAATGAAAATTGCTTATTTATCTATAATGCAAAGCTATACGTACGGTAAAACATTGTTTTTTTAAGTGTATAACCGTTATTTATGGTCATTTTCCATTTATTCATGGGTGGACGGGCTACGCGCAGGCGCCATCGCTATTACACTAGGAGGACAAGGAGAACTGTATGAGCCAGACCAGCGTAGAACTCAAGGTCGATTTAAATGACAATTCGCCTTTATATATGCAGATCGCCCGCAAGCTGAGCGATGACGTACGCAACGGCCGCTACCAGGTAGACCAGGCCCTGCCATCCGAACGTACCCTGTCCGAACTGCTTGACGTATCGCGCGTGACTGCCCGCAAGGCCATCGACCAGCTCGTCGAGCAAGGTCTCGTCGTGCGCCGCCGCGGCTCGGGCAACTATATTGCCCCGCGCATCGAACAGCCGCTGTCGAACCTGTCGAGCTTTTCCGAGCAGCTGCAGCAGCGCGGCTACCGCCCCGGTTCGCGCTGGCTCAAGCGCGAAGTCGTCATCGCCAGCAGCGATGAGCAGCTGAGCCTGGGCCTGGCGCAGAACACGAAAGTGGCGCGCCTGGAGCGCTTGCGCCTGGCCGACGATGTCGTGATGGCGTATGAAGTGAGCGTGCTGCCGTTCAGCGTGGTGCCGGACCCGGATACCATGGGCGACTCGCTGTATGAATACTTGAGCAGCATCAAGAAGGCCCCCGTGCGCGCCTTGCAGCACATCCGCGCCATGAATGCGACGGACGTGCTGGCCAAGCAGCTGGGCATCCCCGATGGCCAGGCCGTGCTGTTCATCACGCGCATCGCCTACCTGGAGTCGGGCGAAGCGGTGGAACTCACGCATTCGTATTGCCGCAGCGATCATTACGATTTTGTGGCGGAAATGCGCCGCGCTCCGTAAATCTACTGCTCGAGCAGGCGGATCATGGATTCCGCCACGCCGACGGACGATTCCCAGCTCATGCCCGTCACCAGCCGGCCGTCGACTTCGACGTGGCTCTTGCCGTTGGCGCCGTGCCTGAATATGCCGCCATGGCCCTTGATGCTGGCTTCTGCCGAAAAGGGGTAGGCCTTGTATACCGGCGATTCCTTGTTGAGAAACGCATCGGGGAACGAGGTGAGCACCTTGCCCTGGATCAGGAAAGTACCGTCACGCAGCTTCAGATTCTTGATGCCCTCGGTGCCATGGCAGATGGCCGCGATCACCCCGCCCTGTTGTTCGTAGATACGCAAGGCGATGTCCTGCAGCGGCTTGTTGTCCGGGATGCCGACGATGGCCGCGCCGCCGCCGACGAAAGCCATGCCTGCATACTCGTCTGCCCTGACCTCGGCGACGGGCTTGGTATGGGCCAGTGCCCACATGAAATCACTGTCGTACAGATGCTTCTTGAGCAGTTCGTCCGACGTGACGATCATTTCCAGGGGAATGGCGCCCCCCTCGGGACTGACGAAGTCGACGGCGTACCCTGCTTTGCGAAAGACATCATAGGTATACGCGATCTCCGGAAAATTATTGCCGGCGTTAACCTTTGTGCCTGGATACTGATGTACATTCGACACGACCAGCAGCACCTTGCGTGCCTGGCGCGGGGCTGCTGGCTCGCGATCTGCCGACTTGCTGATGATCTTCCAGTTGCCGGCGATCTTTTTCAACAGAAAGACATCCACATAGCGCACCCCTTGCTGGGGAATGTGGATCTCGGCCTTGGCGGTGGCCACCTTGCCGCTCACATCCACCTTGATCAGCCGCCCGTGGCGCCCATTGAATTGCCCTATTTTCTCTTGGGAAAAGAGTTTGGCGTATTCCGGACCGCTCAACTCCCATTCCGCATCGTTTTTGCCGTCCAGGTAAAGGCGGGCATTGGCATAAAAGGCCTGGTTGATCTCGCTCTGCACGTTAAAGCTGGTGCCATGCATATACAAGCGCACGGTTTCCCGGATGGCATTTTCGTCCTGGTCTGCGGTTGCGGCGGTGCCGACGGCGGTGATGCTTAACAAGTAACAGGCGAGTATCGTTCGCAATAAAAACTGAATCATGGATGTACCCTGCATGTAGAACTGCGTTTATCGGAGCAACGACCATTTCAGATCGCTGGTGGTCGATAATTTATCGAAATGCAGGGGAATTGATGTCGCCAAACATGATTTCAGACTCCGGAATGGCGATTCCGGAGAGGTTTTACGCGGAAATGGCCCTGGCCGCCTGGCTGGATTGGGCCCGGAAGCTGGCGGGAGTCTGGCCAGCCACTTTCTTGAAGGTCGAATAGAAGGTGGAACTGGAATTGAACCCGCAGCGCTCGGCGACGCTATCCATGTTCCATTGCGGCTCGTCGCTCAATACCTGTTTCGCTTCGGCGATACGGTATTCGTTGACGTAGGTAGTGAAGCTCTTGCCCAGCTTGTCATTCAATACCTGCGACACCTGCGCCTGCGTGCATCCCGCCCGCTTGGCGAGCTGGGCCAGGGTCAGGTTCGGATTCAGATAGGATTTCTGCCCGCTCATCTGTTGTTCCAGCGCGGCGAGCACGGCAAGCGTATCTTCGTGCGTCAGGCGGCTATTCCGGTACTTTTGCTGCGGGTCGGCAGGCGCCAGGATTTCCTTTCTCAGCAGAAAGACCATCACCGCCACATGCAGCGAGAAGGTGAACGACAAGGCGCCGACAATATAGGACGTGAACGGCGTGCTCGCGTACGCCGCCAACATGAGACAACTGCCTGCAAAGACGCTCAGCAGGAGTACGCTGCTGGTCGCCATCCGCTGTCCCTCGTTCCACCATGCGCGGCGGCTTTGCCACAGCAGCCTGGCGGTTGCCAGCAGGTAGCATAGCCAGAACACATGAATGGCATGGCTCGACTGGTTCCACACAGCACGATACGCGGAATACGGAAAGGCAACGCCAATGCCGATCAGCAGGAAGGACAAGCCCAGATGCCAGCGCCATTCTTGTCCGGCAGGCCGTTGCGCCAGCCCGGCGATGAAGGCGCGTACATAGAGATAGGTCAAGGGACCGATCAGCAGGCAGGCCGACAGGCCCAGCTGGCGGAATTCGATGGCGATCGCAGGATTGAAGTAGAGGAAAGCGGACTTGGCGGTGCGCACCCCGACGGCAAGCAGCAATGCCCCCAGCATGCAGTCGGCGAGGCAGCGTGGCCGGCGGCTGAAAAAATAGACGGCCAGGAAAATGCCGTTGATGGCGCCGAGTGCGCTAAACAGGAACAGCAATTGGCGAGCGATCATGGGGCGTGTCGTGGATGTTGGCGTCGAACTGAAGTATAGACATAAACGGGTCTGAAACTTGCCTCTGGGCCACTGAATGAACAAATTCAGCAACTGGTTTGCCGCCGTAGCGAGGTACGCCTAGTTGCACTGGCCATAAACTCCCGTTATGCCCGCCTGCCATCCTTTCATGGTTGATCCCGCTCGTTGGTATTAAACTGGTTTCACGGTCAACCATGTTCTGAAATCATGTTGAAAACTGAAACCCCGAGCCGGCGGCATCCGGACCTGGACCTGTATCCGGTGGAGCAACTGGTGGCGGCGCTGGTCGACGACCAGTTCTGGGCCGTCGAAGCCGTGCGGCTGGCCTCGCCGCAGATCGGGGCGGCCATCACGGCTGCCCTGCCCCGCATCGCTGCCGGCGGGCGCCTGCTGTACGTGGGCGCGGGCACGTCGGGACGCCTGGGCGTGCTCGACAGCGTTGAACTCAATCCCACGTTTTCCTGGCCGCCCGAACGGGCCGTCGCCATCCTGGCCGGCGGCGCGGGCGCCATGTTTACGGCCGTCGAAGGGGCGGAAGATGATTTACAGCAAGGCGAGGCGGACTTGCTGGCCCTGCAGCCGCAGAGCAATGACGTGGTGATCCTGCTGGCCGCGTCCGGCGCCACGCCGTATGTGCTGGGCGCGCTGCTGGCCGCGCGCAAGGCCGGCGCCTTGACGATCGGCATCGCCAACAATGTGGACGCCCCCGTGGCGCATGAGGCGCAATGCGGCATCGTGCTCGACACAGGTACGGAAGTCATTTCCGGCAGCACGCGCCTGAAGGCGGGCACGGCGCAAAAAATCACCTTGAACACGATTTCCAGCGCCCTGATGGTCGGTTTGCACAAAACTTACGGAAACTTGATGGTAGACTTGAAGCCGACCAACGCCAAGCTGATCTGGCGGGCCGTGCGTCTGACCATGCACGCCACCGGCGCCAGCGAAGTGCAGGCCAGGACCGTGCTGGAGCAATGCCACTATCACGTCAAGGTGGCGATTGTTGCCTTGATCAAAAAAATCAACACAAACCAGGCACAGGCATTGTTGGCCGGCGCGGACGGCAGTGTGCGGGCGGCACTGGCGGCGTGATCCGATGGCGCGGCATTCTTCTGTCTGGGAGACAAAGAAGGATGTATGGAGCTTGTGAAACAAACCGCCCCGGCGCGCGCGAATAAGCCGTCAAATAAGCCGTGGCTGTGGATCCCTTCCCTGTATTTTGGCCAGGGCATCCCCTATGTTGTTGTCATGACACTGTCCGTGATCATGTACAAGAACTACGGTTTTTCCAATACGGATATCGCGCTGTATACGAGCTGGTTGTACTTGCCCTGGGTTATCAAGCCCCTGTGGTCGCCCTTCATCGATATGTACCGCACCAAGCGCTTCTGGATCGTCGGCTTGCAGCTGGTGATCGGCGCCGCGCTGGCGCTGGTGGCCCTGACGACGTCCTTGCCCCATTTTTTCCAGATCAGCCTGGCCATCTTCTGGCTGATGGCTTTCAGTTCCGCCACGCATGATATTGCCGCCGACGGCTTTTATATGCTGGGGCTGGAAGAGCACCAGCAGGCGGCTTTTGTGGGCGTGCGCAGCACGTTTTACCGCCTGGCGATGATCGCCGGCCAGGGCGGCCTCGTGTATCTGGCCGGCTATCTGACGCATGCGACGGGCAATGTGCAGCTGGCCTGGTCCGTCGTGTTCGCCATCCTGGCGGGCCTGTTCATCGCCCTCTTCCTGTATCACTATCTTATTCTGCCCAAGCCCAAGGATGACCGGCCCAGCATCCAGGGCGCCGGTATTTCTCCTTTGCAAGAGTTTGTCGCCACCTTTGCTTCCTTCTTCAAGAAGAAGGATATTCTCGTCATCCTGGGCTTTCTGCTGCTGTTCCGCCTGGGCGAAGCGCAACTGTTGAAGCTGGCCGCGCCCTTCCTGCTCGACCCCGTCGCCAAGGGCGGCCTGGGCCTCAGCACGGAACAGGTGGGCCTCGTCTACGGCACCATCGGCGTCATCGCCCTGACCCTGGGCGGCTTGCTGGGCGGATTCATCATTTCCCGCTTCGGCTTGAAACGCTGCCTGTGGATCATGGTGCTGTCCGTCCACTTGCCCGACCTGGTCTTCGTTTACCTGGCCACCGCCTTGCCCAGCAGCATCTATGTGATCGCCGGCGGTATTGCTTTGGAGCAATTTGGCTATGGCTTCGGTTTCGCGTCCTACATGCTGTACATGATCATGGTCTCCGATGGCGCGCATAAAACGGCCCATTACGCCATTTGCACGGGCTTCATGGCCCTGGGCATGATGTTGCCGGGCATGGCCAGCGGCTGGATACAGCAAATGCTCGGTTACCAGCATTTCTTCATCTGGGTGTGCATCGCCACCATTCCCGCTTTCATCATGGCCGCGCTGGTCAAGATCGATCCCGAATTCGGCAAGAAGGCCGAGGCCTGATTCTTTTGAACGGTGCGCCCGCAAGGATGGCGGGCGCACAGTAAAATGCCCCACCGATAGACCTGCGCTCCACCACTGCAAGGAATTGTTTTGTTGTCTACTTTTAAAAAACGCCTGGGCGCCAGCGCCGGCGTATTGGCCGCGCTGGCCACCGCCACATTGCTCAGCAGCTGTACCAGCACCAAGATGCCTTCCGCAGTGACGCCGGGTGAAGCGGGTTTGCCGGCCGTGCCGCCCGTGCAGCACATCACGGGCGAAGTGCCGCCGCCGGCGCCGCGCGAGTTCCGCGCCGCCTGGGTGTCAACCGTGGCGAATATCGACTGGCCCAGCCGCAGCAATTTGCCGGTCGCCAAGCAGCAAGCGGAAGCGCTGGCCATCCTCGACCGCGCCAAGTCCTTGAATTTGAATGCGATTGTGCTGCAAGTGCGGCCCAGCGCCGACACGATATACCCGTCGCAACTGGAGCCCTGGTCGGAATACCTGACCGGCAAGCAAGGCCAGCCGCCGTTGCCTTTGTATGACCCGCTGGCTTTCTGGGTTGCCCAGGCGCATGCGCGGGGACTGGAATTGCACGCCTGGTTCAATCCCTACCGGGCCCGCCACGCGACGGCCAAGTCGCCGCTGGCGCGCGACAGTTTCGCGTCCACCAACCCGGCGTCCGTCAAACAATACGGCCGCTACCTGTGGATGGACCCGGGCGACGCCGCCGCTTCCAAGCACACGACGGACGTGGTGCTCGACGTGGTGCGCCGCTACGATATCGATGGCGTGCACATCGACGATTACTTTTACCCGTATCCGATCGACGCGCCAGGCGCCGGCGCCGGTGCGGAAACAGCCGCGTTGGACGCGGGTAATGGCGGCGCCAAGCGCGAACTGCCGTTTCCCGATGAGCCTTCCTGGCAGCAATATCTGCTGGCTGGCGGTCAGCTGGATCGTCCGTCCTGGCGCCGCCAGAACGTCAACCAGTTGATCGAAGCGTTATATACAGGCATTCACCGCGAAAAGAGCTGGGTGCGCTTCGGCATCAGCCCGTTCGGCATCGGCCGTCCCGACCGCCGCCCTGCCGGCATCGTCGGCTTCAGCCAGTACGACAAATTGTATGCGGATGCGGAACTGTGGCTGGCCAAGGGCTGGCTCGATTACCTGTCGCCGCAGCTGTACTGGCCCGTGGCGCAGGCGCCGCAAGCGTTTGGCGTGCTGCTCGACTACTGGCTGGCGCAAAACCCGTATGGCCGCCACGTGTGGCCAGGCCTGTACACGAGCCGCATCGACAATTCCGCCAAGTCCTTCACGCCGCAAGAGATCATCAAGCAGATCGAAGTGACGCGCACGCGCCCCGGCGCGAATGGACAAGTGCATTTCAGCATGGTGCCGCTGATGCAAAACCGCAAGGGTGTCAGCGACCAGCTCAAGGCGAGCGTGTATCAAAGCCCTGCCCTGATTCCCGCCACGCCATGGCTGGGCAAGGAAGCGCCCGGTACGCCCGTGCTGGCCTTGCGCCGCGATTCCACCAGCCTGAACGTCAAATTGGCGGCGGGCGGCGGCAAACCCGTGGCGCAGTACGCCGTCTGGGCCCGCTACGGCGAAGACTGGCGCTTTACCGTGGTCACGGGCGTGCAGGGCGAACTGACCCTGGTCGACGATGCCACCGGCAAGGTCAATGCGGTGGTGGTCAGCGCCGTCGACCGCCTCGGCAATGAAAGCCCCCGCGTCACCGTGCGCGAACCGTTTGCGGCCCCCGCCAAGTAGTTGCTGAGCGTTTATCCGTAGTCCATAACCTGCAGGCATGAAACATGCGCAAGCTTTCATGCCTGCAAGCTCCGCTTGGCTTTACACTCATGCCATGATTTTCTCCCCTGCAACCCATATTGATACTGCCGTGCTCGGGCTGGGCATCGACGCGGGCGGCACGCAGACGCGCTGGGCCCTGGCCAACGGGGACGGCGCCATCGTGGCCGACGGCGTCGTGGAAGGCTTGTCTGCCTTGCAAATGAGCAGCGATGCGGGCCGCGCAGCCGTGCACGCCACGTTTACCCGGCTGTGCCAGGCCGTGCTGGCTGTCGGCCAGCCCCGCGCCGTGGTGGCGGGCTTGACGGGTTTTGGCGGCGACGATGCGGCGCTGGCGCCCATGCTGGCGCAATTGCTGGCGCTGGATGCCGGCGACGTGCGCTTGGGCAACGATATCGATATCGCCTATCGCGACAGTTTTGAACCCGGCGAAGGTTATCTGGTCTACGCTGGCACGGGCTCGATTGCCGCCTGGATCGATGCGGATGGCGGCTTTCACCGCGCAGGCGGGCGCGGCGTGCTGCTTGACGATGGCGGCGGCGGCTACTGGATCGCGCGCGAAGCCTTGCGCCACATCTGGCGCCGCGAAGACGAGGCGCCGGGCAGCTGGCAAGGCTCGCCTATGGCCGAGGCCGTGTTTGCGCAACTGGGCGGCAGCGACTGGTCGCTGTCGCGCGCCTTCATGTATGGCCAGGACCGGGGCGCCATCGGCCGGCTGGCGCTGGCCGTGGCCGCCAGTGCGGATGCCGATCCGCTGGCGCTGGACATCTTGCAGCGCGCGGGACAGGAATTGGCGCGCCTGGCGCTGGCCCTGACGGCGCGCCATGGTACGCGTCCCGTCGTGCTGGCGGGCCGCGCGGCGCAGTTGCACCCGGCCATCGCGGCTGCCATGCGCGCCGCTTTGCCTGTATCGTTGACGCTGGAACAGAAAGTTGCCCGTCCACATGAAGCGGCGGCCAGGATCGCCGTCAAGACGGCTGTCAAGACACAGGCCAGCACTGAACATTTTATTAACCCGAACACGGATCTTTCATGAAAAAAATCGCTCTCGCCCTGCTGGTGGCCTTGCTCTCCGCCTGTACCACGCCCGCGCCGCACCTCGACCACAGTTTGACGGCGCGCAGCCAGAGCCCGCGCGTGAAATTCATCGTCATCCATTACACGGTCAGCGACCTGCCCCGCTCGATCAAGATCCTGACGGAACAAGTGGTCAGCAGCCATTACTTGCTGACGGACACGGACAAGCCGAAGTTTTACGTGCTGGTCGATGAATCGCGCCAGGCCAATCACGCGGGTGTGAGTAACTGGAAGACTTATACACAGTTGAATGTCAGCTCGATCGGCATCGAGATCGTTAACCCAGGCTACAAGGACACGCCGGAAGGCCGCCTCTGGTATCCGTTTCCCCAGGCACAGATCGATGAGCTCATTCCCCTGTTGAAAGATATCCAGGCCCGCTACAACATCGCGCCGGAAAATATCCTCGGTCATAACGAGATCGCCCCCCAGCGCAAGCAGGATCCGGGTCCATTGTTCCCTTGGCGCCAGCTGGCCGATGCGGGCCTGATCGTCTGGCCGGACGCCAACCGTGTCGCCGCTCAGCGCCTGATTTTTGAGCAGCAAGTGCCGGACGCCGTCTGGTTCCAGAAAAAGCTGGCCCAGCACGGCTATGCGACGCCGACTACGGGCGTGTTCGACGAAGCGACGCGCAATGTGCTGATCGCTTTCCAGATGAAATACCGCAACAAGCTGTTCGATGGCACGCCCGATGGTGAAACGGCGGCCCTGCTGGAAGTGCTGACGACGCCGGCCCCGGCTGTTGCAACAAAGTAGCATGGCCGTTCCAGCCCATGACTTTTTCTTATATGCTGAACATTGACGGCCCTGGCGGCCACGGCAAGGTAAAGGAATAGCTCATGCGGTTGCGTCATATCGAAGTGTTTCACGCCATCATGCAAGTTGGCACCATCAGCGGCGCCGCCCAGGTGCTGCATATCTCGCAGCCGGCCGTGACCAAGGTCTTGCAGCATTGCGAATTGCAACTGGGCATGCCGCTATTCGAGCGCGTGCGGGGCAAGCTGTACCCGAAACCGGAAGCGCACCGCTTGTTTGTCGAGACGGAAAAGCTCAACCGCGATTTATTGGGCATCCGCCGCTTGGCGGCCAGCCTGAAGGGCCACGCGGTGGAAACCATCCGCCTCGTGTCCACGCCGACGATCGCCATCAGTGTCTTGCCATTCGCCATGACGGAGTGGCGGCGCGACTTTCCCCACACGCGTTGCCAGCTGGCTACCCACCACACTGGCGAGATCGTCAACACCTTGCGTCTCGGCGAAGCGGACCTGGCCGTGTCCCTGCAAGACCCGAGGCATCCTGGTATCGTGGCCGAACCGCTCGCGCATGGCGTCATGACGGTGATCGCCCCCGCCGGCACCTGGCATGCGGCCGATTGCGGCACGCCCTTGACGGCGCATGGCCTGAATGGCGAGCTGATCGGCCATGCCGACAACGATCCGCTGGGCGAACTGGTGGTGGCCGCCTGCGAAGCGCAAGATATCCACCCCGTGTTTTCCACCGTGGTGCAGACTTATCAAATTGCCCGTTCCCTGGTGGAAGCGGGCGCCGGCATGGCCGTGGTCGACCCGTTTACGGCCGCCTCCGGTTCGCCCGAGCGCCTGCAGCGCCGTCCCTGGGCGCCGGCTATCCCCATCCAACTGTATTTATTGACGGCGAGCCATTCGCCGCTGTCGCATGGCGCGCGGCGCCTGGCCGACAGCATCGGCGTGGCGGCGCGCAACTGCCTGGAAAGAGGAGTCTGATGTCTGTTGCAAGTTTGCAATTAGAAGCGGTTGGCAACGATCCGCAATTTCGCCACCTGAGCAGCATCGCCGGCATCGCCGTCGACTTGCGCTATGCCACGCCCGACAATTTCGTCGGCCGCGACTTATACAGCCCCATCGATTGCGCCTGGCTGCACCGCGATGCGGCCGCCGCGCTGGAACGGGCCGTGGCCTGGCTGGCCGCGCGGCGCCCCGATTACCATTTATTGGTGCTCGACGCCTTGCGCCCGCAACGGGTGCAGCAGCAACTGTGGGATGCGCTGCAGGGAACGGAGTTGCTCGGCTATATCGCCGAACCGTCGCGCGGCTCCATCCACTCGTTCGGCATGGCGCTTGACATCACCATCGTTGGGCCAGACGGGCAGGAACTGGATATGGGGACAGGGTTTGACGATCTGAGTGAGCGCTCGCACCCGGCACTGGAGTTGGTTTTGCTGGAAAAGGGGGAAATTACGCAGGAGCAGGTGGCACATCGCCGATTGTTGCGCGACGCCATGTTCCAGGCGGGCTTCTTCGGCATCAACAGCGAATGGTGGCATTTCGATTGCGGCGACCGGGTGCTGGTGCGCCAGACCTACACCCGGGTACTCTGATTAAAAGACCTTTAATCCCTTCAGCATCACGATCAGGATCAATACAGGCGAGACAAAGCGCAGCAGGAACAGCAGCACATGCGCCAAGGTTTGATTCTGCAACTGGCCGTGATTGCTGATCGCCTCGATGAAATGCTGCTTGCCCCAGGCCCAGCCTGTAAACAAGGCAATGGCGATGCCGCCCACGGGCAGGAAGATATTCGACGAGACAAAGTCGAACAGATCAAACATATTCAAATCGAATAACTTGAAGTCCGCCAGGGTGCTGTTACTGAGGGCGCACACGGAACCGAGCACGGCCAGCAGCAGCATGGTCACGACGGTGGACTTGGTGCGCGTCCAGCCGAAACGTTCATGGAAAATCACCACGGGCACTTCCATCAGCGACAACATCGCGCCCGTGGCGGCCACGGCGGCCAGGATGAAGAACACCACCATCAGGACTTGTCCCATGGGAATTTGCGAAAACACGGCAGGAATCGTGATGAACACCAGCGACGGTCCCGCGCTGGGGGCGAAGCCAAACGTGAACACGGCGGGGAAGATGGCGATGCCGGCCAGCATCGATACGCCGAGGTCGGCCGCCATCACGCGCAAGGTGGTGACGGGGATATTCTGGTCATCGCGGAAATAGCTGCCGTACGTCATCATCGTGCCCATGCCGACGGACAATTTAAAGAAGGCCAGGCCCATGGCCGTCAGCACGACGGACGCCGTCAGTTTGGAAAAATCAGGACGGAACAGGAAAGCCAGGCCTTCGCCCGCTTTATCCAGCGACAGGCTGACCGCGCAGAGCAGGAGCAGCAGCAGGAACAGCAGCGGCATCAGTTTCTTGGCAATCGCCTCGATGCCCTTGGTCACGCCCAGCATCAAGATGCCGCCGATAAACAGCAGGACGCCCCATTGCCACAACAGCGATTGCAATGGATTGCTGATCAGGGAGGCGAAGGCCGCTTCTGTCACCAGTTTGTCGCTGCTGAGGATGGAACCGTCGATGGCCTTGGCGATATAGGCAAACACCCAGCCCACCACTTCCGAGTAAAACGCCACGATCAGGAAGGCGGCTACCATGCCGATGACGCCGACCAGCCACCAGGGCTTGCCCTTCGGCGCCAGCTGTTCCATGGTGGAGATCGGGTTGACCTTGGCGCGGCGTCCCAGGGTGATTTCCGCGATCATCACGGGCAACCCTACTAATAAGGTGGCGAGCAAATAGATGAGCAGGAAGCCGGCGCCGCCATTGGCGCCCGTCAAGTAGGGGAATTTCCAGATGTTGCCGAGACCGACTGCGGAACCGAGGGTGGCGGCGAGCACGCCGAAGCCAGTGGTAAAGCCAGCTCGTTTCAGGGTCAGGCCTGATCCTTGAGCTTGTTGTTTCATGGTGAATCTTCTATGGATGGACGCGAATGTGCGCTGAGGGGGCGAAATTGTAGCAGTTGGCCGCAAATACCCCGGAAAAGCCTTGCTACTCCCGGGGCGCTTTGCTATAGTTCGCCTCCCCAATGAGACGCACTAGTTTGCGGCACAAAAGGGACAGCCTTCAGGGGCTGGGTAGTAGAAAAGAAGGTGTTGACGATTGTGCAGAAATGCTTCATACTCTTCCTTCTTCGCAGCTGACAAACACAACGCTTTGTCGATAGCGCGAAAGCAGTAACCGAATACAGTTCTTTAACAATTAACAGTCGATAAGTGTGGGCATTTGATGTCAGTGCGGCAGCGATCTTCGGATTGCTGTAATACTTAAAATATATCAAATGTTCACAAGAAATAATGAAATAGGCGCTACGAAAGTAGTGGCCTGTCAGTTTTTTGAGTGAGCGACCCATCAGCAATGAT
>NZ_JAPWIC010000028.1:0-1011 GCF_030587315.1 Janthinobacterium sp. SUN211 | reverse complement strand
AACAGAGATTAAACTGAAGAGTTTGATCCTGGCTCAGATTGAACGCTGGCGGCATGCCTTACACATGCAAGTCGAACGGCAGCACGGAGCTTGCTCTGGTGGCGAGTGGCGAACGGGTGAGTAATATATCGGAACGTACCCTAGAGTGGGGGATAACGTAGCGAAAGTTACGCTAATACCGCATACGATCTAAGGATGAAAGTGGGGGATCGCAAGACCTCATGCTCGTGGAGCGGCCGATATCTGATTAGCTAGTTGGTAGGGTAAAAGCCTACCAAGGCATCGATCAGTAGCTGGTCTGAGAGGACGACCAGCCACACTGGAACTGAGACACGGTCCAGACTCCTACGGGAGGCAGCAGTGGGGAATTTTGGACAATGGGCGAAAGCCTGATCCAGCAATGCCGCGTGAGTGAAGAAGGCCTTCGGGTTGTAAAGCTCTTTTGTCAGGGAAGAAACGGTGAGAGCTAATATCTCTTGCTAATGACGGTACCTGAAGAATAAGCACCGGCTAACTACGTGCCAGCAGCCGCGGTAATACGTAGGGTGCAAGCGTTAATCGGAATTACTGGGCGTAAAGCGTGCGCAGGCGGTTTTGTAAGTCTGATGTGAAATCCCCGGGCTCAACCTGGGAATTGCATTGGAGACTGCAAGGCTAGAATCTGGCAGAGGGGGGTAGAATTCCACGTGTAGCAGTGAAATGCGTAGATATGTGGAGGAACACCGATGGCGAAGGCAGCCCCCTGGGTCAAGATTGACGCTCATGCACGAAAGCGTGGGGAGCAAACAGGATTAGATACCCTGGTAGTCCACGCCCTAAACGATGTCTACTAGTTGTCGGGTCTTAATTGACTTGGTAACGCAGCTAACGCGTGAAGTAGACCGCCTGGGGAGTACGGTCGCAAGATTAAAACTCAAAGGAATTGACGGGGACCCGCACAAGCGGTGGATGATGTGGATTAATTCGATGCAACGCGAAAAACCTTACCTACCCTTGACATGGCTGGAATCC
>NZ_JAPWIC010000027.1:0-1281 GCF_030587315.1 Janthinobacterium sp. SUN211 | reverse complement strand
AGCTCCTTCTGCAGCCGGTTGGCCACCGGCGTGCCGATCACGATGTCGCTGCTGTTGCCGTGCCGCGCCAGCAGCACGCTCAGCGCGGCGTGCAGCACCATGAACAGCGTGGCCTGCTGGTCCCGTGCGACCTTCTTCAAACCTTGGCACGTGGCAGTATCCATCGTGAAGCGGTGCTGCGCGCCACGGAAGCTTTGGTGCGCCGGGCGTGCCCGGTCCAGCGGCAGGCCGTGCACCGGTGGCAGGCTAGCCAACTGCTGGCTCCAGTATCCAAGCTGATCTTCCAACACCGGGCCGGCCAGCCACTCGCGCTGCCATTGCGCATAGTCGGCATACCGGATTGCCAGCGGGCCGTGGGGGTTGGCAGCACCGCTACGCAGCGCCTGGTACTGGTCCAGGAACTCCCTAACCAGCAGGCCCATCGACCAGCCGTCCGAGGCAATGTGGTGCATATTAAACAGCAGCACGCCCGCCTCCTCGCCCAGGCGGACGAAGCTGGCGCGCAGCATCACGTCGCGCACCAGATTGAACGGCGTTTCGGCATCGGCCAGCGCCAACTGCCGCGCGGCCAGTTCCCGCGCGCCGGGATCGAGCGACGTCAGGTCTCTTATTTTGATGCCAAACTCCACCTGCTCCCGGATCACTTGCCACAGCTGCTCGCCTTCACTGGCGAAGACGGTGCGCAGCGGCTCATGCCGTTCAATGATGCGCCGGAACGCCTGCTCGGCGACGGCGACGTCAAAGCGGCCCGTCACGCGCAGGGCGGACGGCATGTTGTAGTGCGAGCTGCCGCCGTCAAGCCGGTCCAGGAACCACAGGCGCTGCTGCGCGAACGACAGGGGAATAGATTCGCTGCCGCGCGCCTGCGCCGTCACCTGCGGGCGCGTGAACGCGCCTGTGCCGCAGTCAATGGCTGCCGCGAGCGCCGCCAACGAACCGTTGGCGAACAAGTCCTTGATTCCCAGCTCGACACCGAGCACGTGGCGCACTTCCGCCAACAGACGTACCGCCAGCAGCGAATGACCGCCCAGCGCGAAGAAGTTCGCTGTCGCGCCAATCTTGCCGACTTCCTGGTTCAGCAGGCCCGCCCAGATCGCGGAGAGCTCTATTTCGGTCTCGGTCTGTGGCGCTACGTACTGCTGCTGCGACAGGCTTGCATCCGGCGCAGGCAGCGCCTTGCGGTCGACCTTGCCGTTCGGGTTCAGCGGCAGCGTATCGAGCGTCACCCACACGGATGGCACCATGTAGGCCGGCAGACTGGCCTGCAGGGCAAGCTGGAGC
>NZ_JAPWIC010000026.1:0-1481 GCF_030587315.1 Janthinobacterium sp. SUN211 | reverse complement strand
CTATGGCTCCTATTTCCAGAGGATTCTGTTATCGGTCCGACTATCACGTACAGGCTCTTCCCATTTCGCTCGCCGCTACTTTGGGAATCTCGGTTGATTTCTTTTCCTGCAGCTACTTAGATGTTTCAGTTCGCCGCGTTCGCCTTGCATACCTATGTATTCAGTATGCAATACCCTAAAAGGGTGGGTTGCCCCATTCGGAAATCTGCGGATCAAAGTGTGTTTGCTCACTCCCCGCAGCTTATCGCAAGCTACTACGTCCTTCATCGCCTGTAATCGCCAAGGCATCCACCATGTGCACTTATTCGCTTGTCCCTATAACGTTAGCCTCTTCATTCTTTCAAATGAAAAGAGCGCTACAGGGATAAGAAAGTACAACGTTGTTGCTTGTTTGTTGATACATACAATCATTACCCATCGATTTACCTTTTACGGCAAACCGATCAATAAATAATCTTTACTTCTTCCAGATTGTTAAAGAACGAAACAGCTTTGATCGCTAAAAGATCAAACCTAAACCACAGTCTTATTGACCGGCTTACGTTTGCACTTTCGAGTAAAACTTTGGTGGAGGATGACGGGATCGAACCGACGACCCCCTGCTTGCAAAGCAGGTGCTCTCCCAGCTGAGCTAATCCCCCGGGAATTTGTACTGGTAGGGCTGGTTGGACTCGAACCAACGACCCCCGCGTTATCAACACGGTGCTCTAACCAGCTGAGCTACAGCCCCAACGCGGAACTACTACGACTACTGTTTCTTCTTAATTAAACAGCCGATAAGTGTGAACATTTGATGCGTGAATCATTGCTGATTCGTGCAAACTCTAGAAAGGAGGTGATCCAGCCGCACCTTCCGATACGGCTACCTTGTTACGACTTCACCCCAGTCACGAATCCTACCGTGGTAAGCGCCCTCCTTACGGTTAAGCTACCTACTTCTGGTAAAACCCGCTCCCATGGTGTGACGGGCGGTGTGTACAAGACCCGGGAACGTATTCACCGCGACATGCTGATCCGCGATTACTAGCGATTCCAACTTCATGCAGTCGAGTTGCAGACTACAATCCGGACTACGATACACTTTCTGCGATTAGCTCCCCCTCGCGGGTTGGCGGCGCTCTGTATGTACCATTGTATGACGTGTGAAGCCCTACCCATAAGGGCCATGAGGACTTGACGTCATCCCCACCTTCCTCCGGTTTGTCACCGGCAGTCTCATTAGAGTGCCCTTTCGTAGCAACTAATGACAAGGGTTGCGCTCGTTGCGGGACTTAACCCAACATCTCACGACACGAGCTGACGACAGCCATGCAGCACCTGTGTACTGGCTCTCTTTCGAGCACTCCCCAATCTCTCGGGGATTCCAGCCATGTCAAGGGTAGGTAAGGTTTTTCGCGTTGCATCGAATTAATCCACATCATCCACCGCTTGTGCGGGTCCCCGTCAATTCCTTTGAGTTTTAATCTTGCGACCGTACTCCC
>NZ_JAPWIC010000025.1:0-1525 GCF_030587315.1 Janthinobacterium sp. SUN211 | reverse complement strand
CACCGGGTGTCATCGGAGAGATTTATATCGGTGGTGCCAGTGTGGCGCGCGGTTATCTAAACCTACCGGCTTTGACAGCTGAGCGGTTTTTACAAGATCCGTTTCGATCGAAACAGGGTAGCCGCTTGTACAAGACTGGCGACTTGGGACGCTGGCTGGTGTGCGGTAATGTGGAGTTCCTTGGGCGCAACGATCATCAGGTGAAGATTCGTGGCTTCCGAATTGAATTGGGCGAAATCGAACATGCGCTGCAGGCGCATGCGCAGGTGCGGGACACGGTGGTCCTGGCGCGCGACGGGGCCGACGGCGACAAACGCCTGGTCGCTTATGTCGTGCCGCTGGAAGCGGGAGCGGCGCAGCCGCTGCTGGTTGCTGCGTTGCGTCAGCACCTTGTGTCCAGCTTGCCAGACTATATGGTGCCGCAGGCATTCGTGGTGCTCGAGCGCTTGCCGCTCACTCCCAACGGCAAGGTGGACCGTAAGGCCTTGCCGGAGCCGGATGCGGCGGCGCTGGCGCAGCGGGTGTATGAAGCGCCTTGCGGGGAAGTCGAACAGGTACTGGCTGATATCTGGCACGATCTGTTGAAGGTTCGGGTAGGGCGCCATGACCATTTCTTTGAACTGGGGGGCCATTCGCTGCTGGCCGTGCAGGTGATGGCACGCCTGCGCCAGGCTTTGCAGATCGAGATCGCGCTACGCCACCTGTTCACGTACCCGGTGCTGAGCGAACTGGCCACCTGTATTGCGCAAACCGAACGTGTGATGGCCGATGTTATTCCATTGGTCGACCGTGGCGGGGCCTTGCCCCTGTCCTGGTCGCAGCAGCGCTTGTGGTTCCTCGCCCAGCTTGATGATGCAGCCAGTGCCGCATACCACATGCCTGCCGCGCTACGCTTGAGCGGCCGCCTGGATCGAGCGGCACTGAAGGCGACGCTGGACCGCATCGTGGCGCGTCATGAGAGCCTGCGTACTACGTTCGTGCTCGACGACGGCCAGCCGATGCAGCACATCGCGCCTGCCGGGGTGGGTTTTGCCTTGGCTGAACAGGATATCTCGTTGCTTGATGTCAACGCACAGGAGCTGGCGATCACGCGCATTGGTGAGCAAACCATGTCGGCGCCGTTCGACTTGTCGCGTGGACCGTTAATTCGTGGACAACTGCTGCGCTTGGGCCCGGAGGAACATATCCTGTTCGTCAACCAGCACCACATCATCACCGACGGCTGGTCGATCGGTTTGCTGGTACGGGAGGTGAGCATGCTCTACACGGCCTTGAGCCAGGGACGGGACGATCCGTTGCCGCCACTGCCGTTGCAGTACGCTGACTATGCGGTCTGGCAGCGCGCTTGGCTGCAGGGTGATGTCCTGCAGGCCCAGGTCGATTATTGGCAGCAGCATCTGGCCGGTGCTCCGGCATTGCTGGCGTTGCCGCTGGACCGCCAGCGCCCGGAGGTGCAAAGTTACCGTGGCGCGAGCGCGGGCTTTAGCATTCCAGCCACACTTACGCAGGCGCTCAAGCAGCTGGG
>NZ_JAPWIC010000024.1:0-1859 GCF_030587315.1 Janthinobacterium sp. SUN211 | reverse complement strand
GGTTGGCGCGCGCATTGAGCTCGCGGTAAGTCAGCGACTGGCCTGCAAACTTGACAGCCTCCGTTTCAGGGCAGTGCAGCGCCTGTTGCTCGAACAGGCCATGCAAGGTCTGCGCGTGCTCATGCTCCTGCGCGTGCGCGGTACTGTTCCATTCCAACAGCAACTGTTCGCGTTCCTGCGGCGGCAGCACCGAAATGCTGGCTACAACCTGGTCCGGCTGCGACTGCAGCGCCCGCACGATACCGGTCAGCGCCTGCTCCAGATAGGCGATGACCCGTGCCGGCGCCACGCTGCAATGGACGTGCGCATCGATCAGGAACTCGTCGCCGAGGTCATCGACCGAGATCGTCATGGGATAGTTGGTGCGCTCCTTGAAGGCGATCAGTGCAATATCGCGCTCGTCGGCATCGGCTTCGGCCGCTTCCTCGGACGGCGCGGTGTGCCGGTAGTTCAGGATCGCGCTAAATAGCGGAACGCTGTTTTCCAGCCCGCTGCAGCGCTGTGCCAGCGTCAGCGGCGCCTGCTCGTATGGCAGCAGTTCATGCAACGCGGTTTCCGTCCGGGCCAGCATATCTGCCACCCCAAGACCTTCGAGCTTCATCCGCATTGGCAGCGTGTTGATGAACATGCCCAGCATGCTGCGCGCTCCGGCGGTGCCTTGCAGGCGGCCAGAGAACACCGTGCCGAAGACGACATCATCGCGACCGCTGCATGCTGCAACCACCAGCGCCCAGGCCGCGTGGAACAGCGTCGCGGGACTGGTCTTGCGCTGGCGGGAGATTCGTCGGATGCTGCCAGCCAGAGTAGCATCCACGGCCTTGCGGCATTCGGCGATCTCGGTGCCGTCGCCATGCACGTCGAGCAGCTTGAAGGGTGCAGTCGCTTCGGTCACATCGCCCAGCATCTCGCCAAAGAAGCGCTCGGCATCGTTATGCCTGGCCTGGTGCAGCGAATGGGCGACAAATTCGCGGTAAGGCACCGTTTCCGGCAGGTGTGCCGTCTTGCCGCGAAGATGGGCCTGGATCTCCGTACCCAGGATGATCGACGAGGTGACGTCATCAATCAGGTGGTGAATCCTGAACAGCACATGCACCTTCCAGGAATGCGGATCCCGCACCGCGCTCACCTGCAGCAGCGGCGCCCGGGAAAGATCCATCGGCTTGTCGAAGCCTGCCTTGAGCTGGTTTTCTGGGGTCGTCTCCGGATCTGCTTCTATCATCTCGACCTGCAGGTCCACATGCTTGTGGACGACCTGCACCGGCAATGGCAGGTTCTCCGACAAGATGGCGGTGCGCAGCACGTCATGCCGCGCAAGCACTTGGCGCAAGGCGTCCACCAGAGCATCGAACTGCGCCGGCGAATCGACGGAGAACAGCGATGGCAGGATATACGGGTCCTTCTGGCGGTGCATCTGGTGGTAGAAGTACATCCCCTCCTGCAAGGGCGCCAGCGGATAGATGTCCTGCACGTTGGCCGCGCCACCGGGCACGGTGGCCACGATCCGGTCGATCTCGTCCTGGCTCAAGTCGATCAACGGCAGCATGTCCGGCGTGATGTGCGCGCACGCAGCAGGAATGCGGTTCGGCGGGGCGACGAAAGGCCCCTCCCCGGCGTCCGCCGCCATGTCAACTTTGGCCGCCAGGTCCTCCAGCGTGGTGGCGGCGTACACCGTCTTCACATCGGTCCGCAAGCCGGCCTGCTGCATCGCCGACAGCAGTTGCACGGCCAGCAGAGAGTGGCCGCCCAACTCGAAGAAGTTGTCGTGGATGCCGACACGTTCGACCTTGAGCACCTCCGCCCAGATCGCCGCCAACTTCTGCTCCGTTTCGCTGCGCGGCGCCACATACCCGGCCTGCGAC
>NZ_JAPWIC010000023.1:0-2238 GCF_030587315.1 Janthinobacterium sp. SUN211 | reverse complement strand
TAGAAGCGCACGGATTCCGGGCCATGCGCGTGGTGGTCGCCGAACAGGCTGCGCTTCCAGCCGCCGAAGCTGTGGAAGGCCATCGGCACGGGGATCGGCACGTTCACGCCCACCATCCCGACTTGCACCCGGTGCGTGTACTCGCGCGCCGTATTGCCGTCGCGCGTATAAATCGCCGTGCCGTTGCCGTATTCGTGCGCGTTGACGAGGTCCAGCGCGGTGGCGAAATCGGGCACGCGCACGATGCAGAGGACGGGGCCGAAGATTTCCTCTTTATAGATCGTCATCTCCGGCGTGACATGGTCGAACAGGCTGCCGCCGAGGAAAAAGCCCTTTTCGTGGCCGGGCAAGACGAAGCCGCGCCCGTCACTGACCAGCTTGGCGCCTTCCTTGACGCCCGTGGCGATGTAGCCAGCAATTTTGTCCTTGTGCACTTGCGTCACCACCGGGCCCATTTCCGCCTGTAAATCCATGCCTTGCGTGATTTTCAGGGCCGCGATGCGGGGCACCAGCGCCTCGACCAATTGATCGGCCACATTGCCCACCGCCACGACGACGGAAATGGCCATGCAGCGCTCGCCCGCCGAACCGAAGGCGGCGCCCATCAGGGCGTCGACCGTCTGCGGAATGTCCGCGTCCGGCATGACGACCATGTGGTTTTTCGCGCCGCCCAGCGCTTGCACGCGCTTGCCCTGGGCGCAGCCGGTGGCGTAGATGTACTCGGCGATCGGCGTGGAACCGACGAAACTGACGGCGCGCACGTCCGGGTGGTGCAGCAAGCCATCCACGGCTTCCTTGTCTCCCTGCACCACGTTGAAGACGCCGTCCGGCAAACCGGCGTCCGTCAACAGCTGCGCCAGCAGCAAGCTGGCCGACGGGTCGCGCTCGGACGGTTTCAAGACGAAGGTATTGCCGCAGGCGATCGCCATCGGAAACATCCACATCGGCACCATCACGGGGAAATTGAACGGCGTGATGCCGACGCACACGCCCAATGCCTGGCGGATCGACCAGGCGTCGATGCCGCCGGCCACCTGCTCCGAATATTCTCCCTTCATCATTTGCGGGATGCCGCAGGCAAATTCCACCACTTCGATGCCGCGCGTCACTTCCCCTTTCGCATCCGTGAACACCTTGCCGTGTTCGGCCGTGATCAGGGCCGCCAATTGATCCGCATGTTCTTCCAGCAACTCCTTGAACTTGAACATGACGCGGGCGCGGCGCAGGGGCGAGGTTTGCGACCATGCGGGAAAGGCCGCGTGAGCGGCAGCCACGGCCGCGTTCAGCTCGGAAGGCGTCGCCAGCGATACTTTCGCCGTGACGGCGCCCGTGGCGGGGTTGAAGACGTCGCTCGTGCGCTCGGAGTGCGACGCCATGGGGTTGCCACCAATAAAGTGGCCAATCATCGGGGTAGTCATTGTCTTGTCCTTGGTTATTTCGTCATCAGCCAGTCATGGGCCGGGTCGTTTTTAAAGTGCCACACGCGTTTCGGGCCGGCCATCACGTTCAGGTAATAGCCATCGTAGCCATACGGCACGGTGACGGGGTGGTAACCCCTGGGCACCATCACCACGTCGTGGTTTTCCACGGCCATGGCTTCGTCGATGCTGCGGTCGTCCGTGTAGACGCGTTGGTACGCAAAGCCCTGCTCGGGATTGAGGCGGTGGTAATACGTTTCTTCCAGCGAACTTTCCAGCGGAATATTGTCGCTGTCGTGCTTGTGCGGCGGATAGCTGGACGAATGGCCGGACGGCGTGACCACTTCCACCACCAGCAAGCCATCGGCCTCGGCCGTCTGCGGCAGGATGTCGCACACATAGCGGGTGTTCGCCCCCTTGCCGCGCACGGAACGCGTCATCGACTGCGGGTCGATCAGGCGCGCCGGGCGATGGGTGGTGGCCGGCGCGCTGCACAGCGCCACTTCCGCGTTGCTCACGGCCGTGATGCCGACCGTGGTTTCCAGCGGCACATACACGGCGTAGGGCGAGACGTCTTCAAACACGCTCTGGCGATTGCCGATGGCTTCCCAGGTCTGCCCGCCCGCCTGCACGGTGACCGTGCCCGTCAGCACGACGAGGCACAGTTCGCGGCTGCCCGTCTCCAAAGTCAGCTGTTCGCCTGCCGCCAGACGGTGCGCGGCAAAGCCCACGTGCGTCCAGCCGGCCGACTCTGGCGTCACTTCGACGATGGCCGAACCGGCCCTAGCCTTGACCAGCAGCGGGCTCATGCCGCCTCCCG
>NZ_JAPWIC010000022.1:0-2648 GCF_030587315.1 Janthinobacterium sp. SUN211 | reverse complement strand
TCACCTTCAGCGCATCGTCGATCTTCACGTGCGCGGCCGAAGTGTCGATGAAGCCGCCATTGCCGCCCGCAGGCGCGCTGGCGTCCAGGGTGCCCGCCGCGTTCACCGTGCCGCTTTGCATATCGCCCAGCAACTTGATCGTGCCGCCGCGCGTGTCGATGCTGTGCGCCTCGATCACACCCGTGTTGTTGACGACGGTTTTCAGCAAGTCGCCCGCCGCCTGCGCCGTCAGGACGACGCTGCCGCCATCGGCCTGGATCAAGCCGCCGTTATTCACCAGCGCGCCCACGGCGCCCCGGTCCACCGCCACGTTCAGCAAGCCATCGCCCGCCACGTCCAGCGTGATGGCGCGGCCCGCCGCCAGGGCCACCGAGCCCAGGCGCGCCTGGATCGTGCCTTCGTTCGATACGTTCGCGCCCAGCAAGGCCACATAGCCGCCCGGCGCGCTGATGTTGCCCTGGTTCAAGACTTTACCGCTGCCATTGCCGGAAAACTGATACTTGCCCGCCATGAAGTCGGCATTGCTGATATCCAGCGTGGAAGCCACCAGGCCGGCCGTGTTCACGGACGCGCCGTGGCCGAACAGCACGCCGTTCGGATTGACGACAAACACTTTGCCGTTGGCCGACAGCTTGCCCAGGATGGTCGTGCCGTCGCTGCCCAGCACGCGGTTCAGGGCCACCGCATTGCTGTTGGGCTGCTGGAACTGCACCGATTCGCCCTTGCCGATATTAAAACTGGCCCAGTTGATGACGGCATGTTGGCTGCCCTGCTGGATCACGGTATTGCCCGGCGCGCCATTGATGGAAGCCTGGCCCGCCACCACCGTGCCGCCCGCCGGCCCCGCCAGGGCCAGGGAGCCATAGCCGAGCATCAGCGCCGCCGCCATGCTGGTCAGGGCGAAATGCGCGCCGCCCCCGCTGCTGCCCGGCATCGAGCGCTTGCCGGCGGATTTGACGTTTTCGGAAACGGCGGCGTAGGCGCCGGTGGCCTGGTTCCAGATGGAGCGGTAGATGCGGTTCATGGCAGTGTCCTGATGTTTTTATTGATGTAGTAATTTAGAAATACTTGACGGCTTGCAACCAGAAGCGTCCTGCCGCATCGGGGGCGGAAGTCGCCTTGGCATTGCCCAGCTTGTGCGCGTAATACGCCTTCAGCACGAGCGCGTTGGCGCCCGTCCACGTCACGCCCACGCCCGCGCCGCTCAGGGTGCGGCGGTTCTCGCCGGCGCTCCAGGCATCGCGGTTCAGCTTGACGGTGCCCGTGTCGGCAAACGCCAGCACTTGCAGCTGGCCGGGAAAGGCCGTGAACGCCGTCACGTTCTGGCGCAGCTCCACATTCAGCACATAGCCCTGGTCGCCATACGCTTCGCCGCCCGGATAGGCGCGCACGCCGCCCACGCCGCCGATGCCCATCTTTTCCGACACATCGAGGTTTTTCGACGCCGCCTGGCCGCTGACGGTGCCGAACAGGCTCGTCTCGCCGCCCAGGCTTTGCACGCGCGCGCCATTAAAGGCCAGCTTGTTGAAGTGGCCGTTGCTGTTCACCGTCGCGCGGTCGAGCGCCAAGGTTGCCGGCGTCTCGATATCGATCTTGCCCGTGGTAAATGTCAACGAATAGGTGCTGGCGCCGCCACCGCCCCAGCCATCCTTGCTGTCGCCATTCAGATTCAGCATCCACACCCTGGCCTTCTTGTCGTTGACGCTGCCCGTCGATTCCGTGCGGTCCTGGAAGGTCTTGTCGTCATAGCTGACCTGTGCATACAGGTTGTTGCTGCGCGAACGGATCAGCGGATAACTGCCATACGCGCTGGCGATCTTCGCCGTGCCCTTGGCGTCGAGCACGGCAAATTCCTTGCCCAGCTTGTAGTCCATATAGGTGTAGGCGCCGCCCAGGCGCAGCAAGCCCGCCTGCCCCTGGTAGGCCAGGCGGCCATAGTTCAGGCCGTCGGCCGAGGTGAACGCGCGCACGGTGGCCACGTCGCCGATGCCGGCCAGTTCATTGATGTTCAGGGTGGCGCCGATGCGGTTGCGGCCCGTGTAGCGGTTGCCCTGGTTGTCCAGGTCGATGCTGCCGTTGAAACGCGAGCCCGGCTGCACGTCGACGATCAGGTCGGACGCGCCCAGCGAGGCCCCCGGCGCCAGCGTCGAGCTGACCTGCACGCCAGGCAAGTCCGACAGCAGCAGCAAGCGGCGTTCCAGCGGCGCCGTGGCGATCACCTGCCCGTCCAGGCCCGCCAGCACGGTGCCGGCCAGCCCGTCGGACAGATTGCTCTGGTTGCGCAGTTGCACCTGGCCATACTGGCCTGGCAACACGCTGATCGTGACGACGCCATCCTTGATATCTTGCGCGGGCAAATAGGCTTGCGCGAGGAAATAGCCGCGGTTCTGGTAATAGCTGGCAATTTTGGACGCCATGGCGCGCAGCTCGCCCAGGGTCAGCTCGCTGCCCGGAGTAAATCCCGAGGCGGCCACCAGTTCGCTCTCGGTGAAGACTGGCGGCGCCGCGATCTGCAGGCGCTGCACGGCGATGCGCGTCGTGTCGCCCACCGTGGTGGCGGGCACATTGCCCTGCTGCACGCGGATGGCGGGCGGCGCTTTCGGCAGCGATGGCGCTACGGGAATCTGCTGCAGCTGGCTGCCGGCACC
>NZ_JAPWIC010000021.1:1436-2854 GCF_030587315.1 Janthinobacterium sp. SUN211 | reverse complement strand
GGGTAATGACTGGTTGTATCAACACACACGCAACGTTGTACCGTCTTATCCTCTGTACCTGCTAAGGTTATAGGGACAAGCCGTACGGGCAATTAGTACTGGTTAGCTTAATGCATTACTGCACTTCCACACCCAGCCTATCAACGTCCTGGTCTCGAACGACCCTTCAAAGAGCTCAAGGCTCTGGGAAATCTCATCTCAAGGCAAGTTTCCCGCTTAGATGCTTTCAGCGGTTATCTCTTCCGAACTTAGCTACCCGGCAATGCCACTGGCGTGACAACCGGTACACCAGAGGTTCGTCCACTCCGGTCCTCTCGTACTAGGAGCAGCCCCCTTCAAATTTCCAACGCCCACGGCAGATAGGGACCAAACTGTCTCACGACGTTTTAAACCCAGCTCACGTACCACTTTAAATGGCGAACAGCCATACCCTTGGGACCGGCTACAGCCCCAGGATGTGATGAGCCGACATCGAGGTGCCAAACTCCCCCGTCGATATGAACTCTTGGGAGGAATCAGCCTGTTATCCCCAGAGTACCTTTTATCCGTTGAGCGATGGCCCTTCCATACAGAACCACCGGATCACTATGTCCTACTTTCGTACCTGCTCGACTTGTCAGTCTCGCAGTTAAGCACGCTTATGCCATTGCACTATCAACACGATGTCCGACCGTATCTAGCGTACCTTCGAACTCCTCCGTTACACTTTAGGAGGAGACCGCCCCAGTCAAACTGCCTACCATGCACTGTCCCCGATCCGGATAACGGACCAAGGTTAGAACCTCAAACAAACCAGGGTGGTATTTCAAGGTTGGCTCCACGAGAACTAGCGTCCCCGCTTCAAAGCCTCCCACCTATCCTACACAGATTGGTTCAAAGTCCAATGCAAAGCTACAGTAAAGGTTCATGGGGTCTTTCCGTCTAGCCGCGGGTAGATTGCATCATCACAAACATTTCAACTTCGCTGAGTCTCGGGAGGAGACAGTGTGGCCATCGTTACGCCATTCGTGCAGGTCGGAACTTACCCGACAAGGAATTTCGCTACCTTAGGACCGTTATAGTTACGGCCGCCGTTTACTGGGACTTCAATCAAGAGCTTGCACCCCATCATTTAATCTTCCAGCACCGGGCAGGCGTCACACCCTATACGTCCACTTTCGTGTTTGCAGAGTGCTGTGTTTTTATTAAACAGTCGCAGCCACCAGTTTATTGCAACCCTTTCACCCTCATGGAGTAAACCAATCAAGCTACCGGGGCGTACCTTTTCCCGAAGTTACGGTACCAATTTGCCGAGTTCCTTCTCCCGAGTTCTCTCAAGCGCCTTAGAATACTCATCTCGCCCACCTGTGTCGGTTTGCGGTACGGTCTCGTATGACTGAAGCTTAGAGGCTTTTCTTGGAACCACTTCCGATTGCTTC
>NZ_JAPWIC010000021.1:0-1336 GCF_030587315.1 Janthinobacterium sp. SUN211 | reverse complement strand
TCCTTCTCCCGAGTTCTCTCAAGCGCCTTAGAATACTCATCTCGCCCACCTGTGTCGGTTTGCGGTACGGTCTCGTATGACTGAAGCTTAGAGGCTTTTCTTGGAACCACTTCCGATTGCTTCATGCACAAGTGCACTCGTCTCAACCCCTTGAATTCCGTACCCGGATTTGCCTAAGTACCTTCTATGAGCCAAAAACCAACTATTCCAACAGTTGGACAACCTTCCGCGATCCGTCCCCCCATCGCATCATACGACGGTGCAGGAATATTAACCTGCTTCCCATCAGCTACGCATCTCTGCCTCGCCTTAGGGGCCGACTCACCCTGCTCCGATGAACGTTGAACAGGAAACCTTGGGCTTACGGCGTGGAGGCTTTTCACCCCCATTATCGCTACTCATGTCAGCATTCGCACTTCTGATACCTCCAGCATCCTTTACAAGACACCTTCGCAGGCTTACAGAACGCTCTCCTACCATATCCAATAAAGGATATCCGCAGCTTCGGTGACTGGCTTAGCCCCGTTACATCTTCCGCGCAGGACGACTCGATCAGTGAGCTATTACGCTTTCTTTAAATGATGGCTGCTTCTAAGCCAACATCCTGACTGTTTTAGCCTTCCCACTTCGTTTTCCACTTAGCCAATCTTTGGGACCTTAGCTGGCGGTCTGGGTTGTTTCCCTCTTGACGCCGGACGTTAGCACCCGACGTCTGTCTCCCAAGCTCGCACTCATCGGTATTCGGAGTTTGCAATGGTTTGGTAAGTCGCAATGACCCCCTAGCCATAACAGTGCTCTACCCCCGATGGTGATACTTGAGGCACTACCTAAATAGTTTTCGGAGAGAACCAGCTATTTCCAAGTTTGTTTAGCCTTTCACCCCTACCCACAGCTCATCCCCTAATTTTTCAACATTAGTGGGTTCGGACCTCCAGGGCGTGTTACCGCACCTTCATCCTGGCCATGAGTAGATCACTTGGTTTCGGGTCTACACCCAGCGACTGATCGCCCTATTCGGACTCGATTTCTCTACGGCTTCCCTATTCGGTTAACCTTGCCACTGAATGTAAGTCGCTGACCCATTATACAAAAGGTACGCAGTCACGGAACAAGTCCGCTCCTACTGTTTGTATGCACACGGTTTCAGGATCTATTTCACTCCCCTTCCGGGGTTCTTTTCGCCTTTCCCTCACGGTACTGGTTCACTATCGGTCGATTACGAGTATTTAGCCTTGGAGGATGGTCCCCCCATATTCAGACAGGATGTCACGTGTCCCGCCCTACTTGTCGTACGCTTAGTACCACCGGTCCGATTTCACATACGGGGCTATCACCC
>NZ_JAPWIC010000020.1:0-3477 GCF_030587315.1 Janthinobacterium sp. SUN211 | reverse complement strand
TACAAGACGGGCGACCTGGCGCGCTTCCTGGCCGACGGCAACATCGACTACCTGGGCCGGCTGGACCATCAGGTCAAGCTGCGCGGGCTGAGGATCGAACTGGGCGAGATCGAGGCGGCGCTGACTCAGCATTCCGCGGTGTCGCAGGCAATCGTGATGGCGCGCGAGGACGTGCCGAACCAGAGGCGCCTGGTCGCCTATCTCCATACCCATGCCGACAAACTGGTTGCCGAACTCAAGCCCGGCGCGGACCGCACCGCCGACTGGGGCGATATCTGGAACCAGATCTACGAGCAGCCGGCCGTATCGGAAGACGAAACCTTCAATACCGTGGGCTGGACCAGTAGCTATGACCGCCAGGCCATTCCCGAGCATGAAATGCAGGAATGGGTCGGCGAGACCGTCGAGCGCATCCTCGGTCTGAAACCGGAAGGGGTGCTGGAAATTGGTTGCGGTACCGGTCTGTTACTGCACCGGATCGCGCCGCATTGCAACCGTTATTATGGCAGCGATATTTCCGACATCGTGATCGGCAAGCTGGCGGCGCAACTGCGCGCGGACGAGCTGCAAGGGGCCGACGTGCGCCTGTTCGCCTATCCGGCCGACCGCCTGGCCGAGATCCCTGCGGCCGGCTTCGACACCGTGATCATCAACTCGGTGGCCCAGTACTTCCCGAATTTCGCCTATTTGCAGGATGTGCTGGCCGCCGCCATCGGCAAGATCGGTGCGCAGGGTAGGATCTTCCTTGGTGACATACGCCACTTCGGTCTGCACAAAGTGTTCCATTCGTCGGTAGCGCTGCACCATGCTCCGCAGTACAAACTGGGCCAGGTGCGCCAGGCCGCCGCGCGCGGCCTGAACCGGGAAACCGAGCTGCTGGTGGACCCGGCTTACTTCCACTCGTTGCGCGCGGCCTTCCCGCAGATCAGCCGGATCGAGACCCTGCCTAAGCGCGGGCAGGCGTTGAACGAGATGACCCGTTACCGCTTTGACGTCGTCATTACCATCGGTGAGGTGCCATCGCACAGCGCGCCGGTGTGGCAGGCGTGGAGCGAGCTGCGGCAGGACATGGCGGAGCTGGAGGCACAGCTGGCGCAAGGGGTAGAGCAACTGGCCATCAAGGGTATCGCCGACGAGCGCGTGGCCTACGATGTCGCCGCCCATGCCAAGCTGGCCGAGCTGGGCGAAGAGGCGACGGTCGCCGACCTGCGCCGCGTGCTCTCGGCCGAGCAAACCATCGGCGTGGCGCGTGATGCACTGGAACTGCTGGCACGGCAACATGGCTATCGCCTGCATCTCCAGAGCGCTTCAGGCAGCCAAGGCCACCTGCATGCCGTCTTCACGCGGACCGACCGCGTGATCGACTGGAGCGAGCTGTACAAGGGAGAGGTGCAATATGCGAATCAGCCGCTGCCATCCCAGTTCCATGCGATGCTGCAGAAAAGCATCGTGCAGCATCTGCGCCGCACACTGCCGGAATACATGGTGCCGACCCACTTCATGGTGCTCGACGAGATGCCGCTCACGTCGAACGGCAAGGTGGACCGCAAGGCGCTGCCGGCGCCGGACACCGCCAGGGCGGATGGCGGCTATGTGGCGCCAAGCACCCGCATCGAGAAGAAAATGGCGGAAATTTGGGCGGCGGTGCTGCACCTTGATCGGGTCGGCATCCATGACAACTTCTTCGAACTGGGCGGGCACTCGCTGCTGGCGATCGGCCTGATTGAGCGCATGCGCGATGCTGGCATGGAAACCACGGTACGCGCGCTGTTCGCGGCGCCGACCATCGCCGGTGTGCTGCCAGCGCTGGGACGCGAGGAACGCGCCGTCGAGGTGCCGCCCAACCTGATCCCGGCCAATAGTCGGGTGATTACCCCCGCGATGCTGACGCTGGCGGACCTGGATGAGGACGAGATTGCCAATGTCGTCGCGGCGGTGCCGGGCGGCGCGGCCAATATTCAGGATATCTATCCGCTGGCGCCGCTGCAGGAAGGCATCCTGTTCCATTACCTGGTCCAGGAGCGCGGCGACGTCTACCTGTTGCCGACGCTGCTGGCCTTCGACGAACGTGCCAGGCTCGATGCCTTTGTCCATGCGTTGCAAAAAGTGATCGCGCGGCATGACATCCTGCGTACGGCCATCGCATGGGAAGGGCTGCGGGAGCCGGTGCAGGTTGTGTGGCGCCAGGCGCAGGCGCTTGTCGAGGAAGTCAGCTTTGATCGGCGCGACGGCGACATTGCCGCCCAACTGAAGGCGCGCTTCAACCCTGGTCATTACCGCATCGACGCACGGCAGGCGCCTTTGACGCGCGTTTTCCTGGCGCATGATCCGGTGAACCAGCGCTGGCTGCTGCAGGTCATGCAGCACCACTTCGCCTCCGACCATGCGACGCTGGAGATCATCATCGAAGAAATCCAGGCGATCCTGGCTGACGAGGAGGCGAGCTTGCCGCCGCCGGTGCCGTTCCGTCATTTCGTGGCGCAGGCACGCCTGGGTCCCAGCCCGGAAGAACATGAGGAGTTCTTCCGCGAGATGCTGGCCGATATCGATGAACCCACTGCGCCTTTTGGCCTAGTCGGCGTGCAGGGAGACTGGGCCTCCATGACAGAGGCCAGCCGACATATCGGCGTCGGGCTGGGCAACCGGATTCGCCGCCAGACGCGCAAGCTCGGCGTCAGCCCAGCCAGCCTGATGCACCTGGCGTGGGCGCAAGTGTTGGCGCGCCTGACCGGCCGCCGCGATGTGGTGTTCGGCACGGTGCTGTTTGGACGCATGCGAGGCGGGGCGGATGTGGACCGTGCGCCTGGCGTATTCATTAACACCCTGCCGATTCGCCTGGTGGTGGGGCAGGAAAGCGTGGCGCAGGGCGTGCGCCATACCCACGCCCTGCTGACCCGACTGGTCAACCACGAGCATGCCCCCTTGGCGCTGGCGCAACGCTGCAGCGGCATCGAGGCTCCCACTCCCTTGTTTACGGCCCTGCTGAACTATCGCCACAGCACCCTCGGCGAAGCGCTCAACACCCATGAAGCATGGCGTGGAATGGAGAACCTGGGCACGGAAGAGAGCACTAATTATCCTGTCACGTTGTCGGTGGATGACTTTGGCGACGATTTCCTGTTATTCGTCCAGGTCAACGCGCAGGCTCAGCCCGAACGAGTGTGCAGCTACATGCAGACGGCGCTGGAGAACCTGGTTGAAGCGCTGGAGCAGTCGCCGCACATGCCGGCGGTAGCCGTCGAGGTGCTGCCGCCGCAGGAACGCGAACAGTTGTTGGTGGAATGGAACAGTACCGCGCACGCGCACGCGCAGGAGTATGAGCACGCGCAGACCTTGCATGGCCTGTTCGAGCAACAGGCGCTGCACTGCCCTGAAACGGAGGCTGTCAAGTTTGCAGGCCAGTCGCTGACTTACCGCGAGCTCAATGCGCGCGCCAACCGCCTGGCGCACTACCTGCGCGGGCAGGGTGTGGGCGCC
>NZ_JAPWIC010000002.1:0-1198606 GCF_030587315.1 Janthinobacterium sp. SUN211 | reverse complement strand
AGCTCCTTCTGCAGCCGGTTGGCCACCGGCGTGCCGATCACGATGTCGCTGCTGTTGCCGTGCCGCGCCAGCAGCACGCTCAGCGCGGCGTGCAGCACCATGAACAGCGTGGCCTGCTGGTCCTGGGCCAGCTGTTTCAGACACTCATGAACGGCCTTGCCCACGGCGAAGCGGTGGCGCGCGCCACGGAAGCTTTGGTGCCCCGGGCGGGCGCGGTCCAGCGGCAGATTGTGCACCGGCGGCAGGCCGGCCAGCTGACTGTCCCAATAACCAAGCTGCTCTTCCAGCACCGGCCCGGCCAACCAGTCGCGCTGCCATTGCGCATAGTCGGCGTAGCCGATCGCCAGCGGAGCATAGGGATTGTCCAAGCCGCTGCGCAGCGCCTGGTACTGGCTCAGGAATTCCTTGACCAGCAGGTCCATCGACCAGCCGTCCGAAGCGATATGGTGCATATTAAATAGCAGCATGCCCTCCTCCTCGCCCAGCAGGATGAAGCTGGCGCGCAGCATCACGTCGCGCGCCAGGTCGAACGGCGCCTGGGCATCGGCCAGCGCCAGCTGCTGCGCGGCCTGTTCCCGCGCGCCGGCGTCGAGCTGCGTCAGGTCGCTCACCCGGATAGCGAATTCCACCTGCTCGCGGATCACCTGCCGCAATTGCTCATCTTCGCCTGCGAACACCGTGCGCAGCGGCTCGTGCCGCGCGATGATGCGCCGGAACGCCTGCTCGGCGGCGGCAACGTCGAAGCGGCCCATCACGCGCAGGGCGGACGGCATGTTGTAGTGCGCGCTGCCGCCGTTGAGCCGGTCCAGCAGCCACAGGCGCTGCTGCGCGAACGACAGGGGCAGCGCTGCGCCACGCGCCTGCGCCGTGACCTGCGGGCGGATGCGCGTGCCCGCACTGCGGTCGATGGCACCGGCCAGCGCCGCCAACGAACCGTTGGCGAACAAGTCCTTGATGCTCAACTCGACACCGAGCGTCTGGCGTACCTGCGCCACCAGACGCACCGCCAGCAGCGACTGGCCGCCCAGCGCGAAGAAGTTCGCCTGCACGCCGATCTGGCCGGCGTCGAGATTCAGCAGATCCGCCCAGATCGCAGCGAGCGCCTGCTCGGTCGCTGTCCCGCGCACCGCGGGCTGGTCCGGCATGGCATGGGCGCCGGCAAGATCGAGCTTGCTGACCTGCAACGGGGTCAACTCGCCACAGGCATGCCGCTGCTTCATGGTCGATCGCATCACCTTGCCGCTGGTCGTCTTCATGATGGCACCTGACGCCAGGAACACGATTTCGCTGAGCAGCACGCCAAAAGATTCAAAGGTACTGGCGCGGATGTCGACCGCGATGTCGTCATACTGCCGGTCCAGGAAACGCGGGCGCACCTCCAGCAGCAGGACGATGTGCTCGGTCCCCTCGGCTTCCATGCCGAAGACGGCCGCATCGCCGACGGCATCGGCCGCCAGCAACGCGCGTGCGCAGGCTTCCAGGTCATGCGGGTAGAGATTTCGGCCCTGGACGATCAGCACATCCTTGCTGCGCCCCAGGACGAACAGCTCGCCGTCGCGCACAAAGCCCAGATCGCCGGTGCGCAGATAGGGGCCGGCGCCGTCTTTCGTGTAGGCCTTGAACACCTGTTCCGACAGCTCCGGTTTGCCCCAGTATCCAGACGAAATGCTTTCGCCCTTAACCCAGATCTCGCCGACGCTGTCTTCTTCGGCCACGGCCGCATCCTGCACGACGATCATGTCGTGCGCCGCCGGCGACGGGCCGCAGCTGACCATTGCCTGCGACTTTTCCGATGCCGTCTCGGGAGGAAACGCCCTGCCCTGCTGCAGCCGGTCCAGGCTGACCTGGACCACCCGCGGCGGCTCCAGCAATGTGCCGGCACACAGGAACACGGTCGCTTCCGCCATGCCATAGGCTGGCGTCATGGTGGCCTCATGGAAGCCCAACGCCGAATAGGTGCGCTGAAAATCGGCAATGGTGTCGGCCCGGACCGGTTCCGCGCCATTTAGGGCCATGCGCCAGCTCGACAGATCGACATCCTTCAGCGCATCGGGCGCGAACTTGCGGGCACAGATATCGTAGGCAAAATTGGGCGCGCCGGAAATAGTGCCCCGGTAATGCGAGATGGCCTGCAACCAGAACAGCGGGCTCTTGGCAAACTTCAACGGCGAGAACAGCACCGACCTGGCGCCGGCATAGACCGGCATCAGGACCATCATCACCATGCCCATGTCGTGGAACAGCGGCAGCCAGCCGACAAAGATGTCAGCGGCGCAAGTGCGGGTGGTCGTTTCCAGCACGACCAGGTTAGCTATCATGCCGCGATGGGAGATCATCACGCCCTTGGGGTTGCCGGTGGAGCCGGAACTGTATTGCAGGAAGGCGATGGCATCGGGCTCCGGTTCAGGCAGTGCAACGGCATGCGGCGGCGCGCCCGTCTGCCCGGCCACGGTATCGGTATCGGTATCGGTATCGGTATCGGTATCGGTATCGGCCACCATATCGGCAAAGCACAGACAGCAAAGCGCCTGCGCGTGAAGGGCTGCGATCTGCTCCGGCGGCAGCGGATCGGACACGATCGCTAGCCGAGGGCCGCAGTCTTCGATGATGTTAAGGACCTTTCCGCTGCGGTCGTTCGGCTTGGGCGGATACAGCGGCACCGCGATCATTCCCGCGTACAAGCAGCCCCAGAAGGCAAGCAGAAACGCGGTGCCCGACGGCATCAGCAGCAGCACCCGGTCCCCGGCAGCGCCGTGCAGCAGCAGCTTGCGGGCAATCGTCTGCGCGGCAGCATCAAGCTCACGGTAGGTCAGGTCGGCCGCCACATGCAGGCTGTCAAGGTAGGTATAGCAAACTTCATCAGGCGACACCGACGCGCGGGACCGCAGTCTATCCAATATCGTTTTCACCTTGCTGGTCGTACTTTCTCATGAGGAAAAAAATAGGTAAATCAGCAACCAAAACAGCGTTACGTAGTATACTCGTATTGTCTTTTATGAATCAATGAAATAATGCAAAATTTCAATTTTTTCAACCTTGATCAGTTTGCCCAGAGCACCCCGCACGAGGCCTTCGCGCGCTTCCGCCGGGAGCAGCCGATCTCATGGCATTCCATCCCGCACGCGCCGGCCGGCGAAGGCTTCTGGCTGGTCGCCCGACACAAAGATATTTGCGAGGTGGCGCGCCAGCCGAGGATCTTCTTTTCCCACGGCAGTTCCGTGCTGAGCGATTCGGTCGACATTCCCCACCCGGCCTGGAAGATGATCCGCGACGGCTTGTGCCACCTCGACGCGCCCCAGCACGGCGAACTGCGCCGGATGGTGATGCCGCAGTTCGGCGCCGAGGCCATGTCGGCGCTGCAAACCGTCATCCGAAAACGAGCGGTCGAAGTCCTCGACCGCGCCCAGGAAAAAGGCGAGATCGACCTGGTGAGCGACATCGCGGCACGATTTCCCGTGCGCGTGGTATACGGCGACGTGCTCGGCTTCGCCGACGAGGATCTGCCGTCCGCCGCCTTCTGGGGAGACCTGTTCAACCGGGTTCACGCCATCCCAACCGGCGACCGTGAGTTCGCCGACGTCATGCACGCTTCGGGCGTGGCGCTAGACAAGCTGTATCGCTACGGCGTTGCCGCGTATCAGTCCCGGCGCGCGTCGCCGCGCAACGATGTGCTGTCGGTCCTGGCCAATATCGGCTACGACGACGGCAGCGTGATTTCACAGGAAGACTTCCTCAGCTACTTCTGGTCGCTGGCGATCGGCGCCTACGACACGACCGCCAGCACTATCGCCAGCGGCTTTGCCACCCTCGCCGCGCATCCAGAGCAGCAGGAGGCGTTGTACGCCGATCCCTCGCTGATCGAATCGGCGGTGGAAGAGATGCTGCGCTGGGAAACGCCGGTGATCTATTTCCGCCGGACCGCCTCGGAAGACTATGTGCTAAACGGCCAGGCGATCCGCAAGGGCCAGCGCGTCGTCATGTGCTTCGCCTCGGGCAACCGCGACGGCGACGTGTTCGAGTCGCCCGAGGTGTTCGACATCCGGCGCCGGCACAATCCCCATCTGTCGTTCGGGCACGGCGCCCACTTCTGCCTGGGCGCCCGCCTGGCCCGCATCGAGCTGCGCATGCTGTTCGAGGAAGTCGTCGCACGGCAGTTGCGCTTCCGGCCGGCCGGCCCGGCGGCGCGCGCGCGCTCCAACTTCATCAATCGGATTGTCAGCATGCCGGGAATGCTGGAATCGGCGGACCTCGTTACCATGTCGTTCAACTAGCAGGGAAAATAACCATGTCTGAAACCGTCACCAAAGTCATTGACCTGGTCCCCGGCGACGTCCATCCATTGGCCACCGTTGAAGCCGCATCGCTGACCGAACAGGCGTTCTGGGAACAGTATGTCGGCCAGCACGTTCCCGTGCTGATCAAGGGCGCCGCCGCGGCATGGCCGGCGCTGCAGCACTGGCACCGCCCCGGCTACCTGGAAAGCCGCTGCGGCGACGCCGAGGTGTTCGTCGCCCGCACCTTCAATCCCAATCCGTCGCTCGAACACGCGGCGGAACGGCGCCAGAGCCTTGCCGAGTGCATCGCCGACATGCGCGGCGCGGCCGATCACGAGACCTTTTCGATCCCGGCCATGGATGTGCCCCAGCAGTGGATGGACGACATCGGCGACTACCACTTCCTGCAGCAGCATGAGCGCAAACCGCTGGGCTATCCTGGCAAACGCATCTTCTTCTACAAGAACGCTTCCACCGAATGGCATTATCACCAGCTCGACGAGACCTTGACCTGCCAGCTGGCAGGTACCAAGCGCATCTCGTTGTTCAGGCTGACGCCGGCCAACTGGTGGAGCTTCGCCCCGCTGATCAAGGCCAATTACCACCACATGTCCTGCGCCGACCGCTTTTTCCCCACCGACAGCGGCCTAACCAAGTACGAAGGCGTCCTTGAAGCGGGCGACGCCGTCTATATCCCGCCGTTCTGGTGGCACGGTATCGACGCGGCCACGAGCGAACCCGGCATCACCCTGGCGCAGTGCTTTCGCTCGCCGGTGAAGCGCTTCGGCGACTGGAAGGAACCGATTACGCGCGAGCTGGTGGGCGACGCGCTCAGGATGAACAAGCTGCGCCTGCTCCCCTTGCTGGCGCTCATTTGGATCAGCTCGATTTCCCGCGCACTGAAGAAGGAAGCCTGGACCAGCGCCTGAGCCCCGGCTCACGGCAATCGGCAGGGGGCGGCCAGTATAACTGGCCGCCCCCTGCCACACCTCCCGGCATGCGGGTCCGCACCGGTCGGTTCGAGTAGTTGAGGTTATGAGAGTCGCGGCACGCCGAGACGGTCAAAGTAGGCAATCGTCAGCACACTGTTCAGTGCCATGCGACTATTCCGCCACCAGCAATGGCTATTCGCCACCACCAGTCGCGCCACTTTCGCCGACACTCCTAAGGCCAGCAGTTCCCGATATATTATCGGGCCACGTTGCCACTGGTTGAGTTGAATCTCCCGCAGTCGATGGCGCAGCCATTCGTTCAACCCACGCCAGACTCTTGGTGTTTGTGCCAAGCCAAAGTAAGCTTTCCAACCCAGCAAGTAGCGCCGCAGCGGGTCGACCAGTTCGGTCATGCTGCGTCCACAGGAGTGCGCCTATGCTGGGCGCACATAAAAAAGCCAACCGCGCGGTTGGCCTTTTTTGGTGCCGTGTGTGGTCCTTACATTTTCCAGACGGGAATGCCGATCGCCTGCCAGTAAAGCAGGTAGAGCGCCACGGTCAGGCAGGCCACCGACACCAGCGCCGAGTGCCAATAGACGAAGCGGCCCGTCGCCGGGCGGCGCTGGCGCACCAGGTTGACGACACCCATCACCGACAGCACCAGGAAGGCGATGCCGACGACCAGTGCGGCGATCGACTCGGCCGTTGGCGCGCCCCAACCGCCCCACAGGCCCTGCAGGTTCATGGCGCCGACCAGGGTAAAGCCGATCATGAAAAATAGCATGCTGGCCACCATCGGCAGCAGGCGGATTGAGGTCGCGACGGCGGCCGGGTCCCGCCAGAACAGTTTTTTCACGGCCCAGACCGCACCGGCGATCAGAGAACTGAGCATCAGGAATATGCTGAGCGCACCGACTGCCAGCGGCGCAAGCGCCCGGAAGGTCGACACCTTGCGTAGCGTGCCCCATTTCGACTGCATGACGATCTCGCCATCCTGGGCGCGAAACATCGCCACCATCGGCTCTGCCTGGCCCTGCTGCCGGAAGGTCCGGCCAGTCTGGGCGATCCATTCCTCGGCATAGCCGGAAAAGACATTGCGTGCAATCATGCCGTTGTCGGTAAACACCACCTGCATGACGTCGGTGAAATCGTGCACAAAGCGCATGCGCTCCGATGTGGGGCTGTCTTCCAAATAGTAGCCCTGATAGTGCTCTCGCAGTTCGGCATCGACGCTGGCCACCGGCGCGGCCGCCGGCCGCGGCACGCCCTGCACCAGATAGGCCTGCAACAGTTCGAGCACGCGGGCGCGGGCTAACTCGTTGAGGCTGTTCATCATCAGCACCACGCCCGAGCGCGTCTCCGGCAAATAGAGCACCTCGCTGAGGCCGCCGTTGACGATGCCGAAATGGCCGCGGAAGTGGACGCCGTTTTCGATGGTATTCAACATGCCCGCCCCCGGGGCCACCTTGATCCCCAGTGCCACCATTGCCAGCGTTTCCGGGCGCTCCAGCCGCTCGACCGAGGCCGGCGACACGATCTGGGTGCCGCCGACACTGCCTCGATTGACCAGCAGCAGCAGGTACTGCGCCATGTCCTCGGCCGACGCATTGAGCGCGCCGGACGGACGGTACAGATGATGCCAGTAAGGCAACGCGGTCACGCCGTCGGCCGCGTACTGTCCGGCAAAGCCGCTGTGCGGCTCGACATAGCTGGCCGACTTCATCCCCATCGGCAGGAAAAAGTTTTGCGTGACGTAGTCCTCGAAGCGCTGGCCACTGACTTTCTCGATCACGTAGGCCACCAGCGCCGGCCCCACGCTGCTGTGGGCCGCGCGCGAGCCCGGACGCCAGCGCGCCTTGCGCCCACCGCCGTTGAGCTGGAGCGCCTGTTTCAGCGACACCGGCGGCTCGGCGCTGTGCGCGTACTCCATCAAACTCATGTCGGACAGGCCGGAGGTATGTTCGAGCAAATGCGCCAGGCGTACCGGATCGCTCGCCTCCCAGGGATTGTCTAGGGCCAGCTCGGGCGCCCATTGTTTGAGCGTATCGGTGAGCTTGAGCTTGCCCTGTTCCTGCAGCTTCAGGGCCGCCAGGCCGACGAATCCCTTCGCGATGTCGCCGACGCGGAACAGCGTCTGCGCGCTGGCTGGCGTCTTGCCGGCCGGGTCGGCCAGGCCTAGGCCGGCCTGCCAGACCAACTGCCCGTTGGCCACCACAGCCAAGCCCATGCCGGGCACCCGTTCCTCGCGCATGATGGTTTCGAGCTGCGCCTTCAGCTCGGCCGGCGTACGGGGCGCCGATCCTCCGGCAGCGGCCGGGCCGGAGACCACCCAAGCCGCTGCCGCCAGCAGCAGTGCGCACAGCGGCCGGGCTTGCTTGCTGAGGATCGCGTCGATGCTCGTCGCCATCACGTGCGCAGCGCAACGGCCGGCTTGAGCCGCATCGCGATCCAGGCGTGCCGCGCGACGGCGACGGCCGCCGTGACCAGGGTCACAGCCAGAGCAAACACCAGGGTCCAATAAGCGAGTGGCGCCTGTACCGCGTAGGTTCTCAGGTAGTTGGCGATCAGCAGCGCGGCGAGCGGCAGAGCCACCACCGCGGACAGCGCGATGATGGTGCCGACCTCCTTCGCCACGAGCTTGCCGATGTCGCTGCGGCGCGCGCCGTACAGCTTGCGCAGCGCGATTTCCTGAGTGCGGCGCTGCACCGCATCGGCGGCCAATACGTAGGCGCCGAAGGCGGCGATGGTCATGGCAATGACCGTCGCCACCGCCAGCAACCTGGCCAGCCTGGCGTCTTCCGCATAATTTTCCGCGTAGATGTCTTTGGCCGAGCGCGCTTCGAGGATGGAGTTGGGGAAGTATTTCGCCCAGGTGGTACGCACCGCGCGCTCGGCGTCGGCGACCGATCCGCTGGCGCGGACCGTGAGCGTGGCATTGGCCGCCCACAATTCATACGCCGTCGCGCCCGGGGCTTCGCGCAGCGAATAGAACAGGATTTCCGGCGCGATGCCGACCACCCGCTTGGCGATCAGCGACGATACGCCGTGGTCCAGCCCCCGCAGCAGCAAGGTCTGTCCGAGCGCCTGCTCCGGCGACGCGAAACCGAGCTTGCGCGCGGCGATCGCATTGATCACGATCGGAACGGCGTCGTCTTCCTGGTCGATTTTGGAGTCGAACAGCCGGCCCGCAGCGGCCTTGACGCCATATTGCTCGAAGAAGTTGGCGCTGACCGACTTGATGTCGATGGTGGCCGCCTCGCCGCCTTCTCGCTTGATTTCGGTGCTCCACTGGTTCTTCGCGCGGCCTACCGGATCGGTGGAAAACGCGATACCCGCCACGCCGGGCTGTTGCGACAGCTCGGCCATCAGGCCGCGCGCCTTGTCGCTTGTGCGCACCATATGCCCCTCGGGCAGATCGAACACCAGCAGGGGCGCAGGGTCGAAGCCCGGCGAGGCGTCGATGGCGAAGCGGGTTTGCCATGCGATGGCCATGGCCACGCTAGCCAGTCCCATCGCGACAGCCAGTTGCAGCACGGACAGGGCCTGGCGCAGGCGCTTGCTGCGCCGCGATTCCGTATCGGGACGGCCGGCCAGGGCCTGCGCCGGCCGCACGCCAAAGGCGATCCAGGCCGGATAGATCACGGTCAGCAGACCGACCACCAGGCCGATGGCCAGCGCTGCGAGCAGGTTCTCCAGCGACAGGACACTGCCTAGGTCGCGGTTGACCAGCTGCGCAAAGACCGGCAGAGCCAGGCAGGCCAGCAGCAGGCCGATGGCCGTCGCCAGCATGGTCACCAGCAGCGATTCGGCAACGAACTGCAGCGCAAGGCGGCCGGCGCTGGCGCCCAGCACCTTGCGCATGCAGATCTCGCGCTGACGGCGGATCACGCGGATGGTCGCCAAGTTGACGTAATTGATGGCGGCCAGGACCAGGATCAGGATGGCGATGACCACCAGGCCGGTGACCACGGTGGCGCTGCCGCGCTCGACCTGCAGCGAGAAGGCGTTGGTGGCCACCTCGCGGTCGAAATACGCCTCGCGCAGCGGCGCCAGCCGGATGTCCATGATCTTGCGTCCGGCCAGGCGCTCCTTGGCCTCGGGCGGTACATTCTGCACGCTCGGCGCGCTGTCGGCGGCCTGCTGCACGGCCGCGGTGACGGCCGCCAGCGGAGCGCCCGCCCGGACCCGCACCAGCAGATTACCCAGCCAGCCCTGCTCGCCGGTGAGCGCCTCGGTACGCATCATCTGCGGTACCAGGCTCAGGTTCAGGCCGTTGAGGGCCTGGAAGGGAATCGTCGTATTGGCCGGCGGATTGCGCAGGATCGCGGCAATGCGCGCGCTGCCACCCTGCTCGTGCACGGTGCTCAGCGTCACCGTCCGCCCCAGCACATCGGTGCTGCCGAACAGCCGGATCGCAGTCTCCTCGGTGATGGCGAAGCTGTCCGGGCGCGACAGCGCCTCGTTCAGGTCGCCCTTCAGCACCTGCAGTCCCATCATCTCGGCAAAGCCGGGCAGCACGGTCAGGCTGCGTAGCTTGCGCAGCTGGCCGTCGACCTGCACGGTGAAGGGGAACCAGTTGACGTAGCCGCTGACGCTGCTCACGCCGGGGGCGGTCCTGGCCGCCTCGCGCAGCAACAGCGGGGCCTGGTCGACCCAGGGTTCCCCCAGGTCGAGGTTGTTGCGCTGCTTGACGATATATACGTTGTCGGCATCCGGCACGTGCGCATTGTACTGCCAGCAATAGCGCGCAAAACCGAGCAGCAGCAGGCAGGCCGCCAACCCTATCCCCAGCCCCAGTATCGCCACCAGCGAATAGGCGGGGTCCTTGACCAGGATGCGCAGTCCGACGCGGAAGTCTTGAAATGTCATCGTCGCTCCGGGATCAGGCAGCGACGGCAGGGACCGGCTCGGCGACCAGCGCACCGTCGAGCAGACGCACGATGCGCGCGGCGCGCGCAGCGTGCGACGGCGAGTGAGTGACCATCACGATGGTGGTACCCTCACCGTTGATCTGTTCGAGGATGCGCATGACCTCTTCGCCGTGGACGGAATCGAGGTTACCGGTCGGTTCGTCGGCCAGCAGCACGGCAGGCTTGGTGACCAGGGCACGCGCAATGGCAACGCGTTGCTGCTGGCCGCCCGACAGCTGCGAAGGGCGGTGCTTGGCGCGGTGCGCCACCCCCAGCTTGTCGAGCAATTGCGCGACGCGCTCGCGGCGCTGCCTGGCCGGCACATTGCTGTACTCAAGCGCCAGTCCGACGTTCTCTTCGACCGTCAGTTCTTCGATCAGGTTGAAGCTCTGGAAGATGAAGCCGATCCGGCCGCGCCGCAATTCGTTCAGTTTCACCTCGCTCCAGCCGGCCACATTCTGGCCGTCGAACCAGTACTCGCCGTCGTCTGGGCTGTCGAGCATGCCGAGGATGGACAGCAGGGTCGATTTGCCGCAGCCGGACGGCCCCGTGATGGCAATGTATTCGCCAGACTTGATCTCCAGGCTGATCCTGCTCAATGCCGTCGTGACGACTTCTCCACCTACAAATTTCTTATTGGTATTTACGAACTTGAGCATGATGCCTCTCTCTATTGATCGGGTTGAGCTTGGGTTGGTGAAAAAAGCGCAGGGAAAGTCTACTTGGCCAGTTGCAGTGTTTCGGCCTTGCCGTACGGGGCGTAGGATGAGACGATGACGCGCTCGCCGGGCGCCAGGCCGGCCGCCACCTCCACCTGGCTGTTGTTGCGACGGCCGATGCGGATCGCGCGCCGTTCGGCACTCCTGCCATCAGCGGCCAGCACGAACACCCAGCTGCCGCCACTGTCGTTCAGGTAGGCATCGTTGGGCAGGATCAGTCCGGGGCTGGTCTGGCCCAGAGTGATCCGCGTTTCGACGCTCTGACCGGGGTTCATCACGTCGGGCACCTCGCCGGTGAACACCAGCTCGACCGAGAACCTGCCATCCTTGATCTGCGGGAAGACGCCGCGGATGCGCACCGCGTAGTCGCGGCCGCTGACTTGGACACGGCCCGGTTTGCCGACCGACACGCTGCCCAGGTAATACTCGTCGATCTGGGCCGTGAGCTTGAACTGGCTGGGATCGTCGATGCGTCCGATGTGCTGGTCGGGCTTGACGATTTCGCCGAGTTGCAGGCGGAAGTCGGTGAGCCGGCCGGTGACCGGCGCGCGCACGGCCAGCGCCTCGATCGACTCGTTCACCACCCGGAGGCCGGCGTCGAGCCGGCCGATGGCCTGCTCCATTTGCTGGACGCCGTCGCGCTTGATGCGCATCTCGATGGCGACGCGCTGCTTTTCGTCGTCGAGGGAATGCTGCTGCAGCGCCAGCTGGTCCCGCGATTCCTCCAGCGTCGAGGCGGAGATGAAGTTTTTTTCGGCAAGCGACTGGTTGCGCGTGTGCAGCCGCTGGGCCTGCGCTAGGGCGAAGTTGATGTCGAGCAGGCGCCGCTGGTGCTCCGTCTGGCTCGCCTCAAGCGCCACGCGCAAATTGGACAGGTTGGAAATTTGCTGGGCGCGGTCCGCCTCGCGCGCGACCAGCTCAAGGCGCCGCTGCGAATTGGACAGGCGGAACAGAAGCTCCCCTTTTTTGACCACGGTGCCGTCGCCGGCCAACACTTCCTCGACGCGGCCCGACTCGGTGGCGTCAAGCATGGTGGTGTGCAGCGGCGCCGCCGTCGCGCGCACTACGATGTCGTTGCGCAACATACCCTGCTGGGCTGTGGCGGTGCGGACGCTGCCTTCGGCCACCTGCAGACCGCTCGGCGCCAGCTGCCAGATGGCGGCGGCCACACCGCTGGCCAGCGCCAGCGCGCCAAGCGACAGGACCAGGTATTTTCCACGCCGCTTGGGCAGCGGCTGGTCCATCGCAGCGCCGGTGACGCGCTCCTCGGGAGGCGCGATCTTAAGCGCCATCGGCAGCGGCCGTCAGGGACCGGCCGGCCGCACAAGCAAGGCGCACGGCGCGATGCCAAAACGGCTGGGATGTGCCGACGGAAAAACGCATTCGTTTCATCAGACTGGACATAAACATTTGCCAATTGTTGTAAAAAGGATAGATTAACTTATAATTCAAGGCGTAGTCAACTTCGTCAACCTCATCCACTTCGTTCAGGCCACATGACCTCAATGACCTTGTCTTCCGCCGGCGCCCAGCGCTGGATACTGCGGCGCGCCGGGCCGCCGGCTGCGCTGCGCCTGTTCTGCTTTTGCTACGCGGGCGGCAACGCTGCCGTCTACCTACCCTGGCAGGGCGCACTGGGGCCGGACATCGAGGTGTGCGCCATCCAGCTGCCCGGCCGGGGCGCGCGGTTTGCCGAGCCGCTACTGCAGCACATTGATGAGGCGGTGCCGGCCATTGCCCAGGCCATCGCCGCATTGCCGGACCTGCCGTTCGCCTTCTTTGGCCACAGCCTGGGCGCCTTGCTCGCCTATGAAGTGAGTCACTACCTGCGGGAGCGCGGCGGTGCGCTTCCGCGCCAGCTGATCGTGTCCGGCGCCCACGGGCCGCGCGCGCGCAATCCCAAGCGCCAGTTGCACCTGCTCGACGACGCCGCGCTGGTGAGCGAGCTCGAACGCTATGACGGCACCCCGCCCCAGGTGCTGGCCAACCCTGGCCTGCTGGAGTTGTTGCTACCGATCGTGCGCGCCGACTTCCGTATGGCCAGCGACTACGCCGACACGCCACGCGCGCCGCTGCCCGTGCCCATTACGGTGTTTGCCGGCCGCGACGACGAGTTCGACGACGTGACCCAGTATGAAGACTGGTTCAGCGACTCCAGCGTCGGCGGCGAACTGGCGTGGTTCGACGGCGGGCACTTTTTCATTAACTCGGCGACCGACCAGTTACTGGCACAGTTGCAGATGATCATCGCACCCAGCTTGCGCAGCGAGCCGCGCTACCGCCATGGCTGAGACCCGCCCGAGCCCTCTTTTTGCCGCAGCACAACCATGAGCATGCTCTTTTCCAACAATCCGATTGTCTACCACCTGATCGCCGACCGTTTCGCACCGCCCTGGAGGTCTGTCGCGTTGTTCAGCCCAGTACGGATTTTCGTACTGAGCATGACGCCGGTTCATACGGGACGGACTTGTCCTGCCAACGTATAAAACTGGTCAGCGAATGACATGGGCGCCGGACCATCGAGCTGATGCACATGAGCCCCCCCCGCCCCAACATCTGGCGTACGGTAAGCTGATGCGCTATTATCTAGTGCCTCACTAGGTAAGCAAAGGACAGGAATGACGGCATGTGAGACTAGTGACATCGCTTGGCAAATGGAAAGCATGGCTCTCCCCCTCCGCACGAACATGCCTTGGTCATCATTTACGGCACGGATGATACGTCTGGACGTCGCGCCTTTCCACACCGACTGGTTTCAGCAGGCTGGTATAGATCGCCCGGACAGCATCGCCCGCAGCGTACCAAAGCGCCAGAGGGAATATTTTTTTGGCAGGCTGTGTGCACAACAGGCCCTCAGGATGGCAGCGTTGCCGGCAACGCCCATATATAACGGGAAAGGGCGGGCGCCGATCTGGCCAAATGGGATTGTCGGGAGTATCACCCACGACGCCAAGTTTGCCGCCGCCATCATCGCTCCGGCCACTGAGTATGTGGGCATCGGTATCGACATTGAAACCGTTCCATCGAGGGATGCGCTTGAGGCACTGGTCAGTACCGTGTTATCCGGCGCCGAGTTGGACTTATTGCAAAATTTGTCTACCCACGTGACACTGCCGTTACTGATCACAGCCGCATTTTCTGCCAAAGAAAGTTTTTTCAAGGCTAGTTATTCTGACGTAGGCCGCTACTTCGATTTCGACGCCGTCAGTGTGCGAACGCTCGACATGGCACGGGGAGTGATCGAGCTGGAACAGCGGCAGGATTTGTGCGAGGGCTTACGCGCAGGCGCCCGCCATCCAATCCATTTGCAGTGGCTCGAACCGGACACCATTTGTACACTGTACGCCCGCCTATCGCCGCGCTGACCCACACGCAATGGTGCCTCAGGTCAACGATTCTCAAGTCATCTAGCTCAATATTGCTTCCAGCGTCGGGGAAACGGTGGACGATAACTTGCGTTTAACACATGCAATCACTGGGCAACGTTCGAGCACCGATGAAAATGTGCTGGACAACGATTTGCCCCAAAAGGCACTTGAACAAACGTTTCTTCCGGAGGCGTCTTCGGTTTCTCACAACTTCAGAGCGCCCTCATTGTGTTGGCGCTGGGGGCGATTTGAATCAACCTGCAGATTTTAACTGATCCATATACAGAGCTTCAGATCCTGCACTGGGTCTACGTTTGCTGATTGTACGGGTAGAGCAACAAATCGGCACCAGCGCAACACTCTGAAACTACTGCGGAAAATCATCGATCTATAACGTGGCATTCGCGCGCAGGCCAACTAACGGAAGATGAAAAAGTCAATGACGGTACTAACGTCACGTTTACGCCGCCTCTTGAAATGAACAAGGATCAACCTTCACCTCCCTGTCTGCCCTGGTAACTAGAATGCCAAATGCTTCAATTCATCAAAACGCTCCAGGAATAAAGTATAAGCACGCTCAGGGCCGACAGGAACTATCTTGGCGCAATGCGGCGCTGGAAGATGTCCCCATTCCATCCAAGCAGGTGGCAACAGATCCCGCAGTTCAGTCGCCATGCATACCAGATCAGCGTGCTTTATCTCAGGGTGATCATCCTGGAAACCAAATCTGCGCCGCAATGCATCCTTTACCGGATGCAAGCGCTCCCTTACATAATCTCGACCTAGCATAACTTTAACAGGCGATGGCCAGTCACCGAGAAACTCCTCGCAGTCGTGCAAAAGGGCCGCATACGCCAAACTCGACGGCACGAGGCGCGAGACCATGACCGAATGCTCGGCGACCGAATACCACGGTCTTGCTGCACCGCCCCAGCGAGGTTGTGATGCTAAACAAAGAGCTATATCATTGATTGGCAGGCCAGTCGCATCCGGAGCGAGTAGATCTAGCACGAATCCGGAAGGAAACAAAATCGATGTACGGCCGTCTGGCTTATTTAAAAGGTCGAATTCCATCGTACAATTATAGTCCTAGGTTTGACTTCTAGAAGTGAATCGCCCCGGAATTTTAGGAGGCCGTTTAGTGTGAGTCAGGTCAAGACGGCCTGCTTGGAAAGGTGTCGGTAGTAGTTTGCCTCTGCTTCGGCCGGTGGCATAAAGCCAAGTGGTTCGAGTAGCCGGTGATGGCTGAACCAGGATACCCATTCTAGCGTTACCAGTTCGACGGCCTCGTGCGTCTTCCAAGGAGCTCGGCGAGGTATCAGCTCCTCTTTGTACAAACTATTGATGGTCTCAGCCAGTGCATTGTCGAAGCTGTCGCCTTTGCTGCCCACTGAGGGCATCGCAGGCTTCGGACAGGCGCTCGCGGTAACGGATAGAAACGTATTGCGAACCCAGGTCGCTGTGATGAATCAGGGCATCGTCACATTAGGCTGGCGAGCGTACAGTGCCGGCTCCATGGCATCAAGAACAAAGTCGATGCGCATCGCTAGAATACGCAGCGAGCCTTAGATTGTTGAGAATACTCAGTAATAGCAGCAAGGAATCGAACTGGCTATTCAATTGGGCAGTTTTCAAGTCTCCCAGTCTGCTAGCGGAACGTCAACTACCAATTGATTTTAGCGACCACGAGAAAGCCCAGGATGCCGGCAGAGCAGAGGTCTAACTACCCCGGACTGGTAACTAAGCAATTCTTTTACAAACCTCAATTGACAAAATATCTTTTACAACTAGAATGCCCGCCCAACAGGTTCAGATGCGCACGACCCTGAATTCTATCATTGGTCACACGCATATTGAAGCTCCCTCGATATTTCACCGTCCATCAAGTATATTTTATGCAGCGTTCTTTTTCTGATGATGTTCACGTTCCCAATTTTCGAGATTCCAGATTAATGACTGATAGCCAAGTTTAGGGAAACACTGATTAATTTATCGCGGACCGTTCTCCACTGCGGTCCGACCTGAGACAATCTCTGTATCGCTACTGTCCGCCATCGATCATGCAAAAGAGCTTCTCCGACCTTGAATACGCCGCCAAGAAGAAGCTGACGCGGCGCGACCGTTTCCTGGCCGAGATCGACAGCGTGACGCCGTGGGGCATGCTGCACAAACTGATCGGGCCGTTCTATCCGAAGGTCGAAGGGGCCGGTCGGCCACCGATTGGGCTGGCGCGCATGCTGCGCATGTACGTGAACGAACACGACCAACATATGTGAGCTTTCGATAAACGTCGTCATCATTGTACAAGTCAAATGTGCTGACAGGCTTGAACCATAACGGTACGCGGTAGGGATGGCCTCTGTGAGTTGGGCCATCGTGGACAGGACACCGCCGGCGGATAGGAAGGGTCCGACTCGCTCTGAAATTCAGGCGGAACAGGGTAAGCCCGTAGTGCTGCCGGCAACGGCAAGTGAACCGCGAGGGACGCTGTTGGTGCTGCGGGTATAGGAATGCGGAAAAATCGAAAGCCACTCTGTAATAGTGTAGATACCGGCTGAAACATCGCTGGACGCAAAAGCGAGCAGACTTCCGTGCGGTCATTTTTGGCGAGAGAATTTGGCAAATCGTTATATGAAGGAAAGCAGATGACGGCATGTGATGCTGGTGCGTCTTAACAACTAAAGTTCCCTAACGATATATCGCTTCAGGCAGCGATGCGCTTCCTTGCTGAACATGCCTTCAACCGTTCGCCGTTCAACATACGCACGGGTTTTTCGCGGCTCGCTTCTCACCCTGACCATGCCGATGGTCATAACGCGTTATTGGACTATCTGCCCCCCAGCTCAAACGATGACGGATCGTTTTACCAGAAGATACGGGCAGCGGGCTCGCACTACACATAGCACTGATAATGCAATTAGCGTACCTTTATGAACCTAAATCATCGCCGCCACCTATGGCCTGGACTTTTCCGATTACGCGCCCATCAAGCGGGCCGACCTGATCGCGCTGGCCACGGAAAAGCGCGACCTGATGCCGCACTCGGCCGAGCGCTGGGCTTACCTTGACGGCATCGCCCCCTTGCCCGGTATAATCGAGGCCATGGGTCCGGCCGAAGCCAAGCAGCGCTTCCTGCAGGCGTTTGCCCGGTTGGGCGGCCTCGGGCTCGCCGCATGAATGCTTGCACCCAGCCGCACGAACGGGCGCTAAGCCCCGGTTTTTGCACGGCTTTTTTAGATATCCACAGCAACTGTGGATAAAGTTGTTGATAAGCCCCTCTTGACAAGCCGCAACACCAGTATTGATGCGGGTTTCAACAATTTGCTGATTTCACAGGCAATTTTTTACCCCAATGAAATCAATGACTTGCAATCAGGAGTTTGCGCTAGAACAAACTTACTCTGCCACCAGGAAAATATATTTTGCGGTGCATTGGCAATCCCTGTCCCAGGCCGTCTTGCTTGAACAGCATTGTTTTGACAAACCCCGCAGACTGGCATAGTGTGGAGTAGCGACGACGATCAACGGTGGATAAACGCATGAATATGGATAGCGATAATTCCGCCAAGGGGGCGGACGAACCCGACTGGCTGGTCGACGAACCGCTGGAACGGGCAGAAGCGGCGGCGGAACCCGCCAACGCGGCGCCTTGGCGCGTGCTGATCGTCGATGACGATGTCGACGTGCATGTGGTGACCAAGTTTGCCCTCAGCCAGGCCAGCTTCCAGGGCCGCCGGCTGAGCTTTTTGCACGCGTATTCGGGCGCCGAGGCGCTGGCCTTGCTGCGCGGCACACAAGATATCGCCGTGGTGCTGCTCGATGTCATCATGGAAACCCAGGATGCCGGCCTGCAAGTGGCGCGCCAGGTGCGCGAAGACTTGCACAACAGCGCCGTGCGCATCATCCTGCGCACGGGCCAGCCCGGCCAGGCGCTGGAACACCGCATCATCATCGACTACGACATCAACGATTTCTGGTGCAAGACCGACCTCACCACGCGCAAGTTGTTTACCACCGTGATCGCCTCGCTGCGCACCTACGCCACCTTGCGCGAAGCGCAGCAACAGGTCGCCGAACTGGCCGCCGCCCTGGCCCAGTGCGGCGACACGCCAGCGGCGCCGGCCGGCGGCACGCCCTGACCCTGCGACGCTACTTTCAGTCATAAAAACAAGAGCACTGGATAGGCATACAGGCTTGCGGCATGCCCCATTCCGGCCCATCTTGCCCGCCGATTGCATGGGCTGAGCGGCGTCAATTTCCTAAGTGGCGGATTGTTAAGCGCTTTTTCAGATATCCACACGGACTGTGGATATCTTTGTGGATAAGCGCCTATTGACAGCCCTCAAAGCCACAGCCCGTGCGGCTTTCAATAAACTGCTCAATCAAACAGCAAAAATAAAAGCCATTAAAATCAAGCACTTAGAAACTCACACATAATCACAAGAAAATTATTTCGCCAATTTCGTTAACTCATCATTTGTGCATAACTGAGCCGTAATGATCAATCCGACAACAGCGGATCGCGGCCGCCGGCAACACAGTTGCCGTGCGGATACTCAATGCACGGTCTGCCGGCGCTGCTCCGGGTGCAGCAGCACGCGCTCGATCAGTTCCGGGGCGACATTGTATGACTTCAGGTATTCCAGTGCGCACAAGGTACTGAAGGCCGCCTGCACGGCGATGCCCAGATTGACGATATCGCACATCTTCTGGTCGACCCGGGCATGCGGCACCACGGTTTTGACGGGCATATGCAGCGTTTCTGTGGATTGAGGCATGATGGACAACTCCTGCGAAGGGTACGGAGGGGGAGACGGCGTAGCGGTGCGAACCGCGACAGCGCGGACAGGGACAGCGATCATGGTGCCGATAAAAGTATTGCCGATAAACTCTCGATGTCAATGGCAGGGAAACATGAGCCACGGTTTTTTTCTTCCAGGCACAACCGCAGCCGAAAGCGATGGACAAGCGCGAGCAGCCACGGCGATAATCAGCCATGCCTGCCCCCGCCACCACCCAGCCCGACCTCCCCCGCCCCCAGCCCGCCTCGCTTGCCGACCTGTTCTTCTCGTTCACCTGGCTGGCCCTGCAAGGCTTCGGCGGCGTGCTGGCCGTGATCCAGCGCGAGATGGTCGAGCGCAAGCGCTGGCTGACGCAGGAGGAATTCTTGGAAGACTGGGCCGTGGCGCAAATCATGCCGGGGCCGAATGTCGTCAACCTGTCCCTGATGGTGGGCGGACGCTATTTCGGCTTGAAAGGCGCGCTGACGGCGCTGGCCGGCATGCTGGCCGTGCCCCTCGTCATCGTGCTCGTGCTGGGCGTGCTGTACACGCGCTTCGGCGACAATCCGCAGATGGCGGGCGCCCTGCGCGGCATGGCGGCCGTCTCGGCCGGCATGATCGCCGCCACGGGCGTGAAACTGGCGACCGCGCTGGTCAGGCATCCGCTGCCCCTGTGGCTGACCTTGTCCATCACCGTGCTGGGCGTGCTGATGGTGGCGATCTTCCGCTGGCCCCTGCTGTACATCCTGCTGGGCCTGGGCGGCATCGGCTGCCTGCTCACGTATCGAAAGCTGTCCGCATGACGCCGCCCCTGCAACTGGTATTGAGCGCGGGCGACTGGCTGAACCTGTTCGGCCATTACCTGATGCTGTCGCTGATGTCGATCGGCGGCGCCATTTCCACCACGTCCGAAATGCACCGTTTCCTCGTCGAGCAGCATGGCTGGCTGACGCAGGCGCAATTCAATGAATCGATCGCCATCGCCCAGGCCGCACCCGGCCCGAACGTGCTGTTCGTCGCCTTGATGGGCTGGAACGTGGGCATGAACGCGGGCAGCTACACGGCCGCCTGGCTTGGCGTGTTCATCACGATGGTGGGCATCATGCTGCCCAGCACCACCCTCACCTACGTGGCAGCCCAGTGGGGCTACCGCAACCGCGACCTGCGCCCCGTGCGCGCCTTCAAGCAAGGCATGGCGCCCATCGTCGTCGCCCTCTTGATTTCCACGGGCATGATTTTGGGCGGCGCCAACCACCAATGGCGCACCGACTGGCCCCTGTGGACCCTGTCCATCGTGGCTGGCCTGATCATCTGGCGCACGAAGATCCATTTACTGTGGCTGCTGGCGGCGGGCGCCGTGCTGGGCTGGTTCCAGCTCATCTGACCTCACACGGCCAGGTGCCGCTTCACCTCCTCGCCATCCATCTGTTCTGCATTGCCGCTGGCCACGACACTGCCGCGCGACAGCACGATGAAGTCGTCGGCCAGTTCTCGGGCGAAATCAAAATACTGTTCGCACAGCACGATGGCCATGTCGCCGCGCTGTTTCAGCAAGGAAATGACCCTGCCGATATCCTTGATGACGGACGGCTGGATGCCCTCCGTAGGCTCGTCGAAGATGATCAGCTGCGGCTCGGCCAGCAGGGCGCGGGCGATGGCCAGTTGCTGCTGTTGCCCGCCAGACAAATCTCCGCCGCGCCGCTGCAGCATCTCTTTCAATACCGGAAACAGTTCATATACGTGGGGATCGATGCGCGCAGCTTGCCTGCCCCGCTTCACCGCCATGCCCATCAGCAAGTTTTCCTCGACCGTCAAGCGCGCAAAGATGTCGCGCCCCTGCGGCACGTAGGCGATGCCCAGCTTGGCCCGCGCATGCGGGGCCAGCTTCGTGATATCGCGCCCTTGGAACAGCACCTGGCCCTGCGCCACGGGCAGCACGCCCATCAGGCATTTCAGCAAGGTCGTCTTGCCCACGCCATTCCTGCCCAGCAAGGCCAGGCACTCGCCCTTGCGCGCCGACAAGTTGATGCCGCGCAAGGTGTGCGAGGAACCGTAGTATTGATTTAACTGTTGCACTTCCAACATAGTCTGCGATCTCCCCTATTACCTTCCCAGATAGACTTCGATGACCCGCTCGTCGGCTTGCACCTCGTCCATGCGGCCCTGCGCCAGCACGGATCCCTCGTGCAGCACGGTGACGATGCCTTGCCGGGCGATTTCCGTCACAAAGCCCATGTCGTGCTCGACCACCATGATCGAATGTTTGCCCCGTAATTCATTGAGCAATTCCGCCGTGCGCGCCGTTTCCGCATCCGACATGCCGGCCACCGGTTCATCCAATAAAATCAACTGCGGCTCCTGCATCAGCAGCATGCCGATTTCCAGCCACTGTTTTTGCCCGTGCGACAGCAAACCGGCCGGCCGCGCTTCGTGGCCATTGAGGCGGATCAAACGCAATACCGCTTCGATCTTGCCGGCCTGCTCCGACGTGAGGCGCGCAAACAGGGTGGGCGCCACGCGCTTGTCCATCTTCATCGCCAGTTCCAGGTTGTCGAACACCGTGTGCTGCTCGAACACGGTGGGACGCTGGAACTTGCGGCCGATGCCCGCGTGGGCGATCTGCGCTTCCGTCATGGTCGCCAGATTCATCGTTTGCCCGAACCAGGCCGTGCCGGACGTGGGCCGCGTCTTGCCGGTAATCACGTCCATCATCGTCGTCTTGCCCGCGCCGTTAGGCCCGATGATGCAGCGCAATTCGCCCACGGAAATATCGAGACTGAGCTTGTTGATGGCCTTGAAGCCGTCGAAGGACACGCTGATATCTTCCAGATACAAAATGGCGCCATGCGTCGTGTCGACGCCCTCGCCCTTCACGCGCGCATACGTGGGGCCCGCTTCGGCGCTGGCCATGCCGGGCAGCATGCGGATGCTCATGCGGCCTCCTCTGCCACGACGGCGGCTTTTTTACGTTTGAGCTTGCTCAACACGCCCAGCATGCCTTGCTGCATGAACAGGGTGACGCCGATGAACAGCAGGCCCAGCGCGAACAGCCACAGTTCGGGCATGGCGGCCGTGAACCAGCTTTTCAAGCCGTTGACGGTGAAAGCGCCCAGAATCGGGCCGATCAAGGTGCCGCGCCCGCCCACGGCCACCCACACGACCATCTCGATGGAGTTGGCCGGCGACATCTCGGACGGGTTGATGATGCCCACTTGTGGCACGTACAGGGCGCCGGCGATGCCGCACAGCACGGCCGACAAGGTCCACACGAACAGCTTGAACCACAGCGGGTTGTAGCCGAGGAACATCAAGCGCGCCTCGCTGTCGCGCACGCCCTGCAGCACCCGTCCCAGCTTCGAGCGGACGATGGCGCGCGCGCCCACCAGGCCCGCCAGCAGGAAGGCCAGGGTCAGCAGGAACAGCACGGCCCGCGTGGCGGGCGCCGTGATGCTGTGGCCCAATATCGTCTTGAAATCCGTGAAACCGTTGTTGCCGCCAAAGCCGGTGTCATTGCGGAAGAACAAGAGCATGAAGGCATACGTCATCGCTTGCGTGATGATGGAAAAATACACGCCCTTGATGCGCGAGCGAAACGCGAAGTGACCGAACACGAAGGCCAGCACGCCCGGCACCAGCACGACGAGGGCCATGCAATACCAGAAATGTTCCGTGAAGGCCCAGTACCAGGGGTAGGTTTTCCAGTCGAGAAAGACCATGAAGTCGGGCAAGCTGCTGTGATACTGGCCCTGGTTGCCGATGGCGCGCATCAGATACATGCCGTGCGCATACGCGCCCAGGGCAAAGAATACGCCGTGGCCCAGGGACAATATGCCCGTGTAGCCCCAGACGAGGTCCAGCGCCAGCGCGGCCAGCGCGTAGCACATGAACTTGCCCACCAGCGCCACCGTGTAAGCGGACACGTGCAAGGCATGCCCTTCGGCAAACGCCAGGTTAAAAATCGGCAACAACGCCGCCAGTAATGTGCAGGCGGCAATCGCCAGCCACACGGGCCGTGTGAACAGGCCAGGCTTGATTTGATGGGAGGTAATCATTCGACGCTGCGTCCCTTCATGGCAAACAGGCCCTGCGGCCGGCGCTGGATGAAAATGATGATGAATATCAAAATGGCGATCTTCGCCAGCACGGCGCCCGCCACCGGTTCGAGGAATTTGTTCACTTCGCCCAGGCCCAGCGCGGCGATCACGGTGCCGGCCAGCTGGCCCACGCCGCCGAGCACCACCACCATGAAGGAATCGACGATGTAGCTTTGGCCCAGGTCCGGCCCCACATTGCCCAGCTGCGACAGGGCCACGCCGCCCAGCCCGGCGATGCCGGAGCCGAGGCCAAAGGTCAGCATGTCGACCTTGCCCGTGGCCACGCCCACGCAATCGGCCATGCGCCGGTTTTGCGTGACGGCCCGTACGAACAGTCCCAGCCGCGTCTTGTTCAAGATCAACCACACGGCCACCACGACGACGATGGCAAAGGCGATGATGGCCAGGCGGTTGTACGGCAGCACGAGTCCGCCCAGTACGGTGACGCCGCCCGACATCCAGGCGGGATTGGCCACTTCCACGTTTTGCGCGCCAAAGATCGTGCGCACCGCCTGCATGAGGATCAGGCTGATGCCCCAGGTGGCCAGCAGGGTTTCCAGCGGCCGGCCATACAGCCAGCGGATCACCGTGCGTTCCAGCACTACGCCCACCAGGCCGGAGACGAAAAAAGCGGCAGGCAAGGCGGTCAGCAAATACCAGTCTTGCGCGCCGGGCAGGAAGTGGCGGAAAAACAGCTGGCACAGATACGTCGTGTAAGCGCCTATCATCAGCAGTTCGCCATGCGCCATGTTGATGATGCCCATCAAGCCGAACGTGATGGCCAGGCCCAGGGCCGCCAGCAGCAGCACGCTGCCCAGCGAAATGCCGTAAAACACATTGCCGGCGAACTCCATGCGCGCCACTCGTCCCTTGATCTGGCGCATGGTCTCGATGGCGGCCAGTTGCACGGCCTCGTCCGGCTCGCCGGCCTTGCCATCTGGCCCTTTCTCCAGCATGGCTTGCAGCACGGGCAGCAGGCGCGCATCGCTGCTGCCGGCCAGCGCCTGCACGGCGGCCTTGCGCGTGGCGGCGTCGGGCGCATGCAGGTTGGCGCTGGCGATCAGCACCTGCAATATCTGTGTAATTTCCGCATCGTTTTCCTGCGCCAGCGCCGCGCGGATCAAGGGAAGCTGCGCGGGATCAACCGCCTTTTGCAACGCTTGCGCGGCCGCCAGCCGTTCGGCCCGTTCCGGCGCCAGCAGTTTCAGCCCCGACAAGGCGCCTGCCACGGCCGAGCGCAAGCGGTTGTTGACCATCACGCCATCGATGCCGTCCGGCAGCGGCACGCTCTTGCCGAGCGCCGGGTCAAGCGCCTGCTCGCCGTCGACGATGTACACCTTGCCGTCGGGCGTGGCGTACAACGCGTCGTCCTGCAAGGCTTGCAGCACACGGGCGGCCTCGGGCGTGGCAAGGGCGGCGATCTGCGCGACAGCGGCGACACGGGCGTCAGGGTCATCGCCGGCCAGCGGCTTGAGCAGGTCGGGAGGGATGGCAGCCTGCGCCATGGACGACAGGCACAGGCAGGCGAAGACCAGCAGCGATGTGAATAGCCTCATTGATATCCCGGGAAAGCGTTGATGGTCGGCGCCACCGGACGCATGGCCCGATGGCGCCGGCGTAGCTTTTACAGCTTTTGCTTGCCCTCATTGCCCTTGATAAACGGGCTCCACGGCTGGGCGCGTATTGCTTCCTTGGTTTTCCACACGACATTGAATTGCCCATCGGCCTTGATTTCGCCGATCATCACGGGCTTGTGCAAGTGGTGATTCGTGGCATCCATGGTCAGGGTAAAGCCCGATGGCGCCTTGACGCTCTGGCCCGCCATGGCGGCGATCACCTTGTCCGTCTCCGTCGATTTCGCCTTTTCCACGGCTTGCGCCCACATGTGGATGCCGACATAGGTCGCTTCCATTGGGTCGTTCGCCACCACCGACCCCGCGTTCGGCAGCTTTTGCGCCACCGCATACGCCTTCCACTGCTTGATGAAGGCTGTATTCACGGGATTCTTGACGGATTCGAAATAATTCCAGGCCGCCAGATGACCGAGCAGCGGCTTGGTATCGATGCCGCGCAACTCTTCCTCGCCCACGGAAAACGCGACGACGGGCACGTCCGTGGCTTTCAAGCCTGCATTGCCCAGTTCCTTGTAGAACGGCACGTTGGAATCGCCATTGATGGTGGAAATGACGGCCGTCTTGCCGCCCGTGGAAAACTTCTTGATGTTGGCGACGATGGTTTGATAGTCGGCATGGCCGAACGGCGTGTAGACCTCGCTGATGTCGCTATCCTTGACACCTTTGCTTTTCAGGAAGGCGCGCAGGATCTTGTTGGTGGTGCGCGGATACACGTAATCCGTGCCCAGCAGCACAAAGCGCTTGGCGCCGCCGCCATCCTTGCTCATCAGGTATTCCACGGCGGGTATCGCCTGCTGGTTCGGCGCGGCGCCCGTATAGAACACATTCTTTTCCAGCTCCTCGCCCTCGTATTGCACCGGGTAAAACAGCAGGCTGTTGAGTTCCTTGAATACGGGCAACACCGACTTGCGCGACACGGACGTCCAGCAACCGAACACGACAGCCACTTTATCCTGCGCTACCAGCTGGCGCGCTTTTTCCGCAAACAAGGGCCAGTTCGACGCGGGATCGACGACGATGGCTTCCAGCTTCTTGCCCAGCACGCCGCCTTTGGCATTGATCTCGGCAATCGTCATCAGCGCCACATCCTTGAGCGACGTTTCGGAAATGGCCATGGTGCCCGACAGGGAGTGCAAAATGCCCACCTTGATCGTGTCGGCGGCCAGGGCTGCCTGCATATAAGTGGACGTGGCCAGGGCCAGTGCGCCGGCGGCGGCGGCTTTCAGGATGATGCGTCGTGACATGGGGACTCCTGTGATGGGTTCGTGGGGGTCGAGCTGGGCCTGCGATGTTGTTAAAGCAGAATGCATGCCAGGCACATTGCCCTGGAGTTGCGGGGACTGGGCGGCAAGGGTGGCGCGCGGCCCACCGTTTTGGTGCGGCAGCGCCACTTCCTGGGGAATCCGGGGGGGGGGGCCCTCTCCAGGAAAAACGGCGAGGAAATGCCAATAATGCAATTACCTAAAAAATAATTGAGCTTTCTTGATAAGCGCACTAAGATGTGACTCTCTTATGTCGCATTGCTTGGCGGCGTAAGTAAACTGAAATCAGCGTGGCACTTGCTTCTTTCCCTTTACTTAACTCACTTAGGTAGTTCACTCATGAAAAATATGATCGCGGGCGTGTGCGCCCTGTTGCTGTTGAGCGCATGTGCCGCACCTACGGCCCCGGCGGGCGGCGTAAGCACGAGCCAGGTCAAGGTCGACGATGAAGGCAGTACGGGCAGCAATATCAAGAAACGTCCGAAAAAAGCGGCCGAAGTCGTGTCTGCCAACCCGGCGAACCGCAGCGCCTGATCAAGCCGCGCGGCAAGCATGTGACGCCGTTCCAGGGCCTGCCGCGCGCAGGCCCTGTTCACGTCTGCGGCGCGCGCCTAGCGCTTGATGCCGCGCAAACGGCGCCAGCCCTTGCGGCCCAGCGGGAACAGCAGCACGAAAGCGATCAGCCACGGCAGGATGTAGGCCATGGCCGTGATGGCGTTGGCCACGCCTTCCGACAGGTTTTCCGTGAAATTGCCCAGCGCGCGCTTGACGGGCCGCCAGAACGATTGCTTGCCTTCGGCGCTGATGGCCACGTTCAACAAGTCCGTATCGATGCGCTGCATCAACAGCGCGTTGGCGGCCGTCGCCTGCTCCAGCTCCACTTGCACGGTGGCCAGCTCCTTGGTCACCTTGATGAGGGCATCGACGTTGGTGCCCGAGCGCTTTTCCAGGTCTTGCAGCTGCGCCTGGTATTGCTTGAGCATTTCCAGGCGTTTCTTGCTGTCGAGCACCGGACGGCCCAGGTCTTCCACCTTGGTGCCCTGGCTGGTGACGTCGCCTTCGGCCGCGACCAGCGCGACCAGCTTCTTGATGCCGGCCGGCTTGGCGCGCATGCTGATGCGCGCATGCACGTAGCGGCCGCTGTCGACGCTGGAATCGAGCAGCAGGCAGCCGTTTTCCGTATCGGCCTTGCAGGCGGCGACCACTTTTTCATACAGGGGACGCACTTGCGCTTCGTGCGTATCGACGCTGACATTATGCTCATAGGCAAGAAACTCGCTGCCCTTTTCCTTGCCATCGAGACGCGCGGCGCTCGATTGCCCGCCGCTCTCGCCCTTGCTGCCGCAGCCGGCCAGCAGCAACAGTCCAAACAGGCATATGGATATTTTTTTCATGATTTCTTTCTTTGGATTATTTTTGCAGCGGCAACAATTCGATATCGGGCAAGTGCGCCGCCACATCCTGCACGGTCGCATGGCAAGTCAAGGACGCCACCACCTGCGGCAACGGTTCCGGCCAGATTTCCGGCAAGTCGCGCTCTTCGGGCGCCAGCACGGGAAAGGCCAGCTGTTCCCGTGGCGGCACAAACGCCGCGTCGACGCCGGGTTTGTTTCCGCGCGCATCGATGCGGTACCAGCCAAACTCTTGCAGATACACGGCATTCAAGCCATGCAGGCAGAACGGCGGCCCCACCTCGCCCACGGCCAGGCGCTGGTAGCACAGGCCGGCAGGAATACCGTTGGCGCGCAGCAGCGCGGCCAGCAGATGGCTCTTCGCATAGCAGTAGCCCGTGCCATGCTGCAAGACGTCGGACGCGCGGCAGGTGACGGGATTGCACCGGTAGTCCCAGCTGTGGGCGACCTCGTCGCGCACGAAGGCAAAGCAGCGGGCCGCGATCGCGGCGTCGCCCACCGCGCCCTCCGCCAGTGCGGTCGCCCTGGCGCGCACGGCCGGATGGTCGCTGTCGATGTAAGTGCTGCTGGCTAAGTACAGGGAAAAGTCGGTAGACATGGCATCGAGGTCATGCAAAAAGATAATGCGCGATTCTAGTCGAAGCGGCACGAAATCGAACGTTTCCTTGCGCAGGAACAAAGAAAATCCACGCTTCGGCCTGCCTGCCTGGGGGGCGGCGACTTTGGCGGCGGCCCGGTAGCTGGTATCATGCGGGCAAACGCAGCCGGCCCTGTTGGCCCCGCACATGGCACTACCTTGCGAAGCGGCCCCCGCCGCCGACGCCTCCCTACAGATCAGAGAAACGAGTTCCCTATGAGCACTTCATCGTCCCACCCATCGTTCTGGCGCCGAGTCCCGCTGGCTTTCGGCGCCTTCTTCAGCACCCTGTCGGACGCCGCCTATGCGGCCCGCGTGGAAAAGCTGTCCTTGCCCGAAGCCTCCCCGGTGGCGCCAGTGGCCCCGGCTCCGGCGCCCGCCCCCGTGCCGACGCCGGCCGCCGCGCCCGTCATTTTGAAGGAAGCCACGCCCGATGCGGCCCTGCAATTGCTGGCCCTGCTGCAACGCGAAGCGCGATTGATCGACTTTACCCAGGAAAACCTGGGCAGCCATGCCGATGCCGACATCGGCGCGGCCGCCCGCGTCGTACATGAAGGCTGCGCCAAGGTCATGCGCGAGTATTTCACCATCGAGGCCGTGCGCCAGGAAGCCGAAGGCAGCCGCATCGTGCTGCAGGAAGGCTTTGATTCCGCGCAAGTACGCCTGACGGGCAACGTGGTCGGTTCCGCGCCGTACACGGGCACCCTCAGCCACCGCGGCTGGCGCGCGTCCAGCGTGCGCCTGCCGAAACTGAGCGAGCAGCACGACGCGGCCATCCTGGCGCCAGCCGAGGTGGAACTGTGAACGTTCAAGCCAACCCAAGCCCGCGCTACGCCATCGGCATCGACCTGGGCACCACCCACAGCGCCCTGTCGTATGTTAACCTGGTCGAGAGCGACGGCGAAAAGTCCAGCCATGGCGTGCTGAAAGTGCCGCAGCTGTCGGCGCCGGGCACCATCGAAGAATTGTCGCTGCTGCCGTCGTTCGTCTACCTGCCGCACGCCGATGAAGTGGCGGCGGGCGACCTGGCCCTGCCCTGGGTTACCGAGGAAGCGGAAGCGCCGTTCGTCGTCGGCGAAATGGCCCGCAGCCGCGGCGCCACCACGCCGATCCGTCTCGTGTCGAGCGCGAAAAGCTGGCTGTGCCACCCGGGCGTGGACCGCCGCGCGGCCATCCTGCCGAACGACGCGCCGGCCGAGGTGGCGCGCATTTCGCCCATCACGGCCGCCACGCGCTATCTGACGCATTTGCGCCAGGCCTGGGACCACGCCCACCCGCAAGCGCCGTTCGCACAGCAGGAAATCACCGTCACGATTCCCGCCTCGTTCGACCCGGCCGCGCGCGAGCTGACGATGGAAGCGGCGCAGGCGGCCGGCTACGCTTCGCTGACCCTGCTGGAAGAACCGCAGGCGGCCCTGTACAGCTGGATACAGACCAGCGAAGGACGCTGGCGCAAGGAAGTCAAGCCGGGCGACATCATCCTGGTCGTCGACGTGGGCGGCGGCACCAGCGACTTTTCGCTGATCGCCGTGCTGGAACGCGACGGCGTGCTGGAACCGCACCGCGTGGCCGTCGGCGAACACATCCTGCTGGGCGGCGACAATATGGACCTGGCCCTGGCCCACCTGGTGGCCCGCAAGCTGGCCGCCAACGGCACCCAGCTGGACGCCTGGCAGATGCGCGCGCTCACTTATGGCTGCCGCAGCGCCAAGGAAAGCCTGCTGGCCGACAGCGGCCTGGAAACGGCGCCCATCGTCGTGCCGAGCCGCGGCTCGAAACTGATCGGCGGCTCCATCCGCACGGAACTGACGCGCGCGGAAGTGTCCACCTTCATCCTCGACGGCTTCTTCCCGCAAGTGGAAGCATCGAGCCGCCCCGCCGTGCGCACGCGCGCCGGCCTGACGCAACTGGGCTTGCCGTATGCGCAGGACGCGGCCATCACGCGCCACCTGGCCGCGTTCCTGGGCCGGCAAGTGGCGGCCACCGCCGAACTGGAAGGCTTTGCGGGCCGCCAGTCGGCCGACGCCAGCTTCTTGCACCCGACGGCCGTGCTGTTCAACGGCGGCGTCTTCAAGTCCGACCTGCTGGTGCAGCGCATCATGGCCACCGTCAACGACTGGCTGTACATGGAAGGCGCGGAACCGGCCCGCATGCTGGCCGGGGCCGATCTGGACCTGGCCGTGGCGCGCGGCGCCGCCTACTACAGCTATGTGCGGCGCGGCCATGGCGTGCGCATCCGCGGCGGCACGGCCAGTTCCTTCTATGTCGCCATCGAATCGGCCATGCCCGCCATCCCCGGCATGGAACCGCCGATCCAGGCCCTGTGCGTGGCGCCGTTCGGCATGGAAGAAGGCAGCGAACTGGAACTGCCGGGCCAGCAATTCGGCCTGGTGGTGGGCGAACCCGTGCACTTCCGCTTCTTCGCCTCGTCCACGCGCCGCAACGACCAGATCGGCGACTTGCTCGATTTCTGGGGTCCCGACGAATTGCAGGAGCTGAGCGAAATCAAGGCTACCTTGTCCGCCGAAGGCCGATCGGCCGGCGACGTGGTGCAAGTGACACTGCACGCGCGCGTCACGGAAGCGGGCACCCTGGAGTTGCTGGCCGTCTCCCCTGATGGCGCCGAGCGCTGGAAGGTGGAATTCGACGTGCGCGGCACGCCACAGCAATAAGCATGGCGAGCGCCGTGGGCAAGCCGGCCTATCTGGTCGGCATCGACTTGGGCACCACCAACACGGTGGTGGCCTATGCCAATGCCGCCGATGCGGCCGATGCGCCGGCGGTCATCGAGCTGTTCGCCATCGAGCAGCTGGTCGCTCCCGGCGAAGTGGGCGCACGCCCCCTGCTGCCTTCCTTGCGCTACCATCCCGCCGCCGGCGAACTGGCGGCGGGCGACTTGACGCTGCCGTGGCCACAGCAGGACGTGGCCGGCGTCGAGCATGCCGTTCTGGGCGCGCTGGCGCGCCAGCTGGGCGCCCAGGTGCCGGGCCGGTTAGTGGCCAGCGCGAAGAGCTGGCTGTCGCACGCGAACGTGGACCGCCAGGCGCCCATCCTGCCCTGGGGCGCGGATGCCGATGTCGCGAAAGTATCGCCCGTGGCGGCCAGCGCCAGCTACCTGGCCTACGTGCGCGCCGCGTGGAACCACCGCTTTCCCGACGCTCCTTTGGCGCAGCAGGAACTGGTGCTGACCATCCCCGCCTCGTTCGACGAGGGTGCGCGCGCACTCACCCTGGAAGCGGCCCGCATGGCGGGCTTGCCTGCGCTACGCCTGGTGGAAGAACCGCAGGCGGCCTTCTATGATTTCCTGCAGCGCCGGCGCGCCACCCTGCGCGCCGACCTGGCCGACACGCGCCGCATTTTAGTCTGCGACGTGGGCGGCGGCACCACCGATTTCAGCCTGATCGACGTGGCCTTCGATGACGACGGCGAACCGCAGCTCACGCGCAGCAGCGTGGGCAACCATTTGATACTCGGCGGCGACAATATGGATCTGGCGCTGGCCCACCTGGTGGAAGCGCGCCTGGCAGCTGGCCAGGAAGGCGGCATGAAGCTGTCCGCCGCGCGCCTGTCGCAGCTGATGGAACGCTGCCGCGCCGCCAAGGAGCTGCTGCTGTCCGCCGACGCGCTGGAGAAAACCACCGTCACCCTGCTGGGCGCGGGCTCGCGCCTGATCGGCGGCAGCCGTTCCGCCGACGTCACGCGCGAGGAAGTGGCGGCCATGGTGGTCGACGGCTTCTTTCCGAAGGTGGAGCTGGGCGAGGTGGCCAGGAAGGGCCGCGCCGGCATCGTCGAATTCGGCCTGCCGTATGCGCAGGACGCGGCCATCACGCGCCACCTGGCCAGCTTTCTGCAACAGCATGCGGGCGCTCTGCCCGATACCCTGCTGCTCAATGGCGGCGTGTTCCGCGCCGACGCATTGGCGCGCCGCCTGGCCGACACCCTGGCGCACTGGCGCGGACAGCCGCTGACCATCCTGCACAACGACAATCCCGACGTGGCCGTGGCGCGTGGCGCCGTCGCCTACGCGCTGGCCCGGCGCGGCCAGGCTCCGCGCATCGGCGGCGGTTCGCCGCGCAGCTATTTCCTCGTGCTGGGCGAGGCGGGCAAGGACCACCGCGCCGTCTGTATCCTGCCCCGCGGCAGCGCCAGCGGCGAGGAAATCCGCCTGACGGAGCGCCTGTTCGCGCTGCGCCTGGGCCGGCCCGTGCGCTTCCACCTGGCCACGTCCCTCTTTGAGGCGGGCGCGCCGCCGCAGCTGGGCGAGATCGTCGACCTGGACGCGGGCGAGTATTTGCGCCTGCCGCCGCTGGCCAGCGTGCTGCACGCCAAAGACGACGGCAATGACAAACGCGACATCACCGTGCAGCTGGCCACCGTGATGACGGAAGTGGGCACGCTGGAAGTGCACTGCGTGGCCGAAGCCGATGCCAGTCAGCGCTGGCTGTTGGAATTCCAGCTGCGTGGCGAAGAGGAAGCGCCCGCCGAAACGTCTACCGTGCCGCCGCGCGTCAAGGAAGCCATCGAGAAGATCGAGCGCATCTTCGGCGGCAAGGCGCAAAAAGTCGACGTCAAGGAAGTGCGCCAGCTACGCCAGCACCTGGAACGGGGGCTGGGCGGACGCGAAAGCTGGGATACGCCGCTGCTGCGCCAGCTGTTCGACGCCCTCCTGCTGCGCGCCCGCGGCCGGCGCCGCTCCGCCGAGCATGAGCGGGCCTGGCTGAACCTGGCCGGCTACTGCCTGCGTCCCGGCTACGGCGATGCACTGGACCCGTGGCGCATCGAGCAGCTATGGGCGATGTTCGACACGGGCGTGCAGCACCACAAGGATAGCCAGGTGTGCGCCGAATGGTGGACCCTGTGGCGCCGGGTGGCCGGCGGCTTGAGCACGGAGCAGCAATTGCGCCTGCTCGACGATTTTGCCTTCAACCTGCAAGCCGATGCGGCGCAGCGGGGCAGCCGCCCCGTCACCCTCGTCAATGGCAGCGACGACGACATGCTGCGCCTGGGCGCCTCTCTGGAGCGCATCCCCGGCGCCTACAAGGCCGAAGTGGGCGCCTGGCTGCTGAAACGCCTGGAGAAAGCCGGCAAGAAGGGCGAAACGGCGGACACGAACACCCTGTGGGCGCTGGCCAGGGTCGGCGCGCGCCAGCCCTTCCACGGCAGCGCGCACGAAGTGGTCGACAGCGCCACCGTGGCCGACTGGTTGCAGGTACTGCTGGCGCTGGACTGGAAAAAAATCGAACCGGCCGCTTTCGCCGCCACCCACCTGGCGCGCATGACGGGCGACCGCTCGCGCGACATCGCCGACGATTTACGGGCCACCATCCTCGCCCGCCTGAAAGCCGTGGGCGCCCCGCCCCTGTGGCAAGCGATGGTCAGCGAAGTGACGCAGCTGGACGAAGCTGCTACCCGCCGCATGCTGGGCGAGGCGCTGCCGCCGGGGTTGAAGCTGATCAATTAATCAACTGCCATCTCGCTACACCAGCGCCACCACCAGCAACACCACCGCCAGCGGCGCCTGCACCAGCACGATGCCGGGATGCGTGCGGCGCAGCTGGGCCCACACGGACAGGCCCGGCACTTCCTCGTACGGATGGTGGGCTTCGTCGCGCAGCGACATCGCGTGCAGGAACATGCCGGCGATCAGGGGGCCGGGATTGACCCACCAGCCCAGCTCCAGCAAGCCGCGCGATAAATAGATGGCCAGCGCGCCGATGGCAAACGGCGAAGCCCACACCAGCGCCAGCATCAGGCGGATGCCATAGAATTCCGCCAGGGTGCCCATGCGGTGCAGGCGGCTGAAATCGTGGTCTTCCATGCGCTTGTCGATGGCCAGTTCGGCGCGGCCATACAGGGTCCACAGGCCGCCGAACAGGCAGCCCAGCAGCACGCCGATGACGATATCGGCTACGAACACCGCATATTTATTGACGTCGGCCGTGCCGATGCCCAGCGACGTATGGGCGGCCGCATGCAGGTGCAGGCCAGCCTGCTCGCCTTCGGCCGTCGTATAGCGGTCGCGCACATCATACGTGCTGCCGATATACACGACATTCTTGCGCAGCGCCCCGGCATCCACGCCGGCCTGGCCTTCGATCAGTTTAACGCGCGTGCGCGTGGGGTTCAGGAATGCCGGCGCCACGGCCGCCGGATGAAACGGCGCGGTGACGGCGTTCTGTTCGGCCGCATCCTTGGCGTCGCCGCGGATGACGGGTTCGAACGCCCAGCGCGCCAATTCCTTTTCGCTGCCCGTGCGCCGCGCCAGCTGGCACACGCGGCCTGCCAGCGCCAGCCCTTGCTTTTGCTCGGACAGGACGGCCGGCATGGGCTGCTTCTGCTCCTGTTCATCGGCGCCATGCGCCAGCTCGAAGGCCACGGCCGCCAGCACGGGACTTTTCAGCTCGATGCGCGTGACGGCGCCCATGCGTTCGCGGATCCGCGGGCTGGCAAAGTGGATGCCGGCCGCGCAGCGCGCGCGTATCCACGGCAGGTTCGCATTCTCTTCCGATTGCTCGGGCAGGATCAGCACCAGTTGCCGGCCATCGGCGGCCAGCCGGTCGAGCAGGCGGTCCAGCGGCCGCTCGCCCGCCTTGTGCTGTTCGTACACGGCCGGCGCCAGGTCCAGGTCGATGGCCAGCACCTGACTGCCGCGCGCGGCGGCGCCGGCGATCAATTGCTCCAGGCGCGTGCGTTCCAGCGGTTCACGCTCGTCGAAGACCTGTTCGAACGCGGGCTGGTCGATTTCGATGATGCCGGGCCGGTAGGCGGCGCCCGGGTCCTTGCCCCGGTCCAGCAGCTGCTCCTGCGCCGCGCTGGCGCGCAGCATGGCCGCATCGAGCCATTCGAGCACGTGAAAACCTTCCAGCGCCAGCATCAGCGCGGCAATCAGGCTGGCGCCGATCACGTGGTGCAGCAAGTGCGTGCCCGTCAGCTTGAAGGCCGAGCCCAGCTGGGCGACCGGCCACAGCAGGCGCCGCCAGAGCGGCAGGTGCGGTTGATCCGGCTGGCTGGTTTCCACGGTGCCTGCTCCTTGCGCGCAACGAATAAATTATCACTCAAGCAACAAGTGGTAACGAAAGGACAGTATATTGCAGTTGTGCCCGTTTCGCCGCACGGCTGGCAAGGGTCAGCCTGGCACCCTACTTCGGCCTGGCCAGCAGCAGCTTGCCCAGCGCTTCGAAGGCCGGCGTGGTGGTCGGGTCATTGGCCGCATTGGCCGCCGTCGGTGTCGAGGCGAAGCGCACGATCACCATTTCCGCCTTCGGGTCGACGTAGATGCGCTGGCCATACACGCCGCGCGCCATGTAGGCGCCATGGTCGTTATGCGTGACCCACCACATGTCGCGGTAGCTCCAGCCCTTGAGCAAATCGTAGCCGCCCTTGGCGAACAGCTGCTTGTCGCCGCCGCGGCGGATATCCGCGACAGCCGCGCGGGGGATGATTTGCTGGCCGTTGTAGCGGCCATCGTTGCGCAGCATTTCGCCGAAGCGGGCCAGGTCGCGCAAGCCCGCGCTCAAGCCGCCGCCGGCAAACGGCGTGCCCGTCGAATCGACGCTCATGTAGGCATCCTGTTCGGCGCCCAGCTTCTGCCAGATATGTTCGGACAGGTAGGCGTTGGCGTTCTGCCCCGTGACGCGGGCGATGATCCAGCCCAGCACGTCGGAGTTCACCGTGCGGTAGCCGAACGCCTCGCCATGCCGGCCCTCGTGCCGCACCGTCTGCAGGTACTCGAAATAGCTGCGCGGCCCCGTGTAATCCTTCGGCTTGGGCAGCGGATTGCCGGCCGCCGCATGCTGCCACACTTCCGCTTTCGGGTCGGCGTAATCTTCGCTGAATTTCAGGCCCGTGGTCATGTCGAGCACCTGGCGCACGGTGGCGTCGCCAAACGCGGACTTGGCCAGTTCCGGCACATACTCGGCCACTTTCTTGTTCGGATCGAGCTTGCCTTCGGCCACCAGTGCCGCGCCGATGGTGCCCATCACGGACTTCGTCACGGACATGGCGCCATGCTGGCCGCTGTCCTTCAGCACGCCGAAATAGCGCTCATACACGATGCGGCCCCGGTGCAGCACGACGATGCCGTCCGTGTAGTTGGCGCCCAGCGACTGCTCCCAGGTCATCGTTTCCGTCGCCCCCAGGGGCGTGAAGCGCAGGCTGTCGATATCCTTGCGCAGCGCGCGCGGCAAGGGTACGGGCGCCTTCAGGCCGCGCGACACCTCCACCGTCGGCATCAGCTGGCGGAAATGCGACACGCTCCAGCGCAACTGCGGGAAATTGAAATAGCTGCCATCGTCGAAGCGGATGATCTTATCGGCCGGCGGCGGCGCGCCCACCATCCATTGCAAGGTGGCCGGGTCGCTGGCGGCGGCCGACAGCGGCGCCGTCGCTTCTGCCGCATCGGCGCCGGCGGCCAGCGCCAGGCAGGCTGCGGCCAGGGCCAGGCGTTTCATGCTGGGGAAATTGTTCATGTGATGCTCTCCTTGATAGACAGAATACTTAATAGACCCATACGACGTTCGCCAGCCAGCCCGTCCACGTCCTGGCCTGGCCATTCACCAGTTGGTTGACGCCCGACTGCGCGAACGAGGCGCTGAAGCCCAGGGTCAGGTAGGTATTCGGGTTCACCACGCGCACGTACTTGACGAAGACATCGTTCGCCAGCATCGGACGCAGCACGCCGGCGATCACCATGGGCGCGTCGCCCGGCACGTCGAGGCGCGTGGCCTGGCCGAACTGCAGCGGGCTGCCCATCTGGTTGGCCCGTACCTGGGCCAGGTAGGCGGTCACGGTATCTTTCGGCGTCGGGTGCAGCTCGATGGTAGCCTGCAGCGCATTCACGTTGGCATTGACGAAGACCCAGGTCGCCTTGCTGCCAGAAGCCCAGGCGCCCGGCGTGCCTTCGAAAAACAGCGGGTCGAAGCGCTCGTTGCGCGCCGTGCGCGGATCGTCGCCTGAAAAACTCTGGTAGCCAAGCGTGAACTTCGGCGTCCAGGCCACGTCGGGCAGCGAAAAGCCCCCTTCCGTGCGCCAGCCCCAGGCCCGCATCGGCTCGCGCGTATTCCATTCGCGCGCGGCGTCGACGCCGAACCAGCCTTTCGGCAGCACGGTGGGCAATACGGGAACGCGCGCATAGCCATACACGAACTGCAAGTCCTTGCGGCCTTCGGGCACGGCCAGCGGCGCGCCGATGCCGCCTGGCGCCGCCTGCGGATACGCGGCATGCGAACGGGGCACCTTGCCATATGCAATGCCGGCCTTGCGGTCGTTCGCTGGCGCGTAGCTGAAATCAACGCCGACGACGCGCGTGCCCGAATCGTTGTCGGGGTTTTCATTCGGGTCGAGATAGAACGTCTGGGCGCTGAACGCATCCTGGCTTATTTTCGCCACCACCGAATTCTGGAAGGCCTTGCGCGGCCCCAGTTTCAGCGCGCCACGGTCAAAGCCGTTCGAGCCGCCATTGGCGATCAGCATGCCGGTGCCCAGCGTGAAATTTTGCGCGCCGGCCGACAAGTCGAGCATGGCGCGCGTGCCGCCGAGCGGCATGCGGATGCCGGCGACGAATTCCTCGATCGAGATGCGGCCCGTATCGCCGGCACCGAATGGATCATGGCGCGCCGTGCCCGAGCCGACGGCGGACACGCGCGCATACAGCTGCTTGCCGTCGCCCAGATTGCGCTTGAAGCCAAGAGCCGGCTTGACATAGAACTCGTACCAATAGGGGTTGAATTCGAAGCCGGGATTACGCGCAGGCGTATTCGACAGCTTCCAGAACAAGTTGTTTTCGCCGGCCACCTGCACGCCCGCTTCCACGGAGCGCGTCACTTGCCAGTCGGCGCCGATGGCCGGTTCGACGGCGGCGCGCCGGGCCACTTCCTTTTCCAGGCTGCTCTGGCCATCGGGATCGAGCTGGCCGGCGGCGCCGCAGGAGGCGCTCGCTCCCAGCAAGGCCAGCACCATCGTTCTGCGTGCCAGGAACATCGTTTGCATTGCCATAGATATCCCTTGCGCTGGCTGACTGTCAATTTGAGCGAATGTTATCAGAGATGCTCTTTTTTATTGTTGTAAAGCATCCTATTGTGCGGCGCGGCTGTGGTGAGACGAACGTCTCACGGCAGTCCCATGCTGCAATGCGGCATGCATATGCCGGCGCTTCGTGCTAAAAACGGGCATACCATAAAAAATACCGAGACACCGGAGAGCGCCATGCCCTACGTCCGCCAGACCAGCCATATCGACCGCGTGCGCGACCTGATCGCCGGCCGCATCGTCAATCCAGGGGCCGATACGGCCAGGCTGGCGTCATCGTACCGGCGCTCGCTGGACGACTACCGGCTCGACCCCGCCTCCACCACGGGGCCGCGCATCCTGACGGGCGCCGAACTGCGCGCCATCCAGCAATCCGAGGAAAATTTTCTGCGCTCCACGGGCCAGTGCCTGCCGCGCCTGCACGCCATGGTGCGCGAAGCGGGCTACTGCGTCATCCTCGCCAATGCGCGCGGCGTGACGATCGACTACGTGGTCGATGCGGACCAGCGCAAGGATTTCAAGAAGGCGGGCCTGTACCCGGGTTCGTGCTGGTCGGAAGAGGAGGAAGGCACGTGCGGCATCGCTTCCGTGCTGCTCGACCACGAAGCCATCACCGTGCACAAGACCGACCATTTTCGCGCCGCGTTCACGGGCCTGACCTGCAGCGCCGCGCCGATCTTTTCGCCGCACTGCGACTTGATCGGCGTGCTCGATGCCTCGGCGCTGACCTCCCCCGATGCGCGCGACAGCCAGCGCCTGGTCAGGCAACTGGTGCGGCAAGGCGCGACCCTGATCGAAGACGGCTTTTTCCTGAAGTCCTACGGCCATTGCTGCATCCTGCTGGCGCACCGCAACCGCCACTTCGTGGAAGTGCAGCCGGAGATGCTGCTCGCCATCGACGAGCATGGCGACATCGTCGCCGCCAACCGCTGCGCGCGCGACGTCATCGGGGGCCTGGACACCCTGCCGCGTCCCGTCGGCGAGGTGCTGGAAGTGCGCGCCGAGCGGCTGTTCGATGCGCGCGCGGGACACAATCTGCTGTCCTTGCGCCTGGCCGGCGGCAGCACCTGGCTGCATGCCCGCGTACGCGCACCGCTGCGCCAGGCCGGCGTGCGCGCCACGCGCGAGGCGCCTGTCGCGCCGGACGCACTGGCATACACCGCGCCGGAACAGGCCGAACGCACGCGTATCGTCCACGCCATGAACGCCGCCAAATGGCGCCCGCTGCAGGCGGCGGCCATGCTGGGCATCTCGCGCGCCACCCTGTACCGGCGTCTCAAGCAGTTGCACATCGTGCCGCCGCACCGCCAGTAGCCATCCGAAAAGCTGAGATTTCCGTCTCAAAATCAGCCATGCTGCGCTGCGCAATGCAGCGCCGGAACGCCAGTGTTACAACATCGTCAGCGGCAACACAGCCGCATCCCATCATAAAGTCAGCAGACTTGGAGGAGACACGATGCAAACCGATAGCAACCCGCACGACCTGGCCGTGGCCGGCATCCTGGAGCAGCTCGAAGGCGCGCTGCGCGCCAGCGACGGCACGGGCGCCGCGCAATTGTTCGAACAGGACGGCTACTGGCGCGACTTGGTGCTGTTTACCTGGAATTTGAAAACCCTGGAAGGCCGCGAGCAGATCGCCGCCATGCTGGCCGCCCAGCTGGGCGCCGTGCAGCCGCTCTCCATCCGCATCGCCGACGGCGAACACGCCAGCGAGGCCGGCGGCGTGCTGCAAAGCTGGATCACGGTGGAAACGAAGGTGGCGCGCGGCGTGGGCTTCATCCGCATCCGCGACGGCAAGATCTGGACCCTGCTCACCACCATGAGCGAATTGAAGGGTTTTGAGGAAGCCAAGGGCGGCCGGCGGCCCATGGGCGCGGAACACGGCGCGCGCACCAACCGCAGCAGCTGGCTGGAGCACCGCGAGCAGGAAGCAAAGGAACTGGGCTACGCGCGCCAGCCCTACTGCGTCATCATCGGCGGCGGCCAGGGCGGCATCGCGCTCGGTGCGCGGCTGCGCCAGCTGAACGTCCCCACCATCATCATCGAGAAAAACGCGCGCCCGGGCGACAGCTGGCGCAAGCGCTACAAGTCCTTGTGCCTGCACGACCCCGTCTGGTACGACCACATGCCGTACATCCCCTTCCCCGACAACTGGCCCGTCTTCACGCCCAAGGACAAGGTGGGCGACTGGCTGGAAATGTACACCAAGGTGATGGAACTGAACTACTGGGGCTCGACTTCCTGCGAATCGGCCAGCTTCGACGAAGCGTCCGGCGAGTGGACGGTGCAAGTGCTGCGCGACGGCCAGCCCGTCACCCTGAAACCGAAGCAGCTGGTGCTGGCCACGGGCATGTCGGGCAAGGCGAACATGCCGAAGTTCAAGGGCATGGACGTGTTCCAGGGCGAGCAGCAGCACTCGTCGCAGCACCCGGGGCCGGACGCGTATGTCGGCAAGAAGGTGGTCGTCATCGGCGCGAACAATTCCGCGCACGATATCTGCGCCGCCCTGTGGGAAGCGGGCGTGGACGTGACCATGGTGCAGCGCTCGTCGACGCACATCGTCAAGTCCGATTCCTTGATGGACCTGGCCCTGGGCGACCTGTATTCGGAACGGGCGCTGGCCGCCGGCATGACGACGGCCAAGGCCGACCTGACGTTCGCCTCGATTCCATACAAGATATTGGCCGACTTCCAGAAGCCCGTCTTCAAGGCCATCCGCGAGCGCGACGCGGACTTTTATGCGCGCCTGGAAGAACGGGGCTTCATGCTCGATTTCGGCGACGACGATTCGGGCCTGTTCATGAAATACCTGCGCCGCGGCTCCGGCTACTACATCGACGTGGGCGCCTCGGAGCTGGTCGCCGAGGGCAAGATCAAGCTGAAAAGCGGCGTCGGCGTGCAGGAATTGACAACCCATTCCATCTTGCTGTCCGATGGCACCGAGCTGCCGGCCGACCTGGTGGTGTACGCCACCGGCTACGGCTCCATGAATGGCTGGGCGGCCGATCTGATCTCGCCGGAAGTGGCCAACAAGGTGGGCAAGGTGTGGGGACTCGGGTCAGACACGACGAAAGACCCGGGCCCGTGGGAGGGCGAGCAGCGCAATATGTGGAAACCCACGCAGCAGCAAGCCCTGTGGTTCCACGGCGGCAACCTGCACCAGTCGCGCCACTACTCGCAATACCTGTCGCTGCAACTGAAGGCGCGCATGGAAGGCTTGACCACCCCCGTGTATGGGCAACAGGAAGTGCATCACCTGGCGTGATGGCAGGGGCAAGCAGATAAAAAAATGGCGGCGGACCGAAGTCCGCCGCCATTTTGCATCATGCAGCCAACAATTACTGCTTAATGGCTTCGATGGCAAACGTCAGCGTGACGTCATCGCTGACGGCTGGCGCATATTTGCCTGCGTTGAATTCCGAGCGCTTGATCTTGGCCGTGGCGTTGGCGCCGCAAGCGTCTTTTTTCAGCATCGGGTGCGGTGCGCAGGTGAACGAGGTGACGGTCAGGGTGACTGGCTTGGTCACGCCTTTCAGGGTCAGGTTGCCGTCGACGGAAGCGAGCTTGTCGCCGTCAAAATTGAACTTGGTCGATTTGTAGGTGGCGACCGGGAACTTGGCCGTGTCGAGGAAATCTTCGCCCTGGATGTGCGAGTTGAACAGGGTCGAACCCGTGTCGACGGATTTGGTGTCGATCAGCACTTCGACGGCGCCCGTCTTGGCGGCGCGGTCCAGGGTGACCTTGCCGGTGGTGTTATTGAAACGGCTTTGCTGCGTCGAGAAGCCCATGTGGGTGTACTCGAAGCGGGGGAAAGTGTGGCTGCCATCGATGACATAGACTTCAGGAGCGGCAACGGCGGACAGCGAGAAGCCGGCGGCGGCGATAAAAGCGAGCAGTTTTTTCATTGTAGGTTCCTAACAGAAAGTGGAGGATGTCAAAACCGCAACCGGCTGCAGGCGACTGGCGCATGCGGCTGATTGTCTGGCTTCAGTTGCAACAGATTATGCATGGCATGAAGATCGATGTAAAACGGAAAATATACCTAGTTAGCATCGATAAAATCGATAATACATGGCAATATTCTCTGCGACAGCGCCTTCTGCTGCCGATTATTGTCTGCATTGCCAAAAATATCCAGCGTTATCCGGCGCCTCAGATTACATCATAAATGAGAATGATTCTTGTTATTATTTGATGGGCTTGCTATCATGGCGCGCTTTGATCACGGGGACATGCGCGGTGCTTGAACGCTATTACCAGGAATTGCTGCGCCTGATTTCGCGCTCCACGGGATGCCGCGACAAGGCACAGGACGTGGTGCAGGAAGCCTACGCCCGCCTCCTGGCGCGCCAGCCGCAAGGCGGCGCCCGCACCCTGCATGGCGATACGCCGCCCGACAGCGGCCAGCGCGCCCTGCTGTACGTCACGGCGAAAAACATCGCCATCGACGAACAGCGCTTGCACCAGAGGCGGCCCCATGACGCGCTCGACGAGCCGCACATGCAGCTGCGCGCGCCGCGCGCCGATGAACCCGAGCAACGGCTGCACGACCGGCAGACCATGGAACGCCTGCTGCTCATCATCGAGGGCTTGCCGCCGCGTTGCCGCCAGGCTTTCGCGCTGTACAAGTTCGATGGCCTGAGCCAGATCGAGATCGCCGCACAGATGGGTATCTCCGTCAACATGGTGGAAAAACACATCATCAACGGCATGCTCGCCTGTAAAAAAGGCTTGCCCGAGCGGGATACGCTATGAAACAGCACATGACATCACAAGACACGACGGCCGACGACATCGACTTCCTGGCGGCGCAATGGCTGCTGCGCCGCGACGCGGGTCTGGCCGCGCACGACCTGGCGGCATTGCAGCAATGGCTGGAAGCGGACCCGCGCCACCAGCAGGCCTGGCAGGCGCTGGCCCGCACCGATGCGCTGCTGGCCAGCCTGCCGGCGCAGCGCGTGGCGGCCTTCAGCCAGCCCGTCCCGGCGGCGGGCGTGCCGTCATCGCTGCTGCGGCGGCTGCGCCAGGCGGCCTCTTTCCCGCCGCGCGGCGCGCTGGCCGGCGGCTGCCTGCTGCTGTGCGGCCTGCTGGCCTGGCCGCTGGCCGGCCATCTGCAGCGCCCCGGCTTCCAGCACGATTACAGCACGGCGCGCGGCCAGTTCGCCACGCAAGTCCTGCCCGACGGCAGCCGCATCGAACTCGATAGCGGCAGCGCCGTCGACGTGGCCCTGTACCGCGACCGGCGCAGCGTGCGCCTGCTGCGCGGCCAGGCCATGTTCCATGTGCAGGCCGACCCTGCGCGTCCGTTCCAGGTCATCGCGGGAGCGGCGACGGCGACGGTACTGGGCACGCATTTTTCAGTGCGCCACGTGGGCGCCACGACCCAGGTGAGCGTGGCGCAAGGTACGGTGCGCGTGGAAAGCGAAGCCGGCGCGCATGCCGAAGTGCTGCGGGCGGGCGACACGGTCACCGTCACGCCGCAGGGCGTGCAAGCGCTGGCCAGGGTCAGCGCGCAAGCGGTGGGCAACTGGCGTGCCGGGCGCCTCGATTTCGAGGACGCCACCCTGGCCGAGGCGCTGGCCGAATTCGAGCGCTATGGCGATTCGGGCCTCGTGCTTGACGACCCGGCCCTGGCCGGCCTGCGCCTGAACGGCAGCTTCGACGCGAAGCTGCCGGCGCAGTTTGCCGCCGCCCTGCCCTTGGCCTTGCCCGTGCGCCTGCAGCGCCAGGACGGCAAGCTGCACATTCTCGCCCGCTGATGTAGTCCACATGCAGCGAAATAAAATGCATCCGCACGTCAGGGTAAATGAGACTCATTCGTTTTAACTATGAAGGATCACCACATCACCATAGGAAAAACATGCATATGACTCCACCGCGCCATCCCTTGCACGCCCGCCTGTCTCCCCTCTTCCTGGCCATCGGCCTGGCCTTCGCCACGCCCGCCGTGCATGCCGCCGCCGCGCCGGTGGCGCAGGTCGAATGGCACATCCCCGCGCAGCCCTTGAACCGCGCGCTGAACGAACTGGCGCGCCAGGCCGGCATGGTGCTGCTGGCCGACGCGCGCCTGACGCAGGGACGGCAAAGCGCGCCGCTGCAAGGCCGCCATTCGCTGCCCGAGGCGCTGCGCCAGCTGCTGGCCGGCAGCGGCCTGCAGGCGCAGCTGCAAGGCGGCACGACCATCATCATCAGCGCGCCCGCCCCCGTCGCCGCAGGCGCCGTGCAGATCGGCACCCTGCGCGTGAATGGCCAGGGCGGCAGCGGCACGTTCGAGACGGACGACACGGACCCGGCCGACCTGCCCTACGTCACGTCCGCCTCGTCCGCCTACATCGGGCGCGAACAGATCGAACGCTTCCGCGGCACCTCGCCGGCCGACATCTTCAAGGGCGTAGCCGGCGTGCAGGTGGGAGACAGCCGCAACAGCGGCGCCGTCGACGTCAACGTGCGCGGCATGCAGGGCCAGGGCCGCGTGCCCGTGCTGATCGACGGCAGCCTGCAATCGTCCACCGTCTACCGCGGTTACGCGGGTATCGCCGACCGCAGCTACATCGACCCTGACCTGATCAGCGCCATCCGCATCGACAAGGGGCCGAACCTGTCGGCGCAAGGCGCGGGCGCCATCGGCGGCATGGTCAGCATGCAGACTTTGCGCCCCGAAGACATCCTGCGACCGGGCCAGCGCACGGGCGTGCGCCTGCGCGGCGGCATCCAGGACAACAGCGTCTCGGCGCCAGACGATTTCGGCAGCGCGCCGCGCACGCACCGCAACAAGCTGGGCAACCCGCGCAGCGGCTTTGGCAGCATCGCCGTGGCCACGCGCCAGGACGACTACGACCTGGTGGCCGCCATCAGCCAGCGCAGCATCGGCAATTATTTTTCCGGCACGCGCGGTTTCGAACGCTATCAGCTGCCCAATGCATGGGGTGGCGACGATGGCGTGACGCAGTTCTTCAAGAAAGGCGACGAAGTGCTGAACACGGCCAACCGCACCACCTCGGCCCTGCTGAAGGCCAACCTGCGCCTGCCGCACGAACAGAAGCTGGAGCTGGGCTACCGCTATTTCGACAGCAGCTATGGCGAAATCATGCCCTCGCAAATCTACCGCAACAGCACCGGCAGCATCCCGCAATGGGACCCCAGCCAGGTGCGCACGAACGCGCTGACGGCGCGCTACGAATGGAAGCCGGAAGGCCAGAACCTGATCGACCTGAAGGCCAACCTGTGGCTGACGGACATGCAGAGCAAGTCGCGCAACGGCGATATCTTCAGCAATCCGCTGGAAGGCAAGACCAATCCGGGCGACCACGAATGCAAGGAATGCGTGGAAGTGCTGTACCTGGCAAAGAACCAGGCGCGCCGCGTCGGCGCGGACCTGACGAATACCTCGCGCTTCGCCACCGGCATGGGTGCGCTCAAGCTCGATTACGGCCTGTCCTTGCAAAATGAAGATATCGGCCCGGCCGACAGCGTGCGCATCCTCGATGATGACTTGAACGCCAATCACACCCTGCGCAACGGCAAGCGCCACGAGCAAAGCGCCTTCGCCTCGCTGCAGTGGCAGGCGCGCGACTGGCTGAGTGTCGAGGCGGGCGGACGCTTCCAGCGCTTCGATACGCGCGACCGCAACCGCCGCGCCGAGCAGCAATACCATCCGCAAGGCTGGCAATGGGTCACCATGTGGGACAAGGACGGCGATCAGATCGGCGCAGCGAAGTGGTACCAGGATGCGCAGGGCCGGTTCACGCCCGCCACCAATCCCGCGCTGGTGGGCGGCATGGTGGAAAACTACGGCACCGAGCCGGCGCCGCTGGACGTCTCGCAGGTGGACCAGTGGAGCGGCAATGGCTATGTCTATCGCGACGCCATTCCCGGCCTGTTCAAGTACAGCACGCCGATCCGCCGCAAGGACCACGGTTTTGCGCCCACGTTTGCGCTGACGGCGCGCCTGTCCGACAGCGTCAGCCTGTTCCTGCGCGATGCGCGCGGCTTGCGCATGCCCAGCCTGTACGAATCGACGATGGGCTTCTCGGCCACGTATTCGTCGCCCTTGAACGCCGAACGCAGCCACAACCGCGAAGTGGGCGTGAGCGTGATCAAGGATGGCGTGTGGAGCGCCGCCGACAAGCTGCGCCTGCGCGTGGCGTATTTCGACAACGTCACGCACGGCTACATCACGCGCCGCCCGATTCCCGACTTGCCGGCCTACGCACAGAATTTCTCGATGGCGAACACGGACAAATACAGCGTCTCGGGCATCGAACTGCAGTCGTCATATGACCGAGGTAGCGTGTTTGCCGACTTTTCCGGCACCTGGAACCGCAAGACCCTGATCTGCGACGCGGCCACGGCGGCCTATTTGCGCAAGGCCAGCAAGTGGGAATCGGATATCTGGAACACGCCCGACTGCTCGCCCATCGGCTTTTCCAGTTCCTACGTGAGCAACCATATCCAGCCCAAGCTGAGCGCCAACCTGACCCTGGGCACGCGCTGGCTGCAGGAAAAACTCACCGTCGGCACGCGCCTGACGCACGTCGGCCATCCGCTGGCGCGCCAGGACGACAAGGCCGTGTGGCAGTCGTGGACGGGCACCTCGCCGCAGGTGCTGACGCAGGCCTACACCCTGGCCGACCTGTTCGCCAGCTACAAGATCACGCCCAACGCCACCGTCGACGTGGCGGTGGACAACCTGACGGACCGTTACTACCTCGATCCGCTGACCCTGAGCCTGATGCCGGGGCCGGGCCGCACGGCGCGCGTCACGCTTGGCGTTCGTTTCTGATTTGATTCATCCTTATAATAGAGAGCAGATACTCCATGCATGCAGCAAGCGACACCAGCAGCACCTTGAACACCGTTCCGATTAACGCGGCCCCTAGCCGCAGCCAGCGCCTGAAAGCCGACACCATGGCCACCCACGACTTGCTGGACCAGCGCATCATGGCCAGCGCGCCGTTTTCCAGCCGCGACAATTACGCGCGCTTCCTGCAGGCGCAATACGCGTTCCTGCGCGATGTCGACGCGCTGTACGACAACGCGCAGCTGGCCGCCCTGCTGCCGGACCTGGAACAGCGCCGCCGCTACGCCAGCATCGCGGCCGACCTGCGCGACCTGGGCACCGTCCTGCCGGCCGATGCGGCCACGCCGCCGTTCGACGCGCAGCTGGACCTGGCCACGGCGCTGGGCTGGCTGTACGTGAGCGAAGGCTCGAAGCTGGGCGCGGCCATCCTGTATAAGCTGGCCGGCAAGATCGGCCTGGACGAGCATCACGGCGCGCGCCACCTGGCCGGCCATCCGGACGGACGCGCACGCCACTGGCGCGATTTTACGTCCGTGCTCGATACGGCCGTCCTTGACGCCGCCGGTGAAGCGCGCGTGATCGACGGCGCGCGCGCCGCCTTCCTGCGCATGCATGGCCACGTGGAGGCTTGCGCCTGATGGAAGAGCCAGTAATCCAGGCCGGCGCGGAAGCGCATACGGCACGGCTGCGCCGCTGGGCCTGGACGGCCGCCGGCATGCTGATGGTGGCGCTGGGCGTGATCGGCGCCCTGCTGCCCGTCATGCCGACGACGATCTTCCTGATCCTGGCGCTGGCCTGCTTCAGCCGCGCCTCGCCACGCCTGGAACACTGGCTGCTGCACCACCCGCGCTTCGGCGCGCCGCTGCGCCAGTGGCGCGAACACCGCGCCGTGTCGCGGCGCGGCAAGGTCCTCGCTTGCCTGGGCATGGCCATCGGCTTTGTCGCCATGTGCCTCGGCCATCCGCCCTGGTGGGTCATCGCCCTCGTGGCAACGATGGAAATCGCCGTCATCATCTATCTGCTGCGCCGCCCGGAAGGGCCGGCGCCGGTGCCAGCACCAGAAAAGACGCCGCCGGCGGACTGGCACAAGCCGCTGACCATCGCCACGGTCTTCGCCATGCACGGCGCCCTGCTGGGATGGGCCGTGTACCACCGCGCGCCTGCAGCGCCCGTGCTGGCCATCGCGCCCGACTCCGCGCAACCGGCCATGCTGCTGTTCCTGCCGGCCGCCGCCCCGCCCCGCCCGCTGGAGCAGAATCTTGCTGAACAGGCCAGCGCCGCGGCCGCGCCGTCGCGCGCCATTGCCAAAAAAGCAGCGCCAGCCCTGCCGCAATTCGTGCCGCCGCAGCCGGATGCCGCGCCCATGCCGCCGCAAGCCGAGGCCGTCGCGGCCGTCGCCGAGGTGCGCCCTGCCCCCGTTACGCCGGCACCGGTGGCCACGGCGTCTGTCGCGGCGGCGCCTCCCTCGCCCGCCCTGCCGCCCGCGCCACAGGAGCTGCGCAGCGGCGTATCGAGCTGGGAAGGCAAGGTTTTGGCGCGCATGGAGCGCTTCCGCCGCTATCCGACGGCGTCGCGCGCGAAGCAGGAACAGGGCGTGGTGTACCTGCGCTGCCGCATCGACCGCGACGGGCAGGTGCTGGCGGCCGCCATTGAGCGCAGTTCCGGTTCCGCAGCGCTGGATCAGGCCGCGCTCGACACTTTGCAACGGGCGGCGCCACTGCCGCGTATCCCCAAGGAACGGCCGGAGCCGCTGGAATTATCGATTCCCGTCGAATTTTCCATCGGCTGATCGCTTAAAAACCGCTTTTACTCTCGCCAAACACCCATATAGACATTATTTGCATATTCAAAGCAAGATTCTGTCGTAGGAGTAATAACACGATCGGAGGTATACTACGCAACCGACGTAACAGGCTGGGCGATTTGGCCCCTGCAAGCGCGCCTGTCACGGTCCAATAAAAAAGGAAACACTGCATGACCACACCACACCGTACGCCGGTGATTCGCATCGATGGCGCAAACAAGACCTTCGCGCTGCCCAAGGGCGAACAATTCCACGCGGTCAAATCGGTCACGCTGGAAGTCTATCCCGGTGATATTTTCGGCCTGATCGGCAAGAGCGGCGCCGGCAAATCGACCTTGCTGCGCCTGATTAACCTGCTCGAGCGTCCCGACAGCGGCAGCATCACGGTCGCCGGGCGCGAATTGACCAGCTTGAGCAAGGGCGACTTGCGCGACGCGCGCCAGAATATCGGCATGATTTTCCAGCAATTCAATCTGCTGCAAAACGCCAGCGTGTTCGACAACGTCGCCTTTCCCCTGAAAATCCATGGCACCACCAAGGGCGAGCACATCGCCGCCCGCGTCGAGGAATGCCTGGCGCTGGTGGGCTTGTCCGACAAGCTGCACAGCTATCCGGCGCAATTGTCGGGCGGGCAGAAACAGCGCGTGGCGATTGCCCGCGCCCTGGCCAGCCACCCCGACGTGCTGCTGTGCGACGAACCGACGTCCGCGCTGGACGCGGAAACGACGCGCGCCCTGCTCGATACCTTGCGCGATATCAATGCGCGTCTGGGCGTGACCATCGTCATCGTCAGCCATGAGCTGTCGGTGCTGGGCGCCATCTGCAACCGGGTCGCCGTCGTGGAAAGCGGCGCCATCGCCGAACAATTCGATTTGAGCGACACGGCTACCCCGCGCAAGACGGCGCTGGGACGCGAGCTGGCTTATTACGGCACCGAGGCGTTTGAAGCCACCGCATGGAAGGATGCAACACATGTTTGAAGAATCGATCAATAACGTCATCAACCTGCTGCCGGAAATCTGGGTGGCGCTGGGCCAGACCATGACCATGCTAGGCATCGGCTTGACGGCCGCCATCCTGATCGGCGGCCCGCTGGGCATCCTGCTGTTCCTCGTCTCGGAAGGCCAGTCGCTGGAAAACCGTCCGCTGTCGACGATCCTCGGCTGGCTGGTAAATACCGTGCGCAGCTTCCCCTTCATCATCCTGCTGGTCGCCCTGACGCCGTTTACGCGCATCATCGCGGGCACTTCGATCGGCCCGCTGGCGGCCAGCGTGCCGCTGTCGTTCGCCGCCATTCCCTACCTGGCGCGCCTGGTGGAACAGAACCTGCGCGAAGTGCCGCGCGGCGTGATCGAAGCGGCGCACGCCATGGGCGCGTCGGAAATGCAGATCATCTTCCGCGTGCTGCTGGTGGAAGCGCGTTCCGGCCTGGTGCTGGCCCTGACCGTGCTGTCGATCAGCTTCCTGTCGTATTCGGCCGTGGCCGGCGTGGTGGGCGGCGGCGGTATCGGCGACCTGGCCATCCGCTACGGCTACTACCGCTTCGAGACGGACATCATGGTCGCCACCGTGGCCATCCTGATCGTGCTGGTGCAAACCATCCAGTTCGCCGGCACGCGCATCGCCAAGCGCCTCGACAAACGTTAATTCATATTCAGTATTTCAGTACAAGGAAAAGCATGAACCACATTCGCCGCAACCTGCTCCTGGCCGCTGCCAGCCTGGCCTTCGCCACCGCCGCCCACGCCAAGGACCCGAAAGAACTCGTCATCGGCACCAGCTCCGGCCCGTATTCGGACCAGCTGAAGCTGGGCATCAAGCCTATCCTGGAAAAACAGGGCTACAAGGTCAAGATCGTGGAATTCAACGACTACGTGCAGCCGAACTACGCACTGGCCGAAGGCTCGCTGGATGCCAACGTGTTCCAGCACATCGTCTACCTGACCAAGTTCGCCACCGATAACAAGCTGCCACTGAGCTCATTGATCACCGTGCCGACCATGCCGATCGGCCTGTACGGCGGCAAGCAAAAAACGCTGGCGGAAGTCAAGAACGGTGCCACCATCACCATGCCGAACGACCCGACCAACCAGGCGCGCGCGCTGGTGATGCTGGCCAAGATGGGCTGGATCAAGCTGAAACCGAACGTCGACCCGCTGCGCGCGTCCGAGCGCGACGTGCTGGAAAACCCGAAGAAGCTGAAACTGGTACCGCTGGAAGCGGCGCAGCTGCCACGTTCGCTGGCCGACGCCGACTACGCTTTCGTCAACGGCAACTTCGCCCTGGCCGCCGGCATGAAGCTGACGTCGGCCCTGAGCGTGGAAAAGATTTCGGACAGCTACATCAACCTGGTGGCCATCCGCACGGCCGACAAGGCCAAGCCATGGGTCAAGGACCTGGAAGCGGCCTACCGCTCGCGCGCCTTCCTCGACGCGACGAACAAATACCTGGCCGGCTACGAAAAGACGGATTACCAGCTGGCGCTGGAAAAGACGCTGAAAAAATAAGGCGAAAGCAAAGCGCTGCACACAAAAAGACGGCCAGGTTCACACCTGGCCGTCTTTTTTTATTCTGCGCGCCACCCGGGCGCCATCACTGCTTAGAAGCGGTAGCCGACGCCTACGCCGATCAGGATAGGATCGATCTTGACTTCGCTGACCTTGCCGCCAGCAGCGGTCAGTACGTCGCTGCGGATCTGCACTTTCTTGATGTCGAAGTTCAAGGACCAGTTCTTGTCCAGTTTGTAGTCGACACCGGCTTGCAGCGCGAAGCCCCAGCTGTCGTGTTCCAGGCGCAGGCCGGGCAGTTTGACACCCGAGATATTCGTGTAGTTCACGCCGGCACCCACGTAAGGGCTGAACTGTTTTTCAGGCATGAAGTGGTATTGCAGCGACAGGGTCGGCGGCAGGTGCTTGAAGGTGCCGACTTGGCCGCCATCGAGCTTGACATCATGCTTTTGCGGGTAGGTCAGGATCAGCTCGGCAGCGATATTCGGGGTGAAAAAATACGAAATATCGATTTCAGGAATCGTCTTGCTGCTGACCGTCAAGCGGTCCGATGCGCCGAAGCCACCAACAGGAGTAGATTTATCGGCCGGATCGATATGCACGGCGCGCGCACGGACCAGCCATGGGCTTTCCTGTGCCATGGCGTTGCCGGCGAATGCGCCGATGGCGGCCAGGACGATTGCTGCTGCAGTTGCGGACGTTTTCATTATGTTTTCCTCTGTCGTTAAGTAACGCTGCGAAGTCTAAGAGTGCAGTGCAACAAAAACTTTGATCCACATCAAATAGTGCTATATGGCATCACCAGAGGGATTTTTTCCTTTGCCCAAGTCAAAAATTGCCGTATTGCAGCGCATCAATGCACGTCGGCAAACAGGCTGGCGACCCAGTCGGCAAAGACGCGCACGCGCGGCGACAATTGCCGGTGGTGGGGATACAGCACGGACACGGGCAGCGGATCGGGCCGCCAGTCCCGCAGCACTTCCACCAGTTCGCCAGCCGCCAGCGCCCGCTCCAGGTGATAACGGGGCGCCTGGATCAAGCCCATGCCCGCGCGGCAGCAGGCGTGATATGCGTCCGCATTGTTGACGGACACGGTGCCCGGCAAGGCCACGCTGCGGCGCTGGCCCTCCACCTTGAAATCGAAGGGCCAGACCTTGCCCGTCTGGGCGGAAAAGAAATTGACGGCGCGGTGGCCATCCAACTGCGCCAGATGCTCCGGCGTGCCATGCACGGCCAGATAGGCGGGGCTGGCGCACGTCACCTGTTCCAGCAGCGCCACGCGGCGCGCCACCATCGACGAGTCGCCCAGTTCGCCCACGCGCAGCACGCAATCGACGCCTTCGCGCACCAGGTCGACGAGGCGGTCGCCCATGCCGATTTCCAGTTCGATCAGCGGATAGCGGGCGCAGAACCGGTCCAGCACGGGCATGACGAAGTGCATGGCCAGGGTCGCGTGCAAGTCGATGCGCAGCTTGCCGGCCGGTTGCTGCGCCGCCGAACTGAACACGGCTTCCGTTTCTTCCAGGTCCGCCAGCAGGCGCACGCAGCGCTGGTAATACGCGTCGCCATCGGGCGTGGGCGTCACTTGCCGCGTGGTCCGCTGCAGCAGGCGCACGCGCAGACGCGCTTCCAGCTGCTTGATCGCATGCGTGACGGTGGCCTTCGGATAGCCGAGGTCATGCGCCGCCTGCGTAAAACTGCGCAGTTCGACGATGCGCGTAAAGATGCGCATCGCATCAAATCGGTCCATGCTCCCTCCATTGTTATTCCTTGCTGCACAGTATAGCGATTCGACCGCCACTTTTCATCGGCAACCAATACTGCTGGCATCAGTTGCCCGCCACGCAAGCGCCACTTGCGCCGATGTCACTGGATTGCCGCCCGCCCGCGCGGCATACTATTTACAGTACACACATGAGAATGGTAATGATTATCATTTGCGATATAATGCAATACCTCGCTAGGGCGACTACAAAAAGGAATGGGAGACATGGATATATTGAGGGAACTGCGTGAATCGGGCTTGAAAGTGACCATCCCCCGCTTGCGGATTCTGCAGCTGTTTCAAGAAGGCACGATCAAGCACCTGAGTGCGGACGATGTCTACAAACTCTTGCTGGCTGAAAAGATCGACGTGGGCCTGGCCACCATCTACCGCGTGCTGATGCAGTTTGCCGAAGCGGGCATCCTGTTTCGCCGGCATTTCGAATCGGGCCACGCCGTCTTCGAACTGAACGAAGGCCAGCACCACGACCACCTGGTCTGCACGGGTTGCGGCAAGGTCGATGAATTCGTCGACGAAGGCATCGAACTGCGCCAGAACGAGATCGCCGCCGAGCGGGGCTTCGTGCTGCACGAGCACGCGCTGTCGCTGTACGGCACCTGCGCCGAGTGCACGGCGAAGAAAGTGCCGCCGCGCCGGGCCTGAGGATGCCTGGGCCGTTTGGGCGCCGCTGCCTTGCGGTAAGATTCGCTCAAGCTTGAGAAAGGATCACCCATGTACATCGGAGAAATCGCCCGCCTGGCGGGCACCTCGCCCAAGGCCTTGCGCCACTATGAAGCGCTGGGCTTGCTGGGCGACGTGCGCCGCGCCGGCGCCTACCGCGTCTACACGCAGCAAGACCTGGCGCAAGTCAAACTCATACGCCAGGCGCAGGCGCTGGGCTTCCGCCTGGCCGAACTGCTGCCCATCCTGGCCGGCGACGATACGGACTGGGCCGCCCTGTCGCAGCACATCGCCGCCAAGCGCACGCAGATACAGCAGGATATCGCCCGCCTGCGCCAGCTCGACGCCCAACTGGCCGACATCGACACGGAAATCCACGACTGCCTGGCACACCAATACCTTCAAGCGGCCGCTTGACTCTGCCCCCAGGGGCAGGCTTTAGCATGCAAGCTCTTCTTTAACGGACAGCCTGCACCATGACCAAGACGACACCCAAGCGCATTTTGATACTCCTCGGCCACCCGTCGGGCGACAGCTTTTGCGCCGCCCTGGCCGAGGCCTATGCCGCCACGGCCCGCAGCGCGGGCCACACCGTGCGCGAACTGCGCCTGGGCCAGCTGGACTTCGATCCCATCCTGCACGAAGGCTACCGCCAGGTGCAGCCGCTGGAAGCGGACTTGCTGGCCGCGCAGGAAGCCATCAGCTGGGCCGAACACCTGGTGTTCGCCTACCCGATCTGGTGGGGCGGCGCGCCAGCCCTGCTGAAAGGCTTCGTCGACCGCGTCTTCCTGCCCGGCTACGCTTTCAAGTACCGCCCCGGCAAGGCTTTCCCGGCGCAATTGCTGAAGGGCCGCACGGCCCAGCTGCTGGTGACGATGGACACGCCGCCCTGGTATTTCCGCTGGGTCTACCGCATGCCCGGCATCCACCAGTTGCGCAAGACGACGCTGGAATTTTGCGGCATCAAACCCGTCAGGGTGGCCAGCTTCGGCCCCATCCTCGACTCCACCGAGCCGCAACGCGCGCGCTGGCTGGCCCAGGCCAAGACGCTGGCGCGCCATCTGTAAGCCCGGCAACGGCTTGCCATGCAGCCATCTTGCATACGGTTTTGACAAGCTGGTAATCAAGCCGTCATATTCCAAGGCTACCATGATGATATTGCCTGTTTGTCAGTCGCCTTGCCGTCGCGACAACAAGGGTCCGATCGTCATGTAAAGGTAGCCGCTGTGGAGTTCAACGCTTCTCGATTGCATCTTCCCCGTTATCGCACGTCCGTGGCGGCTGATCTGTGCATTCCCACGGAATCCGTGCAGGCCGACGCCAGCAATTTCGCCGTGCTGGAATTGTTCACGGAACGGCGCGACATGATGAGCCTGCCCGTCACGGAGCAGCAGAAGCCCATCGGCTTGATCAGCCGCAACATCTTCATGTCGCAGATGTCCAAGCCCTTTTATCACGAAGTGTACGGCAAGAAAAGCTGCATCGCCTTCATGGACAAGGAGCCGCTGATCGTCGACGGCGCCATGAGCATCGAAGACCTCACCTTCCGCGCCGTGGAAGCGGGCGAGAAGGCGCTGGCCGACGGCTTCATCATCACCGAGGATGGCGCGCTGGCCGGCGTGGGCTTCGGCTTGCAGCTGATGAACGTGGTCGCCACCATGCAGGCGGAAAAGAACCGGCAAATCATGCACAGCATCGATTACGCCAGCGTAATCCAGCGCGCGCTGCTGCGCACCTCCGATGCGGAATTGCGCGCCACCCTGCCCGACGCGCACCTGGAATGGCAGCCGCGCGACGTGGTCGGCGGCGATTTTTACTTCTTCGAGCGCCACGCGGGCGGCTGGTTTGCCGCCATCGCCGACTGCACCGGCCACGGCGTGCCGGGCGCCTTCATGACCCTGATCGCCTCGTCGGCCCTGAGCCAGGCCTTGCGCGAGCTGGGGCCGCACGATCCGGCCGCCCTGATCGGCGCCGTCAGCCGCGCCATCAAGACCCTGCTGGGCCAGGACGGCGCCAGCAGCGGCGAAGCCACCGGCCACGCCGGCTCGAACGACGGCATGGATTGCGCCTTCCTGTGCTACGACACGGCCAGCGCCAGCCTGCGTTTCGCGGGGGCGAAACTGGCGCTGCACGTGGTCGCGCCGGGCGAAGAGGCCGTGCGCGCCATCGATGGCGCGCGCATGGGCGTGGGCTATGTCGACACGCCGGCCGGCTACTGCTGGCACAACGAGACGCTGGACATTCCCGCCGGCAGCCTGCTGTTCCTCACCACCGACGGCCTGCTCGACCAGATCGGCGGCGCGCGCGACATCGCCTACGGCAAGCGGCGCATGCGCGAACAGCTGCTGGCGCAGCGCGACGCGCCCGCCGGCGACGTGGCGGCGGCGCTGCTGCAGGACAGCGCGGCATGGCAAGGCAAGCAGCCGCGCCGCGACGACCTGACCTTTTTCTGTTTTCGCCTGTAGTCAGGCGCCATCGAGCCACCTTATCAACAAGAAACCGGGTCACCGGCTAGCCAGGAGCACGGACGTGCTGTACGAAGAATTCAACGAGTTTTGGGATGTGGCGCGCAAGCGCAACATCATCTTTTTTTACGTGGGCTATTTCTCGCAGCACGTGGTCAGCGCCATTTCCGAAACCATCAAGGCACGCCTCGACACGGCCGGCGCGGCCGGGCCCACGCGGCGGCGCATCTTTTCCTCGTTCATCGAGATGTCGCAAAACATCATGCACTATTCGGCGGACAGCCTGACGCCCGATGCGCAGCTGGACCAGCAGATGCGGCGCGGCTCGTTCTGCATCGGCACGCGCGGCGACAGCTTTTTTCTCCTGTGCGCCAACCCCGTCTCGACGGACAACGTGGCGCAGATCCGCGCCCGGCTGGAGCCGCTGCACACGATGACGATGGAAGAAATCCGCCTGGCGTACAAGAAGGCCCTGCGCGAGGAAGCGCCGGCCGACAGCAAGGGCGCGGGCCTGGGTTTTCTGACCATGGCGCGCGACGCCAGCGAGCCGCTGGAATTCGAATTCGTCCAGGATCCCCAGGAGCCGGGCCACACCATCTTCTGCATCAAAGCCATCATTTGAAAGAGCCGACTCAGGAAAGCATATGCAATTACCGTCACCACTGTTCATCGCCGCGACCCCGAGTTCGCCCGAAATCGACTTCCGTTTCGAGCAGCACACCCTGTCGATCAAGGGCGAGTCGTATCCGGAAAACGCAGCCGCCTTCTATGGCCCGCTGATCGCCGCCGTGCGCGCCTACCTGGAAGGCTGCCGCGAAAGCGCCATCACCGTCAACGTCTCGCTGGCCTACTTCAACAGCTCCAGCACGAAGATGCTGTTTACCCTGTTCGACACCCTGAACCAGGCGGCCGTCGATGGCAACCAGGTGCGCCTGAACTGGTATCACGACGAGGACGACGACACCATCCTGGAATTCGGCCAGGAGCTGCAGCAGGACTTTACGGCGCTGGACTTCCACGACCATCCCGTGCAGGGCAGCTAGGGCATGCGCGCCGCCATCTCCGAGTCCGACCTGGAGCCCGACCTGTTCACCGTGGAAGCGGCGGCGCTGGCTGCCGCGCGCCGCATGCACGCCGATACTCACGCCAGCGGCGAGGCGCAGCGGCGCGTGCTCGGTGAACTGATCAATCACTACGAACGGCTGATGCGCGAGACGCGGCGCCTGATCGGCCGCAGCGACCGCGCCGAGCGCGACATGCATTTGCTGAACCGCCAATTGCAAACCCTGGCCGGCCAGCTCGAATACCGCGCCACGCACGACCCGCTGACGGGCGCCCTGAACCGCGGCGCCGTGATCGACCACGCCTCGCGCTGCCTGGCGCAGGGCGACATGGCGCTGATCGTGCTCGACATCGACTTGTTCAAGCAGGTCAACGACGACTTCGGCCACCCGGCCGGCGACGGCGTGATCCAGGCAGTGGTGGACTGCCTGAAGGCACTGCTGGGACAGGAAACGGCCATCGGCCGGGTCGGCGGCGAAGAGTTTTCCGTGGTCTGGCCCACTTCCTCGCGCGACGACGCGGCGCAGGTGGCGCAGCGCATCTGCGAGAGCGTCGGCCGCCAGCGCCATGCGGCGCCCATCACGCGCGCCATCACCGTCAGCGTGGGCCTGAGCTGGAACCGCGCCGGCACGGCCTTCGAGACGGCCTACAGCCACGCGGACCAGGCCCTGTACCAGGCCAAGCGCGAGGGGCGCAACTGCGTGCGCCAGTGGCTGGAAAGCTGAAGCGGACCTTAGCGGATATGTTCGCGCGCCATGCTGCCGTCGCGGCGCATGGCCGCCGCCGCCCGCTGCATGGCCAAGGCCTGCGCCTCGGGCAACTGCCTGTTGCAGGCGAGGTAAGTCTGCACGCGGTTGAAGGTCAGCAGCGGCACCACCTTGCCCTCCCACTCCTTGCCGGCAAACGGCTTGCTGCCCACCGCCATGCCGACGGCCCACAGGTCGATGCGTCCGAGCAGCAGCTTTTGCGGATTGAGCCACTCCTGCGTCACGGGCGCCACGTTCAGGCCGCGCTGGCGCAGGTAATCGTCGCGCGCGTCGCCCAGCACCGTGCCGATCACCAGGCCGCGCGCATCATCGAGCGTGCGCAGCGCCAAATGCCGTTCGGCCAGGCCGTAGAGTATCCATTCCGCTTCATTCAGGGGCCCGATCCAGCGAAATTGCGCTTCGCGCTCTTGCGTGCGGCTGGTGGAAAAGATGCAGGTGTCGGCTTCGCGCAGCGCCTGCGCGTACGCGCGCTTCCACGGCAGCAGCTCGATGCTGTAGGAAAGACCGGCGCGCGCCATGATGTCGCGCACCTTGAGCGTTTCACGTCCGACGACGACATTGCCTTCCATCATGCTCGACGGCGGCAAATGCTCGCCGACGATGCGCACGTCCACCGCCGCGGCCAGCGCCGGCATCAGCAGCGCCACTGCCAGCAGCCACGCCATGCTTGCTTGTTTCATGCTTGCTTTCATCTGCCACAGGGGATACAAGCCGATGTTACCATCGGCTCACGCTGGCATCGTTGCATATTATCAATAACACCATTTATTTACCGCAACGTGACAACAGGCCAACGCCGGGACGATCAGCGTGCAGGGGGAAGGAAGAATAACTGGCGGAAAACAGTAGGAGTCGAACCTACGGGAGAACGTCTGACGCCCTCCACCGGGTTTGAAGCCCGGCCACATCACCGGATGAGTGTGCTTTCCGCGGTGCCTGAGCTAGTACTTAGCTGTTGGGCAAGGCCGCGGTGTAGGACCACAGCGCTTGCGGGCGCAATAGATGCCCATTGCCAACACGGCGAGTATAACCGACGCGGTCAAAGAATTCCAAGACCTGGATCGCCCGCTTGCGGCCCAGGCCGCTCGCGTCGCGGAACGTGGCCGCGCCCACGGCGCCATTGCCCGCTGGCAAGCCTGCATCCTCTTCCGCCTTGTGCGCCAGTTGCCGCACCAGTTGCGCCAGTTCGGCCAGCGCCGCCTGGTGATAAAACAGGTCGTGCACGACCTGGCTGATCTGCCCGGCCTTGGCCAGTTTGCGCAACAGCCGGCGCGTCTCGTCCTCGGCGAGGCCGAAGCCGCGTGCCAGGTCGCGCGTCCACGGCGGATCGGCACGCCCCTGCTCCAGGGCGGCCAGCAAGGGTTCGGCCATGGCCTGCTCCTGCGGCGTCAGTTCCACGCTGTGCGTCGGCAAGTGCAGGCTGGCGCCGCGCGCCAGGATCTCGCCGCGCGCCAGCAAGCCTTCGACCAGGTGGCTCCACAAGGCGTCTTCCATCTCGGCGTCGACGATGCGCTTCAGGCGCCACAGTTCCGGTCCGGCCTCGTCGGGTGCGCGCGCATGGAAGACGTCCAGGGCTGCCAGCACGCGCGCTTCCAGCGCCAGCAACGCCGCCGGCGCCAGCAGCAGGGCGTCGCCGGCGCGCAGGGCGATGCGCCGCGTGTCGGGCGGCAGCGCGAGGGCGCCCGCCGGCAGCAGGGACAGGCGCACCAGCAGCGATACACGCAGCCCCAGCGGACTTTGCGCCAACAGGGCCGCATAGTCGCCGTGCGCGACAAACGCGGCCAGCGCATCGAGCCACGCCAGCCGGGCCGGGCTGCGCCGCTTGCGCGCGGGGCCGAACGGATCGAGCACCATGCCGCCGCCCACCGTCTGCGTCGCTTGCGCATTGCGCACGACGAAGCGGTCGCCCGGCACGCCGTGCATGGGCGCATCGAACACCAGCTGTACTCTGCCCGTCTGCCCCGGCGACAGGGTCTCGCCATCGAGCATGACGGCGCGCGCCAGCTGATGCGCGGCGCCCAGGTGCACGTGCAGCGGCGACCAGGCTTTCAGTTGCACGCCCGCGTCGGGCAGCAGGGTCAGTTCCACGTCGAGGCGTTCGGAACACTGCGCCAGCTCGGGCGCGACGATCCAGTTGCCCCGCTCGATGCGCTCGCGGTCGATGCCGGCCAGGTTCAGCGCCAGACGCTGGCCCGCCATGCCCGTCTCCGCGGCGCGGTTCTGCGCATGGATGCTGCGCACCCGCGCTGGCGCGCCGCCGGGCGCCAGCTGCAGCATGTCGCCCACGCGCGCGCATCCCGCCAGCGCCGTGCCGGTGACGATGGTGCCCTGCCCCGACAAGGTGAACACGCGGTCCACGCCGAGGCGGAACAAGCGCCGCTCGTCGCGTTGCGGCAAGCTGCGCGCCACCTGCGTCAGGTGCGCCAGCAGGGCGGCCACGCCGGCATCGCCGTCGCGATTGGCGGCGGTGGGGAAAATCGGGCTGCCCGCCAGCGGCGTGCCGGCCAGCAGCACCTCGATGTCCGCTTCCACCTGCGCCACGCGGGCGCTGTCGGCGCGGTCGACCTTCGTCAGCGCCACGGCGCCGCGCGTCACGCCCAGCAGCTGCAAGATGGCCAGGTGCTCATGCGTCTGCGGCATGACGCCATCGTCGGCGGCCACCACGAGCAAGGCGAAATCGATGCCCGTCACGCCGGAAGCCATGGTGCGGATGAATTTTTCGTGGCCCGGCACATCGATCACGCCCAGCACCGTGCCGTCAAGCAGCGGCAGATAGGCGTAGCCGAGTTCAATCGAGATGCCGCGCGCCTGCTCTTCCTTCAGGCGGTCCGTGTGCACGCCCGTCAGCGCGCGCGTGAGCGTCGTCTTGCCATGGTCGATGTGGCCCGCGGTGCCGACGATCATGCGGACAACTCGGCGAGCTGCGCGACGAAGGCCGTCTCGTGCGCCGCTTCCAGGCAGCGTAAATCGAGCCACAGGGTGTCTTGCCCGATGCGTCCGATCACGGGGCACGGCAAGGCGCGCAGCCGCTGCTCCAGCGCGCCCAGCGGATTGCTCAGGCGCGAGCCTGGGGCGCTGCGGATGGCCAGGCCAAAGCTGGGCAGCTGATCGACGGGCAAGGCGCCGCTGCCGATCTGGCTGGTCATCGCTTCGGCCGTGACTGCGTACGCGGCGCCCAGCGCCCCTTGCAGCAGCGGCAGCAGGATCTCCGCCTGCGCGCGCATGGCGGCGGCGGGACGCGTCAGCAAGCGCAAAGTAGTCAGCCGTTCGGCCAGCAAGTCCGGCGCGCGGTACAGCCGCAGCACGGGTTCCAGGGCGGCCAGGGTCAGCTTGCCGACCCGCAGCGCGCGTTTCAGGGGGTTGCGCTTGATCTTCGCGATCAGGTCGGCGCGCCCGACGATGACGCCGCATTGCGGGCCGCCCAGCAGTTTGTCGCCGCTGAAGGTGACCAGGTCGGCGCCCGCCTCGATGGTTTCGCGCACCGTCGTTTCATGCGGCAGACCGTATTGCGCCAGGTCAACCAGGGTGCCGCTGCCCAGGTCCACGGCCGTCGGCACGCCGTGTTGTGCCGCCAGCGGCACCAGTTCGTCGAGCTCCACGCTTTTCGTAAAGCCGGTAATGGCGTAATTGCTGCAATGGACCTTCATCAAGAGGGCCGTATCTGCATTCACGCCGTTCGCGTAATCGGCCAGGTGGGTGCGGTTGGTGCTGCCCACTTCGCGCAGCACGGCGCCCGCGCGCGTCATCACGTCGGGGATGCGGAAGGCGCCGCCGATTTCCACCAGCTCGCCGCGCGAGACGACGACCTCTTTATTCTGCGCCAGGGTATTGAGCATCAGCAGCACGGCGGCCGCATTGTTGTTGACGATGGTGGCCGCTTCGGCGCCCGTCAATTCGCGCAGCAATTCCTCGACCAGGTCGTCGCGGTCGCCCCGCTTGCCCGTCTCCAGGTCGAATTCCAGGTTCATCGGCCACTGCAGCGCTTCCACCACGGCTTGCACGGCGGCGTCGGGCAGCAGCGCGCGGCCCAGGTTCGTGTGCAGCACGGTGCCCGTCAGGTTGAAGACGGCGCGCAGCTGCGAACGCGATTGCGCCTGCAGCCGTTCGGCCATCTGCGCGGCGATGGCGGCGATCGATGCGCCCTCTTCGCAGACTGCCCCGGTCAGCATGGCCGTGCGCAGTTCGGCCAGCACGGCGCGCGCGCAGGCCAGGGTCTGCGCGCGACCGTAATGCGCAATCAGGGCCAGGCAAGCCGCGTCGCCCAGGATACGGTCTACCGATGGCAGGCGCACGGTTTGCCCCGTCGTCATGCTGTCTGGCCCTCGCTGCTGTCGCTCTTCCCCAGCCACAGCAGCGGATTGCCGCTGGCGCGCTGGTAGCCCGCTTCGCCCACCAGCAGGTCGAGCATCAGGCTGGCCAGGTCGTCGGCCAGGGGCTCGACGTTGTAATCGTGTTCCTGGTTGAAGACCTTGCGGTAGGTATGGCAATCGTCGCAGGTTTCCGCGCGCGCCACTTTCTTCGGATCATTCGCCTTGTTCGGCAATTTGTCGTCCTTTGCCGTCACGGGGTCGAACGGCGCCGCATCGGCAGCGTCCAAGCCCTGGTAAGCGATTTTGCCATTCTGTTCGCAGGTCGAACACTTCACGCGCACCATATGCCATTCGCTTTCGCAAATGCCGCAGTGCAGGTAGCGGTAGCCCTGCGACCCGCCGCCGATGCGGATCACGCTGGCGACGGGGTGCGAACCGCAGACAGGGCACAGGGTGCCCGTTTCCAGGTCCGGCACGCGCGCGGCGCGCAGTTCGCTGGCCGACACCGACCATAAAATTTGCAGCGCGGCCGCGACGAACGGCGCATGCATGGGGTTCAGGTTGTCGCCGTTTTCATCGAGTACGGCGTCGGCGCAGGCGTCCAGCGCCGGCGCATCGAGCGCGCGCAGCTGGGCCAGCACCTGCGTCAGGCCGCCGGACAGGGCCGGCTGGCTGGCCGCCGTGGCGGCCAGTTCATCGAGCAGGCTGGCGAAGATGTCGCGCCAGACGGGCGGCCGGGCGCCGTTGACGGGCAGCACCGGCATGCGGTGCTGCATCGCGCGGCGCAGCGCGTCCGGGTCGGCGGCAGGCACGGCGCCGGGCGCCAGTTTTCCCACCACGGCGGCTTGCGCGTCGGCCAGCGCGGCCATCAGCACCAGGTAACCCTGCATGCCCGCGTCGACGGGGATGCCCTTGATATTGCCTTGCGCCAATTCGCGCAGGCGCGAGGCGCGCGCCTTGAACAGGCTGTCAGGCTGCGGCAGCAGCAGGCGCGGAATCGCGTTGTGGTCCAGGCCTTCGATTTCGCCTGGCTGAAGAATGCGTTGTACCAATGGAGTTTTCCCATCAAAAAAGGCCGAGCGTAGCTGGCCAGCCCATCCGGCGGATGCGGCTGTGTTTCGAAAGTATTTTAATCGATAAAAAGAAAGGGGTCAGTCTTGGGACTGACCCCGGGTAATGCCGGTGGCATCAATCGCAAGAACTTAGTCTTTTGTACTGCGCATCACCGCCTCGAACCACTTCGGATGGTGCTTGCGCGCCCAGCCGTAGGTGACGGTGCCGCGCACCATGGCGCCGATCGAGCCCTTGACCCACAGGGCCGCATAGATGTGCACGATGATGGCGCAGATGATGCCGAACGCGCACACGGCGTGCAGCAAGGCGGCCGCGCGGATGACGGGAATCGGGAAGTAGAACGCGAAATACGCGCGCCAGATCACGATGCCCGATAGCAACAATCCCGCCATGCAGGCCAGCAGCACGAAGAACAGGATCTTCTGGCCGGCATTGTATTTGCCGATCTTCGGAAGCTTTTCTTCGCGATTGTTGAGCACGTCGTCCATCTGTTTCAGCCACTGCTTGTCGCCGTCCTCGAACTTGTTGTGGTGCCAGAAGCGCACCACCAGGATCGCGAACGAGACGAACATCACCAGACCGGCAAACGGATGCAGGATGCGCGTCCATTGCCCGCCGCCGAACAGGTTGGCCAGCCACGCCATCGAGGGATGGAACATGGCCAGGCCGGACAGGGCCAGCATGACGAAGGTGATGGCGGTCACCCAGTGATTCGTGCGCTCGTTCGGGTCGTAGCGCTGGATCAGCGGGTTGCCGTCCTTGTCGCGCAGCTTGCCATCATGCAGATCACTGTGGCTCATGGTCTTCCTCCCGGATGCGTTTGGCCTCTTCCAGCGCCTCGTGCTCTTCGTCCTTGCTCACTTCGTTCGGACCGACACGCGTGTAATGGAAGAAGCCTGCCAGGGCCGTGGCGGCCATGCCGGCCACCGCGAGCGGCTTGGACCAGCCCTTCCAGAAACCCACCATCGGGCTGATGCGCGGGCGTTCCGGCAAGTTCGAATACAGCTTCGGCTTGTCGGCATGGTGCAGCACGTACATCACGTGCGTGCCGCCCACGCCCAACGGGTCGTACAGGCCCGCGTTTTCGAAACCGCGCGACTTCAGGTCGACGATGCGCTCTTCCGCATGCACCTTCATGTCTTCCTTGGTGCCGAAGACGATGGCGCCCGTCGGGCACGTTTTCACGCAAGCCGGTTCCTGGCCCACGGCGACGCGGTCCGAGCAGAGCGTGCACTTGTAGGCGCGGTCGTCCTTTTTCGAAATGCGGGGCACGTCGAAAGGACAGCCGGCCACGCAATAGCCGCAGCCGATGCAGTTTTCCTGATGGAAATCCACGATGCCGTTCGTGTATTGCACGATGGCGCCCGGCGCCGGACAGGCTTTCAAACAGCCCGGATCCTCGCAGTGCATGCAGCCATCCTTGCGGATCAGCCACTCGAGGTTGCCGTCGTTGTTTTCGTGTTCGGCAAAACGCATCACCGTCCACGATTGCGGCGTCAGGTCCGTCGGATTGTCATAGGTGCCATGGTTTTCGCCGACTTCATCGCGCAAGTCGTTCCATTCCATGCACGCCGTCTGGCAAGCCTTGCAGCCGATGCATTTCGACACATCGATCAGCTTGGCCACGGTGCCCGTCACCGGGCTGCGTGCTTGCGGTGGCGTTACCGTGGTAGCCGACAGGCGCCGGATATCTAAGGATTGCAGTGCCATTATTGAGCTCCCATCATGCTTTTTCCACCTTCACGAGGAAGGACTTGAATTCCGGCGTTTGCGAATTCGCATCCCCCACGCCCGGCGTCAGGGTATTGATCAGATACCCCGGCTTGGCCACGCCCGTAAAGCCCCAGTGCAGCGGCAGGCCCACGGTATGCACCGGCTTGCCCTCGATCATCAAAGCCTTGATGCGCTTGGTGACGACGGCCTTGGCGATGATGTGACCCCGCTTGGAACTGACGCGCACTTCCCCACCGGCAACGACGCCGATGCTCTTGGCCAGTTCTTCGCCGATTTCGACGAATTGCTGCGGCTGGATGATGGCATTCAGGCGCGCATGCTTGGTCCAGTAATGGAAATGCTCGGTCAGACGGTAGCTGGTGGCCACATGCGGGTATTCCTCATGCGTGCCGAACATCTTCCGGTCATCGGCGAACACGCGCGCGGCCGGATTGCTGGTCGCTTGCGGGTTTTTCGGATGCATGGGGTTGTAGCCCAGCGGATTTTCGAACGGCTCGTAATGCTCGGGGAACGGCCCTTCGGCCATGGCGCCGCGCGCAAAGAAGCGCGCCACGCCCTCGCCCAGCATGATGAACGGACCCATGCCGTTTTCCGGCGGTTCGTCGACCTTGAAGTCGGGAATATCGGCCCCGCTCCAGTTCGTGCCATTCCACTCGATCAACTTGCGCGTCGGATCGAAAGCCTTGCCCTTCAAGTCGCACGAAGCGCGGTTGTACAGCACGCGGCGGTTCGCCGGCCACGCCCAGGCCCAGCCCAGGGTCTGGCCGATGCCGGTCGGGTCGCTATTGTCGCGCCGTCCCATCTGGTTGCCCGCCTGCGTCCAGCTGCCGGCGAAGATCCAGCAACCGCTGGTGGTCGTGCCGTCGTCGCGCAATTGCGCGAACGAGGCCAGCTGTTCGCCCTTCTTCACCAGCAGCTTGGTCGGATCTTTCGGATCGTACAAGTCGGCCAGCGCCTTGCCGTTGAATTCGCGGGCGATTTCTTCCGGCTGCGGGTTATGCGGCTGCGCATAATTCCACGTCAGGTTGACGATAGGATCGGGGAACTTGCCGCCCTCTTTCTTGTACATGTTGCGCATGCGCAAGAACAGGCCCGACATGATCTCCAGGTCGCTGCGCGCCTGGCCCGGCGGTTCGGCCGCCTGCCAGTGCCACTGCAGCACGCGCGAGGAGCTCACCAGCGAACCGCGCTCTTCGGCGAAGCAACTGGTCGGCAAGCGGAACACTTCCGTCATGATCTTGGTGGGATCGACTTCGTGGTATTGCCCGTGCGCCTTCCAGAATTCGCCCGTTTCCACGGCCAGCGGGTCCATGATGACGAGGAACTTCAGCTTCGACAGCGCTTCCGTGACCTTCTGCTTGTTCGGCGCGGACGCCAGCACATTGAAGCCCTGGCAGATATAGCCCGTCATCTTGCCTTGGTGCATGTTCTCGATGGCTTGCATCAAGTCATACGGCTTGTCGAGTTTCGGCAGGTAGTCGAAGGCGTAGTTATTTTCCGCCGTGGCAAAATCGCCCCACCACGTCTTCATGAAGCTGACGTGGAATTTGCGGTAATTGCTCCAGTAGCTGAGCTGGTTCGGCCGCAGCGGCTTGGTGGCGCGCGCGGCGATATAGCCGTCGAAATCCTGCTCGGACTCGTTCGGCAAGGTCATGTAGCCTGGCAGCAGGTTCGACATCAAGCCCAGATCGGTCAGACCCTGGATGTTCGAGTGGCCGCGCAAGGCGTTCATGCCGCCGCCCGCGATACCCATATTACCCAGCAGCAACTGCACCATGGCGCCCGTGCGGATGGTTTGCGCGCCCGTCGAGTGGTGCGTCCAGCCCAGCGCGTACAGGATGGTGCCGGCGCGTCCCGGCACGGCGGTCGAAGCCAGGGCTTCTGCCACCTTGTGGAACTTGTCGGCCGACACGCCGCACGTACGTTCGACCATCTCGGTCGTATAGCGCGCGTAGTGCTTCTTCATCATCTGGTAGACGCAGCGCGGGTGTTCCAGGGTCGGGTCGACCTTGGCATAGCCATCTTCGCCGATCTCGTAATCCCAGGTGGCCTTGTTGGTGTACTTGCCTTTTTCTTTGTCGAAACCCGAAAACAGGCCGTCCTCGAACGCATAGTCTTCGCGCACGATGAAGGGCATGTCCGTGTAGTTGCGCACGTACTCATGCTGGATCTTGTCGTTCGTCAGCAGATAATTGATGATCGCGCCGAGGAAGACGATGTCCGTGCCGGTACGCGTGGCGCAGTAGTAATCTGCCACGGATGCGGTACGGGTAAAACGCGGATCGACAACGATCAGCTTGGCCTTGTTATGCGCCTTCGCTTCCGTTACCCATTTGAATCCGCAAGGATGTGCTTCTGCTGCATTGCCGCCCATGACCAGGATCACATCGGCATTCTTGATATCGACCCAATGATTCGTCATCGCGCCACGGCCAAACGTCGGGGCAAGACCTGCCACCGTCGGTCCGTGTCATACACGCGCCTGATTATCAAAGGTCAGCATCCCCATGCTGCGCACTGTCTTGTGGGTCAGATACCCGACCTCGTTGCTGCCGGCGGACGCGGCAAGCATGCCGGTGGAGAGCCAGCGGTTGACGGTCTTGCCGTCGGCATTCTTTTCGATCAGGTTGGCGTCGCGGTCATCCTTCATCAGGCGCGCGATCTTGTCGAGCGCCACATCCCAGGAGATCGGTTGCCATTCCGTGCCGCCCGGTGCGCGGTACTCGGGCACTTTCAGGCGGTTCGGGCTGTGGATGAAGTCGACCAGGCTGGCGCCTTTCGGGCACAAGGTGCCGCGGTTCACCGGGTGATCGGCATCGCCTTCCACGTGGATGATGCTGGAGACGGCGTTTTTCGCGCCGTCGCCCAGTCCATACAGCAGGACGCCACATCCTACCGAACAGTAGGGACAGGTATTGCGTGTCTCGGTGGTGCGAGACAGCTTGTATTGCCGCACTTCCGCCATCGCCTGGCCCGGTGCGAAACCGAGCAGGGCGAGGCTGGAACCAGCAATGGTCGCGCCAGTTACCCGAAGGAACTGGCGCCTGGACATCTGAACCATATTCAGGCCTCTATGATGTGAGTAAATAAAAAGTCATACGGCGTCGTGGTAGTGTCATATCACTAAGATATAAGCACCATGCCTGTGCCGTATGACAGTATTTTACCCCTCAAACTCCGACAAGGCTTAGTCCGCTGGAAAAAATTGCCTTTAGTCAATATTAATTTGACGATACCGAACGTTCCCTCTAAACAATGCCAGCCTGCCCGGCACGCTTGCACATCGCTACCCACCCACGAAAAAAAACCCGCTCGCGAGCGGGTTTTTGGGGATGCGGCCGAACTGGCCGGCCAAATTACAGGCTGTAGCGCAAGGTCAGCGCCACATTGCGCGGCGCGCCCGGCAAGCTCAGGTTCGGGCTGGAACCGTGGCCCGACACGATGTAACGCGTGTCGCCGATATTGTTGACGTTCAGCTGCACTTCATAGCGGCCCGTGCGGTACGCGGCCATGGCGTCGGCCGTCACATAGCCTGGCAGCACCACCGTGTTGCCCGGATTGGCGAAGCGGCTGCCGACGGCGTTCGCGCCGCCGCCCACCGTGAAGCCGTGGCCCAGGTCTTTCGTCAGCCACAGGTTGGCCGTATTGCGCGATGTCAAGGTCGCGCGCTTGCCCTTGACCGGCACTTCTCTGGCGACGGTGCCGCCCGGCACATTGACGCTCTTGTCCTTGGCGATGGAATCGGTGATGGTGGCGTCCAGGTAAGCGTAGCCGGCCATCATTTTCCAGCCATCGTGCAAGTCCGCGTTGAAGGTCAGTTCCAGGCCATCCGTGCGCTGTGTGCCGACGGGCACGATGCGGTTCGTGATCGGGTCGCTGGTCTTGATATTGTCGCGCTCCAGGCGGAACAGCGACACGGTGGCGTTGGCGCGGCCGCCCCACAGGTCATACTTGGCGCCCACTTCCGTGTTGCGCGTGGTTTCCGGCGCCAGGTCGGCATTGTTGGCGGCCAGGGCGAAGTTCTCGCCGCTCGGCTGGAACGAACGGCTCCACGACGCGTAGTACGATTGCGTCGCGCCCGGTTGCCAGACGAGGCCGGCGCGGGGGCTGTAGGCCGAATCCGTGCGCGACAGATCCGCCGTCGTCACGCCAAGCGCATTGGCCAGGCGCGACTGCTGCTTGTAACGGTCGTAGCGCAAGCCGGCCAGCGCCTTCCACTCGTCGCTGAAGCTGATGGCGTCCTGCACGTAAGCGGCGGCCGTGTCGTAGGTACCGAAGGTATCACTGCGCGCGCCCAGCTTGCTGCGATCGACGACGGGCAGAACAGGATTGAAAATCGACACGGGCTTCGCAGATGTCGTTACAGCGATGGCGGCCCAACTGTTGGCATCCTTGTTTTGCTTGCCGAATTCGGCGCCGTACAGCACTTCGTGGCGCATGGTGCCCGTGACCAGCTTTTGCGTCAGTTCCGTCTGGTTGAACCAGCCGCTCTCGTCGCGGTTGAGCTTGGCGTGGCCCAGGCTCATCGTGCCCTTGACTTCGTTGACGTTGCCGGAAATATTCGTGTTGTTGCGGTCCAGGTGATAGTCGTAGTAGCGGAAGGCATTGCGCAGCGACAAGCTATCGCTGAACTTGTGCGTCAGGGTGGCGGCCGTGGAGACCACGCGCGACTGGCTGAAGTCGGCATCGCGGGCGTTGGCGGCGCCGTAATACGTGCCCGCATCGACGGCCACGGGACGGCCTTGGTAGGAAGGGATGCCGAAGTCCGTCAGGCGGCGGTCTTCCAGGTAATCGCCCTGCAGCAGCAATTTGGTGGCGCTGGAGAGGCGGATGGCCACCGACGGCGCCAGCGCCGTGCGGTTGATGAATTGCTGGTCGCGGTAGCTGTCCGACAATTCGCGCGCGCCCGTGACACGCCAGTCCACCGTCTCGCCGACACGGCCCACGTCGACTTCGCCGCGGCGCCCTGCTGTGTTCGTCAAGCTCAGGGCCACATCCGCGATATCCACGCCCGGCTTCTTCGTGATGCGGTTCACCAGGCCGCCCGAGGAACCGCGGCCGTACAGCACGGCGGCCGGTCCCTTGATCACTTCCAGGCGCTCCACGTTCGACAGGTCGCGGAAATACAGCGCGTCATCGCGGAAACCGTCGACGAACTGGTCGCCGATGGCCGTGAAGCCGCGGATAAACACCTGGTCTCGCTGGCCGTCGCCCGTCGACAAGCCCACGCCGGGGATGTTCTTCATGATGTCCTGGATCGACATGGCGTTCTGGTCGCGGATGACGGCGGCCGGCACCACGTTGATCGTTTGCGGCACGTCGCGCAAGGCCATTTCCGTCTTGGTGCCGCTGGCGGAGGTGGTGGCCACGTAGCCATCCTTGTCCTTCGACGCCGTCACGGTGACGGCGGGCAAGCTTTCCTGTGCCCAGGCCGCCAGTGGCGTGGCGCCCAAGGTCAAGGCGCCCAGTACGGCGATGGTGATCGGTTTACATCCTGGCTTGCGCTGTTGCTGCATACAATTCCCTGGTCGAAGTTTTAATACGAATGATTATCATTAGTATTTTATCAGCCGGCGATGGGAAAAGTAAGGATGAATGTAAGTGATAGTACTTATTAACTAGGTACTTGACGTAAAAAAGCAACAGGAAATCAATATCAAAAAATAATTAAAATTGCCGCCAGAAACTATTTCCCTGCGTCAATGCTATACTTGCGGCTTGCTGGGCAGCGGTCAGCCTGACCGATATGCCCCTTGCTTTACCTCCATCGCCACGCTCAGCGTGGCGCGCCGCACAGCCATCACGCGGCACCCGAAGACCCCGATCCCCTGCGCCTTGCGGCGCCTGTCCGCCCCTGCTGGCGGCGGCGATCATGACTATTAAACTGTTAGGAATTACATGAAAAACCTGAACATCGGTAGCCGCCTTGGCGTCGGCTTTGCTGTCGTATTGCTGTTGCTTGCCGCCTTGACCATCACCGCCCTCGTGCGCATGCAAACGGCCAGCGACCTGACTTACCGCCTCATCAATACCAGCATCAAGAACCAGCGCATGGTGGCCGAATGGTCGAAGATCATTGAACTGAACAGCGTGCGCGGCGTCGCCTCGTTCGAGATCACCGATCCGGTCGTGCGCGCCAAGATCGAGGAAGACTTGAAAGTCGATGCGGAGCGTTCCAGCAAGCTGCAGGACGACATCATCGCATCCTTGCTCAATCCGGCCGTGATCGAGCAGTTCAAGGTGGTGCGCAAGGTGCGCACCGACTACGTGACGACGCGCGCACGCGCCTTCAAGATGAAGGCCGACGGCGACGTGGCGGGCGCCAAGATCGTGTTCGACAAGGAAGTCGCGCCCATCACCGTGGCTTACCTGGCCGAAGTGAAGCGCTTTGCCGGCATGCAGATCAAGGCGGCCGATGGCGTCGGCGCCAGCATCATCGAAGCTTACAGCGGCACCCGCATTTTCCTGATCACCATGGGCGTGCTGGCCGTGCTGATGGGCATCGGCTTTGCCTGGTGGATCACGCGTTCGATCACCGGCCCCATCCGCGCCGCCGTGAAAGTGGCGGAAACCGTGGCAGCGGGCGACTTGAGCAGCGTCATCACGGCGCAAGGCCGCGATGAAACGGGCCAGCTGATGCATGCCCTGAAAACCATGAACGATAGCCTCGTCGGCATCGTCGGCCAGGTGCGCAGCGGCACCGACACCATCGCCACGGCCTCCGCGGAAATCGCCGCCGGCAACCAGGACCTGTCGTCGCGCACGGAACAGCAAGCCAGTTCGCTGGAAGAAACGGCCTCGTCGATGGAAGAACTGACCTCGACCGTCAAGCAAAACGCGGACAATGCGCGCCAGGCGAATAAACTGGCTGGCGACGCGGCCGGCATCGCCAGCCGCGGCGGCGCCGTGGTGGCCGAAGTGGTCGCTACCATGAGCGAGATCAATACCTCGTCGAAGAAAATCGTCGATATTATCTCGGTCATCGATGGCATCGCCTTCCAGACCAACATCCTGGCCTTGAACGCGGCCGTGGAAGCGGCACGCGCCGGCGAACAGGGTCGCGGCTTTGCCGTGGTCGCCACGGAAGTGCGCAACCTGGCGCAGCGCTCGGCAGCGGCGGCAAAGGAAATCAAGGGCTTGATCGACGACTCCGTACAAAAAGTCGACGTGGGCACGGACCTGGTCGACAAGGCCGGCAAGACGATGGAAGAAATCGTGCAAAGCATCGGCTTCGTCACGTCCATCATGAGCGAGATCAGCAACGCCAGCGAAGAACAGAGCGCGGGCATCGAGCAAGTCAACCAGGCCATTTCCGAAATGGACCAGGTAACGCAGCAAAATGCAGCCCTGGTGGAAGAAGCCTCGGCAGCGGCCGAAGCGATGCAGGAACAGGCGAGCGAACTGGCGCAGGTGGTCAGCGTCTTCCGCCTGGACGCCAACGCGGCGGCCACCGACCGTTTCAGCGTGAAAACCGCACAGCGCAGCACCCCGGCCGCACCAGCAGCCGCGCCGGCCCGCAAGGCTACGGCCCCTGCCCTGCGCCTGCCCGTGACGCGCGCCAGCAGCAAGGCGAGCGCACCGGCCGAAGGCGAGTGGGAAGAGTTTTAAAGCGTGACGGTCAGGCATGGCAGTGGCTGCCACGCCTGACCGGATGAGCGGCAATCAGCGCAAGCGCCGCTCAGGCGCGCGCCACCTGCTTGCCCGCAGCATCCCAATAGCGCCAGTCGTCCGTTTCGACGCCATCGCGATAGTGCCCTTCGGCGGCTGGCGCGCCCGTTTCATAAAAGTCGCGCCACAAGCCGTTCTCGCGGCCATGCTCGTAATGTCCCTCTGAAATGACCGTACCGTTGCGATGGTATTCGCAGAACAGGCCATGGCGTATCCAGCGCGTGCCGTCATCCGACAGCATGCGCGTGTAACGGAAACGCAATTCGCCCGTGTCGTACAGGATTTCCGCCAGGTGCAGCTCCGCTTCCATTTTCCATCCTTGTGCTTGCATCAAGCCAGCGCGGCTTGTGCATCGCCAATTAATTTAACCAGCTCGCGCGGCACGGATTGTCCCAGAAATTCCAGCGCCAGCGCATCCGGATCGATGGCGGCATCCGCCGGCAAACCATGCTCGAAGCCGCCCACCATAATGCCGCAAAAATGCGGCGACTCCGCCCGCGTTTCCACATACCAGCAACCCGCATGGCCTTGCACGAAATATTCGCCGATGAAGTAGCCGAGCATGGTTTTCACCCACTGCCAGCTCTCGTCGCGAATGACGATGGTGCGCATGGCCGCATCGATGTACGGCAGGTATTCGGCCGCGTTCGTCAACACTTCGTGCGCCGGCTGGATGCCCAGGCGCTCGACGAAATTCACCAGCGAGGCGCCCAGCGCGTCATAGTAGGCATCAAAAGCCGTTTGGCTTTGTTGCAATAATTGTTCTTGTTCGTTCGACAGCATTCACACTCCACAGACATTCAGCAATCCAATATTTTACGCCACGCCCACATCCACCCCGGCCCGCTGCAGCAAGGCCTCGTTGCGGGCGGACAGATGCGTCACCTGCAGATGCTTGCCTGCCCTGTCATAGCGCTCATACAGCGATTCGATGGCAGCGATGGCCGAGTGGTCGGCCATGTGCAGGTGCCGGCAGTCGAGGATGACGCGGGCCGGGTCCGACGCTGCCTGGAACAGTTCCTGGAAATGCGTGGTGGAAGCAAAAAACAGGGTGCCATGCGGCAAGTAGACGCGCATGCCTTGCGTGCTGTCATCGATGTCGGCACGCATGTCGCGCGCATGTTGCCAGGCAAAATTCAAGGCGGCGATGACGATGCCGCACAGCACGGCCATCGCCAGGTCCGTGAATACCGTGATCACCGTCACGGCGACGATCACCAGCGCATCCTGCAACGGCACCTTGCCCAGCACGCGCAAGGAGCCCCAGGCAAACGTCTGCTGCGCCACGACGAACATCACGCCCACGAGGGCCGCCAGCGGGATGCGCTCGATCAGCGGCGACAGGAACAGGATGAACAGCAAGATCATCACGCCGGCCGTTACGCCCGACAGGCGCGAGCGGCCGCCGGAACTCAGGTTGATCATCGTCTGCCCGATCATGGCGCAGCCGCCCATGCCGCCAAACAGGCCCGAGACGATGTTCGATGCGCCGAGGGCGATGCATTCGCGGTTCGGCTGCCCCCGCGTTTCCGTTATCTCATCCGTGAGATTAAAAGTGAGCAAGGTTTCCAGCAAGCCCACCATGGCCATCAGCGCCGCATACGGGAAAATGATGTGCAAGGTGGCCATATCCAGCGGCACGGCAGGCCAATACAGGGCCGGCAAGCCGCCCGCGATATGCGCGAGGTCGCCCAGGGTGCGCGTCGGCAAGCTCAAAACATGGCTGAGTACGCCCACGCCCAGGATGGCCACCAGCGCCGGCGGCACGGCTTTTGTCAGGCGCGGCAGCACGTAGACGATGGCCATGGTGAGCAGCACCAGGCCACCCATCACGAGCAAGGGCGTGCCTTGCAGCCAGGCTTCGCCCTGCGGCGTGGCCTGGCGGAAGTGTTCCAGCTGGGACATGGCGATGACGATGGCCAGGCCATTCACAAAACCCAGCATCACGGGATGGGGCACCATGCGAATCAGCTTGCCCAGGCGCAAGATGCCGAATAGCGCCATCAATACCCCGCCGAGCACCACGGTGGCCAGCAGGTACTGCACGCCGTGTTGCGCCACCAGCGCCACGATGACGACGGCCATGGAACCGGCGGCGCCCGAAATCATGCCTGGACGTCCGCCAAAGATGGCCGTCATGGCACAGATGATGAAGGCGCCATACAGGCCCATCAGGGGATTGAGCTGCGCCACCAGGGCAAAGGCGATGCATTCTGGCACCAGGGCAAATGACGTGGTCAAGCCCGCCAAGACGTTTTTTTGCAGGTTCGAGTACCACTCATCCCGAAAAGTTGTGTTGATCATTGATGCGTATCCAAAGTCGGAACAGGAAAATGCCGGCCGGATGGAGAATAATCAGGCGCAGCCATGCCAGCGGGCGTCACAGAAACGCGGCGCCGAGGTCGAACGGAACAGGAAAGTCGTCAGTGACTACATCGGTATGGCGGAAAGGGGGAGATTCATCAAGGCGCCAGGCGGCGCGGCTGAGCTTGCCGGCATTATACAAGAACGTCCAATAGCGGCGCAGCCAGGCATGGCCAGCATTTTCTGCCGGTTATCTGCTGTTTTTGTACGGCAGCCGGTGCCACGCAATTCAGCGCGTAATGATGTAATGATCGGCTACCCGTCAAGGCGCAGCAAGCGTGCGTCTTGACGGAAGCCTTGTCTTCACGACATGCTTAGTGGGCAGGTTCGCTTCCAAACCGCAGCTCCACGCGGCGATTGCGCTGATCACTCGGTGCCAGTCCTGGCAGTGGATGCGAATCGCCAAAACCGGCGACGACCACGCGCCTTGCCGCATCAACGCCACTCTGCCCAATGATCAGGCGGCGTGCCTCCCTGGCGCGTGCAGCCGACAAGGTAAAATTGTCGTCGTACACCGTGCAAAACTCACGAATATCGGTCACAGGCGCTTTGACCGGTTTGTTATCCGTATGCCCCTCGACATAAATCTGCCCGCCCTCCACTCGCATCAGATAGGCCGCAATACTGTCTTCGACCTGGGCGAAGACCGCACGGGCTTTGGGCTCGATACAGGCGCTACCACTCTTGAATACGCTCTCGCTTAGCGTCACTTTGCCGGCCGCCGCATCGATGGCAACAAAATTGGCAGCGCCCTCGCGCGCAAAAGCAATTTTCATCTGTTCGAGCACGACTGCCACCTGGCGTCGCTTTGCCTCGCTGCCCTCGTTCATCTCAGCATGATGACGTTGCTCCGCGGCTTGCTTCTGCACCACAGATACCACCAGCATCAACATGACGACGGCAACCACGCCCGACATCAGATCGGCGATCACGATCCACTCACTCGCTTTATCCTTCATGATGCATCCTTATGCCGCTTTCGTTGCGGAATGGGAGGTGCCGTGCTCCAGTGGCGGCATCATGGCCACCAAATCCATTTCCGCATTGGGGAGGTGGAAGGTCGTGCTACCCAGTGCATCCGCCGCAGGCGATGCGACAAGCAGCTTGGCTACGGCATCGGCAACAGCATGAAACTCGACGCACATTTGTTCCATTGCCTGCGCTTGCTGCTGCTGGGAGGCAGCGGCGGTATCCTGAACCTTCACTTGTCGCTCAACAAGTGCCAGCAACTGGCGCAGTTCGTCACCAAGTGTTGCGTTCCGGTCCAAGCTGGCACTACTATCTTTCACTGCGACAACAAGTTCACCGACCTTGTCCACCAGATTTGCCGCCCGTTCATCACTGGCTTCAAAACGCTTGGCATATTGCATCATGCGGGTATTCGAGGTCGATATCGCATTCAAGCCCTTCTCAATGCTTTCTTGCATTGCAGAAACGAATTCAGTCATGGCATGGACTTTCCCGTTCAAGGCATCGCCCGATGCGGCAAATGTGGCCTGCGCCGACTCCTGACGTTTGCGCGTGTCCTCGCCCATGGTGTGCAAGGTATTGAGAGTCGTCGTCACGCCATTCGACAATTCGCCGATGACCCGTTCAATCTGCGTGGTAGCCGTTGACAGGTCCGCAGCCATTGTTGTCATATTCGTGGTAAAGGTTGCCCCCATGTCATCGATCGTTGCCTTCAACTCGGTTCTCAGGCTGGCCAGCACTGACGACATGGTATTGCGGAACTCTTCAATTACGCTGCCCAATTCGGTGCTGGCGTTGCCAGCCAATTGGGCGGCCACGGACATGCTCTTGGCGGCCACTGCCATTTCACTGATATTCTCAGAGACACTGCGCACGAAACCTTCCATGGCGGCGCGGCTTGCCTGCGTGTGCTCCGCCAGTTCACCGAGCCGCGTATTTTGCAGCAGCGCCTGTTCGCTCTGCACCTTGGCATGGCCTGCGATGACCTCGATAGGGCTCAGCAATGCCTGCTGGCCCTGCTGTGACGCATCCAGCCTTTCGACGATCCGTTCCAGCGCTTGCAGTTGCAGCGCACTGCCTGCCTGCGCGGCTTGCAGTCCGCGCTCATTGCTGAGAAGCAACTCTTGCAGCACAGCCAATGACTGCGCGTGCTGCTGTTCCGCCCTCTGCGCCGCAGTGCGCTGCTCGGCGGCCACGGTGCTGCCGGACTGGGCGATAGCGTCAATCATCTGCGTACGCTCTTTGTCGCGTTCCAGGCGCTGCAGTTCGGCAAGACGGCCGGTAATTTGCTTCAGTTCGCTTGCTGCCCAGGCGTGACGCACCTCTTCGTATGGCTTCAGCATGAACCATACTTTCAGGACGAGAAAAGCAAGAATGCCCCAGGTCGACGTTTTAAACTTGGATCCCAGAGAATTCATGATCGGAGTCAAGCTATTGAGTGCATCCTGGCCTGGCGCCAGCGCACCTGCAGCCTCTACCAAAGCGAGGCCAAGGCCGATGAATGTGCCCAACAAACCAAATACCAGCAGCAAGCCCGGCAACATATCCGCCCAGCGTTCCGCCGGCGTGGCAACTGCGGTGCTCAGCTCGTCGGCCGAGCCATAGGCAAGCGGCGCGCCATCCTCGGCATCGAGCCGCGTCAGGTTGCGCTGCCAGCGCCCCGCACGCGCACTGCGCGCCACGGCCATCGGCACGCACACCACCGCCAGCATGAAGACGGTCGCGAAAATGAGTTGTAATCCCGAATGGATCGTGTAATCCAGCGTCGGCAGGAGAAAGGTCAGCAATTGATTATCCATTGCATTCGACTTCCAGCTCTTCGCCACGCTTGATACTATCGGCGCGGAACACATTGGCAAAATCGGCAATCAGCGCCTGCTGCTCGGCGGACATGTCGGCCCAGCGCAAATCGCGATGCGCGCAATCGGTCAGCAGCAAGCCCACTTCTTCGCCCAGTTCCAACAGGAAATCCTGATCATCGGCCTGTATTTGCTCCGGTGTTTTTTCAAGCAGCTGCAAGAAACCTTCTGTCGCATAGACATAATATTCCCGTTCCACATTGCGTTTCATCAATGCCTTGTTCGCTGCAAGCTCCACCGGCAACACCGCTTCCAGGCTTTCAAGCTCGCCCTGGTCTTGCGCCGACAGCGGCGACAGCAGCGCTTCCAGCTTCAAGCGACTCAACTTGGCTTGGGCAACCGCCAACGTTTCCGCCGTACGCTTCCACAGACGCTTGTCATCCGTCAACGCCAGTTGCCACATCTTGCTCATCTCTTCGAACACAAACGGCGTGAGCTTCTTTCCATAGCGGGAAAACACGATGGCATCAAGACGCGCGGCCTCGGCATCGCTCATTTCAGGCGCATCGGACAACAACATTGCGCCGATCTGCACAAGGAAAATGTCGTCGGCTGAAATCTCCTCCATCGTCGTGGCACGGGCCAGCACCTCTTCCACTGTGCGGATCAGCTTTTGTGTCGCACGCAAACGCAGATAATGTTCAAAACCAATGAAATCACCGTCATCGATCAGGTTGGCGATGCCCGTTTTCACCAGCGCCAGTTCATTGATCATGGCGGCAAGATCGAAGGCCTTGACATGCTCGGCGGAATATTCGTGCGCCTTGGCGGCACGGAATACGGCCTCATGCTCGCGCGCCAGCGCTTCGTCCATCGCCGAAAGCCGTTCATCGAGGCGCTTCGCGAGTTCGACCACCCAGCGCATCGCCTTTTCCAGCTGATGCAGGATGGGACTATTTTCCAGGGCCAACAAGGCGCTGATCGCCTTATCGATCGCCAGGATCGCCTTGCCAAGCCAGGGATGTATTGCTTCCGCAGCTGCCGCAATGGATTTCAGGTAAGGACTCAGCTTCTGCAGATACGGCTTGACCTTTGCATATGTCTCTTTTACCGCCCCGATGAATGCCTCCCCCTTTTCCGCGATCACCCTGATCGCATCGCGCACCACCTTGACCACCTTGGTGGCAACATTACGAACAGTCGAAACAACATCATCGAACCACCCCATCATTCACTCCCTTTTTTAATTCACGCCCAACAGGCGGCGTGCTGTCATCGTATCGTTATGCGTTTTACTGTTGCCTGGCGCCACAGCAACTTCGTTGATTGCCCGAGTCAACTCGGCAATCGCTTCATCCAGATGGACACGCTGTAGCGCAGGTGCCTCATCCGCCGCTTCCGCCGCCAGCAGCGCCTTCGGCAATGCCAGGCGCATGCAGGTACGAATATCGCGGCCGGAAAAACCTTCGCTCAGTTCGGCGCAATGCGTCAGCAATTGCGCGCGATCGGCGCCAAGCGGAATGCCATCGACCATCAAACGATCCCACAAGCGGCGGCGTGCCGCAAAATCGGGATTATCAAAACGAATGTGATAGCCAATCCGGCTGCGGAAAGCCGTGTCGTAGTTGCGCTCGAAATTGCTGGCAAAAATGACGATGCCATCGAAGCGCTCCAGCTCGATCAGCAAGGTGGAACGCATGGCATTAACTTCGTTATCCACGCCCTGGGTGACAGAGGACAGCCGCTTTCCCAGCAACGTATCGGCTTCGTCGAAAAACAGGACTGCCGGGTCTTCGCGCGCGCTTTCAAAGGCCTTCTGGATATTTTTGGCCGTGTCGCCCAGGAACTTGCTCTCCAGTTCCGCGATACCGAGAGGCAAAAAACGCAGACCCAGCTCTCCGGCCACCGCTTCGGCCGAGAGCGTTTTACCAGTGCCAGGAGGACCGTAAAAATTAATTACCGTACACAAGCCCATCGGGTCGACGGACGCAAAATTCCAGTCGACATAGATCGTCCGGCGAAAACGCAATTTCGCCAGACACTCTTTTAACTGCAATGCGGTAGCCTCAGACAAGATCACGTCGTTACCAAGCTTGTAACGCGGACTATAAGTTGGGAATGACAAAGTTTTTCCTTAAGTTGTGATTCACCGCATGATCCACTGCATTGCGACAAATCACGTCGTTTGCCCGGCGAAATTACAATAAATATTTATTAACTATTATATCAATAAGATTTTCATTATGGAAATATTTATTGCATAACACCATGAAAATCAAACTGGACTAGCGCTGAAAATGACCACGGCGCAAACAGGCGGGCGAAGCAGTGAGAATCCCGGGCAAGGATGCGCGGCAGAAAATGCGCAGCAGAGTAATGCGAAACGGTGGCGGCATCAGGAAATGCCGATCGAGAGAAATCAGAGAAGCCGAAGTGTGGGAAGCGGAAGCGGAAGCGGACTAGTGCAACGCCCGCAGTGCACAGAAATACCGTGCAGACAAAAAAATAGCCCACTCGAAGGTGGGCTATTTTTTTCATCTGGAGGCGAGGACGGGAATCGAACCCGTCTAAACGGCTTTGCAGGCCGCTGCATAACCTCTTTGCTACCTCGCCAGAGGAACTACTTGGATGCGCCTTGCGGCCCACCTTGAAAACTGGAGCGGGAGAAGAGTCTCGAACTCTCGACCTCAACCTTGGCAAGGTTGCGCTCTACCAACTGAGCTACTCCCGCATTGGAGCTTGATTACCGCATAATCGCGCCGCGCATGGCGGCGGATAAAAAAAGGAAGCCAGCTTAGCTTCCCTTTAGAATTCTGGAGCGGGAGAAGAGTCTCGAACTCTCGACCTCAACCTTGGCAAGGTTGCGCTCTACCAACTGAGCTACTCCCGCATTGGAGCTTCTATTTTCTGCTACTGCCATTCTTTCTGTACTGCTTCAGCTTTCGCTGGAGCGGGAGAAGAGTCTCGAACTCTCGACCTCAACCTTGGCAAGGTTGCGCTCTACCAACTGAGCTACTCCCGCATACGAACCGCTATTTTACTGCCTTTTGCTACCGTTTACCAGTGCTGCTTTACTGCTGATCCAGTATTCACTGGAGCGGGAGAAGAGTCTCGAACTCTCGACCTCAACCTTGGCAAGGTTGCGCTCTACCAACTGAGCTACTCCCGCAGTGGACAACATTGTATCAGAAGCTCTACTACATCGCCAGTACTACTTTTTACTGCATTCGCTGTTTTTACCTATGACACGATCCAGAAAACTGGAGCGGGAGAAGAGTCTCGAACTCTCGACCTCAACCTTGGCAAGGTTGCGCTCTACCAACTGAGCTACTCCCGCGTCATCAACAACAGGCCAGCATTATAGAGGGATTACAGGGGCTGTCAACGGGCAATATCTGGTCTTTTGCAAAATATTCCGCACAAAGCAGCCGCCTGCCTGTTCTTAGTGCAGATTTCCAGCCTTTTCCTTGATGAGAGGCCACGCCAGGCGCAAGTAATAGAACATCGACCACACCGTCAGCACGCAGGCGATCCACAGCAGCTTCTCGCCCCACACATGGGTATCGATCGCGCCGAAGATCACTTCGTGGTACAGCAGCAAGGGAATGGCCGTCATTTGCGCGGCCGTCTTGATCTTGCCGATCGAGCTGACGGCCACCGACTTCGAGGCGCCGATCTGCGCCATCCATTCGCGCAGCGCGGAAATCGTGATTTCGCGGCCGATGATGATGAAGGCCAGCACGGCATTGACACGGTCCAGCTGCACCAGCACCAGCAAGGCGCCCGCCACCATCAGCTTGTCGGCCACCGGGTCGAGGAAGGCGCCGAAGGCCGAGGTCTGGTTCCAGCGTCGCGCGAGGAAGCCGTCGAACCAGTCGGTGACGGCCGCGACAATGAAGACCAGGGTGGCAACCAGGTTCTGGTCGCCATGCAGCAGCATCGACGGCGGCAAGTAAAACACGCCGACGACGAGCGGTATCAGGGCCACGCGCAGCCAGGTCAAAAGGATGGGAATATTAAAAGGCATAAGAGAGCAATCGGCCGACGGGTAAATTGAACATGAGGAAAGCGTGAAGAAAGCGCCACTAGTCTACATGGCCACAGGGTATTAGCCTAGTCCGGTTGCCGCGGCACCGGACCAGGCGGCTCTATCATCAGTGCAGCTGCTTGTAGATTTCTTCTGCCAGCTGCGTGGAAATCCCCTCCACCGACATCAGGTCCTCGACGCTGGCGTCGACCACGCCGCGCAAGCCGCCAAAGCGCGACAGCAGCTTCTGGCGGCGCTTGGCGCCGATGCCCTCGATCTCTTCCAGGCGCGACGTCTGGCGCGTCTTGGCCCGCTTGGCGCGCATGCCCGTGATGGCGAAGCGGTGCGCCTCGTCGCGGATTTGCGCGATCAGCATCAGGGCCGCCGATTCCTTGCCCAGTTCCTGGGCCGCGCGGCCATCGACGAACAGCAGGGTTTCCAGGCCCACCTTGCGCCCTTCCCCCTTGGCCACGCCGACAATCAAGCTGATATCGAGTCCCAGCTCGGCGAACACCTGGCGCGCCATTTCGATCTGCCCCTTGCCGCCGTCGATCAAGACCACGTCGGGCATCACGCCATCGCCATTCGCCACTTTCTCGTAGCGGCGCATCAGGACCTGGCGCATGGCCGCGTAATCGTCGCCGGGGGTGATGTCGTTGATGTTGTAGCGCCGGTATTCGCCGTTCTGCATGGCGTGGTGGTGGAATACGACGCACGACGCCTGCGTCGCCTCGCCCTGCGTGTGGCTGATGTCGAAGCACTCCACGCGCAGGCTGTCGAGGTCTTCCGTTTCCAGGCGCAGCGCCTCGGCCAGCGCGCGCGTGCGCGACTGCTGCGAGCCCTGCTCCGACAACAATCGCGCCAGCGAAATCTCGGCGCCCTTTTGCGCCATCTCAAGCCATTGGCGGCGCTGCCCCTGCGGCTGGAAGATCAGGTTGATGCGGTGGCCGCACTGCTCCATCAGCGCCACCATCAGGGCTGGCTGGTCGAATTCGATATTCAGGATCAGGGTGCCGGGAATGAATTTTTCCGTGTAGTGCTGCGCCAGGAAGGCGGCCAGCACTTCCACCTCGATCGGTTCCTCGGCAATGGCCGCCGCATCGCTGAGCTGGCTGGGGAAGTAGGCGCGGTCGCCCAGGTGGCGTCCGCCGCGCACCATGGCCAGGTTGACGCAGGCGCGCCCACCCTGCACCAGCACGGCGAGGATGTCGACATCGGCGTCGCCCGTCGTTTCCATGCTTTGCTGGTGCAGCACGCGCGACAGCGAGGCGATCTGGTTGCGCACCACCACGGCTTGCTCGAATTTCAGCTCGGCGGCAAACGCGTGCATCTTCTTTTCCAGGTCGGCCATCACCTCGCTCTGGCGTCCGCGCAGGAAGCGCGCCGCATTTTCCACGTCGTTCTTATAGTCTTCCTTGCTGATCAGGTCCACGCACGGCGCGCTGCAGCGGCCGATCTGGTGCAGCAGGCAGGGCCGCGTGCGGTTGGCGTACACGCTGTCCTCGCAGGTGCGGATCAAAAACACCTTTTGCAGGATCTGCATCGATTCCTTGACGGCCCAGGAACTGGGGAACGGCCCGAAATACTGGTTTTTCTTGTCCACCGCACCCCGGTAATACACCATGCGCGGCGCATCGCCATTGGTGATCTTCAGGTACGGGTACGATTTGTCGTCGCGGAACAGGATGTTGTAGCGCGGTTGCAGCGCCTTGATCAGGTTGTTTTCCAGGATCAAGGCTTCCGCTTCGCTGTGCGTGACGGTCGTTTCCAGGCGCGCAATGCGCTCGACCATCATGGCGATGCGGGGACTGGCCAGGTTCTTCTGGAAATAGCTGGAGACGCGCTTTTTCAGGTCGCGCGCCTTGCCGACGTACAGCACCTTGTCGGCGGCGTCGAAATAGCGGTACACGCCGGGCAAATTCGGCAGCTTGGCGACGGTGGCCAGCACCTGCGCGCGCGGGTCGGGCGGCGTTTCCGCCAAGGAAGATTCTGGGCTTGCTTCGGTCATTGCTGGCTCATTGCGCACTTATGGCGCACTTATAGTTACCCTGCTTGTTCCACGATCACGAACGCGACCGCATATTCTTCTTCATCGCTGATGGTCACTTGCGCGCTCAGGCGGTGCTTTTCCATGAACTCGGCCAGCACGCCGCTGCAGACGATCATCGGCTTGCCGCTGGGATGGTTCAGCATCTGCGCGGCGGGCCAGGTCATCGGCATGCGCAAGCCCAGGCCGATGGCCTTGGAAAACGCCTCTTTCGCCGCGAAGCGCGTGGCGAGGAAACGCACGCCGCGCACGGCATTCTTGGCGCTGCGGACACGGAACTTTTCCAGCTCCTGCGGTCCCAGTATCTTTTTCGCGAAACGCTCGCCGTGGCGCGCCAGGGCCGCCTCGATGCGGGGAATCTTGCAGATATCGGTACCGATGCCGTAGATCATGCTGCCTCCTTTGAGCGCGCTTATGCCTTGCCGGCGATGCGCGTGGCCACCATGATAGCCTTCATTTCGCGTACGGCATTTTCCCAGCCGACAAACACGGCGTGCGCGACGATGGCGTGGCCGATGTTCAGCTCGGCAATATCGGGAATGGCGGCGATCGCTTGCACGTTGGTGTAATGCAAGCCGTGGCCCGCGTTGACCTTCAAGCCGCGGCCCACGCCGAACAGCACGCCCGCCTTGATGCGTTCCAGCTCGGCCAGCTGCTCGGCGCCTTGCGTATCGGCATAGCGGCCCGTGTGCAGCTCGATCACGGGCGCACCCAGCTCGGCGGCAGCGGCGATCTGTTGCTCATCGGCATCGATGAACAGGCTTACGCGGATGCCCTCGCCTTGCAGCTGCTTCACGGCCGCCTGCACTTCCTTGAAGTAGCGCACCACGTCCAGGCCCCCCTCAGTCGTCACTTCCGTGCGCTTTTCCGGCACCAGGCACACGTCCGCCGGCTTGATGCGGCAGGCGAAGTCGATCATCTCGGCCGTGACGGCCGCTTCCAGGTTCATGCGCGTGAGCAATTGCGGGGCGATGGCGATCACGTCCGCATCCTTGATGTGACGGCGGTCTTCGCGCAGATGCAGGGTGATGGCGTCGGCGCCCGCCTGCTCGGCCAGCAGGGCCGCGCGGATCGGGTCCGGGTACGCGGTGCCGCGCGCATTGCGCAAGGTGGCCACGTGGTCGATATTGACGCCCAGGTCGATGACGGGGCCGGAAGGCTGCAAAAAGCTCATAGTGATGGTATCCGTAAAGTGCTGTCCTGCTGCAAACCGCAGCTACAGCTGCATTAAATCGATCAGTATCTGGCGCGTATTCAAGGTGGCGCCGCCCAGTTGATGGGCCAGCAGGAAGCGCATCAGCAGCTTGCTTTGCGCCTGCGTGGCCGCGTCAAGATAATCTTCGCGCTCCATGTCGAGCAGGGTCTTGCCCGTGATCCTGGGCCAGGCATCGCTGGCGCGCGCCGGGCGCGGCCCCCGTTCCGGGTCGACCACGTACACCTGCCCCGCATCGACGGCCTGGCGCGTGCCGGTGCAGCGCGTCAGGTCGGCCGCCACGCCCGTTTCCTTGAGCAGGGCGCGCTCGAACTTGCGCAGCACGATGGGCGGCGGCTCATTGTGCGCCAGTTGATTCAAGGTGGCAACGTAGTGGTCGAACAGGACGGGATGCGGATCGTCGCGCGCGAGCAATTTAACCAGCAATTCGTTCAAATAGAAGCCGCACAGCAAGGCGGTCTTTTCCAGCGGCAACATACCGCCCACCCATTCGGCGCCCGTCAAGATGCGCAGCTCGGACTTGCCCGTCCAGCCCGCCTGCAGGGGCTGGAACGTCTGCAGCACGCCGCGCAACTGCGAATGGGGCCGCTTGGCGCCCTTGGCGACAAGCGCGATGCGGCCGTATTCGCGTGTAAACACGTCGACGATGAGGCTGGTTTCTTTATGCGGATAGCTGTGCAGCACGAAGGCTGGCTGGCCCGTGATGCGTCCGTCGCGCGCGGGCGGACGGCTGCGCCGCGGCGCGGCAGGAGTGACAGGAGCTGCGGCCGGCGGCGCGATGGCCGCCGGCGCGGGGACAGGTGCGGATGCAGCAGATGAAGCTGGCGCAAGATCGTGCAGCGCTGGCGTGGTGGTGCTCATGCGTGTGGCGTCGCCCCCGGGTTGCGGATTACTCGTAGCCGTAGGCGCGCAAGCCCGCCTCGTTGTCGGCCCAGCCCGATTTGACCTTGACCCAGATTTCCAGGTACACGGGGCCGCCGAACAGCTTTTCCATGTCCAGGCGGGCCTGGGTGGAGACTTCCTTCAGGCGCGCGCCCTTGTTGCCGATAATCATGGACTTGTGCGTATCGCGCTCGACCAGGATGGCGGCAAACACGCGGCGCAGATCGCCTTCCTGCTCGAATTTCTCGATCAGCACGGTGCTCGTGTACGGCAGTTCGTCGCCGACGAAGCGGAACAGTTTTTCGCGCACGATTTCCGAGGCGAGGAATTTCTCGCTGCGGTCCGTGATGTCGTCCGGTCCAAAGATCGGCTGGTTTTCCGGCAGGAAACGCTTGATCTCGTCCTGCAAGCCTTCCAGCTGGAAGTGCAGCTTGGCGGACACAGGCACGATGGCGGCGAAGTCGCGCATGGCGGCGATCTTTTGCGCGAACGGCAGCAGCACGGCCTTGTCCTTCACGCGGTCCGATTTATTGATGACGAGGATGCACGGCACTTCCTTCGGCAGCAGATCCATCACTTGCTGGTCGGCCGGGCCGAAGGTGCCCGCCTCGATCACATACAAGATCACGTCCGAGGAAATCAGGGTGTTGGTGACGGTCTTGTTGAGCGTCTTGTTCAGCGCGTTCGAGTGGCGCGTCTGGAAGCCCGGCGTGTCGACGTAGATGAATTGCGCGTCCGGCACCGTCTGGATGCCCGTGATGCGGTGGCGCGTCGTTTGCGCCTTGCGCGAAGTGATGCTGACCTTCGCGCCGATCAGCACGTTCATCAGGGTCGATTTGCCCACGTTCGGGCGGCCCACGATGGCGATATAGCCACAGCGGAAGTTGTCGGGCATTTTGGTGGCTGTCATGCTAGTGTCGATTCTGTTTAGTGTGAGCGGCGATCGCCGGGGCAGCTGGGGCTGCCGCGTCGTCGCTCTGGATGGTGGCAATGCCGGCCAGCTTGAGCTGGGCGGCGCGCGGTTTCGGCTTGCGGCTGGCGGCTGGCGACTTCAACAGCGCCTGCTCGGCCACGTCGAGCGCCAGTTTGGCGGCGGCTTGCTCACCGGCGCGGCGGCTTCCGCCACGGCCGTAGACCTGGATGTTCAATTTCGGCACCAGGCATTCGATCTCGAATTCCTGGCTGTGGGCGGCGCCGTGGGTAGCCACCACGTTGTATTGTGGCAGCGAAATTTTCTTGCTTTGCAAAAACTCCTGCAGCAGGGTCTTGGCATCCTTGCCCAGGGTTTGCGGATCGACCGAGTCGAGGATGGGGATGTAGAACGCGCGGATCACCGTGCTGGCGGCGTCGAAGCCCGTGTCGAGGAAAATCGCGCCCAGCAAGGCTTCCAGGGTGTCGGCGAGGATGGAGGGACGGCGGAAACCACCCGATTTCAGCTCGCCTTCGCCCAGGCGCAGGAATTGCGACAGTTCCAGCTTTTGCGCGATTTCATACAGCGACTGCTGCTTCACCAGATTCGCGCGCAGGCGCGACAGGTCGCCCTCGTCGATGGACTTGAAGCGCTCGTATAGGATGGAAGCGACCACGCAGTTGAGGATGGAGTCGCCGAGGAATTCCAGCCGCTCGTTATGCAAACTGCTGTGGCTACGATGCGTCAAGGCTTGCTGCAACAGGCCAGCATCCTGGAACGTATAGCCTAAACGGGTTTGCAATAACTGAAGATTCATTGTTGTTTCTGTGTCATCTGAGTAATTCGGCTGGCCGCCGCGCGGGGAATCGGCGCGGCAGCCATAGGGACGGCTTAGTGTATGCCGCCCACGCGTTTCGGATTGCTGAAGTTCATCCACACCAGGAAAGCCTTGCCGACGATGTTCTCGTTCGGCACGAAGCCCCAGTAGCGGCTGTCCGCGCTATTGTCGCGGTTGTCGCCCATCATGAAGTAGTTGCCTGCTGGTACCACACAAGTGAAACCGTCTTCGTTGTAGTCGCACGACTCCTTGTGCGGGAAATCCTTCACTTCGCGCAAGTTCAACGTAGGAGCGGGCTCGTCGTTGAGGATGCGGTGGCTCACGCCCGTCAGGTTTTCTTCCAGCTGCTTGTGGTAAACGGTGCTTTCATCGTCCAAGTAGTCGTCCAGCGGCGTGTATTGCACTTCCTTGCCGTTGACCGTCAAACGCTTGTTTTCATAGGTGATTTTATCACCGGGCACACCGATCACGCGCTTGATATAGTCTTGCGACATATCTTTCGGGTACTTGAACACCATGACGTCGCCGCGCTGCGGATCGTTGACTTCAATGATGCGCTTGTTGACGATCGGCAAACGAATGCCATAAGTAAACTTGTTGACCAGGATCAAATCGCCCACCAGCAAGGTCGGCACCATCGAGCTCGACGGGATCTTGAATGGCTCGTACAGGAACGAGCGCAGGCAGAACACGAGGGCGATGACGGGGAAGAAGCTGCCCGAATATTCGACCCAGGTCGGCTGGCGCAACAGGGCCGCCTCGATGGTGGCGCGGCTGCCGCCCGCATCGGACTTGATGCCCTCGGCGGCCAGCTTGGACTGGCGCGCATCGAACTCGGCCAGGGCAAGGTCGGCCGCCTTGCGGCGCTGCTTGGACAGATAAAACACATCCAGGCACCAGACCAGGCCCGTCAACACCATCAGCACGAACAGGATTAAAGCGAAATTTCCTAAAATCACTTGCAGGTTCATGTATTAACCATCCACTTGTAAAATTGCCAGGAATGCTTCTTGCGGGATCTCCACGGAGCCCACTTGCTTCATGCGTTTCTTACCCGCTTTTTGTTTTTCCAGCAATTTTTTCTTGCGGCTGATGTCGCCGCCATAGCACTTGGCCAGCACGTTCTTGCGCAAGGCTTTCACGTTCTCGCGCGAAATGATGTTGGCGCCGATGGTCGCCTGGATGGCCACGTCGAACATCTGGCGCGGGATCAGTTCACGCATCTTGGCAGCCACCTGGCGGCCGCGGTACTGGCTGTTCGAACGGTGGACGATGATGGCCAGCGCATCGACTTTTTCGCTGTTGATCAGCATGTCGACCTTGACCACGTCGGCCGCGCGGTATTCCTTGAACTCGTAATCCATCGAGGCATAGCCGCGCGACGTCGATTTCAGGCGGTCGAAGAAGTCCAGCACGATCTCGGCCATCGGCATTTCATACACGAGCTTGACCTGGCGGCCGTGGTAGCTCATGTCCATCTGGATGCCGCGCTTGCCGATACACAGGGTGATCACGGAGCCCACGTATTCCTGCGGCATGTACAGATTGACCGTGACGATAGGCTCGCGCACTTCCTCGATGCGCGACGGATCGGGCATCTTCGACGGATTGTCGACGTTGATCATGGTGCCGTCGCGCTGGATCACTTCGTACACCACGGTAGGCGCCGTGGTGATCAGGTCCATGTCGAATTCGCGTTCGAGGCGTTCCTGCACGATTTCCATGTGCAGCAAGCCCAGGAAGCCGCAGCGGAAGCCGAAGCCCAGCGCCTGAGACACTTCCGGCTCGTACATCAGGGCCGCGTCGTTCAATTTCAGTTTTTCCAGCGAGTCGCGCAGCGCGTCGTACTGGTTCGCTTCCACGGGGAACAGGCCGGCGAACACTTGCGGCTGCACTTCCTTGAAGCCGGGCAATGGCGCGGCGGCAGGACGGTTGGCCAGGGTGACGGTATCGCCCACTTTCGCCGCTTTCAATTCCTTGATGCCGGCGATGATGAAGCCCACCTGGCCTGCCGACAATTGCGGCAAGGATTGCGAACGGGGCGAAAACACGCCGATGTCTTCCACCAGCTGCACCGAATCGGTGGCCATCAGGCGGATCTTGTCTTTCGGTTTCAGGGTGCCGTTGATGACGCGCACCAGCATGACCACGCCCACATAGGCGTCATACCAGGAATCGACGATCAGCGCCTGCAGCGGCGCATCGGGGTCGCCCTTCGGTGGCGGCACCTTGACGATCAATTGTTCGAGCACGTCCAGCACGCCGAAGCCCGTCTTGGCAGAGCAATGCACGGCGTCGCCCGCGTCGATGCCGATCACGTCTTCGATCTCGGCAATGGCGCTCGGAGGATCCGCGTTGGGCAAGTCGATCTTGTTCAGCACGGGCACCACTTCCACGCCCAGGTCCAGCGCCGTGTAGCAGTTGGCCACGGTTTGCGCTTCCACGCCTTGCGATGCGTCAACAACCAGCAGCGCGCCTTCGCACGCCGACAGCGAGCGCGACACTTCATAGCTGAAGTCGACGTGGCCTGGCGTATCGATCAGGTTCAGATTGTAGATCTGGCCATCGCGCGCCTTGTAGTGCAGGGCCGCCGTTTGCGCCTTGATGGTAATGCCGCGCTCGCGCTCCAGATCCATCGAATCGAGCACCTGCGCCTCCATCTCGCGGTCGGACAAGCCGCCGCACAATTGAATGATGCGGTCAGCCAGGGTCGATTTACCGTGGTCAATATGGGCGATGATGGAGAAATTGCGTATGTTGTTCATTAACTAATATAAGTGCGAAGTTGACGACACTGCTTTAACAGGAATCAGGGGAATCATGTCCGGGCCAAACAGGGCCAGAACCAGGCGCCCCACTCATGATGAAAAAAGCGCTCCGAGCAGGACATCTGCATGCCCAGGCGAGCGCTTTTGAAGCGACAGAAGCTGCTGCCTCGGACAGTAGCTTTTTCGACCTCCCCATTTTACCGGATTTCAGAGTAGAAAGCCCGTCTTATGAGGCCGGCACCGGGCCAAGCCGACATTTTCGGCTGTTTTCAGCACCAGAATGGTGCAATGCAGTGTCAATATTGGTATTTAAGCTACGTCAGGCAGCGCCGTACCGCTGCCTCATCGAGGAAATAATGGCATAGCTCGGGCTGCGCCAGGTCGCCAAACAGCACCGGCACCAGCTCGTCGAAACGGGCCAGCAGCGAGGCGTCAGGCGACGCATCGATATCGATCACGTCCACGGTGAATGGCTTTCCGGGCGCTTGCAGCAGGAGCAAGGCGTCCAGCATGTCCTGGCATAAATGGCAATAACTGCGGGAATAGAGGGTGAAGTGCATGAAGAAAAGGGAAAGGCATCCCGGCCGGGGCCGGGATGCGGATGGAATCAGAAACTTACCTGGCAGACGGACGCAGCGAAACGAATTGCGCCACGTCGCCACGGCGCACCAGCACGGCCGACGACTTTTTCGGATCGAGCTTGGCCACCAAGGCATTGAACTGCTTGGCATCTTTCACGGCAACGTTGTTCAATTGCAAGATCACGTCGCCAGGCTGCAGGCCGGCCAGGGCCGCCACGCCGTCGGCATCGTCGACCAGCACCCCCGCCTCGATCTTCAGCTCCTGCTTCTTCGCGGGCGGCACGTCGCTGACTTTCAATCCCAGCGCATTGACGGCTTGCGCTTCCGGCTCCTTGGCGCCCTTCTTCGCCGTTTTCTCGCTTTCCAGCTCGACGACGGTGACGGGAATATCCTGCTGCGCGCCCTTGCGCCAGACGGTGACCGTGGATTTGCCGTTGACGGCGGCGCCGCCTACCAGGCGCGGCAGGTCAGATGAACGCTCGATCTGCGCGCCGTTGAATTTCAGGATGATGTCGCCCGGCTTGATGCCCGCCTTGTCGGCCGGACCGCCCGGCTCCACCATCGACACTTGCGCACCCTTGGCGTTCGGCAAACCCAGCGATTCCGCCACGTCCTTGCTCACTTCGCCGATCTGCACGCCGATGCGTCCGCGCACGACTTTCCCCGTTTTTTTCAGCTGCTCGCCCACGCGCATGGCTTCATCGATGGGCACGGCAAACGAAATACCATTGTAGGCGCCGGACAAGGTGGCAATCTGCGAATTGATGCCGATCACCTCGCCGCGCATATTGATCAGCGGACCACCGGAGTTGCCGGGGTTGACGGCCACGTCACTCTGGATCAGGGGCAGGTAATCGCCCGTATCGCGTGACTTGGCGGAAATAATGCCGGCCGTCACCGTGTTTTCCAGGTTGAATGGCGAGCCGATGGCGATCACCCACTCGCCCACGCGGATCTTGTTCGAGTCGCCGATGGTCAGGCGCGGCAAGTTGGCGCCCTCGATTTTCAGCAGGGCCACGTCGGTGCGCGCATCGGCACCGATCACCTTGGCCTTGAATTCGCGCTTGTCCGTCAGGGTCACATACACTTCGTCGGCGCCGTCGACCACGTGGGCGTTGCTCAGCACGTAGCCATCGGCCGAAATGATGAAGCCGGAACCGACGCCGCGCTGCACTTCCTGCTCCTGCGGCACGGCGCGGCGGCCGCCGCGGGGCGCCTGCTGGCGCGGCGCGGGCATGGCGCCGCCAAAGAAGCGGCGCAGGAATTCCTGCATTTCCTGCTCATCCTGACCGCCCGCGCCAGCCCCGGCGCCGCCCATTTTCAGGCGTTCGGTGGTACGAATATTCACCACGGCCGGGCCGACGGCGTCGACCAGGTCCGAGAAATCAGGCAGTTTCACGGCCGGCACGGCGGCCTGCGCCTGTGGCGCCAGGCCCAGCATGGTGGGAGCAAGGAAGACGCCAGCCGTACCGAACAATAAGGCGGAAAGCGTCTTCACTGAAAACGACTTGCTGGCGGCACACATGTTTTTTTTCATGGAAAGGATCTTTTCGAGTATATAAACGGTTCAAAACGCGGATCAGGCGATTGCCTGCGCGCATGATTGGCCGTCATGACGGAAATCCAGGGGCAAACCCACCTGACAGCGCGCATGGCAAACAATGCAACAATATATCGCAAAAGCAAGATATTGCCTGCGCACAGTGTCAATCGTACGGAAGGCCAGTGTCAAGGGGGCGACGGGAAGGTTAAGCCAGGCATAAGATGGACGAGGCGCCCGCTAGCGCTGCGCCAGCGGCCCCGCCTCCAGCGGTTCGGCCACGCCAGGCGGCACGATGCCGGCGGCCAGCGGCGGCAGCGGTTCCGCCTGGGCAGCGGACTCTTCTGGTGCCGGCTCCGCGGCCAGACGGCTGGCCAGGCGCGCATCGAACTGGGCGCTCAGCGCATGGCCGTACTGCTCCGAGCGCAGCACCTCACCGATATGGCGATAGGCATCCCAGGCTTGCCGTCCCGATGGCGTATCGAGGGCGGCAAACGCCAGTTCGAGTTCGCTCGCCGCCAGCTCGCCATCGGCCAGCGCGGAAATAGTCTCGTGCAATCGTGTATGCGTATCCATGATGGGTCCTGCCATTTCAAGAGGATCGGTGCGGAAACCGGGCGCAGCCATGCCAACCTCATACTCTCCAGATTACCAGCGCTTGTCAATCGGCATGTCCAACAACGGTTTCAATTTCTCCGCAATCACTTCGCGCGCGCGAAAAATCCGGCTGCGCACGGTGCCGATGGGGCACGCCATGATCTCCGATATTTCTTCATAGCTCAGGCCCTCGATCTCGCGCAGCACGATGGCCGTGCGCAATTCGATGGGCAGCACATCCATGGCAGCATTGACGGTGGCGGCAATCTGCTTGCTGGCCAGCACCGATTCGGGCGTATTGTTGTCGCGCAATTTATTGCCGTCATCGAAAGACTCCGCCTGCTCGGCGTCGGCATCGCTGGATGTGGCGGCGCGCCGCCCCTGCGTGACGAGATAATTCTTGGCCGTATTGATGCCGATGCGGTACAGCCAGGTATAAAAGGCGGCCTCGCCGCGAAAATGGCGCAGCGCCCGGTATGCCTTGATAAAGGTTTCCTGCACCACATCTTCGGCCTCCGCCGGGTCATGCACGAGGCGCGACACCAGGCGCATCAAGCGGCGCTGATATTTCGATACCAGCACATCGAATGCCCGTTTGTCGCCAGCCTGCACCCGCTCGACCAGTAACTGATCATACTCGCGCTCTGTCCTCACGCCCGATGTCCCTGTAGTCATGCAACGTGGGCGCCTGTATGGATATAGAGTTGGCCCGCTGCAAGAAGTTCAGTGTTCGTCCCACTTTTATTCTTCCCTGTTCCGCGCCGCGATCGCCCGGCAAGCCACGGCCAGCGGGCGGAAGGCGGTGCAACTGCCGCCGCGCTGCACCAGCACCGCCGTGCGCCGTCCGGCGGCATCCGCCAGGCACAGCACCAGCAGCGACGGCCACAGGGTCGAGCCCGGCAACAGGCGCAGCCCCGGTGCCGCCACAGCCCCCGGCCCGTCCGGCTGCGCCAGCCCGGCAGCACCGGCGTCCGGCGCCGCGCCATGCTCCAGATATACCGCCAGCCGCAACTGCCCGACCGGCGAAATATCAAGCGCCAGCGGCTTTCTGCGCCGGCGCAGCAAAGCCAGCAAAAACACGCCGCCAGCCGCACTCAGCAAGGCACAGCTCCAGCCCAGCGCATAGCCGCCCACCAGCTGGCCGGACGCGGGCAGACTGCGCCAGAGACCGCTCAAGGGCCAGGCGGCCAGCACGGCGCACAGTCCCAGCACCGCTTGCAACAGGCGCAAACAGACAGGCGTGCGAATGACAGCCGCTACCGCGATCGACATAGTTCATGGGAGAAAAAAGGCGCGCCGGCACCATGCCGGGCAAATTCAGCCACCAACGAACGTTGGCGGCGAATCAGCGCTCACTACGATTTGACCGTAGCGAGCGCTTGAAAGTTCCTGCTTATTTCGCTTTACCGAAAATCAGCGTGCCATTCGTGCCGCCGAAGCCGAACGAATTTTTCACTGCATAATCGATCTTCATATCACGCGCCGTGTTGGCACAGAAATCGAGATCGCACGCCGGATCCTGGTTGAAGATGTTGATGGTCGGAGGCGACACCTGATGGTGCAATGCCAGGACCGTAAACACCGCTTCCAGACCGCCCGCGCCGCCCAGCAAATGGCCCGTCATCGACTTGGTCGAGTTGACGACCAGTTTCTTGGCGTGATCACCGAAGGTACGCTTGATGCCCATCACTTCCGCCACGTCGCCTTGCGGGGTCGACGTGCCGTGCGCGTTCAGGTACTGAATCTGATCCGCGTTCAAGCCTGCGTTGTCGAGGGCCGCGATCACCGATTTGCTGCCGCCGCTACCATCTTCCAGCGGCGAGGTCATGTGATAAGCATCTGCGCTCATCCCGAAACCATGCACTTCGGCATAGATCTTGGCACCGCGGGCCACCGCGTGCTCGTACTCTTCCAGCACCATGACGCCAGCGCCCTCGCCCAGCACGAAGCCGTCGCGGTCGGCATCCCACGGACGCGATGCCGTTGCCGGATCGTCGTTGCGGGTCGACAAGGCACGTGCCGAAGCGAAACCGCCCAGGCCCAGCGGCGACACGGTCGATTCGGCACCGCCGGCGATCATGACGTCGGCATCGCCGTACTCGATCATGCGCGCTGCGGCACCGATGCTGTGCAAACCGGTGGTGCACGCTGTAACGATCGCCAGGTTCGGGCCCTTCAGACCATATTTGATCGAAAGGTTGCCAGAGATCATGTTAATGATCGAGGCAGGCACGAAAAATGGCGAGATACGGCGCGGACCGCGCTTTTCGTACTCGGACTTGGTTTCCTCGATCAGCGGCAAGCCGCCGATACCGGAACCGATGATCACGCCGATACGCTCGGCGTTTTCTTCGGTCACTTCCAGGCCGGAGTCCTGCATCGCCTGGATGCCTGCAGCCATGCCGTAATGGATAAAGGTATCCATATGGCGGGCTTCCTTACCGGAGATGTACTCTTCGATATTGAAACCTTTGACTTCACCGGCAAAATGCGTGGTGAATGGCTGTGCATCAAACTTGGTAATCGTGGCAATGCCGGATTTACCTTCAATGATTGCGCCCCACGCCTCGGCAATAGTATTGCCGACTGGTGAAACGCAACCCAGGCCGGTGACAACAACACGACGGTTTTTAGAACGGCTCAAGCGATTCTCCTGAAGTCGGTCAGACAGGCTTAGGCCTTGACGTGTGCGGTGGCGTAGTCGATCGCCTGTTGCACGGTGGTGATTTTTTCAGCTTGTTCGTCAGGGATTTCCATTTCGAATTCGTCTTCCAGGGCCATCACCAGTTCCACGGTGTCCAGGGAATCGGCGCCCAGGTCGTCGACGAAGGAGGATTCGATTTTGATGTCTGCTTCTGCAACGCCCAGTTGCTCAGCGACGATTTTCTTAACGCGTTGTTCGATATCCGACATGTTATGGCTCCAAAGTGTGTGTTACGGAAAGTGCGCGCATTTTATCAGGTTTGCGCGTCCGAATACTAATTTCGGTGTCTGCTGCTAATTCAACCGAAGCTGCTGCTAAAAGATGCGATTATAGACAAAAACGACCGTTGAATCATGCCACAAATGCCCGCCCTGTCTACCTTTCACATCAATTCATGTACATTCCGCCGTTCACGTGCAGGGTCGTGCCCGTGATATACGCCGCTTGCGGCGAGGCCAAAAAGGCCACGGCCGCTGCCACGTCTTCCGGTTTGCCCAGGCGGGACAGGGGAATTTGCGTCAACAGGGCCGCATGCTGCTCTTCGCTCAGAGCCTTGGTCATGTCGGTATCGATGAAGCCCGGCGCGATGCAGTTCACGGTAATGTTGCGGCTGCCGATTTCGCGCGCCAGGGCGCGGCTCATGCCTTCCACGCCCGCCTTGGCCGCCGCGTAATTCATTTGCCCCGGATTACCCGACGAAGCCACGACCGACGTGATGTTGATGATACGCCCAGTTTTGGCTTTCATCATGCCACGCAGCACGGCGCGCGACAGGCGGCCCACGGCCGACAGGTTCGTCGAGATGACGCTGTCCCACTCTTCATCCTTCATGCGCATGGCCAGCTGGTCTTGCGTGATGCCCGCGTTGTTGACGAGGATCGACAGGCTGCCGTAGGTTTTCTGCACTTCATCGACGACGGCCGCGCAGCGCGCCGCATCGGTCACGTTCAGGACCAGGCCCTTGCCTGCCACGCCTTCGGCGGCCAGGTAATCGGTGATCGCTTGCGCGCCGCTTTCCGAGGTGGCGGTGCCGACCACGGTGGCGCCCTGCTTGCCCAGTTCGGTGGCGATGGCGCGGCCGATGCCGCGCGAGGCGCCCGTGACCAGCACGACTTGATTTGCTAAATTCATGAGTATCCTTAAGAGCAACCGCGGCAGGCAGGCTGCCGCGATCTGATGTTTATTTGAGCTGCGTCAAAATGCGTTCCAGCGAAGCCTGGTCGACGATGGCGTCGCCCACCAGCACCGGGTCGATGCGCTTGGCCAGGCCCATCAGAACCTTGCCCGGACCGCATTCGATCACTTGCGTGATGCCATCCGCGGCAACCTTTTGCATGGTTTCCACCCAGCGCACGGGGCTGGCCGCCTGGCGCACCAGCGCATCCTTGATGCCGGCCACGTCGTTGACGATAGCCACGTCGACGTTGTTGATCAGGGCGATCTGCGGCGCGGCGAACGTCAGGCCGGCCATGTATTCGCGCAAACGGTCCGACGCGGGCTTCAGCAGCGACGAGTGGAATGGCGCGGAGACGGGCAGTTTCATGGCGCGCTTGGCGCCCTTGGCCTTGGCCAGTTCGCAGGCGCGCTCGACCGCAGCCGTGTGGCCGGCGATGACGACTTGTGCTGGCGCATTGAAATTGACGGGCTCGACCACCAGGGCCGGGTTTTCCGCCGCCGCTTCCGCACAGGCGGCGCGCACGTCGTCATCCGACAGGCCCAGCACGACAGCCATCGTGCCCTGACCGACGGGCACGGCTTCCTGCATGGCTTGCGCGCGGAAACGCACGAGCGGCACGGCATCCTTGAAGGAAATGACGCCGGCGGCGACCAGCGCCGAGTATTCACCGAGACTGTGACCGGCCACGACCGTCGGCACGGGGCCGCCGGCCGCCAGCCAGGCGCGGTAGAAGGCCACGGCCGCCGTCAGCATCACCGGTTGCGTGTTGGTGGTGAGATCCAGTTCTTCCTTCGGACCTTCGGCGATCAGCTTGCCCAGGTCGAATTGCAGGGCGTCCGACGCTTCGGCGACGGTCTGCGCAACCACGGGGTTGCCGGCGAAACCGTCGAGCATCGCAATCGCTTGCGAGCCTTGGCCTGGGAAAACAAATGCAAATTGTGTCATGTCGACTCCGTTTTTTTAATAATGTTGCGGGATTACATGCGCGCCAGCACGGCGCCCCAGGTAAAGCCGCCACCCACGCCTTCCATCATGACGTTGTCGCCCTTCTTGACGCGGCCGTCGCGCACAGCGATGTCGAGCGCCAGCGGAATCGAGGCGGCCGAGGTGTTGCCATGCTGGTCGACGGTGACGACCATCTTGTCCAGCGGCAAGCCGAGTTTCTTGGCCGTGCTGTTCATGATGCGGATGTTCGCCTGGTGCGGGATCAGCCAGTCGATCTGGTCCGAGGTCATGTTGGCATGTTCCAGGGCTTCATGCGCGACTTTTTCCAGTACGGACACGGCCAGCTTGAACACGGCCGGGCCATCCATATAGAGGAAGGCGCTGCCGTCCAGCGCGCCGCCAGCCAGGCTGCCCGGCACGCTGAGGATGTTCGAGTGGCGGCCGTCCGCGTGCAGCTTGGTAGCCAGGATGCCCGGCTCTTTCGATGCCGTCATGACGATGGCGCCGGCGCCGTCGCCGAACAGCACGCAAGTGCCGCGGTCGTCGAAATTGAGGATGCGCGAAAACACTTCGGCGCCGATCACCAGCACGTTCTTGTGCATGCCCGACTGGATGAAGCTGTCGGCCGTGGCCACCGCATACACGAAACCGCTGCAGACGGCTTGCACGTCGACGGCGGCGCAGTTATTCGTGATGCCCAGCTTGTTTTGCACGATGCAGGCCGTGCTGGGGAAGCTGCCGAAGAAATCGGGGGTCGAGCTGGCGACGATGATCAGGTCCAGGTCGTTGCCGTTCAGGCCAGCCATTTCCAGGGCCTTTTTGGCCGCTTCCACGCCCAGGTCCGAGGAGTTTTGCGACGGCGCTGCATAATGGCGCGCCGAAATGCCGCTGCGCGACACGATCCATTCATCCGACGTCTCGATGCCCTTGGCAGCGAGCTGTTCGGTCAAATCCTGGTTGGTGACGCGCTTCTCCGGCAAGTAGCTGCCGGTACCGATAATTTTGCTGTAAGTTTTGCTAAAAACAGTCATGCAAATACCCGTCCACTAAATGGTAGAGCTTGTTGATGTAGGTTCGTCCGGTACTGGCGTGCGCGGCATCAGCTCGGCGATCAGGCTGGCCAGGTGCGCTTGCACGTCATTTTTTGCCGCATCAAAGGCGCGGCGCAAGGCCCATTCGAAGGAATAGGCATCGGCGCTGCCATGGCTCTTGAAGACGAGACCACGCAAGCCCAGCAGGCTGGCGCCGTTGTAACGCGATGGATTCAAGCGGTTGCCGATGGCTTTCAGGGCCCCGCGGGCGATCAGCGCACCCAGCATGGTAATCGGATTGCGCTTGAATTCGGAAGTGAGCACGTCTTTCATGAAGCGCGCCAGGCCCTCGATGGCTTTCAGGGTGACATTGCCGACAAAACCGTCGCAGACGACGATATCGGTCGTGCCCTTGAAGATATCGTTGCCTTCCACGTTGCCGTAGAAGTTCAGCGCGCCACGCTCATGGTCGGCCTGCAGCAGCTTCGAGGTGAGTTTCACCACTTCATTGCCCTTGATATCTTCCGTACCCACGTTCAGCAAGCCGATCGTGGGGCGTGCGATGCCTTCCATGGCGGACACGAGCACGGAACCCATGATGGCGAACTGGTGCAAGTGATGCGGTTCGCAATCGACGTTGGCGCCCAGGTCCAGCATGTAGGTGGGGCCGTTCTTTTGATTCGGCAAGATGCTGCAGATGGCCGGGCGGTCGACGCCGGACATGGTTTTCAATACATAGCGCGACACGGCCATCAGGGCTGCCGTATTACCGGCGGAAACGGAGGCTTGCGCCACGCCGTTCTTGACCTGTTCGATGGCCACGCGCATGGAGGAATCCTTCTTGCGGCGCAGGGCCACTTCCAGGGGATCGTCCATGGTAACTTGTTCGGAGGCATGCAATACCGACAGGCGCGGATGCGTGTCGGCTTTATGTTTTTTCAGTTCGGCACGGATCACGTCTTCCAATCCAACAAGGATCAGTTCGGCTTCAGGCTCATGTTTTACGAAGGAAATTGCTGCGGGGATAGTGACTGAGGGACCGTGATCTCCGCCCATGCAGTCGATAGAAATTTTGATTGTCATTTGTGTTGATTCAATACCGCTGCGGGCGTGCGGCAAGATGTGAATCGGACTGGAGCATATGCAGGGCGCAGCATGTCATGCACCGCCTGAGCAAGCTTGATTCAAAATGACGGGTGCGCAAGATGAATTGCAGCCGATAAAAAAGAAGAAGCGGCGCCACGCCGAATAACCACGCAACACCGCTTTCATCTTACCCAACAAAAACGTCGATTACTCGTCGTTTTTGGTCTTCAACACTTTACGGCCACGATAGAAGCCGTTAGGGCTGATATGGTGACGCATGTGTGTTTCGCCGGTAACTGGCTCGACGCTCAATTGCGGCGCGACCAGGAAGTCGTGCGAACGGTGCATGCCGCGCTTGGAAGGGGTTTTCTTGTTCTGTTGAACTGCCATGATGACTCCTAATACATAAGTTCTAAAATTTTAGCACAATCGATTAGCAAATACATGCGAATCGAGTATCCCAGCGGCAAAGACTACCCGAAAATAGCCCGGACCGACATCGTTTATTACAATTACATTTCACTACACTTGCCATACTCGATTACTACACGCGTTTGACACGTTCTCTAAGCGGACCCTCACAAACCTACTGCGCGTCCCACTATCGCCTCGGCGTTGCTCAGCGTACTTCCGTACGCTTGCGCTACTCAAGACGATATTGGACCGCTCGCTACGGTTTCTGAGGCCCCCTATAAACTACCACTACTACTTATTCTCTATTCTCTTAACTTATTCTGGCTTCAAGTCCTTCAGTGCCGCGAACGGCGACTTCTTTTCAGTCTTGAGGGCATCGAGCTGCGCCGTATCGGGGCAGACGTCGTGTTTGGGTACCTGCGGCAGGGCCAGCAAGGCTTCATCTTCGATCAGGGCCGCGGCATCCATGCTGCGGCTGCCGACGATCACGTCGATCGTTTCATCGTTGATGATTTCTTCGATCTCGTCCGCGTGCTCGTCATCCTTGCCCAGCATCAGAACAGTCGAAGAATCTATCGCGTAAGCATACGGAGTCAGGCAGCGCTGGCAAACCAGCTGAACGGTGCCGTTGACCGACAAGGTCAGTTGCGGGTAGCCCAGCTTGCTGGTGCCGCCGACGATCTTCCAGGCGATTTCGCCGGAATTATCTGCACAATCCTTGGTCAACCGGGTCATTTCAGCGACAGGAGTTACACCCTCGCGGCTCCCGCTGATACGACAAAAATCAAAGGCGTCGATCACAAAAGCATTCATTGGTAGAAAATTTCCCCGGAAAACCTGCGATAATAACAGGGTTTTTAGCACGGAGTCAAAGGCTAAGCATCTTTTTTGACGCAATCATTGCCATAAACATGACAACTTCATTAACACCGTCATGCCGCATGGAGCCTCAGTCAGGGGCTCTGCGCCCTGGAATTTGCGTGAAATTCCACTGACATCGACCAGCGCGGCCATGCCGGCCGCCATCCACTACCGAATGATACCAACTTCCGCCCCATTGCGCTTGATTCTTGCATCGAGTTCGACCTACCGCAAGGAATTGCTGGAACGCCTGCGCCTGCCTTTCGAAGTCGCCGTGCCCGATCTCGACGAAAGCCCCCTGCCAGGCGAAAGCCCCAGCGCCACGGCCCTGCGCCTGGCCCAGGCCAAGGCACAGGCCGTGCTCGACCGCCATCCTGGCAGCCTCGTCATCGGCTCCGACCAGGTCGCCACCCTCGATGGCGCGCAGATCGGCAAGCCCGGCAACCATGCGAATGCCCTGCTGCAACTGCAAACCATGCGCGGACGCCAGACCGTGTTCCACACGGCACTATGCCTGCTGGACGGGCGCCAGGCGGTGCCTGTGGCGCAGGTGGAAGATGTCCAGACCCTCGTCACCGTGCGCGACTTGCCCGATGCGGAACTGGACGCCTACCTGCGCATCGAGCAGCCCTATGATTGCGCCGGCAGCGCCAAGAACGAGGGCCTGGGCATCGCCCTGCTCGAACGCATCGCCACCACCGACCCGACCGCCCTTACCGGCTTGCCGCTGATCGCCCTCACCGGCATGCTGCGCAAGGCGGGCGTGGCATTTTTCACCCTTTAATTTACCGACAATAAGAATATGACCGGCACCCTGTACCTGATTCCCAACCACCTCGGCCTGTCCGACAGCCCGGCCGACCCGCTGGCCCACATCATTCCAGAGCAAGTACGGCACATCACGTCCCAGCTCGATTATTTCGTTGCGGAAAATGCCAAGACGGCGCGCGCCTTCCTGAAATTGATCGGCAACCAGCATCCGCTGGCCAAGCCACTGCAGGAAATCACGATTTCCGAACTGAATGTGAATACCCCGGCGCAAGCGCTGGCCGGCTTGCTGGCTCCCCTGCTGGCGGGACGCGATGCGGGCCTCGTGTCGGAAGCGGGCGTGCCCGCCGTGGCCGACCCTGGCGCCGACCTGGTGCGCCTGGCGCATCAGCACGGCATTAAAGTGCGCCCGCTGGTGGGTCCGTCGTCGATCCTGCTGGCCGTGATGGCCAGCGGCTTGAACGGCCAGAGCTTCGCCTTCAACGGCTACCTGCCCACGGACGCGGCCCTGCGCGCCAAGCGCCTGAAAGAACTGGAAGTGCGTTCGCGCAATGAAAAGCAGACCCAGCTGTTCATCGAAACGCCGTACCGCAACGCCGCCATGCTCGACGCCCTCGTGGCGCAATGCGCGCCATCGACCCTGATCTGCGTCGCCACCGACCTGAGCCTGGACACGGAAAGCGTGCAAACGTGGAATGGCGGACAGTGGAAGAAACAATTGGCTGCAGGCAAGGCGCCGGACTTCCACAAGAAACCGACTGTGTTCCTGTTATTGGGACAGTAAACGACAAACGCCACGGACATATTTGCCGTGGCGTTTACTTTGTTCAACTACGATAGTTACGACACCTGACAAAACCGTAGCGAGCGGAAGGGAGAGGTGGCTAAGAAGCGCAACCGTACTCTAGTACGGTGAGCATCGCAGGCCGCCTATACCGACGCGCAGTAGGTTTGGTCAGGTGTCCTCAGACTCTTCTGGTACCGGTGTTCTTCTGTCCGCCCTTGCCCGTTTCCAGCACGAACTTGGCGCCGTCGTCGCGGCCCAATACTTTCACCAGGTACGGCATGACTTCGCGCAACATCGGCTCCAGAGTGTACGGCGGATTCAGGATGAACATGCCGCTGCTGTGCAAGCCAAAGCCGTCCGGCGACGGGGTGTTCACCGTCAGGGTCACGTGCAGCCAGTCCGAGCTGGGCAATTGCTTCAGCTTGTCGGCGAACTGGCGCGACTCCATGCGCTGCAGTACCGGGTACCAGACGGCATACATGCCCGACGGGAAGCGCACGAGGGCGTCGGCCAGGGTGTCCTTGACCTTGCGGTAATCCATCTTGTCTTCGTACGGCGGGTCGATCAGCACCAGCGCGCGGCGCGATGGCGGCGGCAGCAGGGCTTTCAGGCTCTGGAAGCCATCCGCCTTGGTGATGATGACGCGCTTGCCGCGCACGGTCGGACGCTCGCCCTGGGCCAGCGCATGCGCCTCGACCTTGCGGAAGTTGTCGGCCAGAATCTTGGCATCGGCGGGATGCAGCTCGAACAGGCGCAGACGGTCTTGCTCGCGGCTGACCTTGTCGGCGCAGTACGGCGAACCCGGGTAGTAGCGCATCTTGCCGCTCGGATTCATTTCCTTGATCAGCTTCATGTACTCGGCCAGCGAGGCCGGCAAGTCCGTGCGGTCCCACAGGGGCGCGATGCCCGTTTCGTACTCGGCATTTTTCGACGCATAGCCGCCGTCGAGCGCATACACGCCCGCGCCGGAATGGGTATCGATATAACTATAGGCGGTATCTTTTTGATTCAGATATTGCAACAACTGAATCTGCACATAATGTTTCAACACATCGGCGTGATTACCCGCGTGAAAGGCGTGGCGGTAACTCAACATAAGCTGGCTAATTCCATAATAAAAATAAATAAAGGCGGGAGCGCTGACACCGGGCAGGGCATGAAAACAGACTGGAGGGGTCAGGCTGCGGGGCCAGGAAACAGCATGGACCAGCGTAATCAGCGCGCAATTACCAGCATTATCCACCAGAAAGGTGCGTTGCATCAAAAAACACGGATAAACAAGCTCATGCATTCCCGCGACTGGCGTCGCCGGGCGCGGTAGAATACGCGCATCGGGCGCCCGGCGCCCATCGCCCTACTGAATAGATACGACCATGCACAGCCTGACCCTCACGACCGATAACCGCGCCGACGTCGCGGCAGCCCTGGCCGGCCCGCGCTGGACGGTGGCCTGCCTGTGCGCGCTGTGGTGCGGCACCTGCGGCAGCTACCGCGCCACGTTCGAGGAACTGGCCGCGCGCCACCCGGACACCGTCTTCGTCTGGGTCGATATCGAAGACCAGGCCGACGTGGTGGGCGACCTCGACATCGACAACTTCCCCACCCTGCTGATCCAGCACGACGACAACGTGGCCTTCTTCGGCACCGTGCTGCCCGACGGCGGCCTGGCGCACCGCATGGTGCAGGCGCAGCAGGCGCTCGGCGCCGAGGAACTGGCGCGGCTGTCGACCAGCACGCAGGAGCGGCGCGACTGGCAGCGCGACTGCAATCTGCGCAACCTGCTGGCCGCGACACTCGATCAGTAAGATCAGCCCAGGCGCAGCGGCAGGCTGCGCAGCCGTTTCCCCGTCAAACTGAACACGGCATTGGCCACGGCCGGCGCGATCGGCGGCGTGCCCGGCTCGCCCACGCCTTCGGGGTGTTCCGCGCTGGCGATGATGATGGTTTCCACCTCGGGCGTTTGCCCCATGCGCAGCACGGGATAGTCGTGGAAGTTGCTTTGCTCGACTTTGCCTTCCTGGAACGTGATTTCGCCGCCCAGCGCCGCCGACAAGCCGAACAGCACGGCCGACTCCATCTGCTGGGCGATGATGTTCGGATTGACGGCAATGCCGCAATCGATGGCGCACACCACGCGCTGCACGCGGATCTCGCCATTTTCCACGGACACCTGCGCCACTTGCGCGACGATGCTGCCGAACGACTGGTGCAAGGCCACGCCATGCGCATGGCCGGGCGGAGGACTGCCCGCCCTGCCAACGGCCGCATCGAGCACGGCCAGGTGGCGCGGATGCTTCACCAGCATGGCGCGGCGGAAGGCGACGCCGTCCTGACCCGCCGCGTGCGCCAGTTCGTCGATAAAGCTTTCCTTGAAGAATGCATTGTGCGAATGCCCCACGGAGCGCCAATAGCCTACCGGCACGGCACTGTCGGCGATCACGTGGGCGATGCGCTGGTTGGCGATTTCATACGGCATGTCGAATTCGCCTTCGGCCGTCGTCTTGTCCGGCCCCGCACCGGGCAAGCCGAAATTGCGCTGCAAGAACTGATGCGTGATGGAAGCGCTGACGGATTTGTTGTCCCAGGAAGCGACGCGGCCGTGCTCGTCGAGGCGGGCCGCGAAGCGGGCCAGCGCGGCGGGACGGTACATATCGTGCCTGGTGTCCTGTTCGCGCGTCCACACCAGTTGCACGGGCGCGCCGCCGCACTGCAGCGCGATGGCGACGGCCTGGGCCACCATATCCACTTCCAGGCGGCGGCCGAAACCGCCGCCGAGCAGCAGCACCTCGATCGTCACATCCTTCGCATCGACGCCGGCCACTTTCGCCGCCACGTCGACGGCGATGCCGGGCGCCTGCGTCGACACCCACAGCATCACCTTGCCATCCTTGACTTGCGCGGTGCAATTGACGGGTTCCATGGCGGCATGCGCGAGGAACGGCGCGCGGTACTCGGCCTTGACGCTGCGCAAACCCTGCACGGCCTTGCTTTCCACCTCGCCGCTGGCGTGGTACGCATGGCCCGCCTCACTGTCGAGCAGGCGGGCAAACTCCGCATACACGCCGGCGCTGGACAGGTTCGCTTGCGGACCGGCCTTCCACTGCGTGGGCAAGGCGGCGGCCGCCTGCTTGGCCCGCCACCAGGTGTCGGCCACCACGGCGGCGCACGAGGTGACCGATGTGCCGCGCTGGGGCAGCTGCGGCGTCAGGTCCAGCACCTTTTTCACGCCCGGCATGGCGAGCACGGGCGCCGCGTCGAACGCGGCCAGGGTGTCGCCCAGGCGCGGCGGCAGATGCAGGGCCGCATACAGCATGCCGGGCGGACGCGCATCGATGCCGAAACGCGCGCTGCCATTGACTTTCGACGGCGTGTCGCGGCGCGGCGCCGGCTGGCCGATCAGCTTGAAATCCTTGGGGGATTTGAGCACGGGCGAGCCCGGGGCTATGCCGGCGGCGCGCTGCGCCAGGCTGGCGTAGCTGGCGCGCCGTCCGTCCGGGTGGAGCACTGCGCCATCTTCCGTGCGGCATTGCGCGGGCGGCACTTGCCACAGCGCGGCGGCGGCGCCTACCAGCATGGCGCGCGCCGACGCACCCGCTTCGCGCATGGGACCCCAGCCATCCTTCACGCTCGACGAGCCGCCCGTGACGACCACGCCCAGTTCGCGCGCCGCCTTGGCCACCGTCCACTGCGCCAGCGCCTTCAGGCGGCCCTGGTCGTCCGGGTGGAACGGCAGGCTATCCTTGAGCATGGCGACATTACCGAAGATTTTATCCATGGGCGCCTGGATCAGCTTGACGCTGCTCAACGGCACGTCGAGTTCCTCGGCCACCAGCATCGGCAAGGCCGTGTGCACGCCCTGCCCCATCTCGCTGCGCGGCATGGCCAGGGTCACCGTGCCGTCCGTGCCTATGGCCAGCCAGCCGTTCAGGGCCACGGCGCCATCCTGCAGCGGCAGCGGCGCGCTGCCATGCAGGCGCTGGCGCGGCGGCAACACGCCCCAGCCCAGCACCAGGGCGCCCACGCCGGCCACGCCGAGACCCAGGCCGCCGAGCAGGAAACGGCGGCGCGACGTGTTTTTTTCTCCGGCCATGGGATACCCTTTAATTGATTAGTGGTTGATCCAGCGGATCGGTCCAGCGCTCCAGCATATCCTGTGCCAGCACCGGACGGCTATAAAAATAACCTTGCGCCAGCTTGCAGCCATGGCGCAGCAGGAAGGCGGCCTGCTCTTCCGTCTCCACGCCTTCGGCAATCACCGACAATTGCATGCTCTTGCCCAGCTGGATGATGGCGATCGCGATCGCCTCGTCGTTGACGTCCGTCGAGATATCCTTGATGAAGGAGCGGTCGATCTTCAGCGTCTGCACGGGCAGCTGTTTCAGATACGCGAGCGAGGAATAGCCGGTGCCGAAATCGTCGATGGCCAGGCCCACGCCGATGGCGTGCAAATCGTTGATGAAGCCCAGCGCGTCGCCCGTGTTCATGATCACCGATTCCGTCACTTCCAGCTGCAGGCGCTGCGGCTCCAGGCCCGTTTCCGTCAGGATGTCGGCCACCATGCCGGCGATGCTGCCCCGCTCGAACTGTTTTACCGACAGATTCACGGCCATCTTCGGCACGTGCAAGCCCTGCGCCTGCCAGCGCATCATCTGGCGGCACGCCTCGTCGAGCACCCATTTGCCCAACTGATTGATAAAACCGCTGTCCTCGGCCAGCGGAATGAAGCGGGCCGGCGGCACCAGGCCCAGTTCCGGATGGTTCCAGCGCACCAGCGCCTCGACGCCGACCAGGCGGCCCGTGTCGATTTCCACCTGCGGCTGGTAATTCAGGAACATCTCGTTTTTCTCGATCGAGCGGCGCAAAAAGGTTTCCAGGCGCAGGCGCTCGACGCCTTCGCCCGTCATCGACGGCGCATAGAAGCGGTAGCCGTTGCGCCCGCGCGCCTTGGCCTGGTACATGGCCACGTCGGCATTGCGGATCAACATGTTCAAGTCCAGCGCATCGTCCGGATACAGGCTGATACCCACGCTGCAGGTGACGAACAGTTCATGGTCGGCCACCGTGAAGGGCTGGTCGAACATGGTCATCAGCTTTTCCGCCACCTGCGTCGCACCGTACTCGCCATCGACGCGTTCGAGCAGGACGATGAATTCATCGCCGCCCAGACGCGCCAGGGTGTCGCCTTCGCGCAGGCGGGCCGCCAGCTGGCCGGCCACCTTTTGCAGCAATTCGTCGCCCACATGGTGGCCCAGGGTGTCATTGACGTTCTTGAAGCGGTCCAGGTCGATGAACAGCACGGCCAGCTGCTCCTGGTCGCGCGCGGCGCGCAGCAAGGCGTGCTGCAGGCGGTCGTGGAACAGCAGGCGGTTCGGCAGCGCCGTCAGCGGGTCGTGGTGGGCCATGTGGTCGAGCTTTTCCTGCGACTCCTTGATCAGGGTGATGTCGCTGAACACGCCCACGTAATGCGTGGTGGTGGCGTGCGTGTCGCGCACGGCGCTGATGGTCAGCCACTCCAGGTACAGTTCGCCGTTCTTGCGCTGGTGCCAGATTTCGCCGCGCCAGAAACCGCTGGCCTTCAATTCGTCCCACATGGCCTGGTAAAACGCCGCGTCGTGGCGCGCCGAGCGGGTCAGCGACGAGTGCTGGCCCACCGCTTCGGCCTCGGCATAGCCGGTGATCTGCGTGAAGGCGGGATTGACGGTGACGATGATGCCGCTGGCATCGACCACCATCACGCCGTCGGCAATATGTTCAAGCACAGTGGCCGACAGGCGCAGCTTTTCCTCGGCTTCCTTGCGCGCCGTAATGTCGGCATACACCCAGATGCTGCCTTCATTGGGGCGCAGCGGATCGAGCGCGCAGCCGCTGACCAGCGCCCAGAACAGGCTGCCGTCGCGCCGCTTGTACTGGCGCTCCTCGCTGAAATCGCCGCCCTGGGCCAGCGCCGGATACTGGCGCTCGCCCGCATCCTCGAAGTCATACGCGCTCGCAAACACGATGGACGTCGAACGGCCCGTCATCTCGGCATGGTCGTAGCCGAACAGCTCTTCGCAGCGGCGATTGACGGAAATGATGCGGCGGTGGCGCACGAACATCACGCCGAACATCACGTTGTCGAGAATCGCGCTCTGCTCCGTCAGCAGCGCTTCGATGCGCATCTCGTGGTGCTTGCGCTGACTGATGTCGGCAATGATGCCGTCGACCCAGATAACGCCCTGCTCGCCCGCCTGCGGCTGGCCATTCTCGGCCACCCAGCGTTCGATGCCGAAAGCGTCGATGATGCGGTATTCCAGCGCATACGGCCGCACCTCGGCCACCGCCTGGCGCACGGCGCGGCGGTGCTCGCGGCGGTCTTCCGGGCAGATCAGGTCGGCCCAGGCATGCGTGGTGCCGCGCATGAACTGGCGCGCCGAATAGCCGGAAATTTCCTCGATGGCGTCGCTGACGAAATCGATGGGGCCGTCGGGCCGGTAGCGGAAGACGGCGCCCGGCACCTGCGTGACGATGGTGCGGAAGCGCTCTTCGCGCTGGCCCACGTCCTCGAACAGCTGGCCGATGGCCGCGCGCATTTGCTCGAGCTGGGCCGTCAGGCGACCCAGCTCGTCATTGCTGTGCGAAGCCAGGGGCGTGTCGAAATCGCCGTGCGACAGGCGGTCGGAAAAGCGCGTCAGGCGGCGCAGGGGTTTCAACAGGCGGCGGTTCAGGAACAGCACGATCAGCGCCATCGACACGGCCAGTTGCGCGCCCAGCACGAAAATATAGGATATCTGCTTTTCGCGCAGCTCCTGCTGGCTGCGCGCATCGTCCATTTCGACGACGACGTGGCCGATGCGTTCGCCGCGCACGAGGATGTCGCGCTCGGCGCGGTACAGATTGCCCACGGGCCGTTGCGGCGCCCGCAGGCGGATGAATTCCGTGTCGCCCTGCCCCAGCACCTTCACCAGCAGCACGGAGCGGTCGCGCATCACCGACTCGACCAGCGAGTGGGCCGATTCCGCATTCATGTTCCACAGCGACTCCTGCATGCCCAGCGCCAGGATGTCGGCATTGCGCTGCAAGGCCTCGTTCAGGCTGGTGCGCGCCGACTGGCGCTCATGCACGCCGACCAGCACGTAGCTGCCGAAGATGGCGGGCACGACCAATCCGCCAAAGACCACCAGCAGCAAGGCGCCATAGATCGACGAGCCATACAGCACGCGCAGGCTGGCGCGCAGGCGCTGAGAAGGTGAATTAAACATGCGGCGACAGGGCAACAGGGATCAGGCGGGCGATCATTGACTTTACAGGGGAATCGGGTGGCGAGGCGGGACGAATCTTTATCAGGAGCAATTATGCATGCAAAAAGCGGGAAAAGTCACCAACAAACACGCGCCGGCGGCTACCTGATGTCATATAAACAGGGTTGAAAAACCACACGCATGCCGGCGCGCCAGGCCGGCGCCAGCAGAAAAGCGCGCAGCTTGCTATCATCGCGCCACTTTACCTAGAGGAACCATCATGACCTTCTCCATCTACTCCGCTTCGATCCCCGTCTTCAAACAGATCCTGGGCAGCCTGGCCGCCATCCTGGACAAGGCGGAAACGCACGCGCAAGACAAGAAAATCGACCCGAACGCCCTGCTGCAATTCCGCTTGTTCCCGGACATGCTGCCGTTCGTGCGCCAGATCCAGATCGCCACCGACTTCGCCAAGGGCTGCGGCGCGCGCCTGGCCGGCGTGGCCGTGCCGCCGTATGAAGACAGCGAACAGAGCTTTGCAGAGCTGAAGGCGCGTATCGTGAAAACCATTGCCTTCCTGGAAAGCCTGCCGCAAGCGGACATCGACGGCAGCGAAACGCGCACCATCACCACCGGCAGCGGCGAAAAGACCAAGCACTTCACGGGCCAGACCTATCTGTTCCACTACGCGCTGCCGCACTTCTTCTTCCACGCGACGACGGCGTACGACATCCTGCGTCACAATGGCATCGAAGTGGGCAAGAAGGATTTTATTGGTAGTTATTAATCGTTAGCGCTGAAAATATGGGGTCAGACCCGTCGGGTCTGACCCCAGCATTTGCCGTTGGGTTCGGCAACACAAACACGTCAAGTATTCCGGCGCGGATACCCTTGCGCCAGGATGCGCACCCACACCACTTCCTTCTCTTCATCCGTCATCGACACCCAGTGGGCCACTTCCACCACGCTACGGCCGCAGCCGCGGCAGATTTCATCGAAGGTTGTCGAGCACACGGCCACACAGGGCGTATCGGGACGCGGCGGCAATTCCTTGTCCGCCATCAGGATACCTTCGGCAAGCCGAGCTTTTCCCAGCCTTCAGTGCCCAGCGCTTCCAGTGTGGCAATATTCTTGTCGAAAATTTCCGATGCTTCCGGGAATGCCTCGACGGCGCGCTCGATGCTGTCTTCGCGCAGCAAATGCAGGGTCGGGTACGGCGAACGGTTGGTGTAGTTGCTGATGTCGTCCTCGAACGTCTCGGCAAACTGATAGTCAGGGTGGAAACTGGCCACTTGCAGTTCGCCCGCCAGGTGCATGTCTTCCACGGCCGCGTCGGCCACATCGAGGAACTCGTTGTAGTCGAGGAAATCGTTCAGGGTATATGGATGGATCAGCAAGGTCGTATCGATCTGCTCGGGGTCCGTGTCGGCCAGGATTTGCAGCTCGTCCATCAGCAGCGCCAGCAAATCTTCCGGATTGTTCGATTCGCACACCACGTAGCGGATCTGCTTCTTGACGTGCACGGCCTTGGCGAACGGGCACAGGTTCAGGCCGATCACGGCCTTTTCCAGCCAGGCAACGGTATTGGCGATGATGACGGCGTTGTCGTCGTCGTGGCGCGTCGGGGTGTTCATATACTTAACTCTCTATCAATATGGCGGCCGGCAGCCGAATGGCCGGCCAAAGCCAAATTGTACGCACTTTTGCGCAGCCTCATACCCGGCGCTGTCCAAGCTTGCGCCAGCCTCTTCGCCATGTATGCTATAACAGCGGCCGAATCACGCATTGGGCAAATTAAATTTGCAATAATGACAGCATTTGCGAATGGAAACTCAGCCGTATCCCACTTATTGCCGCTTATTTCCTGTCATCATGCTGACATAATTCTTGACTCCTGCATGTGGATATACGTACACTCGCTGCTTGATCATGGGTCTGTCCGATGTTTCTCCGACGACAACAATGGAACACTATGCACGAAAACTCCTTTAAATCTACCGTCCTGGCGGCGTTGGCACTGGCGCTTGCGCCCGCCCTCAGCCAGGCGTACGAAGCCGGTGTTGAGAGCGATAACGCGCCAGTCGCCGCCGCCGCACCTGCCCTGATCCCGATGACCGCCCAGGTCACGGCGAAACTCCCCACCCTCGACAACCGCCTGCAAAAGACCGACCGCCTGCTGAAAAACCTCAGCGACAATTCCGATCCGCTGCGCGAAGCCGACGTCTGGGGCCGCATCCGCAGCGGCTATGCGATTCCCGACATCAATAACCAGCTGGTGGCCAATCACGTCAACTGGTACGCCACCCGCCCCGACTACATCGCCCGCACGACGGCGCGCGCCTCGCGCTACATCTTCCACGTGGTGCAGGAACTGGAAAAGCGCGGCATGCCGACGGAACTGGCCTTGCTGCCGTTCATCGAGTCCGCCTTCAACCCGCAAGCGTTCTCCAGCGCCAATGCGGCCGGCATGTGGCAATTCGTGCCCGCCACGGGGCGCGATTTCAACCTCAAGCAAAACATGTTCAAGGACGAGCGCCGCGGCGTGCTGGCCTCGACCGATGCGGCCCTGACGTACCTGCAGCGCCTGTATGACATGTTTGGCGACTGGCAACTGGCCCTGGCCGCCTACAACTGGGGCGAAGGCTCGGTGCAGCGCGCCATCAAGAAAAACCAGGCGCTGGGCAAGCCAACCGACTTCGAAAGCCTGGCCGACCTGATGCCGGCCGAAACGCGCAACTACGTGCCCAAGCTGCAAGCGGTGAAAAACATCATCGCCAATCCGGCCCAGTTCGGCCTGACCCTGCCCGTGGTCGACAACCAGCCCTACTTCACGGCCATCGACAAGACCAGCGACATCGACATCACCGTCGCCGCCCAGCTGGCCGAACTGTCGATGGATGAATTCAAGGCCTTGAATCCGCAATTTAACCGCCCCGTCATCATCGGCGGCGAAAAGACCAAGATTCTGTTGCCACAGGAAAACGCCGCCAAGTTCACCACCAACCTGGCGCAATGGGGCCATGCCTTGTCGAGCTGGACGACGCACAAGATCACCAATGCGCGCGAACGCATCGAAACCCTGGCGTCGAAATTCGGCACCACGGCCGACGTGCTGCGCCAGGCCAACAATATTCCGCAGCGCACCAGCCTGCGCGCCGGCTCCACCATCCTCGTGCCGAAAACCTCGGCCACGATGAACAAGGACATCACCCAGGAAATCGCCGACAGCGCCACCATGCTGCTGGAAGCGGACCGTCCGGAACGGGCCGCCAAGGCACTGCGCCGCACCGCAAAGGGAGGCAAGGTGCAAGCCGCGCCAATTTCCCTGGTGAAACCACGCATCCAGCGCGGCGGCGGCAACAGTCGCGCCAAGGCCCGTCACTGATCGCCTGAGCTGTATTGACCTACCTCACCGGCCGCCACAGCCTTGCTGTCGCGGCCGGTTGCACATCCGCCTTACCCGCCCACCTACCCAGACAGGAGTCGTCATGGCTTTCTTGCAAGACAAAAAAATCCTCATCACGGGCTTGCTGTCGAACCGTTCCATCGCCTACGGCATCGCCAAGGCTTGCCACCGCGAAGGCGCCACCCTCGCCTTCACCTACGTGGGCGAACGCTTCAAGGAGCGCATCACGGAATTTGCGGCGGAATTCGGCAGCGAACTGGTCTTCGACTGCGACGTGTCCAGCGATGAACAGATCAGCGCCGTCTTCAGCGACCTGGCGCAGCACTGGGAACACCTCGATGGCCTGGTGCACGCCATCGGTTTCGCGCCGCGCGAAGCGATCGCCGGCGACTTCCTCGACGGCCTGTCGCGCGACAGCTTCCGCATCGCGCACGATATTTCCGCCTACAGCTTTCCCGCCATGGCCAAGGCCGCCCTGCCCCTGCTGCATCCGGGCGCCTGCGTATTGACCCTGACTTACCTGGGCGCCGTGCGCGCCGTGCCCTACTACAACACCATGGGCCTGGCCAAGGCGTCGCTGGAAGCGTCCGTGCGCTACCTGGCCGAATCGCTGGGCCCGCGCGGCATCCGCGCCAACGGCATCTCGGCCGGCCCCATCAAGACCCTGGCCGCTTCCGGCATCAAGGATTTCAGCAAGCTGCTGGGCTTTGTGGCCGAACACGCCCCGCTGCGGCGCAACGTCACCATCGAGGAAGTGGGCAACACGGCCGCCTTCCTGCTGTCCGACCTGGCTTCCGGCATCACGGGCGAGATTACCTACGTCGATGGCGGCTTTTCGCAAGTGATGGCCGTCAATCCCGAAGTAGAGTAATGCGGTGGCGGCCGATATTCTGCGGTTGTCACTTGACAACCGCAGAATATCGACCTACATTGGAGGTCTACTGCCCGTACAACGATGCCAGCTGCCGTTGCGGCGAATTCTGCATCGCCTGCATCTGGAGCACGCCGAAAAATCCCGGCAACCATGCGCAGGCGATACGGCGGGTGGTCGACAATTGCACTTTCAATAAGCTGATACACGACTGCATGCAACGCAAATCCAGGGGGTAGCCATCATGGATTACATCTTTACTCTCAAATACCGCCTGCCCGACAACGAAACCGACCTCGATGCGCTGGCCGAGCGCCTGGGCGGCGGCGGTTGCGACGATGCCCTGGCCGGCATCGGGCAAGCGGGCCGCCTGGCGCTGGAATTCACGCGCGAGGCCAGCAATGCCAGCGAAGCACTGCTGAGCGCCATGGCCGATGTGAAAGCCATCGTGCCCGGGGCCGTGCTGGCCGAGGCCGCCCCCGACTTCGTGGGACTGACGGACGTGGCGCAAGTGCTGGGCTTGTCTCGCCAAAACCTGCACAAGCTGATGAACAAACACCGCCACAGCTTCCCCGCGCCCGTGCATGAGGGCAGCGCCACCATCTGGCACCTGGCCGACGTGCTGGCTTGGCTGCAGGCCAAGGGGACTTACCAGCTGGAACGCAGCCTGGTCGACGTGGCGCAAGCGGCCCGGCAAATCAACCTGGCCAGGGAAACGCGACAGGCGCCGCCGCTGCCCGCCGACATCGTGGCCATGCTCCATTAAACGGAAGAAAACTACGTATTCTTACTGATTTCACATAGGAAACATGAGCAAAACGTGGTAGGACTGTCGTTTCTTCCCATTTAAGCCGTGCAAAACGGCAGCAAATACGGTATAGTGTCGGTGTGCGCTGCAATATGTTTCCTTGAAGCGATGGCAACACCGCAGTTACATGCACTACAAACTTAGCAGCTTCGCAAGCCTTAGCGCATCCACAGGATGCCGCTTAATAAAGCCCTCCCGCCTTGTGTGTCGCACCTGACACCGTCCCGGCGCAAAGCTTTTGTGCCGAAATTTCTTTCTAGTTGAGTCATTTCGTTTTGGTTGGCGTTGCTATTTTGCGTTCTGCTTTTTGCAAGAACGCTGATTTTCACGAAAGAAAAAGAATGACATTTGAATCCTTAGGCCTGCATCCGTCCATCCTCGCCGCTCTGACCGAATCGGGCTACACCGCGCCAACCGCGGTACAGTCGCAAGCGATTCCAGCCGCGATCGAAGGCCGTGACCTGCTGGTCTCGTCGCAGACCGGTTCGGGCAAGACCGCAGCATTCATGCTGCCGTCGCTGCACAAACTGGCCAGCGCCGAACAAAGCGCCGCCGGCAAGACGCCAAACCAGGAAATGCAAGCATCGCGCGCCCGCGGCGAGCGTCCACGCTTCAAGGCTGCCCAGCCAAAAATGCTGGTGCTGACGCCGACGCGCGAACTGGCCCTGCAAGTAACGACCAACACCGACAAGTACAGCACCGGCATCCGCCGCATCAAGGCTGTGTCGATCCTGGGCGGCATGCCTTACCCTAAACAGATGCAATTGCTGGCCAAGAATCCTGAGATTCTGGTCGCGACCCCTGGCCGTTTGATCGACCACATGGACTCGGGCAAGATCGACTTCTCGCAACTGGAAATCCTGGTGCTGGACGAAGCCGACCGCATGCTGGACATGGGTTTCATCGACGACATCGAAAAGATCGTCGAAGCGACGCCGGAAGGCCGTCAAACCATGCTGTTCTCGGCAACGCTCGATGGCGTGGTCGGCAACATGGCCCGCCGCATCACGAAAAACCCGCTGGTCATCCAGGTGGCAAGCTCGAGCAACAAGCATGAAAACATCACGCAGCGCGTCCACTTCGTCGACGACCTGTCGCACAAGAATCGCCTGCTGGACCACCTGCTGCGCGACGAAACCTTGGACCAGGCTGTTGTGTTCACCGCCACCAAGCGTGACGCCGACACCATCGCCGACCGTCTGAACATCGCCGGTTTCTCGGCTGCCGCCTTGCACGGCGACATGCATCAGGGCGCGCGTAACCGCACCCTGGACGGCATGCGCCGCGGCCAGGTCAAAGTGCTGGTTGCCACCGACGTTGCCGCCCGCGGTATCGACGTGCCGACGATCACCCACGTGTTCAACTACGATCTGCCGAAGTTCCCGGAAGACTACGTCCACCGCATCGGCCGTACCGGCCGCGCTGGCCGCAATGGCCTGGCCATCTCGCTGGTGAACCACGCTGAAGGCATGAACGTCAAGCGCATCGAACGCTTCACCAAGCAATTGATCCCGGTCAATGTCATCGAAGGTTTCGAGCCAAAGAAAACGGCATCGGCACCACGTTCGAGCGCCCGTCCAGGCGGCTGGAAACCAGGCGACAACCGTGGCGGCGCGAAGCCAGGCCAACGCACGTTCAGCAAGCCGGGCGCACCGCGTAAAGACGGCGCACCTAGCACCGGCGGCGGCTACAAGGGCTCCAACCCGCGCAGCACCGACGGCGCACGCCGCAGCTACGGCGACCGTTAATCACGGTTTGCCATTGCCTCTAGGCATGCAATGAAAAACGGCCACCAGATCGCTCTGGTGGCCGTTTTTTTATGCCCGCAACGCTTTATTTCTTCGACACTTTCTGGCGCGACAGCTTGCGCAGCTTGGCCTGCTCGAAGCGCACCTGCTGTTCCGGTGTCTCCAGCGCCAGCGGCGGCACGGCCACGGGCTTGCGGTTCGCATCCACGGCCACCATCGTGAAATAACAGCTGTTGGCGTGGCGCACCAGGCGCTGCTGGATGTTTTCCGTCACCACGCGGATACCCACTTCCATCGACGTCGTGCCCGTGTAATTGATCGAGGCCAGGAACGTCACCAGTTCGCCCACGTGGATAGGCTGCAGGAACATCACCTGGTCCACCGACAGGGTGACCACGTAGCTGCCCGAATAGCGGCTGGCGCAGGCATAGGCAACGCTGTCGAGGTACTTCAGGATGGTGCCGCCGTGCACGTTACCGGAAAAGTTGGCCATATCGGGCGTCATCAAGACCGTCATCGTCAGTTCGTGGGCCGACCAGTTCATCGCGCTGTCCAAAGTGTTCTCCAAAGGGGGAAATTAAAAGTGAGGGAAGATGTGAAAACCGGCCCCAGGGGCCGGTAGCGGGACTTACAGGCCCAGGGTATCGATGTCGGCCAGCGAGTCGCGGCCCTTGTCGGAAATGTCGTGGCCCTCGCCTTCGGCGCGCGCCACGATGTGGGCTTTCTTGCCCAGGAAATAAGCCACGTCCGAGTCCAGCTTGGTCAGCGGATCGGTGGCGACGGCGCGCAGCCCCATGATGCAGCGGCGCAGGAACAGCAGTTGTTGTGCTTTCTCGGTGATGGACAAACGGCCATCGCGTGCATAGCTGAGCAGCTTCAGGCCGGACAGGCGCTTGGCATTGCGGGCAACGCAAGCGCTGGGGCGCTCGGTCTTGATGCCGCGTGCAACTTGCTCCAGCGCGTCATATTCATCGGTCGTTAATTTCTCGTTCTTCATTACTTTTCCATAAAAGGCCAGGTGTTCGGCCCCCATGGTACGCGCCCCGCTGCGCATCGGCAACAGGCAACGTGAATCTACCGCCGCCCGCCAGGCGGCCAGGCGGCGGAAACACGGGCGCGACGACCGTTATTTGTAGCTGCGCAGCAGCAGCCATGCCAGGCCGCAACCCGCCACGGCGCCCGCCAGGGCCAGCGCCACGAGGTTTTTGCTGGTGATCACAGGGCGCCGGCCCAGGTAAATTTTGTTATGCAAGGAATTGCCCACGATGGTCTCCTGTACAAGAATTTTTATGATGTCTCATTATAAGAACAGAATCGTGACGGCCGCATGACACTCGACAGTTAGAGCTTGATTTGTATCCACTCGGCAACATTTATTGGCGTTTTTGTTGTTTAAATGGCGTGGCGCTGGCGGCCACCGCGCAGTCCATTTCCGATCGGAAATAAACGCGGCGCGCATCTCCCCGTCACCGCCATGCCGGCGGTGCACCGCGCCCCGTCACTGCATTTTCACGGGCGGCGGCGGCGGCGTCGGCTCCTCGACGGGCACGGGCTCGATGTGGGGCGGCGTTTCCGGCGGCGGCGTGACGGGATCGCCTTCCGGCGGTGGCGGCATATCGGGTTCGGGCGTGCTGTGCGCACGCAACAGGGCAGGACGGAATTGGGTTTGCATGTGACCTCCTTTGCCCCACTCTAGCCGATGCGGCCAAATCCTGGCGCCCGCCAGTGGCAAGCCGCTGCGGGAACTAAACGGCGCGGCGCCACTCCAACCTAACAGGTCTCTCACCTGCGAATGCAAGCAATCCCCATGGCGCGCAAGAAAATCCTCTTTATGGCCGAGGCAGTGACCCTGGCCCACGTCGGCCGCCCCCTGAGCCTGGCCCAGGGACTCGACGAGGACAAATATGAGGTGCATTTTGCCTGCGCCGATGGCTATGACTTTTGCTTCAAGCAGGCGCCCTTTCGCCGCTGGCGCATCGACAGTATTTCATCGCTGCAATTCCTACAGGCCTTGGCGCACGGCAAGCCCGTCTACACGGAAAGCACCCTGCACGCATATGTGGAAGACGACTTGCGCCTGCTCAATACCGTCCAGCCCGATCTCGTGATCGGCGACTTCCGCCTGTCGCTGTCCGTCAGCGCGCGCCTGCAGCGCATTCCCTACCTCACCGTCAGCAATGCCTACTGGAGTCCGTACGTGCGCCAGCACTACACGGTGCCCAGCCTGCCCCTGACCCGCCTGCTGCCCATCTGGCTGGCAGCCCCCCTGTTCCGCCTGATCCGGCCGCTGGCCTTCGCCTCGCATGCCGTGCCGCTGAACCGCGTGCGCCGCCGCCATGGCCTGCCGTCGCTGGGCAGCGACCTGCGGCGCATCTATACGGATGCGGACCGCACCGTGTATGCGGATATTCCGCAACTGTTCCCGCCGCACGCCATGCCGTCCACGCACGACTACCTGGGCCCCATCATCTGGGCGCCGCCGCTCGACTTGCCGGACTGGTGGCAGCGCCCGGAACTGAGCAGTGGACGACCCATCATCTACGTCACCCTGGGCAGTTCCGGCCAGGGGCAATTGCTGCCGCGCGTGCTGCACGCGCTGGCGCCCCTGCCCGTCACCGTATTGGCGGCCACGGCCGGCACCGGCCGCGTCGATGCCGTGCCGCCGAATGCCCACGTCGCGCCCTTCTTGCCGGGCGACGCGGCGGCCCGGCGCGCCAGCCTGGTGATCTGCAACGGCGGCAGCCCCACCAGCCAGCAGGCGCTGACGGCAGGCGTGCCCGTCATCGGCATCGCCAGCAACCTCGACCAATTCCTCAACATGCACGGCATCGCGGGGACCGGCGCCGGCCTGCTGCTGCGCGCCGACCGCTTCCATGAAACCGCCCTGCGCCATGCCGCCACGCGCATGCTCGACGATGGCCGGGCCAGGCTGGCGGCGCGCCAGCTGGCCACGGCCATGCGCGACTATGTGCCAGGGCAACGCTTGCTGCCCCATCTGCACGCCCTGCTGGGGTCTTCGCCGCAAGGCGGCCAGCCTTGACGGGCGGCGTCGGCTTTTCTTACAGAGAGTCCGGCAACACCTGCAGCACGTCAACAAAAGCACGCCAAGTCCTTGATTTCAAAAGAACCTCATGCGTTGGCATGGAAGTCGCTTAAGTCTGGCCATGAGCACCTGCAGACAGGACTCAGGCAACACTTCCAGACTCACTCAACCACGAGGTGAATACAATGAAACTCTCGAAACTGAAACTGCTTCCGGCCGCAGCCGCACTGACCATGTTGTGCGCCGCCGGTAGCGCACAGGCGGGCGCCTACGGCTACGCCTACAACAACATCTTCGGCTTGCAGATCGTCGCCGCCACGGGCTCGATCACCGCCCTGAACAGCACCACGATCTCGCGCGCCACGGCCACCCTGAATGGCGTCAGCGTCATCAATGGCGGCCCCGGCCTGCTCGACTCGCCCCGCGCCGCCATCGGCGCCGTGACCAAAGGGGAAAACAATTTCACGCAACAAGGCGCCTCGGGCAACTACTCGCGCGGCGATGCGCAGATCGTCAGCACGCAGTTTCCCTCGTTCCCGCCCGGCTCCACCTCCACGCAGGCGGTGAACGTGGCCGAGGCCCATCTGGCCGGCCCAGCCGGCACGGCCGACGCGTCCGGCCGCAACGGCTCGACCACGGGCTTCTCCGTCAACTTCGTCGTCGGTTCGCCCACGGCAACGCTGAGCTTTGACTTCTTCTCCTCGCCATTCATGCAAGTCTTCCTGCAAAGCACAGTGGGACAACTGTCCACCGCGACGGCCAACCTGGTGATGACCATTACCATCACCAACTCGACCGGTGCGACCGTCTTCAACTGGACGCCCGATGGCGTCGTCGGCTCCGGCATCTTCGGTGGCACGGAAAACGCCGATGCGGCCAACCTGAACACCGGCCTGGCGACCAACTTCCTGACGCGCGGCAACCTGTTTACGTATAACCCCACCGGTTGCGGCACGCCTGGCGGCACCGGCGTGGGCACGACTTGCGGCGGCAACTTCAACGCCGTCAGCAATGCCCTCGCGGCCGGCAACTACACCTTGACCTTGAATGCGGTGGAGAGCGTGGACCTGGTCAAGCAGGCACCGGAACCGGGCACCCTGGCGCTGCTGGGCCTGGGCCTGGCCGGCCTGGGCTATGCCAGCCGCCGCAAGGTCAGCGCCTGAACCAGGCAACAGGGGGATGCACAGGCGAGGGAGTTTCCTCGCCTTTTTCATGTGGCAAGCCTGTCGGTTTTCCTTACAACCCGGCCGACCAGGAGATGAGGATTTTCATGACTACATTTTCTTGTACCCGATTGCCCATGCTCCTGCTGAGCTTGCTATTGCTGGCCAGCAGCGGCACTGCCGGCGCCGCCGCCTACGGCTATTCGTACACCAGCGTCTTTGGCCTGGTCATCAGCAATCCCTCCGGCTCCGTCACCCTGCTCAGCAACATCGACCTGTCACGCACGACCGCCACGCTCAATGGCAGCAGCGTCATCAATGGCGGCAGCAACGAGATCGACGCGCCGCAGGCGAAACGCGGCGCCGTCAGCAAGGGAGAGAACGACTTTACCCCGCAAGGCATGGGCAATGCTTCGTATGCGCGCGGCGAAGCGCAAATCGTCGCCTCGCAAATCCCCCCCTTCCCACCGGGCTCGACCAGCACGCATACCGTGAACGCGGCAGAAACCTTCCTGGCGGGCGGCGGCAGCGCGGACGCCTCGGGGCGCAACGGTTCCAGCACCGCGATGACCGTCAATTTCGTCGTCGGCCAACCGGGCGCGACCCTGGCCTTCGACTTCCAGGCCCTGCCCTTCATGCAGCTGTACCTGGACGCGCTGGCCGGCACGGGCTCGGCGGCCACGACGAATATGGCGATGACGTTCAGCATCATCGATGAACATGGCCAGATCGTCTTCAGCTGGGCACCCGACGGCAAGCTCGGCTCCGGCATCCTGGGCGGCACCGAACTGGCCGATGCGGCCAGCCTCAACACGGGCTACGCGCAAACGCCGCTCACCAGCGGCAGCGTGTTCACCTACGATCCCAGCGGCTGCGGCGCCCCCACGGGCACGGGCGTCGGCACGGCGTGCGGCGGGCAGTACGGCGCCGTCACGGACAGGCTGGCGGCCGGCAGCTACACGCTGGTGTTGAATATGCTGAACAGTTCCGAACTGGCCTATGTGCCAGGCGTCACGCCAATGGCGCTGCCGGGCACCTTGCCGTTGCTGGCGGCCGGCTTGCTGGCGCTGGCCGTCCTGGCGCCCCGGCGGCGGCGCTGACGGGGCGCCACGCGCGCTTCACTGCCCCGCCGTTGGCGCCACCAGCAAGTCTTGCAGCGGACGGCGCAGCGAGCGCGCACTGGCCGCCGGGCCGGCGCCTATGCGCCCGAGAAACACGGCCCGATCCAACGCCGCCGGCCCCAGCACGGCCTGGCAGCGCACGGCCAGTGCCTGCGCCAGCTCCTGCAAGCCATCGGTGCGCGAAAAGGCGCGCCGTTCGCGCACATAGCGGGCAAAGATCAGCGGCGTCAGTTCCGGCTGCAATTGCAAGCCCAGTTGCGTGGCCGTCAGCCAGAAGCGCTGCATGGCGCGCCCGGCCGCCACGTAATCGTCGATGTGGCGCGGTGACGCGTCGGCCAGCAGCGCGAAATGGGCGGCGCAATACAGGCCCGGCAGCAAGTCCATCTGCAGGCGCGGCGCGACGGTGCCCGCCAGCCAGGTATTGAAAAAATCCACGCGGCGCCAGCTGTGCATGACCCAGCGCATCAGGCGCGCCGTCATCGCGTCGACGCCCAGCGCCTGCTCCGGGATGCGGTCGGTGCTGTAGCGCGCGCCCCATTCGATCACGTCGCGGTGCACCTTGTGCGCTTCGGGCATGGTCAGGCGCAGCTTCGCATTGTCGAACATCAGCCGCGCGCAGGCGAGGCGCGCGCGCCTGCCTTCGAACCACTGCACGCCGTAGCCGGACGGCAAGCTGGCCGCCAGCGCCGCCTTTTCGCTGGCGCGCAAGCTGCGCGTGCTGAGCCGGCGCCGCTGCACGCTGCGCTGCGGCAAATAGGCCGCCAGCGGATCGGGCGGCATGCCGGGGCTGTCGACCAGGCGCACATCGAAGGTAGGCAGGGTGTCGGGCATGGACAGGCGCCGGCGCGCCTCCATGCGCAAGCCATGGCTGCTGGCCGCCAGTGCCATGCTTTCGAGCAAGGCGCCCAGCGACAGCTGGCTGGGATGGCCGTCGAGGTCGTACACGCAATGGCTGCGCGTATCGAAACCGTGCACGACGACATGGCGCGGCGCCACGACTTCAAAGCGCCACGGCTGCGTGTTGTCGCCGCTGGGCGCCCAGCGCGCCTGCTCGAGGATGTTTTCCAGCACGGGATCGATTTGCGGTGCTTGCGCCATTTATGCCCCCTGCGCGGCGCGGCGCCGCTGGATGATGGCCATCGTCAGGCGCTGCAGCGGATGACGGTGGCCGCCGGGACGCCAGGTACGCACGAGCTTGTTGCGGTAGGCGTCGAAATGCATGCCGTGCGGTGCCGCCATCACCTTGCCCCGCTTTAACAGGATCTTCAAGGCTTCCGTGGCGGCCGCGCCCGCGCACAGCTGGCAGCCCATGATGGTCGACGGCCCGCGCCGCTCCTTCAGGTTGATGGCCGACGGGTCGACCAGGTAGGGAGCATGCAAGCCGGCCGGCGCCAGCCCGACGAGAAAGCGCAGGGCTTTTTCTTCCTCGGGCAAGTCGCCCCAGCCAAAATATTCTTCGAACGTCATGCCGCCCGGCAGGAAGCTGAGCACGGCCGTGCCCATGCCCAGCGGCGCGGCCGTGATGGCGGGGATGCCCAGGCGGGCGCAAGTGGCGAAGGTGGCCTGGCGCGCGGGAAAGGCGAAGAAATCCAGGCCGTCCACATACAGGTCGACACCGGCGAAGAACTCGGCCAGGTTGCTGTCGTGTATGCCGTCTGGAAATTGTTTAATATCAAGTTCGGGATTGATATCGCGCGCCATCTGCGCCAAGACCGCCACCTTGGGCTGGCCCAGGGTGGACACCATGGCGCCGGCCTGGCGGTTGAAATTGGCGATATCGAAGGTGTCGAAATCGGCGATGTGAAAGGCGCCGATGCCCAGCCGGGCCAGGGTCAGCAAGTGCACGCCGCCCACGCCGCCCATGCCGGCGATGGCCACGCGCTTGCCGCGCAAACTGTCCTGCTCCGCTTGCGTGACCCAGCCCAGGTTGCGGGCGAACGCCGCGTGATACGAAAAACCGTCTGTCATGCTCACCTCTTCTGTGCATCCCTTGCGGACGAAGAAAGTTGGACAGGTGAGCCGGGGTTAAGTTCCCCAATGACAGAAAAAAAGCGCTCAGCGCGTCAGGCGCCGCGCCGCAGGCACGCTGCGCTGTAGTGCTGCCGCCGCCGGCGCCGCTGCGCCCACCTTGAACACGCTGACGATCTGCGCCAGCCCCGCCGCCTGCTCGTTCATCGCCTGCGCCGCCGCCGACGCCTGCTCGACGAGGGCCGAGTTTTGCTGCGTCATGTTGTCCATCTCGACGATGGCCTGGTTGATCTGTTCGATGCCGGCGCTCTGCTCCGCGCTGGCCGAGGAAATCTCGGCCACGATATCGGTCACATGCTGCACGCTGGAAACAACTTTTTCCATCGTCTCGCCCGCCAGCGCCACCAGTTTTTCACCGGCGCCCACTTGCTCGGCGGAACTGTCGATCAGCTGCTTGATTTCCTTGGCGGCCGCGGCCGAGCGCTGCGCCAGGTTGCGTACCTCGCTGGCGACGACGGCGAAGCCACGGCCCTGCTCGCCCGCGCGCGCCGCTTCCACGGCCGCATTCAGGGCCAGGATATTCGTCTGGAAGGCGATGCCGTCGATGACGGCGATGATGTCGCCGATCTTTTTCGATGAGGCATTGATGGCGCCCATGGTATCGACCACCTGGCTCACCACGCCACCCGCCTGGCTCGCCACTTGCGAGGCAGAAATGGCCAGCTGGTTGGCCTGGCGCGCATTGTCCGCATTCTGGCGCACGGTCGAGGTCATTTCTTCCATGGTCGACGCCGTTTCTTCCAGCGAGCCCGCCTGCTGCTCCGTGCGCGCCGACAGGTCGTGGTTGCCGGAAGCGATCTCGCCCGATGCCGTGGAAATGGATTCCGCATCGTTGCGCACCTGGCTCACCAGGTGCGCCAGGTTATCGCGCATGGCCTTGATCGCCATCAACAGACTGGATGTATCGCCGGGACGCGTATCGATCTGCGTCGTCAGGTCGCCCTGGGCGATTTGCGCCACGATGGCCGCTGCATAGTCGGGTTCGCCACCGAGCTGGCCCAGGATGCGGCGCAGCATCAGGGCCGCCAGGGCGCCCACCACCAGCATCAGCGCGCCGCCGATGGCCAGCAGCACGCCCGCCTGGGACCAGAACTTGTGGTTGATGTCATCGATATACGTGCCCGTGCCGATCAGCCAATCCCACGGCGCAAATTTCACCACGGCATACATTTTTGCCACCGGATCCTTCACGCCGGGACGCGTACCATCCGCCTGCACCAGGCCGATGCGGCTGGTGGCCAGGGCCACGCGGTAGCGGTCGCCCGACTGTTTCATGTTCTTTTGCGGCGTGCCGATGCGCGCAGGATTGGGGTGGACGTACAGCAAGTCCGTGCTGAAATCGCGCACGAAATAATACATTTCGTCCTTGACGAAGCTGCCGATGGCCCGCTTGGCCTGCTGCTGGGCCTGCTCACGCGTGAGCTTGCCCGACTGTTCCAGCGCATACGCCTTTTCCACCGAGGCATTGGCCAATTCCACCAGCACCGTCAATTGCTCGACCCTTTCCGCCATCATGGTCTGGCGCAGCGAATACAGGGAGAAGGAAGCGATGAGGACGATGCCCAGCAAGGTACTGAAACACAGGAGGAGAATGCGCGAACGGAGAGTCATGGGAGCCTGGGTAAAGAATAAAATGTGGAATTATAAACAATTTCCATGTGGAAATCTTTTCAGAAAAGCAAAGCGGGCGGCGCTACCAGGCTGATGCCCGGCAGGCACCGCCCGCATATGTCTTGCTGAAGTCTGACTGACAGGTCAGGCCAAGGCTTCCTTGGCCGCCTCTTCCGGCGTCAAGCCGTCGTAGAACTGGTCGGTGAACCACTCGACCTGCTCTTCGATATGGTCTTGCGCCTGCGCCACGGTGGCGCCGCCGGCCACGAGGAAGCCTTCGACCTCGATACACCAGTTGATCAATTCCAGGGTTTCCGGATCGAGTTCTTCTTTCTTAGCCATCGTACAGTCCTTGCTTGTTAAATTGCGATCACATCCATCAGCGGCAGTTTAACAGCTTCGCCACCTTGCCGCTCCCGCAGTTCAACAATGAAGCTTACTTGGCTGCAACGTTCTTGCGTTCCGGATACAGGACTACCTGTACATAATTGTGCATGTCCAGGTAGCGCTGCGCCGCCAGTTTGACGGCTTGCGGCGTGAGAGCCCGCACGCGCTGCTCGTAGCGCAGCAGGTACGCGGGATCGCGGCCCTGCGTTACCGAACCCATCAGTTGGTTCATCCAGTAATTATTTTCCCGCAAGGATTTCTGCTGGCGCGTGATCCAGTTCAGCTTGACCTTTTCCAGGTCCGCCGCGGATGGCCCGTCCGTCTTCATCTTGTTGATTTCGGCAAACGCGGCGGCGATCACCTTGTCCACGTTTTCCGGTCCCGTCGGCAAGTTCAGGGCCACGGAATAATGGCCATACGGATGCTGGCCCATGGACGTCTCGAAGCCGCCGCCATAGATCATGCTCATCTTTTCGCGCAGCACTTCGATGACTTTCAGGTTCAGCACCTCGCCCAGCGCCTGCAGGGTCAGCTTTTGCTCGTCCGAATACGCCACGTCGCCATTGAAGGTGATGGAAATCGTGCTCTTCGGCTCGCTGCCCATGTAGATATCCTTCTTGACCACGCCCGTCACCGGGCGCATGCCCACGTCGCGGTAGGCGTGCGGCACCTCGGCCACGGGCAAGGTGCCCAGGTAGCTGGCGACCAGCGGCTTGATCTTGTCGAGCTCGAAGCTGCCCGCGAAGATGAAGGTCATGTCGCGCGCGCTGGAAAAGCGCTGGCGGAAGATGTCCAGCGAGCGGTCCAGGCCCACCTTGTCGAAATCGGCCACGCGCGGCACGCCATCGACGCGCGGGTTGTCGCCAAACATGGCGTGCTGGATGGCGTCGTAAAACACGGCTTCCGGCTGCGCCATGCTGTTTTTCGCCAGGTCCTGCTGCTTGCCGATGAAGGATTGGTACAGGCCCGCATCCTTGCGCACGTCGTGGAAATACAAATACACCAGTTGCAGCATGGCTTCCACGTCGGCGCTGCTGGCCGAGCCGCCGAAGCCTTCGCTCAGCTCGCCCAGCGAAGCGCCCACGTTGACCGTCTTGCCGGCCAGCACTTTTTGCAAGTCCAGCGGCGCCAGGTCTTTCAAGCCCATGCTGCCGACCACGGCGCTGGCATAGCGGGCGTTGTAGATGTCGGCGTCGCCGAACAGCGACTGGCCGCCGAAGCGGGTCGAGCCCATCAGCACCTGGTCATTCTTGAAGTCAGTCGGTTTGAGCAGCACGCGCACGCCATTGCCCAGGGTCAGTTCCGTCACGCCGATGGCGCTGTTCAGCTTTTCCGCGACGATGCTGCCGCCGGCCGGCGGGCCATCCATCAGCTTGCTGGCGAGCACTTTTTCCGTGCGCGGCTCGATGGTCTGCTGCTCGGCTTTCGCCACGGCGTCGAGCAATTGCTGCTGCGTCGGCACCACCGAGGCCGCATCGCCCGCTTTCGGCTCGGCGCCCATGAAGACCACCAGTTTCTTTTGCTGGTCGGGAATCACCTTGGCCACCGTCTCGTTGATTTCCTGCAAGGTCACCTGCGGCAAGAGTTCCTGCGCGTACAGCAATTCATTGGCGATGCCGGGGATGGCTTCCTGCTCCAGGAAGTTGCGCGAATACTCGGCCACGAAACCGCTCGAATCGGACTTGTCGCGTTCGCTGTACGCGCGCTCGTAATTGCGCAGCATGTTCTTGCGCGCGCGGTCCAGCTCATCCTGGCTGAAACCGAAGCGGCGCGCCCGCTCATCTTCCTGCACCAGCGCATCGACGGCCGGCTGCACGCCGCCCTTGCCCAGCAAGGCATACGCGCTGAACGATTCATAGCCGCGCACCAGCTTGCCCATGCTGCTGCCGCCCTGGATGAACGGCGGGTTCGCCTGCTGCGTCAATTCCTGCATGCGCGCGCTGAGCATTTGCCCGTACAGGTTTTCGATCATCTGGCGGCGGTAGTCGGCAATCGTGACGGGCTCCTGCGCGGCGCGGATCGGGTAGCGGATGAAGACCGCGTCGTCCGGCGCTTCCTTGTCCGTGATCACCAGCGCTTCCGTTTGCGCCCGCTGCGGCACTTCCGCATACAGGCGCGGACGCGGTTTCGCCGGGTTCTTCAGCTTGCCGAAATGCTGCTGGATCAGTTTTTCAGCCTGTTTCGGCTCCACGTCGCCCACCACCACGACGGCCATCAGGTCGGGACGATACCAATCCTTGTAGAAACGCTTGATGGCTTCCGGCTTGAACGTTTTCAAGACGGATTCCTTGCCGATCGGCATGCGTTCCGCATAGCGCGAACCGTTCAGCAGCTTCGGATACAGCACCTTGTTCATGCGGTCGCTGGCGCCCTTGCCCAGGCGCGCCTCTTCCAGCACGATGCCGCGCTCGCTGTTGATGTCGGCCGGATTGAATTTCAAGCCATGCGCCCAGTCTTCCAGCACGAGAAAACCCTTTTCCAGGTTTTCTTTCTTGTTCGTTGGAATCGGCAGCACGTAGACGGTTTCATCGAAGCTCGTGTAGGCATTCAAGTCGGCGCCGAACTTCACGCCGATCGATTGCAAATAGGAAATCAGTTCATTGCGCTTGAAATGCGTGGAACCATTGAAGGCCATGTGTTCCGTGAAGTGGGCCAGACCTTGCTGGTCGTCATCTTCCAGGATGGAACCGGCTTTCACCACCAGGCGCAATTCCACTTTTTGCGCGGGACGGGCATTTTTCTTGATGTAATAGGTCAAGCCGTTCGGCAATTTTCCGACGGTCACTTCTGGTGCCAGCGGCAAGGGATCGCTCAAACGGATTTCTGCCTGGGCCATGCAGGCGCACGCCAGCAAGACGGCGCCCGAGATCAGGCGTAATTTACTCAGCTTCATGTATTCTCAACGGTAAGATTCAGTAGGCATACCTTACACTGAAATCCTGTTTCCGCCATTAAAAACAGCTTAGGAAAAACTGCTTTTCCCAGGCAACTTTGTCGAATGACAAACTCAACAGTGCCCTGCCATCTTTTTTCAATTGTGCTAAAGTGTTGCCGCCGGTCATGTGGACCGGCACAACAACGTCTTCGGGGCGGGGTGCGATTCCCCACCGGCGGTAAGACCGGCAACGGTCAAGCCCGCGAGCGCTTTCCAGGCACCGCTTGGCGAGGTCAGCAGATCTGGTGTGACTCCAGAGCCGACGGTATAGTCCGGATGAAAGAAGATGTGCAGTAGTGTGATGTCCCATCGCCACGGCGATGCGGCCAGTTGCGTCTATTCGCTTGCCCTGCAGCGTTTTTCGCCTATGCGAGGAGCGTTTCACCATGTTAGTCAACAGCTATACCCTGCTTTCCAACGACCTGGAAGGTCGCATCCAATCCGCCCTGGCCGCCATGCGCGCCGGCATTCCCGTCATCCTGCTCGACGATTTCGACCGTGAAAACGAAGCCGATTTGATCCTGTCGGCCGAAAAATTGACGAACGAAACCATGGCCCTGCTGATCCGCGAATGCAGCGGCATCGTCTGCCTGTGCCTGCCGACGGACGTCGTCAGCGCGCTGGAATTGCCGCCCATGTCGTCCGACAACGGCAGCCGCTACGGCACGCCGTTCACGGTCTCCATCGAGGCGCGCGACGGCGTCACGACGGGCGTGTCGGCCGCCGACCGCGTGACCACCATCCGCGCCGCCATCGCGCCGAACGCCAAGCCCGCCGACCTGGTGCGTCCTGGCCACGTCTTCCCCCTGCGCGCCGCGCCCGGTGGCGTGCTCGAGCGTCGTGGCCACACGGAAGGCTCCGTCGACCTGTCGCGCATGGCGGGCCTGAATCCGGCCGCCGTGCTGTGCGAACTGATGAACCCGGACGGCACCATGATGCGCGGCGACGATATCGAGCGCTTCGCCGAACTGCACGGCATGCCCATTCTGACCATCGAAGAACTGGTGGAGTGGCGCAGCACGCGCGAACAGTAAAGCATCAGGCGGCCACGGCCTTCGGCAGATGCACGTGGCGGTAGACGAGGCCCGCCGCCAGGCCATACGCGACGGCGATCGTCGCGTAGGCCAGCGGCAGGCGCAGCGACCAGTCTTGCACCATGTGCAGGATGCTGCCGATCAGGGCCACGCCCACCAGCGCGCCGATTTGCCGGTTCGCATTCAAGGCCGCCGCAGCGCTGTTCGCATGCTGCTTGCCGGCCACCCGCATCACGGTGGCCGTCATGGCGGGAATGGCGATGCCGATGGCCACGTTCATCACGGCCGTGCCCAGCGCCAGCAGGAAATAGGGCGTGCCGGGACGCAAGGCCATCAGCAACAAGGCCATGCCAGCGCCTACCAGCAAGCCTAGCAGCATGGGCAAGCGCGTGCCATGACGCGCCGCAATACTTCCCGCCATAAAATTTCCCACCGTATAGGCCGCCATCATGGGCAGCAGGCGCAAGCCCGACTGCAAGGCATCGGCGCCGCCCGACTGCTGCAAGAACAGGCTCAATAAGAACAGCTGGCCGAACACGCAGAAGTTGATCAGGAAACCCACGCCATTGGCCGCGCCAAAGCTGCTGCTGTGAAACAGTGCACGCGGCAACAGCGGGTGGCTGCCGCTGCGCTCGCGCCGCAGCAATTGCCCAGCGGACAGCACCGTCAAGGCCCCCGCCGCCAGCACGCCCGGCGACAGCCAGCCCAGCACGGGGCCTTCGATCAGCACGAAACTCAGGCCCGCCAGCGCCGCCACGCCCAGCGCATGGCTGAACAGCGATAGATCGCGCGGCTGGCGCGCCGGCGCGGCCAGCAACAGCTGCGCCATGACGATGGCCAGCACGCCCAGCGGCACGTTGACCCAGAACACGCTGCGCCAGCCGAACTGGTGCACGAGGATGCCGCCGATCAGGGGGCCGGACGCGCCGGCCACGCCCACCAGGGCCGACCAGGCGCCCAGCATGCGCGTGCGTTCGCGCTCGTCTTCAAAGCTGTGCGTCAGCAGGCTGAGCGAACTGGGCATGAACAGGGCCGCGCCCGCGCCCTGCAGCAGGCGCGCGGCCGTCAAAAAATGCCCGTCGGGCGCGGCGCCGCACAGCACCGAACCGAGAATGAAGACGCCGAGGCCGCCCTGGTACACGGCTTTCGGCCCGTAGCGGTCGGCCAGCGCGCCGCCGGCCAGCAGCAGCGCGGCAAACGTCAAGGTGTAGCCGTCGACCACCCACACCAGGCCTGTCAGCGGTATGGCCAGGTCCAGCGCGATATCGGACAACGCCACGTTGACGGCCGTGACGTCGAGCATGGCCATGACGAAGCCGAAGGCCAGGGTCAGCAGGAGTGGTGTGGGGGCAGGCATGGTATTTCCTTGCAGGGACAGGGGGCAGTCATTATGCGAGTGTTGAAGAATGCAGTAAACAGGCATAAAATCAGCACCATGATGCAAAAATGCATCACGATAACGACAGGAAAACACGTCATGGATTGGGCTTATGGACTGGGATAACGCGCGCATCTTTCTCGCCATCGGCCGGGCCGGCACCCTGCGCGGCGCGGCCGCCCTGCTGCGCATCGACCAGGCCACGTGCGGGCGCCGCCTGGCCGCGCTGGAAAGCTCGCTGGGCGCCACCCTGTTCCTGCGCACGCCGTCCGGCTACGTGCCCACGCCGGCCGGCGAGCTGGCCCTGAACGCGGCCGAAGCGATGGAACGGGCGGCCGACAAGCTGCAACGCGAGATGCAGGGCGTCGACAACCGCCTGTCCGGCCTGGTGCGCGTGGCCACCACGGACACCATGGCCAGCCATTTCGTCATCCGCGCCATGCAGCGGCTGCACGCGGCGCACCCGGACATCCGCATCGTGCTGCACGTGGCGCCGCAGCTGGCCAGCCTGACGCGACGCGAAGCGGACCTGGCCGTGCGCGCCGTGCGTCCCACCGACCCGGACCTGATCTCGCGCCACCTGGTCAAGCGCAGCCTGGGCCTGTATGCCTCAAAAAGCTACCTGGCGCAGCGGGGCGAACCCGTGCGCGGCACGGCGCTGGCCGGACACGACATCGTCATCTACCACCATTCCGTGGCGCCCCGTCACGCGGAAAAACTGGCCGGCGAATCCGTCGCCAACGCCCGGGTGGCCATGGAAGTGAACTCGGCGGCGATGCTGCAGGAAGCCACGCGCGCGGGCCTGGGCGTGGCCGAGCTGGCCACCCATCTGGGCGATATCGACCCGCTGCTCGTGCGCATCTGGCCAGAGCGGGCGGAAGCGTATGACGTGTGGCTCGTCATGCATGCCGACCTGAACCGCTCTGCCCGCGTGCGCGCGGCGGCCGATGCCATCATCGCCAGCGTGGCCACCGCCAGCACCGCATGACAGCCGCGCACAATAGTGCCGAAAAGAAACTTTCTTTTTGATAAGTCTGATAAAATCCGCAACCCCGCCGGGCACAGCCACCGCCACGCCGCCGCGGGTTCCCTCAATCCACTGGAGAATTTTTATGCTTATCTGGCAAGGCTTCGGCATACTCGCCCCCCTGATCTGTTTCATCGTCGTAGTGGCTGCGCAAGCGCTGTTTGGCGCCACCCTGGGAGAGGAATACACGAAGAGCCACGCATGGACCCTGGCCCTGGCCTTCCTGCTGGCAGCCGCCGCCAGCTGGTATGCGGGCGTGCGCCTGAACAACGCGCCAGGACGCGAACTGATCGACCCGGCCACGCAAGAAAGAGTCATCCTGCGCAAGCGCCACACCCTGTTCTGGATTCCGATGCAATACATCGCCGTGCTGATGGTCGTGATGGCCGGCTTCGCCCTGTTTGAATAGGCCCGCACGCTAGCCGTGCTTGCCGGGGCGGGCTGATGTTAAGATGCCATGATGACCCTATCCGTCTCCCTCATCATCAGCCTGCGCCGTTTGCACCGGGCCACCATGGCCTGGCTGGTCAGCTGGTGGCGCATGCTGCATTTCGCCATCCTCGTGTTTTCGCTGGCCCTGTCGCCGTCGAGCTATAACCGCGACAACCGCCCCATCCTCGCGCACCGCCTCGTGACGAACACGGCGCCGAACCTCGTGTGGTTCAGCGTCGCCTGCGCGCTCGTCAGCCTGGTGCTCATCCGCATCGTCGTCGTCAGCGCGCAAAGCTATGGCCTCTCGCGCTATGCGCTGGAAATGGTGGTGCGCGTGCTGGTGCTGGAACTGATCCCGCTGACGGCCGCCCTGTTCGTCGCGCTGCGCCTGACTTTGCCCGACGGCATTGCGTTTGCGCAAATGCGCTCTTCCGGCATGCTCGATACCATGCAGCGCCAGGGCGTCGACCTGCTGCGCCGCGAATACTTTCCACGCGTCATGTCCGGCATCTTTGCCGTGTGGATGCTGGCCATCGTCAGCTGCGTCACTTCGCTGATCCTCGCCTACATCACCATCTACGGTTTTACGCCGTGGGCGCTGCAGGGCTATACGCGCGTGGTGGGGCAGATCTTCAATCCCGCCGTGGCCCTGATCCTGATGCTCAAGGTCATCTTCTTCAGCTTTGCCGTGGCCCTGATCCCGCTGGCCTCGTCCTACTATCCGGACGAGCCGCACGGCCGGCGCAACCGCCTGTGGGCCGCGCATGGCCTGTCTGAAATGCTGCGCCTGTTTTCCGTCATCCTGCTGGTCGAAGTGGCTTCGCTGATGGGCAATTACTACTGATGCCCCGCCCGCCGCCGCCAGCCATCCCCGAACCACCCAAACGAGAGCCAGAAGCCATGAGCCAACCCCAAAATCCCGACCAGGTCGACGTGACGGCGCCCGCCGGTGTCGCGCAAGATGCCGTCCTGCCCGCCCCGCCGCCCGTGCGCCACGCGGAACTGAAGGCGGCCATTTTGCTCGTCTTCATGTTCGTGCTGGTGGTCGGCTCCGTCGTCTACCTGATGTATGCGCGCGGCGCCTTCGAAGCGACGCAGACGCTGGTGCTGACGGCCGACGATTCGGACGGCGTCGGCGTGGGCGCCGACCTGACCTTTTCCGGCTTTCCCATCGGCCGCGTGCAGCGCATCGAGCTGGCGCCGGACGGGCGCGCCCGCGTCATCATCGACGTGCCGCGCAAAGATGCGCACTGGCTGCGCACCAGCTCCATCTTCACCCTGGAACGGGGCATCGTGGGCGGCGCCAAATTGCGCGCCTACAGCGGCATCCTGACGGACCCGCCGCTGCCCGACGACGCCACGCGCGACTTGCTGGTGGGCGACATGGCGGCGGAAATTCCCCGCCTGCTGGCCGCCGCCAAGGACTTGCTGAACAACCTGGGCAACCTGACGGGCAGCGATTCCGCGCTCGACGGCACCATGCGCAACGTGCAGGCCGTGACGGGCAAGCTGAGCGGTCCGGGCGGGGCCATGGGCTTGCTGACGGGCGACGACAAGCAGTCGCGCCTGCTGATCGAGCGGGCCAACGCCCTGCTGGTCACGGCCGACCAGCTGGCGCGCCGCACGGATGGCCTGGTGGCCAATGCCGATACGCGCGTCTTCGGCGACAAGGGCGTCATGACGGATGCGCAGGCAACCATCGTGCAGCTGAACGCCCTGCTGGCCGACACGCGCAACAGCCTGAAAAAAGTCGACGCCGTGCTGGTCGAGGCGCAAGCCGTGGGCGCCAACGCCAAGGCGGCCACGGCCGACCTGGGTCCGCTGCGCGCCGACGTGGAAAGCAATCTGCGCAAGGTCGAGCAGCTGGTCAATGAAATCAACCGCAAATGGCCATTCAAGCGCAATCCGGAGATCAAACTGCCATGATAAATATCAATCCGCTCCGGCCTGCCCTGGCCGTGCTGTTGTCCGCCGCGCTGGCCGCCTGCTCCAGCGGCCCGCCCGTGCCGGACTGGAAAATGAATGCGCAAAGTTCCGTCGAACGGTTTCAAGCAGCTTACCTGACTGGCAACGCCCTCGTCGAACAGACGGAATTCCGGCGCGCCCGCAGCCAGGTGGCCGGCACGGGCAAGCTCGAACTCGTGGCGCGCATCGAACTGCTGCGCTGCGCCACGCGTGTGGCCAGCCTGGCCTTCGAGGACTGCGCCGGCTTTGACGCCCTGCAAGCCGACGCGACGGCCGCCGACCGCGCGTATGCGGCCTGGCTGGCCGGCAAGGCGCAAACGGCCGACATCGCCCTGCTGCCGGAAGCGCAGCGGGCGGCCGCCGGCGCCGGCTCGGACACGGCCGCCGCCAGCGCCGTGGCCGCCATCAAGGACCCGCTGTCGCAGCTGGTGGCGGCCGGCGTGCTGCTGCGCGCCAGCCGCGCCACGCCGGAGCTGCTCGATACGGCCGTCGCCACGGCCTCGGACCAAGGCTGGCGCCGTCCGCTGCTGGCGTGGCTGGGCGTGCAGCGCCTGCGCGCCGAACAGGCGGGCGATACGCAGGCGGCGCAGCGCATCGCGCGGCGCATGGCGATCGTCGAGCAGCCGCTGGCCCCCTGAGCGCGCCGCTGGCGGCCCAGGGCAGGCAGAATCAGGCATAATCGAGCGGGGATGACATCAAGGCCGTGCAGGCAGCGAGGTGTGACGATGCAGTTCGAGGATTTCGACCTTTCCACTCCCGATACCGGCCGGCATGCCGGGTCGGCGCCTGGCGATGACGCCTCGGCCGCCACGGCCGTGCGCCTGCAATACCTGCTCGACAATACCCCCTCCATCATCTATTGCACCGTGCCCAGCGGCGACTTCAAGATGACCTTTGTCAGCAACAATGCCTTGAACGTGCTGGGCTACCAGCCCGAGGAAATGGTGGCCGACCCCAATTTCTGGTTCGACCACATCCACCCTGACGATGCGCCCGGCATCTTTTCCAGCCTGGCGCAGATCTTCGTCGAAGGCGCGCGCGCCTATGAATACCGTTTTCGCGTGCGCGACGGCAGCTATCTGTGGATGCACGACAGCCTGCGCCTCGTGCGCGACGAGCACGGCGTGCCGTTCGAGGTGATCGGCTCGCTGACGGATATCACGGAACGCAAGCGCATGGAAGCGATGCTGCAGGCGCGCGGCGAAGAGCAGCAACTACTGATCAGCAAGCTGCAGGAAGCGCACGACCAGTTGCTGCAATCGGAAAAGATGGCGTCCATCGGCCAGCTGGCGGCCGGCATCGCGCATGAAATCAATAACCCGATCGGCTTCGTCAACTCAAACATGAGTTCGCTGCAAGGCTATGTCGGCACCCTGTTCGACGTCATCGCCCGGTATGAGGCGGCGATGCGCGAGCCGCTCGATGGCCCGGCCCTGGCCGACAAAGTAGCCCAGGTGCGCGCGCAGGCCGACCTGGCCTTCCTGCAGGACGACATCGGCGACCTGGTGCGCGAATCGATGGATGGCCTCAAACGCGTGCGCGACATCGTGCAGGCGCTGAAGGATTTTTCCCACGTGGGCGAGACGGACTGGCAAGTGGCCAGCCTGCATGCGGGCCTGGACAGCACCCTGAATATCGTCGCCAACGAATTGAAATACAAGGCGCGCATCGAGAAACACTATGGCGAGCTGCCGCCGATACTGTGCCTGGCCTCGCAGCTGAACCAGGTCTTCATGAACCTGCTCGTCAACGCGGGCCAGGCCATCGGCAGCGACGGCGTGATCAGCATCCGCACCGGTCATGCGGACGACTGGGTATGGGTGGAGATCGGCGACACGGGCGCCGGCATCGCGCCCGAGCACCTGAACCGCATCTTCGAGCCGTTCTTCACCACCAAGGCCGTGGGCAGCGGCACGGGCCTGGGCCTGTCGCTGTCGTACGGCATCGTCAACAAGCACGGCGGGCGCATCGACGTGGCCTCGGAAGTGGGCCGCGGCACGCGCTTTACCGTGCACCTGCCGCTGCAGCCGCCGGGCGCAACGAACGCCTAGGCGTCTTTCGGCGGCGCGTACACGCGGATGCTCAGGCGCCCGCCATTCTTGCTTTCGAAGTCGAGCAGTTGGCTGATCACGCGGGCCGTCAGCACGTGTTCGGCCGCCAGCAGCATCAGGCCGTCGCGGCTGATCAGGTCGCGCGACAGCACCATGCCCGGCTCCAGCTGGCCCGACAGCACCGTCAGGTCGCGCGCCGGCGGTTCCGTCTCTTCCATGATGCCGCGGAAAGCGGCCACCACGGCCGGGTCGTAGCGCTTGCCGACGCTGTCGTAGATCAGGCTGCGGGCTTCCTCGGCGCGCAGGCTGCGCTGCACCATGGCGCCGATCTGCAAGCCGTCGTAGTCGGACGCCAGCGCCAGGATGCGCGCGCCCAGTGGAATGGCCAGGCCCACCAGGCCATCGGGAAAGCCGCCGCCGTCGAAGCGCTCGAGCTGCGAGCGCAGGATCACGGAGACGGCGCGCAATTCCTCCAGCGCCATCAGCAGCTGTTCGGCGCGCAGCGGATGCTTGCGGAACGCGGCCAGTTGATCTCCCGTCCAGGCGCTGGCAGGCAATTCCAGCACGTCGTCGCTCAAGCTGAGCTTGCCGATATCCTTGAGCAGGGCCGCGATGAACACGTCGCGCGCCTCCTGCCCTTCCAGGCCCAGCGCCTGCGCCAGCTTGCGCGACAGCTCCGCCACCCGCCGCGCATGGCCGGCCAGCTTGCCGCCGCGCATCTCGATCAGGTTGGAAAACACCTTGATGGTCGTCACGAACGTGGCCTTCAGGCGCTCGTTGGCCGCCTGCACCTCGTCGTGCGACAGTTTCAGCTGCTGCGTGCGCGTGGCCACCTTCGCTTCCAGGCTGGCGTTGAGCACCTGCAGCTCCACGTTCTGGCTGGCCGTCAGCGCTTCCAGGCGCCGTTTTTCCTCTTCCAGCGCGCGCCGTTCCAGCGCATGGCGCACCACCAGCACGATATCGTTCTCGTCCCACGGCTTGGTCACGTAGCGGTAGATCTCGCCCTGGTTGATTGCGTCGAGGATGGACTGGATGTCGGCATAGCCGGTCAGCAGCAAGCGCATGGTGCCGGGCCAGCGCCGGCGCACCTGGGCCAGGAATTGCGCGCCATCCATGTGCGGCATGCGCATGTCGGAGATGACCAGGTCCACCGTCTCGTTATCCAGCAGGGCCAGGCCGGCCGCGCCGCTCTCGGCCGTCAGCACGCGGTAGCCGTGCGGGCGGAACAGGCGGCGCAGCGACGACAGGATATTCGGTTCGTCGTCGACGCACAGGATGGTGGGCGGCGCGGTGCTGGTACTGGTGCTGGTGCTCATGCTGTCCTGTTCGGTCATGGTGCGACGGCCTGCGCCTGGCGCACGGGCAAGGTGATGCGGAAGGTGGTGCCGCGGCCGATGACGCTGCGCACGTCGATGCGGCCGTGGTGTTTCTGCACCGTCGTATAGGCCAGCGACAGGCCCAGCCCCGTGCCCTTGCCGACGGCCTTGGTGGTGAAGAAGGGGTCGAAGATGCGCGACAGGTGTTCGGGCGCGATGCCGCCGCCCGTGTCCTCGACCTCGATCCACACTTCCGTGGCGTTGTCGCTGCCCGTGCGCAGGGTGATGCGTCCGCGCGCCTCGCCCATGGCGTGGGCCCCGTTGACGACCAGGTTCATGATCACCTGGTTCAGCTCGGAAGGCTGGCATTCGATATCGGGAATGTCGGCATATTCGCGCACCACGTCGGCCTTGTACTTGACCTCGTTGTTCACGATATTGAGCGTGGTATCGATGCCCTGGCGCAAGTCGGCCCAGACCCACTCCTGGTGCGCGTCGGTGCGCGAAAAGTCCTTCAAGTCCTGCACGATGCGGCGCACGCGCGCAATGCCTTCCTTCGATTCGCCCATCAGCATCGGTATGTCGGTGCGCAGGAAATCCAGGTCGATCTGTTCGCGCAGCGCCCGCAGGCGCGCCGCCACCACGGGGTCGGCGACGGCCGGTTCCGCTTCCTCATAGGCGTCGAGCATGGAAAACAGGTCGTCCAGGTAGCCTTCCAGCGTGCCGACGTTGGAAAACACATAGCCGATGGGATTGTTGATCTCGTGCGCCACGCCGGCGGCCAGCTGGCCGATCGACGCCAGCTTTTCCGACTGCAGCAGCTTTTGCTGGGCCAGCGACAGCTTGCTGTTCAATTCCGTCAGGGCCAGGTTGCGCTCGCGCAACTCCAGATCGGCGATCTGGCGCTGGCGGATATCGTCGGCCAGGCGCTCGTTCATTGCAGCCAGCTGGGCCGTGCGCTTGGCCACCAGGTGTTCCAGGTTGTCGTGCGCCTTGCGCAGCGCCAGTTCCGCCAGGCGCCGCTCGCTGACGTCGCGCAGGGTTTCGATGGCGCCCACCAGGCAGCCCTGGCGGTCGCGCAGGGGCGCCGCCGTGAAATGCAGCCAATGGCCGTCGGGGCCGATATCGGCAAAGAAATCCTCGGCCTCAAAGGCGCCGGGGATCACGGAAGAGCGCTTCAGCTTGCCAAGATAGAGTTCATTTTCGCCGAATGCGATATCGTCGGCCACCAGCAAGTCGGCCAGGCAAGCGCGCGGCTGCGGATAAAACGCCTTCCAGTGGTCGCGCGTGCCGACCATCTCGGCGGCCGTGAAGCCCGTCAACTGTTCGCAGGCGCTGTTCCAGTGCGTGATCACGTGGTCCGTGTCGATGGCGAACGTGGCCACGGGATGGCCGTCGAAAAACGCCGACAGCGCGATGGAATCGGTCTTGCGGCGTTCCGGCTTGGCCGGCAGTGCCTGCCCTGCTTCTGTGTCCATGGCCTCTGTCCTGTTCATGCCAGCATGATCCGCGACATTTCATCGAAGGTGTGTTCCGTTTGCCGCAGCAGCGCCAGCCAGGCCGGCTCGTCCAGGGCGACGCTGCGCCAGCCCGTGGGCGACAGGGGCGGCACCAGCGCATCGTCGACGCCGGCCAGGTCGAGCGCCAGGGCGACGGCATTGGCCAGGTGCACGGCCAGCGGCAAACCGCCCGCGTCCAGGCGCTCGATGGCGTGGTGGTCGGCCACCGCCTGTTGTATCGCGGCGGGAAACTTCCAGTAAGCGGCCAGGGCGCTGCCCACCTGCGCGTGATCGATGCCGATGACGGCCAGTTCCGCCTCGGCCATCTGGCAATCCTGCGCCTGGCGGTGGCTGCGCACGAGCGCGTGCTCGGCCGGGAAGCGCGTCACCAGCACCAGGGTGCCCAGGTCGTGCAGCAGTCCCGCCGTGAACGCCGTTTCCGGATTGACGCGCAAGTGCGGCGCCAGCAGGCGCGCGGCGATGGCCGTGGCCAGCGAGTGGCGCCAGAACGCCTGGAAATCGAAGCCGCCGCTGACGGGCGCGAAGCTGCCCGTCAGGGCGCAGGCCGTGACGACGGTGCGGATGCTGTGAAAGCCCAGCACGGAAACGGCTTGCGGAATGCTGGTGACCTTCGATTGCATGCCGTAGAACGAGGAGTTGGCGATGCGCAAAGTCTTTGCCGCCAGGGCCTGGTCCAGTTCGATCTTTTGCGCCAGCACATGCACGTCCGTGTCGTCCTGGTCCATACTCGACAGCAGTTCCAGCACCACCACCGGCAGCGAGGGCAGTTCCTGGATCTGGCGGATGATGTGTTCAAAACTGAGGCGTGTCATGCCGCGCCCCCTTGCCGGTAGCGCTGCAGCAGCGCCAGCAGTTCCGCCCCCGCGGAGTCGGGCGGCGTGGCGCGGAACAGCACGGCCAGCCGTTCCAGGCGGCGCGCCCGTTCCTGCTCGGCATGCGCCTGCGCGGCGGGGTCCGGCTCCTCGTCCATGACGACGTGGCAGCGCTCCACATTGCGCCTGCGCAAGGCCGTCAAGTTCGCCGCCGTCAACGTGGCGCCCTGGGCCAGCAGCACGGCGCCGCTGGCGTCGTTCAAGGCTTGCGCCAGCACCATGCCTTCCTGCGCCTGCTCCATGGAAATCTCGCGTCCGCATGTACTCATGTACCCGCTCCATGACGACTCAGGGTGACCAGGCTGCCGCGCGAGCGCGAATGCAGGCCCATCGGATGGACGGCCACGACATACGGCTGGCCATCGATGGCGGCCAGGCGGGGCGTGCCCTGCCCGTCGAACAGCTGCGGCAGGACGATCGCCGCCTCGTTGCCCAGCAAGGCCGCGCCCCGTTCGAACAGGCTGGCGGCCGCCCCGTTGATGAAGGCGATCATGCCGTCCTCGTCGAGCCCGATCACGGGCAGCGGCAGGAATTGCAGCACTTCGCGCGCGATGCCCAGGCTGACTTCATCGCGGCTGATCTGGTGCTGCTGCTGGCACACCAGCGCCTGCATGGCGGCATTGGCCGCGGCCAGCGCCTGGTTGACGTCGCGCAGCTGCGCATTCAGGCGCACATTGTCGTCGTCGATGCCCTTCAGGCGAAACGCTTCGGCGATATGCTCGCGCAGCTGATGGTCTTCCCAGGGCTTGGTAAGAAACTTGAAGATGGCGCCCTCGTTGACGGCGTCCGTGACGGCTTGCAGCTCGGTATATCCCGACAGCATGATGCGGATGGTCTGTGGACACAGCAGCTTGGCCTTGCGCAGGAAGTCGGCGCCCAGCATGCCGGGCATGCGCTGGTCCGACACGATGACGTCGACGGCATGGCTGGCCAGCACTTCCAGCCCTTCCTGGCCGCTGGCGGCCGTCAAAATATGGTAACCGTCGCGCCGCAGCAGGCGCTTCAGGGAAGCGAGGATATTCGGCTCGTCATCGACCAGCAGCAAGGTGCGCGGCGGCGCCACGGCGTCCGCGGCCACAGTCCCTGGCATACCATGCTCATCGTGCACATCCATCGGACCATCCTCTCATCGCCGCGGCGATATCGGAGCTTGCCTGGAGGGGGGAATCTGCCGCGCAGGAGAGTCTTGCGCGGCAGTCAGCCTGCCTTGAAATTATACGACTAAATATTCCTCTATGGCACTTATCCGGCATTTATCCGGCACTTATCCGCGCCGTGCCGGACACGGCGTGTCGCGGTAAAACACAAAGCCGCCCAGGCCGATGGCTTGCGTATCGGCCTTCACGGCGTACACCAGCGTGTTCCTGGCCGCCTCGACTCTCAGCAGGTTCTGGTGCAGCACCGTTTGCGCGTGCGCCAGTTCCAGCGATGGGGTCGGCGCCAGCTGCAAACGCAGTTCGGACGTGGCCCCATCATAGGCCCAGCGGCCCGGGTTAAAGAAGGCGAAACCGCCGTCGAAACGCAGGCTGCCATCCTTGAACTGGGTCAGGCAAATACCGGGAAATTCGCTGGGCGGGTTGTACCAGGTGGCGGCCACGGCGGCATCGGCCGGCGTCTTGCCCGGCATCTGCATGCCGGACGTGCCATGGTTGCCGCCCGTGCCGGCGCAAGCGGCCAGCGCCGCGAGGCAGGCGGCAGCGGCCGCCCGTTTGATCATGATCCCGTGCATTTCCGTCCCCTTGCTTTATAGAAACACAATCTTAGTCCGGGAAACGTGGCCGTTCAAGCGGCTAGCGCACATAAGGTGGATTTAATTGCCTTCGGCCGCCTTCGCCGCCAGGGCCGCGGCTTCGCGCAATTTGTCCTTCTTGCTCTTGCGCGCGCCCTTTACGCCGCCGTTGACCGTATCGGTGACGGGATTCACGGGCGTCGGCAATTCCGTCGGCTCGAAACCGGCCACCACTTCGCGCACGATGCGCAAGTCGTTGCGGTTTTCGATCAGGCGGAAATGCGCTTCCGTATCGGCCGTCACGAAACTGATGGCCGTGCCGCTTTCGCCGGCGCGGCCCGTGCGGCCGATGCGGTGCGTGTAGTCGACGGCCGAACGGGGCAAGTCATAGTTGACGACGGCCGGCAAGCCGGCGATGTCGATGCCGCGCGCGGCCACGTCGGTGGCCACCAGCACCTGCAAGCGGCACGCCTTGAAGTCGGCCAGCAGCTGGCTGCGCGTGCCCTGGCTGAATTCGCCGTGGAAGGCGCCCACGTGCAAGCCAGCGCGCTGCAGCTTGTCGGCCACGTGTTCGGCCGCGTACTTGGTGGCGACGAACACCAGCACGCGCTCCCACTGCTGCTGCAGGATCAGGTAGCGCAGCAGCTGCGTGCGGCGCGGCACGTCGACCGTGATGGCGCGCTGCACGATGTCGGGCTTGTCCTGCGGTTCGGACGCCACTTCGATGCGCACGGGTTCCCGGAGCAGGCCGTCGGCCAGCGCCTGCACGTTGTCGGGGAAGGTGGCGGAGAAGAACAGGTTTTGCCGCTGCTTGGGCAGCAGCGCCAGGATGGCGTTGATCTCTTCGCTGAAACCCATGTCCAGTAAACGGTCGGCTTCATCCAGGACGAACAGCGACACGCCGCCCAGTTTGACGGCATTCTGGCGCACCAGGTCCAGCAGGCGGCCCGGCGTGGCGACGACGACATCGGCGCCGCCGCGCAAGTCCATCATCTGCGGATTGATCGACACGCCGCCGAACAGCACGGAAATCTTCAGTTTGATCGGCAGCGGCTTGGCCAGCGCGTGCACCGTCTGCCCCACCTGCGCCGCCAGCTCGCGCGTGGGCACGAGGATCAGCGCGCGCACCTGGCGCGGGCCGGAAACGGGCGCCATCAGCGCCTGCAGCAGCGGCAGCGCATAGGCGGCCGTCTTGCCGGAACCCGTCTGCGCCGCGCCCAGCACGTCGCTGCCGCGCAGGATGGCGGGAATGGCGGCCGCCTGGATGGCCGTCGGCGCGGCATAGCCGGCCTTGTCGACGGCGCGGACCAGGGCGGGAATCAGACCCAGTGAGGAAAATGGCATAGCGGGCCTTCTTATTATTTAGTCATGAAGTGAGACCGGCCGCAATGTGCGGCCGGTCGGGATAGCGACAGTATAAAGCAATGACAGATAACGCCCAACCAAGCCTACTGCGCGTCGGCATAGGCGGCCTGCGATGCTCACTGTACTAAAGTACAGTTCCGCTTCTCGACCACCTCTTCCTTCCGCTCGCTACGGTTTGGTTGGACGTTGTGCTGCAAGTTGATTACTGCCTGGGCATTTGCAGCTTCGGGTGGCCCGTTTCATCGTAGCCCGGCATGCCGCGGCGGATCGCATGCGAAAAGTCCGCGTCGTCGTTGGCCGCCCGCGCGCGCGCCGTGACGTGGCCGCCATCGCGCAGCTGCTGGAAGGTCTGGCCGGGCACCAGGCCCTTGACGTCGAACAGGTAGCGGTCCAGGTAGCCCGAAGCCATCAGCCGGTAGTCGAGCGGCAGGCCCGGCACGATGCGGCGCACCATCTCGAAGACGATGGTGGTGCAGTTGGCCGTCAGGGTGTTGTAGAACTGCGGCTGGTTCTTCAGCGATTGCGCTTCGTCCAGGTAGGCGAGGAACAGCGAGCGCATGGCCGCCTTGGGCATCATCACGCGGTACAGATGCATGTCCTCGCCCCGCGCATTCGTGCGCACGCGCAGGATGTCGCGCTCGTCGGCGGCGATCAGGCTCATCTCGAAATGCTTGAAGAAACCGCCGATGGCGGAAAAGCTCTCGCCCTTTTCCTTGCGGATTTCGATGGAAAACGTCAAAAAGCGCCCGTCCGCAAAGCCGAACGAAATCAGGGTATGCGCGATGTACGGCCCCGTCCAGTACGACAGCGCCGTGTCCACCGTGCGCAGCTCGTCGAGGTCGTAGCTGCGCTGTTCCCACTTGACCGTGTAGTCGTCGTCGCTGCGCCAGTCGAAATTGCGCACATTGTCCAGCGTAACGGTGCTGCCCTTGACCGTGCCCGTGACGTTGCGCGCCACGTCGTCGGCCCACACGCGCTGCTGTTTCGGCGTGATGAGGCTCCACCACAGGAGCAGCAGGAGAAAACCGGCCGCATACGGCAGCAGCACGCGCGCATCGCCGCGCGTCCACCACAGCGCGATGCTGGCCACGCCCAGCCCGCCCCACAGCAGCGCGCCGATGGCTTGCGCGGCCGTGCCGCCGGACAACTGGTACCACAGCGCCAGCGCGCCCCACAGTGCGGTCAACAGGAGAATCAGGGAAACGGCCATTTTGCCGATACTGCCCAGCACGGAGCGGGCACGATGTGATAAGAAAGTCATGCCGCAATTATAGGGCCAAGCGCAGGAACAGGTACGTTCAGGCAAGTGCCGCGGCAACAGGCCCCGACGGCGCAATCATTGCTTGCCTGCCAATTTATTTCATGAGAGCATATTGCCAAAATAAAATGTATAGACAAGGCGGCCTGTCACGGCAGCGGCGCCTTGGCCTTCCCAGGAGATACCTTGCAGCCCCCTTCCCTGTACACCCTTGCCGGCAGCCTCAATTCCCTCTTCATCGTCGTCAGCCTGTACGGGCTGTGGTCGCAGCTGCAAAAAATCTGGCAGCGCAAGCGCGATGCCGGCATCGGCGCCGGCAAGACGACGGACATCCTGTCCATCAACCAGTTCACCGTCAGCTTCCTCGCGTATTGCGCGTTCTTTGTGTACGGCTACTCGATCACGCCGTTCAACCACTACATCGTCTGGCCCCGCCTGGTAGCCTCGCTGATCGCGCTGGCCATCCTGTATGAAATCCACCGCGACCGCCGCAGCTTGACATCGCGCAATGCGCTGCTGGCCTGCGCACTGCTGCTGGGCGCGGGCATGGCGGGGCTGGCCTTCGGCCCCACCTTCAGCGATGAAAAGCGCGTAATCTCGCAAGGCCTGCTCGTCGCCGTCACCGTGCTGCTGGCGCAGGGCTACGCGCACCAGATCCGCTTGATCTGGCGCTCGGGCAAGACGGGCGCCGTGTCCCTGAAAATGAGCCAGTTCATCCTGGCGATGGATGCCAGCACCATCTTCTTCGCCTGCGTCATGGGGCTGGAAACGGGCTGGCCCTTGCTGCTGCTGGCCTGCGTCAGCGCCACGACCAAGCTGATCATCATGTGGCTGTTCCGCTGGGAAAAGAGCAGCCCCGCCGCGCAGATGAAACGCCAGGCGCCGGCCTGAGCCTATTGCCCGCTCAGCGCGCGCATTTCCGCATACAGGTTCGCCTTGCCCTCGAAGCCGATGCCGACCAGGTCCGGCATGGTGATGTGGCCGTTTTCCACCCTGACGCCGTCGGGGAAGCCGCCGAACGGCTGGAATAAATCGGGATACGATTCATTGCCGCCCAGGCCCAGGCCGGCCGCGATATTCAGGGACATCTGGTGGCCGCCATGCGGGATGCAGCGGCTGCGCGACCAGCCGTGCTGGTGCAACATGTCCAGGGTGCGCAGGTATTCCACCAGGCCGTAGCTGAGGGCGCAGTCGAACTGCAGCCAGTCGCGGTCGGCGCGCATGCCGCCGTAGCGGATCAGGTTGCGCGCATCCTGCATGGAAAACAGATTCTCGCCCGTCGCCATCGGCTTGTCGTAATAGCTGCGCAAGGTCGCCTGCAGCTCGAAGTCGAGCGGATCGCCCGCCTCTTCATACCAGAACAGGTCGTACTGGCGCAGCGCCTTGGCATAGGCGATCGACGTGTCGAGGTCGAAGCGGCCGTTGGCATCCACGCACAGCTTTTGCCCATCCTGCAGCACGTCCATGATGGCGTCGATGCGGCGCAGATCTTCATCGAGCGAGGCGCCGCCGATCTTTTTCTTGACCACCGTGTAGCCGCGGTCGATATAGTTGCGCATCTCGTCCTGCAGGGCGGACAAGCTCTGACCCGGGTAGTAATAGCCGCCGGCCGCATACACGAAGACCTGTTTGTCCGGCACGCCCGTGCCGTGGCGCTCGGCCAGCAGCTGGAACAGGGGCTTGTTCTCGATCTTCGCCACGGCGTCCCAGATGGCCATGTCGATGGTGCCGATGGCTACCGAGCGCTCGCCGTGGCCCCCCGGCTTTTCATTGGTGTACATGCAATCCCACACCTTGTGGGGGTCGAGGTTGGCGCCGTCATCCGTCACGAGGCTGGCCGGATCGGCGTCGAGGATGCGGGGGATGAAGCGCTCGCGCATCAGCATGCCCTGGCCGTAGCGGCCATTCGAATTGAAGCCGTAGCCAACGACGGGCTTGCCGTCGCGCATCACATCCGTGACGACGGCCACCAGGCTTAACGTCATCTTGGTGAAATCGATGTAGGCGTTGCGGATGGGGGAAGAGATGGGGATGGTCTTTTCGCGGATCTCGACGATTTTCATGCGGGTCTCCAGTATTTGAATGGTGACGCCAGCTTAACCGCGATACGTAATCGTATAATCGATAGCAATTTAAACCATTCTTCACTTGAAGTTAATAATGAAAAACGACGCCACCACGGAAATGGCCTTCTTTGTGCTGCTGGCCAAGCTGGGCAGCCTGTCGGCCACGGCGCGCGAACTGGGCATCACGCCGCCCGCCGTCAGCAAGCGCCTGCAGCTGATGGAGCAGCGCCTGGGCGTGCGCCTCTTGAACCGCAGCACGCGGCGCATCAGCCTGACGGGCGACGGCGAAAGTTATCTGCAGCAGGCGCGGCAGATTCTCGACGATATCCGCGCCATGGAAGAGTCGCTGGCCAGCGGCAGCGCCGAACCCAAGGGGTTGCTGCGCGTGAATGCCACCTTGGGTTTCGGCCGCACGGTGATCGCGCCCCTGCTGTCGCAATTCGCCCTGCGCCACCCGCAGCTGGAAGTGCAGCTGCAGCTGACGGACAGCCCCATCAACCTGGTCGAGCAGGCGTACGACCTGGGCATCCGCTTCGGCGACTTGCCCGACACGCGTTTGTCGGCGCGCAAGATCATGTCGAACCGGCGCTTCCTGTGCGCCTCGCCCGCCTACCTGCAGGCGCACGGCACGCCGCACACCCCGGACGAGCTGGCGCAGCACCGCTGCATCGTGCACCGGCAAAACGATGACGCCTACGGCATCTGGCGCTTGAGCAAAGGGCGTGCCACGCACACGGTGAAGGTGCGCGGCACGGTGGCCAGCAACGATGGCGATGTGGTGCTGGGCTGGGCCCTGGACGGGCACGGCATCCTGCTGCGCTCGGAATGGGACCTGGCCCGCTACCTCGACAGCGGCCGCCTGCGCGTAGTGCTGGACGATTACGCGCTGGCGCCGGCCGACCTGTACGCCTATTATCCGAGCCGCCACCAATTGCCCGCCAAAGTGCGCGCTTTTATCAATTTTCTCATCCAGCAGCTGCAGCCGGACGCGGCTACTGCTGGCAAATCGGGTTACACTACAATATTGCGATATGGCAATATTATGAAGGAGTAGGTTTTGCTAGTCATACTCGGATTTCTCGTCGTGCTGTTTTCCGTCTTCGGCGGCTTCGCCATGCAGGGCGGCCATTTGGCGGCCCTGTTCCAGCCGCTGGAACTGCTGATGATCGGCGGCGCGGCGCTGGGCACCTTCTTTGTCGGCAACGACGCCAAGGCCATCCGCGCCACGTTCGCGGCCATCCCCACCCTGTTCCACGGCTCGCAATACACGAAGGCGCGCTATATGGAACTGATGGGGCTGATGTATGAAATTCTCAGCAAGATCCGCAAGGAAGGCTTGATGTCGGTCGAGGACGATATCGACGACCCGTACCGCAGCCCCATCTTCGTGAAATACCCGTACACGCTCGGTGACGAGCACATCCTGGAATTCATTACCGATTATCTGCGCCTGATGGTGTCGGGCAATATGGATGCTTATCAGATCGAAAACCTGATGGATAACGAGATCGAGACGCACCATGAAGATGCGGAAATGCCGATCCAGACGATTTCGCAGCTGGCCGACGCCATGCCCGCCTTCGGCATCGTGGCCGCCGTGATGGGCGTGGTGCACACGATGGCGTCCGTCGGCTTGCCGCCGGCCGAGCTGGGCGTGCTGATTGCGCAGGCGCTGGTGGGCACCTTCATCGGCATCTTGCTGGCCTACGGCTTCATCGCGCCGCTGGCCAGCTTGCTGCGCCGCAAGCACCATGAAACGGCAAAGATGTACCAGTGCGTGAAAGTGACCCTGCTGGCCAGCCTGAACGGCTACGCGCCGGCGCTGGCCGTGGAATTCGGCCGCAAGGTCATTTCCGCCACGGAACGCCCCTCGTTCAGCGAACTGGAAAACCACGTGCGCCAGGTGCGCACGAAAAACTGATACGGCCCGTTTGCTTCAAGCTTCCGGCGCCGTCCAGACCAGGTTCCACAGGTGGCCATCGATATCCTCGAAGCCCTGGTCGTACATGAAGCCATGGTCTTCCGGCGGATGCGGTATGCGGCCACCGGCGGCCTTGGCCCTGGCGATCAGGCTGTCCACCTCTTCCCGGCTTTCGCAACTGAGGCAAATGACCACTTCATTGGCCTCCTTTGCCTTCGCCACCGGCTTGCCGATCAGGGACTGGAAGAAGGCTTCGGTCGTCAGCATGGCCTGGATGGTGTCGTCGACGATGTTCATGAAGGCCGCGTTCTCGCCGCTGAAGCGGGAATTGAAGGTAAAGCCGAGGGCGGAAAAGAAGGCCCTGGATTTCTCCAGGTCCTTCACGGGCAGGTTGAGGATGATCTGTTTGTTCATGGCGCTTCCTTATTTCCCTGGTGAAAGTGGAATGGACAACCGGTGCGCCGTCCCGGCGACGGGTGGCGGCACACCAAATTGACACGCTGGCGAAAAAAGAACCCCTCCAGAATATCAACAAATGACAAGGAAAGGCGCAGACCATGCTCAGGACTTGCTCCCGAGGCTGGCGGCACCGCTGGCGCGGGCCAGGCTTGAGCGTGCGCCAGCCACCGCGCGCAGGCGCTCTTCAAGGTAGGCGCTCACGCGGGGATGCTGGCTGAAGGCGACGTTGAAGCGGATGTGCTGGTCGGGCGTGTCGTTGGCCGAGAACGCGGCGCCGCGCATCAGCAGGATCTTGTTGCGGTAGGCGTCCTGCACCAGCAAGTCCACGTCCAGCCCTTCGGGCATGCTGCCCCACAGGAAAATGCCGGCGTCGCCGGGCTGCTCGAACAGCACGCCGGCCGCGCTCAATTGCCGCGTGCTGGCGTTGCGCGCCACCATGATCTTGCGTTGCAGCCGCTCCAGGTGCTTGCGCAGGTTGCCGGCCTTGAGCACTTCCAGCAAAACGTATTCGTTCAGCGCAGGCAAAGTCATGATGGCGTGGATCTTGGTGCGCATCAGCAGCTTGAGCAGCGCGGGCGCCGCGGCCAGGTAGCCCATGCGCAGGGCCGGGCTCAGCGCCTTGCACAGGCTGGAGTAGTAGATCACGCCGTCCAGTCCGGACAGCGATGCCAGCCGCGTGCTGTGGCCCGGCTGAAAATGGCCGTGCACGTCGTCTTCGGCGATCAGGAAGCCATGCTGCTGCGCCATGATCAGCACCTTGTGCAAGTTGGCGGCGCTGCTGCTCCACCCGGTGGGGTTGTGCAAGGCCGTCTGCACGAACAGCAGGCGCGGACGGTGCGCGCGGCAGGCCGCTTCCAGCTCGTCCAGGTCGAGGCCATCGGGGCGGCGCCTGATGGGCACCAGGCGCACGCCGTCCTGGCGCAGCCTGCCGAACATCAGGAAATATCCGGGGTCTTCCACCAGCACCGTATCGCCGGGCTGCAAAAACGTGCGGCAGATCAAATCGATTGCATGGGTGCCGCCGAACGTGGTGAGGATGTGGCTGGCGTCCGCGGCGACGCCGATGCCGCGCAACAGCAGCGCGATCTGCTCGCGCAGCTCGGCCAGCCCTTGCGGCGGACAGCGCGAGGCCATGCCGGCCGCGCTGCGCGCCAGACCGCGCTGCACGGCGGCCGCCGGCAGCGCATCCTGCAGCCAGGTGGGCGGCAAGGCGCCGCTGCTGGCCAATATCACGCCCGGACGCTGGTCGTTCACTTGCTGGCTCAGCCACACCGGCTCCTGCTCCTGGCCCGCTTCCAGCGCCACCTCGTCGGGAATGGCGCTGCCGGCGTCAGCTGGCGTGCAGACGAAGAAGCCCGTCGTGCCGTGCGTATCGATGACGCCTGCGGCCACCAGCCTGTCGTACGCCACCACCACGGTGTTGGTGCTCACCGCGAGCTGCGTGGCAAGCTGGCGGATCGACGGCAGCCTGGTCCCTCCGGGCAGGACGCGTTGCGCGATCTGCTGGCGCAATGCGGCCTCGATCTGCTGGAACAGGGCAATGGGCGAGGAGCGGTCGATGGCGAACATGGGTGGCAGTCTAGCGCAAAAACAGCACGGCGAGGACCAGCAGGACGGCCCCCATCGCCAGATTGAATATGCGCTGGTTGCGGGGCGCTTTCAGCACGCCGCGGATCGAGACGCCGAACAGCGCCCACATGGCGTTGCACGGCGTGCCCACCACGGTGCCGGTCACGGACACCAGCAGCGCGCTGGCGAGCATGTTGCCCTGCGCAGGCATGAAGACGGACGCCATGGTGATCGCCTTGAGCCAGCTCTTGGGGTTCAGCGCCTGAAACAGCGCCGCCTGCGCAAACGACACGGCCTTCGGCGCGCTGCTTCCCGCCACCGAGGCGCCGGCCAGCTTCCAGGCCAGGAATATCAGGTACAGCGCACCCGCGATCCGCAGCACCTGCTGCGCCATCGGGTACGCGACGAACACGCTGCCCAGCCCCACGCACATGAGCACGGTCTGCACGAAGATGCCGGCCTGGATGCCGAGGATTACCGGTAGCGCACCGCGATAGCCGAAATTGGCGCCGGTGGTGGCCAGCATGACGTTGTTCGGTCCGGGCGTGGCGGACATCACAAAGCAATAGCTCATCAGGGGCAAGAGTTCGGTCATGGCAGGCAGTCGCAGCGTGGAGAAGGCCCCAGTCTAGAAGCGCGGCACGCCAGGGACAAGGCACAAGGCGACGGATACAAGCACATGCTGTATCAGTCGAACGACTGCTACAGCGGCCCCCGCCCGGACAAGCATGCGGAAAGCTCTGTTCGCGGCCTGAAGCGGACACCGTCTCCGTCAGCCCGGGGAATCGATGCGTTTGTCCAGCGGCTTCGCGTGGAGCGCATCGGTGGCCCGATCCACGAATTGCCTCACGTCCCCCACCTCGGCAAACAAGCCGGCGTAGGCCGCCCGTATCAGCACCGTGCACTGCCCGAATTTCGCAAGCTGCGACAAACCCTCATCAGTGGGCATGAATACCCGGCGCCGGGCATCATTGTCATCGTTCCGATGCTGTATCAGGCCCAGGCGGAGCAGCTTGGGTATCTTTTGCATGACCAGCTGGTGCGAATGTCCGAGTTCGCGCGCCAGGTCCGAGGCGGAAGCCGTGCCGAGCGTTGCCAGAACAGTCATCAGCGAACACGAACGAACCGGGATGACGATCCCCATCGTGTCGAAGACGGTCTTGGATTGCTCAGCGATCAGGACGCTCAGCCGTTCGACGGCGCGGCCGAGAAACACGGCGTCATCGATCGCGGCCGGGTGAGGTGTCTTCTCAGTCAAGGCGCTTGTACCTCTGGATGCTGCCGTCCTGGTTCACGCGTTCCAGCGTCGTCACTTTCCCGCGCGAAACATTCAAGCGGTATCGAAAATCCGACACGCCTTCCACCGCGAACAGGTCGGGACCGATCGGCTCCAGCGCGACGCGAAACCGGTCGCGCCAGATAATGTAGAGTGCGCCCTTGTCCAGGACAATCTGGCGGCCTTCATATTTTCCGGCGGCTTGCGTCAACAGCCCGGCATCGACATGCGGGCGCTCGATCGCTGCCGTCAAGCCGGGGAGCAGCCAGGCAAGTTCGGTTCGCCTGGCCTCATCGGTCTTCGCCAGATGTTCAAGCGCCAGCTTGTGCGCCAGAGGCAGCGCGCGGATGGACGGGCTTGGGATATCGGGTTGCACGCCGGTTCCTTCGAAATCGCCATGCTCCACGGGATCCTGGATCTGGCCGATCGGCACTTGCACGAAAAAATCGTCGTTGAGCGGCTTGCGTGCCACCGGATGCGCACCACCGGCGGTGCGCTCCCCGATCAGCGTCGCTCGTCCGAGCTTCTTCATCGCATAGGAAAACCATTCTGCGGAGGAAAACGACGTGGAGCCGGTCAGGATATAGACGGGCTTGTCCACCATGCGCTTGCCCGGCAAGCCCGGCAACACCCATTGCCCGCGCTGGATACGTTTGCCATCCTCATTATAGTAATAGTCGAAGAGCAGCTGGTCTTTCTCGCTGGAGAAGAAATAGCTCGCCAGAAACTGCGCCATTTCCAGATGCCCGCCATTGTTATAGCGCAAATCGATGATGAGGGCGTCCGTATTGCCGACGAAGCGCATAACGGACGCCGCCGTATCATGGGCAAGTTCCGGATCGGCAAAATAGCTGAAGCGTAGATAGCCGATATTTCCCTTCAGGCGAGCGACCTCGTCGAAACCGAAATTGGTCTCTTCCAGCCTGCTCAATTCTTCTTTGCGTATCTTGGCCTTGAGCGTCGGGTCGGCCTTTGCCTTGAATTCCGCGATCCATGCTGGGTCGGCGCCCACGAAGAAATGCAGGTCGCCGCTGACTTTGACGAGATCGTCCGTCAGCTTGCTCGCAAACGCTGCCTGCGTCGTCGCCGAGTCATAATCGCCCTTGCTCAGATGCTCCTGAAGCACCGGCGCAATTTTTCTGGCGATGTCCGGAAACGCGTAGTTTGCATTCAAGGTGCTATTGAGGGAGGCGATGATCTCGCTCTTTTCATTGCGCGAAAGGCCAGGCTCCCCGGCAAAGGCGCCCGGTGCGCACAGGATGGACAGCGCCGACAGCGCTTGAAGCAGACATAAGTGATAACGCATTCTGATGTTCCCTCCCCTCGGTGAAATCCAATCATACAATATATTGCGCAACATATTGTAGAAAAATCAAATCACTTCGATGAGGGAAGCAGACAACCTCCGCTTCCGTCCGATCTGTTCTCGCCAGAAGGGCGCTTCGGCCAGCGCTGTCAGATTCAACGCTTCAGTGGCAGCCTCCGGCCGGCTATCGTCATTCGCAACTTCCGCCGATACGGGACCGTCGGAATGATTCAGTGCACCACGTTGCTGCCTTCAGGGCACGCTGGCGGTTCCATCCCGCGCTGCAAGCCCCGCTGCGCGCCCTCCTCCTGCCATCTACGGGGCCGGCGCCGTTTCATCCGGGCAGCTGACCTCGTCCTCCGGTGTATACAAGGTCATCGGCACGCGCTGGCCGTCCACTTCCAGCTCGCGTACCTTCGGCGGCACCAGCTGGAACTGGCCCGCTTGCAGCTTCTCGCGCAGGGGCTTGCAGCGCAGGGCATCGGTGGGGATTTGCCCGCGCGCCGTCCAGCTGCCGTCTTCTTTTTCCGCCAGCAACACCGACGAGGCGCGCGGATCATTGCTGATCAGCAACACGTCCTGCTTACCGTCGCCATCGAAATCGAGCAGGTAGGCGTCGCACTGCGGCCCTGCCCGCTTCAAGCAGGCGGGCAGGCGCCAGGCGGGACCCACTTGCGTCCAGTCCTGGCGCAGGAAACTGTCCGGCAGCTTCGCCGTCGCCGGACGCAGGGTCAGGTTGATCGACACGTCGCTCAGCGCGCCCGTCTCGTCGAGGCGATTCTGGCGCTTGAGCATGGCGTCGGCGCGCGCCCGCACGATGGCCGCATCCGGGCCCGTCGTGCGTTTCGTCAATTCCTGCAGGGCCGCCTGGCCATAGCGGGCACCCTGGAAGCGCAGGTATTCGAAATCGAACTTGTCCACGCCCACCTTGCCGCTGTCCAGGCGCGCCATCTGGCTGGCCACGGAAATGCGCGCGGGGTCCGCCAGCGGCGAAAACAGGGCAAACAGCACCAGCAGGGTCACAAAGGCGGTGGCCACGTTGACGTTGGCGATCAGGTGCAGCCAGTCGCCATACTTGCTGGCCGCCCAGGCATAGCCGGCGGCGTAGCAGGTGGCGACCAGCAGGCAGGCGGCCGCGATCAGGCGGTCGGACGTCCAGCCGTGCGACATCACGCGCAAGGTCAGCGCGTAGATGGCGATGCCCACCACCCACGGCAGCAGCAGGCAAGCCAGGCGCGTGCCCAGGCGGATGCCGCGCGCCACGCCATGGCCCACTTCGCCGTTCTGGAAGGCGGCATTGATCAGCACCACCAGCACGCCGGCCATGCCCAGCAGCACGGACGCCGCATGGCGCGTGGCCCACAGGCGCTCGAAGCCGATGAAAGGCAAGGTCAGCAGGAAACCGGAGACGAGCACGGCGGCGATCGGCATCAGCCACGACAGCAGCACCAGCAGCAAGGTGCGGATGCCGCGCACGATGGATGGGCGCACGTCCGTGATGTGGATGGCAAACGAAAACGCGAAGCAGATGACGGGAATCACGAACCAGGCCTGGCCCAGCAGTTTTTTCAGGAAACTGAGCTTAATCAGCAGGAACAATTGCCCGCCCAGCCACAGCACCAGCCACAGACCCAGCACGAACAGCAGGGAAAACAGCAACTGAATGCCCAGCTTCCAGGCGATTTCAAAGTAGGTCGGGTAGCGGGCGATGCGCTGGCCATCCTGGGCGCTGGCCAGCACCAGCGCGTGGGCGATATAAAACCCCACCACGCAAAAACCGAACAGCTGGGCCGAAATCACGCGCAGCGGCGCGCCCGGCTTGTAGTTGCCCCAAATCACGTGCTCGGCGCCACGCGCCACGTCGTGCCAGGCCAGCACGGCCAGCACGACGGCCGCGCCGGCCATCCACAGGGCGATGCGCTTGAGGGACATGTGGCCCAGGCTGGACACCAGCAGGATGGGCAGCAGCAAGCTGATCAGCATCAACGGGCCCAGCAGGTAGGCTTCCGTGGCGGGCCACACCTTGTCTTGCGCCGTGCTGTACAGCCAGTACAGCAGCAAGCCTTGCAGCAGGCCCGTCACCAGGCGCGTCACCGCGATACGCGGCGCCACCACCGGATCGAGCAACGCCATGTTTTTTCCTGCGGCATCCTGCTGCATAGTCATTCCCTTAATAGTCGTTCATTGCAGTCATTGTTGCACTGCGAGCACGGCCATTATTGCATTTCGTTATCGTCATCTCAACAGCGATTCGCGCGCGCCCCCTTCCGGCCCACCCTCGCTGCGGCGCACCGGCAGGCTTTGCGCGAGGCCCCAGGCCAGTTCCGGCACGAGGAACAGCCACAGCAGGGGTTGGCCCGTCATGAGCAAGGCCCACGCCATCCACGTGGAAAACAGGTAGCGGGCCACCGCGTCATAGCGGCCGAAGCGCGGCTGCGGATCGAGCATGCGCAGCACCGACCAGACCATCACCACGCTGCCCAGCAAGCTGCTGATGAGCAAATGCAAGGGTTCGAACACTGGCAGTGGCGCGCCGCCCAGGGCCAGGTTGATGGCGTTCAAGTGCTCGCGCAGCAGCAAAAACGTCCACGGCGTGGTAAACGGGGCAATCATGAGCACGTCATAAATGGCGCTGGCGCGCACCACGCGGCGGAAGGCGGAAACGGACAACATGGCAACTCCTGTGTATGGAAAGCATCCATTCTCAAGGCTGGAGTACACTCCATGGTCAAGCATTTTATGAAGGAATATTTCGATGCAGATCGGCGAGATGGCGCAGGCGACGGGCTTGAGCCGCGATACCCTGCGCTTCTATGAAAAACGGGGCTTGCTGCGCGCGCGGCGCGGCGCGAATGGCTACCGTGACTATCCGCCCGAAGCGGCGGACTGGCTGCGCTACCTGCGCACGGCGCAGCAGCTGGGTTTTACGCTGGCGGAAATCGAGGCCGACATGCCGCTGCTGGCCGGCGCAGGCGATCCGGCCATGGCGGAACTGCTGCGCGCGGCGCTGGCGCGCAAGCTGGCCGACATCGATGCGCGCATCGCCGGCTTGACGCAGTTGCGCGGCGAACTGGCGCGGCGGATGGAGCCGCAGGCGGCCGCCTGTCCGTTGCGGGGAGATGCCGACGTCGCCCGCTAACTGACTGCCATGGCTGCTATTGCCGGGCGCGGTCCCTGAAAAACAAAAACCGCCTGGGCATGGCCGCAGGCGGTTTTGACGTGGCGCAAAGCTGGAATTACTTGGCGGCCTTGCGGCGGCGCAGGAAACCCATCAGGCCCAGGCCGGCCAGCAACATGGCGTAGGTTTCCGGTTCCGGCACGGCGGCCATCACGGAAACATTGTCGATCACGGCGCCCGAGTAATTGTCGAACGGCGTGCCGGCCTTCGCGGCGCTGGCAAACGACAGGGTCGCCAGGCCCGTGGAAGCGGCCGTGAAACTCAGGGTGTTGCTGTACAAGGTGTTCGAGGCGGCGGCCGTCGAGTAGAAATCCCCCACCACGCCACCGAAATTGACGCTCACGCCCTGGCCTGCTGGGCCGCCGGAATTGCGCGCCATGTCAAAGGTCAGGCTGTACGTCTGGCCGGCAACGACGCTGAAATTTTGCGACAGGAAACCCGGACCTGGCGTACCCAGCAAATCGACGCTGTAGCCGTTGATGGCGTTATACGCATTGCGGATCAGGTCGACGGAACTGGCGCCCACGGTCCAGCCCGTGATGGCCGACGAACCGCTGTTGACGACTTTAAAGCCGCTGTCGAAGGTATAGCCGGAAGCAACTGTTTCAAAATTGCCATTCGTGATCAGGTTGACGGGGCTGGCGCTGGCGGTGCCGGCAGCAAACAGGGCGACAACGGCTGCGATGGTGGCGATTTTCATGAGTTGATTTCCTTGTCTTATTGACATTAAAGTTACCTTAAGTGAAATCATATCGCAGCCAGGATGAAAATCCAAGAACTTTGCAAAAATATATTTAATGTGAGCAATTTGCAACGTCTTCAGGCACCTCCCCCTTCCTCCGGAGGAAGACCCTCAATCAAGCTCTTGCCGCGCCACCAGGATGCCATCCGCATCGGCGTAGATCCAGTCGCCCGGATGCACGGCCACGCCGCTGATCTGCACGCGCACGTCGCGCTGGCCGGCGCCCGTCTTGTTGCTCTTGCGCGGATGCGTGGCCAGGGCGCGCACGCCGATCTGGCAGACATTGATTTCCTCGCTGTCGCGGATGCAGCCGTCGACGACGATGCCGGCCCAGCCGTTGCTTTCGGCCAGCACACCCAGCTGGCCGCCCACCAGGGCGCGGCGCAGGCTGCCGCCGCCATCGATCACCAGCACATGGCCCTGGCCCGGCGTTTCCAGGGTGCTGCGCACGAGGGCGTTGTCTTCGAACACGTGCAAGGTGGTGGCGGGGCCGCTGAAGCGCACGCGCTGGCCGAAGGCGCGGTACACGGGCGGCAGCACGGCCAGGGTGCCGTCGTCCAGCATGGCTGCATAGTCGTCGCACAGGTCGGTGGTGGCAAAGGTCATGGGGATTCCTTTCGTGGCAGATGGCAACGATTCTATGCCTTTTGCAGCGCCGCGGCACGTGTTTTGCCGCCCACGCCCACGGCCGTGGCGATCGCCAGCGCCTGGAACAGGCCGATGAAGACGAACAGCAGGGCCGGATGGTCGCCATCCATCAGCGCGCCAAAGAACAAAGGGCCCACGGCCAGGCCGCTGTCGAGGCCCGAATACACGACGCCATACACGCGCCCGGTGGCATTCTTCGGCGCCGCCGCGCGTATCATCAGGTCGCGCGACGGCCCCGCCACACCCGACATCAGGCCGATGGCGCCCATCAGCACCACCGCGCCCCAGGCCGGCACGACGGCCATGCCCAGCAGCACGGCCAGCAACGCGGCGGCGGCAAAGGCGATCGCCACGTTGCGGTCCGGCTGCTTGCTGCGCGCGCCCACCACGCCGCCGGCCAGCATGCCCACGGCCGAGGCCAGCATATAGGCCGTGTAGGCGCTCGTGGCCAGCGCCAGGCTCATGCCGTACAGCTTGACGAGGGCCACGCTGGCAAAGCTCTGGATGCCGCCCAGGGCGATGGCGGTAATGAAGAAGAAGGCAAAGCACATCCACACGGCAGGCAGGCGCAGGAAGTCCAGCGTGCCTTCGCCGCCGGCGGCCTGGCCCGGCGCGGCCTGTTTCACGGGTTCGGGGCGGATGGCGTGGCGGTTCAGGAACAGGATCAGCAGCACGCCGAACGGCAGCACGGCCGCGCATTGCAAGGCCACCCGCCAGTCGTAGTTGGTGGCGACATACGTCATGAACAGGGGCGCCAGGGCCCAGCCGATGTTGCCGCTGATGCCATGCACGGAAAAGCCGTACGCCACGCGGGCCGCCGACACGCGCTGGTTGAGGATCGTGTAGTCGGCCGGATGGAACACGCTGTTGCCCATGCCGGCCAGCATGGCGCCCAGCATCAGCGCCGCATAGCTGTGGGCGGTGGACAGGGCCAGCGCCGACACGCCCAGCAAGAAAATGCCGGAAAACAGCACGGCACGCGCGCCGAAACGGTCGACGACAAAGCCGGCCAGCGCCTGCCCCACGCCCGAGATGATGAAGAACACCGTCATCAGCAAGCCCAGTTCCGCATACGACAGGTCGAAGGCGGGTTTCAGCCAGACGAACAGGGCCGCGAGAATCAGGTGATAAAAGTGCGACACGCCATGCGCCAGCCCCACCAGGGCGATGACGCGGGCATCGCCGCGCAAGGTGGGAAGTCCGGATGCCGAGTTAGTTGTTATCATGTCATACCCTGTCTTATACTGGTGAAGCTCAAGTGTATGCAAAATACCATCGTCTGTTTTCCGACAGAACGACATAATTTATCGAATTAAGGCCAAGCTGATGGGTGTACCTATCCTCCACCATACCCGCATGTGTCCGCCACGGGAAGCGCCCAGCGCCACCATTCCCGTGACCATGATCGCGCGCGACCTGCAACCCGATGAATTTTTATTGCCGCACAGCCACCCATGGGGCCAGGTCACGATGGCGCTCGAAGGCGTGCTGCGCATCACCGCCAACAACAGCAGCTGGGTGCTGCCGCCCATGCGCGCCATCTGGATCGCGCCCAACGTGGAGCATGCCGTCACGATACTGGAAAAAACCCGCTTGCGCCCCCTGTGCATCCACGCCGCGCGCGCGCCCTTTGCGGGCCACGACTGCAAGGTGCTGGAAGTATCGAATTTGCTGCGCCAGCTGATCATGGCGCTGGAACAGCTGGATCCGGGGCAGGAACCGGCGCGCGAGGCGCTGCTGGCCGAACTGATCCTCGATGAATTGAAACGCTCGGCCACGCGCCCCATCCGCGTGCCCTTGCCTGGCGACAAGCGCCTGAAAAGCCTGTGCGACAGCCTGATCGAGAAACCGGGCTTGAACCAGACTCTGGAACACTGGGCGCAGCAGGTCGGCGCCTCGGAGCGTACCCTGGCACGGCTGTTCGAACGGGAATTGGGCATGAGTTTTGGCCAGTGGCGCCAGCAAGTGCGCCTGGCGCACGCGGCGCCCCTGATCGCGCGCGGCGTGCCGCTGTCGCAAGTGGCCGAAGAACTGGGCTACGCCAGCCAGTCGGCCTTTTCCGCCATGTTCAAGAAGACTTTCGGCAGTTCGCCGTCAGCCTTCTTTGCCCAGGGCGACAGAATCTAGCCAACTGGAAAGCGCGCCGATACAGCGCTCAGGGCAAGGCGCAGCGCCGCAGGCAGTACGCTGGTACGGCAAGGCGATACAACGCCGCCATGGGCGCTTTAGCGGTGCGCTATTAAGCCATGAAGTCGAACAGGGAATTCTTGCCCGTATAACCCGGCAAGGCCGAATTCGTTCCCATCTGTTCCTGCGCGGAATACGCTTTCACCAGCGCCTGCGCCTGGGCCGTCAGCGCCTTGGCCAGCACGGCTTTCTTGTTGGTGAGCGTCGTGATGTCCTTGCCGACCGTCTGCACTTCCTTGCGGATGATGCTCGTTTCACCCGTCAGCTCGCCGATCTTGGTGGCGAACTGGTCCGCCACACCCTTGCCGTTATTCGTGAACATCTTGCTGACGGCGTCCGGATCGGCCGCGATGGCTGCCTTGAGTTTTTTGTCGTCGAGCACCAGCTCGCCGCTCTTGCCCAGGGTCACGCCGGCGCTGCCCAGCACCGACGATGGCACGCCCGTGCTGGCCGTGCGCAGCACTTGTTCCATCTGCGAACGCACTTGCCCCAGGGCCGTGTCGGACTTCAAATCGCCCTGCTGCAGGCTCTGCAGCTTGCTGTTGAGTTCATTGTAGGCCGTGACGAAACTGGCCACGTTGCTGGCGATCTGGCTGCTGTCCTTGGCGATGACGAGGTCGGTCGTGCCTTTTTTCTTCAATTCGATGGTGGCGCCCTCGACGGCCGTCGTCAGGGTATTCGTGGCGCTCTTGATTTCCTTGCCGTCGACGGTCAGCAGCGCATCCTGCGCGGCGGCCGTCTGCTGCATGCCCTTGCCGGCGCCGGGCGCATAGCTGAGCAGATTGCTGACGGCCGCGTCGCCGGACACGCTGATGCGCATGCTGCTGTCGGCGCCGCTCTTGCCGTTCAGGGCCAGCGAGTAGCCATCGGGGCCCTTAACCACGCTGGCGTCGATGCCCTGCTGCTTGAGCGCGGCGGCGATGCCGTCGAGGCTATTGTTGCTGCTGTCGATGGTCACCGCAATGATCTTGCCGCTGCCGGGCGTAAATTGCTTGCCGTCGGCCGAGCCCACTTCAATCTTGACCAGCGCGGGCGCACCCGTGCCGATGGCCGCGCTCGAGGATTTCTGCGCGCCGCTAAGCAAGGTCTGTCCCTGCGCCAGTTGCTTGACGTTCATTTCATGGGTGCCGCTGACCGCCTTGTCGGTGGTGGTGGCGCTCAGCACATCCTTGCTGCTGGACGTGGCCGACGTGGCCAGGCCGCTGCCGGCCATGTTCTTGGCCACGGTCTGGAATTTCGCCAGCGCCGATTGCAGCTGGCCCAGGCCGGAGAACTTGGCCTGGTCGCGCGCCAGGCTGGCGTTGAGCTTGACGACGCCCGTGTTTTGCGACTGCATCTGGCGCTCCACCTTCGCATACACATCGGCCGAGATATTGCCCTGCGTCGTCTGCTGCGTGTTATTGGTATAGGCCCTGCTGTTGATGGTCGAATTAAACATGGTAGGCGTTCCCGTCGGGTGTAAGGTCATGGCACACGGTTCAGGTCATGACCGTGCTGCGCTGGAAACGGACGGCAGGCGCGCGTGGCGCGGCAAGGTCCCTCTTCTGGTTGATAATTATGCAGTATTACCGGAATATCAAAACAGCGAACAGAACAGGTTTTTCCTGACTGCAAACCCATATGCACCATTTTAGCGCAATCACTTGCCGCCTATCCCGGACGTGCCTCAGCGCATGAATTTCGAAATGGCGCTGCTGACGGCCATGTCCAGCTGCTGGAAAGTGAGTCCCACCTTGAAACCGGCACTGCTGAAAATGCAGTGCGAGACGGCCACGCGCGCCTCGATGATGTGCGCCGCGCCATCATAAAACAATTCGAACAGCACCTTGCCCTTCTTGCCTGTCGGCACCGGTTCCGCGATGACGGCCGACATGCCGCCCGGTCCCACATCGAGGGTGCGCGCGGCCACGGGACCCGCGCCCTCCATTACCAACATTGCCTTGGCACGCAATATCTTGCGTGCGCCCTGCCTTTGCTCAACTGACACTGTATTCCGCTTCTCTATCTATGCATTGTCGATGCGGATGCGCGAGGCGCATCCATCGGACAAATATTATAGTTCTAAACGGAAATTTTGTTTGACTTGTCTCAAGCTTGGCATTTAAACCATACCAACTTTTACTCGTGGTCGCGCAGCTTGTTGAACGCTTCATCGATGCGCTCGACGCCGATGACCTTGAGGCCCTCGATGACTTGCTTCGGCAAGTTCGACTTGGGCACCACGGCCAGGGTAAAGCCCAGCTTGGCCGCTTCGCGCAAGCGCTCCTGGCCCCGTGGCGCGGGACGGATTTCGCCGGCCAGCCCCACTTCGCCAAACACCACCAGGCCCCGCGGCAAGGGCTTGTTGCGCATCGAAGAATTAATCGCCAGCAACACGGCTAGGTCGGCCGCCGGTTCCGTGATCTTCACGCCGCCGACGGCGTTGATGAACACATCCTGGTCGAAGGCGGCGATGCCCGCGTGGCGGTGCGCCACGGCCAGCAGCATGGCCAGGCGGTTCTGCTCCAGGCCGACGGACAAGCGGCGCGCATTCGGCAAGTGGCTCGTATCGACCAGGGCCTGGATTTCCACCAGCAGCGGGCGCGTACCCTCCTGCGTCACCATCACGCACGAGCCCGGCACCTGGTTGTCGTGCTGCGACAGGAACAGCGCGGACGGGTTCGACACCCCTTTCAAGCCCTTTTCCGTCATGGCGAACACGCCCAGTTCATTGACGGCGCCGAAACGGTTCTTGATGGCGCGCACGAGGCGGAAGCTGGAATGGGCGTCGCCCTCGAAGTACAGCACCGTGTCGACGATGTGTTCGAGCACGCGGGGGCCGGCCAGCGCGCCCTCTTTCGTCACGTGGCCGACCAGAATGATGGTCACGCCCGTCTGCTTGGCCGCGCGCGTGAGCTGGGCCGCGCATTCGCGCACTTGCGCCACGGAACCGGGCGCCGAGCTGAGCGCGTCCGAATACACGGTCTGGATGGAGTCGATCACCACCACTTCCGGTTTTAAATCGGCCAGGGTGGCGAGAATCTTTTCCAGTTGGATCTCGGCCTGCAGTTTGAGTTCCTTGGCGTCGATGACGAGGCGCTTGGCGCGCAGGGCGATCTGCGCGCCCGATTCCTCGCCGCTGACGTACAGCACGCGCTTGTGGTGCGACATATTGGCCAGCGCCTGCAGCAGCAGGGTCGACTTGCCGATGCCGGGGTCGCCGCCGATCAGCACGACGCCGCCCGCCACCATGCCGCCGCCCAGCACGCGGTCGAATTCCTCGATGCCCGTGCCGAAGCGGGGCACGTCGATGGCGTCGATATCGTCGAGCGACAGCACGGGCGCCGTCTGCGCCAGCGACATGTGCTGCGGGTTCGAATAGCGGTTGTTGCCGCCCGTCTCTGGCAGGGATTCCACCATGGTGTTCCACTGGTTGCACGAGGTGCACTGCCCCATCCATTTGTTGCTGATGGCGCCGCAATCGCTGCAGGTGTAGATGGTCTTGACTTTTGCCATGGTGTACTTTGCCCGGGTAAGGTGAAACTGCTGTCTATATATACAGTATATACAAACGGCGGGCCGCCGTCACTGTGTCGCTTCGACCACGGGCACGCGGGGCGCCAGTGCACACATCAGCTCGTAGCCGATGGTGCCGGCGGCCAGGGCCACCTCGTCGATCGGCATGCCCTGGCCCCACAAGGTGACGGCACTGCCGACTTTTGCACCGGGCACGTGCGTCAGGTCGACCATCAGCATGTCCATCGACACCCTGCCGATGAGTCCCGTGCGCACGCCGTCGACGAGCACGGGCGTGCCTTCGGGCGCGTGGCGCGGGTAGCCATCCGCATAGCCGCAGGCCACCACGCCCACCTTGATATTGCCGGCCGCTTCGTAGCGGCTGCCATAGCCCACCACTTCGCCGGCGGCGATATCCTGGATGCCGATAATGCGGCTGCGCAAGGTCATGGTGGGCAGCAAGCCGAACGCCTGCGCCGACGTGCCGCCGGGAGCGCCGCTGGGCGTGCCGCCGTACAGCATGATGCCGGGACGCACCCAGTCGCTGTCCAGATGGTGCAGCAGCACGCCGGCCGAATTGCACAGGCTGCGCGGCAAGGGCACACCAATGCTGGCCGCGCCCGCTTCGAAACGCAGCATCTGCTGCTCCAGGGGCAAGCGCGTGGGCGCCGCCTCGTCCGCGTTGGCGAAGTGCGTCATCAGGGTGATCGTGCCGATATGCGGCATGGCGCGCAGGCGCGCATACGCCCCCGCCACGGCGTCCGGCGTAAAGCCCAGGCGGTTCATGCCCGTATTCATTTTCAAGTGCACATCGATGGCGCGCGGCAGGCGCGCCGCTGCCAGCAGGGCGATCTGTTCCTCGCAATGCACGCTGCCGTTCAAGCCATATTGCGCCATGACGGGCAAATCGCTGGCGTCAAAAAAACCTTCCAGCAGCAAGATGGGCTTGGTCCAGCCCAGTTCGCGCAGACGCACGGCGTAGTCGACCTCGACCAGCGCCAGGCCATCGGCATCGGCAAAGCCCCGCATGGCCCGTTCCAGGCCGTGGCCATAGGCATTTGCCTTGACGACGGCCCACACCTTGGCGCCGCGGGCGCCGGCACGGGCGCGCGCCAGATTGTGTTGCATGGCATCGAGATGGATGGTGGCGAGAAGGGGCCTGGGCATATGCATCGTTCACGGCGGGTGGGAAAGCCGTATTTTACCGGATGCACCGTACGCGGACACGGCAGACGCCCAAGGTCGTATGCAGAGGACATCATTTATAAAATGCTCACATGTATGTGTATTTTTTCTACGGCAGAAAAATTAAGGTTCGCTTAGGCAAGAGTATGCAAAGCGGCCCCTTCCAAACTTGGGGTTTGCCGTTTTTTCGTGGTATAAAGCAAGCCAGATATGATTTCAGGCAATCCAGAATGAATCGTGGTTTTTATACCATCATGGCGGCGCAGTTCTTTTCCTCGCTGGCAGATAACGCCCTCTTTTTTGTCGCCGTCGATTTATTGGTGTCCATGAAATCCCCGGCGTGGATCACGCCGCTGCTCAAACTGTCGTTCGTGCTGTTTTACGTGCTGTTGGCCGCTTTTGTCGGCGCCTTCGCAGATGCATTGCCAAAAGGCAAGGTCATGTTCATCGCCAACATGGTCAAGATCTTCGGCTGCGCCCTCGTCTTCTTCCACGTACACCCGCTGCTGGCCTACGCCGTCGTCGGTTTTGGCGCGGCCGTGTACTCGCCCGCCAAATACGGCATCCTGACGGAACTGCTGCCGCCGGAAAAGCTCGTGGCGGCGAATGGCTGGATCGAAGGCTTGACCGTCACTTCCATCATCCTCGGCACCGTCATGGGCGGCGCGCTCGTCAGCGGCCACGTGTCCGACATGCTGCTATCCTTCGACTTTCCCCTGATCGACACGGGCATCACCAACAAGACGGAAGCGGCCCTGTGCGTGGTGGTCGGCATTTATGTGCTGGCGACCCTGGCCAACCTGAAGATTCCCGACACGGGCTGCGTATATCCGCACCAGGAACGCAATCCTATCAAACTGATTACCGATTTTGCCAATTGCTATTCCATCCTGTGGAAAGACAAGCTGGGCCAGATCACCCTGGCCGTGACGACCCTGTTCTGGGGCGCCGGCGCCACCTTGCAGCTGATCGTGCTGGAATGGGCCAAGCAATCCTTGAACATGCCCTTCGACAAGGCGACCAGCCTGGTGGGCGTGGTCGCCATCGGCGTGGCCGCCGGCGCCGTGCTGTCGGCCCGCTTCATTCCACTGCGCAAATCGCTGACCGTCATTCCACTGGGCATCGCCATGGGCGTGATCGTCATGATGATGACGCAAGTACATTCCGTATGGATCGCCTACCCGCTGCTGATACTGATCGGCGCCCTGTCCGGCTTTTTCGTCGTGCCCATGAATGCTCTGCTGCAACATCGCGGCCACGTGCTGATGAGCGCAGGCCACTCCATCGCCGTGCAGAACTTCAATGAAAACCTGTCGATTCTGACCATGCTGGCCGTGTATTCGATCATGATCCGCTTGCACCTGCCGCTGAACATCATCATTACCCTGTTCGGCCTGTTCGTCGCCGGCACCATGTACATGATCATGCGCAAGCACAAGCTGAACCAGGCCGAGCACGACAATCTTTCCTTGATTGGCGAGCAAAAGCATTAATTTCGGGGGCTGACCCAGCGGATCAGCCCCCGGCATTACGCTGGCAGCATGCCAGCCAGCCGCCGCGCGGCAGCCTGCTCCGTCCAGTCAGGCGGCACGATAAAACCACGCGTGCACTCCACTTCCCAGCCTTCGACATTATCCACCGTGGCCACCATCACCGGTTGCGCCAGATCAAACAAGCGCGCGCGCAAGGCCTCCACGTCCAGCACTTCCACGTCGCGGCCCTTGAAGGGCGCCAGCCATTGCAATCGCGGCAGCACGACATAGCGCTGCGCCGGCAATTGTGTGGGCACGCACCAGAAGCCGTGTCCATGATCCTGGGAAATACCGTCCAGGGCGGGCGTGGCGTCCGGGGCATAAAACAGCCAGCCCTTGACCAGCGCCTGCGCCGCGTGCACGGGCTGCGCCAGCAGGGTTTGCGCGGCCGGATGGCGGGACAAGGCCAGTTGCTTGTCGAGGATCTTGCGCATCTTCAATCCCAGGGTGTCGGCCAGGTTGGGGCCGATCAAGTGATTGAAGACGCCGGGATCGGGCGCGCCTTCGAGCAGGTAGAACTTGGTGGCGAATTCCCAGTGCAGCAACGCGTCACCCTCCGCTCCATCGCGCAGCAGGAAATCGAACTCTCCCACCGTGTCGTTGCGGTTGACCTGCACTTGCAAGCCATGCGCTTGCAGCAGCCCGTGTTGCTCAAAATAAAAGGCCAGCAGCTTTTCAGCGTACAGGCCAAGGCGGGAATAGAATTTCGGCCCCAGCGCCGCATCGAGCGGCGACGGATCGTCTTGCAGCGCGCCCAGCCAGCTAATAACAGCAGGCGTGACGGGCGCGAGGCTGGCGATGCGCCCGCCCCAGTGGGAGCTGGCCGGGTCCAGCAAGTCGGGCGAGTCAAGCAGCCAGGCCAGCGCACGCACGCGGGGGTGCGTCAGATGCCCCCAGCGGCGCTCGAAGCGGGCCTGGAAAGTGCCGGCGGCGGCATCACTCACCGTGCGAATCACCGTGCGTGCTTTTCGCCAGGCACAAATCGGCCCAGGCGCGCGCCTTGGCCTTGCCCGTCTCGTCCTGCAGCAGCATTTCCGGGTGGAAAGTGGCAACGACGGCAGCCTTGCCCAGTTGGCGCACGGTACCGCGCACGGGTTTCTCGCCGGGATTGATGCCGGCGGCGGCCATCGAGCCGAGCGTCAAAATAGTACGCGGTTGCAGCAGGGCCAGTTCGCGCTCGAAATACGGGCGGCAGGCGGCCGACTCGGCTTCTGTCGGCAAGCGTTCCTGGCCCGCCTCGTCGAGCGGACGGCATTTCAGCAAGTGCGTGATGTACACATCGCGATCCGCATCGACGGCGATGGCTTTCAGCATATTGTCGAGCAATTTGCCCTGCTCGCCCGGCAAGGCGCGCCCTTCCCGCTCTTCCAGGCGCGACGGGCTGCTGGCCAGCATCAGCCAATCGCCCTGGCGGTCGCCACGGCCCATGACGACGCCCTTGCGCGTCTTGCACAGGTCGCAGCGCGCGCACTTGGCGACGGCCGCCGTCAAGCCATCCCAGTCGAGGGCGGCGATATCCGTATCGCTCAGCTGTCTGGCGGGCGGCGGTGGCGGCGCATCGTCGAACCAGGCCGTATCGTCGGATGCGGCGGGAGCGGCAGGCGTGGCGGGAGCGGGAGCGATGGCGACTGGCGCAGCAACGTCAACGGCTTTCAGCTCAGCAACGACCTCCGCTGCGGGTACGGGCGGCGCAACAGCTTCAACCACGGCGGCCACCGGTGCCGCTGCTGCTTCCACGATCTCGGCAACGTCAGCCGCTTCGGCGGCCTCGGCTGCGCCACCCTGGCGCAAGCGCCACAGGGGGCCGACGCCCATTTCATCGAGGAAAACGGCGCTGCGGCTCATAAGGTATAACGCATCACGATGGCGTCCTCACGTTGCGAGTTACTGGCCGGATAGTATCCCTTGCGCCGGCCGATCTGTTCAAATCCATAGCGCTGGTAAATATCGAGCGCGCGCACGTTCGACGGGCGCACTTCCAGCAACATCGATTCCATGCCCAGCTGGCGCGCGCAGGCGCAGGACTGGCTCAGCAGGAAGCGGCCCAGTCCCTGGCCCTGGATGGCGCCTTCGACGGCCACGTTGAGCAAGTGCGCCTCGTCGACGACCAGCATCAGCAAGAAGTAGCCAAGCAGGGTGCCATCCACGTCGCGCAGCACCCAGGCCGGATAGCCGCTCTTGAGCGAATCGACAAAGTTGCCGTGCGTCCAGGGATGCGGATACACGCGCTGCTCCAGCGCCAGCACTTCCACCAGGTCCGCTTCGGCCATCGGCTGATAGTCGAGGCGCAGCAAGTCCCAGCCGGCAGCGCGGTCCTGGTCCGCCACACTCATTGCGCGGACTCCGCAGCGGCCTTGGCCTGTTGCATCTCTTGCCGTTCCGCGCTGGTAAAGGCGATCTTGTTGCGCAAATACAAAGGCTGCGCCTCGGCCGCCGTCACGAACTGGCCGGCCGCAAAGGCGATGCGCGCCAGCTGCGCCACTTGCACGGCGTGCGGCATGATGGCGGCGTCGGCAGTCGCGGCGCACGGCAGCGGGGCCAGCGCCTCGGCGTATGCACTGAAACCGTTGCCGCAAGCGGCCACGTCGCCTTGCGGCGCCACGCCAGCCGGTGCGCTCAGGGCCGGTGGCGCAACAATCTGCAAGCCATCCTGGTAATCATATTGCGCCCAGTACACTTCGCCCATGCGGGCGTCGAGCACGGTCACGATGCGTTGCGCGCCATGTTGCTGATGGCACGCGAGCGCCATGGCGTCGAGGGTGACGACGGGCACGACGGGCAGCTTGGCGCCATAGGCCAGGCCTTGCGCGATGCCGCAAGCCGTGCGCACGCCCGTAAACGAACCGGGGCCGGAGCCGTAGGCGATGGCGTCGACGTCGGCCAAGGTCACGCCCGCTTCAGCGAGCAATTCCTGCACCATCGGCAAGATGGACTGGGAATGGGTGCGCACGCCCGACGACGCGCGGGACAGGACGACATCGCCGCGCAACAAGGCGCAGGAGGCGAGTTCGGACGAGGTTTCAATGGCAAGCAGGGTGGGAAGTAAGGTAGACATAGCGTATTTTACCTTGCCGCGCCATGGCATGGCACTCCCCGCTGCGGCATGCCGTGGCAAGCCGGGCAGCCCTCACGCCGATGCGGCTTGCACAGCGGCCCCGCGAGGACGGCTATAATGAAAGACGCGGCTCATTATTTGACCGGCATCAAGTCTGCCGCGCCAAGCAATCGCCTAGCAATCGCTGAGCAACATCGTCTTTCCACTCTTGCCCTGGTCCGTTCCGTGAATCCACTTCTTGCTAAACTGCAACCATATCCCTTTGAAAAGCTGCGCCAGCTGTTTGCCGGCGTGACGGTCAATCCCGAGTATGCGCCCATCAGCCTGGGCATGGGCGAACCCAAGCATCCGACGCCGGCTTTCATCGAGCAGGCATTGGTCGACAATATCCATGGCCTGGCCAGCTATCCGACCACCATCGGTTCGGAAGCCTTGCGTACAGCCATCGCCGGCTGGCTCGAGCGCCGCTACGGCATCCCCAAGCTCAATCCTGCCACGCAAATCCTGCCCGTGAACGGTTCGCGCGAAGCGTTGTTTGCGCTGGCGCAAACGGTGATCGATCCGGCCGCCGGTTCGCTGGTGATCAGTCCGAATCCGTTTTACCAGATCTATGAAGGCGCGGCCTACCTGGCCGGCGCCGAACCGTATTTCGTCAATTCCGACCCGGCGCGCAATTTCGGCTGCGACTACGACAGCGTACCGTCCAGCGTGTGGGAAAAGGTCAAGCTGCTGTTCCTGTGTTCGCCCGGCAACCCGACGGGCGCCGTGCTTACCCTGACGGACTGGGAACATCTGTTCGCCCTGTCCGAGCGCTACGATTTCGTCATCGCCGCCGACGAGTGCTATTCCGAGATTTACCACGGCGACACGCCGCCGCTGGGCGCGCTGCAGGCGGCGCACATGCTGGGCCTGTCCACCATCGAGCGCCCGTATGCGCGCCTGGTGGTGTTTTCCAGCCTGTCGAAGCGTTCGAACGTGCCGGGCATGCGCTCGGGCTTTGTCGCCGGCGATGCCGAAGTATTGAAAAAATTCCTGCTCTACCGAACCTACCACGGCGGCGCCATGAGCCCTGCCGTGCAGGCGGCCTCCGTCGCGGCCTGGAACGACGAAACCCATGTCGAGGAAAATCGCGCCAAGTACCGCGCCAAGTTCGACGCCATCACGCCGCTGCTGCAATCGGTGATGGACGTGCAATTGCCGGACGCCGGCTTCTACCTGTGGGCCGACGTCAGCCGCACGGGCCTGTCCGACACCGAATTCGCGCAACGCCTGTACGCCGAATATAATGTGACGGTATTGCCTGGCAGCTACCTGGCGCGCGACGCGCACGGCATCAATCCGGGCCGCAACCGCATCCGCATGGCCCTCGTGGCCGAAACGGCCGAAGGACTGGAAGCGGCCTTACGCATAGTAAAATTCTGCCAGCAGCTTTCCGCATCCGCATTAACTCACTAATAAGACATCATCATGAGCCAACAACTGCAAAACATCATCGACCAGGCCTGGGAAAACCGCGCCGAGATCAATCCGGGCAACGGCACGGCCGAACTGCGCGACGCCGTCTCCCACGTCATCAATGGCCTGGACAACGGCAGCATCCGCGTGGCGGAAAAAACCTCGGGCGACTGGGTCGTCAACCAGTGGGTCAAGAAAGCCGTGCTGCTGTCGTTCCGCCTGGAAGACAACGTCGTGCTGCCATCGGACGGCACGATGCAGTTCTACGACAAGGTCCCGACCAAGTTCGCCAACTACACCAAGGAAGACTTCGTCAAGGGCGGTTTCCGCGTGGTGCCGCCAGCCGCCGCCCGCCGCGGCAGCTTCATCGCCAAGAACGTCGTGCTGATGCCGTCCTACGTCAACATCGGCGCCTACGTCGATGAAGGCGCCATGGTCGACACCTGGGCCACCGTCGGTTCCTGCGCGCAAATCGGCAAGAACGTCCACCTGTCCGGCGGCGTCGGCATCGGCGGCGTGCTGGAGCCTATGCAAGCGAACCCGACCATCATCGAAGACAACTGCTTCATCGGCGCCCGTTCGGAAATCGTCGAAGGCGTGATCGTCGAAGAAAATTCCGTCATCTCGATGGGCGTGTACATCGGCCAGTCGACCAAGATCTACGACCGCGCCACGGGCGAAGTGACCTACGGCCGCGTGCCAGCGGGCTCCGTCGTGGTCTCGGGCAACCTGCCTTCGGAAGACGGCAAGTACTCGCTGTACTGCGCCGTGATCGTCAAGCGCGTGGATGCGAAGACCCGCGCAAAAACGGGTATCAACGAGCTGCTGCGCGGTATTTAATTACTGCACCGTAAGGTGCACGTAGCACCCTGAATGTCCCGCCCCGGCGGGACATTTTCATTTCCAGATAGCAACTTCAATCGTCGCGCAGCCATCACCCATCCTGTCCTATACTGGATGACATGAATACTCCTCCCGTATTGATCGTCGGCGCCGGTCCTACCGGCCTCATGCTTGCCTTGCGCCTGGCGCGCCATGGCGTCGATTGCCGCATCATCGATAAAAACAGCGGACCGGGCCAGGCGTCGCGGGCCATGGCCGTGCATGCGCGCACCCTGGAGTTTTACCAGCAGCTGGGCTTTGCCGACGAGCTGGTCAGCCTGGGCATCAAGATCAATGCCATGCACATCCACGAAGGCGGCGAGGAGCTGGTGAAACTGGCGCTGGGCGAGATCGGCGAAGGGCTGAGCCCCTACCCCTTCGTGCTGAGCCTGCCCCAGGACGAGCATGAACGCTTTCTTATCAGCAAGCTGGCGGCGGCCGGCGTACATGTGGAATGGAACGTCGCGCTGGACCTGTGGACGCAGGACGATAGCGAAGTGCAAGCCATTCTGCTCAACAATGGCGAGCGACAATATTGCACGTTTAACTATATTTGCGGCTGCGACGGCGCGCGCAGCAAGGTACGCGAAATCGCCGGCTTCGCGTTCTCCGGCGGCACCTACGACCACCTGTATTACGTGGCCGATGCGCAAGTGGCCGGCAAGAATACGGATTTGCACGCCCACCTGGGCGCGAACTCTTTTGCGCTGATGTTGCCCGTGCGCACCAGCGGCATGCAGCGCCTGATCGGCATCCTGCCCGACCGCCCGGAAGGCGCGCCCGCGCCCGTCTTCGAGGACGTGCGGGAACAGGTGGAAAGCTTGCTGAATATCCAGGTCGAGCACGTGAACTGGTTTTCCACCTATAAAGTACATCACCGGGTGGCGGCGCAGTTTCGCGAGCGGCGCTGCTTCATCCTCGGCGACGCAGCCCATCTGCACAGCCCTGTGGGCGGCCAGGGCATGAACACGGGACTGGGCGACGCCGTCAACCTGGCCTGGAAACTGGCGCAAAAGCTGCGGGGACAAAGCAACGACGCCCTGCTCGACACCTATGAAAGCGAACGCATCGTGTTTGCCCGCAAGCTCGTCGCCACCACCGACCGCGCCTTCCAGGCCATCGTCGCGCAAGGCATCGCCGGGCAATTCCTGCGCCGCTGGCTGGTGCCGCACGCGCTGCCCTTCCTGTCCGGCTTCGGGCGGGCGCGCCGCTTGCTGTTCCGGACCGTGTCGCAAATCCAGATCAGCTATGAAGACAGCGCCCTGTCCGCGGGCCACGCGGAATACTTGCGCGGCGGCGACCGCCTGCCGTGGTTCTCGGACGGCACGCAAGACAATTTCACGGCCCTGCGCAGCATGGACTGGCAATTGCACATCTATGGCGAAGCGGCGCCCGAACTGCTGGACGAAGCGCGCGTGCTGAAACTGCCCGTGCATTGCTACACCTTCAATGTCGCCGCCAAGCTGGCCGGCCTGGGCCGCGACGCAGCCTACCTGGTGCGCCCCGACGGCCACATTGCGCTGGCCCTGCACCTGCAGGAAAGCGGCGCCCTGCGCGCCCTGGCCCTGCGACTGGGCCTGCATTTCGGTCCGGCCGAATCGGGCAAGGCGGCGCCACGGCCTGTGTAACATCACAGAGTTGACGGTTTGTGCCACATCAAGCCAACCACCTTAATTTCTTTGCTTTGTTTGCTTTGTTTGACTTCCTGTCCTATGCTGAAACATGCGTTTCAAGGATAGGGCCATGTCGAATACATCGAACACCTCGGATACTCGCGCCCCTGCCGGCAAGGGCGACACCGGCACGATTGATAAGGCCGCCGCCGACACCGGGCATGCGCCTGCCACGCCCTCGCTGGCCAGCAAGCTGGCGGACACACTCGCATCCAGCGCCACCGGCTTGCGCTTTAATATTGCACAAGATACGTTCCAGGAAGCGTATGCATCGCTGCTGGACGCCGTGCCGCGCGACGACCGGCCCGCGCTGCTCGCGCAAATGCGGCGCGACCTCGATATCGTGGCCGAGCGGGAGTTGAACCGGGTTTCCGGCATCGACGCGCATGCCGGCCACGTCAGCACCCGGCAATTCATGCGCGGCCTGGAAGAGCAGGAACGGCAGCAGCGTGAAAAAGACTTGGCGTCGCACAGCTTGCTATCCGGCCCGGAACTGCGCGCCCGGCTGGAAGTCACGCCGCAAGCGCTCAGTGCGGCACTCAAAGCCAGACGCCTGTTTGCCTTGCGCGGCGCCTCCGGCGAATATGTCTATCCAGCATTTTTCGCCGATCCCCGCCACGACCGCCACATCCTGGAAAAAATCAGCAAAATCCTCGGCGACTTGCCCGGCGCCGCCAAATGGGATTTTTTTACTGTCCCGCGCCTGTCTCTGGGCGGCAAGTCGCCGCTGGAGGCCCTGACCAAAGGGAAACTCGATGCCGTGATGGCGGCCGCCCGCGCCTACGCAGACGAATAACAGCACGACCGTGGCAATCTTGCGCCTGCCCCGTCTGCCGCAACTGCCCGCAGCGCTGCAGACGGCGCGCTGCGATCCCGCCACGCTGTACCGGATCTCCGGCCATGCCACGGGCGAACCGTATTTCGGCAGGGCAAACACCTACCGCTTCGACGATCCCCATCCACAGGCGGCGACCCGATTCGGTACCTGCTATCTGGGTAGTTCGCTGGCCGTCGCCCTCGCTGAAACCTTGCTGCATGACCGCAAACCCATCCATAACCGCTTCGTGATCGAACTGGCCGTGATTCGGGCGCGTTTTGTCATTCGGCTCACGGGGGAAACGCTCATCCTGGCCGACCTGACAGGCGCCGCCCTCAGAAAACTGGGCGGCCATGGAGGGCTCAGCGGCACATCGTCGTACCAGACGACCAAGACATGGTCGGCGGCCATCCATGCACATCCGGACACCGTCGACGGCATGCTCTACATGTCGCGCCACAAAAACGATGAAACGGCCCTGGTGCTGTTCCACCGCGCCGCGTCCAAGCTCGCGATGGTATCCGCCACGCCGCTCTCGGTCCATCCGGACTTCGGCCAGGCCGCCACGCTGCTGGGCATCCGCAGCGCCTGGTCCTGAACCTGCCATGAACATGCAACCTTGTTGCACTGCCGCATCGACTGCGCATCGACTGTATAATGTCGGCTGACATCGCATATCGCGCCAGCGCAAGCGCCGCGATCAAGCGAACCGCATTCATACCCCCTTAGCCCTACCCATGACGACCATTACACTCTACGGTATCCCCAACTGCGATACCGTCAAAAAGGCCCGCACCTGGCTGGCCGCGCAGCAACTCGATTTCACCTTCCACGACTTCAAGAAGCAGGGCCTGGAACGCGCCACCGTCGAGGCGTGGCTGGCGCAATTGCCGTGGGACGTGCTGGTCAACAAGAAAGGCACGACCTGGCGCGCCCTGTCCGACGAGCGCAAAGCATCGATCACCGACGCGGCCAGCGCCCTGGAGCTGATGCTGGAAAACCCGTCCATCATCAAGCGCCCCGTGCTGGACAAGGATGGCCAGTTCAGCGTGGCGTTTTCGGATGCGCAGTACCAGACCCTTTTCTCGCTGTAACCATACTTAGTTGACCACCGGAACGATGTTGCCGGCACGACCTTACCCATGACCACCTCCAAAACCCTCGCCCTGACCGAAAAACTGATCGCCCTGTCCTCGGTCACGCCCGACGACAAGGGCTGCCAGCAGCACCTGATCGATATCCTCACGCCGCTGGGCTTTGTCTGCGAAACGATACAGTCGAACGACGTCACCAATCTGTGGGCGCGCCGCGGCACGACGTCGCCCGTGTTCGTCTTTGCCGGCCATACGGACGTGGTACCGACCGGCCCCGTCGAGCAATGGCGTTCGCTGCCCTTCATTCCCACGCACCGCGACGGCAAGCTGTACGGCCGTGGCGCGGCCGACATGAAGACCTCGATCGCCGCCATGGTAATTGCCTGCGAGGAATTTATCGCCGCCACGCCGGAGCACACGGGTTCGATCGCCTTTTTGATCACCAGCGACGAGGAAGGCCCGGCCACGGACGGCACCGTCATCGTGTGCGAGCAACTGAAGGCACGGGGCGAGCAGATCGACTATTGCCTGGTGGGCGAGCCGACGTCGAGCGCGCGGCTGGGCGACATGATCAAGAACGGCCGCCGCGGTTCGCTGTCGGGCCGTTTGACGATCAAGGGCGTGCAGGGCCATATCGCCTACCCGCACCTGGCAATGAATCCCATCCACGAAGCGGCGCAGGCGCTGGCCGACCTGGTCGAGGAAAAATGGGATGCGGGCAACGAGTATTACCTGCCCACCTCGTGGCAAATGTCGAATATCAACGCGGGCACGGGCGCGAACAACGTGATTCCGGGCGACATGGTGATCGACTTCAATTTCCGCTTTTCCACGGCCAGCACGGCCGAGGGATTGCAGGAACGGGTGCACGCCATCCTCGACCGGCATGACTTGCAATACGATTTGCAGTGGACCCTGAGCGGCCTGCCCTTCCTCACGCCGCGCGGCACCTTGAGCGATGCGCTGTCGGCCGCCATCCTGGAAGAAACGGGCCTCGCGACGGAGCTGTCGACCACGGGCGGCACCTCGGATGGCCGGTTTATCGCGCAAATCTGCCCCCAAGTGATAGAATTCGGGCCGCCCAATGCCAGTATTCACAAGATCGACGAGCACATCGAACTGCGCCACATCGATCCCCTGAAGAATATTTACCGGCGCACCCTGGAGCATTTGCTGCCCGTCTGAACCAGAATACCGAGGCCCGTCACGGCGGGCCAGAACACCGTCTTTTCGAGAATGCCATGACCCCGAACCCGTTTTCCACGCCACGCGACCTGCTGCGCTACGCCGTTACCCGTTTTAATACCGCCAAGCTGTTTTTCGGCCACGGCAGCGCCGAAGCGTTCGACGAAGCGGCCTATCTGATCCTGCACACGTTGAAGTTGCCGCTCGACAAGCTCGAACCGTTCCTCGACGCCAAGCTGCTGCCGTCGGAAGTGGCCAGCGTGATGAGCGTCATCGACCGCCGCAGCATCGACCGCGTGCCGGCCGCCTACATCACCAAGGAAGGCTGGCTGGGCACGTATAACTTCTACGTCGACGAGCGCGTGATCGTGCCCCGCTCCTTCATCGCCGAGCTGATCCCTGAATACTTCTCGCCGTGGGTGGCGGAACCGGAAGCCGTGGAAAACATCCTGGAACTGTGCACCGGTTCGGGCTGCCTATCGATCATGATGGCCGACGCCTTCCCGAACGCCCAGGTCGACGCAGTGGACATTTCCGCCGATGCGCTGGCCGTGGCCAAGCGCAACGTCGACACGTACAAGCTGCAGGATCGCGTCACCCTGATCGAATCGGACCTGTACACGAACGTGCCGGCCAAGAAATATGATTTGATCATCAGCAACCCGCCGTACGTGAATTCCGCGTCGATGGGCGCCCTGCCCCAGGAATACCTGGCCGAACCGCAAATCGCCCTCGACGGCGGCAGCGACGGCATGGACCTGGTGCGCAAGATCATCGCCGGCGCGGCCGAGCGCCTGACGGATGACGGCATCCTGATGATTGAAATCGGCAACGAACGCGCATACGCGGAAGCGGCCTTCGGCGAACTGGGCCTGACCTGGCTGACGACGAGCGCAGGCGACGACATGGTCTTCCTGCTGACGGCCGAGCAGCTCAAGCTGGTATAAGCGCTGGCGTCAGCGCGCAGCGCCTTAATTTACAACACAAAGAAAAAAATGATACGTTTCCTACAAGTAAGCCTGATGCGCGGCATCAAACCGTTGCTCGAACAAGTCGATGTCACCCTCAATCCGGGCGACAAGATCGGCCTGATCGGCGCCAATGGCGCGGGCAAATCGAGCCTGTTCGCCATGATGCGTGGCGAATTGCACCCTGACCAGGGCGAGATCGATTTCCCGGCCAAGTGGCGCGTGGCTTACGTGGCGCAGGAAACGCCGCCGCTGGACCGTGCCGCGCTCGACTATGCGATCGATGGCGACGTCACCCTGCGCAAACTGGAAGCGGAACTGGCGCGCCTGGAATCGGAGCCTGCCACGTCGGAAAACGGTATCGCCATCGGCGAAATCTACAGCGCCATGGCCGATGCCGACGCGTATACCGTGCAATCGCGCGGCGAGCAATTGCTGCTGGGCCTGGGCTTCACCCTGGACCAGATGCAGCAACCTGTGGCCAGTTTCTCCGGCGGCTGGCGCATGCGTTTGAACCTGGCGCAAGCGCTGATGTGCCCGTCCGACCTGCTGCTGCTCGATGAACCGACCAACCACTTGGATCTGGACGCCATCATCTGGCTGGAAGACTGGCTCAAGCGTTACGCCGGCACCTTGCTGATCATTTCCCATGACCGCGACTTCCTCGATGAAGTCGTCAACGTGGTCGTGCATATCGACGAGCGCAAGCTGAAACGCTACTCGGGCAACTATTCGAGCTTCGAGCGCCAACGCGCGGCGCAGATGATCCTGGCCGCCGGCGCGCTGGAAAAGCAGCAGCGCAAGCGCGCCCATCTGGAATCGTTCGTGAACCGCTTCAAGGCGCAAGCGTCCAAGGCCCGTCAGGCGCAAAGCCGCATGAAGGCGCTGGCGAAGATGGAAGAACTGGCACCACTGCGCGCCGCTGCCGAATTCTCGTTCGAATTCCGCGAGCCGCTGTCGGCTCCGAACCCGCTGCTGGTGATGGAAGACGTCGATGCGGGCTACAAGATCGAGAACGAAGCGACGGGCGAAATCACGCATAAAACCATCGTCAACGGCATCAAGTTTTCGCTGCAGATCGGCCAGCGCATCGGCTTGCTGGGCCAGAATGGCGCCGGCAAATCGACCCTGATCAAGACCATCGCCGGCGAACTGATGCCGCTGACGGGCGACGCCACCATGGGCAAGGGCCTGAACATCGGCTACTTCGCCCAGCACCAGGTGGAAATGCTGCGCCACGACGAATCGCCGCTGTGGCATCTGGCGAAGATCGCCCCGACCGTGCGCGAGCAGGAACTGCGCAACTTCCTCGGCGGCTTCAACTTCCCAGGCAACATGGTCACCGCGTCGATCGCACCGTTCTCGGGCGGCGAAAAAGCCCGTCTGGCGCTGGCCCTGATCGTCTGGCAGCGTCCTAACCTGCTGCTGCTCGATGAACCGACCAACCATCTGGATCTGGAAACGCGCGAAGCGCTGACGGAAGCGCTGGCCCAGTTCGAAGGCACCCTGGTCGTCGTGTCCCATGATCGCCACTTGCTGCGCGCCACCACCGACGAATTCATCATCGTTGCCGACGGCAAGCTGCAACCGTTCGACGGCGACCTGGACGACTACAAGGATTGGCTGTTCAAGACCAAGCTGGGCAAAGGCACGGACGTGCTGCCGGCCGCCGGCAAGGCCAACAAGACGGACTTCCCCGTGACGTCTTCCGTACCTTCGCCGGTAGCTGCCGCCCCTGCCGCGCCCGTGCGCGACAAGCGCAAGGAAGCGGAAGAGCGCCAGAAAACAGCCGCCCTGCGCAAGCCGATCGAAAACAAGATCAAGCGCCAGGAAGAGCAGATCGCCAAGCGCAATGCGCAAAAGGCGGAAACCGACGCCAAGCTGGGCGAGCCGACCATCTACGACGCGGCCAACAAGGCCAAGCTGAAGCAATTGCTGGCCGACCAGACCTTCTTCACCAAGGACCTGGCGCAGCTGGAAGCGGAGTGGCTCGATCTGCAAGATCAACTCGAAAAGCTCGGTTAATGCAGTAGCGACAAAAGACGACTCCCGGGTCGTCTTTTTTTATGCCGCCTGCATGGGGCTGGGGCTGCGGATCGCCATCAGGCGGTCGATGTCGACGAGGATCAATCGGCGTCCCGCCACCGTGCCCAGGCCCAGCAGGTAATCGGCTTCCGTCTCGCCCAGGCCGGGCACGGCGGCGATGTCGGCGGGCGCCAGGCTGACGATATCGGTGACGCCATCGACCACCATGCCCATCACGCCATTGCTCAGCTGCAGGATGATCACGTCGGTGGCCGGGTCGGGCGCGCCGTGGGCGCTGCCGAACGCGGCGCGCATGTCGACGATGGGAATGATCACGCCGCGCGAGACGGCCACGCTGTGCAGCACTTCCCCTTCCGAGGAAAAACGGTCGAGTTCCTTCAGGGGGCGCAATTCCCGCACGCAACGGTAATCGAGGCCGTATTCCAGGCCGCCCAGCCGGAAGCTCAAGTACTGCGTCAGGTATTGCGCGGTTGCGGCGCCAGGCGTGGTCGTGGGCTGCATGGTGTTCCTTTCATCCGGTAAGCGCTGCCAGGATGCGCAGTGGCGCAACGTTGGCCCCATGCTAACCAGCATCGCCGCAGGCGGCGTTGAGAAAACTCAACTTTCCCGGAAGGCCAGCCTGACCTCGGCGCCCCGCCTTGCGCCGGCGCAGCCATCTTCCCTTACAATACCGACATTCCCCCCCAACAGGCAGGCCATGCAACACCTCGTCAACCCCGCTGAAGTTGAATTTTCCGCCATCCGCGCCCAGGGCCCGGGCGGGCAAAACGTCAACAAGGTGTCCAGCGCCATCCATTTGCGCTTCCCCATCGCCGCCTCGTCGCTGCCGGAAGCGTACAAGGAACGGCTGCTGGCCCTGCGCGACAGCCGCATCAGCAAGGATGGCGTGCTGGTGCTCAAGGCGCAGCAGTCGCGCAGCCAGGAGCAGAACAAGGAAGAGGCATTGCGGCGCTTGCAGGAAATCATCGACAGCGTGACTTTCCTGCCCGCCGTGCGCCGCGCCACCAAGCCCACGCGCAGCTCGCAGCGGCGCCGCCTCGACAGCAAGAGCACGCACAGCGTCCTCAAGCAGTCCCGCGGCAAGGTCACGGATTAACTACGGTAACTACGGCGGCGGCGCATACGTCCAGTCCAGGCTGCCCGTGCTGTCCGCGAACACGGGCTGCGTGGCTGGCGTGGCGCTGCGCAGCAGGGCCTTGATTTCTTTCGGCGGCCGGTCGTAGACCTTGGCCGGTCCGGGCGGCACCACGAGGGCGCGCACCGTCGTCTCGCCATCGACGAGTCCCAGGGTGCAGCGCGACTGGCCCGCCGTCGCCTGCCGCTCCTGGCGCAATTGTTCCACCAGCGCCAGCATCTGCGCGTGCAGGATTTCCGACTGTTTCACTTCCACGCGCAGCCGCGCCACCTCCTTCAGCACGGGAGCGATGCGTGCGGCCAGCTTGTCGTACTGCAGCTGCTGCGTTGGCTGCAGCTGCAATTCGCCGCGCCGCAGCTGGCCCGCCAGGGTCAGGTAGTTGCGCACCTCGGGTAATTGCGCGATAGCATCGATTTCCTGCTGGCGCTTGTGCTGCACCTGCAGGAATTGCGCCGCCTTCGCCAGGCTTTCCCCGATCTTTTGCTCCAGCGCGCTCAAGTCGGGCACGAGGGGGAACAGCAGCATTTCCACCTGCCTGCGGGGACCGGCGCTGCCGATGCGGATGGTGCGCGCCGCCACGGCGCAGCCTTCGGCCAGTTCGATGACGACCTCGTCGGCGATGATCTCGCAATTGCTGGCGCTGTCGATCACCACGCGCGTGCCAGCGATGACGCAGCTTTCGGCCCGCTTCACATGCACTTCGCCGCTCAGCGCCTGCAGCACGGAACCGGAGGCGACGCCCTCGACGCGCACGTCTCCGTGCTCGTTGAAGGCCGTGCCGCCCACCAGGTTGCGCTTGAGCCATATCAACCCGCCATGCGAGTGCAGATGGCCATACACGTCGCCATGGATGGTGATGTCGCTGCCGTCGAGCTGGCGCTGCTCCTGCACTTCGCCATACTCCTCATAGGCGGCGCGCAGCTTCAGATTGCCCGTGGTGCGGCTGCTGACGCCTTCGCGGCTGACGATCTTGTTTTCGATCGACATCTTGCCGTGTTCATCGACATTCACATAGCCATCCATGGTGGCGACGACGAAAGCGCCATCGCTGAAATACTCGACCGACGTGCCTGGCCCCGCCACCGCAGCCAGGTCCAGCTCCAGCGGCGCGGGCGGCGGCAGTGCCTTGCCGGCCAGGTCATAGCCTGGCAAGCCGGGCGTGCCGGGCAGCAGGCGCAGCAGGCGCGCGTGCTTTTTCACTTGCGGGAAGCGGTTCTTGAAGCTGAGCAAATCCAGGCGGCCATCGGAACGTTCGCGCGGCGCGTCGTCGCGGTGGATGCCTTGCGACACTTCGACCAGCTGGGCGTCGCGCCCCGGCTGCGGCGGCAGCACCCGCGCCACCGTGATGCGCTCGGCCTTGCCGCTGGCGAGCATGGCGCGCACGGCCACGCTATCGATGCCGTAGTGCACGCCCTTGCACCACAAGTCAGCCACCAGCTCGTCAAACTCGCGGCGCGCCGGCACCTGGCCATCCGCGTCGGCAGGCAAGGTTTCAAAGTAAAACTCGGCGCTGTCGCCACGGATCTTGACCTGTTTATACAGCGCGCGGCGCGGGGGCGGGAATGGCGCCACGCGCACGGCGATGCGCAGCAAGGCATCGCCCTTGGGCGCGGCGCGGGGTGCGGGCGCATGGAACAGGGTCAGCAGGAACAAACCGTAATCTAGGCCCGCCAGCAACTGCCCCGACTGGAACAGCTGGTCGACGGCGGCGCGCAGCTGCGCCGGCGCCAGCGACAGGTCCAGGAACACGCCCTCGTCGCGCTGGACCAGGCCGTGCGGCAAGCCGCCTGCGGGGACCGCATCCGGAACGGGTGTGTCGTCGTCGCTCACGCCTTGCCTCCCCCAGCAGCCATTTCAAAGAATTGCCTCCGTGCACTAGAACAATATCACGGGGCGGGGCCGTGTGCCTGACTCAGCAACAATGCATGCGGCCAGATGCAAACAGGGCCATGTCTTGCGAGATGGCCCTGTCGGAGGGGGGGATGGCTGCCTAGCGGCGCGGCGGGTTGGAATAGATATCCTGGCCCACTTCGTTGATCTGGCGGCGCAGGTCGCGCCGCTCGTCGGGCGTCATGCGGCCCGTGCGGCGCGAAGCGTCGGCGCCTTCGTTGGCGCGGCGCTGCTCTTCGGCGCGCGTGTCGAAACTGCGTGCGTCACGCTGTTCGCGCAGTCGCGTATCATTGCTGCTGGTGCGCTGTACCTGTTCATACCGCTGAGCCTGCATTTGCTGCTGGTCGTCACGGCGTGGCGGCGGCTGGTTTTGCGCTGACGCCAGGCTGGCGGCAAACACGGAGCAAACGGCAAATGCGGACAGCACAGTTGTACGTGCGGCAATAGCTGCGCTGGGAGCGGCGTGAATTTTTTTAGTAAAGATATTCATTGAGTTCCTCTTCCGCGATGCCGTATAAACTTAAAGCTGATTTCCACTGTGGCCCCAGTGTATGATGCTTTACACGGTGCAGTAAGAGTAATTGGGTAAAGTTTGTAACACTTTGTAATGGGTCGCCACAGCCCCTTGCCGACGCCGCGCGAGGCGTTACTATAGCAACTAATATAAGATAACACGACACCCTAAATGACCACAACCTCCACTTCCGGCAGCAACACACCAACGCAATCGATCCACGGCCACCAGGCAAAAATCATGGTGGTCGATGACGATGTGCGCCTGCGCGACCTGCTGCGCCGCTACCTGACCGAACAGGGTTTCAATGTCTTTACGGCAGAGAGCGCGACGGCCATGAACAAGCTGTGGCTGCGCGAACGCTACGACCTGCTGGTGCTCGACCTGATGCTGCCAGGCGAAGACGGCCTGTCGATCTGCCGCCGCCTGCGCGGCGCGGGCGACCAGACGCCGATCATCATGCTGACGGCCAAGGGCGAAGACGTGGACCGCATCGTGGGCCTGGAAATGGGTGCCGACGATTACCTGCCGAAACCGTTCAATCCGCGCGAGCTGGTGGCCCGCATCGGCGCCGTGCTGCGCCGCAAGGGTCCCGATGAAATCCCGGGCGCGCCGTCGGAAACGCCGCAAACCTTCGAATTCGGCGACTTCGTGCTGGACCTGGGCACGCGTACCCTGAAAAAGAATGGCGAGACGGTGCCCCTGACCACGGGCGAGTTTTCCGTGCTGAAAGTGTTTGCCCGCCATGCGCGCCAGCCCCTGTCGCGCGAAAAACTGATGGAACTGGCGCGCGGCCGCGAATACGAAGTGTTCGACCGCAGCCTGGACGTGCAAATCTCGCGCCTGCGTAAACTCATCGAGCCTGATCCGTCGAGCCCGCTGTTCATCCAGACCGTGTGGGGCCTCGGCTACGTCTTCATCCCGGACGGACAGCCGCGCTGATCGCTGGCGAGGCATGATGAAGCTTTTTCCCGATATCAGCCTGGCGCGGCTGAAAAGCGGCTTGTTCTGGCGCACCTTTTTGCTGCTCGGCACCTTGACCACGGTCAGCATGATCGCGTGGTTCAGCATGATTTCCTTCATCCAGCGCGAGCCGCAGGCGCAGCAGATTTCCGCCCAAATCATTTCCGTCGTCACCATCACGCATGCGGCCTTGACGCACTCGGCGCCCGAACTGCGGCGCGAGCTGCTGTTCGACCTCGTCAGCAATGAAGGCATCCGCATCTTCTCGCTGGAAGAAGACGACCGCATCGAGCCGCCGCCCGACAATTACCTGATGCCCGACATCGAGGCGCTGGTGAAGGCCAAGCTGGGCAAGGACACGCGCTTTTCCGCGCGCGTCAACGGCGTGGCCGGCTTCTGGGTCAGCTTCAAGATCGACGACGACGAGTACTGGCTGATGCTGGACCGCGAGCGCCTGCGCGGCCTGACGGGCTTCCAGTGGCTGGGCTGGGCCAGCCTCGTGTCCCTGCTGTCCCTGCTGGGCGCGGCCATCATTTCCAGCCTGATCAATCTGCCGCTGTCGCGCTTGACGGCGGCCGCGCGCGACATCGCCAAGGGCAAGCAGCCGGCGCCGCTGCCGGAAAAGGGCCCGATCGAAATCATCGAGGCGAACCGCAGCTTCAACCAGATGGTCGACGACCTGAAACAGGTGGAATCGGATCGCGCCGTGATCCTGGCCGGCATTTCGCACGACTTGCGCACGCCGCTGGCGCGCATGCAGCTGGAAGTGGAAATGGCGAACCTGTCGGACGAGGCGCGCGAAGGCATCCAGTCCGATATCGGGCAAATGGACGCCATCATCGGCCAGTTCCTCGACTATGCCAGGCCGACGGAGGCGTCGAGCTTTACCGACGTCGACCTCAGCGGTTTGCTCAACGACATGACGCGCGAAGCGATGCGCCTGCCGGACGTGAAGATCAACGCCAGCATCGCCGACGGCGCGCATGCGATGGGCAACCCCACCGACCTGCGCCGCGTGCTCAACAACCTGATCGAGAATGCGCGCCGCTATGGCAAGACGCCGGACAGCGACGTGACGGAAATCGACATCGCCTGCCAGGTGCGCACCAGCCACGGCGCGAAAAAGGTGATCATCGAGGTGCAGGACCACGGCACGGGCGTGCCGGCGGAAAAGATCGAGCAGCTGATGAAGCCGTTTACCCGCCTCGACACGGCGCGCGGGCAGGCAAATGGCGCAGGCTTAGGTCTGGCCATCGTCGACCGCGTGCTGCTGCGCCACGGCGCCGAATTGCAAGTGCGCAACCGCGAAGGCGGCGGCCTCGCGTTTCAGATCAGCTTGCCAGCGGCGTAAGAGACACACGGCGCAGGCAGGTGGACGATAGTCTGGGCTTGGCCATCGTCGACCGCGTGCTGCTGCGCCACGGCGCTGAATTGCAAGTGCGCAACCGCGAAGGCGGCGGCCTCGCGTTTCAGATCAGCTTGCCAGCGGCATAAACGGACGGGAACGGCATAGCTGTGCCGTTCCCTGCCGCTCAGGCGGATGCCTGTTCCTGCGCCAGCAATTTATTCATTAACAATTCCGTCGCCCCATAGCCGTACAGGGAATCGCTTTCCATGCCCGGCGTATCGAAGGGAATCGATTCCTCGCGGTTCAGCTTGGCAGGGTCGGCATCCGCATAGCTGGCGCGCCAGGCGCGCTGCAAGGATTCATTGCGGCGGATAAAGGCCGGCATGGGCCAGGCGTCGCGCTCCCAGTGGCGGCTGTCGCCCAGCAGGGGCCAGCGCTCGTTGAGCAGGGCCATGTCGCCCGTGCGCAGGCGGCGCACGGCCTGTTCCGGGCGCAAGCCTTCCAGCTCTTCCAGCGTGGGCAAGCTGTCGCGCTTCGGCCCGAACATATACGCCAGCATGATGCGCCCGGCAGGCGCCCTGCGCGCCACCACGCCGACGGCATAGCCGCCGCCCGGCAAGGGCACGGCAAACCAGCTGCCTTCTCGGTATGGTAATGATCTCATTTCTTGAAGCCCCCTGAAATACACCGGACAGCCGCTGCTATCCGACGTTAAATTTAATTAGGGGCACAGTCTACGCGAAGCGATGCGAAAGTGGCGCATGGTACGCCACAGCAACAAACCAATAGTTACAATATTTTCTCGTCATAGTGATACTGGGCAACAATCGGCCCCGCCTTGAACAGCGCTTCCTTCATGGCCGTGTCCAGGCGCGCGTCGCGGCGGCGCATCCATTCGAGCAGCATGGCCGCTTCCTTGCGGCTGGTGTCGCCCGCATGCGCGAGCACGCGGCGCAGTTCCGGGTCCGTGCACGCCTCGAAGCGCTGGCTGTTCAAGTCCAGCGCCTGCAGTGCGGCGATGGTGGCGCCGATGGCGCGGTGCATGTCGAGCGCGGTGGCCGGCAGGCCGGATTCTTCCAGTGGGACGGTGGTCATGCGCATTCCTTTTCGCGTGGTGGTGACATCGGCTGCATTCTCCACCGCGCGGACGAAAAGCTCAAGCGTCCACGGCACGTTTCCACCCATTCGGCCATAATCATGGCTCAGCAACAGCCTAAACCTCAGCGGCAGGAGCCCCATGTTCAATTTCGACTTTTACAATCCGACGCAAATCCTTTTCGGCCAGGGCCAGATCGCCGCCATCACGGCGCTGATCCCGCCCCAGGCCAGAGTGCTCATGACGTATGGCGGCGGCAGCATCAAGCAGAACGGCGTCTACGATGAAGTCAAGGCGGCGCTGGCCGGCCATACGGTGCTGGAATTTGCCGGCATCGAACCCAATCCCAGCTATGAAACCCTGATGCAGGCCGTGGCCATGGTGAAAAGCGAGCGCATCGATTTCCTGCTGGCCGTCGGCGGCGGTTCCGTGGTCGATGGCACCAAGTTCATCGCCGCGGCCGCCCTGCACGAAGGCGTGGCCTGGGACATCCTGGCCAAAGGCGGCAAGATCGTCGAAGCCGCCCTGCCCTTCGGCACCGTGTTGACCTTGCCGGCCACGGGTTCCGAAATGAATGGCTCGGCCGTGATCACGCGCAAGGCCACGCAGGAAAAGCGCTCGTTCATGAGCCGCAAGGTCTATCCTAAATTCTCTGTGCTGGACCCGTCGAAGACGTTCACCTTGCCGCTGCGCCAGGTGGGCAATGGCGTCGTCGATGCGTTCGCGCATGTGATGGAACAGTATTTGACCTACCCTGTGAACGCGTCCGTGCAAGACCGCTTCGCCGAAGGCATTTTATTGACCCTGATCGAAGAAGGCCCGAAGGCCCTGTCGCACCCGGACGACTACGACGTGCGCGCCAACGTGATGTGGAGCGCCACCCTGGCCTTGAACGGCCTGATCGGCGTGGGCGTGCCGCAGGACTGGTCCACGCACGCCATCGGCCACGAATTGACGGCCTTGTACGAGCTCGACCATGCGCAAACCCTGGCCATCATCCTGCCCAGCATGTTGCGCGTGCGCAAACAAGCCAAGCGCGCCAAGCTGTTGCAATACGCGGCCCGCGTGTGGGGCCTGGACGGCGGCGACGAGGATGGCCGCATCGAGGCCGCCATCGCGCGCACGGAATTCTTCTTCCGCCACATGGGCGTCAAGACGCGCCTGGCCGACTACGGCCTGAATCACGCCAGCGTGGACGCCGTCGTGTCCGCCCTGGAAGCGCACGGCATGACGGCCCTGGGCGAACAGCGCGAAGTGACGCCCGCCGTCAGCCGCAAGGTGCTGGAACTCAGTCTGTAGATTCGCACCACACTGTTGTAAAACGGTCAGCCAGGTGGGACAGCTGGCCGTGGTTCATGCTAAGCTGTCATTTCGCTAGGGGTCCTGGAGCAGTCATCCGGGTGAGAGATACCCTTCGTACCTGATCTGGATAATGCCAGCGAAGGAAAGCGCAAAGTACCTCCCTCCTTTGATAGCTCCTGCGTTGGCGCCAGCCGAACAAGCAGCCTGCCGTGCTCTTTTCCGAGACGGCTTGAACCACGAGCAATCTATGTCCACACCGAATTTATCCGTTTCTGTTCTGACCCTGGCCATCCTGCACGCGTTTGCCGCGCCCGCCCTGGCTTCCGACGCAGCCGACCCGCAGGCGCAAAGCATGGCCGAAGTCGTCGTCACGGCCAGCAAGGCGCCGGCCGCCAAGCGCGCCTCCGTGGGCGGCTTCAGTGACGCGCCGCTGCTGCAGACGCCGGCATCCGTCACCGTCATTTCGCAAAAAGACATGCAGGACTTGCAGATCCGCAATCTCAGCGATGCCGTCAAGCTCGATGCCAGCATCAACGATTCCTACAACGCCGTCGGCTATGCGGAACAGTTTACGATACGCGGCTTCAAGCTCGACACCAATTCCAGCTACCGCAAGGATGGCGTGGCCATTCCTGGCGACACGCAAATCCCGCTGGAAAACAAGGAACGCATCGAAGTGCTGAAGGGCCTGGCCGGCTTGCAGGCAGGCGTGGCCGCGCCGGGCGGCGTGATCGACTTCATCGTCAAGCGCCCCACCGCCGCCCCGCTGCGCACGGTCACCGTGGAAACGCGCGAGCGCGGCACGCTGTATGGCGCCGTCGACCTGGGCGGCCGCCTGGAAGACACGCGCTTCGGCTACCGGATCAACGTGGCGGCAGAGCGCCTGCGCTCCTACATCAAGGGCGCGGACGGCAACCGCAAGTTCATTTCCGGCGCCTTCGACTGGCAGATTTCCCCGCAAGCCCTGCTGCAAATCGATGCCGACTACCAGGACAAGGCACAAGTGACGGCGCCCGGCTTCCAGTTGCTGAGCAATGGCAGCCTGCCCGCCAACGTCAGCGCCGACGCCATGCTCAACAAGCAACCGTGGACGCACCCCGTGGAAACCGTCACCAGCAATCTCGGCCTGCGCTTCCAGTACGCGTTCAATGACGACTGGCATGCCACCCTGTCGGCCAACCAGCACTCGTTCAAGCGCGACGACTACACGGCCTATCCGTATGGCTGCAGCCCGGAAGGCTGGATGCCTGTATTCTGCAGCAATGGCGACTTCTCCGTGTGGGACTTCCGCAGCCTGGGCGAGACGAAAAAACCGCTGAGCGCGCAAGCCATGATCCAGGGCAAGTTCGCCACCGGTTCCCTGCGCCATGAATTCACGGCCGGCGTATCGACCTTCCGCCGCAAGGACCGCGCCGGCCTGTACGTGTATAAGGAAGTGGGCATCAGCAATATCTACCGCCCTGTCATCGTTGCACCATCGCCGGCTTCGACTGGCCCCGTGCGCCTGGTGCGCGACGATAAGGAAAACGCCGTCTTCGTGCAGGACATCGTCAGCCTGGCGCCGAACTGGAAGCTGCATGGCGGCTTGCGCCACATCAATGTCGATGGCTACCAGTACGTACTGAAGGCCGACACGGAAATCCGCGCCAAGCACGACTTCCTGCTGCCCAACGTGGCGCTCGTCTACACCCCGCTCGACAATCTCTCCGTGTATGCGGCCTACTCGCAGGGCATGGAACATGGCGGCACAGCCAGCATCTATGAGAAAAACGCCAATGTGGAGCTGACGCCCAGCCGCTCGAAGCAGGTCGAACTGGGCGTGAAGATGGATGTGACGCCGGACTTCATGCTGGCGGCCAGCCTGTTCCAGATTCGCAAAGGTCTCGAATATGTGAACGCCGAGAATTATTTCGTCCGCAATGGCCAGGCCCAGCACCGGGGGCTGGAATTGTCGGCCCAGGGCAAGGCATCGTCCAGCCTGAGCCTGGGCGCGTCCGTAACGGCCCTGAACAGCCAGCAGTCAGGCACGGGCAATGCGGACCTCGACGGCAAGCGCGTGCCCAATGTGCCAGCCTTCAAGGCAGCCGTGCATGCGGATTACGCCGTGCAACAGGTGGCGGGCTTGAGCGTGAATGGCAGCTGGGAATATGCGGGCAAAAAAGCGTTCGAGTACAGCAACACGACCTTCGTGCCGTCGTACAACGTGTTCAACCTGGGCGCCGCGTACGCCACGCGCATCGCCGGCACGCGCGCCGTGCTGCGTGCCGCCGTCAACAACGTGGCCGACAAGTTCTACTGGCGCGACGTGACGCCGGAAGCGGGCGGCTACCTGTTCCCGGGCGCCAGCCGCACCTTCAAGGTCTCGGCGCAGTTTGACTTTTAATTGAGGGAAATGGCAGGCGCCGCAGCGAGCGCCTGCTGCAGCAAAGGCGCCGCCTGTTCCAGGCGCGCTTCCAGGCTGTCGCGCAGCACGTGGTAGACGATGCCGCGCGCGTCGAGCTCATCGAGCAGGTAGCGGTAGATCAATTGGCGCACGGCTTCCGACTCGCGCTGCAAGCCATCGGCCACCCAGGGGCTGTCGGGCGCCGTGACCAGGGTCAGATCGTACTGTGTGGCATCGGCCAGCGCCGCCAGTTGCGCATCGGCGCCGTGAAAATAATGGCGGCTGTAGACCACCGTCATCAAGGGCGTCGTGTCGCAGAACAGGAAGTGGCGGGCTTGGGCGGCAGCGGCCGCTTCGCGTTCGACTTGCGTACGCGCAATACCATACTGATCCGCCGCCACGGGCACCCTGCCTTGCGTTTCCACAAACTCGCGTAAATACTCGGGCACCCAGACGCTGCCATAGCGCTCGGCCAGGGCCGCCGCCAGGGTCGACTTGCCCGACGATTCCGCGCCCAGGATGGCCACGCGCACGCAACGCTCCATCACTTGAGGACCATCGCGCTCGGCGCGGCCGGGGCCGACTTTCTCCACGCCAGCAAGCCGATGACGGCCATCACGACGAAGAACGCATACAGCACGGCCGTCAGGGTCAGGCCCTTGTGCACATACAGCCACACGTACAGCACGTCGACGATGATCCAGGCGATCCAGTTTTCCAGTTTCTTGCGCGACAGCAGGAATTGTCCCACCAGGCTGCCTGCCGTGAGGAAACCATCCGCATGGGGCACGTCCGTGTCCGTCGTCGTCAGCAGCCAGGCGATGAGCAGGAAGCCTGCCAGCCAGCCGACGGCGCATGCCAGCCAGCCGCGGCCGTCGAGGCGCGTCACGGGCAGGGTCTTGCCGCCGCTGGCCGGATGCAGCCACTGGTACCAGCCCCAGAACGAGACGCTGATAAACAGCAGTTGCAAGGCCATGTCGCCATACAGGCGCGATTCGAAAAACACGAAACCGTAGGCGGCCGAGGAAATGATGGCGAACAGCCACGCCCAGTGATTCTGGCGGATGTTCAGCGCAACGGTTGTCAATGCCAGGACAAAGGAAATCAGTTCAAGCGGCGTGGTGGCAAAACCCAGCAGGAGAAGCGTATCGTTCATGGGAATCGTGATGAGGCTGGTGGTGCAGTATGCAATACCAGCCATGAATAAGCAAGATTGCCCGCACCGCCAGCCGCCTTCCCCGCTCAGGCAAAGCCGCCCTTGACGGCGCGCGCCAGCGAACGCTGCACGATCAGCTTGTGGAAGGGCCGGATCAGCAGGATGTAGGCGCGTCCCACCCGATTATGGCAATGCACGACGCTGGACATGGTCACGCTGCCATGCCGTCCCGCGTCGCGGTTGCGCAGCACCGACAAACGGAAGTCCAGGTGGCTGTCATCCTCGCCCACGATGATTTCATCGTCGCTGACGGCAAAGATGCGGAAGATGCCGATGCGCTTGCCAGGCCTGGCTTCCATCTGCCTGGCCGTCCGGATGCCGAAGCGCGCCACGATGGCGTCGCGCACCACCATCAGCTTGCGCGCCCAGCCGGGCTGACTGCCCAGCAGCACGCGCGCCAGGCTTTCCATGTCCATCTGGCGCGCCTGCGCAGTCGGCAGCTCGACGGCATACGCGTCGGCCAGGTGGCTGCCCGGGTACAAGGGGGCGATGCTGGCGCCCGGCGGCAAGGCCACGGCGCGTACCGCATTGTTCATCTCTTGCATGTGCTCTCCATGTGTTCAGTGATAACATGGCCATCATACACGACAATGTGAACAGCGATAACATAACATGAGCACGAACAGCAATTATCACCATGGCAACCTGCGCGACACCCTGGTCGCCGCCACCATCGCGCAACTGGCGCAGCAGCACGACGCCGCCCTTTCCCTGCGCGAACTGGCACGCACGGTGGGCGTGTCGATCGCCGCCGTGTACCGCCACTTCCCCAGCAAGGAAGCCTTGCTGGCCGACGTGGCGGCGGCCGGCTTCGCCAGCCTGATCGCCAAATGGGAAGCCGAACTGCCGCCGCAGGGCAGCCTGCCATCCGAACAGCGTTTTCAGCTGCTGGGCCAGCAATACATCGAATTCGCCCTGGCCGCGCCGGCCCACTACCGGCTGATGTTCGAACACCAGGACGTGCGCCAGTTCCCCGCCTTGCAGGACGCGGCGCAGGCATGCTTCCAGTACGTGCTGCAGACGGCAGGCGCGGCCGTGCGCGAAGCGGGCCTCGATGCGCGCTGGGACAAGGCCGCCGCCAGCGCAGGCTGGTCGCTGGGCCACGGCTACGTGATGCTGCTGCTGAGTGGCCGCCTGGCCATGGCGGACGGCGGCGACGAGCTGTCGCCGGCCATGGTGCCGCGCTTTTTTCAGTTGCCAGTGGAGGCGCTGCGGCAGCTGCCTTGCCAGGCGGGACAACCGCAATAAAGCCAAATTGACTCGCTTATCGGCAAGTGCCACCTTCAGGAACTGATGATTCATGGATAACATATCGATAGACACGCTCTCCGTGATTGCCAGGCAATGCCTTGCGCTCACGTGCCTGCAACGCTTTTGCCGGCAGCATGCCCTGCACCACCCGGCGCTGTCCGCGTTCGCCGGTCACGCGTGGAAGGTGGCGCAGCTCGCGCCGGGGGATTTTGCCGCCTGGGAGCGCGGCTTTGCTGGCCTGGCAGTGACGGGCATGGGCGATCCCTGGCCGGACGACCTGCGCATGGCGCTGCCCGGGCACCTGCTCGGCGCGCTGGAGCAACTTGTCGGGCATGTGCTGGAAACGAGCGCCTGTACCTGGCATGGCGATGACCTTGCGGCAAGCCGGCGCCAGCTGGAAGCCGTGCTTGAAATCTGTGCCAGGCATGGCGTGGCGGCGCCGCCGCTTGCGCACTATGTGCAGCACGATGCGGCGCTGCGTGGCGGCTGGGGGCCGATGCTGACGGACGCGGAAGTCAGGCGCTGGCAAGCCCTGCTATAGCGCGCGGCTTGCAATAGCGGCGGAGGCTCACGCCGGCAGACCCTGGCGCACCTGGTCGAGCAGCCGCTCCTCCTCCTCCGTATCCGCGTCGATTTGCGTGACGACGGTCCAGAATCGCGGGCAGGTCTTGATCTGCTCGAACGCATGGCTCGTTTCAAGCCGCACCATGGTTTTCCTCAGGCTGTGCAGATAGCCCTCCTCGATGGCATCGAGCAGTTCGTCATCGGCAGCGTCGATCAGCTCGAGCAGCGCGCCTTCGATCCTTGCATAGCCCTCCTCCCACAGCTGGCCGATTTCCGGCACGTCGACTTCGATGCACTCGTTCGACCAGTCCGGAGGATAGTAATCGCGCTCCCGGTTGGCGGGATCGGTGTCAAAACTCAGCGAAAGGGAGGGGAACGATACGGCGTTGAAGGCAAAGGCGGAAAATGCCTGGTCCTTGAATGGGGACGCGCCCAGCAAGGCCAGCGACGCGCTGGCCAGCTTGAAGCAGGTTTCTTCGACGTCGTAGGCAGTTTCAAATGTCTGCCAATCAAGTGGCAAAGCGGGAGTCGGGGGCATGGCGGGCCTGTCGAAAAAATAAGAGTGGAAAGTGATCGGAATTATACGTGGCGCAACCGATGCGGCAGGCGCCGGCCGCGCGTACGGTGCGGCCGCAAAAAAGCCGCATCGGCCCTGCGGCGGATGCGGCTTTGCGCTAGCGCAAGCTGAAGCTTATTTCTTGGCAGCTTTCACTGCCTTCGGATACTTGATCGTCATTTCCTGCAGCAAGTTATCCGCGTGGTCCACTTCCTTCATCACCCACAGCATGTAGCGGATGTCGAGGTGGATGGCGCGCGTGATGGCCGTGTCGAAGTACCAGTCCTTGGTGATCGATTCATACGTCGAATCGAAGTTCAGGCCGATCAATTCGCCGCGCTTGTTCATCACGGCCGAGCCGGAATTGCCGCCCGTGGTGTCGGCGCTGGTGAGGAAGTTGACGGGCACCGTGCCCAGTGCCGGGTCGCGGAACTGACCGTAGCGTTTTTGCTTGACGGCGTCAATCAAGCCTTGCGGCGCTTCGAACGGAGCCTTGCCCGTGACTTTCTCGACGATGCCTTCCACGGTCGTGAACGGCCCCTTGGTGATGCCATCGCGCGGCGAGTACGGCGATACCGTGCCATACGTGACGCGCAGGGTCGAGTTGGCGTCAGGATAGACCGGCTTGCCTTGCGATTTCTTCCAGGCAATCACGGCTTGCATGTATTGCGGAATCACGCGTTCCAGGTTGCCGTCGATTTCCTTGCGGCGCTCTTCCAGCGCCGCCTCGACGGGCTGCAGCTTGATGGCCAGCGCCATGAAAGCGTCATCGGACTGGGCAACAGCGGCCTGGTCCTTTTCCAGCCAGGCCAGGCGCTTGGCCGTGTCAGCCAGTTGCGTCTGCTGATACAGGGCCGCCACGGCGCCTGGCGCCGGCAGCAGCGCGTCCAGGCCTTGCGGATGGCTCTTCGCCGCCAGTTGCGCGTAACGCTTCAGACCGGCTTCAAAACGCGCCTGGTCAACCTTGTTGACATACGACTGTTCCAGGCGGGCCAGGCGGGCCTTGATGAAGGCCAGGTCGCGCTGCTGGAAGCCCGATTCGCGCTCGGCGTCCGCTTTCTGGCGCTCCAGCGACAGGCGGTAGATGGTGCGCGCGCTTTTCAGCAAGTCGCTGTTGGTGGCCACGCTCCAGGCGAACTCTTCTTCGCTCAAGGCCATGTCGCTGGCGATCGCCGCGTCCAGTTCGGCCAGCAGGGTCGGCGACACGTTCGGCTGTTTCGCGTACCAGGCGCGGAACTCGGCATCCTGCACGTCCTTGATGGCGGCGATGTCCTTGCGGGCGAAACCGTCGAGCAAGCCCTGGGTTTTCTTCAGCACGTTGTTGATGCTTTTCACCACGCTCGCATAGCGCACGGCAGCGGCCGCGTCGCCCTTCGTCGAGTCGGCCATCACGGCCAGGTCCGCTTGCAGTTCGGATACTTTCAGGGGGAAGGCCGTATCGCGCGCGAAACGGATTTCCGCCGGCAGCTTGTAGCGGCTGGTGCGGCCGGGGTAGCCCGCCAGCAAGATGCCGTCACCGGCTTTCAAGCCTTCGGCCGAGACCACCAGGAAATCCTTCGATTGGTACGGCACGTTGTCGGGCGACGGGTCGGCCGGACGGCCATCCTTGCCCACGTAGGCGCGCAGGAACGAGTAATCGCCCGTGTGGCGCGGCCACTCGTAGTTGTCGGTATCGCCGCCGAAGTTGCCGATCTTGTCCGATGGCGCGTACACGAGGCGCACGTCGCGTATCATCATCTGGCGGATGCGGTAGTACTCGAGGCCGCGGTGGAAGGCGGGCACGGAGCAGCGGTACATCTTGTCCGTTTCGCATTCGGCGATCAAGTCCTTGACGCGCTTTTCCACGGCTTCGTGGCGCGCGCGGCCGCTCATGTCGGCCGTCAAGCCCTTCAGCACGCGGTCGCTGACGTTTTCCACCTTGTCCGTCACATACACGAGGCTGTTCGGACCGCCCGGCAGCTCTGCGGCGCGCGTCTTGGCCAGGAAACCGTCGGTGATGTAATTGTGTTCCGGCGTGGAATTGCGCTGCACGGCGCCATACGCGCAATGGTGGTTCGTCACCACCAGGCCGGCGTCGGAGACGAAGGCGGCCGAGCAGCCGCCCAGCGACACGATGGCGCTCATCGGGTGCTTGCTCAGGTCGGCCAGTTTTTCTGCAGGAATGTCGATGCCGACCCGTTTCAGTTCGGCTTTCAGCTGTGGCAATTGGTGTGGTTGCCACTGCCCTTCGTCAGCGTGTGCGCCGGCGAACGCGCCCAGCAAGGCGACTGGTAATACGATTGTCTTGAACAAGATTTGCTCCTCCATAAAAAGCAGGCGAAAGTATAGCCTGTCCAGGCGGCCTGAGTCGGCAAAAATTATGGCTCTGTCATCGGCAAGTAGGGGAAATGCCGGAATCTTCCGTTGGCTGCGCTGTCTGACTCTGCATATTCACCACGCAGGGAGCAGATCATGCAGCCAGCCGAATGGATCAGCTTTATCGCACAGTTTGCTTACCTGAACCGGCGCCAGCGGCAGGCAAGCATGGCCTTGCTGCGTGGCAACGCGCCACACGACGCGACCGTCGCGCTACTGGAAAGCGTGGCGCAGCCGCGCCTGGCCTGTCCCGCCTGCCACGCGCATCAGCTGCACCGGCATGGCCATACGCATGGCTTGCAGCGCTACCGTTGTGTACCGTGCGGGCGCACTTTCAATGCCTTGACGGGCACGCCGCTGGCCCGCTTGCGTCACAAGGCCCTATGGATCGCCTATGCCGATTGCCTGCTCGATTCCAGGTCGGTACGCCAGGCCGCTCAGCAGCTGGGATTGCACCGCAACACCACGTTTCGCTGGCGCCACCGTTTTCTCCGCGTCGCCAGGACAGATCGGCCGCATGGCCTGCATGGCATTGCCGAGGCGGACGAGTTATATGTGCTGGAATCGGAAAAAGGATCCAGGCAGATGACGCGTCCGGCCCGCCGCCGTGGCGGCCATGCCCGCCAGCGCGGCATTTCCGATGAGCAGGTCTGTATCCTGGTGGCGCGCGACCGTACAGGCCAGACCCTCGATTTCGTCACGGGCAAAGGGGCGTTGACGAAGGCACAGCTGCACCGCTGTTTGTTGCCCGTCATCGATAAGGATGTCCTGCTGGTAACGGATGGCCATGCCGCCTACCGGGCGTTTGCCAGGGAAGCGGGCATCAGCCACCAGGCCGTCAACTTGCGCGCCGGCATCCGTGTGCAGGGCGCCGCGCATGTGCAGAACGTCAATGCGTATCACAGCCGTCTGCGGGACTGGCTGCGGCCCTTTCGCGGCGTGGCGACGCGCTACCTGCCGAATTACCTGGGCTGGCGCTGGATACTCGACGCCAGGCGCATCCGTTCACCAGAAACGTTATTGAAAGCAACGCTGGGAGCATTCCCACATTTGACGGTGACATAGCCAAAATTATCCCATTGCAATTTCTGTATCAGGCGGCCGGCCGTCCCGTCCCCTGCAAGGGGATCTGCAGGGCCAGCCGGCAACCGGCGCCCGAGGCCGGCACACCGACCTCAAACTGCCCGCCCAGCGCCGTCACCCGCTCGGCGATGCCGATCAGGCCAAAGCACTGCTTCTTGCGCTGCTGCTGCGGCGTGATGCCGATGCCGTTGTCGCTGATGGCCACGTACACGGCGCAGGCATCCGAACTGAGCTCGATCTCGACCTGGCTGGCCTGGGCATGGCGCATGACGTTGCTGAGCGCTTCCTGCACGATGCGGAACAGCACGATCTCGACCTGGCTGCCGATGGCGGCAAACAATGCCTCGTCGCGTATCAGCAGCTGGCAAGCGACGCCGCTGCGCTTGCGGAAGTCGCCCACCTGCCACTCGATGGCGGCTTGCAAGCCCAGGTCCAGCGCCATCGGGCGCAGCTCGTTCATGATGCCGCGCACGCTCTTGATGGTGGTGTCGACGTTGCTGAGCACGGCGCCGACCCGGCGGTGCAGGCGCGGATGGGAGCCTTCCGTGCGCGCGCTGAGCATGGAAATATCGATGCGCAGCGCCAGCAGGTTTTGCCCCAGTTCATCGTGGATATCGCGCGAAATGCGCTTGCGCTCGTCTTCCTTGGCCGTTTCCAGGTGCAGCGCCAGCTGGCGCAGCTGCGCATGCGACTGGCGCAGGGCGCCATCCATCAGCTTGCGTTCGGTGATGTCCGTGTGCGCCACCACCACGCGCAGCGGCCCCTCCCCGAGGAAACGGCTGATCCTGGCCTGCGACCAGCGGGGACCCGAGCGCGTGGCAAACTCATACTCGAGCGCAAACGTGTCCGCGTTACCGGCGATGACGGAGCGGATGCCGGCGGCCAGCTCGCGCCCGGCGCTGCGCTGCCAGCGCGGGTCCGTGTCGCAAAATTCCAGGTAGTGCAGCGGCTGCGGCGTTTGCCCGACGAAGGCCAGGCAAGCCTGGTTGGCATGCACGACGCGGCCCGACCGGTCCAGCACCAGCACCCGGTCCGTCAGGGAATCGATGGTGGCGTGAAAGAAGCGCTCGGCATCGCGCAAGGCTTCCTGCGCCCGCTCGCGCTGGTGCACTTCCAGCTGCAGGTGCTGGTTGGCCCGCAGCAATTCGGCCGTGCGGTCGACCACCCGCTGGTCCAGCTCGCGGTGCAGTTCGCGCAAGTCCGCCTCGGCCAGCTTGCGCTCGGTGATATCGGAAAACACGCCGACAAAGTGGCTGATCGCGCCATCCGGGCTGCGCATCGGCGTGATCGACAGCGATTCGACGAAGCGCTCGCCATTCTTGCGCCGGTTCACCAGTTCGCCATACCAGCTGCCATCCTGGTGCAGGCTGCGCCACATGGCTTCATAAAAATGCGGCAGATGCGTGCCGCCGCCGAGGAAGGACGGATCGCGGCCGATGGCTTCCTCCGCCTGGTAGCCGGTGATGGTGGTGAACGCGGGGTTGACGGAAATGATGCGGTTGGCGCTGTCCGTCACCAGCACGCCTTCGCGTATACTGTCGAGTATCACGAAGGCGCGCCGCAAGGCCGATTCGCGCGCGTGCTCGTCGCCCAGGTCCGTCACCAGCATGCGCGCCGTGGCGCTGTCCGCATCGTAATTGGCTTCGATGCGCACCATGCCGCACATGCCGCCCGCTTCGCCTTCGAACAGCGGCGCTTCGAGCACCTGGCGCGCGCCGCCGGTGAAGACGGCGTCGAGGAAGCGCCGGAAGCCGCCCTGCGCCTGGGGCGCGACGAATTGTTCGAAACGCCGTCCCAGCAGCCGGTTCTTGTCGCGTTGCAACAAGCCGCAAGCCGCCACGTTGACACGCGTGATCACGCCTTCGCGCGCCAGCGAAAAGTAACTGACGGGTGCCTGTTCATACAGCTGCGCATAACGGTCGCGGCTGCTTTCAAATTCATTTTTCAGCTGCTCCAGCTCGGCCAGGGCCGCGCTCTGCATTTCCAGCTCGATCTGGCTGACCTGCAACTCATGCAACTGACGCATCACGTCTTCATTCGACTGCGGCACGGGCTGGCGCTGCTCCGCGGCCAATTGCTCCGCCTGCTCTCTCAGGCGTGCCGGCGCGCTGCCGTCGAATGGTTCGCTCATGACACGTGCTCGCCGCTACTGCCGCCGGCCACGGCGCCGGACTGGATCTGGCGCAGCTGGGCTTCCAGCAGTTTCGACTCTGTAATGTTGATGAAGGTCACCACCACGCCATCGATCACATTTTCGATCGTGCGGTACGGCATGATGCGCACGTTGTACCAGCGCCCCGTCTTGGTTTCCACTTGCCGCTCGCAAAACACCAGGCTGCGGATCACTTCCAGCGCATCGTCTTCCAGGCCCGGATAATCGAGGTCGTTGACGATGTCGCTGAGCGGGCGGCGCAAGTCCGTCTGGATCAGCTTATAGATTTGCGTGGCCGGCGCCGTGAAGCGGCGGATGCGCAGGTCGCTGTCGAGGAAAATGGTGGCGATATCGGTACTATTGAGCAGATTCTTCATGTCGCTATTGACCAGCGACAAATCATCGACCTTCGATTGCAGCTCGGCATTGACCGTGTACAACTCTTCGTTGAGCGACTGCATCTCTTCCTTCGACGTGGTCAGCTCTTCGTTCGTCGATTGCAGCTCTTCATTGGTCGACTGCAGTTCCTCGTTGGCCGATTTGAGCTCTTCGCGCGACGTCTGCATCTCGTCGCGCACGGCCTGGATTTCATTGCGCGCCTGCGCCAGTTGCTGTTCCAGTTCCAGCACCTTGGGGTTCGGCGAGCGGCCGCGGCGCGCCTCGGCCACCAGCGGCGCGCTGGCAAACGTCACGAACACCATGCCGCGCAGGGATTCAGGCTGGCTCAGCGCTTCCGCGCTCAGGTCGACGCCCAGCGATTGTCCCAGGTGATCCTTGACCACCAGCCCCTTCAGGCGCACCACCCTCTCGCTCTGCAAGGCTTCCTTGATGAGGCCAGCCAGCTCGTAGCGCAAGCCTTCGCGCGCCATCGCATGGATATTCCAGTTGGCCTTGCCGGCTGCCGGTTCGAGGAAGGCGCCCGTGCGCCCGTTGATGTACAGGATGTCGCCATCCTGATTCAGCAGCGCGGCAGCCGGTGAATATTTCTGGAGCAATAATTGCTCGACATGGGATTGAATCTTTCCAGTCATGCTGACTTCTCTCGTGTCGCTAGGTGTAGGGGGGGATGCCAACGATACCTTGGTAGGAAAATACGTGGGCAGGCGCTGACGCGCCAGGTTGTCGAGGCGGCGGTACAACCGGGTCGACGTGGTCAGCGGTGAAAACAGGTCGGAAAAATGGCCGGGCGTGTCGGCGCTGCCCAGCAGCAAAATCCCGTCGCGGTTCAAGGCGTAATGAAACAGGGGTATCAAACGCTGCTGCAGCTTGGCATTGAGATAAATCAACAAATTGCGGCAGCACAGGATGTCGAGCTTGGTGAACGGCGGGTCGGAAATGATGTTTTGCTGGGCAAAGATGATCGTGTTGCGTATCTCTTTTTTCACGTGATAATCGTTCTTGTCGCGCAAGAAGAAACGCCCGAGGCGTTCGGCCGACACGTCGCTGCTGATGCTGTGCGGAAAGCGTCCCTGGCGCGCGTGGTCGATGGCGTCGGCCGACAGGTCGGTGGCAAAGATCTGCAGGCTGTACTTCGACGGCGGATTGATGCTGGCCACCACTTCATGGAATACCATGGCCAGCGAATACGCTTCCTCGCCCGTGGAACAGGCGGGCACCCAGGCCTTGAACGCGCGCCCGTCCGGATGGGCCGCCAGCAATTGCGGCAAGGCGACCATCTTCAGGTATTCCCACACTTTCGGGTCGCGGAAGAAACTCGTCACGCCGATCAGCAATTCCTTGAACAGCAAGTCGATTTCGCCCGGATTGGCGCGCAAGTACGGCACGTATTCTTCCATCGACGTCATTTGATACAAGCTCATGCGCCGCTCGATGCGCCGCAGCACCGTGTTGATCTTGTAATCCGTAAAACTGTTGCCCGTGTGTTCGGACAGCAAGGCGACAATTTCCTGCAAGGAATTGCGCCCGTTCGGCTCATGGCCCGGCAGGCTGAGGAAGCTGCTGCGGAACAGATAGGTGATGATCTTGTCCGGCATCTTGTCGGGAAAGTCGACCAGGTCCACCACTTCCGCGGCAATCGCGCTTTGCGGCATCATGTCGAACTTGGCCGTGTCCGGATGCTGGGCCAGGGTCAGACCCCCTGCCTGCTTGATCGCCTGCAAGCCGCGCGTGCCGTCATTGCCCATGCCGGAAAAAATCACGCCCACGGCCAGTTCGCCCAACTCGCTCGCGAGGCTCTCGAAAAAGATATTGATGGGCAAGCGGTGCCCGCGCAGCTGCACCGGTTCGCTGAGCAAGAAACGCCCCTTGGACAAGCCCAGGTCGGCATTCGACGGTATCACATAGATATGGTTGGGCCGCAACTCCGCCTGGTGCGTGATTTCCGTGACGGGGATGCTGGTGGCGCGCTGCAGCAGTTCCGGCAGCATGGCCTTTTGCGTGGGATCAAGATGCTGGATCACCACATAGGCAATCCCGCTCTCCTGCGGCACGTTCGCCAGGAAGGCAACGATGGGATCGAGTCCGCCGGCGGATGCGCCGATGGCCACCACGGGGAAAACGATGGTGGCCACTTCAGGGACGGAAGCATTGCTGTGTTTACTGCGTGTCATCTTCTGCAAGAGTGCAGCCACGGCCAAAGCGTCAGGCTGGGAATTGATAATCTTGCATTCTAGCACTCAAGATGCGCGGAAAAACACGAATTTGGCGCAGGGCTTTTCCCTGCGCCAGGCTGCCCCCTAGCCGTCCCCTTTACTGCGCCTGCGGCACGTGCCAGCCGCCGCCCAGCGACTGGATCAGGGCCACGGCCGTCGTCTGACGGTCCGCCTGCGCCTGCACCAGCGAACGGCGCGCCGACAGGGCCGTCACTTGCGCCGTCACCACGTCCGTATAGCCGACCTGGCCCGCGTTGTAGCGGTTCAGCATCTGCTGCTCGACCTGGTCGGCGGCGGATGACGCCTGCTGGCGCAGGGCCAGCTGTTCGGCCAGCGCGCGCGTGGCCGACAACTGGTCTTCCACGGCGCCAAAGGCACTCAATACCGTCTGGCGGTAGCGCGCCACGGCCGCCTCGTGTCCCGCCTTGGCCGCATCCACGCTGGCCGTGGTGGCGCCCGCGTTGAACAGGGTTTGCGCGGCCGACACGCCCAGCGACCACAGGCTCGATGAGGCATTGAACAGGTCGCCCACCTTGCTGGCGCCGGAACCGTAGGAACCCGTCAGGTTCAGGCTCGGGTAATACGCGGAACGGGCGATGCCGATCTGCTCGTTGGCCACGGCCACCCGGCGCTCGGCTGCGGCGATGTCGGGACGGCGCTGCAGCAGGGTCGACGGCACGCCCAGCGGCACCTCGGGCACGGTCAGGGTCCACGGCGCCACGGCCAGGCTGAAGTCGGACGGCGCGCGGCCCAAAAGTATCGCGATCGCATGTTCCAGCTGCGCGCGTGAACGCGTCTGGCTGGACAGGTCGATCTGCGCATTGGCCAGCTGCGTCTGCGCCTGCAGCAGGTCGGACTTGGCGGCGATGCCCGAATTGAAGCGGTTGCTGGTGATGTCGAGCACGCGCTTGTAGCCATCGATGGTGGCATTCAGTAGCGCGATCTGCGCATCGCTCTGGCGCAGCGAAAAGTAATTGGTGGCCAGTTCGCCCTGCGCCGACAGGCGGGCGGCGGCCAGGTCGGCCGCGCTGGCGCTGGCGCTGGCATCGGCCCCCGTCACGCCGGCGCGCAGCTTGCCCCACACGTCCGGTTCCCACGACGCGCCGATGGCGGCCTTGAAGTTGTTGTTCGTCTGCTGCTCGCCCCCGCCGCCCGAGCGGGCGCCGCTGCCCGTCAGGTTCACGGTGGGGAACAGCGAGGCGCGCTGTTCGCGCACCAGCGCGCGCGCCTGCTCGTAGGAAGCGATGGCGGCGGCCACGTTCTGGTTCGAGATGTCGATGCCTTCGGCCAGCTGGTTCAATTGGGCGTCGCCGAACAGGGTCCACCACGGTCCCCGCTCCAGGGTGTCGGCCGGCACGGCCGGCTGCCAGCCTGCCGCCTCCTTGAACGTTTGCGGCGCGGCGGCCGTCGGCGTTTCATACGTGGGACTGACGGCGCAGCCGGCCAGCAGGAGGAAAGCGGTGGCCGCGCCCAGTGCCAGCAGGTGGCGTGCGGGGACGGTCGATACGATAGGTTTTACTTGCTTCATGATTGTGTGCTCGGGTTATCTGGCCCAGGAATGCGGCTCAATTGCTGCTCGTCGGCGCTGCGCGTGCGCAGCTTGTCGAGCAGGATGTAGACCACCGGGGTGGTCAGCAATGTGAGTAACTGGCTGGCAATCAGGCCGCCGATGATGGCGACCCCCAAGGGCTGGCGTAGCTCTGACCCCTCGCCGAAACCGATCGCCAGCGGCAAGGCGCCAAGCGCCGCCGCCAGGGTGGTCATCAGAATGGGGCGGAAACGCAGCAAACAAGCCTCGCGCACCGCTTCCACAGCTGTCAGCCCGCGCGAACGCTCGGCCTCCAGCGCGAAGTCGATGATCAATATAGCATTTTTCTTGACGATACCGATCAACAGGAACACGCCGATCAGGGCGATGATGGAAAACTCCATGCGGAACAGCAGCAGTGCCAGCACGGCGCCCACCCCCGCCGACGGCAAGGTCGACAGCACGGTGACGGGGTGGATCAGGCTTTCGTACAGGATGCCCAGCACGATGTAGATCACCACGATGGCCGCCAGGATCAGCAGCGGCTGCTCCTTGTTGCTGTCTTGCGCGCTCTTCGCCGAACCCTGGAAGCTGCCGCGCACGTTCACCGGCATGCCGATTTCCGACTCCGCCTGGGCCACGGCAGCCTGCCCGTCGCTGAGCGGATAGCCGTCGGCCAGATTGAACGACACGGTGGTGGCCAGTTCGCCGCCCTGGTGGTTGATCGAGGTGGCCGTCGAGCTTTCCGCGAAGCTGCTGAACGACGACAGCGGCACCATCTTCGCCAGGGTGGTGCTCAGGGCCGAGCCGCTGGACGGGTCGCGAGCCGCCGTCGTATTCGACGTCGTCGCCGCCACGCTGGTGCTGGCCGCGGCGGCGCTGGCGGCCGTCGTGCCGGTGGCGGCGACGGTGGCCGCATTCGACGCGGGCACGTACACGGAGCGCAGCGCTTCCGGGCTTTGCGCGTAGCGGGGCGCCACTTCCATGATCACGTGATACTGGTTCAGCTCATCGTAGATGGTCGCCACCTGGCGCTGGCCGAAGCTGTTGTACAGCGCATTGTCGATATCCTTCACCTGCACGCCCAGCTGCGTGGCGCGGTCCTTGTCGATGGAAACAAAGGTTTCCACGCCGTTTTCCGCCTGGTCCGTGTCCACGTCGATCAGGGCCGGCTGCAGCTTCATCTGGTCGGCCAGTTTCGCCGCCCATTTCTTCAAGTCCGCCTGGTTGTCGCTGATCAGGGTGTACTGGTACGTGGAATTGCTGGAACGCCCGCCCATGCGCAAATCCTGCACGGGGTTGAGGAACAGCGAAATGCCCGTCACCTTGGCCAGCTGCGGGCGCAGACGGGCGATCACGGCTTGCCCCTTGTCCGTGCGCTGCGAGGCCGGCTTCAAATCGATGAACATGAAGCCGCCCCCCGCCCTGCCGCCGCCCGTGAACCCGACGACGGTGGCGACGGCCGGATCGTCCTTGATGATGTCGACCAGCTGGCGCAATTTGGCCTGCATGGCCTGGAACGAGATGCTCTGGTCGGCGCGCATGCCGCCATTGATCTGGCCCGTGTCCTGCTGCGGGAAAAAGCCCTTGGGCGCGGCCGCGAACAGGTACACGTTCAGGCCGACGACGAACACGAGGATCGTCATCACGAGAGCGGCGCTCGACAAGGCCCAGTCCAGGCAGTGTTCATACACGTTCAGCATGCGCTCGAAACCCCGTTCGAACCAGCGCGCGACGACGCCTGGCGGCTTGTGGTGCTCGCCGCTTTTCAGCAGCCAGGCGCACATCATCGGCGTCGTGGTGAGCGAGATGACGAGCGAAATCATCACGGCGGCCGACAAGGTCACGGCGAATTCGCGGAACAGCCGCCCCACCTGGCCGCCCATGAACAGCAGCGGGATGAAGACGGCCACCAGCGACAGGCTGATCGACAGCACAGTAAAGCCCACTTCGCGCGCGCCCAGCAGGGCCGCCTTGAAGCGGTCCATGCCCGCCTCGATGTGGCGCTGCGTGTTTTCCAGCACCACAATGGCATCATCGACGACAAAGCCCGTGGCCACCGTGAGCGCCATCAAGGAAAGGTTATTTAGCGAAAAGCCCAGCATGTACATCACGCCGAAGGTGCCCAGCAGCGAGACGATGGTGGCCACGGCGGGGATGATGGTGGCGCGCACGCTGCGCAAAAAGGCGCTGACCACCAGCACGACGAGCACGATGGACAAGATCAGCGTGAACTCGATCTCGTGCAGGGACGAGCGGATGGAATTGGTGCTGTCGGACGCCACCTGCAGCTTGATGTCGCCGGGCAGCTGCGCCTGCAGTTGCGGCAGCAGCGCGCGCACGCCGTCCACCGTGGCGATGACGTTGGCGCCGGGCTGGCGCGTGATCAGCACGATGACGGCCGGGTCGCCGTTGAACAGGCCCAGGGTATTGTTGTTTTCCACGCCGTCGACCACTTCGGCCACGTCGTCGAGGCGGATGGCGGCGCCGTCGCGCCAGGCCACCACCAGGCTGCGGTAATCGGCGGCGCTGCGCCCGCCCGACGCCGTCGCCGCGCCCGAATAGATCTGCAGGCTGCGCTCGTCGCCGGAAATCGCCCCTTTCGGGCGGTTGGCGTTGCTGGCCTGGATGGCCGCGCGCACGTCTTCCATCGACACGGCATAGTGATTGAGCTGGTACGGCAGCAATTCCACGCGCACGGCCGGCAGCGATCCGCCGCCCAGTTCCACGTCGCCCACGCCTTTGACTTGCGCCACCTTTTGCTGCACCAGGTTCGACACGGCGTCGTAGATCTGGCCCGGCGTGCGCGTTTTCGACGTCAGCGCCAGGATGATCACGGGCGCGTCGGACGGATTGGCCTTGCGGTAGGTGGGGTTGCTGCGCAGGGTGGCCGGCAAGTCCACGCGCGAGGCGGCAATCGCCGCCTGCACTTCGCGCGCGGCCGAATCGATCTTGCGGTTCAAGTCGAACTGCAAATTGATGCGCGCCGAGCCCGTGCCCGACGACGACGTCATCTCGTTCACGCCCGAGATCACGCCCAGGCGCCGTTCCAGCGGCGTGGCCACCGACGTGGCCATGGTCGCGGGGCTGGCGCCGGGCAGGCTGGCGCTGACGGAAATGGTCGGATAATCGACCTGCGGCAGCGGCGAGACGGGCAGCACGAAGAAGGCGCCGATCCCGGCCAGCGCGATGCCGATGGTCAGCAGCACGGTGGCGATGGGGCGCTTGACGAACGGTTCGGACAGGTTCACGCGGCGCTCCCCGCGTTATCGGCCGGCTTGTCCAGCTTCACCGCGGGCGCCTTGCGCGCGAAGCGCTGGCCCAGGCGGTCGAAGCCCAGGTAGATGACGGGCGTGGTAAACAGGGTCAGCACCTGGCTGACGATCAAGCCGCCGAAGATGGCCAGGCCCAGCGGACGGCGCAACTCGGCACCCTCGCCCCAGCCCAGCATCAGCGGCACGGCCGCGAACAGGGCCGCCAGGGTCGTCATCAAAATCGGGCGGAAGCGCAGCAGCGCCGCCTGGTGGATGGCTTCCTGCGGGCTCTTGCCTTCGTCGCGCTCGGCTTCGATGGCGAAGTCGATCATCATGATGGCGTTCTTCTTGACGATGCCGATCAGGAGGATGATGCCGATGATGCCGATCACGCCCAGGTCTTGCCCGGAAATCATCAGCGCCAGCAAGGCGCCCACGCCGGCCGACGGCAGGGTCGACAAAATCGTCAGCGGGTGGATGTAGCTTTCGTACAGCACGCCCAGCACGATGTACACGCAGACGACGGCGGCCAGAATGAGCCACAGCTGGTTCGACAGCGAGTTTTCATACGCGCCGGCCGCGCCGAGGAAGGTCAAGGTCACCGATGGCGGCAAGGCGATGTCTTTCGCCGCCTGGCGAATGGCGTCGACGGCGCTGCCCAGGGCCACGCCTTGCGTCGTATCAAAGCCCAGCGTCGTGGCCGGGTATTGCGCCACGTGCGTGATTTGCAGCGGCGCCTGTTTTTCGCTGACGCTGGCAAAGGCGGACAGCGGCGTCGACTTGCCGGAACCCGTGCGCACCTGCAGGTCCGACAGGTCGGATGGCGTCGTGACGATGCCCGGCTGCGCTTCGAGGATCACGCGGTACTGGTTGGTTTCCGTGAAAATCGTCGAAATGATGCGCTGGCCGAAGGCGTTGTACAGCGCGTCGTCGACGGTGGCCGTGGTGACGGACATGCGCGCGGCGCTGTCGCGGTCGATCGCGACCGTCACGGCGGCGCCCGTGGCGCCCGCATCCGTGACGACGTTGCGCAGCTGCGATTTTTCGCGCATGCGCGCCGCCAGCTTGCCGGCCCACTCGGTGACGGTGGCCGTGTCGGCCCCTTCGAGCGAGACGCGGTACTGCGTCGGCCCCGATTCCGCATCGATGGTCAGATCCTGCGTCGGCTGCAGATACAGGGTCACGCCGGCCACCTTGGCCACGCGGTCGCGCAGGCGCTCCATGATCTCGTCCTGGCTGCCGCTACGCGGACGCTTGAGATTGATCAGCATGCTACCCGTGTGCAGCATGGTATTGTTGGCCGCATCGACGCCGACGAGGGAACTGAGGGTGTCGACAGCGGGATCTTCCAGCAGCGCGCTGGCGGCGGCCTGCTGCAAGGTGGCCATGCGCTCGTACGAGACGGCTTGCGAGGTTTCGATGCGCGCCTGCAGCTGGCCCGTGTCCTGCGTGGGGAACAGGCCTTTCGGAATCGTGATGTACAGAATGACGGTCAGCAGCAAGGTGGCCAGGGCGACGAGCAGGGTCAATCCCTGGCGTTTCAAGACCCACACGAGCGCATGGTCGTACTGCACGATCACCTTGTCGAGGAAAGCCTGGATGCGCTGGCCCGTGGCGCTGATCTTTTCATCGGCGTGGCTCTTCAGCCAGCGCGCCGACATCATCGGCACCAGGGTGAGCGACACCACGGCGGAAATCAGGATCGTGATGGCCAGGGTCATGGCGAATTCGCGGAACAAGCGGCCCACCACGTCGCCCATGAACAGCAGGGGAATGAGCACGGCGATCAGGGAGACGGTCAGCGAGATGATGGTAAAGCCGATCTGCGACGCGCCCTTCAGGGCGGCGGCCATCGGCGTTTCGCCCTCCTCGATGTAGCGGGCGATGTTTTCGATCATGACGATGGCGTCATCGACGACGAAGCCCGTGGCAATCGTCAGCGCCATCAGGGACAGGTTGTTCAGGCTGTAGCCGAGCAGATACATGACGCCGCAGGCGCCGATCAGCGAAATCGGCACGGACAGGCTGGCGATCACGGTGGCGCGCATGCTGTGCAGGAAGGCGAAGATCACCAGCACCACCAGCAGCACGGACAGCAGCAGTTCCATTTCCACGTGTTCGACGGAAGCGCGGATGCCCGTCGTGCGGTCGCTCAGCACGTCGAGCTTCATGGCAGCCGGCAGGCTGGCCTGCAGGTCGGGCAGCAGGGCCTTGATGGCGTCGACCGTCTTGATGACGTTGGCGCCGGGCTGGCGCTGCACGTTCAGGATGATGGCCGGCTGCTTGCCGGACCAGGCGCCCAGGCGCGTGTTTTCCGCGCTGTCGACGACATTGGCCACGTCGGACAGGCGCACGGGCGCGCCGTTTTTATAGGTGATGATCAGGCGCTTGTAGTCTTCCGCCGTGACGAGTTGATCGTTCGCGTTGATGGTGAACGAGCGCGTGGGACCGTCGAAACTGCCCTTGGCGCTGTTGACGTTGGCCGCCGCGATGGCCGTGCGCAGGCTGTCGAGGCCCAGGCCGTAAGAGGCCAGCAATTTGGTGTCGCCCTGGATGCGCACGGCGGGACGCTGGCCGCCCGACAGCGACACGAGGCCCACGCCGTTGACCTGGCTGATCTTCAGCGCCAGGCGCGTGTTGACGATGTTCTGCACCTGCGTCAGCGGCATCGTGTCCGAGGTAATCGCCAGGGTCAGCACGGGCGCGTCGGCCGGGTTGATCTTCGCGTACACGGGCGGCGCCGGCAAGTCGGTGGGCAGTAGCGAGCCGCCCGCGTTGATGGCGGCCTGCACTTCCTGCTCGGCCACGTCCAGGGTCTGGCCCAGGGTGAATTGCAGGGTGATGATGGAAACGCCGGCCGCGCTGGTGGAACTCATGCGCTGCAAGCCGGACATCTGCCCGAACTGGCGCTCCAGCGGCGCCGTCACGGTCTGCCCCATGACTTCGGGACTGGCGCCCGGGTACAGGGTCTGCACCTGGATGGTGGGGAAGTCCACCTGCGGCAAGGCGGCCAGCGGCAGGAACTTGAAGCCGACCAGCCCCGCCAGCACGATGGCCAGCATCAGCAGCGCCGTGGCGACGGGGCGCTTGATGAAGGGAGTCGATGGACTCATTGCGCTGCGCCCTTCGCCGGCGCAGTAGCTGGCACTGTGGCTGGCGCGGATGCGGATGCCGATGCGCTGGCCGCGCCGTCAGCGTGCTGGCGGCGGTGGCGGCGTTCGCCGTTCGCCCCGGCGGCACCGGCGCCGCCCATGGCAGGCTTGTCGCCCGCCAGGGTGACTTTCGCGCCTTCCTTCAGGCGGTCGGCGCCTTCCGTGATGACTTGCTCGCCCGCTTCCAGGCCGGCGCGGATTTCCACCATGTCGGTGGTCGCCTGGCCCCGCGTGACCATGCGCACGGTAACGGTCTTGTCCGCTTTCAGCACGTACACGAAGTCGCCGTTGTTGCTGTGGCGCAAGGCCGTCACGGGCACCAGCACGGCGCCCGTGATGTTGCCCAGTTCCAGGCGCACGTTGACGAACTGGCTGGGGAACAGGGCCATCTTGTCGTTCGTGTAGCGGGCCTTGGCGCGCACGGTGCCCGTCTGCACGTCGACCTGGTTGTCGAGCGCCGTCAGGCTGCCCTTGTCCAGGGTATGCGTGCGCGTGCGGTCCAGCGCCAGCGCCGCCAGGGCCGTGCCGCCACTCAGGCGTTCCTGGATGGTCTGCACCTTATCCTGCGGCACGGAGAATTCCACGTCGATGGGCGACAGCTGCGTCACCACCACCACGCCGCCCGTGTCGCTGGTGCTCACCAGGTTGCCGATATCGACCACCTTCAAGCCCGCGCGGCCGCTGATCGGCGACACCACCTTGGTGTAGCCCAGGTTCAGCCTGGCCGTGCCTTCGGCGGCGCGGTCCGTCATCACGGTACCTTCCAACTGTTTGACCAGGGCGGCCTGCGTGTCGACATCCTGGCGCGCGATGGAATCCTGGCCCAGCAGGGTTTGATAGCGTTTCAGGGTCAGGCGCGCGTTTTCCAGCTGCGCTTCATCGCGCTGGCGCTGGCCCGTGGCCTGCATCAGCGCCATCTCGAACTGGGCGGGGTCGATCTGCGCCACCACCTGGCCCGCCTTGACCATGCCGCCTTCCTTGAATTTCAGCTCCTTCAAAATGCCCGACACTTGCGGGCGCACCGTCACGGTGGACGCGGCCGTCACCGTGCCCAGCGCATCGAGCACCACGGGCAAGTCGGATTTCACGGCCGTGGCCACGCCCACGGTGGTCGAGGGGCCGCCGCGGCGCCCGCCCGGGCCTCCCGGCCCTCCGGGGCCACCGGCGCCGGGCTGCGCGCTGACGCCCGAATGGGTCAGGTACCAGGCACCGCCCCCCAGCGCAGCCATCACGGCCAGCGCGATGACCGTGCCGACGATTTTCGAACGGCGGCTGCGCCGCGGGGTGTTGGGTGTAGTCTGCGAATCCATCGCTTATCCTTGTCTAGGCCGCTGGCACGGCGAGTCTGTGGCGCCGGCCGAGGTGGAACACACTCAGGCCGGACGACCGTTTTTCGGGGTTGTTTCGGTACAAAGCCGGGGGAGTCAAGAGCTGAAAGTCAGCTGAAAAAACATCGCTCCCTAGCGTGAAACGACTCTAGCATAGTCATGTAACTGTTTCATTTCTACTTGAAACAATTACACACAGCCAGACAGGCATGGAAGGATCAGGCGGGCCGGCAGGCACGCCGCCCCTGTGGGGGAACGGTGGAAGAATCAGGCTTGCGGGGTGTCGCGCCCAGGCGCCGGCGGCGCGCGGGCGACTCGCATGCAGATACAAACTCGCTACAAATCTCCCGCCAGCCGGCTTGACCTGGCGCCGCGCAGGCCGTTGGCGCTTACAGCGTCATGCCGAGGATGACATCCTGATAGTCGGTGCGGCCCACGCGGAAGGTGCGCCGGCCCACCTGCGCAAAGCCGCAGCGCGCATAAAACGCCAGCGCATCGTGGTTTTCCGCGTACACGCCCAGCAGCACCCTTCCCGCCCCGCCGGCGCGCGCCTGTTCCACGGCCGCCTGCATCAGGCGCTGGCCCACGCGCTGCCCCTGGAAGCGGTGCAGCAGGTAGATGCGCTTGATTTCCAGGTCGTCCGGCCGCGGGTCGGCCACCGGCAGGCCGGCGGGACTGAGGACCAGGTAGCCGACGGGCGCGCCACCCGGCGTGGCCTCGGCCAGCCACAGGCGCATGGCCGGCAGCGCCAGCCAGTCGCGGTACAGCTGCGCGTCGTGCTGGCGCTGGCAATGGGCGATGACGTCGGCGCCGTCGAGGATGCCGGCAAACGCTTCCAGGAAAGTCGCTTGTCCCACCAACGCCAGCGCCAGCTCGTCGCCCTTGGCGCAGGGGCGGATGGTGATGGCCGTGCCGGTTTTTTCGTTCATGTCGCTTGCCATGCCTTGCTCCTCATCGCTGTCCTGCATATGAAACAAGCCGGGCGAAGCCGGCTTGGGTAGCTTGTCTATGCTGGTGTTACTTGCCGCCCAGGGGCACCTCGCACAGGCAGTGCGTGAGGGCCATGAACGGTTTGTGCTCGCGCGTGATGCCGGACAGCCAGCTCAGGTCCTGCGCCATGCCCAGCGCCGCGTCGGCCGGCAAGCCCGTGCCGGCCAGGCCCAGTTTCACGTGCTCGCCCAGTCCCAGCGAGGCCATGGCCTTGGAGCCGAACATGCCGATCAGGCGGTCCACGTTCGACGTTTCCTGCTCCAGGTACGTGACGCGGTAGTCGGCGCCCAGGTTGGCGCGCTTGGCGGCCGACGCCAGCGCATCGCCGTAGCTGCCGATGCGGTCGACCAGGTTGCGCTCTTTCGCCTGCAAGCCCGTCCAGACGCGGCCCTGCGCCACTTCATTGATCTTTTCCGGCGTCGTCTTGCGCGCCTTGGCGGCCAGGCTCAGGAAGTCGCCATACACGTGGTTGATCGAACCCTGGATCACTTGCGCAAAGCGGGGGTCGAGCGGACGCAAAGGGTTGCCCGCGTCGGCCAGCCAGGTGGTGGGCGAGCCGGCCGTGTGGATGCCCAGCTTTTCCACCACCTTGTCGGCCGTCGGCAGAATCGCGAACACGCCGATGGAACCGGTGATGGTGGCCGCGTCGGCGATGACTTCGTCGGACGAGGTGCTGATCCAGTAGCCGCCCGAAGCGGCCACGTTGCCCATCGAGACGACCACCGGCTTGCCGGCGGCGCGCGTCAGTTCCAGTTCGCGGCGGATCAATTCCGAGCCGAAGGCGCTGCCGCCAGGCGAATCGACGCGCAGCACGACGGCCTTGATCGACTTGTCTTCGCGCGCCTGGCGGATCAGACGCGAGGTGGACAGGCCGCCGATGGCGCCCGGTGGCGCGATGCCGTCGCCGATTTCACCGGAAGCGATGACCACGCCGACGGCGTCGCCGATGTGTACGGGGCGCAGGCGCGCCAAGTAGTCGGTGTAGTTCACCTGGCGGAAATTCGTGCCTTCCGTGTTCTTCGCGCCGCGCGCCATCATGAACTGGCGCAATTCGTCGCGCGTTTTCAGGCCGTCGACCAGCTTGGCGTCCAGCGACAGCTTGCCCAGGTCGCCGCCGGCCGCCGTCATCAGCGCCGGCAACGCATCGATCGATTGCATGATGGCGCCGGCCGGCAGCTTGCGCGCCTTTTCCACGTCCGTCGTGTAGGTGGTCCACAGGCCGTTGTTCAGGTAGCGGTCCGCTTCGGCCGCCGCTTCGGACGGGCCATTGGCGATGAACGGCTCGGCCGCACTCTTGTACGTGCCCACTTTCAGCAGGTTGACCGTCACGCCAACCTTGTCGAGCGCGTCGCGGTAGTAATTGCGGTAGCGGCCAAAGCCTTCCAGCATGACGCCGCCCATCGGGTGCAGGAATACCTCGTCGGCCTTGACCGCCACCAGGTACTGGCGCTGGTTGTAGCTGGAACCCCAGGCCGTCACTTTCTTGCCCGTGGCGCGGAAGCGTTCCACGCCGGCCGCCACCTCGCGCAGGGAAGCGAGGCCGCCACCCTGCAATTCGTCGAGCAGGATGACCATGGAACCGATGTTCTTGTCCTTGGCCGCCGTGTCGAGCACGGCCAGCACGTCGCGCAGCTGCACGTTTTTCTTGACTTCGCCGCTGACATTGGCCAGCACCGCTTCGCGCACGCCGCCTGGGGTTTCCTCGACCAGCGGGCCTTGCAAGTCCAGCACCAGCGTGGTCTTTTCCGCCAGGGGCTTGGCGCCGCCGCCAAAGATGGCGATCAGGATGGCGATGACGATCAGCAGGAAAATCAGATTGATGACCGCGCGGCGGGTGGCGTCCAGCGCGCGCCAGAATGCGCCAAAACCGCGGCGCAGCGGCGGGAAGGGGTTGAGTGACATTGATGCTCCGTGAGGTTATGTACCTAAAGGAAATCAATATAGCTGAAAATGGCCGCGATCGCCTTGGGATTCGTCTTATTTTGACAAGTATTGCGCGCCCTGGGCGCCCTGCCCTGGCGGCGTGGAAATGAGGAACAGGCCGCCCAGCACGAGGGAACCATTCAGTATCAGCAATTCCAGGCCCAGGCGGTAATGCGCAAACAGCAGCGCCTGCTCCTGCTCGATCAGCGCGCACAGCAGCGGCCCGGCCACGGCCACCAAAGGCACCCAGCGGTCGCGCACGCCGCGCCGGCTCAGCAGACCGAAGGCGAACAAGCCCAGCAGCGGGCCGTAGGTATAGCTGGCCAGCTTCAGGATCACGCCTATCATGCTGGGATCATCGAGCCACTTGAAGGCCATGATCAGGATCAAAAACAGGGCCGCAAAGCCCAGGTGCACCTTGCGGCGCCAGCGCATCTGCACGGCCGGGCTCAAATCCGGCCACCGCTGCAAGCCCAGGATGTCGATGCAGAAGGTGGACGTCAAGGCCGTGAGCGCCCCGTCCACGCTGGGAAACAGGGCGGAAATGAGGGCGATGAAGAAAATCAGCTGCACCACGGCGGGGAAATGCCCGAGCACCACGGCAGGGAACAATTTATCGCCCGTGGCCGTCACGCCGACCAGCGGCGCGTACAGGTGCAGCAAGCCGCCCAGGAAGAGGAACAGCAGCAGCACGCCGGTCAGCACCACGGTCAGGCTGAGCATATTCTTTTGCGAGTCGCGCAGGGTGCGCACGGAGATATTCTTTTGCATCATCTCCTGGTCCATGCCCGTCATGGCAATCGTGATGAACATGCCGGCAAGAATATGCTTCCACACGTAGGCGGGGCTGTCCGGGTCGGTGGTGAACATGCGCGTGAGGCCTTGCGCGCGCATGCGTTCAAGGCTGTCGACGAGCGACAAGTCCATCTCGCGCAGCAAAAATACGCTGCAGATGACGAGACCGGCCAGCATGCATGCCGTTTGCAGGGTATCGGTCCAGACGATGGTCTTGACGCCCCCTTCATACGTGTAGAGCAGGATCAGCAGCAGCACGACACACGCCGTCAGCCAGAACGGCACGCCGAAGCTGTCGAGAATAGTTGCTTGCAGGATATTGACCACCAGATACAGCCGCGCCGTGGCGCCCAGCAGGCGCGAAACGATGAAGAACGCCGCCCCGCTCTGGTAGGAACGCCGCCCCAGGCGCAATTCCAGGTAGCGGTAAATCGATGTGAGCTGCAGCCGGTAGTACAGCGGCAGCAAGATGAAGGTGATGGCCAGGTAACCGAGCACATAGCCGATCATCAGCTGGATATAGCCGAAGCCGTTGCTGCCCACGGCGCCGGGCACGCTGATGAAGGTCACGCCCGTCAAGGTCGTGCCCACCATGCCGAAGGCCACCAGCATCCAGTTGCTGTCCTTGTTGCCGATGAAGAAACTGTCGTTGGTGGCATGGCGCGAGGTGCGCCATGCCACGCCCAGCAAGATCAGGAAATACGCGAGGACGACGGCAAACAGGAGGACTGGGGACATGGATGTTGCGCTGGCGGCAAAGGTGAACAGGGGCAGAAATATACAGCAAAGCCCCTGTTGACGCCGGCGTCAGCAGCCGGTCGGTTTGACTTTTTCCACTTCCAGGCCGAACCACGGACGCAAGCGCGTGCCGATGACGTTGCCCAGGAAGGCGCACACCAGCCACAGCCAGCCGTGCAAGCTGCCCGAGACGATGCCGCTGAAATACGCGCCGATGTTGCAGCCGTAGGCCAGGCGCGCGCCGTAGCCGAGCAGCAAGCCGCCGACGATGGCGGCGATCAGCGAGCGGCGCGGGATGCGCCACACGGGCGCGTAGCGGCCGGCCAGCGCCGCTGCCAGCATGGCGCCCAGCACGATGCCGATATCCATCACGGAAGTCTTGTCTTGCGTCAATGGCGCGGCCAGGGCGGCGGCATTCGCCTTGGTGGACCAGTAGGCCCAGCTGGCCGTGTCGATGCCGACCACGGACGCCGCTTTCGCACCCCACAGGGCAAACGCGGACGTCACGCCCCATGGACGGCCCGACAGCGCCAGGGTGGCGAAGTTCAGCACGACGAGGGCGACGGCGCCTGCCACCAGCGGCCAAGGGCCGTGCAGCCAGGGCGACGCCTGCGCCGGGCGCAGGGGCGTGGCGACGAGCTTGCCATGGCGGCGCTTTTCCACCAGCACCGTGATGGCGGCGATCAAGGCAAAAACGATCCAGTTCAGCGCCAGCGCGGGGACCAGGCCCAGGGTCGTGACGAGGGAAATCGGCTTGAGTTGCGGCAATGAAGTCCAGAACGGCATGTGCGCCGTGCCGATCACGGAGCCGACGATGAAGGCGGCCAGGGTGATGAGCATGCGCGTGCTGCCCCCACCGACTGTATACAAGGTGCCGGACGCGCAACCGCCGCCCAGCTGCATGCCGATGCCGAAGATGAAGGCGCCGAAGATGACGGACGTGCCGGCGGGAGAAACGAGGCCCGCGACGGGCGTGCCGAACAGGGTGCCGGCCGACAGCGCGGGGAAAAACAGCGCCACGCCCACGGCCAGCATCAGCATTTGCGCCCGCAAGCCATCGCCGCGGCCATCGGCGATGAAGACGCGCCAGGCGGACGTGAAACCGAAAGCCGCGTGATACAGGGTGATGCCGAGCAAGGCGCCCACCACGTACAGCGCGGCCTGGTTGATGCCGACGGTGTGCGCCAGGTACCACGCACCGATCAGGATGAGCAACAGGGCGACGCCCAGCGGTTTCGGATTGATGGCGGCGCGCAGGCCTGGCGGCGAAGCTGCAATATCGGACATGATGGGGGACGCTAAAGGAAGGGAAACGCCATTTTCCCCCGTTTTGCTGTTTTCTGCCAGCAAGTTAGCCATCCGCCGGGCGCCGCCACGCCAAACGCCCCGTCACCCGGGTCGAGGGACGGAGCGGATGGCGAGGGGCACGCTGCGGCGTCAGCTGACGCGCATCACTTCGACAGTTTCACCTGCGCCAGTTCCGCCGTCAGGTAGCCGACAGCACCGCTGGCCTTGCTGTTGTAGTTGGTGTTGATGATGATGTTGATCTGGTCCTTCAGCGCGGACGGCAAGGCGGGGAAGCGGCTCCACTCGTCGCCCGGATGCTGGAAGTTGCTCATCACATAGGTCCAGCCATTGATTTCATCGACCGCATGCAGGCCCGTCGATTCCGCGCCGGCCGGGCACGACAGCAAGCGCTCCAGCTTCTTGGTATCGACGTTGTACGCCCACAGGAAGTTGTTCAAGTGGTTGCCGCTGTCCTCGCCGATGAACAGGGTGCGCAGTTTTTCCGAGAACTTCAGGTTGTCGGGGCTGGCGATCTTGGCCGGGTTGGCCGTGTTGCCCAGGCCATCGGCCGCGATATCTTCGCCTGCGATCAGCAGGGTCGATTCGCTTGGCACCCATTCGCTGTCGATCGCCGCGCCCGTGTCATCCTTCTGTCCGCCCGTCAGCTTGTGCGACACGACGGCGCCCGCCACCAGTTTCTTGAACTTGACGTTGTGGCCGGCCACGTAGCCCGAACCGCCTTCGACCATCGAATCCTGGATGTTGGCATACGCCGAGTAGGCGATCTTGTCCTTGGCGTTGACCGTTGTGCCTTCGTTCTTGGTAAAGGCCATGCTGCCGCCCTTGAGGGCCGCGTAGCGGTGGGTTTCCAGGAAGGCGGCGGCTTTTTCCTGGCCGGCCTTGACCCTGACCCAGGCGGTTTTCTTGTTCAGCACGATCTTCGTGTAGCTGGCGTCGGACGGATCGGCCAGGGTCGAATCCATGATGTCGGTGGCCTTGATGCCGCCGTCGACCAGCGCCTTGATCTCGGCGTGCGTCGCATGGCCCAGCTTGACCCATTGCAGCTTGCCAGTAGTGGTCTCGGTCAGCTGGGTCGTGTACTTGGCGACGTACAGGGTGCCGCCTGCGGCCAGGTCGGCGACCTTGTCGGCCACGAACATGAACAGTCCGCCATTCGTATAGTCGTCGCCGCCCAGGATGGTGCGCTGATCCGGCATCACCTGCACCAGTTCGCGCGAGTAGCGGCCCAGGCAATAGTGCTTCTTGATGCTGCCGGTGCCGTCCGGGTTGACCGACACTTCCGGCAGGTGGCCGTAGTCGTACGGATTGGCGGTTGTCGTATCGCCGAAGACGTTCTTGCTGAATTCCTTAAGCACGGCCAAGGTCTGGCCGCCCAGGCCCTGGTCAAAGGCGTCGGGTTCGTACTCTTCGCTCGACAGATGGGTATTCCACGGCGACAGGCTGGCGCCGCAGGTAATCCACAGGCCCTTCACCAGCGAGGTATCGACATTGTGGTATTTCACCAGCGACAGCTTGCCGGTGGTCTGGTCCTGGTCCAGGCTCAGCACGGCGATCGGCGACGGCAGCGTGCCGTAGGTGGAAGCGCCGGCCTGGTTCAGCGAGTTGTATTCAAATTGCACCACGGCAAACACCGGCTTGCCCTTGACGCCGCTCACGCTGGCGTTGGCCACCGTCAGCATCGAGCTGCCGTCCGGCGAATCCGAGAAGAACTGGCGTTCCTTGCCCGGCACCGAACTGTCGATGATGGGCTGGTTCTTGATGTCGAAGTAGCCGCCCGCGATCACGGTACCGCCCTTGCCGTCCGGCACCCGGTCGCCCGTCAGGAAGAAAGGCTGGTACGCCAGGTTATAGCTGTTGCTGCTGCCATCGCTGAAATTGACCTTGAGCTTGGAGCCGACGGTGGTCGTGGCCAGCGCGGCAGGCGAACTCGCCAATGGCGCGGCCATGCCGGTGAATTCCGCCGTGGTAAACGTCGCGGTGGGCGTGACTGGCGGCGTCACCGCTGGCAGGTCGTTGTCCGAACTGCCGCCACAACCGGACAGAAAAGCGCTGACGCCGGTCAAGCCGGCCAAAGGCAGCATGGGGGCACCGGCAAACAGTTGCAACAGGCGGCGGCGTGAGGACTCAGGGGCGTAATTCGACATTTTTTGTTTCTTCCGTTATAAATAAATATCGTGGGACAGACCTGCTGGAATACGAGGCCGGAGCATAAACGACAAATATTTCAGCTTGATTACAGGCAAGCTGCACCGTGGAAGCGACGCCAAGCGGACGCCCCGCTTCTCAATGCCCCGTCGCCTGCATCGCTTTTGCGCCAGCGGGCCGCACGGGGATCGGGTTCAAACGGTCCAGGCGGCCGCTCAGGGCCGTCAAGCCGAATGCGCCCAGCACGACGAGGGCGCCGATCCAGCCCGTGTGCACGAGACCCAGGTGTTCCACGATGAGGCCGCCACCCCAGGCGCCGCCGGCGATGCCCAGATTGAAGGCGGCGATATTCAGGCCGGATGCCACGTCGACGGCGCGGGGCGTGAAGTGTTCCGCTTGCTGCACGACATACACTTGCAAGCCAGCCACGTTACCGAAGGCCACGGCGCCCCACAGCAACACGGTGATGACGACGAGCACGGGATGCGGCGCCGTGAAGGTCAACAGCAACAAGACGGCCGCCAGCAGCAGGAAGATCAGTTTCAGAGCGCTGACAGGGCCTTTCTTGTCGGCCAGCTTGCCGCCCCAGATATTGCCGAACGCCACGGAGACGCCATACACGAGCATCACCACGCCCACGGCGCCGGCGCTGAAACCCGACACTTGCTGCAGAATCGGCGCCAGGTAAGTAAAGGCGATGAAGGAGCCGCCATAGCCGACGGCCGTCATGGCGTACACCAGCAGCAGGCGCGGCTGGCCCAGCACCTGCACTTGCTGCAGCAGCGAGGCCGGTTTGCTGTGCTTGATGGTCGATGGCACGTACAGCAGGCTGCCGACAAAGGCGATCAAGCCCAGCGCCGAAACGGCGAGGAAAGTTTCGCGCCAGCCGAAATGCTGGCCGATGAAAGTACCCAGCGGCACGCCCGTCACCAGGGCCACGGTCAAGCCCGTAAACATGATGGCAATCGCGCTGGCCGCCTTGTCTTTCGGCACCAGGGACGTGGCGATGGTCGAGCCGATGGAAAAGAAGACGCCATGCGCCAGCCCCGTCAGGATGCGGGCGATGACGAGGGTTTCGTAGCCGGGCGATTTCCAGGCCAGCAAGTTACCCAAGGTAAACAAGACCATCAGCGAGAGCAACAAGGTCTTGCGCGCAATCTTGCCCGTCAGGGCAGTCAGCACGGGCGCGCCGACGGCGACGCCCAGCGCATACAGGCTGACCAGCAAGCCGGCCGATGGCAGGTTGACGCCCAGGTCGGCGGCGATGGTAGGCAACAGCCCGACGATGACAAACTCCGTGGTTCCGATGGCAAATGCGCTGAGGGTCAGCGCGAGCAAGGCAATGGGCATGGCAAACTCCGATAAATGATGTTGGCATGCAGTATCGGGGTTTTCTTTGTTTCGAAAAATACTTCATCAGGCAGAAGATAGTTGCGCTCAGCTCAATAATAGAGCGGTCTGCTACACTGGCCGCATCCACACGGGGTCACCACCATGAATTCAGAAAAACTGGCGCTGCTGGTCACGCGCGAAATGCCATATGGGAAATATCAGGGACGCTTGCTGGCCGACTTGCCGGGCCACTACCTGGGCTGGTTCGCGCGCGAGGGCTTTCCCTCGGGCGAACTGGGCAGTCTGATTGCGCTGATGTACGAACTCGACCACAACGATCTGCGCAGCTTGCTCGACCCCTTGCGCACGCGCAAGTCGCCGTGGCGGCCGGGCGAGTAAGACAGCGCTTAAAACTCGCGCACTTTCTTTGCCAGCATGGCGCTGAACTCGCCGTTTTCCACGAGCTTGTGCAGCTCGCTGGCGCCACCGATGAGCACGCCGTTGACAAAGACCATGGGGAACGTGGGCCAGCCCGTCCACATCTTGAGGGCATTGCGGCGGTGCCACTGGTTCAAATAGCTGCCGTATTGCAAGTACTGGTAGGGCGTGCCCAGCACGTCGAGGATCTTGCGCGCCTTGCGCGGAAACGGATTGAGCGCCATGCCGACGACGACCACCTGGTGCGCGGCGATGGCCGCCTGCACTTCGCGCACGATGTCCTTGTGCTTGCTGCCGATCAAAGGGCGGGCGGCGGGATGGATCTGGGCTTGGTCAAGGATGGCGCGGGTCATGAAAGTCCTGGGGTGAGTGGCATGCGGAACACGCATTGTGCCACGCGCCCAGGCCGGCGTGGGCTACACTGCACCTCTTCTCCTCCACGCGTGAAATATATGCAAGGAATCATTCCCATGCCTGAATACCGCACCCGCCGCCTGCTCGGCGCTCTTCTGCTCGCCGCCGCCACTTGCGCCAGCGCCGCCGCTGCGGCATCTGCTGCCGCTGCCGATGGGGGGCTCGAAAGCGGCCTGATCCATGCGCTGCACCTGAAAAAGGGCACGACGCAGCGAGTGGGCACCTCCGGCAAGGCCATCGCCGCCTACATGCGCGAAGGTTTTATCGGCAAGCGCCCCAACCAGCGCTTCGACTACACGGATTATTACCTGCTCAAGAAACCGGCCAGCTTCATGGGACACGAACTGGTGCTCATCGAAGAGGAATACATCACGCAATACATAGGCTGCTGCGTCAGCCCCGGGGCCGGCGTGACGGTAAAGGTCAACGGCAGCACGCAAAAGCTGCAAGCGTTCGCCCGCGCCCAGCGCTGCACCCTGACCGACCCCGTCGATATCCGGAAAAACCTGCGCGAAGTGGCCATCCAGGCCACGCTGCCCAAGGGCCATTACGCCTCCTTGAGTTGCCGCGAACGCGACGCCGAGCGCGAAGAGCCGTGATGACTGCCAGCACTCAGAACAGCTCGTCGAGCAGCAGATGGAATTGCAGCTTGCCTTGATCGATATCAACGATCCCATAGTGCTGAACAAACCTTGGCGGTAGCGCGGCGTCCAACTCACCAAGAGCACGCCAAACGATGGCCAGGTCCTGATAACGGTCGGCAACGCCCGCCCGGCCCACGTCGAGGCAGCCGACGACGGCGCCATCGTGCATCAGGATATTTTCCAGCGAAAAATCGCCATGCGTGACGACGAGGTCGGGGGTGAGCGGCAGGTAGTCTTGCAGCGCCAGCCATACTTGCTGCGCCGTCCAGCCTTCCCGCTCGGCATCGAAATCGCCGGCATCGACGAAGCCCGCATCGATGCGCCGGCGCGCCTGGGCCAGCCGCACGGCATGGCCGGCGTCGAATGGGCAGTCGCTGACGGGAAGCGCGTGCAGGCGGCGCAGGAAGGCCGCCAGCGCGTCGGCCACGGCGGGACCCAACGCAGGATTGTCTTCCAGCACCTGGCACGCCGTGTTGCCCGGCAGGGCCGCCGTCAGCAGCCATGCCTGGTCCGGTTCTGCCGCGCAGGCAAATTGCGCCACGGCCGGCACGGGCAGGTACTGCGCCAGCCAGCGCAGGCGCGCCAGTTCATCGGCGAGCTCGGCAGCGGCGGCACCCGTGCCGTGTTTCAGGAACAGGTCCGGCGCGCCATCCCTGCCCTGCAAGCGGTAGACGGCAGCGTCCGACTCTCCGACGCTGTCGCGCGTCCAGTCGTACCCTGCCACGGCGGCGCGCATGCTGGCGGGCATGGCGGCCAGCACGGCCGCTTGTATCTGGTTAGAAATGCTCATCTGCCTGGCCCTTGTTCTATGTCAGCGGCACATGCAAGCCCATCTTGAGGCAAGTCAAGGCCACCGACGTGCGGTAGCGGCGGATATTGTCGTCGCCGCCAAACAGGCGTTCCGTCAGCGCCTCGTATTCGGCCATGCTGCTGGCCGTGATGACCAGCAGGTAATCGGCCTCGCCCGTGATGCCGTAGCACTGCTGGATGGCGGGTTCGGCCATGATGCGGGCGCGCATGCCGGCCGTGCGCAGCGGATGCTCGTCGTGCAAATGCACTTCCACCGTCAGTATCAGAGGGCGGCCCAGGCGGCTGGCGTCGAGCACGGCCACCTCGTTGCGGATCACCCCGCTCTCGCGCAGGCGGCGGATGCGCCGCTGCACGGCCGGCGCGGACAAGTGCACGGCATGGGCGATTTCCCGCTGCGAGGTCGTGTTATCGCGCTGCAAGATATCGAGGATGGCCAGGTCGAAGGCGTCGAGGGCGACAGCAGGCGTGAGCGAAAGTTGCGTCATAAAGGTCAAAATGCAGTGCAAATATCGGAGCAGACACAATAAACTTTCACCACTTCGATATCAAGCCATTTATCACCATGCCATTACGCCGCTATTCCTCCTTGATTCCCCTGCTGGCCATCCTCGGCTCCGTCACCTGCCTGGGACTGGGCACGTCATGGGCCAAGCACAGCCTGTTCCCGCTGGTGGGCGCGCAAGGCACGACGGCCGTGCGCGTGGGCTTTTCCGCCTTGCTGCTGTTGCTGTTCTGGCGCCCGTGGCGCTGGCAGCTGAGCCGCGCCGACCTGCGCACGGTGGCCCTGTACGGCGCGGCGCTGGGTTTGACGAACCTGTGCTTCTACATGGCCTTGCGCACGATACCGTTCGGCATCGCCGTCGCCATCGAATTTTCCGGCCCGCTGGCCGTGGCCCTGCTGGCCTCGCGCCGCCCGCTCGACTTCGTCTGGGTGGCCCTGGCCGTGGCGGGATTGGCGCTGCTGTTGCCGCTGGGTCACGACGTCAGCAATCTCGATCCCACGGGCGTGCTGTTCGCCCTGGGCGCGGCCGTCTGCTGGGCTTCGTACATCGTCTTCGGCAAGCGCGCCAGCCATTTGCATGCGGGCCACTCCGTGTCGCTGGGCCTGGCCATGGCCGCGCTGGTGGTCGTGCCCGTGGGCGTGATGCATAGCGGCGTCGCCCTGCTCTCACCCGTCGTGCTGGGCGTGGGCCTGGGCGTCGCGCTCATTTCCAGCGCCATCCCGATCTCGCTGGAAATGGTGGCCCTGAAGCGGCTGACGCCGCAGGCGTTCGGCATCATGAGCAGCATGGAGCCTGCCGTGGCCGCCATGCTGGCGTTCATCCTGCTCGACGAACGCCTGGACGCGCCGCAATGGCTGGCCATCGCCATGATCATGGCCGCGTCGATGGGCAGCTCCTACATGGCGCAGCGCATGAAGAAACCGGCGCCGGCCGGCGCCGTGCATACCTGAACCTCAGTGCGCGGCCGCGCCCGCCACGTGGGACGCCAGGTTCTTGCGCGCCAGCCAGGCCAGCGGCAGCAGGGCCAGCAGCGCGGCGGCCACGCCGGCCCAGGGGGACGACGCCATCAGCTGGCGCGAGACCATCAGCGCACCGAGCATGGAACCGAAGGAAATGCCGAGGTTAAACGCGGAAATGTTCAGGCCCGAGGCGAAATCGACGGCGTGCGGCGTGTAGCGCTCGGCCGTGGCCAGCATGCCCGCTTGCAGGGCGGGCGACAGGCCGAAGGCGAACACGCCCCAGACGAACAGCATCACCGTCATCATCCAGGGCGAACTGATGCTCAGCGCCACGCCCGTTTGCGTGACGGCCAGCAATAGCAGCATCGCGCGCAAGGCCTTTTGCCAGCCCAGGTGGCTGGTCAGGTAGCCGCCCGCCAGGTTGCCGGCAAAGGTGGCGGCGCCAAACACGATCAGCAAGGCGCTGGCCATGGTGGCGGAAAAGCCCGTCACATCCGTCAGGATGGGCGTGATGAACGTGAACGCGGCAAAGCTGCTGCCAAAGCCAAACGTCGTAATCGCCATCATCGTCAGGATGGGGCCGCTGCCCAGCGCCGCCAGCTGCGTCATGGCCTTGCCGCCCTTGCCTTGCTGCAAACCGGCCGGCAGCCAGCGCGCCATGGCGGCCAGGCCCAGCGCGGCCAGCAGCACCACGGCAAAGAAGGGCAAGCGCCAGCCCATCAAGTTGCCGAGGAAACTGCCGAACGGCACGCCGATCACCATGGCCAGGGTCAATCCCGCAAACATCACGGAAATCGCCCTGCCCGCCTGCGCCTTGGTGACGAGGCTGGCGGCCACGGTGGCGCCGATGGCAAAGAAGGTGCCGTGCGCCACGGCCGTGATGACACGCCCCAGCAGCAACAGTTCGAACGTGTGCGAAAAGGCGGCCAGCAGGTTACCGGCCAGGAACACGCTCATCAGCCCCAGCAGGGCAGCCTTGCGCGGCAGGCGCGCCATCAGCAGCACCAGCAGCGGCGTGCCGATGGCCAGCGCCAGCGCATACAGGCTGACCAGCGAGCCTGCCGATTCGATGGAAATATGCAAATCTTTCGCGATGGTCGGCAAGATGCCGACGACGATGAATTCGGTCACGCCGATGGCAAAGGCGCCGACGGCCAGCGCCAGCACACCGGGCGGCATCTTGCTGGCTGAAGTGGAAACAGGGTTTGCGGTGGTCATGGTATTTCTCCGGCAGAGTTCAAGCCAGCCAGTGTATCGATGCAAACGCTTTTGATATAGACTCCAATAATGGAAACACCTGTGAAATGGATTCAATAATGGCCAGGCAAGACATCAACCGCGCGTTCGAGATGGCCGTGTTTGCCGCCGTGGTGGAAACGGGCGCCTTTTCCGCCGCCGCGCGCCGCCTGGCCTTGACGCCGTCGGCCGTCAGCAAGCTCGTCAATCGACTGGAAGCGCGGCTCGGCGCCCGGCTGCTGCAGCGCAGCACGCGCCAGCTGCACACGACGCCTGAGGGCGACGCCTTCTTTATCCAGTGCAAGCGCATCCTCGACGATATCGAGAGCGCCGAGCGCGAAGCATCGCAGGGCGCCGCGCCGCGCGGGCGCTTGCGCATCAACTGTTTCGTGCCGTTCGGCGTGCGCCATCTGCTGCCCATCCTGCCCGAGTTCGCGCAGCGCTATCCCGACATCGTACTCGACGTCGTCGTCAGCGACGCCATCGTCGATCTGCTGGAAGACCGCACCGACATCGCCATCCGCACGGGCAAGCTGAAGGAATCGAACCTGGTGGCGCGCAAACTCGGCGAAGACGCGATGGTCGTCGTCGCGTCGCCCGCCTACGCGGCGCGCCACGGCTTGCCGCGCACGCCGCAGGAGTTGTCACAGCACAATTTATTGGCGTTTAACTTCCGCTGCCAGAACGAAACCTGGCCCTTCCTCGATGAGGCTGGCAACACCATGCAAGTGGCGCCGCAGGGCAATACCTGCGTCAGCGATGGCGAAAGCATGCGCCAGCTGGTGCTGGCCGGCATGGGGCTGGGACGCTTTTCGCGCCAGCACGTGCTGCGCGACATCGAGCGAGGCGATTTGATACCCGTGCTGCAGGACTACAACCCGGGCGACAAGGAACTCGTGCACGCCGTCTTCGTGGGACCGGGCTTGCAAGTGCCGGCGCGGGTGCGCGTGATGCTCGATTATCTGCTGGAAAAAGTGCAGCTGGGTGGCGCTTAGAGCGCCAGTTCTTCCAGCCGCAATTGCCGGCCTTCACCCAGCATCAGCTCGAATTCGGCCGCCGGCACGGCCGGACTGAACAGATAACCTTGCAGCTGGTCGCAGCCGAGTTCGCGCAGGAAGCGCATCTGCTCGGCCGTTTCCACCCCTTCGGCGACGATTTCCTGGCGCAGCTGCTGCGCCATGGTGACGATGGCGCGGGCGATGGCGCAATCGTTTTCCTCGAAGGGCAAGCCGATGACGAAGGAGCGGTCGATTTTCAAGGTGCTGATGGGGAATTTCTTCAGGTAGGCCAGGCTGGAATAGCCGGTGCCGAAGTCGTCCAGCGCCAGCGCCAGGCCCATGGCCACCAGCTGGTTCATGATGTCGATCACCTTGTCGGCGCCGCGCATCAACAGGCTTTCCGTGATTTCCAACATGATCTGGTCGGGCCGCACGCCGTAGCGTTCCAGCACGGCCGCTATGCGCGCCGGCAACTGTTCATCGAACTGGCGCGCCGACAGGTTGACGGCGATGGCCGGCATGTGCAGGCCGCGGTCTTCCCAGCTGCGGATCTGGCGGCACGCCTCGTCCAGCACCCAGGTGCCCAGCTCCAGAATCAGGCTGGTTTCCTCGGCGACGGGGATGAAGAGGCCGGGCGAGACCATGCCGTGCATCGGATGCTTCCAGCGCAGCAAGGCTTCCGCGCCCACGATGCGTCCGCTGGCCAGGCTCACTTTCGGCTGGTAATGCAATTCCAGTTCCTTGTCGCCCAGCGCCAGGCGCATTTCGCTTTCCAGGCGCAAATGTTCCTTGGCCCGGCGGTTCATGTCTTCGCGGTAGAACAGGAAGGTCGATTCGATCGTCTGCCCCGCCTTGGCCACTGCCACGTCGGCAAAACGGAACAGGGCCGGCGCTTCCAGGCCGTCTTCCGGATACACGGTGATGCCGATGCTGGCGCCCACGTGCAGGGCGTGCGCATCGATATTGATCGGTGCTTCCAGCAAATTGAGCAGCTTTTGCGCCACGTTCGCCGCGTGTTCGCGCTTTTCGATATGCAGCAGGGCGACGACGAACTTGCTGTTGTCGACGCGCGCCAGGATGTCGGCGTCGCGCAGGGCGCCGCGGAACAGCTGGCCGATGGCGATCACCAGCTGGTCGCCCACTTCATGGCCGAGCGTGTCGCTGATGGAACCGATGCGGCTGATGTCGATGACCATCAGCGCGCCATGCGTGCCCTGGCGTTTCGCCTCGGCCAGGCCCTGGTCGACCAGCTGGTTCAGCAGGCAGCGGTTGGGCAAGCCCGTCAGGCTGTCGTAGTTGGCCATGCGCTGCATGCGCGCCTCGGCATCCTTGTGCACGGAGATATCGGAAAACAGGGAAAACACGTGGCTGATTTCGCCGAATTCGTCGCGCACGACGCTGATGGTGACGTCTTGCGGGAACAGTTCGCCATTCTTGCGTTTGCCGATGATTTCGCCACGCCAGGAGCCGTGGCCACGCATGGCGGCACGCACCTTGGCGCGGAAGTCGGGATCGTGCACGCCCGAGCGCAGCAAGTCCGGCGTGCGGCCGATGGCTTCGGCCGGCGAATAGCCGGTGATGCGGCTAAACGAACTGTTGATGGAGACGATGCGCTCTTCCGCATCCGTGATCAGCACGGCTTGCTCGCTGTCTTCGATGATGCGTGCGTGCAACCTTACCTTGTCCACGTCGGACAGCGGCTCGCTCATGGCCGACAGGCGCACGGCCATGCCGCACGCCTTGCCCGCCTGGTCGTGGATCACGTGGCGGTGCATGCGCAGCCACGTCACCATGCCCGACTTCTTGCGCCGGCGCACATCGGTGGCCACGTCGCCCTGCGTGAAATGCAATTCCAGCACGCTCGCTTCCGCGTCGTCTTCCGGATACAGGAACAGGATGTGCTGGCCCAGGGCTTCCAGCTCGGAATAGCCGAACATCTGTTCGGCGCCATGGTTCCAGCCGATCAGGAAGCCGTCGGGATCGATTTCCAGCAAGGCGTCGGGGGGCGCCACGCGCACCACGGGCCGGCTGGCGCCGCGCAGCCGCTCCAGCTCCTCCTCCAGCCGCGCCAGGGTGGCGGCCTGCTGCGGCCCCGCCTGTTCACGGGCATCCTGGGCCAGGCGCAGGCACAGCGCAACCTTCGCCTCAAGCATGGCAACCCCACTCTAGGGCCAGGTCAGGGGAACAGATCAGGGGCGCTGCGGTGTGTGTAATCATCAAAATCCCACTGTGGGGCGTGGAGGTCGGGCGGAAATACTGTGAATATGGTAACTTAAAAATGTTGGCGTATGTCAACATTTTAAGACCTACGCCGAATGGCCCGGCAGATGCTGCGCCAGGCGGGCAAACACATCCGGTTCGCGCATGCGCGCCATCCACCAGCGCAGCGCCGCGCCATCCTCACCCACTCTCCAGGCCAGGTAAAACGTTTCCGACGGTTTCGGCTCTTCCACGGCCTTTTCCACCAGCAAGCCACGCGCGATGGCGGCGCGGGCGCACGGTCCCGGCAGGAAGCCAAAGCCCAGCCCCAGCACCTGGTAGTCGAACTTGACCTGCATGTTCGGCACGCTCAAGGCATCCTGCCCCAGCAGCAGGCCCACCGTGCGCGGCGCCATCTGGCGCGCCGAATCGGCCACCACCACGGCCCGGTGCTGCTGCAGGTGGCCGCGCGACAAGGGCTCCTGCACCTGCGCCAGCGGATGCGTGGGCGCCACGGCAAACACGAAGTCGAGCATGCCGATCGGCTGCGCGATATAGCCGCCGCCCGCCGGCCCGTCGCCGGGCGCGCCCACCAGCAAGTCGGCCCGCCGGTCCAGCAGCGCTTCCCACGTGCCCGACAGGGTGTCTTGCGACAGGCGCAGGCGCGTCTGCTGCGCCACGTCATAAAAGGCGCGCACGTCGTCGGCCAGGGCCACGGCGGAAAACATGGAATCGATGCCGATGGACAATTCCGTTTCCCAGCCGGACGCCACCCGGCGCACGCGGTGTTCGAGGTCTTGCGCCGCCTTCAGCAGGTAGCGGCCCTCTTTCAGCAATTCCTGGCCGGCCGCCGTCAGCATGACTTTCGGCCCGTTGCGCTGGAACACTTGCACGCCGAGGTCGTCTTCCAGCTTGGCCACCGTATAGGAAATGGTGGACGGGACTTTGTGCAACTCCTTGCCGGCCGACGAGAACGATCCGCGGCGGTCGATGGCGTCGACGATTTGCAGGGCTTCCAGGCTCAGTCTTAACATTCGATTTTTTCGATCATAGGTCGCAAGATTTTCCGTTTTTCTTTCCCTGCACAGGGGCATATACTTTGTTCATCGTACAGCGAAGGGCAGAAAAGAGCCGCGGCGCAGCGCCAGGCAACGGTCCTTCGAAATTATCGCACATTAACTTATAGAAACGGAGTCCACCATGTTACAGATTCGTCACAGCGAAGAACGCGGCGCCGCCAACCACGGCTGGCTCAATTCCCACCACAGCTTTTCCTTCGGCAGCTATCACGATCCGCTGCACATGGGCTTTGGGCCCCTGCTGGTGATCAATGAAGACCGGGTCACGCCAGGCCAGGGTTTCGGCACGCACGGCCACCGCGACATGGAAATCATTTCGTATGTACTCGACGGCGCGCTGGAACACAAGGACAGCATGGGTACCGGTTCCGTCCTGCACTACGGCGATGTGCAGCGCATGAGCGCCGGCAGCGGCGTGCGCCACAGCGAGTTCAATCACTCGGCAACGGATGGCTTGCACTTCCTGCAGATCTGGATCCAGCCGAACGTGACGGGCATTCCGCCCAGCTATGAAGAGAAGCACTTCGCGCCGGACAGCAAACGGGGCAAGCTGCGCCTGATCGCTTCCTCCGACGGCCGCCAAGGTTCCGTGCTGATCCACCAGGATGCGGCCATCTACGCCAGCATTCTGCAGGAAGGCGAACAGGCCGAACACGCGCTGGAAGAAGGCCGCCTCGCCTATGTGCACCTGATCCGCGGCAGCCTGGTGGTCAACGGCACGCCCTTGAAAGCGGGCGATGCGCTGAAACTGACGCAGGAAGCCAGTGTGATCATCACGCAACCCGAGGACGCGGAATTCCTGGTCTTCGACTTACCCAAATAATTGATAAATATACAGAAAGAGAAAATCATGGAAAACAAAACCAATGTATTGCTCCCCCGCGGCCGTGCTGCCCTTGGCGTGCTGTTCTTTGTCTCGGGCTTGCTGAAAATCGGCGCCTTCGCGGGCGTGGCCGGCTACATGGCCAGCCAGGGCTTGCCAATCGCCAATATTTTGCTGGTGGGCGTGATCGCCCTGGAAGTGGGCGGCGGCTTGCTGCTGATCACGGGCTGGCAGGCGCGTTGGGCGGCGCTGGCCCTGGCGCTGTTCCTGATTCCCACCACCGTGATCTTCCACGCCTTCTGGAGTGCGGACGCGGCCCACTTCCAGGACCCGCTGACGAACTTCCTGAAGAACCTGTCCATCTTCGGCGGCATGCTGTTGCTGGTGGAGCGGGGCTTCGGCAAGGCCAGCCGTCTTGTAAAAGGCTGATCCGGCCGCAATTAGAGGAATATCACCAGGCATTCCAGCTTTCAAATCTCAGCCAGGGGAAATGGCTTCCCCTGCTTTTTGGTATGATGACAGGGCGCGCCGGCACCGGAGTGGTGTCGCGCGCCTTTTATTTTTGACAATTACCTATATGAGCACAACCATGCAAAGCGGCGCAGACCTCCTGGCGACAGGCGAATTGGATTACACGACTTCCTGCGCACTGCCGACGCCGTGGGCCCAGTTCACCCTGCACGCCTTTGTCGAGCACGCCACTGGCAAGGAACACCTGGCCATGGTGCTGGGCGATATCGGCAACGGCGAACCGGTGCTGGCGCGCGTGCATTCCGAGTGCCTGACGGGCGACGTGCTGTTTTCGCAGCGCTGCGACTGCGGCGCCCAGCTCGAGGGCGCCTTGAAACGCATCGCTGAAGAAGGCCGCGGCATCTTGCTGTACCTGCGCCAGGAAGGACGCGGCATCGGCTTGATCAACAAGATCCGCGCCTACCGCCTGCAGGAAGCGGGCGCCGACACGGTGCAGGCGAATGAACAGCTGGGCTTCAAGGCCGACGCGCGCAACTACACCCTGTGCAAGCCCATGTTTGCGCAATTCGGCATCCACAGCCTGCGCTTGATGACGAACAACCCGCGCAAGATCGCCGCCATGGAAGCGCTGGGCATCACGGTGGCCGAACGGGTGCCGCTGCTGGTCAACCGCAACGCCTTCAACCAGCACTACCTGAATACCAAGCAAAGCAAGCTCGGTCACATGATGACGCCGCAAACGGCGCCGGCGCTGGAAGACGGCGCCCTGTAGTCCCCCGGGCCGGCGCGTGCGCGATACCGCGCCGCGCCGGCCGCGCTCCTGCTCACGCACAAAGGATGCATGAAATTATCTAACTACGCCTGCTTGCTGGCCAGCCTGTGCGCTGCCGCAGGCGCCCACGCGGCCGCGGCGCCTGCGCCTGCCGCGCCTGCCGCAGCCACCACCGCTTCGACTCCCCCCATCAAACCGCCGCCGGCCACCGCCGCGCCCGCCGCCACCGAACATGCGGCCCTGCCGCCGCCCTCGTCGGCCGCGCAAAAGCTGTACACGGCGGCGCGCGCCGACATCCTGCAAGTGCGCGTGCTGCTGAAAAACGGCCGCACGCAATCGTCCGTGGGTTCCGGCTTTTTGATCGGCACGGGCGACCTGGTGGTGAGCAACTATCACGTGGTCTCCCAATTCGCCCTCGACCCCGATACCTACGTGGGCGAATGGGTCGACACCAGCGGCCAGCGCGGCAACGTGGAATTACTGGCCGTCGACGTGCTGCACGACCTGGCCGTGCTGCGCGTAAACCGCCATGGCACGGGTTTCTTCAAGATGCCGGAGCCGCTGGCGCCGCTGACGCAGGGCCAGTACCTGTATTCGATGGGCAATCCGCTGGACCTGGGCTTCGCCATTTCGGAAGGTTCCTATAATGGCGTCGTCACGCGCAGCTTCTACGACCAGCTGATGTTTACGGGACCGATCAATTCCGGCATGAGCGGCGGCCCCAGCGTCACGGCGAATGGCGACGTGGCCGGTGTGAATGTGTCGAAACGCCTCGATGGCGAACTCGTCAGTTTTCTCGTGCCTGCCCGCTATGCCCAACAATTGTTGGCCAAGGTGGCGCAGCAAGGCAAGGCGCCGAAGGACTTCAAGCCGCTGGTGACGGCGCAGTTGCTGGCGCACCAGGAAGTCATGCTGGCGCGCCTGCTCGACACGCCATTGAGCCTGAAAGCCATGGGCCCGTACCGCGTGCCCGTGCGCGAATCCGACCAGATGCGCTGCTGGGGCCGCTCCAACGTCAAGTCCGACAAGCCCTACATGCTCGACAACACCAGCTGCGCCATGGAATCGGCCATCTTCATCTCCGGCGCCTTGCAGACGGGGCAAGTGTCGATGCGCCACGAATTCCTGCGCAGCAGCGGTCTGGGCGCCCTGCGCTTTTCCGAACTGGCCAGCGCTTCGTTCAAGAATGAAAGTTTCGGCAGCTACAAGAGCGCCAGCCTGACGGGCCCGCAATGCACCGAACAGTTCGTCAAGAACAAGACCCTGCCCTTGCGCGCCGTCCTGTGCGTGCGCGCCTACCGCAAGTTTACCGGCCTGTACGACTTTGCCCTGCTGGCCGCCAGCACCGATGAGCCACTCATGAGCCTGCAAAGCCGCATCGACGCGCGCGGCGTGTCCTACGCCAACGGCATGCGCGTCACGCGCACCTTCCTCGAAGCGCTGTCGCGGGAAAGCCGCCGCAAGCCATGAAAGCACCATACTTCATCGAAATCCTCGCCGACAATGGCGAGGTGCGGCAACGCCAGCGCATCGACACCCTGCCGATCCGCATCGGGCGCGGCTACGACAACGACTTCATCCTCGACGACGCGCATACGGCCGCCGCGCACGCCATCGTCGAAGACGACGGCGCAGGCGGCCTGCTGCTGCGCGACCTGGGCAGCCAGAATGGCGTGATCCACCGGGGCCAGCGGCAAATGCAGGTGGCCCTGACGGGCAACAGCATCGTGCGCCTGGGCCACACGCGCCTGCGCGTGCGCGCCAGCGACCACCCGGTGGCGCCCGAACTGGGCGACACGACCCGGCACGACTGGGAAGGCTTGCGCCCCGCCATCGCCGGCCTGGCCATGATCGGCGCCTCGGCCGCCTTCAGCAACTGGCTGAGCGACGCGGACGCCTTCGAGCCGATTTCCTACCTGATGATCATCGCCTACGCGCTGGCCGGCGGCCTCGTGTGGGCGTCGATCTGGGCCGTGGCAAACCGCCTGTTTGGCCATGGGGCGCGTTTCGGCCGCCACCTGTTCATCATCGGCTGCGGCTTGCTGGCCATGGAAGTATGGGAACTGGGCAGCAATGTGACGGCGTATACGCTGTCGCTGGAAGTGCTGACGCGCTACGGACGGCATATGTTCATCGTCATTGTATGCGCGATGATCTATTACCATTTGTGCACGATCAAGCCGCAGCATCCGCGCCGCTTCGGCCTCGTCGCCGTCGTGCTGGCCATCGTCGGCTCGACCCTGATCCTGCTGAGCAACCTGCAGGCCAGCGGCCGCCTGGCCGACGAAGCCTACATGTCCGTGATCTACCCGCCAGCCTTGCGCCTGAGCCCGGATCACACGACGGACGCCTTCTTCCGCGACGCGGCCAGCCTGCAGCGCGCCGTCGATGCCGAGCGCGGCCAGGCGACCAAGGGCGCCGACGAAGACGAAGACAGCGGCGACTGACAGTGCGTACATAAAAAAAGCCCGCCGCATCCTGACGGAGCGGCGGGCTTTTTTACGTGCGCTCGGGATGTGCGCTTAAAACTTGGCTTCCTGCTTGCGGCGTGCCGTGAAGCCCAGCAAGCCCAGGCCGATCAGCAGCATGGCATAGGTGCTTGGTTCCGGCACGGCCGAGACCAGGCCGTCGGTGCTGGAAAAGCTGGCGAAATTGTTGTTGCCCGCCTTGAACTGGACTTGCTGGCCGCCATCGCAGCAGCCTTCCAGGCCGAAGATGCTCAAGGTATGGTTGCCTGCAGCCAAAGTGCCCGAACCGGCGAGGAACTGGCTGCTGCTATTGTAGTTACCGGCCCACCACAGGTCGCTGCTCTTGAAATCCAGCGCCACGCCGTCGAGGAACAGGGCGCCGCCCTTGCCGAAATCGACGCCGCTGCGGAAGCTCCAGGCGCCCGCATCGGCCGCGCTGACGCCAAAGTTGATCACCGACTTGAAGGCGATATTCGAACCGCTGCCGAACAGGCTGCTATTCGTGACATTGTTGTAGCTGGCAATCGTCGTCGTGCCATAGCCGGCGCCCGGCGTGGCCACGGCGGCATTCACAACGGACTGGTAAGCGGCGGCGGACGCTTGCGCGCCGGCATTCGAGTAGCCGGTGGAGACGGTGATGGTGCTGGCGTTCGCGTGGGCAAACACACCAACGGCGATCAGGGACAAAGCGATTTTAGGCAAGTTTTTCATAATGGGTATCCAGTCAATAAGTATTCAACGGGCGCAACAGGCGTGAAGGCGCTTGAGCTGAATACACGCTGCATTGAGGCGTGTCGGCGTAGCGCAAGAATTGCAAGAATGAGCGGTCGGGGGCGTGGCTTCCGCAAAACTTCGCGGACTTGCGGCGTGCCATGGCGGCACTGCAAGCGTCCTGGAAAGGGTTCGGGTTCCCGGGACAAAACCAGACAATTGACGGGTCAGGTGAAACGTTGAATCTATTCTATCTTAAATTCCCTAGAAGAAAAGTATTTTTCTTTTAGCCATGTAAGATATTTATATGATAAGTACCTTGAAACAGGCTGAACAAGCCTGCCGGGATGGGCATTTTACCCCTGGCGCGCTGGCCGGACCTGTCGCGCAAGCGCCACAAGCGCGCGCGCCAGTGTCGCATCTTGCGCATTTCTTTTCGCATGCCGCTGCACCACGCGGCGAAACAGCATGGCAAAATGTAGTCACGCTGCTATCTATCCGAACTGGGGGAAAGAGGAATGGTCGACCTGGAAGAACTACGCTATCTGGCACTGTCGTTTCCCGACGCCACCGAGGAAGAACACCACGACCGTCCGGCCTTCCGCGTGGGCGGGAAGATCTTCGCCACCCTGCCCGATGACGAGCACATCAATGTGCTGCTCGATGCGGAAGCGGCGCATATCGCCACCGTCATCACGCCGTCCGGCTGCGAGAAGCTGTGGTGGGGCGAACGCCTGGCCGGCATCACGGTACGCCTGGCGGATGCCGAGCTGGACATGCTGGCCGCCGCCCTGACGGCCGCCTGGCGGCGCAAGGCGCCCAGCGACCTGGCCAAGACCATCGCCCCGACGGAGTAGCTACATCGGCCAATTGCGCAGCAGCAATCCCACCATCTGCTGCAATTGCTCGCGAGATACGCCGGCCGCCGCCTGGATGGCCATGCCCTGCGACAGGGTCACGACGAAGCGCGCCTGCTGCTCCGGGCAGGAGTCGGGCGGCAAATCCCCCTCTTCCTTCGCGCGCCGCAAGCGGTCGCGCAGCTTGATTTCACCGCGCAGCCGGCGCGCGAACAATTCATCGCGGATCGGCAAGGCATCGTCGCTGCAGGCGAGCGCCGCATTGACGCCCATGCAGCCGTGCGGGCCGTCCGGCATCGTTTGCGCGTCGACATATTGCGTCAGCAAGGCTTCCACCACCTGGCGCGCCGTCGGCTGTTCCAGCGCCGCATCGAAAAACCGCATGCGCGTATCGCTGTAGCGCTCGAGCGCCTTGTGGAACAATTGTTCCTTGTTGCCGAAGACGGCATACAGGCTGGGCCGGTTCATGCCCATGGCTTTCGTCAATTCCGGCAAGGAACTGCCTTCATAGCCTTTTTCCCAGAATACTTTCATGGCGCAATCGAGCGCCTCGTCCGCGTCAAACGTGCGGGGCCGCCCCGTTTTCGCCTTGACCGCCTCTTCTTTTTTATCTTGTTTCATACCGTTCGGTAAAAAATTATTGACAACAATGTCCACCTGCCCTGATTATATACCGACCGGTTAAAAACCTCTCGGCTTTTCAGGAACCTCTCATGCATACACTTTCCAACGCTACCGACGACGATACCACCGTGGCGCCGTGGCTGGCCGTCTTATCCGTCGGCATCGGCGCCTTCGCCCTCGTCACTTCCGAATTCCTGCCCGTCGGCCTGCTGCCCGCCATGGCCGCCGAACTGGCCATCAGCAAGGGCCAGGCGGGCTTGATGATCACCACGCCCGGCATCGTTGCCGCGTTTGCCGCCATCTTCGTCACCGTCGGCTCGGGCCGCCTGGACCGCCGCATCGTGCTGCTGGCCCTGACGGCCCTGCTGGTGGCGTCGAACCTGCTGGTGGCGCTGGCCCCTTCGTATGCGTGGATACTGCTGGGCCGCGCCATGCTGGGCGTGGGCGTGGGCGGCTTCTGGGCCATCGGCAGCGCCATCGGCCCGCGCCTGGTGGCGCCGCAGCATGCCTCGCGCGCCATGTCCATCATCTTCGCCGGCGTCTCGCTGGGCACGGTGGCGGGCGTGCCGGCCGGCGCGCTGGTGGGCGATCTGGTGGGCTGGCGGGTCGCGTTCGGCGCGGCCAGCGCCATTGCCGTGCTGGTCTTCGTCGGCCAGCTGTTGCTGCTGCCCAAGCTGCCGCCGACACAGGCCATCCGCCTGCGCCAGTTGCCGATGATTTTCGGCATCCGCAAGGCCAGGCTGGGCCTGATCGCCACGGCCATGCTCTTCACGGGCCAGTTCGCCGCCTACACGTATATCGCGCCTTTCCTCACGCAAATCTCGCACCTGGCGGCCGGCACGGTCAGCGCCATGCTGCTCGTGTACGGCGCTTCCGGCTTCATCGGCAACCTCGTGGGCGGCTGGGCCGCCGGCCGCTATGAACGGGCCGCGCTGATGGCGACGGGCGCCGTGCTGGGCGTGTCCACCCTTGCCCTGGCCGCGTTCGGCAGCCATTCGCTTACCGCCATGCTGCTGGTGGCCGTCTGGGGTTTCGGTTTCGGCGCCATGCCGATCGCCGTGCAGACGTGGATGTTCAAGGCGGCGCCGGAGCTGATGGAAGGCAGCAGCGCGCTCTTCGTTGCCATCGTGCAAGTGTCGCTGGCGTCCGGCGCCTTGCTGGGAGGCGTGGCCGTCGACCGGCTGGGCGTGTCCAGCGCGATGGTGGTCGGCGGCTTGTTCGCCCTCGGCTGCGGCTTGACGATCGCTATCTTCGGCAAGCCGCAGGCCGGCGCCAAGGCCGGCGCGGCCTGCATCGCCTCGTAGGAATCAGATGCGGCCGCGGCGGAATTCTCCAAGGAATTTCGTCACTTCGGCCGGCGTCATCACCACGTCCGCGTCGCCGTGATACGCATACAGGAAAGGCGTGCCGCCCAGGCGGTCCGTCAGCTTGGCAAAGAGTAAAAAGCGGCTGCCCAGCGGATGGTGCTGCAGGTCGGCCAGGCGGCGCGAGCACTGTACGGCCAGCTCCGGCGAAAAGGCCTGGCCCGGCACGGGGCGGATTTCCACGCGGCCATTAATCGCGCGCGATTCGACGGCGACGTGCCGGTATGCATAAGTATCACGGGCCATGCCGCCACCTTGAATGAAGTAAAGGCGCCATCTTAAGCGAAGTGGGCGCCCGCCGTGCTACTGCGGCACGATGCGCAACAGGCGGCCGTTGTCTTCATCCGTCAGCGCGTACAGGTAGCCGTCCGGCCCCTGGCGCACGTCGCGCACGCGCGCGCCGATGGCCAGGCGGTCTTGCCCCGTCACCTTGCCGCTGGCATCGACGGCGATGCGGCGGATATCCTTGGCTGCCAGGCCGCCGCTGAAGATGCTGCCGCGCCAGGCGGCAATCTTGTCGCCCGTGTAGACAGCCAGTCCGGACGGGGCCGGCGACGGCACCCAGGCCACGCTCGGGTTGAGCATGCCGGCCACTTCGTGCTTGCCGACCGGTTCATGCGTCGTATAGTCGGCGCCATAGCTTTGCAGGGGCCAGCCATAGTTGCCGCCCGCCACCACCAGGTTCAGCTCGTCGCCGCCGTACGGACCGTGTTCCGTGGCCCATACGCGGCCGGAAACGGGGTCGAGCGCCAGGCCCTGCACGTTGCGGTGCCCATACGACCAGATTTCCGGCAAGGCGCCCTTGGCGGCCAGCGGATTGCCGGGCGCCGGCTTGCCGTCTTCCGTCAGGCGCAGGATGGAACCCTGGTGCGTGGCCAGGTTTTGCGCCTGCTCGCGCGCCAGGCGGTCGCCGATGCGCAGCGGCGGGTTGCCGCCATCGGCCACGCTCATCAGCAAAGTGCCGTCCGGCAGCCACAGCAGACGCGAGCCGAAGTGCTGGCCGCCGCTCTTGTCCGTAGCCACCTTGAACAGGGTCTGGATGCCCGTCACCTTCTTGCCGTCGAACACGCCGCGCACGAGGGTCGTGCGGTTGGCGTCATTGTTGCCGGTCGACACCGTCATGTAGACGCGCTGCTGCGCCTTGCCCGCATCCTGCGGGTGCAGGACGATATCGAGCAAGCCGCCCTGCCCGCCCGTGAATACCTTGGGCATGCCTTCCAGCGCCACGTCGGTAAAAGTCTTTCCATTGAGCAAATGCAAGGTGCCCTGCTTGCTGGTGACGAGCGCGCGTCCCTCGCCCAGCCAGGCGATGCCCCACGGCTGGCGCACGCCTTCGGCCACGGTAACGGCCTTCCACGGCTGTTTCGCGGCGGGCGGTTCGCCCGTCGCTTGCAGTTCGGCGTGGGCGGGCATGGCGCAAGCCGCGAAAGCTCCCAGCAGCAATGCGGTGGCAATGCGTGTACGCTTGATGATTGGCATCGGGAATTCTCCTGTGTCGTCAATAAAAAAAGCGGCCGCGATGGTCTGTGCCATCGCGCCGCCTTTAAAAATAGCACAGATTGCCAGGCGGACGCGCCGCCGCCTCCATGCGATCAGCGATACACCAGATAGTACTTGGCACGCGCGGTGCCCTTCTGCGCGCCGCCCGTCTGCACCAGCGCCACTGGATCGCCGGCGGCCGTGTGGAAGATGCCGATGCCATAGCTGGGTTCGCCGCCAATGTACGGCAAGGTGACATCGCCTGCAGGGAACAACAGATCTCCTGTGAAACGCTTGTAGCTGGCTTGATACGCCGGATCACTGCCGAGATAGCCGAGGCCATCACGCTCCATCACCAGCGCCTCCGCCTTGACGGGCGAATAGCTCACCGACAACACGCCGTTGTTCGTATTGCTCAAAGCAAAGCGACCAACGTATACCAGCGTATCAGCCTTAAAGTATGTTCCGCTTGCCGTAAATAGCAGGTCTTCCTTGGGTGACAGGAAAAACGGCGCGGCCATCGGGATCGGATGCGGCATGAAAATAGAGTAGGAGGTCTGCAAGATATAGCCTTGCTGCGAATCAACGAGAAAAGCCGAGGGCTGGAACAGTGGCTCCTCATTGATGGTAACGAGTCCCTTGTTCAGCGATGCCACGAAGATACCCCTCATTTCACCATAGAAACCTCCGCTCGTGGTTCGCCTCTCTACAAGCTGGCCAGTACGCGCATTGAACCCTTCCAATACTGGCTCTCTGAGCGATCCCTTGGATTGACCGGACAGAAAGACGATGCCCGCATCGGTCGTGAACACTTCGGTCTGCGAACCGGCTGTACCGGTCGAACGCAGCAGTTTCCCCGCTTCCAGATCAATCAGGCTGACCGCCCCCTCATGCAATACGCCGGCCAGTTTCCCGTCTGCACTCAGACTGAAGGACTTGACGGCGGCAGGCAAACTGACGCTGCTGAAAGTACCATCGGCCGGATTAATGATTTTCAAGCTATCGGGATTGGGCGTCACCACGATCAGTCGGTCCATTCCCTTGCTGTAACGCGCCTCCAAAGGCTTGAACGGCAACGCCATGACACTGTAAGTCGGGACGATCACATTGAGCTTCAGGTAGGCCACCGCCAATTGCCGGCCACTGGTGACCGTCATCGACAGCACATACGCGCCGGTCACGTCTGGCGTGAACGACGGCACTACCGCCGTTGCTTCCCCGATCACGGCGACGGAACCAGCAGGCCGGCTGTCAACCGCCCATGCATAAGCGAGTTTGCCGCCTCCCTCGTCATAACTCAGGATACCGCTGGTCACCACCGGCTGGCCGACGGGCACTGTTTGATTTTCACGGCTGATGACAGCGACCGTGCCTTGGATCACACCGGATGGCATCGTATTATTAGCATCGAACTGGTACACCGTTTCGGCATACGCGCCCTTGCCATCCGCACCGCGGGCGCGTATTTTATACAGGCCCAGCACATCGGGCGAGAAACGGGCAACCTGATCGACAACGCGCAAATTGGATGTGCTGCCGGCCGGTTTTTCGATCAAGTCCCACGTGGTGGTGACCTTGTCACCGTCAGCGTCAGTGCTGCCGGTGGCGTCGAGAACGATACCGGCTCCCAGCGACACACTCACGGCTGGTTTGACAAGTGCTTGCGCCGTAAACGTCGCATTGACCACCACCACCGCATTCGGTACCCGGTTATTCACCAGCACGGTAGCATTCTTTTCCGCAAAGCCACCCTTGCCATTCGTCACGCGCAGCTTGAAGATATACGTGCCCAAGGCGTCGGGCTGGAAGTTCAGTTTCGGGGTCGCGACAGCACCCATGTTCAAGCCGCTACCGGCAGGCTTGGATACCAGGCTCCAGGCAAAACTCAGCGTCCCGCCGTCGCTATCCTTGCTGCTACCGGCATCGAGTTCAATCTGTCCACCCATGCTGCCGATGGCATCGGCACCTTCGGCCGCCGCCGACACGGCGCCGGCAAACAAAATGGCAGGCTGCGGCACGGCCGCCACGGGCGGCGCCGCAGTTTCACTGCCACCGCCACCGCCGCCACATCCGGCCAGCATGACCATGGCCAACAGACCCGCTCCCAACCAGCGCGCGGCTGGTCCCTGCATACGACTGCGCATATGATCCCGTTCTCTCAATATTTCCAGTGGTTATAAGGTGACGTCTTGTCGCGTCCGAAAAAGCGGACAAATATTATCATGACAATAACGTTAAAATTTCACCAAATTTCACTTTGGAAATATTAATTTTCAGAAATCATTTAAAAGGTGCTGCAGGGTATGCTCAGGCGCGCAGCAGCAAGGCCACGGCTTCGGCCGCGATACCCTCTTCGCGGCCCAGGTAGCCCAGTTTCTCATTCGTCTTGGCCTTGATATTGACCTGGCCCACACTCACGCCCAGGTCTTCGGCCACGTTGGCGCACATGGCGGCGATGTGCGGCGCCATTTTCGGGCGCTGGGCGATGATGGTGGCGTCGATGTTGCCGATGATATAACCGGTCGCGTGCACGCGGCGCACGGCTTCACGCAGCAGGGTGCGCGAATCGGCACCCTTGAATTGCGCATCCGTGTCGGGGAAATGGCGGCCGATGTCGCCCAGCGCGGCGGCGCCGAAGATGGCGTCCGTGATGGCGTGCAGCAATACGTCGGCGTCGGAATGGCCGAGCAAGCCCAGGTGATGGGGGATTTTCACGCCGCCGATGATCAGGTCGCGGTTTTCCACCAGCGCGTGGCAGTCATAGCCCTGGCCGATGCGGAAAGGCAGTACGGGAGTCGTTGTGTTCATGCGGGTCTCTCTGGAATTCAAGGGTTGGCCAAATACAGTTCGGCCGTGTGTATGTCGCGCGGCAAGGTCACCTTCAGGTTGCGCGGGTGGCCTTCGACCAGCCTGGGCGCCAGGCCCAGCGCTTCGACGGCGCTGGCGTCGTCCGTGATCGCTTGCGGATCGGGCGCTTGCGACAGGGCCCGGTGCAGCAGCGCATAGCTGAACATCTGCGGCGTCTGCGCCAGCCATAAATGGTCGCGCGGCACCGTCTGCGCCGACAGGTTGTTCTGCCCTGCCCGCTTGACGGTGTCGACCACGGGCAAGGCCAGCAAGCCGCCTGCCGGATGGTCAGCGACTTCGGCGATGAGTGTTGCGATCAGCGCCGGCGTCAGGCCAGGGCGCGCCGCGTCGTGCACCAGCACCTGGTCGTGGGCGGCTATGCTGCCGTGCAGGGCCTGCAGGCCGTTCAGGATGGTTTCCATGCGCGTGGCGCCGCCGCAGCGCAGCACAGTCACGCCTTGCTCCGGCACGACCGTGTCGATCACGCCGTCCTCGGCGCTGACGACGACATAGGTATGCGCGATCAGGGGGCTGGCGAGAAAGGCGTCGAGCGCGTGGCGCAGCATGGGCTTGCCGGCGATGGGCAAATATTGCTTGGGACTGCCCGCTTCCATGCGCGCGCCCACGCCGGCGGCGGGGATCAGGGCAAAATAACGGGGGCGATTCGGTGCTGCTGTCATGCCATTCCTTGTCTAGTTGGCGGGCGCTGTCTTGCCCGCCAGGATATTCTGGATCTCACCATTGCACGCCTTGCCCAGGCGCGCATATTCCTGCGGAGAATCGATGGCCGCCTGCAAAATTTCCACCTTGCGCATTTCGGCCTTGACGTACGGCAACCAGCCCGTGTCGATCTCGCGCGCCAGCGCCGCCTTGGCCGTGCCACTGGGCGCATACAGGGGCCGCGCCTCGAAGCGCTTGGCCAGCGCGGCGCGCACGGTCTTTTCCACGCGCGGCAAGTGTTCCATATAGGTTTTCATGTGCCGCAGTTCGTGCGCCAGTATCTCATCATACGCGCAAGTGCCGGGGGCAAATTCGCGGCCGATATAGATCACCACGGGCGCATACGTGAGGGTGACGGTAATCTGCGGCGCCACGCATTCGTAGCCGCTGGCCGGGTCTTGCAGCATGGGGCCGGCCAGGGCGATGGCCACGCGCGACTCGGTCTTGGTCAAGCCCAGCACCCAGGTATTGGCGCGCGCCGTGCCCTTCATGACGGTCAGGGCCTTGTACGGCAGATGCGTGTCGATGCTGTAGCCGTTCTGCTGCGCCGTCAGCACGGACACCGTCTTGCTGATCGTGTCTTCGCAGCGCACCTGGAACGGCGTGCGCGCCGCCCCGTGTGCGCCCAGGCTGGCCGAGGCCAGCAACAGGAAGATCGCCGTGCGCATGCGCAGGATCAAGCCGGCTGCCAGGCGCCGCTGGTAATCTTGTCGAGCCAGAAGATGCCGATGACGGTTTTCACGTCCGTGATGGTGCCATCCTTGACCCAGTCGAGCAGCTGCGGCACGGTGGCAGTGAACGTCTCCAGGAATTCGCCTTCATCGAGCTGGCGTTCGCCCGCCACGAGCCCGCGCGCCAGGAACAGTTCCAGGTGCTCGTCCGAATACGCGATGGCGTTGTGGATGGTGGAAACGAATTGCCAGTCGCTGGCCGTGTAGCCCGTTTCTTCCAGCAACTCGCGCTGGGCGCAGGCCAGGTGCGATTCGCCCGCGTCGATCTTGCCAGCGGGGAATTCAATGAAGACCCGGTCCAGCGGATAGCGGTACTGCCGTTCCATCAGCACCGTCCCATCGTCGAGCAGCGGCAGGATGACGACGGCGCCCGGATGCAGGACGAATTCGCGCGCCGTGATCTTGCCGTCCGGCAGAGCAACCCGGTCACGCTGCACGCGCAGGAAGCCGCCCTGGTAGACGAGCTCGCCGTCCACCTTGGTCTCAGTTAAATTCATGTCCATGCGTTCAGTATCCATACCTTGATTATGCTCAATAAAAAAAACGGCGCCAGAGGCGCCGCTTTCGGTCGATGGGGCTAGTGTCGTTTGCGCAGGTAGCGGGTGACAAAGCCGGGAAAAGCCAGCACCAGGAACAGACAGCCCGTGATGGCATAGAACTCCCACGTCTGCGGGAAACCGTTGCCGATGCGCGCTTCGAGCGCGAACGCCACGGCGCCGACGATGAAGTACAGAATCACCATCTCCAGCAGGCGCAGCGCCAGCGGCTTGCGCCAGCCTTTGCCCCCGTCTGCTTGCGCCGTCTTTTTCAAGGGCACGGCGGCAAACAGTTTCTCGTTCAGGAAAGGCAGGTTGGCGCCCAGGATGCCCAGGGCGATCACCAGCCAGCTCGAGACGGTGACATCCATCGGTCAGGACGCCAGGGTCTTGGTGATGGCGGTCGCGCAGGCAGCCAGGATGCTGTTAGGCATCGCACCCAGCGCCAGGACGAACACGCCGTTCAGGGCCAGCACGACGCGCATGTCGCCATGCACGACCAGCGCATTGCTGTCGGTCGGCTCGTCGAACCACATCATCTTCACGACGCGCAGGTAGTAGAAGGCGCCGATCAGCGAGAACAGCACGGCGGCGATGGTCAGCCACAGCTGGCCCGTGGCCAATACCGATGCCAGCACCGAGTACTTGGCCATGAAGCCCATCAGCGGCGGCACGCCGGCCAGCGAGAACATGAACAGGGTCATCACCAGCGCGAAGATCGGGCTGCGTTTGCCCAGGCCCTTGAAGTCGGCCAGTTCGTCTGCTTCGAAACCATTACGTGCCAACAACATGATCACGCCAAAGGTACCCAGGGTGGTGAACACATAGGTGATGACGTAGTACATCGAGGCGCCGTAGGCGGTGGCTGCGCCAGCCGCGTTCAGGGTGTTGTTCGGTGCATCCACGGTACCGGACAGCAAGCCCAGCAGGACGAAGCCCATTTGTGCGATGGTCGAGTACGCCAACATGCGCTTCAAATTCGTTTGCGCGATCGCGGTGAAGTTACCGATCGCCAGCGACATCACGGCCAGCACCAGCAGCATTTGCTGCCAGTCATGCGCCATCGGCAGCAAGCCTTCGGCCAGCAGGCGCAGGGTGATGGCGAAGGCGGCCAGTTTCGGCGCCGCGCCCAGCAGCAGGGTCACTGCCGTCGGCGAACCTTGATACACGTCAGGCACCCACATGTGGAATGGCACGACGCCCAGTTTGAAGGCCAGGCCGGCTACCAGGAACACCAGGCCGAAGACCATGATGGTGCCGTTGGTCTTGCCGTTTTCCAGCGCCACGCGCAGTTCGCCCAGGTCCAGGGTACCGGAGGCGCCGTACAGCATCGAGATACCGTACAACATGAAACCGGAAGCCAGTGCGCCCAGGATGAAGTATTTCATGGCCGCTTCCGTGGCCTTGGCATTGTCACGGCGCAAGGCGATCAGTGCGTACAGCGACAGCGACATCAGTTCCAGACCCAGGTAAATGATCAGGAAGTTGTTGGCCGAGATCATGATCATCTGGCCCAGCAGTGCAAACAGGGCCAGCACGTAGAACTCGCCGCCCAGGTTACCCGACAGCATGCTGCGGTCGGTGGCGTAGGCACGCGAGTAGATCAGGGTCAGCGCCACGGCGCCGTAGGAGAACAGTTTCAGCAACTGCGACATCGGGTCCGACACGAACATGTTATTGAACGTGTAGACGGTGGTGCCCGCGTTGAAGTCGCCCACGGTCAGCAAGGCGCAGCCGGCCAGGGTCAGCAAGGCCAGCACGTAAGTGATCGAACGCTTCGCCGCAGGCAAGAACATATCGATCAGCAAGAGCGCCGACGTGGCGATCAGCAGAAAGATTTCCGCGTACAGCGGTACCAGATTAGGTGCATTAGTCATGTTATCGGTCTTCTATTTAAGGCAGCAGCTTGCCGGCTTTGACATGGGCAAGCAGATCAGTCACCGAGGTTTGCATCGTGTCGGTGAACGGGGCTGGGTACAGACCCATCACGAGCACGGCGATGGCCAGCACAGCAAGCATGAAGAATTCACGTTTGTTGATGTCGGTCAATTCGGCCACATGCTTGTTCTTGATCTTGCCGAACACCACGCGCTTGGCCATCCACAGCGAGTACGCCGCGCCCCAGATCAGTGCCGTTGCAGCCAGCAGACCAATCCAGAAGTTGAATTTCACCGCGCCCAGGATCACCATGAACTCGCCGACGAAGCCGGACGTCGCTGGCAGACCGCAGTTGGCCATCGAGAACAGCACGAAGAAGGCGGCAAATTTCGGCATGCGATTCACGACGCCGCCGTAGTCGGCGATGTTGCGGGTATGCATGCGGTCATACAGCACGCCGATGCACAGGAACATGGCCCCGGAGATGAAGCCGTGCGAGACCATCTGCACGATACCGCCCTGCACCGAGATATCGTTGAACATGAAGAAGCCCAGGGTGACGAAACCCATGTGCGCGATCGACGAATAGGCGACCAGTTTTTTCATGTCGGTTTGCACCAGGGCAACCAGACCGATATAGATGACGGCGATCAGCGACAAGGCGATCATGAAGCCCGACAGGTAGTGGCTGGCGTCCGGCGTGATCGGCAACGAGAAACGCAGGAAGCCATAGGCGCCCAGTTTCAGCATGATGGCGGCCAGCACGGCGGAACCGCCCGTAGGCGCTTCCACGTGGACGTCCGGCAACCACGTATGCACGGGGAACATCGGTACCTTGACGGCAAACGCCATCAGGAAGGCCAGGAAGATGAAGATCTGTTCGTTCATCGTCAGCTTGAACGCATGCCAGGCCAGGATGTCGAAAGTGCCCGACACATTGCGCAGGTAGATGATGGCAACCAGGGTCAGCAGCGAACCGAAGAAGGTGTACAGGAAGAACTTGAACGACGCGTACACGCGGTTCGAACCGCCCCAGATACCGATGATGATGAACATCGGGATCAGGGTTGCTTCAAAGAAGAAGTAGAACAGCAAGCCGTCCAGCGCGCAGAACACGCCGATCATCAGGCCCGACAGGATCAGGAACGAGCCCATGTATTGGGCGATGCGCTTCTCGATCACTTGCCAGGCCGAAATGACGACGATGACGGTGATGAAGGCTGTCAGTGGCACGAACCACAGCGACAGGCCGTCGATACCCAGCGAGTACCAGATATTGAAGGTTTCAATCCACGGTGCTTTTTCGACGAATTGCATGCCGTGTGCGGCGTTGTCGAAATGCTGGATCAGGGGCCAGGTGCACAGCATGCTGAGCACCGCGCCGGCCAGCGACAGCCAGCGGGTAAAGCCCGCTTTGCTGTCACGGCCGAGAGCCAGGACCAGGACGCCGCAAATGATCGGCACCCAGATCGACAGACTCAGGTAAGGAGGTAGTGTAGAAATCGTAGACTGCATCATGGTTCTCAGTATTCTTTTATCAGGTCAGCTTACTTAGCGGGCCAGAATGGCAGGAAATAGATCAGGAAGCCCAGCACGCCCAGGATCATCACGAATGCATAGTGATAGATGTAGCCGGTCTGCAACACTCGCGACAGCGAGGACAGCCAGGCGACGACCTTGGCGCTACCGTTGACCAGCAGGCCATCGATCAGCTTCTTGTCACCGAAGTTCCACAGGCCATTACCCAGCAAGCGGGCACCGCCGGCGAACACGACTTCATTGAACTTGTCCATGTAGTACTTGTTGTCCAGCAGGGTGTGGATCGCGTGGAACTTGGCAAAGAACCAGGCCGGCACACGCGGGTTGACCATGTAGCAGTAGTAGGCTGCCACCACGCCGGACAATGCCAGCCAGAACGGTGCCGTCGACAGGCCGTGGATCGCCATCGCCATTGCGCCGTGGAATTCATGCGACAACTCTTCCATTGCTGGATGGTTTTCGCCAACGAAGATCACGCCCTTGAAGAAATCGCCATGCAGCATCGGGCCGATCGTCAGGTAACCGATGATCAGCGATGGGATCGCGAGCATCACCAGCGGGAACCACACGACGAACGGCGATTCATGCGGCTTCTGGCCAGGTTCCAGGCCATGGTGGCCGTGGTCGTCTTCCTCTTCTTCGTGGTGGTCGTCATGTGCATCGCCGTGCGCGCCATGGGCCGCTTTCGGTGCGTGATGGTCATCGTGACCGTGCGCATGCGCCTGGCCGAAACGTTCCTTGCCGTGGAAGACGAGGAAATACATGCGGAACGAGTAGAAGGCGGTAACGAACACGCCAGCCAGCACGGCGAACTGGGCAAAGCCAGCGCCCCAGATGTGCGTCGCTTCGACGGCTTCGATGATGCTGTCTTTCGAGTAGAAACCGGAGAACAGCGGCGTGCCGATCAGGGCCAGCGAACCGACCAGGGACGTGATCCACGTGATTGGCATGTATTTGCGCAGGCCGCCCATGTTGCGGATGTCCTGGTCATGGTGCATGCCGATGATGACGGAACCGGCGCCCAGGAACAGCAGTGCCTTGAAGAATGCGTGCGTCATCAGGTGGAACACGGCCACGGAGTACGCGGACGAACCCAGCGCCACGGTCATGTAACCGAGCTGCGACAGGGTCGAGTAAGCGACGACGCGCTTGATGTCGTTCTGGATGATGCCCAGGAAGCCCATGAACAGCGCCGTGATGGAGCCGATCACCAGGATGAAGGACAGTGCCGTGTCGGACAGTTCGAACAGCGGCGACATGCGCGAAACCATGAAGATACCGGCCGTCACCATCGTCGCGGCGTGGATCAGTGCCGAAATCGGGGTAGGACCTTCCATCGAGTCAGGCAGCCACACGTGCAGCGGGAACTGCGCCGACTTGCCCATCGCGCCGATGAACAGGCAGATGCAGGCAACGGTCAGCAGGGCCCAGTCGGTACCTGGCAAGCTCAGCAGTGCCAGTTCGTCTTTCTTGGCGAACACTTCCTGGTAGTTCATGGTGCCGGCGTAGGCCAGCAGCAGGCCGATGCCCAGGATGAAGCCGAAGTCGCCCACGCGGTTGACGAGGAAAGCCTTCATGTTGGCCACGATGGCCGTTGGACGCTGGTACCAGAAACCGATCAGCAGGTAAGAGACCAGGCCCACTGCTTCCCAACCGAAGAACAGTTGCAGGAAGTTGTTGGCCATGACCAGCATCAACATCGAGAACGTGAACAGCGAGATGTAGGCGAAGAAGCGGTTGTAGCCTTCGTCATCCTTCATGTAGCCGATCGTGTAAATGTGCACCATCAGGGAGACGAAGGTGACCACGCACATCATCATCGCCGACAGCGAATCGATCTGGAAGCCCACTTCCATCTTCAGGGTGCCGATCGTCATCCAGTTATAGATCGTGCCATTGAATGTCGCGCCATCCATCACTGCCAGCAATGTCTGCACGGACAGGATGAACGCAATCAGTACGCCCAGGATCGTCGCGGTATGCGACGTCTTGCGTCCGACCAAATTACCCAGGAACTGGGTGCCAAGCAAGCCTGCAATCGCGGCACCGGCCAGCGGCGCCAGCGGTACGGCAAGAAGGAGGTTAGGGTTGAGGAGTTGCCCCGCCATGATGAACCTTAATCGTTATTATTCGAGAGATCGAGTCTGAAAAACATCAGCCTTTGAGGCTGTCCAGGTCTTCGACGTTGATGGTATCCAGATTACGGAACATCACCACCAGAATAGCCAGACCGATAGCCGACTCAGCGGCGGCAACCGTCAGGATGAAGAAAACGAAGATCTGACCGGCCGCGTCGCCCATGAAATGGGAGAACGCGATGAAATTCATATTCACCGCCAGCAGCATCAATTCGATTGCCATCAGCAATACGATGATGTTCTTGCGGTTCAGGAAAATACCGACGATCGAGATTGCGAACAGGATCGCGCCCAGGACCAGAAAATGTGTGAGCGATAATGTCATGGTGCCTCCTTAACTTCCGGCTCAGCCGCAGGACGCTCGACGACCGCGTCCATCTTGATGATCTTCAGGCGGTCGTTGCGCTTGACGCGTACCGCATCGCCTGGAGCAAAATGCTTGGTGTCCTTGCGTTTGCGCAAAGTCAGTGCGACCGCGGCAACGATGGCCACCAGCAGCACGACGGCAGCGATCTCGAAGGCGAACACATATTTCGTGTAGATCAGCAGGCCCAGTTCCTTGGTGCCGCCCAGGTTGACGTTCACCGGAGCGATGCTAGGCGCAAAGTTGCGGAAACCGTGCCACAGGACAGCGGCCATTTCCAGCACGATGATCACGCCCACCGTCACCGACAAAGGCAGATAGCCCCAGAAACCTTCGCGCATGCGGTCGATATTGATATCGAGCATCATGACCACGAAGAGGAACAGCACCATCACGGCGCCGACATACACCAATACCAGCACGATGGCCAGGAATTCAGCTTGCAGCAGCATCCAGATGCCCGCTGCGGAGAAGAAGGACAGTACCAGGAACAGTACTGCGTGGACCGGATTACGGGCCGTGATGACGCGCGTCGCTGCCAGAATCAAGATCAGCGCGAAGGCGTAAAACAAAATTGTTTTAAAGTCCATAAAAAACCCAATAGACGTACAGATGAACGAGGGGCGCGCCGCAGCTGGTCAGCTGCGGCGCATCCATCAGCGATAAGGTGCGTCGGCGGCGCGCGCAGCGGCGATGTCATTTTCATAACGATCACCTACGGCCAGCAACATCTCTTTCGTGTAATACAAATCCCCGCGTTTCTCGCCGTGGTATTCCAGGATTTGCGTCTCGACGATCGAATCGACCGGGCAGGACTCTTCGCAGAAACCGCAGAAGATGCACTTGGTCAAATCAATATCGTAACGCGTGGTGCGGCGCGAGCCGTCGTCACGCTGTTCCGATTCGATCGTGATGGCCATCGCCGGGCAAACCGCTTCGCACAGTTTGCAGGCGATGCAACGTTCCTCGCCGTTCGGGTAGCGGCGCAGCGCGTGCAAGCCACGGAAACGCGGCGAGATCGGTGTCTTCTCTTCCGGGAATTGCACCGTGATCTTGCGCGAAAACATGTACTTGCCTGTCAACGCCATGCCCTTGATCAGCTCGCCTAACAAGAGGCTGCTGAAGAAATCTTTTACCTTATCCATTCGTATGCACTCTCTTACTTCCAAATATTCCAGGATGTCTGCATCCAGGCAGCGACGAAGACCAGGTAGACCAGCGTCAACGGGATAAACACTTTCCAGCCGAGGCGCATGATCTGGTCATAACGGTAGCGTGGGAAAGTACCGCGTACCCAGATGAACACCGACACGATGAAGAAGGTCTTGGCGAACAACCAGAAGAAGCCGCCGAAACCACCCCAGAACTCAAGGAAAGCAAATGGTGCGGACCAGCCACCGAGGAACATGATCGAAGCCAGGGCGCCGATCAGGATCATGTTGGCGTATTCGGCCAGCATGAACATGGCGTAGGCCATGCCCGAGTACTCGACCATGTGGCCGGCCACGATTTCCGACTCGCCTTCGACGACGTCGAACGGGTGACGGTTGGCTTCAGCCAGGCCCGACACCAGGTAGATGACGAACATCGGCAGCAGCGGCAACCAGTTCCACGACAGGAAGTTCACGCCCTTGTCGGCGAAGAAGCCGATTTGCTGGCCGCCGACGATGTCGATGAAGTTCAGGCTGCCCGAGACCATCAGCACGATGACCATCACGAAGCCCATCGGGATTTCATACGAAATCATCTGTGCCGAAGCGCGCATGGCGCCCATGAACGAGTACTTCGAGTTCGAGGCCCAGCCGGCGATGATGATGCCGTAGACTTCCATCGAGGTAATCGCCAGCAGCATCAGCAAGCCTGCGTTGACGTTGGCCAGTACGGCTTGCGGGCCGAACGGCACGACCGACCAGGCGGCCAGGGCCGGCATGATGGTCATGATCGGGCCGATCACGAACAGGCCCTTGGCGGCCTTGGACGGGATGATGATCTCTTTGAACAAGAGTTTCAGCGCATCGGCGATCGGTTGCAGCAAGCCCAAAGGACCCACGCGGTTCGGACCGACGCGGATCTGGATCCAGCCGATCAGCTTGCGTTCCCACAAGGTCAGGTAGGCAACCAGGCCCATCAGCGGCAACAGCACGCACAGGATCTTGATCAGGGTCCAGAAGAACGGCCAGGAGCCGCCCAGCAAATCCTGGCCGCTGCTGTTGATGACGTTTACAAATTCAGGCAGAGCCATCAGATTTTCCCCTCTGCTGTTTCAACTGTGATGTCACCGAACATGCCGCCCAGGCTAGCCGTCGAGGCATGCGCCGCCGACACTTTCACCACATTGGCTGGCAGGCCGGCATGGATTGCCGCCACCAGGATGACGCTGCCGGAGCCTTGCGCCACTTTGACCTTGTCGCCCGCCTTGATGCCCAGCTTGTCAGCCAGCGCCAGGGACAGGTGCGCTTGCGGCGCGGCGCCATCGACCGTGCGCAGCAGCGGTTCGGAGCGGCGTACCAGCGCGTCGGCGAAGTAGATCGGCACGTCGGCGATGCGTTGCAGCTTTGGTGAAGCCGGTGCATACGAGGCCGCTTCCGGGGCGTTCTTGGCGATGTTGTTCAGCTGTGCCGACAAATCGGTCACACCGGCGCCAAACGCTTCGTCGCGGATCGCTTCGGACGTGTCGTAGTCGAAACCGGCCAGGCCCAGGATGTTGCCCAGGACGCGCAGCACTTTCCAGGCTGGACGGGTATCGGCCAGCGGTTTCACGGTGCCGTTGAAGCTTTGCGCGCGGCCTTCGCAATTGACGAAGGTGCCCGAGGTTTCAGCGAACGGGGCGATCGGCAGCAAGACGTCGGCGTAATCCATGCCGTGCTTGAATGCGGACATGGCCACGACCATGTCGGCGCCATCCAGGGCGGCGCGGGCCGCTTGTGGATTGGCGGCATCGAGTTCCGGCTCGGCGTGCAGCAGCACGTAGGCTTTCTTCGGCACGGCAAACGCAGCTTGCACGTTGGCGCGCGGCTTGGCGACCAGGTGCGCGCCAACCGTGTTGGCAGCTTCCGTCAGGTAACCGAGCTTGGCGCCCGTCTGTTCGGCGATCCATTGCGCGGCAGCATGCAGTTGCGACGCTTGCGGGTGTTGCGTTGCCGCATTACCCAGCAGCACGGCGCCGTTGTCGCCGGCCATCAGGCTGGCGGCAATCGCGACGGCCACGTCCGAAGCGCTCACCGCTTCGAAACCGGCTGGTGCGGCGATTTCTTTCGCTTTAGCAACAGCAACGACCACTTCCGACAAGGCCGCCAGCCAATCGCCAGGCGCGACGATCATCTTGTTGGCGATGGTGATCAATTGATCATCGTCGGACGCGTGCAGGATCGACAGCTTGGCGCCGCCCTTGACGGACGCGCGCAGACGCGTGGCCAGCAATGGGTGATCCTTGCGCAGGAACGAGCCGATGACGAAGGCGCGCTTGATCTGGCCAAATTCGTTGATCGGCATGCCCAGCCAAGGTTTGACGGACGCGTCGAGCGCGAAGTCGGTCTGGCGCAGGCGGAAGTCGACGTGCTCGGAACCGAGACCGTGGACGACTTTCTGCAGCAGGACCAGCTCTTCGACCGTCGAATGCGGCGTTGCCAGCGCGGCGATGGCGTCGGCGCCATGCTCGTGCTTGATATTTTTCAAACCGTGCGCCACGTATTCCAGTGCCGTTTGCCAATCGACTTCTTTCCACTCGTTGCCTTGTTTCAGCATCGGGGAAGTCAGGCGTTCGGCACTGTCCAGCGCTTCGTACGAGAAACGGTCCTTGTCCGAAATCCAGCACTCGTTGACGGCTTCGTTTTCCAGCGGCAATACGCGCTTGACCTTGCCAGCTTTCACTTGCACGATCAGGTTCGCGCCCAGGCCGTCATGCGGGCTGACCGATTTGCGGCGCGACAGTTCCCACGTACGGGCGCTGTAGCGGAACGGCTTCGAGGTCAGTGCGCCGACCGGGCACAGGTCGATCATGTTGCCCGACAGTTCGGAGTCGACCGTCTGGCCCACGAAGGACACGATTTCCGAGTGTTCGCCGCGGCCGATCATGCCCAGTTCCATCACGCCGGCCACTTCCTGGCCAAAGCGTACGCAACGGGTGCACTGGATGCAGCGCGACATTTCCTGCATGGACACCAGCGGACCGGCTTCCTTCGGCTGCACGACGCGCTTGTCTTCCTTGTAGCGCGATTCGCTCTTGCCGTAGCCCACTGCCAAGTCTTGCAACTGGCACTCGCCGCCCTGATCGCAGATAGGGCAATCGAGCGGGTGGTTAATCAGCAAGAATTCCATGACCGACTTTTGCGCCTGCACAGCTTTATCGCTGGCGGAGCGCACGATCATGCCGGCACTGACCGGGGTCGCACAAGCGGGCAAAGGCTTGGGCGCCTTTTCCACTTCGACCAGGCACATGCGGCAGTTCGCTGCGATCGACAATTTCTTGTGATAGCAGAAGTGCGGAATGTAGGTTCCCAATTTGTTGGCGGCGTCCATCACCATGCTACCAGCAGGGACTTCGACTTTTTTGCCGTCTATTTCGATTTCAACCATGGTGATCGTTACCTGACGCAGCTTAGATATATGCGGGCACTAAGCAATGCTTGTGCTCGATATGATATTCAAATTCTTCACGGAAATTCTTAATGAAGGCCCGTACCGGCATGGCAGCCGCATCGCCCAGCGCGCAAATGGTGCGGCCCTGGATGTTGTCGGCGATCGAGTTGAGCATGTCCAGGTCGTCTGGACGACCCTGCCCCTGCTCGATGCGGTGCACCATGCGGTACATCCAGCCTGTGCCTTCACGGCAAGGCGTACACTGGCCGCACGATTCTTCAAAGTAGAAGTAGGACAGGCGTTCCAGCGCCTTTACCATGCAGCGTGTTTCGTCCATCACGATGACGGCGCCCGAACCCAACATCGAACCGGCTTTCGCGATCGAGTCATAGTCCAGGTCGGTCTGCATCATGATGTCGCCGCGGATCACCGGAGCGGACGAACCGCCAGGGATCACGGCCTTGATCTTTTTGCCACCGCGCATGCCGCCTGCCAGTTCCAGCAGGGTCGCAAACGGGGTGCCGAGCGGCACTTCGTAGTTGCCCGGTTTTTCCACGTCGCCCGAGATCGAGAAGATCTTCGAACCGCCGTTGTTCGGCTTGCCCATCGCCAGGTATTTCTCTGGACCAATGTTCAGCACGAATGGCACGGCCGCGAAGGTTTCCGTGTTGTTGATCGTCGTCGGCTTGCCGTACAGGCCAAACGAGGCTGGGAAAGGCGGCTTGAAGCGCGGCTGGCCTTTCTTGCCTTCCAGCGACTCCAGCAGGGCCGTTTCTTCGCCGCAGATGTAGGCGCCATAACCATGGTGCGCATGCAACTGGAACGAGAACTCGCTACCCATGATCTTGTCACCCAGGAAACCGGCGGCGCGCGCCTCTTCCAGCGCTTCTTCGAAACGCAGGTATTCCTGGAAGATTTCACCGTGGATATAGTTATAGCCGACGGTGATGCCCATCGCATAAGCGCCAATGGCCATGCCTTCGATCAGCGCATGGGGATTGTAACGAATGATGTCGCGGTCCTTGAAAGTGCCCGGTTCGCCTTCATCTGTATTGCAGACGAGGTATTTTTGACCCGGGAACTGGCGCGGCATGAAGCTCCACTTCAAGCCGGTAGGGAAACCCGCGCCGCCACGGCCGCGCAAGGACGAAGCCTTAAGGTCGGCGATGATCTGTTCCGGCGTGATTTTCTCTTCCAGGATACGCCGCAGGGCGCTATAGCCGCCGCGGTTCACATAATCTTGCAAATGCCAGTTCTTGCCATCCAGATCCTTCAGGATCAATGGATCGATATGGCGGTTGTGGAGTGACGTCATTTCTTGAGTTCCTCCAGCATGGCGTCGATTTTCTCGTTCGACATCCAGCTGCACATGGTTTTATTACTGACCAGCAAGACAGGCGCATCGCCGCAAGCACCCATGCACTCGCCTTCAACCAGGGTGAACTGGCCGTCTGCGGTGGTTTCGCGGAAATCGATACCCAGTTTCTGCTTCAGGTAGTCTGCAGCGCGCACGCCGCCCGACAGGGCGCATGGCAGGTTGGTGCACACGGTGATCTTGTGCTTGCCCACGGGTTTCACGTTGTACATATTGTAGAACGTGGCCACTTCCTGCACGGCAATCGCCGGCATGCCGATGTAATCGGCCAGTTCCTTCATGGTTTCTGGCGCCAGCCAGCCCAGTTCATCCTGGGCATGGGCCAGCGCGGCCATGACGGCCGACTGACGCTGGTCGGCCGGGTACTTGGCCAGCTCGCGGTCAATTTTCTTATAGCATTGCTCTGATAACAACATACTTTTTGCCTCTTAGCGGTCAATACTGCCGAACACGATATCTTGCGTCCCGATGATGGTCACGGCGTCGGCAAGCATGTGCCCACGCGCCATCTCGTCGAGCGACTGCAAGTGGGCGTAGTCTGGCGCGCGCAGTTTCATGCGGTACGGCTTGTTGGCGCCATCGGACACCAGGTACACGCCGAACTCGCCCTTCGGATGTTCCACGGCGCTGTAGGCCTCGCCTGGCGGCACGTGGAAACCTTCCGTGAACAGCTTGAAGTGGTGAATCAGCGATTCCATGTTGGTCTTCATGTCGACGCGGCCCGGAGGCGCCACCTTGCGGTTGCTGGTCATGACAGGACCTTCATTGTTGCGCAGCCACTCCACGCATTGCTTGATGATGCGGTTCGACTGGCGTAGCTCTTCCACGCGGACCAGGTAGCGGTCGTAGCAATCGCCGTTGGTGCCGATAGGAATGTCGAAGTCCATCAAGTCGTACACTTCGTACGGCTGTTTCTTGCGCAAATCCCACTGCACGCCCGAGCCGCGCAGCATGGCGCCCGTGAAGCCCATGGCCAGCGCATCTTCCGGCGAGACCACGCCGATGCCGACGGTACGCTGTTTCCAGATACGGTTGTCGGTCAGCAAGGTTTCGTACTCGTCCACGGAATTCGGGAAACGGCGCGCGAAGTCTTCGATGAAGTCCAGCAGGGAGCCCTGGCGGTTTTCGTTCAGCTTGCCGATGGCCTTGGCGTTGCGGATGATCGACGCCTTGTGCTGCGGCATCGCATCCGGCAAGTCGCGGTACACGCCGCCCGGACGGTAGTAGGCCGCGTGCATGCGCGCACCCGATACCGCCTCGTAGGCGTCGAACAAGTCTTCGCGGTCGCGGAAGCAATACAGGAACGGGCCCATGGCGCCGACGTCCAGCGCGTGGGTGCCGAGCCACATCAGGTGGTTCAGGATACGCGTCATCTCGTCGAACATGACGCGGATGTATTGCGCGCGCAGCGGCACTTCCAGGCCCAGCATCTTTTCGATGGCCATCACGTACGCATGTTCATTGCACATCATCGACACATAGTCGAGACGGTCCATGTACGGCACGGATTGCAGGTAGGTCTTCTGTTCGGCCAGCTTTTCGGTAGCGCGGTGCAGCAGGCCGATATGCGGGTCGGCGCGCTGGATGACTTCGCCATCCATCTCCAGCACCAGGCGCAGCACACCGTGCGCGGCCGGATGCTGCGGCCCAAAGTTCAGGGTGTAGTTCTTAATCTCAGCCATTATTTCATCCCGTAATGTTCTTCGCGGATCACGCGCGGCACGTTTTCCCGCGGCTCGATCGTCACGGGCTGGTAAATCACGCGCTTTTGTTCCGGATCGTAGCGCATCTCGACATAGCCGGAGACGGGGAAATCCTTGCGGAACGGATGGCCGATGAAACCGTAGTCGGTCAGCAGGCGGCGCAAGTCGTTGTGGCCTTCGAAGAGGATGCCCAGCAGGTCGAATGCTTCGCGCTCGTACCAGTTGACGGCGCGCCAGATGCCGACCACGGAGGGCAGCAGCGGCATGTCGTCGTCCGGTGCGAACACGCGCACGCGCACGCGCCAGTTGTGCTTAACCGACAGCAAGTGCGAAACGGCCGCGAAACGCAGGCCATCCCAGCTACCGTCGCCATAGGTCGAGTAGTCGACGCCGCACAGGTCGAGCAATTGCTCGAAATGCAGGGCCGGATCGTCGCGCAGGGTCAGCATCACGGCCAGGTAGTCCTCGGCCTTGACGACCAGGGTGACTTCGCCCAGCGCAACCGTCGTGCTAACGCGATCGCCCAGGGCAGTGCCGAGGGCGTTTTGCAATACTTCTAAATGTGTTGTCATAATCTGAAGCGGCCCCGTTAGCGTGCGATCGTGCTGGTACGCTTGATCTTGTTCTGCAACTGCATGATGCCGTACAGCAAGGCTTCAGCGGTCGGAGGACAGCCAGGCACATACACGTCGACGGGCACGATGCGGTCGCAACCGCGCACCACGGAATAGGAGTAATGGTAGTACCCGCCGCCATTGGCGCAGGAACCCATCGAGATGACCCAGCGTGGCTCTGCCATCTGGTCGTAGACCTTGCGCAGGGCCGGCGCCATCTTGTTGCACAGGGTGCCGGCAACGATCATGACGTCGGACTGACGCGGCGACGGACGAAACACGACGCCGAAACGGTCCATATCGTAGCGGGCTGCGCCCACATGCATCATTTCGACCGCACAGCAGGCCAGACCGAACGTCATCGGGAACATAGACCCGGTGCGCGCCCAGTTGATCAGCTTGTCGGCCGAGGTGGTGATGAAACCTTCGCTTAATACGCCTTCAATAGCCATGGCTTATTCCCAGTCAAGGGCACCTTTCTTCCAAATGTACCAAAATCCGACCACGAATTCAGCGATGAACACCATCATCGTGACGAAACCGGCCCAGCCCAGGTCGCGCATTGCAACGCCCCATGGGAAAAAGAATGCCGTTTCCAGATCGAACAAAATAAACAGGATTGCGACCAGATAGTAGCGCACATCAAATTTCATGCGCGCGTCTTCGAATGCTTCAAAGCCACATTCGTACGGGGAGAGTTTTGCTGCGTCGGGCTTGTTAGGGCCTAACAGGCGCCCCAGGAGCTGGGGAGCGATACCGACACCAAGGCCGATAATAATGAACAGCAGGACGGGGAAGTAATTTTCGAGGTTCACGATTGATGAGCTTATATTGAACGATCGGTTAAATGAGGACGCTGCGATCATTTGCAGCGTATCTAACGCACGACCCCAATCAAAGCTAAGACCAGGATCGAACGACACATCCTCGTAAAAAAAGCCAGCAACTTTGTACGAGCCATGGCTCGTGCGCCGTTGCTGGCTTCTGATTTCTGGTGCCGACGACGAGACTCGAACTCGTACAGCTTTCGCCACTACCCCCTCAAGATAGCGTGTCTACCAATTTCACCACGTCGGCGGTAAGGCCCGTATTCTACTCTGCTTTGCCGCTAAAGTTAATGCACAAATGCATCAAAACACAGATAAAAACGATAAATTTTTACATCTTCCAGCGCGCCACGATTTTTTCCTGCCGCACTGCTAAAACATTGAGCAATAATCTGCCCGTAATGAGAATTACTCTCGATGAGGTATCGAGCTGATACAGAATTACTTCGGAATCGCGCCGGCCGGGGTGCTGGCAACCGGAGCCGCCGCTGCCGGAGCGCTGGCAGCCGGAGCTGCTGCTGGCACCGTCGTCGGGATCGCGCCCGCACCGGTGACCGGCACTGGCTTGACGACTTTATCCATCACGCCGCCGCCGACCGTGGTGGCGCGTTGATTCGCCATCAGCGACAGGGCCAGGGTGGCGCCGAAGAAGATCGCGGCGGCAACGCCCGTCGATTTCGACATGAAGTTCGACGAACCCGTCGCACCGAACAGGCTGCCCGAGGCGCCCGAACCGAAGGCGGCACCCATGTCGGCGCCCTTACCGTGCTGCAACAACACCAGCGCGATAATCGACAATGCCGAAATAACCTGTACTACCACTACCAGATTGAACATCATGTTCATTGCAATTCCATTCTTAGTTTAAATTAATTCAATCAGCGGCGTGAATAATTGCCAGGAAATCCGCCGCCTTCAATGCTGCTCCACCGATCAGACCGCCATCGATATCCGGCATCGCCATCAATTCTTTCGCGTTCTCCGGCTTCATGCTGCCGCCGTACAGGATTTGCACGCCGGCGGCCGCTACCGCATTCTTTGCCACCAGCTGGGCGCGCAATACCTGATGCACGTCCTGCGCCATTTGCGGCGTGGCGGTCTTGCCCGTGCCGATGGCCCAGACTGGCTCATAGGCCAGCACCAGTTTCGCCACGTCGTCGGCGGAAATCGCCACCAGCACGGCGCCCAGTTGCTGCGCCACCACGGCATTGGTCTGGCCCGCTTCGCGCTGCGCCAGAGTTTCGCCGATGCAGACGATGGGCGTGATGCCCGCCGCCAGCGCCGCAACCGTCTTGGCCGCCACCTGCGCATCGCTCTCGCCATGGTAGGCGCGGCGCTCGGAATGCCCGATCACCACGTAGCCGCAGCCAAAATCCTGCAGCATGGCGGTCGAGATTTCTCCCGTGTAGGCGCCGCCGGCGTGCGCGGACACATCCTGCGCGCCCCAGCCCAGAGCCGTGCCTGCCAATTGCGCCTGGCACTGCGCCAGATACGGCGCAGGCACACAGACGGCGCTGGCGGCGCCAGAGGCAGCCAGGCCAGCAACTATTTCAGACAATAACACCGCGTTCGAGGTGCGACTGCCGTTCATTTTCCAATTTCCGACGACGAGTTTGCGACGCATAGTAGCCTAAATTCTAATAACCCGTCATTCTAACTCCGGCACCGATGCCGGTCAAACAGGCAGTGCCCCGTTTCAGGCAACTTGCAACATGATCTTGCCCACGTGCGTGCTCGCTTCCATCAAGGCATGCGCCTCGTTGGCTTTTTCCAACGGGAAAGTTTGATAGATCACGGGCTTGATCTTGCCTGCCTCGATCAGCGGCCAGACGGTCTCGCGCAAATGGCTGGCGATGGCGGCCTTGAAGGCGACGGAACGGGGACGCAGGGTGGAACCCGTCACCGTCAGGCGGCGGCGCAGCAAGCTACCCAGGTCCAGTTCCGCCTTGGTGCCGCCCTGCACGGCGATCAGGCCGATGCGACCATCGTCGGCCAGGCAATCGATTTCGCGCGGCAGGTAGTCGCCGCCCACCATGTCGAGAATGACGTCGACGCCTTTGCCACCGGTCAATTCCTTGACGACGGCGACGAAATCTTCCGTGCGGTAGTTGATACCCCGTTCGGCGCCCAGCGCCTCGCAGGCGCGCGCCTTCTCGTCGCTGCCCGCCGTGGCGAACACGCGATGCCCCAGGGCGGCCGCCAGCTGGATGGCCGTCACGCCGATGCCGGACGTGCCACCCTGCACCAGTAACGTTTCGCCATCGGCCAGCGCGCAGCGGTCGAAGACATTGCTCCAGACGGTAAAGAAATTTTCCGGCAGGGACGCGCCTTCCAGCGCCGTCAAGCCTTGCGGCAAGGGCAGGCACTGGCCGCTTGGGGCGGCGCAGTATTCGGCATAGCCGCCGCCCTGCACCAGCGCGCAGACCAGGTCGCCCTTCTTGAATCCGGTATTGGTAAAATCGCCATCGACGACTTCGCCCGCCACTTCCAGGCCCGGCAAGTCGGACGCGCCGGCGGGCGGCGCATACTTGCCCAGGCGCTGCAGCACGTCGGGACGGTTGATGCCGGCCGCGTGCACCTTGATCAGCAGTTCGCCCGCCTTATATTGCGGCATGGGACGTTCCGCGATCTGCAAAACGTCGGCGGGACCTGGCTGGCTGATGGCAACTGCACGCATGGCGGAACTCTCTCAAGGGAAAACGGCGATTGTACGCCAAGCCGCCCTCCCCTGCAGACCACCACCCCGTCTTAACCGGCGCCCGTTTTCGACTGGCGCGGCAAGGGCGTGCCCGGCTTCCATTTCGCCGACAGGGCTTGCCCCTCTTCGACTTGCTCATGCGTCATCTTGCGCACCACGGCGGCGCGCTGGTCGGCCGCATTCGCGTTGCCATTCGCGGCCGCCAGGTTCCACAGCATGTAGGCGATGACGTTATCCTGCTGCACGCCGCCCATGTGGTAGCGGTACATCAGGCCCAGCACCTGCTGCGCCTCGGCATGGTTCTGCTCGGCCGCCTTGCGGAACCAGCCGACGGCCTGCTTATGATCCTGCAGCACGGCGTTGCCTGTGTAATACATGGCACCCACCACATACTGGGCGTCGGCCTTGCCCTGCTCGGCCGCCTTGCGGTGCCAGAACATGGCTTGCTTGTAATCCTGCGGCAAGCCCCGTCCCATGTAATACATCAAGCCCAGCAAGTGCTGGGCATCGGCGCTGCCGGTCTTGGCAAGGGGCAATATTTCCTTGTAGGCCAAGGCGTAATTCTTGTTGTTGTAGGCACTGGCGCCTTCGGCGAAGCCAGCCCGCGCGGGTAGCTGTATCGTCAACAGCATGAGTAATGTAATGATCAGTTTTTTCATCGGAATGGGATGTGGTCTGACTACTTATTCTTGTCCTGCCAATACGGCCTGCGGCAGGATGCTTTTACTTCCAGCTAACTTTGCCCAGGCCCTCGACGCTGACATCGCGGTTGACCGGCTTGCCGTACACCACCACCGAACCGAGCCCGCTCAAGTTCAGCTTGGCATTCGTATGGGCATTCACCGTGGCGTTGCCGAGGCCGCTCAATTCCAGGTTCACGGCGTCCGCTTCGAATTGCTGCGCATTCAGGCTGCCCAGGCCGCCCAGGCTGGCTTTCAAGAGTCGTCCGCGTCCGCCCAGCACGACCGAGCCCGCACCCTGCAAGTCCAGCTCGGCCCGCTCATTGTTGCCTATCCATATCTGCATGCTGCCCACGCCGCCCAGGCTGGCGTTGAGCTTGCGGTAGTCGCCCACCAGCTTGATGCTGCCCGCCCCTTCCAGCGACAGGGTCAGTTCCTCGCCCTTGAAACCCGTGATGTCCGTGCTGCCGAAGCCTTCCGAGCTCAGCTCGCGCAAATTCGGCAAGACCAGGTCCGCGCGTATCGACGAAGGGCCGATCTTGAAGCCGCGCACTTCCGTTTCGATGTGCAGGGTATCGCCGCTTTGCGCCGTACTGACGTCGGCGATATAGCGCTTGTCGGCCGTGATGCTCAGCGAAGGCACGTTGCCCTGGCGAATGCGCACCTCCATCACGCCATCGAGCTTGACGCGCACCACGCGGGCGTCGATGTTGCGCATTTCCAGCAAGCGGGTCTCCGCGGCCGCGCCGCGCACCAGGCCCAGAGTCGCCAGGAACAGCAGCGCCAATTGCAGTGTCTTTTTCATGTAGTGCATCCTCGGTATCTTGTTTTTATGTGTCGCGGCGCCCTCGTGGGACCCGCGCGCATCGCCGCTGGCTGCCACTGTAGCAGCAGCAAAAATTGCTGACAATCAATTATGCAAAACGGGCTTTTTCCAAGGCGGTCAAGCGCTTGGCCTTGACCACCACCACTTGCATGGCCGCCTTGTTCGCTGGCGCGGCCAGGGTGGCCGTGGAACTGGCCACTTGCAGGGCCGGGGCGGCCGGGGCGATGGCGTAGCAGCTGGCGCCGAGCAGGATGGCGGCGGCAACGGCGATGACTTCCATGTTTTTAGCGACGTTCATTTGAATCTCCTCGGGTGTCTGGCAGTGGGCTTGCGGTATGGTGTCACTATAGCCATACCACTCCCGGCAGACACGCCGATTGCGACGAACTGCGCTTTTGGCAGGCTGGCCTGACAAAAACGCGGATGAACGTGCCGAATAAGCGTCGCGATTGCTGTACGCTTAAAACTCTTCCCACTCGTCGGCGCCGGACTTGGCCGCCTTGACGGGCTTGGCCGGCGACAGCGCGCGGGTTGGCGCGCGCGGCGCGGCAGCACGAACGGCCGGCTTCGCCTTGAGGCGGGTCACGGGCGCGGGCGCGGCGGCAGGGCCCGCATCGCCGAGGCGGAACATGCCGACGGCTTGCGCCAGGTCCACAGCCTGCTCCTGCAGGCTTTCCGCGGCAGCGGCGGCTTGCTCGACGAGGGCCGCGTTTTGCTGCGTCATGGTATCCATGTGCGTGACGGCCGTATTGATCTCGCCGATGCCGGCGCTCTGTTCGCGGCTGGCCACCGTGATTTCGCTCATGATGGTCGTCAATTGCTGCACCGACGCCACCACCTGGTCCATGGTCTGGCCCGCCTCATCGACGAGGCGGCCGCCCGCATCGACTTTTTCCACCGAATCGCCGATCAATTCCTTGATTTCCTTCGCCGCGCCGGCAGACCGTTGCGCCAGGTTGCGCACTTCGGACGCCACCACGGCAAAGCCCCTGCCCTGCTCGCCCGCGCGCGCCGCCTCGACGGCCGCGTTCAGGGCCAGGATATTCGTCTGGAAGGCGATGCCGTCGATCACGCCGATGATGTCGACGATCTTGCGCGAGCTTTCCTGGATGCCGGCCATGGTGCCGACCACTTGCTGCACCACACGGCCGCCCTTGGCCGCCACTTCCGAGGCGGACACGGCCAGCTCATTGGCCGCATGCGCGTTTTCCGCATTCTGCTTGACGGTCGACGTCAGCTCATCCATCGAACTGGCCGTTTCTTCCAGCGCGCCCGCCTGCGCTTCCGTGCGCGAGGACAGGTCGGCGTTGCCTGCGGCGATATCGGCCGATTCGCTGCGCACCAGGGTGCTGATGCTGCGGATCTGCACCAGCACGGTGGCGATCTTTTCGACGAACAAGTTGAACGCCTTGGCGATCTGCGCCAGCTCGTCCGTGCCTTCCGCGTCGAGGCGGCTGGTCAGGTCGCCGTCGCCCGTGGCGATCGCTTCCATCGCATCGCGCACCAGGCCCAGGCGGCGCAAGGCGCGCGCCACCAGCACGCTCAAGACCGTGGCGGCCAGGGCCAGCACCAGCAAGGCCGTCAAGGCCGAGGCACGCAGCATGGAGCTCAAGGCTTGCGTCGCTTCTGCACGGTCGAGCACGGTCGCCAGCAGCCAGTCGCTGCCCGGCACCTTACTCACATGCAAGATGCCATTGCGTTCGCCGAGGCGGATGGCGGCGCCGTCGCCGCTCTTTTCGATGTCGGCCAGCGCCTGCGCACTGAGGCCCGGATCCAGCTCGGCCAGCGGCTTCAGGGTCAGCTTGCCGTCCGGGTGGGCGATGATCTTGCCGCCGCCATCGACGAGGAAGGCATAGCTGGACGCCGTCGGCTTGATCGAGGCGACGTTTTGCACCACCGCATCCATCATCACGTCGGCCGCCATCACGCCCGTCACGCTGCCCTTGCCGCCCAGCGGCTCGGCAAACGTCACCACCAGCTTGCCCGTACTGGCGCCGATGTAGGGCGCCGTGATGATGGGGCCGCCCACTTCGGACGCCAGCTTGTACCAGGGCCGCGCCGTGGGGTCGTAGTCGGCGGCGCGCTTGCGCTCCTGCGAAAAGACGGCGTGCTTGTCGGCAAAGCCGATATACGCCATGTCGAAGGTGCCGGCCTGCTCGGCCGCCTTCAGGGCCGGCAGCGGATCGGCCGCCGTGGCGCCCTGCTTGAGCGAGCCCACGACGGCTTGCTTGGAACGCAGCCATTCGGCGATGGCCGCGGCATGGCTGTGCGACAACTGCAGCATCTGCGTGTCGAGCGCGGCCAGGGTGCTGGAGCGGGTAGTGAAGAAGTTGGCGATGGCGACGGCCAGCATGGCCAGCACGACGATGGAAACGGCGATGGCGATCAGCCGCGCCTTAAGGGAGGACAACATGGTGCATCCAATAAAAAAGAGAAAATCGGGAGGGATGCGCCATGGTCAGGGAATAAGATTTTGTCGTCAAGCAATACTGACAGTCAATTACCCATAAACAACAATTGATACCATATATTAATCAGATCTCGCCGCGCAGCTTGCGCAGGGCCAGCGATTCGCCGCCCGTCGCCTCGATGCGGAAACGGGCAAATGCCTGCTCCAGCTCGGGGTAGCGGCGCAAGCCGCCTTCCGTAAAATAACGCCCGCCGGGGATATCGCCCCACGGCAAGGGCGCCGTCAAGGCGCCGCTGCCCGCCAGGGCCAGCAGCGGCTCCAGCGCGCTGCGCAGGTCGGCCACTTCCCCATCGGCGGGCGCCAGGCGCGTCAACAACTGTTCCAGTTCGGCGGCATGGGCTTGCAGGCGCGGTTGATCCATCATCTCTCCTCAATTCTTGATCGTGCCGATCAGCACGGGGGCCGACCATAGGCTGCGGTTGGGCAGTAGATACTGCTGCGCCCCGCCACGGCGCCGCACCAGCCCGCCCAGCTCTTCCGTCGGCGCCACCTGGCTGACGAACACGCTGACGGTACCCTTGGGCATGACCTGATACACATCATACAGCGGCGCCTCGCTCTTCAAGGGCAAGCCGAAACAGTCGGCCAGGCTGGCGCACTTGCCCGAAGCCAGCTGCAATTGCGCGCTGGTGGTGAAATACGGCGAGTACGGCGACACATTCTGGCCATGCGGCACGATCTTCACCAGCGCGGCCGACATGGCTTGCACATCGGGCAAGGTGCTGCCGGAGGCGAGCTGCTCGACCGCGCGCGCGTAAATCGTCTCGGCCGGGGCGGCAGGATCGGCGGCGCGCAGTTCGCGCAGGAATTGCTGGCCCGGCGCGCTGTCCAGGTAGGGATCGATGGCTTCGCGCTGCAAGCCCGCCGTCCTGAAGGTGCTGAGGTCATTGATTTCGCGCGCATGCACGGCGCGCAAGGCGTCGAGGTCTTGCGCCGGCATGGCCGCGGACGCGGCGGCGATAGGGATGGGCAACGGCACCGGCGTCGGTGCGCTGTCCAGCTGCGCCCGGACACCGGGCGCGACGGCAAGCAGAAAGGCGGCGGCCAGCCCGCAGTATGTGCGCATGCTGCATCTCCTTGGAAGACTCGTTCAGGGGAAGATCCCATGCCGAATCTACAGAGAGCAGCGGCGGCCGATACGCGCTGGATCAAGGCCGGTGCAGACAGACGGACAAGCCGGCACACGCCTTCGATACAGCGCAAACGCGGCGCATAAAAAAACCGCCAGGGCTTGCGCGCCGGCGGTTTTTGAGCATGCGGCCGAAGCCGCACTCAGGCGAACCTGAAAGACATTAAGCGGCTGGCGCTTCGTTGCCTTCGGCAGCTTTCATCGACAGTTTCAAACGGCCGCGGTCGTCCGTTTCCAGCACTTTGACGCGCACCAGCTGGCCTTCTTTCAGGTAGTCGGCCACGGCGTTGACGCGCTCGTTGGCGATCTGCGAGATGTGCAGCAAGCCGTCCTTGCCTGGCATGACTTGCACGATGGCGCCGAAGTCCAGCAGTTTCAGCACGGTGCCTTCGTAGGTCTTGCCCACTTCGACGGAAGCGGTCAGTTCTTCGATGCGGCGCTTGGCTTCCTGGCCGGCAGCGGCGTCGACGGAAGCGATGGTGACCACGCCTTCGTCGCTGATGTCGATCTGGGTGCCCGTCTCTTCGGTCAGCGCGCGGATCACGGCGCCGCCCTTGCCGATCACGTCACGGATTTTTTCCGGGTTGATCTTGATCGTGATCAGACGCGGTGCGAAATCGGACAGTTCGGTTTTGACGTGCGGCATGGCTTTTTGCATTTCGCCCAGGATGTGCTCGCGGCCTTCCTTGGCTTGCGCCAGTGCCACTTGCATGATTTCCTTGGTGATGCCCATGATCTTGATGTCCATCTGCAGCGCCGTGATACCGTTGCGGGTACCGGCTACCTTGAAGTCCATGTCGCCCAGGTGATCTTCGTCGCCCAGGATGTCGGACAGCACGGCAAACTTGCCGCCTTCCTTGATCAGGCCCATGGCGATACCGGCCACGTGTTCCTTCATCGGCACGCCGGCGTCCATCAGTGCCAGGCAGCCGCCGCACACCGATGCCATCGACGAGGAACCGTTCGATTCCGTGATTTCCGATACCAGGCGCACCGAGTAGCTGAACTCTTCAGCGGCTGGCAGGGCGGCGATCAGCGCGCGCTTGGCCAGGCGGCCGTGGCCGATTTCGCGGCGTTTTGGCGTACCGACACGGCCCGTTTCGCCGGTGGCGAACGGAGGCATGTTGTAATGCAGCATGAACGAATCCGTGAACTCGCCCATCAGCGCATCGATCTTCTGGCTGTCGCGGGCGGTGCCCAGGGTGGCAACGACCAGCGCTTGCGTTTCGCCGCGCGTGAACAGGGCCGAACCGTGGGTGCGTGGCAGCACGCTGGTGCGGATCGAGATCGGACGCACGGTGCGCGTGTCGCGGCCGTCGATGCGTGGCTCGCCGTCCAGGATTTGCGTACGCACGATTTTCGCTTCGATGTCGAACAGGATGTTGTTGACTTCAGCGCTGTCGATCGATGCGCCGCCGGCGGCAGCCGCTTCGGCCGACAGGTCGGCGATCACTTCCGACGTCGCCGCTTTCAGCTTGGCCGTACGCTCTTGCTTGTCCTTGGTTTGATACGCGTCATTGATCTTGGCGTTGGCGAAATGCGCGACGCGGGCGATCAGTGCTTCGTTTTTCGGCGCAGGCGCCCATTCCACTTCCGGCTTGCCGCCATCACGCACCAGGTCGTGAATCGCGTCGATGACGACTTTCATCTGGTCGTGGCCGAAGACCACGGCGCCCAGCATGATTTCTTCGGACAGCTGTTTCGCTTCCGATTCGACCATCAGCACGGCCGTTTCGGTACCGGCGACCACCAGGTCCATTTCCGACGTTTTCAGTTGCTGGACGGTCGGGTTCAGGATGTACTGGCCATTGGCGTAACCGACGCGCGCGGCGCCGATAGGACCGTTGAAAGGCACGCCCGATACGCACAGGGCAGCCGAGGCGCCGATCATGGCGGCGATGTCCGGATCGATTTCAGGGTTGACCGACAGCACGTGAATGATGACTTGCACTTCATTCAGGTAGCCTTCCGGGAACAGCGGACGGATAGGACGGTCGATCAAACGGGATGTCAGTGTTTCTTTTTCGGAAGGACGGCCTTCGCGCTTGAAAAAACCGCCCGGGATTTTACCGGCAGCATAGGTTTTTTCAACATAATCAACCGTCAAAGGGAAGAAATCCTGGCCTGGCTTGGCATCTTTGCGTGCCACCACCGTTGCCAGAACGACGGTATCTTCGATCGACACCAGCACTGCGCCGGATGCCTGACGTGCGATTTCGCCGGTTTCCAGGGTCACTTGGTGTTGACCGTACTGGAAGGTTTTCGTAACTTTGTTAAACATGGGGTATCCCTTTTCTAATTGCCGACAGATTTTCAGGGGCTGTCGTTCACCTCACCACAGGCGGCGTAAAAATGCTGCCTTTACTTGTTGCCACCTTTGCTACTTTACTTTTAAAACATGATATCGGTAGAGAATACTGTACTTCTCGACATAAATCCGGAATTCAAATGACAAAATGCCCGCGTCAGCGAACTGGCGCAGGCATTTCTGTATAAACCTTGTACGGCAAAAATTACTTGCGCAGACCAAGTTTAGCGATCAGGTCGCGATAACGGGTAGCGTCTTTAGCCTTCAGGTAGGACAACAGGCTCTTACGACGGTTGACCATCATGATCAGGCCGCGGCGGGAGTGGTGATCTTTCGAGTGGGCTTTGAAGTGGCCGTTCAGTTCGTTGATGCGAGCTGTCAGCAGTGCAACTTGCACTTCAGGGGAGCCGGTGTCGTTTTGACCACGTGCGTTGTCCGCGATGATAGCGGCTTTGTTGATGTTTTCTACTGTCATGATAAACCTTTCACATGCGGTGCACAGAGTCTGAACCCTATCCACCGTGAACTACGATTATTAAAATACTGGCCTATGCTGCCAACCAGACGCGCAAGTATATCGGAAAAATGCCCGCCTGTATCCTGCCGTGCGCGCTTTTCTCGGTGCATGATAGGGTTTTCCTGCATTTCAGGAGGTCAAACATGAAAAATCTGCTCAAATTAGCAACACCCATGCTGTTTGCCGTCCTGGCCGGCTGCGCCAGCTGGAACGTCCCGCCGCCCCAGCCGGGCGAGCCGCGCGCCGCCGTGGAAGCGCGCCTGGGCCGGCCAAGCAACATCTACCAGCTGCCCACGGGCGCGGAACTGGAATACGCGACGGGCCCCTACGGCCAGTACACGTACATGGCCCGCTTCGGCCCCGACGACAAGCTCATTTCCTACGAGCAAGTGCTCGATACGCCGGGCTTTGCCCGCATCAAGGTGGGCGTATCGACCCAGCAAGACGTGCTGCACACCCTGGGCCGCCCGACGGAAACGTCGTATCTGTCGCTGCCGAAACTGCACGTCTGGTCTTACCGCTACAAGGAATCGGGCGTCTGGGATTCCATGATGCACGTGCACTTCGACCACGACGGCATCGTGCGCATGATGATGAACGGCCCCGATCCGGCCAAGGAAGAGCGGCGGTTTTTCTGGTAAAACATTACCGGCGTAACGACGCCTGATAAAACCGTAGCGAGCGGAAGAGAGAGGTGACTAAGAAGCGCAACCGTACTCTGGTACGGTGAGCATCAAATTCGGGGGTCAGACCCGGCGGGTCTGCCCCCCGAATTACGGCTGGGGATCGATGCGCTCATCCTTGGCATGCAGTTTATTCAACGCCGACAGATACGCCTTGGCCGACGCGACGATGATGTCCGGGTCGGCGCCCACGCCGTTGACGATGCGCCCGTCGCGCGACAATCGCATCGTGACTTCGCCCTGCGACTGCGTGCCCGTGCTGATGGCATTGACGGAGAACAAGACCAGCTCCGCGCCGCTGGCGGCCGCGCTTTCGATGGCGTTGACGGTGGCGTCGACGGGGCCGTCGCCCCGCCCTTCGCAGCTCAGCTGCTTGCCGCCGACGAGGAATTCCACGCGCGCATGCGGCACGGCGCCCGTCGTCGACTGCTGCGTCAGTGAAATGAAACGGTAGTGCTCACTTTCCTGCGCCTGCTGTTCCTCGCTGACGAGGGCCATGATGTCTTCGTCGAAGATTTCGGATTTCCGGTCCGCCAACTCCTTGAAGCGGATGAAGGCGGCATTGATGTCCGCTTCCGATTCCAGCGCGATGCCCAGCTCGTGCAGCCGCTGCTTGAAGGCGTTGCGGCCCGACAATTTTCCCAGCACGATCTTGTTGGCCGTCCAGCCCACGTCTTCGGCGCGCATGATTTCATACGTCTCGCGCGCCTTTAAAATGCCGTCCTGGTGGATGCCGGACGCGTGCGCAAAGGCGTTCGCGCCGACGACGGCCTTGTTCGGCTGCACGGCAAAGCCCGTGATTTGCGACACCATCTTGGATGCCGCCACGATTTGCGTCGTGTCGATACCCACCGTCAAGTTGTAATAGGCGGCGCGCGTGCGCAGCGCCATCACCACCTCTTCCAGCGCCGTGTTGCCGGCCCGCTCCCCCAGGCCATTGATCGTGCATTCGATTTGCCGCGCGCCGCCTATCATGACGCCGGCCAGGGAATTGGCCACAGCCAGGCCCAGGTCGTTATGACAATGGACAGACCAGATGGCTTTATCTGAGTTCGGGATGCGTTCGCGCAAGCGTTTGATGGTGGCGCCAAAGATTTCCGGCACGGCGTAGCCCACCGTATCGGGGAAATTGATGGTGGTGGCGCCCTCGGCGATCACGGCTTCCAGCACGCGGCACAGGAAATCCTCGTCGGAGCGGCTGCCGTCTTCGGGGCTGAATTCGATGTCGTCCGTGAACTGGCGCGCGTAGCGCACGGCGTTTTGCGCTTGCGTAAGCACTTGCTCTGGCGTCATGCGCAGCTTCATCTGCATGTGCAGGGGCGACGTGGCAATAAACGTGTGGATGCGCTTGCGCTCGGCCGGCGCCAGCGCTTCGGCGGCGCGGGCGATGTCGCGGTCGTTGGCGCGCGACAGCGAGCAGATGGTCGATTCGCGCACGGCGCCGGCTATCGCCCGTATCGACTCGAAGTCGCCTTGCGAGGCGGCGGCGAAGCCCGCTTCGATCACGTCGACCTTCAGGCGCTCGAGCTGCTTGGCGATGCGCAGCTTTTCCTCGCGCGTCATGGAGGCGCCCGGCGATTGCTCGCCGTCGCGCAAGGTGGTGTCAAAAATGATGAGTCGGTTGCTGCTGCTCATGGCTGCTCCTGGCTGGCTGAAGACTGGCGACGCTACCGACTCAGCGCATCAATGCTCGGGGTCGGTCTGGATGATGCTGACGGGCTTGCCCTTCGCCATGCGCCAGAAGAACACGGCGTAGCCGGACAGGCCATAGGCGACGAAAATCGGGAACAGCACTTTCGGCGGGTCGATGGAGATGAGCGCAAAGAACAATGCCAGCAGGAATACCACGATGAACGGCACGGACTTGCGGAAATTCACATCCTTGAAGCTGTAGAACGGCACGTTGGTGACCATGGTCAGGCCGGAAAACAGGGCGATCGCCCACGACACCCAGGCCAGCTGGTTGCCGGCAAATTCCAGGTCGTTCATCAACAGGATGAAGCCGGCCACCATGGCGGCCGCCGCCGGGCTGGGCAAGCCCTGGAAGAAGCGCTTGTCGACCACGGCGATATTCGTGTTGAAACGGGCCAGGCGCAAGGCCGCGCCGGCGCAATACACGAAGGCGGCCAGCCAGCCCAGCTTGCCCATGCCGCGCAGCGACCATTCGTAGATCACCAGCGCGGGCGCGGCGCCGAACGACACCATGTCGGACAGGCTGTCGTACTGGGCGCCGAATTCGCTCTGCGTATTCGTCAGGCGCGCGATGCGGCCGTCGAGGCCGTCGAGGATCATGGCGATGAAGATGGCCCAGGCCGCGTGTTCGAATTTCTGGTTCATGGCCATGACGATGGCGTAGAAACCGCAAAACAGGGCTGCCGTCGTGAAGGCGTTCGGCAACAGATAGATGCCGCGGCGGCGCAAGGTTTTCTTGCCAGTGCCATCGGTCACCGGCTGGCGCACGAATTTGCTGAAGCGGGACGCTTTGGATGCTGCGGGGGTGCCGTTCTTGCCTCTACGACGGGGGAAGTTTGCCATGTTGTTCCATATCTTGTGTACTGCGGGGGAATCGGTGCCAGATGGCAGGCGCATGACTGTCTCGCCATGCGCCCGCCGATATTGCCATTATAGAGGAGCTACCGCCAAAGAAAAGCGTGGCGGCGTCAAGCTGACAATATTGATCCCGAAGCTAGCCTTATTTGAACTTGACCTTCGCCACCAGGCCCATGTTGAGGGTCGTTTCGCCTGGCTCGAAGCTCGGCTCGGCCACCTGGTTGCCGCCATAGCCCATGGCGTCGGCACTCATGTTGCGCGCGCCGGCCACGCTGACGCGCTGCGCGTAATTGCCCGAGCCTTCGAAATCGATGGTGTCGATCACGGCGTCATTGACGTTGCGGCCCATGGCGCCGGCGATGGCGGCCACGCGTTCGTTCAGGTTCTTGTAGGCGGCGACGATGCGCTGGTCGTCGAGCTTGCGGATGGTGGCGGGCGCCAGGCCGAAGTTCAGGCGGTTCAGGGTCAGCACGCCTTGCGCCGCGGAAACGGTTTTCGGCAAGGCGGCCAGGTTGGTCGTCGTGACCTGCAGGTATTGGCCCACTCTCCAGCCCGTCGGCACGCGCGGCTTGGCGGCGACGCCTGGCGGCAGCGGCGCCGTTTCCGGGTACACGGCATACGTGTAGTAGCCCTGGGTCTTCAGCACGGCTTGCGGATCGGCTTTCTTGACGATGGCGGCGCCCTGGTTCATCTTCTGGTTCACGCGCGAGGCGGCGGCGGCCTTGTCCTTGTCCTGCTCTTCGATGGCCAGGGTGACGGTCACCTGGTCGTTCGCATGCACCACTTCGCCGTTGGCGGGCACCACCACGAGGGTGCCGGAGGTGGGCAAGGCCTGGGCTTGTGCGCCCAGGGCAACGGTAGCGGCGGCGGTAACGACAGCGGCGGCCAGCATGGTTTTCATGACGGTCATGGTGTTCTCCTGAAAAATAATGGGGCAAAAACGACCATGGGGCCAACAGCCCCATGATTTTTAAAACAGTCTAACGCGGAATTGTTTCCACGCTAATGCACTTACTTGAACTTGACCTTGCCGACGACACGCATGTCGAGCGTCGTTTCGCCCGGCTCGAAGCTCGGTTCGGCGACGGTGCTGTCTTCAGCCATCTTGGCGCTGCGCATCATCATCGGTGCGGCGGCAGCACGGTTTTCGGTGACATAGTTGCCCGAACCTTCGAAGTCCACCGTATCGAGCACGGCGTCGGCAACGTTGCGGCCCATGGCCTTGGCGATGGCGGCCACGCGCTCGTTCAGGTTCTTATACGTGGCGGCGATGCGCTGATCGTCCAGCAGGCGGATGGTTTCCGGCTTCAGGCCGAAATTCAAGCCATTCAGGGTCAGCACGCCTTGCGCCGCCGACACGGTTTTTGGCAGGGTCGCCAGATTCGCCGTCGTCACTTCCAGGTACTGGCCCACGCGCCAGGCCGTCGGCAAACGTGGCTTGGCCACGGCGCCGGCTGGCAATGGGCGCTCTTCCGGATACACGGGATAGGTGTAATAGCCATACGATTTCAGCGCGGCAGAAGGATCGGCCTGCTTGACGATGGCGATGCCCTTGTTCATCTTCTGGTTGACTCGCGACGCGGCGGCAGCCTTGTCCTTGTCCTGTTCTTCGACGGCCAGGGTAGCGACCACCTGGTCATTGACATGCTTGACTTCGCCAAACGCGGGTACGACCACCAGGGTGCCGTTGGTCGGCAGGGATTGGGCTTGTGCGCTCAGGGCAACGGTGGCTGCGGCGGCAACAAGGACGGATTTCATCACGGTCATGGGGTACTCCTAGGTAGTTAATATGGCTGACAGCCCGCGAAAGGGGTGGCTGTTGCCACCTCTTTCGCTTGAGAAACTTGTCAAACTGTGTAGATTCTAACGCCTCATTCATTCCTGTGGCGCAAATTAACAAATCGTCACAAAATGTGCTTGCCAGTCACATCTGCTCACATTTCAATACACCGTCATTCAAAATAACAATGTTATTAGTGGCCCGCCACCGGGCCGCCGCTGCGCCGGCCCGGCTTGAAACTGTAACGCCGCGCGCGCCAGGCGATGGTCAAGGCCACCAGCAGCAAGGCCAGCATGGCCCAGGGGAACGAGGCCGCGCCATAGCCGTCCAGCAGCACGCCGCCCGCCAGGCCGCCGCCCGCGATGGCCACGTTCCAGATGGTCGCCACCATCGCCTGCGCCACATCCATGCCGTCGCCGGCCGCGTCGGCCGACGCCGTCTGCAGCAAGGTGCCGGCGCCGCCAAAGGTAACGCCCCAGATGGCCATGCTGACATAGATGACGGCCGGCGAGTCCATCGCCAGGCCCAGCGCCACCACCACGCAGGCCAACGCGGCGAGGCAGCCCAGCACGAGCGGGCGCAGCCAGCGGTCGATCAGTTGGCTGACCAGCCAGATGCCGGCCAGCGAGCCCACGCCATACACGAGCAGCACCAGGTCGATGCGGGGACGCAAGCCGGACGGCGCCAGGAACGGCGCGATATAGGTATACAGAATGTTATGCGCCAGCATCCAGGCGACGATCACCGCCAGGATCGGCCGCACGCCCGGCGTCATGAACACCTGGCGGATCGACAGCCGTTCGCCATTCCTTTGCCCCGGATAATCGGGCACGGCCACCAGTATCCAGGCGACCAGGACCACAGCCAGGCCGGACATGATGCCGAAGATGCTGCGCCAGCCCAGCACGCCGCCCATCAAGGTGCCCAGCGGCACGCCCAGCGACAGGGCCAGCGGCGTGCCGATCATGGCAATGGCCATCGCCCTGCCCTGCTGTTCCACGCTGACCATGCGGCGCGCATAGCCAGCCATCAAGCCCCAGGCCAACCCGGCCGCCATGCCGGCCAGGAAGCGCGAGGCCAGCGCCACCATGTAATTGGGCGCCAGCGCCGTCATGGTATTGAAGACCAGGAAGCCGCCGACGGCCAGCAGCAGCACCTTGCGGCGGCGCCAGCCGCTGGTCATGGCGGTCAGGGGGATGGCGGTCAGAATGGAGCCGATCGCAAACACCGTGACGAGCTGACCCGTCATGACTTCGGAAATACCGAGACCCCGCGAAATCTGCGGCAACAGGCCGGCGGGCAAGGTTTCGGCCAGGATGGCGATAAAGCTGGTCATCGCGAGCGCCAGCAAGGCGGCCAGCGGAAAGCGTCGGGAAATGGCAGTGCCGGCAGGGCCTGAAACAGGCACGGCGGCGGTCATACGGTCAGTCATGTGGGTACCTCGGGTTGCGCAGGCAGCGCTTCAACGAGCCTGGCGTGCTATCAAATAGCGGTAATGCGCGTTGCGGTCGGCAGATACCGAAACAGATGCAGCGATATGAAACTGCAAAGGAAGGGCGGAATTGTAGCGCAAACGCCGCGACGGCGTGCGCAGGGAAATAGCCGTGTTCAGGCAGCCATGCTCAGGCTGGCGTCATGCAGGCATCATTGGCCGCCTTGCGTGGCGAAAACCAGGCATTCGATTTCGGACTGTACAGGAAGGCGCAGATGACGGCGAACATGAGCGCGCCAGGCAAGACGTTCATCTTGACCGGCAAGGTCGCCAGGCAGAGCGCAATGTCGATCACGCCCCACACCAGATACACCGTGCGCGCGCCACGCTGCCGTTGCAGCATGGCCAGCGCCGCCACCAGGGTAATGCCCTGGCTGAAGAGCAAAATCGCGTATTGCACTTCGGCGGGAATCACGCCGTCCCCCATTGCGGCCAGCATGGCGGGGTCGTGGCGGCCGAGGAAAGCCGATACCAGCGCCAACAGCGAGCCGATGACCAGAAACCAGCAGCTGACGGCAACCGCGACGGGGCGCTTGACCACATGAAGATTCCCGACAAAAACTTTAGAAAAAACAAGCATGAGGCTGACGGTATTGTTGAATGGGCCTGATTGTAACGGATGTTGCCTGCCAGGCGCCTGCGCACATAAAAAAGCCGGCTTGTGCCGGCTTTTTTATGGTGAATCAGCAAAAAATGCTTAGTTTTTCGACTGGTCGACCATCTTGTTCTTGGCGATCCAAGGCATCATGGCGCGCAGTTTCGCGCCCACTTCTTCGATCTGGTGCTCGGACGTCAGACGACGGCGCGAGATCAGGGTCGGTGCGCCTGCCTTGTTTTCCAGGATGAAGCTCTTCGCGTATTCGCCCGTTTGAATGTCTTTCAGGCATTGACGCATCGCATCCTTGGTGGCCGACGTCACGACTTTAGGACCGGTCACGTATTCGCCGTATTCGGCGTTGTTCGAGATCGAGTAGTTCATGTTGGCGATGCCGCCTTCATAGATCAGGTCGACGATCAGCTTCAGTTCGTGTAAGCACTCGAAGTACGCCATTTCAGGCGCGTAACCGGCTTCCGTCAGGGTTTCGAAGCCGGCCTTGATCAGTTCCACGGCGCCGCCGCACAGCACGGCTTGCTCACCGAACAGATCCGTTTCGGTTTCTTCACGGAAATTCGTTTCGATGATGCCGGCACGGCCGCCGCCGTTGGCCGATGCGTACGACAGGGCGATATCGCGGGCGATGCCCGATTTATCCTGGTACACGGCGATCAGGTGAGGCACGCCGCCGCCCTGGGTGTAGGTGGCGCGCACGGTGTGGCCTGGGGCTTTCGGCGCGACCATGATCACGTCCAGGTCGGCGCGTGGCACGACTTGGCCGTAATGCACGTTGAAACCGTGGGCGAAGGCCAGTACGGCGCCTTGCTTGGCGAACGGGGCGATGTTTTCGTTGTAGACCTGGGCGATGTTTTCATCCGGCAGCAAGATCATGATGACGTCGGCCGCTTTCACGGCGTCGTTGACTTCCGCTACTTTCAAGCCCGCTTGCTCGACCTTGGTCCACGACGCGCCGCCCTTGCGCAGGCCGACGGTGACGTTGACGCCCGAATCGTTCAGGTTTTGTGCGTGTGCATGGCCTTGCGAACCGTAGCCGATGATGGCAACGTTTTTGCCTTTGATCAAGGAGAGGTCAGCGTCTTTGTCGTAAAAAACTTTCATGGTATTTCCTATAATTTGATGATGCGTTGTTGTTTTAAATGCGGCGCCAGGGCCGCGTAGAGCTGCTTGTATTTTTATACTTTGAGGATGCGTTCGCCGCGGCCGATGCCGGAACCACCCGTGCGGACGGTTTCCAGGATGGCGGCGCGGTCGATCGAATCGATGAACGCGTCGAGCTTGACCTTGTTGCCGGTCAATTCGATCGTGTACGTCTTTTCGGTGACATCGATGATGCGGCCACGGAAGATATCGGCGGTGCGCTTCATTTCCTCGCGCTCCTTGCCCACGGCACGGACCTTGATCAGCATCAACTCGCGTTCGATATGCTGGCCTTCGGTCAGGTCCACCACCTTCACCACTTCGATGAGGCGGTTCAAGTGCTTGGTGATCTGCTCGATGATGTCGTCCGAGCCGCTGGTGACGATGGTCATGCGCGACAGGGTCGAGTCTTCCGTCGGCGCCACGGTCAACGTTTCGATGTTGTAACCGCGTGCCGAGAACAGGCCCACCACGCGCGACAGGGCGCCCGCTTCGTTTTCCAGCAAGACAGAAATAATATGGCGCATGATTAGAGGTCCTCCGAGCCGAGCATCATTTCGGACAGGCCTTTGCCGGCTTTCACCATTGGCCACACGTTTTCGGACTGGTCGGTAATGAAGTTCATGAATACCAGCCTGTCTTTCATGCCAAACGCCTCTTTCAGGGCGCCGTCGACGTCGCCCGGTTTTTCAATTTTCATGCCCACGTGGCCATACGCTTCAGCCAGTTTCTCGAAGTCGGGCAGCGAATCCATGTACGACTCGGAATAGCGCGAACCGTAATCGATTTCCTGCCACTGGCGCACCATGCCGAGGAAACGGTTGTTGAGCATGATGATCTTTGGCGTCAAGTGATATTGCTTGCACGTCGCCAATTCCTGGATGCACATCTGGATCGAACCTTCGCCCGTGATGCAGGCAACGGTGGCGTCCGGGTTGGCCATCTGCACGCCCATGGCGTACGGCAAGCCGACACCCATGGTGCCCAGGCCGCCGGAATTGATCCAGCGGCGCGGCTTGTCGAAACCATAGTATTGCGCGGCCCACATCTGGTGCTGGCCCACGTCGGACGTGATGAAGGCGTCGCCCTTGGTGATCTGGAACACCTTTTCCACCACCGATTGCGGCTTGATGACGAGGTCGGAGGTCGGGTATTTCAGGCATTCGCGGCCGCGCCATTCGGCGATCTGCTTCCACCAGTTGCTCAAGGCATTGACGTTCGGCTTGGCTTCGGCCGCATCCAGTTGCGCGAGGAACTCGATCAGCACGTCCTTGACGTTGCCGACGATGGGGATATCGACCTTGACGCGCTTGGAAATCGACGAGGGATCGATGTCCACGTGGATGATCTTGCGCGGATGCGAGGCGAAATGTTTCGGGTTGCCGATCACGCGGTCGTCGAAGCGGGCGCCGATGGCGATCAGGACGTCGCAATTCTGCATCGCCATGTTCGCTTCATAGGTGCCGTGCATGCCGGGCATGCCGACATACTGCTCGCTCGAGGCGCGGTAGCCGCCCAGACCCATCAAGGTGTTGGTGCAAGGGAAACCCAGGCGGTCAACCAGCTTGTTCAGCTCGGCCGAGGCGTTCGCCAGGATCACGCCGCCGCCCGTGTAGATCATCGGGCGTTCGGCTTGCAGCAACAGCTGCACGGCCTTGCGGATCTGGCCCGAGTGGCCCTTGTCGACGGGACGGTAGGAACGCATCTCGACTTCCTTCGGATAGTCGAAATGGCATTTGTGCATGCTGATATCCTTGGGGATATCGACCAGCACGGGTCCCGGACGGCCGGTACGGGCGATGAAGAAGGCTTTCTTGATCGTCGCTGCCAGGTCCTTGACGTCCTTGACGAGGAAGTTGTGCTTGACGACGGGGCGCGTGATGCCGACCGTGTCGCATTCCTGGAACGCATCCTGCCCGATGGCGTGGCTCGGCACCTGGCCGGAGATCACCACCATGGGAATCGAGTCCATGTACGCGGTGGACAAGCCCGTGACGGCATTCGTGACGCCCGGACCGGACGTGACGATGGCGACACCGACCTTGTTCGAGCTGCGCGAATAGGCATCGGCGGCGTGGATCGCGGCCTGCTCGTGGCGTACCAGGATATGCTGGAATTTGTTTTGCTGGAAGATGGCGTCGTAGATGTAGAGTACGGCTCCGCCCGGGTATCCAAAGACGTGCTCGACGCCCTCTTCAGCCAGACAGCGCACGACAATTTCTGCGCCCGTAATTGGTCCTGCTGCTGCTTCGGTATTCATGAAACATTCCTTTCAAGGTCCATTGGAGATTGATCGGATGTTCTTTCCTGACGAAGTTCGCTGTGCGCGACAGTGCTCCTGCTTCCCTTTTCATGCGGTCACGCAATTTCTTTGGGCACCCATAGATACCTTACAAAACAACGCTTAACGCAACTCGTTTGGCCGGAGTTTCTGTGGCGCCTGTACGAACCGCTCGCGCTTGTGGCGCGGGTTAGAACAAACTGCCTACAAATGAAAGCGCGTCTTGTCGCGGATGGCCTTGTGTGCCGGTCGCGACCTGACCATAGGGCTTTGGGGTGTTCAAAGCGTCCTATACGGTATCGCGTCGCACCATTATGGTCAAGGAAAATGTCAGCCGAAAGGCCATTTTGCGCGCACAGAGTGCAAAAACTCTGCGGAAACGCACATTTTTTGCTAGCATGCACGGGGTTGCAAAAAGCATACCCGCCCCCATTTCGCCCACCGCACCCGCAGCCGCTAAGATCCCCCATACCGCATGGCAACAGACAAAGAATTATCCGACTTTCTAGAAAATGTCGAGCGGCGCGCCTTCAAGCAAGCCGCCTACGCGGTCCGCAAGGAAGAATCGGCACTCGACATCGTGCAGGACGCCATGATCAAGCTGGCCGAGAAATACGGCGACAAGCCGGCCGCCGAACTGCCGATGCTGTTCCAGCGCATCCTGCAAAACACCATCCTCGATTATTTCCGCCGCGAAAAAGTCCGCAACACCTGGGTCAGCCTGTTTTCCGGCATGAAGCCCTCGGGCGACGAGCATGAGGATTTTGATATACTTGACACTTATGAATCGGAACAGGGCTCCAGCGCCGCCGAATCCTCGGCCGACCAGGTCGAGCGCGCGCAAATCCTTGATTTGATTGATGCAGAGGTACAAAAACTGCCGTCACGTCAACGCGAAGCCTTCCTCATGCGTTATTGGCAGGACATGGATGTGGCTGAAACAGCGGAAGCGATGGGTTGCTCCGAAGGTAGCGTGAAAACACATTGCTCTAGAGCTACCCACACGCTCGCCGAATCGCTGAAAGCCAAGGGAATTAAATTATGAACACCGACGATCTCAATTTCGCTTACAAAGTGCGCCATGCACTGAACGAAAAACTCGACGACCTGCCCGCATCGGCCACCGATCGCCTGGCAGCGGCACGCAAGCTGGCCCTGTCGCGCAAGAAGGCGGACGCGCCCGCCGCCGTCGCCGTGCGCCAGAATGTGTTCGCCGGCGTGGCCAGCAGCCTGTTTGTCGAGCCGCTGTCGTGGCTGGGCCGCATGAGCGTGATCATCCCCCTGCTGCTGCTGGTCGGCGGCATGGTGGGCATCTATCAGTTTGAGCAAGAACAACATATTGCCGAACTGGCAGAAATCGACGCTGCCGTGCTGTCGGACGAATTGCCGCTTTCCGCCTACATGGACCATGGCTTCAACGCCTACCTGACGAAACGCGAGCAATAATGACACGCTCAAGCGTACGCAAAGGCTGGCTGGCCGGCGGCATCGGCCTGGGTGCCTGCGCCCTGGCTGGCGCCGCCTGGGTTGGCGCGCAGCAACATGCCGCGCCCGCCGCCCCTCCCGCGGCAGCCGCGCCCGTGGTGGCGCCCGCCCCGGCCTCGACAGCCAAGCCCGGTTCGCCCCGCACGGCCGGCAAGGGCGGCACGCCGCCCAAGACCGGTGAGAATCCCTCGTGGAACAAGCTGTCGCGCGCGCAGCAGGAAGCCCTGCAGCCGCTGGCGAGCGAATGGAACAAGCTGGAAGCCTTGCGCAAGCAGAAATGGCTCGATATCGCCAGCCGTTTCGCCTCCATGACGCCGGACGAGCAAACGCGCGTGCATGAACGCATGCGCGAATGGATCAAGCTGACGCCGGAACAGCGCCGTCTCGTGCGCGAAAACTATACGCGCACGAAGAAGATTGATCCTGGTCAAAAGACCGCGCAATGGGAGCAATACCAGCAATTGCCGGAAGATCAAAAGAAAAAGCTGGCGACGGAACTCGTGCCGAAAAAGCCGCTGGAAAAAGTGCCCGCGATCAATTCGAATACGAGCAAGCCGGCCCCGATCCTGCTGCCCGCCACGCCGGCAGCGCCTGCGGCCGCCGCGCCCGTCCTGCCGCCCGCGCCCGCAGCGACGGCCGTGCCGAGCGATCCCGCCGCGGCCCCCGCCACCGTGCCCGTCACGCCACCTGTTACGCCATCTATTACGCCTGCCCCACTGCCAACCAATGCCAAATAGTACGCCTGCCGCCAGCATCACTTCCCATCCCACGATCAAGCGCCGCCTGATTTCCATGGTGTACGAGTCGCTGCTGGCCCTGGCCGTGCTGTTCCTGCCCTTCCTGCTGTTCGAGCTGGCCGTGCAGGGCGCGCATACGCCGTTGACGGAACACATGCGCCAGTGCCTGGCCTTCCTCGTCATGGGTGCGTATTTCATCCATCAATGGAGCCGCGAAGGGCAAACCCTGGCCATGAAGACGTGGCGCCTGAAAGTCGTGCTGCCGGGCCACGCCCACGTGCCGCTGCGCGTGGCCGCCTACCGCTATGTCCTGTCATGGATGTGGCTGCTGCCAGCCCTGCTGGTGTCATATCTGCTGGACTTGCAGCACTGGACGGCCCTGGGCGCCATCGGTGTCGGCATCCTGGCGTGGTCCAGCACGGCCCTGTTCACGGGCAATGGTCAATTCCTGCACGACAAGCTGGCAGGCACGCACATCGTGCAATTGCCGGCTCCCGCGAAGAAGCCGAAGAAAGTCGCCGCCTGAGTTTTTACGCGGCTTGACCTGGGTCATTGAAGCGCCACGGGGGCTCTGCGATCATGGCATGCCATGAATACTACCGCCCCCCTCCCCCACACACGCTTCGCTCCCTACCGCGAGGAAGTCTGCAGCGAAGACGAAGTCAAGCATCTCGTCCACACCTTTTATGCGGCCGCGCGCGACGATGCCATGCTGGGCCCCATCTTTGCCGCCGAGGTCAAGGATTGGGATGCCCACCTGGCCACACTGGTCGATTTCTGGTCAGGCTTGCTGCGCGGCACCATGCGCTACCACGGCAAGCCGCTGGCCCAGCACGCGCAAATGGAACACCTCACGCCCTGCATGTTCCGCCGCTGGCTGACTCTGTTCTTCGCCACGACGGAGAGCATGGGCAATGCGGCCTTGCAAGAGAAAGCCGATACCATCGCCTTGAATATTGCCGAACGGCTATGGAAAAGCTTTGCAGAAAGCCACTCCATCGTGGCGCCGCAGCTTTAGAAGCGTTCGTAACCCTGTAGATATCGCCATTGCCCCACGGGCATGGCGCCCATCGGGATGCGGCCGATGCGCAAGCGCTTCATGGCGACGACGTCCAGTCCCACCATCTTGCACATGTGGGCGATCTGGCCCGGCTGCACGTTTTTCAGGGCGAAACGCAAACGCGTTTCATTTTGCCAGCTGACCTTGATCGGCGGCAAAGGCTTGCCATTGAAGGGCAAGCCGTGATTGAGCAGCGCCAGGCCGTTTTCCATGATGCTGCCGGCCACTTCCACGATGAATTCCTGCTCCACCGTTTTCGCTTCGTCGACCAGCTTGCGGGCGACGCGGAAATCCTGCGTGAATACCAGCAAGCCGGACGCCATGGTGTCGAGCGGATTGGTGATGGTCAGGCCGATCAGGTGGCGCTTGAGGAAGCGCGTGACGGAACTGGGCGCCACGTTTTCCGGCGTGAAGATCTCTTCGGGACGCAAACAGCTCAGGGCTGGCTTGCCTTCCGCGCCCACGCCGCCATTGATGCCGGCCGGCTTGTGCAGCAGAATCGTCACGGGCGGCATTTCTTCCAGCGTCGCGTTCGGCAACAGCACCACTTCCTGGTTGTCCGCCACGCGCGCGCCCGACTCTTCCACCAGCACGCCGTCGACCGTCACCCAGCCGCCCTCGATATACAGCTCGGCCTCGCGGCGCGAACAGGGCACGTCTTCAGACAGGCGCTTGGCCAGGCGGACGGTGGGCATTTCAATAGGTGTGGTCATGGAGGAGGCGCAAAAAGCAAGAGGAGGAGAAAGCCGGTATTGTAACCGACCCGCTCCTCCCCTCGTTTGCCCTTGCGGATACTTTGCCCTGCGGATACTTTACGCGCCCGCCTTGGCCAGCTCTTCGGCAAAGAAGCGGTGGCCCATCTCTTCCAGGCCCAGGGTTTGCAGCACTTCCTGCAAGCGTTCCGTCGGACGCTGGCGCGGCAAGTTCTTGTAGCTGGCGATGATCAGTTCATTCTTCATCGAATGCTCCCAGCCCACCAGTTCCGTCACGCTGACCTGGTAGCCATGCGCTTCCAGCTGCAGGCAACGCAGCACGTTGGTGATCTGGCTGCCGAACTCGCGCGTATGCAGCGGGTGGCGCCACAATTCCGTCAAAACATTCTTGCCCAGGCTCTTGCCCTTGTTCTTCTTCAATACGGAGGCGACTTCAGCCTGGCAACATGGCACCAGCACCATGAATTTCGCCTTTTTCTTCAAGGCGAAGTGGATGGCGTCGTCGGTGGCCGTATTGCACGCGTGCAAGGCCGTGACGATGTCGATCTGCTGCGGCAGCAAGGTCGATTCCGTCGATTCGGCCACGGACAGCGGTAAAAACGACATGCCGGGGAACTTGAATTTCTTCGCCAGCTCCTGCGAGCGCTGCACCAGTTCTTCGCGCGTCTCGATGCCATAGATGTGCGAGCCGTCGTTGCCGTTCTTGAAGAACAGGTCGTACAGGATGAAGCCCAGGTAGGACTTGCCGGCGCCATGGTCGACCAGGGACACGCCAGGGTGATCGAGCTGCACTTCGCGCAGCAGCGGCTCGATGAATTGCGTCAGGTGGTACACCTGTTTCAACTTGCGGCGGCTGTCCTGGTTCATCTTGCCGTCACGCGTCAGGATGTGCAATTCCTGCAGCAAGGCGACCGACTGGCCATCCTTGATCTCGGGCATGTTGCTGGCGGCGGTGATGACGTCTTTCGGCGCGGCGACTGCGGTGGCGGCGGCTGCCGCGCCCTTAGCGCGCTTCATCGATCCACGCCATCTGTATCGCTTCGAGCACTTTTTCGCCGCCGCGCGTGTGGTCATCGTCGAAGCCGTCCAGTTCCACCACCCAGTTGTGCAGGTCGGTGAAACGCACGGTCAGGGGATCGATGTCCGGATGCGCATCGTACAGCGCCTCGGCGATCACGTGAATGTCGGACCATTTCATGTTAGTGGCTGCCTTCGCTGACCTGGTTGATCGTGTATTTCGGGATTTCGACGACGAGGTCGGCCTCGGCCACGATGGACTGGCACGACAGGCGCGACACGGCTTCCAGGCCCCAGGCCTTGTCCAGCATGTCTTCTTCCAGTTCCGTCGCTTCGTTCAGCGATTCGATGCCTTCACGCACCAGCACGTGGCAGGTGGTGCAGGCGCACGACTTTTCGCAGGCGTGCTCGATGTCGATGTCGTTTTCCAGCAGGATGTCGCAGATGGACTTGCCGGCAGGTGCTTCGATGACGGCGCCGTCCGGGCAAAGCTTGGCGTGCGGCAGGATAACGATTTGTGGCATGGTGTCTTCTTTCAGTCTGTCATTCGGAGCGCGGCCGCGGCGAGTGCCTGCGGCGCGCTGTTCAATTGGTTTTATACGACTTGATCCAGGGATTTACCCGTCAAGGCCGTGCGCACGCTGCGGTCCATGCGGCGCGAGGCGAAATCCTCGGTGCCGTCGGCCAGCGCCTCGATCGCCAGCTTCAAGGCCTGGTGGTCGATGGCGCCGCTTTGCGATTGCGCAATAGCGTCGCGCACCTTGTTCATCAGGCTGTCGACGGCTGCGCGTTCGGCTTCATCGAGCAAGCCGCCGTCTTCATCGAGCGCCGACTGCGTGGCCAGCAGGATGCGTTCCGCTTCCACCTGCTCTTCGCGCAGCGCGCGCGCCACCATGTCGACGTCGGCCGAGGTGTACGAATCCTGCAGCATGCGGGCGATGTCGTCGTCGCCCAGGCCGTAGGCCGGCTTGACGCTGATCGACGCTTCCACGCCCGAGCGCAGTTCGCGCGCCGACACGGACAGCAAGCCGTCCGCATCGACCTGGTACGTGATGCGGATGCGCGCGGCGCCCGCCACCATCGGCGGAATGCCGCGCAGCTCGAAGCGCGCCAGGGAACGGCAATCGCTGACCAGTTCGCGCTCGCCCTGCAGCACGTGCACGGCCAGGGCCGTCTGGCCATCCTTGAAGGTCGTGAATTCCTGGGCGCGCGCGCACGGTATCGTCGAATTGCGGGGGATGATCTTTTCCACCAGGCCGCCCATGGTTTCGATGCCCAGCGACAGCGGGATCACGTCCAGCAGCAGCCAGTCGTCGCCGGCGGCGCGGTTACCTGCCAGCAAGTTCGCCTGGATGGCGGCGCCCAGCGCCACCACTTTGTCCGGGTCGATGTTCGCGTGCGGCGTCGTGTGGAAGAACTCGCTCACGGCGCGCTGCACGTGCGGCATGCGCGTGGCGCCGCCCACCATCACCACGCCATCGACGTCGTCCGCATCCACGTTCGCGTCGCGCAAGGCTTTCTTGATGGCGTTCATGGTTTTCACGACCAGGTGCTGCGTCATGGCGGCAAAGTCGGCTGCCGTGATGCGCAGATGGATTTCTTCGCCCGAGTTCAGCTTGGCGTCGATCGTCGTTTCCGACTTGGTCGACAGCAATTCCTTGATCTCGCGCGCCTTCACCATCAGGATGGCCGTGTCTTCGTCGGACAGGGGCGCCAGCTTGGCGTGCTCGCTGATCCAGCAGAACAGGCGGCGGTCGAAATCGTCGCCGCCCAGGGCCGAGTCGCCGCCCGTGGACAGCACTTCGAACACGCCCTTGCTCAGTTTCAAGATCGAGATGTCGAAGGTGCCGCCGCCCAGGTCGTACACGGCGTACACGCCTTCGGACGCGTTATCGAGGCCATACGCGATGGCGGCGGCCGTCGGCTCGCTCAGCAGGCGCAAGACATTGATGCCGGCCAATTGCGCCGCATCTTTCGTGGCTTGCCGCTGTGCATCGTCGAAATACGCTGGTACAGTAATCACGGCGCCCACCAGGTCGTCGCCGAGCGAATCTTCCGCGCGCTGGCGCAGGGTGGCGAGGATTTGCGCCGACACTTCGACGGGGCTTTTCACGCCGGCCACGGTTTTCAGCTGCACCATGCCAGGCGTGTCCTGGAAATCGTAGGGCAGGTTTTCCGCATAGGCGATGTCGGCCAGGCCGCGGCCCATGAAGCGTTTCACGGAAACGATGGTGTTCTTCGGGTCGGTGGTTTGCGCGGCCAGGGCCTTGTAGCCGATGTTCGCGTGGCCGTTCGGCAGGTAGCGCACGACGGAGGGCAGCAGGGAGCGCCCGTCTTCGTCGTTGAGCACCTCGGGAATGCTGTTGCGGACGGTGGCGACCAGGGAATTGGTGGTGCCAAGGTCGATGCCGACGGCCAGGCGGTGCTGGTGCGGCGCGGTCGACATGCCTGGTTCGGAAATTTGCAGAAGTGCCATTGTATTCGTGCCTCGATTAATTTTTTGCGTGATGCAGTTGATGCCTGACGCGCATTATAAGTCGCGGGCCAGACTGGCGCTTGGCACGCCGGTCAAGCGATCGCCTGGTCAAGCCTCGATGGCCTCATAGGCAAAACGGACTTCCTCGCCGAATTTGTCGAGGAACATCAGGGCGCGCACGCTTTGCGCGGCATTCGCGTAGTCGGCCGCGTCCAGCTGGGCCGCCACCTGGGCCAGCAAGGCCTTGCGTTCGCCGCGCAGCTGGCGGTCCAGGGCGTCGAGCGCGTCGGCATCCTTGCCGGCACGGGCGTCGCCCAGCTCTTCGCGCCATTCCATCTGCTGCATCAGGAAACTGACGGGCATGGCCGTGTTCGACTCCGTCTGCAGGTCGACGCCATTGAGTTCGCACAGGTATTGCGCGCGTTTTTGCGGGCTTTTCAGGGTTTGATAGGCTTCATTGGCGCGCGTGGCCCATTGCATCGCCACGCGCTTTTCAGCACTGCTGGCATTGATGAAGCGGTCCGGATGGACCTTGCCCTGCACGTCGCGGTAGGCCGCGTCGAGCGCGCTCATGTCGAGCGAGAACTGCGCCGGCAACTGGAATAATTCGAAGTGGTTTTGCATAATGGTCGGTGGTCGCTGTACCGCAATCGATGGGTACAGCGCACCGACCGGGGTCTTGCCAGCTGTTTAAATCCTGAAGGACTCGCCGCAGCCGCAGGCGTCTTTTTCGTTCGGATTGTGGAACTTGAAGCCTTCGTTCAAGCCTTCGCGCGCGAAATCGAGTTCCGTGCCGTCGATGTAAGGCAAGCTTTTCGGGTCGACGAAGACTTTCACGCCGTGCGATTCGAAGACGCTGTCTTCGGCCGCCACTTCATCGACATATTCGAGCTTGTAGGCCAGGCCCGAGCAACCCGTGGTGCGCACGCCAAAGCGCAAGCCCATGCCCTTGCCGCGCCGTTCGATATAACGGTTGATGTGTTTCGCCGCTCTTTCGGTCAGTGTGATCATGTATTTCTCCGCTCCTGTTCCCACATGGGAACAGGTATCAAAATCCAACAAATTCTAGAATGCCTGAAAAACGTTCAGGGCAAGGCGCATTGCCGCAGGCAGTACGACTAGTACGACAAGGCAATGCAACGCAGCCATGGGCGTTTTCTCAGGTGCTCTACGCGGCCGGATGGCGGGTCTGATAGTCCAGCACTGCCGCCTTGATGGCGTCTTCCGCCAGGATGGAGCAGTGGATCTTCACTGGCGGCAGGGCCAGCTCTTCGGCGATCTGCGTATTCTTGATGGCCAGCGCCTGATCCAGGGTCTTGCCTTTCACCCATTCGGTCACCAGCGAGCTCGAGGCGATGGCCGAACCGCAGCCATACGTCTTGAATTTCGCATCTTCGATCAGGCCGTCGGCGCCAACCTTGATCTGCAGTTTCATCACGTCGCCGCAGGCAGGCGCGCCTACCATGCCGGTGCCGATGGTTTCATCACCCTTGTCGAAAGCGCCCACGTTGCGCGGGTTTTCGTAGTGATCGAGTACTTTGTCCGAGTAAGCCATTTTGATGCTCCTTAAATATTCTTGCCGGCCCTGTCCAACAGGGCCAGGGTATTGGTTAGTGGGCAGCCCATTGGATCGAATTGATATCGATGCCATCTTTAAACATGTCCCACAGCGGCGACAGGTCGCGCAGCTTGTGTACTTTCGATTTCAGCAGGTTCACGGCGAAGTCGATGTCTTCCTCGGTCGAGAAGCGGCCGATGGTGAAGCGGATCGAGCTGTGCGCCAGTTCGTCGCTGCGGCCCAGGGCGCGCAGCACGTACGATGGCTCCAGGCTGGCCGAGGTGCAGGCCGAACCGGACGACACGGCGATATCCTTGATCGCCATGATCAGCGACTCGCCTTCGACGTAGTTGAAGCTGACGTTCAGGTTGTGCGGCACGCGGTGCTCCATGTCGCCGTTGATGTAGACTTCTTCGATCTCTTGCAAGCCCTTGGCCAGGCGGTCGCGCAAGGCCTGGATGCGGCCGATTTCGCTGTCCATCTCTTCCTTGGCGATGCGGAACGCTTCGCCCATGCCGACGATCTGGTGCGTCGGCAGGGTGCCCGAACGCAGGCCGCGCTCATGGCCGCCACCGTGCATCTGCGCTTCCAGGCGCACGCGCGGCTTGCGGCATACGTACAGGGCGCCCACGCCTTTCGGGCCGTAGGTTTTGTGCGCCGTGAAGGTCATCAGGTCGACCTTGGTCTTTTGCAGGTCGATGACGACCTTGCCCGTCGCTTGCGCGGCGTCGCAATGGAAGATGATGCCTTTCGAGCGGCAGAACACGCCGATCTCGTCGATCGGCTGGATCACGCCGATTTCGTTGTTCACCAGCATCACCGACACGAGGATGGTGTCCGGGCGCACGGCCGCGGCCAGCTGCTCGACGGTGATCAGGCCGTTATCCTGCGGTTCCAGGTAGGTCGCTTCAAAGCCGATGCGTTCCAGTTCGCGCACCGTGTCGAGCACCGATTTGTGCTCGGTCTTGACGGTGATGATGTGCTTGCCCTTGGTCTTGTAGAACTGCGCCGCGCCCTTGATGGCCAGGTTGTTGCTTTCCGTCGCGCCGGAGGTCCAGATGATTTCGCGCGGATCCGCGTTCACCAGGGCCGCCACGTGGCCGCGTGCCTCTTCCACGGCTTTTTCCGCCGTCCAGCCATACATGTGGCTGCGCGATGCCGGATTGCCGAACTGCTCGCGCAGGTAAGGAATCATCTTGTCGGCGACGCGTGGATCGATCGGCGTCGTGGCCGAGTAATCCATGTAGATCGGGAAATGCGGTGCGGTTTCAAAGTGCACTTGGCCTACGTTTTTTTCTGGGGCGTTCATCAATAACTCCTGCAATCAGCAACTGGTATTTTTGTCATTATCAACCGAGGGCGGCGTGGTTACGGTGCATCACCATCACGCTTTGCTCGGCATTCTTTTGTCTCTGCTGGTCGACCAGGTCCTGCAAGGACACAGAATCCAGATAATCGACCATTTTTTCGTTGAGTGTGGACCACAATTCATGCGTCATGCAGCGCGCGCCCGTGGCCGCGTCGGCGCCGTGGCAATGTTCCTTGCCGCCGCACTGCGTGGCATCCAGCGGTTCGTCGACGGCGATGATGATGTCGGCCACCGTCACCTTGTCGGCGCGGCGCGCCAGGCTGTAACCGCCGCCTGGGCCGCGGATCGATTCGACGATCTCATGCCGGCGCAGCTTGCCGAACAGCTGCTCCAGGTAGGACAGGGAAATCGACTGGCGCTGGCTGATACCGGACAAGGTGACCGGTCCCTTGCCCTGGCGCAGGGCAAGATCGATCATCGCTGTCACGGCAAAACGGCCTTTTGTAGTCAGACGCATACATCCTCTGGTCAACTGGTTTAAAATATTGCGGCTTTTCAACTCCTCAAACCCCGAGTAGTTGAATGATTTAGTCAAGTATAACAAATTCGGCGGGGTTTGTCAGAGCGCCCCTCGATGACCACAGGGCTGGAAGGGGCATGGCCGGCCGCGCCAGGCGCGGCGGCATCAGGAAAACAACAGTCGGGAAATTGCAGGGCGTTCTCAGCCCCGTAAAGCGGTCCGCACTTTCATCAGTTCAAACCCCAGCAGGTTCAAGCCGTCCCAGCTGGCGGGGTCCAGGATGCGCGGATTGTCCGACGCCAGGCCCACGCCCCATATCCGGTCGACGGGACTGGCTTCGACGATGACGCGCTCGCCCGTGCCCAGCAAAAACTTGCGCAGCGCAGCCTTTTGCGAGAACTTGGCAAAGTTGCCATCGAAAACGATGCCGGCGCGCGCCGCTTCCCACACCCTGGCGTCGAAGTTCGCCACTTCGCGTCCCAGCTTCTTCACTTCCGACGGCCGCTCGGCCGCCACGATGCGCGCCTGCACGGCCGTGTCGCCAAACAAGGCCGCCTTTTGCGCCATCATGTAATGCTCGGCCGTCGCATACGTCACGCCGGCCAGGCTGAACGGCGATGGAAACCACTGGCTGAAGCAGCTTTTGTCGGGCACCTGCGGCTGCGCCGGCGTGTGCCCCCAGAAATACAGATAGTCGGGCACGCCGCCCGCCGCGATCCACGCCTTCAATTCTTCCACGTTACTGATTTGCATATTCCCCGCACTTCCGCCAGACAGGCGATGATTCAAGCTCAAGCACGCAATAGTTGCATGGGGCCAAACAAGGCCTGCATGTCACGATTGCCGATAAAGGACAGATTATACGGATGTTCCGCCGTCACCTGCGGCAAGGATGCCGCCACCGGCAGCCGTTTGATCAGCTCGGCGATCTTGCCCCACAGCACCAGTTGCGGCTGCACCGCCCCGCCCTGCTGCGCCAGCGCTTCCAGCACCACTTGCAGGAAAGGCAGCCAGCCGCGCGCATCCTGCACGGGCGGCACGTGGGAACGGAACACCAGCGCCGCGTTCAGCAGCAAAAAGCCCTGCTGCGTCATCTTGCGCTGCAAGTCGGGCAGGGTCTGGATCACGCCGCTGTCCGCTTGCAGCGCGGCCGCCGCCACGGGCGCCATGGCCGCGCCGGAGGTATCGCCGCCCTGCAGCTGGCCATCGGCCACCAGTAGCATCTTCATGAAGTTGCGCAAGGACGTGGCGCGGTTGACGGGTTTCGACAGGCCCGTGGCCGACCACAGGCTGCCGACGGCGCCATCCATGAAACACACGCCCGTGGCGCTGTCGGCGCGCGGATACGGCCCCTCGCCCACCAGCACGTAGCGCACCTGCGCCATCGGCAAGGCAAAGGCGGCGAACAGCCGGCCCTGCGTGGGCAGGTAATCGTCGGCGGCCAGCGCCGGCAGGTAGGCGGGATCGGCCGCCATCACGGCCTGCAAGCCGCGCAGCAGGATGGGACGCCAGGAAGCGTGCGCCAGGGACAGGGCATCGGTGATACTGGCAGGAACGGTTGTTGCGGTCATGGGCACGTGAAGTATTTGGGCAAACGCAAATTGTAGCGCACCGGCAAGATGGCATTGACTGATCAAAATCAAGCACGCATAAAAAAACCCCGCCTGTTGCCAGACGGGGCTTCCCGCACCGCGCCGTGTGTTGCTATTCGGCGTCAGGCTGCTGCGACGGGTGCGCCGCAATAAAGGCTGGCAAGCCAGCGCAATGCGCATGGATGCGCGCCACGCGCGGATACGGCGCCAGGTCGATGGCAAAGCGCAGCGCATTGAACACTTGCGGCACCAGGCAGCAATCGGCCATCGTCGGGCTGTCGCCGTGGCAGAACAGGCCCGTGCCGGCAGGATCGCCCTGCGCCAGCAGCGCTTCCACGGCCGCCAGCCCCTCGGCCATCCAGTGGCGGTACCACTCCTGCTTGACCTCGTCCGACAGCCCAAGCGTCCCTTTCAGGTATTTCAGGACGCGCAGATTCGTCAGCGGATGGGCGTCGCAAGCGATGGCCAGCGCCAGCGCGCGCACGCGCGCCCGTTCCAGCGGATCCGCCGGCAGCAAGGGCACGCCAGGGCGCGTCTCTTCCAGATACTCGAGCATGGCCAGCGACTGCGTCAGGATGGCGCCGTCGTCGTCGAGGGCCGGCACCAGCGCCGACGGATTGACGGCGCGGTAGGCCGGCAGCAGCTGCTGGCCGCCATCCTGCAGCAGATGCACGGGGATGCTGTCGTAAGCGATGCCCTTGAGATGCAAGGCGATGCGCACGCGGTAGGCGGCCGAACTGCGGAAATAGGTGTACAGCTTCACGGGCGGCCTCCTCAGGCGCGCGTGGCGCCAGCGTACAGGGCCACGGTCTGCTCGATGCTGCCGAAGATGCTGGCGCCGGCCGCGTCGCGCATCTCGATGCGCACCGTGTCGCCGAACTTCAGGTACGCCGTCTTTGGCGCGCCGTGTTCGATGGTTTCATACATGCGCACTTCGGCCAGGCAGCAGTAGCCGACGCCGCCATTCTCGATGCTGGAGCCAAACAGGTTGCCCTGCTTGTTCGACACGGTGCCCGAGCCAACGATGGTGCCGGCGCCCAGTTCGCGCGTCTTCGCCGCATGGGCGACCAGTTGCGCAAAATTGAAGGTCATGTCTTCGCCCGCATTCGGCTTGCCGAACGGTTTGTCGTTCAAGTCCACCAGCAGCGGCAAATGCAGCTTGCTGTCCGCCCAGGCCGCGCCCAGTTCATCGGGCGTGACGGCGACGGGAGAGAACGCGCTGGCCGCCTTCGACTGGAAGAAACCGAAGCCTTTCGCCAGTTCGCCCGGGATCAGGTTGCGCAGCGAGACGTCGTTGACCAGCATGACCAGGCGAATCGCCTTCGCCGCGTCATCCACGCCGGCGCCCATGGCCACGTCGCCCGTGATCACCGCCACTTCCGCTTCCAGGTCGATGCCCCACTCTTCCGACAGGGCGAAGACGGGGTCGCGCGGGCCGATGAAGCTGTCCGAGCCGCCCTGGTACATCAGCGGGTCCGTGTAGAACGAGGCCGGCACTTCCGCGTTGCGCGCCTTGCGCACCAGCTCCACGTGGTTGATGTAGGCGGAACCGTCGGCCCACTGGTAGGCGCGCGGCAGCGGCGAGTGGCACTGATTGGCATCAAACGGCTGCGCGTCCGGCGCCTGGCCCGCGTTCAGGTTGGCGTACGCCTGTTCCAGCTTGGGCGCGACGGCGTCCCAGTTGTCGAGCGCCGCCTGCAGGGTGGGGGCGATGGCGGCCACGCGCTGGTACTGGCGCAGGTCGCGGCTGACGAGGATCAAGGCGCCGTCGCGGCTGCCGTTTTTCAGGGTTGCGAGTTTCATGGTATTCCTGGTTCGGTGTATTGGTCAGAGAGTGTCGGTCTGCAGCAGTCAATCTGCTGCGCTCAGGCGTCGGCCGGCGCGTGCATCCAGGCGGCGTGCTTCGGCGCGCGGCGCGTCTGCGACCATTCTTCCAGCATTTCCCATTTGACGGCGTCCAGTTTGGCCATCATTTCCGGCGTGCCCACGTTGGCCGCCAGCTCCAGGCGGTGGCCGTTCGGATCGAAGAAATAGATCGACTGGAAGATGGCGTGGTTGACGGGGCCCAGCACCTCGATGCCGCCGGCCACCAGGCGCTCCTTGGCGGCCAGCAGTTCTTCCATGCTGCCCACTTCCAGCGCCAGGTGCTGCACCCAGGCCGGGGTATTGCGGTCGCGGTCCATCGGCGGCTGCGTCGGCAGCTCGAAGAAGGCCAGCACATTGCCCTGGCCCGCGTCGAGGAACACGTGCATGTAAGGGTCCGGCGCCTTGGTCGACGGCACCAGGTCTTCGGCGATGGCGAGGACGAAATTCATGTTCAAATGCTTGACGTACCACTCGACGGTTTTCTTCGCGTCGATGCAGCGGTAGGCGACGTGGTGGATCTGCTTGATTTTCATGCGGTCTGTCTCCGATGGATGGCGCCCTGGGCGCGATGTTTTTCAGCTTTTCACCATTAGAATCCAGTTACAGCTATCATACAAACAATTTTTAACCATCGATTTATCGGATTATCTTATGAGTCCCAGCCTGCGACAGATGCGCGCCTTCGTGGCGCTGGCCAAGACGGGCAGTTTTACCCTGGCCGCCGAATACCTGCACGTGACGCAGTCGGCCTTGAGCGGCTTGATCAAGGAACTGGAAAGCGTGCTGGGCGTGCGCGTGGTCGAGCGCAGCACGCGCAAGACGCAGCTGTCGGAAATCGGCCGCGAACTGTATCCGCTGTTCGAAAAGATGATCGAGGACCTCGACGGCGCCATGGCCGGCATCGCCCAGCGCAAGGCCCTGAAAACGGGCATGGTGCGCATCGCCGCGCCGCAGATGATGGCGTGCACCCTGCTGCCGGAAGTGATCGCCGCCTACCGCCAGGCGCATCCGGACGTGCAGCTGCGCCTGGTAGACTGCCCCGTGGAGAATGTCTCGGCGCGCGTCTTCAGCGGCGAAGTCGATTTCGGCATCGGCCCCGAGCGCGATCCGACGGCGGAAATCGCCGCGCAAGTGCTGTTCGAAATGCCCTTCGTGCTGGTCTACCCCGAGCAGCATCCGCTGCGGCAGAAAGAGCGCGTCACCTGGGCCGACGTGGGCGACTATCCGTTCATTTCGCTGCAGGGCCAGTTCACGGAACGCCTGCTGCGCGACATGCACGGCGCGTTTCGCGAGCTGTCGCTCAATCCCTACAATGAAGTGACCTTCATGACGACGGCGCTGGCCATGGTCAGCGCCAACCTGGGCATCACGGTGTGCCTGCCGTACGCGGAACCGATGGTCAAACTATACAATTTGCACATGCGCGCCCTGCACGAACCGGAACTGACGCGGCGCTTTTTCGTCTACACGAAGACGGGCCGTTCGCTGTCGCCGGCGGCCGAAAGCTTCATGGCCTTCCTGTTCCGCTTTGTCGAGACGCACGAATGGAACGTGGGAGCGGGCGGCCCGGCTGGCGCCGTCTTATAATCGCGCATCGCCCCCTCACCGCCTGCACCATGACCCAGCCCGACCTGTCCGCCATCGACGCCGCCACCATCGCCATCAACCAGCGCATGACCACATTCGACGGCCATGCGCAGGTCTGGCTGTTCGGCTATGGCTCGCTGATCTACAAGGCCGATTTTCCCTACATCGAACGGCGCCCCGCCAGCATCGCCGGCTGGACGCGGCGCTTCTGGCAAGGTTCGCACGACCACCGGGGCACGCCGATGGCGCCGGGCCGCGTCGCCACCATCGTGCCGCAGGCGGGCGCCGTGTGCGACGGCATGGCCTACCTGATCACGCCCGAAGTCTTCGCCCACCTCGACCACCGCGAAAAGAACGGCTACCTGCGCCTGGCCACCGAGATCACCTTCGACGATGACAGCAAGGCCGAAGGCCTGGTGTACATCGCCAACGAGGAAAACGCCGCCTTCCTCGGTGCCGCGCCGGAACTGGACATCGCGCGCCAGATCGCCCGATCAAGCGGCCCCAGCGGCCCGAACAGCGACTACCTGCTGCATCTGGCCAACGCCCTGCGCGAGCTGGGCAAGAGCGATCCCCACGTCTTTGCCATCGAGCAACATCTGGCGCAATTGAAGGATGTGCCGCCTGCCGCGCAGTGAGCTGCAGCGGGCCGCCGGCTTGCATGATGCAAGCGATGAAAATCTTTTTATTGTGACAATTGGCGACTATCGCCGTTTCATTAACGCCCATAATCGGAACGCGCGATTCCTTTATGCCCGAGTAGGGCAATGGCACGCGTCAGGAGGCAGCGGGGCAAAACAAAAATGATGGCCCTGCACGATCGGAGCGAATTCATCGGAGCGAGACGACCATGTCCGACAGGTCTATGCTGCAACAGCATGGCAGGCAGCCGCATTACGTTCTGCCCGGGACGGGCACCATTGCTCCTGTGCAAGCCCCCCTGCACCGCGCCAGCCTCGGGGGCGGGCTGAACGTCATTGGCAGCTCCCCCATCTTCCAGCGCCTGCTGCGCATGGTCGACGCCGTGGCGCCGACCCGCTGCACGGTGCTCATCAGCGGTCCCACCGGTTCCGGCAAGGAAATCATCGCCCAGCTCGTGCACCGGCAAAGCGGCGATCCCGGCGCGCCCTTTGTCGATCTCAACTGCGGCGCCCTGCCGGAACACCTGATCGACGCCGAACTCTTCGGCCATACCAAGGGGGCATTTACGGGAGCGCTGAGCAGCCGCGCCGGTTTTTTCGCCCAGGCGGGACAAGGCACGCTGTTTCTCGATGAAATCGGCGAATTGCCGCTGGCGGTACAGAGCAAGCTGCTGCGCGTGCTCGAATCGCGCTGTTTCCGGCCGCTGGGCGGCGGCGATACCCAGCCGTTCAACGGCCGCATCGTGGCCGCCACCCATTGCGACCTGGCCGCGATGGTGCAGGCGGGCCGTTTCCGCGAAGACTTGTATTACCGGCTGGCGGTATTGAAACTCGACGTGCCGGGCCTGGATCAGCGCCGCGGCGACGTCGCCGCCCTCGCCGCGCACTTTGCCGGGCAGCAAAAGCGCCCCATCCGCTTTACCGCCACCGCCATGGAACGCCTCGGCCGGCATGCCTGGCCCGGGCATATCCGCGAACTGCGCAACCTGGTGGAACGGCTGTCGATACTGGCCGAATCGGCGCTGATCGATGCCCACAGCCTGGAAGCGTTCCTGTCGGCGGGCAAGCCGCAGGACGCCGATCACACGCTGCTGGCGGAAGCCCTCATGCGGCTGGACGGAGACGACAAGCTGGCGGCCGCCGAACAATTGCTGATCGACTATGCGATGCGCCTTGCCGATGGCAACAAGACGACCGCGGCCCGCCACCTGGGCATCAACCGCAAGGTCATCGAACGCCGCGTGCATGGCGACGAGGAGCGCAGCAATTTCGCCCGCGTCTGCCTGCTGGAGGGACGCGCGCTGATCGAGGCGGCCCGCTTCAAGGAGGCCATCGAAGTGTTGCGCCGCGGCCTCACCTTGCTGGCCGCCGATGCGCATCCCTGCACCGCGCACCGCCTGAGCTGCGACCTGCACCGCTGGCTGGCGATTTCGCACCGTGGCATCAGCGGCTGGCAAAGCGCCGAAGCGCTCGCCTGCTACCAGCAGGCATTGCAGGAAGCGGCGGCGCTGGGCGACGAGGTGGAAATCACCGCCCTGCGGTTCGGCATCTGGAGCTCGCAACTGATGGCGCTGGACCTGGTGGCGGCGCGGGCAACGGCGCAAGACATGTTGCAGCGGGCGCAAGCGATAGGCGACACGGACTTGCTGTCGCAGGCCCACCTGGCCCTGGCCAACACGCTGTTCTGGCTCGGCGACTACCGCGAGACGCTGGCCTGCCTGGCGCGCGGGCACCTGCTGTGCGGCGCGGCAGCGGCCGACACGGGCGGACAGGGCCTGGACATCGCCGCGCTGTCGACCACGTTCGAAGGCCTGTCCTGCTTCCAGAGCGGCGCCTTCCGCCGCGCGCGCGCGGTGATGGAACACCTGGCGTTGCGCGGCGGCGCCGACAACCCGCACCCCTTCCATCGCGCCATCGCGCTGCAAGGCGCCGCGTGGCTGGCCTGCATGTTCGAGGACTGGGTCCGGCTGGCAAGCCTGGCGGCGGACCTGCAAACCGTCGCCAGCGAATACGGCTATCAATTCTACCTGGGGGTGGGGCAGATATTCCATGCCTGCGCATTGGCAACAGGCAACATCCATGCGCAGACCGAACAGCGCATCGCCGACGGCTACCAGCAATACATGCTGTGCGAAGGCGGCATGCTCTTCCATTCATTCCAGGCCTGGAAGCGGGGCGAACTGCTGCTGTCGGCAGGCCAGCCATCGCAAGCCCGGCAACTGCTGCACGGCGCCATCGAACTGGCGCTGGAACATGGCGAACGGGCCTACCTGGTCGAATTGCTCGACATGCATGCCCGGACGTGGATCGCGGTGGGCGACCTGGACAACGCGGAACGCGAACTGGGCAGTGCGCTGTCGACCGCCAAGGCGCTGGGCGCCGCGGCCGGCAGCCTGCTGGTGGCGACCCGACTGGCGCAACTGCTGCTGCAGCGCGGCCGCCGGCACGAAGCACTCGATCACCTCACGCGCGCCTTGCGCGGCGTGGAACGCGACACGGCTTTTCCCCGGTTTGCCCAGGCGCTGCAGTTGCAGGCCGTCCTGGCGCAAACCATTTCCATGCCATGCCAACCTGAGGACCCGCAACATGAGCTATGTGCTGAACCACGATGACCTTGAATCGCTGTTGCTGGGCGCCTGCTTCTTCGGCAGCGGCGGCGGCGGCACGCTCGCTTCCGCGCGCAGCCTGCTGGCCCAGTTCCACGCCGGCGATTATTATCCGGACGCCCAGGTGCGCGTGGTCGGCGTCGACGAAGCCACCGCTGGCGAAACGGTCATGGTCGCTTACCTGGGTTCGCCCGTGGCGATCAATGGCGCCCATTTCCCGCAGGGTCCCGTCGATGCCGTGCTCGCCGTCAGGGAGCGCCTGGCGCTGGAAAATCGCACCTTGGCCTACCTGGCGCCGCCCGAGAGCGGCGCGCTGGGGTTTCTCGTCGCCTGCCTGGTCGCCGCCCGCCTGGGCCTGGCCGTGATCGACGCCGACGGAGCCGGCCGCGCCGTTCCCTCGCTGCCCCAGCTGACGTATGCGGCCGCGCACATCAATCCGCGCCCCGCCTTCCTCGTCAGCCAGACGGGGCTGCGCGTGGAACTCGACGTCCAGCCCAGCCAGGGCGTGAACGGCGCCCATGCCCACCAGCAAGACGTGGCAACGATCATCGACCAGATGATGCGCCCCATCGTTTCGCAGGCCGATTTCAAGCAGTTCGGCGGCCTGGCCATGTGGATCATGGCGCCGGCGGAGCTGGCCCGGGCGCTGCCCGTGCGCGGCACCCTGGGACGCGCGCTGCGCCTGGGCCGCGAACTGCAGGCAGGCCGCTTGCGCAGCGCGGAGGAAGTGGTCGATTACCTTGCGCGGCAATGCGACATGCGCGCCTGGCCATTGTTTCCACAGGGCACGTTCGTCGCCGCCGAAGTCGACTCGCGCAATGGCTTCGACCTGGGCAAGATCACCATCCGCGCGGGTGAACGGCTTTGCACGGTCCTGTACCAGAACGAATCGCTGCTGGCCTGGGACAGCAGCCGCAGCACGCCCCTCTGCATGGCGCCCGACACCATCAGTTACTTTGTCGAGGGCGATGGCCAGGCCGTGTATTCGAATGGCGACTTGCTGCTGCCGGACGGCACGCTCAACCCGGCCTTGATGCAGCGCAAGGTGACGCTGCTGGGCCTGCAAGCCCATCCGGCATTGCGGGAACGGGACGGCCTGATACTCGACAGCTTCATGCAACTGATCAACGCCATCGGCTACTTGGGACCCTACGTGCCGCTCACGGGCAACGCCGGCGCCGCGGCAGGGAGCGCCGCATGAAGCCGCTGCGCATCTGCATCGTGGCGCCGGTGGCCACGTCCATCTACAACCAGCGCCTGCTCGACGCCATCGAGCCCGTGATGCCGCCCGATGTCGAAGTGTCCGTGCGCAATATTTCTACTGGGAACGACTGCATCGAATACCGCGTCGACTGGCTGCAAAACGGCTATCCGGTAGTGCAGCTGGCCAGGGAAATCGAACGCGAAGGCTATGACGGCATCTGGCTCAGCGACTTCGACATGTGCGGCGTGGAGGCAGCGCGCGAAGTGATCGACATCCCCATCCTCGGCGGCTTCCCGCCCGCCGCCTTTACCGCGCTGGCCCTCAGCCAGCGCCTGTCGATCATGACGATACTGCCCAGCACGCTCGCCATGCAGCAGGGCCACATGCAGACCTACGGCTTGCAGGACAGCTTCGCCTCCATCCGCTCCATCGACTGTCCCGTCGCCGACCTCGGCAAGCTGGACACGGTGGTCGAAAAAACCTTCAAGGCCGCCATGCTGGCCATACAGGAAGACGGCGCCCAGTCCATCCTGCTGGGCTGCACAGGCTTTGTCGGCGTCGCCGCGCGCGTCAGCGCGCAGCTGGAAGACGCGCTGCAGACCTATGTGCCGGTCATCGATCCGAACCAGGCAGGCTTCAGCTTCCTGGTGTCCCTCGTGCGCATGCGCCTGCGGCCCAGCCGCGCCTGCTACAGCAAGGATAGCTGAACCGCCGCACGCGCCCGCGTCACGCCATGCCGTGTCCCGGGCGCCCCCTCCCCGTCCTTGCCGCCTGCCGTTTTCGTCCATCCCGCTCAACAAGGGTGGACGATATCCGCCAACATTATTGCAACACGACAATGCAAATCCGCCCCATCCCTTGAAAATCAAGCACTTGGTCTTCTGGCACGCCCCTTGCTAAAGATCATGCTATCGGCGCTGGAGCAGCAGGCGCCGCAGCAGGCGGGCGGAGCACCTCAAGCGGTGCGCCGCACGCCCTCCAGGACCCAGCAAGGAGCACCGCGTGCCGACGACCATGGAAGTATCCACCACCCACGACAGCCTGACCAATCATGGCTTGCTGCACGGCCTGGCTGCCTTGCAAGATGGCAACACCGGCTGTGCCGACATCTGCATCGCCGTGCTCGACGGTCCCGTCGATACCAGCCATCCCTGCTTTGCCGGCGCCAGACTGCAACTGCTCGACACGCTCGCCACGGGTGCCAGCGGCAGCGGCCGGGCATCGCAACACGGCACCCATGTCGCCAGCATCATCTTTGGCCAGCCGGGCAGCCCCGTCACGGGCCTGGCCCCCCATTGCCGAGGCTTGATCCTGCCCATCTTTGCCGACCGCGCCGACGGCGCACTGACGCAATGCACGCAGCTCGACCTGGCCCGCGCCATCACCCAGGCCGTCGAGCACGGCGCGCACATCATCAATGTCAGCGGCGGCGAACTGTCCGACAGCGGCGCCGCCGATGGCCTGCTGCAAAAAGCCATACAGCTGTGCCATGAACGCAACGTCCTGCTGGTCGCGGCGGCGGGCAACGACGGCTGCGATTGCCTGCACATCCCCGCCTCCATCAAATACACGCTGGTCGTCGGCGCACTGGACCGGCAAGGCGCGCCCATGCCCAACAGCAACTGGGGCGAAGCCTATCGCGCGCGCGGCATCATGGCGCCCGGCACCGACATCCTCGGCGCCGCGCCCGCAGGGCGGGTGCGGCTCAGCAGCGGCACCAGCTTTGCCACCCCGATCGTCTCGGCCATCGCAGCCTTGCTGCTATGCCGGCAACACCAACATGGGGATCGTCCTGACCCTCGTGGAGTTTGCAGCGCATTGCTGCAGAGCGCAACGCGTTGCAACACCAATGGCGAGCTGGACTGTCGCCGCCTCCTGACTGGGACATTGAATGTGCCGGGCGCCACTCAACTATTATTAAAAGGGAAAATTGAAATGTCAGACGATACTGTGATTGAAGCGAGCCCAGCCAATGCCGACACTTCCGCGCAGGCGCATCCGCTCAGCATTCCCATGCTGGAAACCCCCTCCCTGGCCAACCTTGCGGGCCCTTCCGGCGCGACGCGGCAAGGCATCGCCGCTTCCGGCATCGATGCCTCCGATTGCGGCTGCGGCGGCAGCGCCAAGGGCCCGACCCTGGTGTATGCGCTGGGCAACCTGGGCGTCGACTTCGGCAGCGAAGCGCGCCGCGATTCCTTCGTCCAGGCCATGCCACCAGGCAGGGACAATCCGAGCGATCCGCAGCAATTGATCGAATTCCTGCGCGCAAAGCCATATTTCCGCCAATCGCTGACCTGGACCGTCAACCTGGACGCCACGCCGATTTACGCGGTCGTCCCCGTCGGTCCGTATGCCGACATGACCTATGAACTGCTGTTCGAGGCCTATGTCGGCACCATCGATGGCCTGGTCGTCATGAATTCGTTTCCAGGCGTAATCTCGGGCGCCGCCAGGCTGATGTCCGGCCAGGTCGTTCCCGTGATCCAGCCGGCCATCCGGGGCATGTTCAGCTGGAATGTGCCGCAGCTGATCGACAGCCTGATGGCGGTGCAGGACAGCCTGGACATCAACAGCAGCAACACGGGCGCGCGCCTGGAAAACTTCCTGAACCGCATCTATTACGACTTCCGCAACCTGGGCGTCACGGGCATGGACCGCGCGCTCAACTTCTCGGCCACGAATGCCATGCAAGCGGCGGAAATGCTGGCCAAGACCACGGGCATGCAGCTCGATACCATCGTCGTGCAACAGAGTCCCGTGTGCCGCCCGGGCTCCGAGTGCTACGACATCATCATGACCTTCTTCAACCCGGAAAACCTGCAGGTAGCCAACACGGTCGCCCGCTTCGCCGTCGACGTCAGCGATGTGATACCGGTCAGCGTCGGCGCAGTGCGCTACTGGTCGCAACGCTGACGTCAACAGCATTTGAATTGTCGGGGCTCGTGGGCGCAGCGATGCGTGCACGCGCTTCAGCATACGGTCGTTGGCGGGAAACGATCAGCACCGTACTTCGGTACGCACACCCATTGCCGTTGCCCGCGGCGGCGCCATCACAAGGAGTTTTAAAATGAACAATCTGCCATTGCAAGCCAAAGCCGTACAACGCAGCCCCAGCATCTCCGCCATCAGCCAGGGTGTCGCCCCTTCCGGCATTCCCTGCACCCTGTGCAAAGCGGCTTGCGGCGCCTTGAGCGGCATCGCACAGCAACTCTGCCTGGCTGCTTGCGCCAGCACCGTTTGCTGATCCAGCCAGCAAGATCGAGCCGTTCCGGCTAAGCCCGGCATGCCTGCGGGCGATGAGTTTCTCGTCGCCCGCTCCCCCTGCCGGCATCCCCCCCGATGGACGCAGGACGGCGATGCGACTCGCCACCAAACCCGCCTGTTTCGCGCAGCGCGCATGCCCTTGCGCGTGCCCGTGTCAACGCACAAGCGCGCGCCCCGCACTGCTTGCGCTAAAACAAATCCAGCTGCCCCGCATTACCCTTTTTTACTTTTGCGCCCAGCGGCGGCACCACCAGCGGCCGGCGGAACTGCGTGCAATCGAGCTGCTTGAAGCGGCCGCCCTTGCCGTGCAAGCCCAGCCGGTGCACGGCCTTTTCAAAGCGCTGGCGAATGAGATCAGCCCACACGCCCTCGCCCCGCATGCGCGTACCGAACGCGCTGTCGTAATCCTTGCCGCCACGCATTTCGCGCACCCGGTTCATCACGCGCTGGGCCCGTTCCGGGAAGTGCGCTTCCAGCCATTGCTGGAACAGCGGGCTCACTTCCCACGGCAGGCGCAGCACCACGTAATGGGCGTGGATGGCGCCCGCGTCGCGCACGGCTTCGAGCAGCTGCTCGATTTCCGGTTCCGTCACGAACGGGATGATGGGCGCGATGCTCACGCCCACGGGGATGCCCGCCTCCGTCAGGGTGCGGATGGTGCGCAGCCGCCGCGCCGGAGCGGCCGCGCGCGGTTCCAGGGTGCGCGCGATGGCCGGGTCGAGCGTGGTGACAGTGACGGCCACGGCGGCCAGGCGCCTGGCCGCCATCGGCGCCAGAATGTCGATATCGCGCTCGATCAGCGACGATTTCGTGATCAGCGCCACGGGGTGGTCGCACTCGTGCAGCACTTCCAGCACGCGCCGCGTCAGTTGCCGTTCGCGTTCGCACGGCTGATATGCATCCGTGTTCACGCCCAGGGCGATCGGTTCGGGCACATATGAGGGCTTGGCCAGTTCGCGGCGCAAGAGTTCGGGGGCGTTCACCTTGGCGTAGATGCGGCTTTCGAAGTCCAGGCCCGGCGACAGGCCCAGATAGCTGTGCGTAGGGCGGGCAAAGCAATAAATGCAACCGTGTTCGCAACCCCGGTACGGGTTCAGAGAGACGTTGAACGGCAAATCGGGCGAAGCGTTGCGCGTGAGAATGGTGCGCGCCTGCTCGTCGCTGACCTGCGTCTTCCAGGTGGGAGGCCCCGCCTCCCCGCCCTCCTCATCCATGCCGCCCACGCCCCAGCCATCATCGAAACCGCCGCGCGCGTGCACCTCGTAGCGCCCTTGCAGGTTCGACACGGCGCCGCGGCCCTTGTGGGCTTTCAGCGATTGCGGCGGCAACATGGCTTGCCCGGCGAAGCTGTCATCGTGCTCTGGAATGATTGCTTTCATGAACGGCCCCATCAACTGTATATACGTACAGTATACTATGCCGCTGCGCGGGCAAGATCAAGGGCTGGCGTGATGCCGTTTCAAGCTTTTTCACCGTGCGGCATGACATAGCTCAACTGCTGTGCGACAAAGCCGTCAAATGCCGCGATCAGGGGAACGAAGCGGGCCGCGTCCTGCTCCAACTGCATCAGGGCATAGCACGTCGCTTCCAGGGTCGATAATTGGTCTGGCGCGTGCGCCTTGCGGATCAGGTAATGGGATGCGGGCGTGTCGCGCAGGGGCAGGCGCGGCAGCTGTTGCAACGGGGGATTCAGATACAGCATCTTGCGGCTCTTGCGCCAGGTGGCGTCCAGCACCACCAGCCGCACGCGGGCAAGATCGAGCAAGCTGGCTGGATCGAGCACCGGCGGCGGGGCGATGCCCAGCGAACGGTCGCCGGGCGTATCCGGGTAGAGCAACACGTTGTGCTTGTCGGCCAGCAATTCGGCGAACGTATCGGCGGCAAACTGCTCGCCCGTCAGCATGCGGCTGTTCGGCAGGCTCAAGTGCAGCAGGCGGGCACTGCCCTTGGCATTGTGCACTTCCAGCGGATGCTGCAGGATCAGCACTTCCACCGCGTGGGAAACGGGGGCGATCCAGCGGCAGATGCAGCTGGAGACGGCGCGCAGGCAGGCTGGGCAGCGCGCGCGTTTGGCCGGTTCAGCCAGGGAGGACGATGCAGCGCCAGGGCTGGCGGGATGGCTTGAGCTAAGGCTGGAGGTACGGCGGGTGGTCATGGCGGAGCGCGTTCGCGGCTGTCTTCAAGCCGCGATTGTAGCGCCCGCGCCATGCCAAGGGGGAAACTGCGCTTAAGAATCCGTGCTTAAAACTCTTCCCATTCGTCGGCGCCCGAGGCCACCGGCGTCTTCGGCGTGCGTGCGCGCACCGCGTCCGCTTGCGCCGCCTTGTCCGGCGAGTTTGCGGTCACGGCGGGTGCTGGCGCGCGGGATGCTGGCGCGCGTCGCATGGCAGGCTGCGTGGCGGCTCGCGTGGCAGCCGCTACTGGCGCAGGCGCCGTCACGGACGGGCTGCTACGGGCGGCAGCATATTGCTGCGTGGCATCGAGCTTGAACACGCCCACGACCTCGGCCAGCCTGGCCGCCTGTTCCTGCATGGATTCGGCCGCCGCGGCCGCTTCTTCCACCAGGGCCGCGTTTTGCTGCGTCACCTGGTCCATCTGGCCGATGGCCTGGTTGACTTGTTCGATGCCGGCGCGCTGTTCATCGCTGGCGTCGGTGATCTGGTTCATGATCTGCGTCACGTGACTGATGCTTTGCACGATCTCGTCCATGGTGCGGCCCGCCTTGTCCACCAGTTGCGAACCGGCCTCGACCTTTTGCACGGAATCGTCGATCAAGCCCTTGATTTCCTTGGCTGCCGCGCTGGAGCGCTGCGCCAGGTTGCGCACTTCAGAGGCCACGACGGCAAAGCCACGGCCCTGTTCACCAGCCCTGGCCGCTTCCACGGCCGCGTTCAGGGCCAGGATATTCGTCTGGAAGGCGATGGCGTCGATGACGCTGATGATGTCGACAATCTTGCGCGAGGAATCGTTGATCGAGCCCATGGTGCTGACCACTTCCGACACCACCACGCCGCCCTTGCTGGCGATCTGCGAGGCGTCGATGGCCAGCTGGTTGGCGCTGCGCGCATTGTCCGCGTTGAGTTTCACGGTGGAGGTCAGCTCTTCCATGGACGACGCCGTCTCTTCCAGCGAGCTGGCCTGCTCTTCCGTGCGTGACGACAAGTCCAGGTTGCCGGCGGCAATTTCGCTCGACGCCGTGCTGATCGATTCGGTGCCGGCGCGCACCTGGCCCACGATACTCACCAGTTTATCGTTCATGTTTTTCAGCGCATGCATCAATTGCCCCGTCTCGTCGCGGCTTTCCACGACGATATGGCTGGTCAAGTCGCCAGCGGAAACGGCTTCCGCCACCTCGACGGCACGCGTGATGGGACGCGTGATCGAGCGCGTGATCCAGTAGGCGCAGGCGATGCCCAGCAAGATGGCCACCACGCCCAGCGAGATCAGCAGCATGCGGCCATTTTCGTAGCGCGAACGGATTTGCGCGGCCGTTTCATCGAGCAATTTGGCTTCCAGCAATTCCAGCTTCTTCAGCGACGCCAGGTAGATGTCGCGCTTGACGGCCATGTCGCCTTCGTACAGGCGCTTGCCCAGTTCCAGGTCGCCCGCATTCTTGGCTTTGAACACATTCTTGCGCACTTCCGTGTAGGCCTTGCGCGTGCTCAATACTTCCTGGTACAGCGCCTGCTCGTCCGTGTTCAGCTCGCTCTTGCCGATATCGTTCTGGATTTCCGTGGCGCGTGCAGACGAGACCGCCATTTCCTGTTCAAACTGCTTCTGGTGTTCGGGATCGCTGACTTTCCAGGCGGCCGCCGTGCGCGCCGCGTTGACCTCGATGACCTTGGTCCACTCGGCGATCAGGCGCTCATTGCGCACCTTGACGTTGACGAGCGCATCGGTTTCCTTGCTGGCGCTTTGCATCTGCACGATGCCCACCACGGTCAGGCTGGTCAACAGGAACAGGACGGCGGCAAAACCGCCACCGAGACGTACGCCGATTTTGAGGTTTTTCATTGCGTGATTCCTATCTGAAGAAAACGATGCACAGACGCCACGAAACCGACCTACTGCTACGTACCAATATAGCAGGCATCTGCCGTGCGGCAATCACGAGCGGTGGCGCAACGCGAACGTCGCCACCGGAATGGCAGCGCGCCGCAGCGCACTACTTTGGAGCAGATTGTGAGTGAATCAGAGTGGTATTGCAAGAAATAACATGCAGAAAAGCAACAACCAGAAGGCGCTATGCCGCCACGAACGGGCGGCAGGCAAGCAAGGTCAGTTTTGCTTCACATAGATCAATTTTGACGTGTCAAAACCCAGGCTGCCGGCTTTCTCGATCAGGCGCTGCTGCAAGGCAGGGTCCATGGTGGGCGTGCGCGACAACAGCCAGAAGTACGACTTGTCCGGGCCGCTGATCATGGAATAGCTGTAATTTTGCTGGTCGAGGTCGAAGACGATGTAGGAACCATAGAAGGGGCCGAAAAACGACACTTTCAGATAGCCCACGTCTTTCTTGTCCACGAAATACGCCTTGCCTTCCGCTTCCTTCCACTTCGCATCCGCATCCTTGTAGCCGCGGTTGAGCACTTTCAGGCCGCCATCCTGGCGCAGGCTGTAATCGGCCGTCACATGACTCAGGCCCCGCTCGAACGAATGGTCGAGGCGCGCGATCTCATACCATTTGCCCAGATAGCGGGTCGTGTCGAAGTGACTGACAGGCACAATATTGTCGGGGCGGCCCACGCAGCCGGCCAGCACGAGCACACTCAGAAACAGCAATTTTTTCATGGTCTTCTCCATCGGGTGAATCAGGGTGGCAGCGTCAGGGTTGCAATGCGCGGTCGACGATGCGGCGGATCGCGCCGCTATTTTGCATGCGCACGATGGCCGCATTGAATTGTGCGATAAAGTCATCGCGATACGGGTAGGCGGCAGGCCGTTGCGCCGTAAAACCCAGGTGGCCTTGCTGGCTGGCCAGCTGCGCCGTTTCCTCGATTGCCTGCATCGGCGTGCCCGGCGGTCCCTCGCGCCGGATGCGCTGCAATTCCCACTGCGCCGACAGGCGGTCGCTGACATAGCAATCGATGCGTCCGCGCATCAGCTTGAGCAAATTCGTGCGCGTGCCCTTGGCGGGATCGAGCACGATTTTTTCAGCGCGCAGGGACGCCATCAATCCCGCGTCGCCCGGCAGGAAACCGGCGTTCACGCCGATGTGCAGGCCGCCGTAATCGGCGGGCCATTGCCGCAGCTTGCGCCTGGCCAGCACGTCCTGGTTGCACAGCACCACCAGCTGTTCCATCAGCAGCGGCACGGAATAGCGCACATACGGCCGCTCGCTGCGCCAGGAATACGGCGGATACAGGGCGAAGGCCTCGCCCGTCTGCAGCATCAGCAAGCCCCGTTTCCAGGGCACGGGGCGCAGCTGCACCGCATACTGCGGCATCGATTGCGCCGCTTCGCGCACGATCTCCGTATAAATGCCTTTCAGCTGGCCGTTTTCAACGTAGGAGTACGGCGGATAGTCGTCGTCGCCGTAAATCACCAGCGGCACCGCGGTGCCGGCCCGCGCGCCGGCGGCGATGAACAGGCATAGCGCGGCAGGCAAGATGAGCATTCTGGACATGCCCGAAGAGTAGCATGGAAGGGTTCAGCGCCATCACCCGTTTGCACTGTTCGTTCCCAGCATGTCGTCGAGCTGCGCCAGGGTATTCGCATCCTTCACGACGGCGCGCAGCCACAGGTGCAGCGGCAGCTCGCCCCAGCTGGCGGCCTTCTCGGCCAGGTAGGCGACGGGGCTGTGCGGCTCCGTGCGGCGGAAGAAATCGGCCACCTGGCGAAGCTGGGCCAGCGCCTGCTGGCGCTGCACGATGGCGCCGCCGCCCTCGCCGGCGGCCTGGCCGGCGGCGGGTGGCGCGCCGATAAAATCCGCGCCTGGCGACAGCGGCGCGATGAAATGAATGGCGTTTTCCAGCGCTTCGCGCGCAGCGCGGAAACTCGGACCGTCGGCGCCGAAACGCGCATCGACGCTGCGCTCGAACGCCAGCAGCGACTGCATGCAGTACTGCGCATCGGCCAGCAAGCCGTCGGAAAAGGCGCGCGTGTTCCTTTGCCGCGCCGCCTCCATCTGCGCCAGCGTTGCCGCTTCGTCGTGGCGCGCGTCGCCCCAGCCCTGCTCCGCCGCGCCCTGCGCTACGCCGGCGGCCGCGCGCTGGCGCGCCGCATCGAAATCCTGCAGCGAATACAGGCCGTCGGCGCCTTCGGTCAGCGGGATCTCGCGCAGCAGCTGCGGTGTGCGCGACAGCAGCCAGAAGACATTGCCGATGCGCTGTTCCTGGTCGCCCTCTTCCGCCGGCGGATACAGGCCATCCCAGTAACGTTCGCACAGGCCGGCCAGCAGCGCGTAGCCATCGCCCAGGCCACGGAAATGGCGCGTCTTCGCGTGCGCCTCGGCCAGCCACACGGCCATGCGCAAATCCTTGCTGCGCGCCGCGATCAGCTGTTCGCAGCGCGTCGCCACGAAGGGCCAGTCGGCTTCCTTCAGCGCCGTCACCCACTCGCCCTGGTCCAGGCTCGGGTCGTCGTGCTGGCGCGCGCGCGCAATGGCGTCGAGCTCCTGGCTGAAGGTGAGGTCGTCGCCGCAGGGGCTGACGGCGCTGACGGGGTGCAGCAACTGCTCCAGATTGAACATGGCGCTCTCCGCGGGGTTACTTGATGACGTTACTTGATGGTGTATTTGAACTGCCCCTGCTTGCTGGCGCTGACGCGTATCGACGCGACCGGCTCGCCTTCGGCCATGCGCGCCAGCACCGCTTCGGCGATCGCCGGCAGCAGGCTGCCGTTGAGGATCTGGTCGACATTGCGCGCGCCCGAATCGACCTCGGTGCAGCGCGCCAGCACGGCGTCGACCAGGCCCGCGTCATGGCTGAACTGCGCCTGGTGGTTGCGCGCGATGCGCGCCCCGATGCGCGCCAGCTTCAGGGCGATGATCTCGGCCAGCACCGCGTCATTCAGGGGATAGAAGGGCAGCACCTTCAGGCGCCCCAGCAAGGCCGGCTTGAAGTGCGCCACCAGTTGCGGTCGCACCAGTTCTTCCAGCGCGGCCGGCGTGGGCAAGTCCTGCGCCGCCCGGTTCAGGCAAGCGGCCATCATCGCGCCCGAACCCAGGTTCGAGGTGGCGATGATGATGGTGTTGCGAAAATCGACTTCGCGCCCTTCCGCATCATCGAGCACGCCCTTGTCGAACACCTGGAAGAACAATTCCAGCACGTCGGGATGGGCCTTTTCCGCTTCATCGAGTAGCACCACGCTGTAGGGCTGGCGCCGCACGGCTTCCGTCAGCACGCCGCCTTCGCCATAGCCGACATAGCCGGGCGGCGAGCCTTTCAGGCCGGCCACGCTGTGCGCTTCCTGGTACTCGCTCATGTTGATGCTGATGAGCTTGCGCTCGCCGCCATACAGCAAGTCGGCCAGCGCCAGCGCCGTTTCCGTCTTGCCCGTGCCGGACGGCCCCGTGAACAGGAACACGGCTTGCGGCTTGTCCGGGTCGTCCAGGCTGGCGCGCGCCGTGCGCACGCGCTGCGCCACGGCCTCGATGACGTGGTCCTGTCCCAGCACCCGTTCGCGCAGCGCGCCGTCCAGGGTCAGCACCGTGCGGATTTCGTTCTTGAGCATTTTCCCCAGCGGGATGCCGGTCCAGCCGGCGACGATGCCGGCCACCACCTGCGCATCGACTTCCAGCGGCGACAGCGGCGCGTCGCCCTGCAGGGCCGCCAGCTCGTCCTTCAGCGCCAGCAGGCGCGCCGCGCCGATCTCGCCCGGCCGCTCGCCGCGCAGCTGCGCGCGCAGCTCGCCGATCTGCGCCACCAGCGCCTTTTCGCGCTCCCAGCGCTGCGCCAGCGCCGCGACCGCCGCCTGCCCTTCGTCATGCTCGCGCCGCAGCTGCGCCAGGCGCGCGGCGCCGGCTTTATCGGGCACTTCGCCATCGGCCGCCTCGCGGGCCAGGGCGGCGATTTCAGCGCCGACACGTTCCTGGCGCCGGTGCGCGTTTTCCAGCTGCGCCGGCGTGGCGCGCTGGCCCAGCGCCACCTTGGCGCACGCCGTATCGAGCACGCCGATGGCCTTGTCGGGCAGCTGGCGCCCGCTGATGTAGCGGTGCGACAGGCGCACCGCTTCGACGATGGCCGCGTCGCGCACGCGGATGCCGAAATGGCGCTCCATCAGCGGCGCCATGGCGCGCAGCATGGCGCAGGCGATGTCTTCGCTGGGCTCTTCCACCTTCACCACCTGGAAGCGCCGCGCCAGCGCCGCATCCTTTTCAAAATACTTCTTGTACTCGCTCCAGGTGGTGGCGGCGATGGTGCGCAGGGCGCCGCGCGCCAGCGCCGGCTTGAGCAGGTTGGCCGCATCGTTCTGCCCGGCCTGGCCGCCGGCGCCGATCATCGTATGCGCCTCGTCGATGAAGAGGATGACCGGATGCGGGCTTTTCGTCACCTCGTCGATAACATTTTTTAAACGGCTTTCGAATTCTCCCTTCACGCTGGCGCCGGCCTGCAGCAAGCCCATGTCGAGCGCGTGGATGCGCGCGCCCTGCAGCACCTCGGGCACGTCGCCGGCGGCGATGCGCAAGGCCAGGCCTTCCACCACGGCCGTCTTGCCCACGCCCGCCTCGCCCGTCAAAATAGGATTGTTCTGGCGCCGGCGCAGCAGGATATCGACGGCCTGGCGTATCTCCGCTTCGCGGCCGATCACGGGATCGAGCTTTCCGTCGCGCGCCAGCTGCGTCAGATCGGTGGTGAACTGGTCCAGCGCCGGGGTTTTGCTGGCCAGACTAGCAACAGGATCGTCGCCGGTGTCGGAAAGCCGCGGCACCGCCGCGCTTTCCTCCTCGCCTGAACCGGCCGTCAGCTTGTCCGGATGGTGCTTCAATTGCTCCACGCTGAAGCGGGCGAACAGCTTCGAACCGCGGTACGCGAGCTGCGACAGTTCCGGCTCCGTCAGCAGCGCCAACAGCAGATGGCGGCTGCGGATGGGGCCTGGCTGCGCCGTGTCCAGCGAGGCGATCAGCCAGGCGTGTTCGAACAGCAGCGGCAAGTGGGGCGAAAACACGGGCGTGCGCGCGCTGCCCGTGCGGAAGCCGCCGATCTCGCGGCGCAGGTCCGCCTCAAGCGCCGTCAGGCTGATTTCGCTGCGCCGCGCGATGGTGACGAAATCGCTGCGTTCCTGCTCCAGCAGCGCCAGGAACAGGTGTTCGATATCGACTTCATACTGGCCCAGTCCCACGCAGATGGCGGCGGCGCGGGTGGCGGCCGTGCGCGCCGTGTCATTCAGCTTGGCGATCAGGGTTTTCAAGTTGTTGCTCATGCGGCGGCTCCCTTGCGGTTGATCGAATAGCGCAGCGACGACGGCTGCAGCACGGCGTCGAAATTGACCGTCTCGCCACCGGACCTCACGGCCAGGGTGCCGCTGATGACGAAGCCGACCCGGTTGATGGCGCCAGCTTCCCGTTCCAGGCGGGCGCGCACATTGCGCAGGCGCGGCTCGTGGCGTTCGATGGCGGCCTTCAGCGCGGCGCAGATGCGGGCGCGGTCGTCGCTGCTCGAAAAACACATGCCGGCGAAATCGATCAAGCCATAGTTGACGATGGACGCCGCGCATTCCGGATAGGCGTCGAGCGCGCCGGGCCGCAGGGCCACGCGCGTATTGAGCAGCTCTTCCAGGTCGCGCGCCACCGCATCCTTCAATTGTTCCAGCGACAGGCGCGGCGCCACGCCGCCCGCCGCCGCGCCGCCGTCGCCCATCAGGCGGTCGAACAGGCCAGGTACATAACTGTCCATGCGCTCTCCTGAAAAGTCGGCGCGGCGCGGGCGCAGGTGGCCGCCGCGCGCCGCGCGAGGATGGATCAAGCCACGCGGTTCGCGGCCAGGTCCCAGCCGCCCGAGGTATTGCCGCCGGCGCCGCCCGTCACTTTTTGCTGCGTGTATTTCCACTTCACCTTCGAGAACTTGAAACCGACGTGTTCACCGAGAATGTCGCCCTCTTCCACGTTCGGCGTGACGGCGCCGATCAGCACATTTTCGATTTCGATTTCAAAGTACTTGACGCGCTCGCCCTGGCCGTCGGCGCGCATGAATTCGAAGCGCGCCTTGGGGATGGTCTTGCCGGCCGAGCAGGTCTGCAGCAACACCGGCGAGGCCAGGTCGGCCAGCTTGGAAATGACGATGTCCTTGTGCTCGCAGCGTTCGGCCGTGTGACCGCCGCCCGTCGACGCGGTGGCGGACTTCGGCTGCTCGACGCTCCAGCTGACCGATTTGCACTCGATCCAGTCCTTGTGCTTGTCATCGGTGGACTCGCCCTTGATGCCGTCTATCTGCAGATATACATCGATTGCCATGGTGTGCTCCTGTGGTTGAAAGAGAGGTGGATCAGGAATTGGTCGACTTCGGCAACTCCGCGACCAGTCGGAGCGAAACGGATAATTCATCGAGCTGGAAGTGCGGCCGCAGGAAGGACACGGCGCGGTACACGCCGGGCCGGCCCGGCACTTCATGCACCTGCACGGACGCTTCGCGCAGGGGGAACTGCGCCTTCTGTTCCTGGCTGGCGTTATCGTCGAGCAGCACGTACTGCATCAGCCAGCGGTTCAAAAAATCCTCCACGTTGGAGGCGGCGGCAAAGCTGCCGATCTTGTCGCGCATCATGGCCTTCATGTAATGGGCGATGCGCGAGACGGCAAAGATGTACTGCAGCTGCGACGACAGCACCGCGTTCGCATTGGCCGCGTCGCTGTTGTACTTGCGGCTTTTCTGCGCCGATTGCGCGCCGAAGAACGCCGCATACGCCGTGTTCTTGCAGTGCACCAGCGAGATGAAACCCAGGTCGCTCAATTCCTTTTCGCGGCGGTCAGTGATCGCCACTTCGGCCGGGCATTTCAGGGCCACGTCGCCCTCGTCCGTCTTGAAGGTGTGGGTCGGCAGGTCGTCCACCAAGCCGCCGCCCTCCACGCCGCGGATGGCGGCGCACCAGCCGTAGTCGGCAAAGGCGCGCGTCAGCTTGCAGCCGAACGCATACGCGGCGTTACACCACAGGTATTTGTGATGGTCGCTGCCGTCGACTTCCTCAACAAAATTGAAACCTTCCACCGTGGTGCCGTCGACGGGATTGAACGGCAACCGGCCCAGGAAGCGGGGCAAGGTCAGGCCCACATAGCGCGCATCCTCGGATTCGCGGAAGGCTTTCCATTTCGCGTACTCGATGGTGTCGAAGACCTTGGCCAGGTCGCGCGGCTTGCCCAGGTCGCCGTAGCTTTCCAGGCCAAACAGTTCCGGCGCGGCCGAAGCGATGAACGGCGCATGCGCGGCGGCGGCGATGTGCGACATCTGTTCGACGAAATACATGTCTTCCGGCTGGCGCGAAATGGCGAAGTCGCCCAGCAGCGCGGCGAACGGCGCGCCGCCGAAGGTGCCGAATTCCTCTTCATACACCTTCTTGAACATGCTGCTCTGGTCGAACTCCAGCGCGGCCTGGAAATCCTTCACCAGTTCGCGCTTGGTGGCGTTGAACATGCGGATCTGCAGGCGCGTGCCCGTATCGGAATTGCCGACCAGGTAGCGCAGTCCCGTCCAGCTTTGTTCGAGCTGCTGGAACGGCGCCGCGTGCATGATTTCGCTGAGCTGGGCGGAAATGAGGCGGTCGATTTCCGCCACGCGCGCATCCAGCGTGGCCGACAGGCTGCTGGACATCAGCACCGTGCCGTCGAGCACCTGCGCCACCAGTTCCGAGATCAGGTCGCGCGCGCGCGCATGTTCGGCGCCGGACTTGGCGACGCGGCTTTGCTCGACGATCTGGTCCAACAAGTCGGTGGCGGCCGGCGCATCGGGTGCGGATACAGCGAGGGATTCTGGGGCTTCTGCCTGGGCGCTCATCTCAATCCTCCTGCGCTGGGAACTGCGGTTTCAGGGTGGCCAGGCTGTCCGTGTTGTTCAGCACTTCCGTCAGCAAGTCTTCCAGCTTGTCGTTGCCGGCCAGCTTGTTGCGCAGGTCGGCCAGCTTGGTGCGCGCCTCGAGCAGCTTGCGCAAGGGGTCGACCTGGCGCACCACCGATTCCGGGCGGAAGTCGTCCATCGAGCGGAAGTGCAGGTCGACGGCAAACGTGCCGCCCGCCTCGCCGAGGCGGTTCGGCACGGAGAAACGGGCCACCGGCTCCACGCCGGCCAGCACTTCGTCGAAGTTGTCGCGGTCGAGGGCGACGAACTTGCGGTCCTTCAGGCGCTTTTTTTCGCTGTCCGGATTGCCGCCAAAGTCGCCCAGCACGCCGACCACGAAGGGCAGCTCCTTGTTTTCAATCGCGTCGCCGATTTCGACGTCGTAGGTCATTTGCACGCGCGGCGCGCGTATCTGCTTCAGGCGTTTTTGCACGCTGTCGGACTTGGGCATGTCGCTTCCTTTGCAAGGGGATGGTGGGGATGCCGGCTTATTTCAGGCCGCTGAACGGGTCGGCCGCGCTGCCTTGCGCCGCGCCCTTCGCCGCCGGCGTGCCGGAACCGGCGGCGCGCTTGCCGGCCGCCGGCGGACGCTTGGCCGGCGGCACCAGCACGTCTTCGCCGATGCTCGCGCGCAGCAGCTTGGCCAGGTCCTGCGCTTCCGAGCGCAACGAGCCGTTCAGATTGTTTTGCCGCGACAGGTCGGCCAGCGCCTTGCCGGACAGGCGCAAGCCGCTGACGGCGACGATGCTGTTGGCGACCTTGTCGTCCGGGTCGCGCTCCAGCGCTTCGAGCGCATGGCCGATGGCGTCGCCGTACTGGCCGCGGTCGAACTTCATCTGCGCCATTTGCAGCCACGGCGCCTTGTCGGCCGGGTAGCTGCTGCTGCCGCCCTTGAGCAGGGTCATGGCCCGCTCGTACTGGCCGGCGCGCGCCGCCGCATCGGCGTCGCTCATCACTTGCGCCAGGGTCGGCGCGGCAGGTTTCTTCGGCGCCGGCTGGTCCGGCGAGGCACAGGCGGCCAGCAGCAAGGCGCTGGCGAGGCAGGCAATACGGGGCAACACGGTGGCTGGCTTCATCGGGGCATTCCTTCACGTGGAGGACGCTACCGCTGGGAAAGATGGGCGGCGCCTTGGTGGAGGCCATTATTGATCGCCAATTTTTTTGCCAGATTGAGATTAATCAGCAAAGAAGAAGTTCCACATCACAGCCGCGAACAGCGACATGAAACCTGATCTGGCGCAGTAATTGTCTTGATCGCTGACCGATTTTGCGCCAGCGCAAGCGGGTCGTCCCTGCATGCGTTTAAATGACTGCAGCACTTTCATTTCCACGCACCATTTTTTGCAAAGAGCAGCCATGCCATTTGACGCCCCGCTCCGCCGCCTGGCCCGCACCGCCGCGCTACTGCTGCTGGCATTGCCGCTGGCCGGCTGCGCGGGCGGCACCATCGGCACCCTGGCCAACGCGGCGCTGCAGATGGCCGGCGCGGCCAAGCCGCCGCCCGAACTGCCCGACGCGCAAAAGCCGCCGCGCAACGTCAGCATCCGCCTGCATGCGGCGCAGCGCCTCAACACGGATGCCGAAGGCCGGCCGCTGGCGCTGGTTGCGCGCATCTACAAGCTGCGCCAGAGCGCCGCCTTCGAGCAGGCGCCGTACGACAGCTTCCTCGACACGCAGCGCGAAAAGACGGCGCTGGGCGCCGACCTGATGGAAGTGAAGGAAGTGCTGCTGGTGCCGGGCCAGCGCTACGAGGTGCAAGAGAAAGTCAGCAAGGAAGCGTATTTCATCGGCGTCGTGGCCCTGTTCCGCGCGCCTGCGGCGCAGCGCTGGCGCGCCACCTTTGCCGCCGCCGACGCGGAACGCGGCGGCATCACCGTCGGCCTGCACGCCTGCGCGCTCAGCGTGGCCGGCATGGACGACGGCATGGCGCCGCTGTCCACCCTGCGCTGCCGCTAACGCAGCAGCGGCGGCAGCGGCACGCCACACATTCAAGGAGAAACGCAATGGGCATGGCAGCGAAAATCTTGTGGGGAGAGGGCCTGTTCCTGCGGCCGCAGCATTTCCAGCGCCAGGATCAATATCACGAAGCGCGCCTGCATCACACGGCCAGCGCGCTGCATCCCTACCTGTGGGGCGTGGCGCACATGGAGTGGGACCTGGCGGCGCTGAAGACGGGCACCTTGCGCCTGCAAGCCCTGTCGGCGATCTTCCGCGACGGCGAAGTGTTCGAGGCGCTGGGCGACGGCGCAACGGGCAGCGATACCCTGCCCCCGCCGGTGGACCTGGAAGCGCTGCCGCCGGCGGTGCAGGAAGTGACGTATTACGCGGCGCTGCCCATCCTCAACGGCGAAGGCATGAACTACACGGCGCAGGCGACAACGGCGGGCACGCCGGCGGCCACGCGCTTTGCGCACGCGCTGCGCGCCACGCCCGACCTGTTCACGGAGTCCGCCGTGGCCGACGTGGCCTACCTGAAGAAGAGCGTGCGCCTGATTCCCGACAGCGAGGCGCGCGGCTCCTACGACTGCCTGCCGCTGATCGCCCTGCGGCGCACGGTGTCGGGCGGCTTCGAGCCCGTGCCCTCGTTCATGGCGCCCAGCCTGGCGATCGCCGGCGCGCCGCGCCTGCGGGGCGTGCTGGAACACCTGCTCGACGCCTTGCAGGCGAAGGTGAGCGCGCTGCACGGCCACCACCGGGAACCGAGCCGCAACGTGATCGAGTTCCGCTCCGGCGACGTGTCCTCGTTCTGGCTGCTGCACACGGTCAGCACGGCCGCCGCGGCGCTGATGCATTACGTGCGCCATCCGGCCCTGCATCCGGAGCGCCTGTACGAAGCGCTGCTGGGCCTGGCGGGCGGCCTGCTCAGCTACTCCAAGCATTACACGCTGGCCAGCCTGCCCGCCTACGACCACGCGCAGCCGGGCGCCTGCTTCGACGCCATCGACGGCATCATCCGCGAACTGCTCGACACCGTCATCTCGTCGAAGTATTTTTCCATCGCCCTGCTGGAAGAACAGCCGTCGTACTACCTGGGCAAGCTCGATTCGGGCAAGATCGACCAGCACACCACCTTGTACCTGGCGATCCGCGCCGCCATGCCGGCCATCGAACTGGTCGACGTGGTGCCGCTGCGCGTGAAGGTGGGCGCGCCCGACGACGTGGAAAAATGCGTGCTCACGGCCATGCCCGGCCTGAAATTGTCGCATGCGCCGCAAGTGCCGGCGGCCATCCCCGTGCGGCCCGACACCTATTATTTTGCGATTGAAAACCGCGGCGCGCTGTACGAGCAGATGCTCAAGGCGCAATCGATTTCCGTGTACGTGCCGGCCGGCATACGCGACCTGCAGCTGGAACTGATCGCGGTGACGGCATGAGCCAGCTCATCGAACGGCGCGCGGCGCCTTCCCTGCTGGGACCACGCGGCCCCGCCCCTGCCGGCGCCCGGCATGCCGGCAGCGCCCTGCTGGACCTGATGCATGAAGGCTTTTACATGCTGTTCATGCTGAAGCACGGTTCGGCGCCCGGCGACGAGCAAGGCTTCATGGACCGCATCACGGCCTTCCTCGACGACTTCGAACGCGAGGCGAAAAAGATCCGCGCCGACGGCGACGATATCGAGGCGGCCAAATATGCATTCTGCGCGGCCGTCGATGAAATCATCCTGGCCTCGCCCTTCACGCTGCGCAAGCAGTGGGAGCGGCGCCCGCTGCAGCTGCTGATCTTCGGTGACCAGCTGGCCGGCGAACATTTTTTCGACCGCCTCGACGCCCTGCGCGGCAAGGGCGCCATGCGCGTGCAGGCGCTGCAGGTCTTCCATATGTGCCTGTTGCTGGGATTCCAGGGCAAGTATGCGATCGACGGCGGCGAAAAACTCAGCTACCTGACGGCGCGCCTGGGCGATGAAATCGCCCACATCAAGGGCAAGAGCCGCGGCTTCGCGCCGCGCGCGGAACGCCCCGACCAGGTGGTCAACAAACGCGGCAGCGACGTGCCGCTGTGGGTGCTGTCGAGCTTTTTCGCCCTGCTGGCCATCTGCGCCTACCTGGGCCTGAAAACGCATCTGACGCGCGGCACGCAAACAACCCTGGCCGCGTATGCGGACCTGGTCAAGCTGGCGCCCCGCCCCGCGCACCTCACGATCACACTGCCCTGATCATTGCGCGCGGATCATTGCGCAATACGGAACTCGATGCGCCGGTTTCTCGCCCGGCCATCGGCCGTGGCGTTGCTGGCCACGGGGCGGTCCGGCCCCTGGCCCGACACCAGCACCGTATCGGCGACGACACCCTTGCCGGCCAGGTAGGCGCGCACGGCTTCGGCGCGCGCCTGGCTCAGGGCCACATTGCTGGCGCGCAGGCCCGTGTCGTCCGTGTGGCCGATCACCTCCACCTTGCGGCCCCGCAGCCTGAGCATGGCGGCCGCCATCTCGTCGAGGATGGCCAGGCCGGCCGGCGTGATGGACGCCTTGCCGCTGTCGAATTCGATGATGCGTTTGTCCAGCGCCGCATCGAGCAAGCCTTGCTCGGCCTCGGCCGCCTTGACCCGCAAGCCATTGTTGACGATGTAGGTGGGATTGAGGCTGGTGGCGATGTCGCTGGCGATCTGCTGGCGCTGCGCCTCGTTCGCCACTTCGCCGCGCACGCTGACGTTGTTGCCGTCGATGCTGATCTGTCCCCGTGAAATGAGCTTCAGGTTCGGCGCGATCAGCTTTTGCACGTAGCCGTTCCAGTTGGCCGGCACGGCCACGTTGCCGATGGCGATCTGGTCGACCACGCGCTCGGCGCCATACAGTTCGCGCAGGCGGGCCAGCACGGCCGCCTTGCCCGTCTCGTCGGCCAGGGTGCCCGTGACGAGGATCTGCCCCGGCATCGGCGTCTGGGGCGCCTGCGCCTGGGCGTGGCAAGAGGGGGCCGCAAGCAGCAGCGGCAGCAGAAAAATGACGGGAGATTTCATCGCAATCCTTCAGGCAAAGGTATCGGCAAACATGGCGCAGGCCGAGCGCAGCGACAGCTGCTCCTGCTGCAGGCAGGCGGAAAACTGGCGCAGCGCCGCATCGTGTCCCAGCTGCTCCTCGACCCAGTCGAGCTGGTCGAAGACGATCAGCCGTTCGCTGCCGGCCTGCGGATCGATCAGCGCGCGCAAGCCGTGCGGGTCGGCGCCGCAAAAGCCGATCACCAGCACGGGCGCCTCGTCGAGGTGGGAAAAGAACAGCGCCAGTTCGAAGTCGGCCTGGCGCAGGAAGGGCGCGATCAGGTGCAACCAGAAGCTGGCCACCAGTTCGCGCAGCTGCGCGTCCTGCGGCAGCGGCAGCACCAGGCTTTTCTCCAGGCGCGGCAAGCCGCTCTGGCGCACGGGCCGCAGCAGCAGGCCCAGGCCCAGCAGCAATTCGCGCACCGTCACGGGAAACGCGGGCGAAGCCAGCATCGATTGCAGGCCATGCAGCGTCTGCGCCTGCAAAAAGGCGGCCAGGCGCGCCGCATGGCACGGCGCGGCCGGCTCGATGTCGACCACGTTGCCGGCCAGCGCCAGCAGGGCCGGCAACGGTTCGGCGCTGGCCACGATGCCTTGCGACAGCTGCTCCACGCGCTGCCACAGGGGCGCCAGCACCAGCGGGCTGCAGGCGACAAAGGCTTCCGCGTCATCGACTTCCAGCGCGCCCATGGCCATGAAGGGAAAGCGCCGCAGCGACTGGTCGCTGCTCGCTTCCAGGCGCCCGGCGATGGCGCGCCGGCTGCGCGTGCCGACGAAGGCAAAGCGCAGCGGCGGCAAGGCGTCGTAATTGAGCTTCCAGCGCGGCTCCACCGTCAGTGCCGTCATGACCTGCGCCAGCCAGTCGTCGAGCAGCTGCACCAGCGCGTGATTATCGCAAGCCTTGATGAAATCGCCGCGCGCGGGGATCTTGCCAAAATAGCCGAGACGCACCTGCTGTTGCGCGCGCATCATGGCGCCACTCCCGCTGCGGCTACGGCAACGGCCGGAGCGGCGGCCATCGCCGGCGCGGGCGCGGCAGGAACAGCGGGCGCGCCGACGATGGTCTCGGGCAGCTGCATGCCGCGAAAGCCCTGCTCCTGCAGCGCCGCAGTCCCGCCCGCGACGGCGCCCGCCGTCTCGGCGCTGCTGGTTATCTTCAGGTCCACCGCCACGGCCACCTCGCCGCGCGCCCAGCGCAGTTCGAACACGCCGCCATCCTTGCGCTTCTTGGCTGCCGCATCGATCATGCGCTTCAAGCCGAACTGGCCCGGCTCGTTGAACAGTTCCACCGTGCGCCCGTCGAAGGTGACGGCCGTGATGCGCGCCCCCTGCCCCCCCGCCGCGCCCTGCGGGCCCGGATGCACCATGTTCGTCCACTGCGCCGGGGTGTTGCGGTAGCGTAGCTGCTGGCCGTCGATCTCCACCGTGTATTCCAGCGTGCCAGGCGCGGGCGATGGCTGGATCTGGAAGACGGTTTGCGCCGCCGTCGAGGTGGCCGCCACGCCGCCGGCGCCCAGCGGCGCGATCCAGCCGGGAAAGCGCGCCACCACCTGCGGCGACAGGCTGATGCCCATGTCGGCCCAGGTGCGCGGCGCCAGCACGTCGCCGCGCCGCACCACCAGCGGTCCCATGGACGTCGTGACGAATTTCGCCACCAGGCCTTCCGGGCCGAAGAACTGGCCGATCTCCAGGTTGCTCGCCTCGATGCGCGCCGTGGGCGCGAACGGATATTTGTTCGCCAGCGATTTCTGGAACGGCTCATACACTTGCGCCGCCCAGGTCTTGTTGATATCGAGTTCGGCCGGCGCGACGATGACGGCAAAGGTCTGCATCAGCGGGCGCACGAGGATGGGACGAATGGCCTGCTTTTGCGCGTCGCTCATCCCCGTGAGCAGCTGCTCGTCGACCAGTTTCAGGGCGTCGGCCAGTTCGGAACCGCTGCCTTCCAGGGTCTGCTGCATGAACTGGCGCGCGCCCGGCCCGGGATCGCCCTGGTTCTTCAACTGGTTCAAGCGGCTGCGCAGTTTCGACAGCGCTTCCAGGTAGGCGCGCATCAGGGACGCATTGTTGTCCCTGGCCGCCACCAGCTTGCCCACGCCGGCAAATTCGCGGCCCACGGGGCCCATGGGCTTGTCCAGGCGGGCCGGGTCGAGCTGCGCATTGAGACCGGGACTGGACGTCAGTTGCGACGGCGCGCGGCGCAGCACGGTTTCCTTGAACCAGGCAACGAGGCCCCGCTCGGCCTTGCGCAACTGGGCGTTTTGCAGCGCCGGGTTGTCCCACGAGGTTTCCTCGTAAATCGTCGTCAGCAGCTTGGCGACCGGCGACGACTGCGGGTCGCCCAGGCGGTTCATCGCCTGCACGGCGCCGTCGAAGCCTTTCAGGTCGGCGACGGCGACGCCCTGCACGAATTTTTGCCACTCGCGCGCGTAATCGGCCTTGTACATGGCCACCAGGTTTTTCTCGATCTGCTCCGGACTGCCTTCCAGGGTCAGGTCGTCGGTGGTGGCGCTTTTCAGCACCCAGTCGGCGCTTTGCAGCTCGCGGTTGGCGGCGTCGCGAAACGCGCCTTCGACGAACTTTTCCCACGCCTGGCGCGTAAAGGCGCCGGAGACGGCGTGACTGCCCGCCAGCAGCGACTGATCCTGTTCGCCGACGATGCGCGCCACCGTCATGCCGGGAAAGCGCGTCGAGGCGCGCGCCTTGACGTCTGCATACACGCGCTCGCGCGCCGGCATGCCGCGCACCACGCGGCGCAGGTTTTCGCGCGCCTGGTCGACCAGCGCCAGCTTTTGCTCGATGCGCGGCCAGGACGGGTCGCCGACCTGCGCCAGGTAAAACGTCAGCAGCCGTTCGGCGCTGCGTATCATCTGTTCGCGCGGCATGGCGCCCCGATTCCCCTCCAGCCAGCCGCGCCAGAAGCGCGTCAGCTGGTCGTTCAGGTGGCTGCTTTCCGCATGCGACTTATCGGCCAGCATCAGATAGGTTTTCAGCGCATTGTAGGCATCTTCCACGTTCGTCGCGCTGGCCGCCTGGTACTGCACGCCGCGCGCCGCGGCGGAAGGCGTGACGGAAGCGGCGGCCGGCGTCTGCGGGGTGCGCGCCGTGGGCTGCAACTGGTCGGCGCTGGCGTTCATTTCAAACAGCAGGGCTTCCAGCGCGCCCGCCACGGGGGTGAGCATGACCTGGCGCGCGCCGGAAAAGTACTCTTCGCGCAGCTTGCGTTCGAGCAAATCCCCCTGGTACAGGCCCAGGCGCAAGGACCAGGGCCGTTGCGTGCGGTACGCTTCCAGCTGCTCGATGCGGTCCTGCAAGATCTCCAGCGCTTCCAGGCGCGACTGCAAGTCCAGGCGCCGCTCCTGCAGCTTCACCACTTTGTTCAGATCGGCCTCGACGTTGGCCACCAGTTGCCGGTTGCCCAGGTAAGACCAGCTCCAGCCGCCCAGGCAGGCGCCCAGCGACACCGTGGCGGCAAAGAACACGGCATATTTGAAGCGCAGCCTGGCGCGGTTGGCATAGTTGGCCACCAGGTGCTTGTCGGCAAAAATGACCTTGCGGAACAGCTCCAGCAGGAAATAGCCATGCTGGCGCGCACCCGATGGCACCGTGGCCGGGGCCGGCGCGAACGCCAGGTCGAAGCGGCGCGCCACCTGCTGCGAGGAAGCACTGACGGGCTCGCCCTCCTGCAGCGCGCTGGTAAAGTAAAAGCCGCGGAACACGGGCTGGAACTGGAACGGGTTTTCCTCGAACAGGGTGGCGATGAAGGCGCGCAGGGCCGGCTTGATGGCGGCGAATTCGAGCGGAAAGGTGAAGACGCCGGGCGCCATCGTCTTGCGTTGCCGGTGCGCCATGTTGGCCAGGCTCAGCTCCGTCAAGCCGTCGTGCAATTCATCGAAACCCTGGTCGAAGAACGCCAGCAGGTCGGCCGTCGGCAGCTTGCGCTGGTAAGGCATGGTGGCGCCCCAGACGCGTTCGCGCTCGCTGCGTTCGGCATCCGCGAAAAACTCCGCGAAGCCGGCGATCAAGTCCGCCTTGGTAAACACGATATACAGGGGCGCGAACACTTCCAGGCGTTCGATGACGTCCTGCACGCGCTTGCGCAGGCTGCGCGCCAGTTGCATGCCGACATCGGGGTCGCCGCGCAGTTCGGCGATGCTGACGGCGATGAGGATGCCGTTGATGGGCGCCTTGCGCCGGTATTTTTTCAGCAGGTCGAGAAAGCCGAACCACTCGCCGCGGTGCTCGTCGACGACGGAATAGCGTCCCGCCGTGTCGAGCACGATGCCGTCCGTGGTGAAAAACCAGTCGCAGTTGCGCGTGCCGCCCACGCCTTGCACGATCTTGCCGTCGGCGAAGGGAAACTGCAGTCCCGAATGCAGGATGGCGCTGCTCTTGCCGGCGGCCGGATTGCCGATGATCATGTACCACGGTAATTCATACAGGGCGGCGGCGCCCGACTTGATGCCCAGCTTGGACGTCTTGATGGTCTCGATGGCGGCCAGCATGCCCGTGCGCACGGCGCCCAGTTCGCCCTGCTGCGTGCTGCTGGCCGTCGACGCCGAGGCCGCTTGCGCGGCGGCGATCTCGGCCTCGTTGAGGATGGCCTGGCCCAGCGCCTGCGCATCGCGCCGCGCGCGGCGCCGGCGCCACAGCCACAGGCCCAGCCAGGTGACAAAGGCCAGCAACAGCAAGGCCAGCGCCCAGATCAGCGCCACTTCCAGCACTTCGGCGCCCAGGTACAGGAACACGGCCAGCGCCACGAAGCCAAGGATGGTCAGATTGCGGCTGTCGGTGAGGAAATGCCAGATTCGTCGCAGCATGATGAGCCCAGGGTGAGGTCGCAAAGCAGGAGGAACGCCGCCGCGCAGCGAGGCGGAGTCGGCCCATGCTGACAGCAATGCGGCGCGCCATTGTTGACATATGACAAGTACCAGGCGCCAGCGCGCGGCAGGCGCCGCTGCACCCTTGACGCTGCGCAAGCAAGCTTGCAGCTGTGAAAATCCGGCCGCCGCGCGGCGCTAGAATGGCTGGCGCGGCTTACTTGCCCAGCACGCGCGGTTGCGGCAATTCCGTGTGGCCGAAGTCCATCATGGTCCAGCGCCCGCCCCAGCGCAGACCCACCGATTCGGCCGTCACGCCATATAAACGGTAGCCGCGCATGGCCCAAGCATTTTTTTCAGAAATGATGAGCTTTCCTTCATGCATGAATGCGCAATCGGCCGCCAGGCCATACTGGTGATAGCTTTGAAACGCCCTCGCGTTCGTCACGTTCGGGCCGGCCGCCGCCAGTTGGTCCTGGCGCGCGGGACTGCGATAGCCTTCCAGCAAGACCATGTCGTAGCCATGCACGTCCTTCATGATCTTGAAGACCAGCAGCAAACGCTGCGCGAAATCGTGGTCGAGCAATTGCCAGTTGCGGCTGGCGCCGCCCAGCAGCGGGCGCAACTGCGTCACTTCTGCCGTGGAAAACAGCAGCGGCGGCAAGGCCGGCGGCGGCACCAGCTGCTCGCCTTTCAGCAAGTCGCTGACCTGGTCATTGATGACGTGTTGCTGGTCGGCATAGCCGCGCAGGGCGATGCGGTCGCTGGACAGCCAGGCCAGCAGCGGCGGCACGATGACCAGCACGCTGCCCGCCAGGCTCAGCCAGCGGTGCCGCCACAGCAGTTGCCAGGCGCGCGCCATGCCCGAGCCCGTGTAACGTTGCACGCGCTGCCACTGCGCGCCGCTGCCGCCCTTCCAGTGCTGCGCGCGCCGCTGCATGCGCCAGCCCAGGTTGACGAGCGTGTGCTGCACGATGGCGCGGCCGCCGGGAAACAGCAGCAGCCAGCAGGCAAAACAGGCGAGCAAGAAATACATCAGGACCAGGGCGACGAACATGGGGCGCTCCGTAAGGGGAATAGCCGGGGCCGGGCAGCGTGCTCGGCGGTATCGCTAGATCGTAGGCGTCCGCGGCCCGCATGAGCGCGGTTTACATCAAGGTCAGTCGAATTTGATCCACTGCGGAGGTGATATTTTGTCTTTACTGAAAACCGGGGATGGCCAGGCGCGCGGTCCCGACCTGCTGGGCAAGGCCGGCGCGGCTGGCGCGCGCATCGAAGGCAAGGGCATCCTGTCGCAGCTCGAACACGGCGTTGCCGCGCCCGCAGCCATGCCGGCCCTGCGCTGGCGTCCCGGCTGGCGGCACGGGGCCGCCGGCGCGCTGTGCCTGGCGGTGCTGGTCACGGCCGTGTTCGCCTACGATACGGAGGTCTTGCCGCGGCCCCGGCCGGCAGCGCCCGCCACGGCCATGGCGCCGCCCGCAATGCCGGGGCCAACGGTGCCGCCACGGGCGGCGCAGGCGGCCACCATCGTCAATACGGCGGCACCGCCCTTGCCCGAGGCGACGGCCGCGAGCGCGCCGCGCAAGACGCCGCCGCCCGTGCGCCAGGCGGCCGCGCGGCCACAGGGGACGCGGCCGGCTGGCGCGCCCGGCGACAGCGACGTCGCCTTGCTGACGGCGATGGTGGCCCATGCGCACCGGCAAGAAGGCACGGCAGCGCCCGTGCGCGACGTGGTGCTGCGCAGGCAGGAACAGGAGCAGGAACAGGAAACGGCGGAACTGTTACGGCGCTGCAAGCAGCTGGGCTTGATCGAAGGCATGCTGTGCCGCTCGCGCATCTGCTCGGGCCGCTGGGACAGCGATCCCGCCTGCCATTGAGGAACTCATGTGTGTCTCGGATGCGTGGCCGCCTCCATGCGGCCCTGCAAAAAGCCTTCCATCAACGCCAGCAATGCCTGCGGCTGCTCCTGGTGCGGCGTATGGCCGCACTGCTCGACCATGGCGGGCACGGCGTTGAGCGCCTGCGCCACGATCGTGTCGACCTGGGCCGCGCTGCCGTACTGGTCCTCGCTGCCCTGCACCACCAGCGCCGGGCATTCGACGGAAGGCAGCAGGTACTCGATGTTCCAGAACTGGAAACCATAGCTGAGCCAAGTATCCGACCAGGCCTTGAAGATGGTCTCCGTCTTGTCGCCATGGTATTTCGCCAGCGCGCGCAGCTTGCCCGCGCCAAACGCCGCGTCCGCCACGCGGATGCCCTCGAGCGTGATGCCCTCGACAAACACGTGCGCCGCTTCGGTGATGATGCCGCGCAAGCGCGGCGGCTGCTGCGCCGCATAGATCAGGGCGATGCTGCCGCCATCGGAATGGCCGACGAGAAAATGATCCTGTCCCGGCAGCAGTGCCGCCAGCACTTGCGGCAGCTCGCACAGCGCATAGTCGTGCAAATAATGGAGCTGCCGGCGCGCCGCCAGCGGCGACGACTGCCCATAGCCGTGGCGGTCGTACAGCAAGCCGCGGCACCCCGTCGCCTGGCATAGCTGCGCAGGGAAGTCTTTCCACATCGCGCAGCAACCGAGTCCCTCGTGCAGGAATACCAGGCAGGGCTTGGCGGGGTCGCCTTCGATCAATTCGTAATAGATATCGGTTTCGGCACTCAGGTTCAGTATCGGCATGGGCTAGGCTCGCAACGGGTTCCGCATCGGCAGGTCGGCTGGGCCTATTGTGCCATTGTCCTGCGCGGCATGCGTGGCGCCCCGTAAAAATAGCCTGCGGGAAAAGATCTTGCCGCCTGCCTGCAAGGTGTTTGCGCCAGCACAAGCGAGCGCCGTTTTTCCGGTGGCGCCGCCCCCTTTTTGCCCGCGCGTTTGCCTAGAATAGCTTACTCCCACAGCATGGAGCAGGCGGCTACCTTATCAGCCAGGACGTGACACTGGCCGTCACGGCAACAGATAGGGCGTCTTGCCGCACGACGACAGGCGCGGCGTCCAAACTATCGATCAGGAGTACATCATGGAAATGAAAGTAGAACATCGCACCGGCAGCAACCTGGCACTGGAAGAAACCGAGCTGCCGATGGAACAGGAAGGCCAAAGCGCCAAAGGCGCGGCCGCGCAGGACTTGAACCTGAGCCCCGCCGCCTTCACCACCTACTACACGTGGACGGCCAACGGCGTGCATCCTTCGGTCAACTTCGCCAATGCCAACGTGAAAGCCAATTCGCGCGTCTTCCTCAACATCAGCGAATACGGCGCCACTGCCCAGGATCGTTTCATTGGCGCCGCCCGCATGGCCGTGTACAACATTGCGCCATACAACGGCGGCTTCCGGGCCTGGGTGGAAATCTCGTGGGGCAGCCCGCTCAAGGTGCGTTTCGACGTGTTTGTCGATCCCTGATCCGGGAAACACTGCGCGCCCCCTGCCAGCAGCGGGCCGGCGTCGCGCACGCCGCTAACACGGCATGGCCAGCGTGAACGGAAACCGTGCGCGCATGACAAAAGGGCCACGTGTTGCCACGTGGCCCTTTGCTGCTGCTTGTTCTGGCTCCCCGACCTGGACTCGAACCAGGGACCTGCGGATTAACAGTCCGTCGCTCTACCAACTGAGCTATCAGGGAAAGGAGGCCGAATTATATACGTCAAAATTTCCCATGTCCAGTCGTTACGACATGGTTGCTGCATGAGCAGCAAAACAGGCTACCGGCGAGCCAGCCTCGCCAGATGGCTGCGCCCGTCTGCGCGGTGCCACGCAAGATAGTAGAATAGCCAGGCCTTGCCGATATGGAAGGCGCACAACGGCATGCCGGCAACGGGGCGTCAACCACGCCGCCGCGCGGACATGCGCTTGCAAGCTCACCTTGCCCCTGGCTTACTGCTCTCACCCGACATGACAGAATCAAGCGCAACCCTGGTGGACAAACCCGGCAGCGGCGACAGCTCGGCGGAAATTGCCGAGCATATGGCGGCCGCCATCGTGGCGCGCCAATTGCCGCCCGGCACCCGGCTGCGCGAAGAAGCGCTGTGCCGGCTGTATGGCGTCAGCCGCACCAAGATCCGCGCCGCCCTGCTCATTCTTTCGAAAGATAAACTGATCCGCATGGTGCCCGACAAGGGCGCCTTCGTCAGCCAGCCGACCGAGGCGGAGGCGCGCGACATCTTTGCCGCGCGGCGCGTCATCGAAGCGGCCCTGGCGCGCGAATTCGTCGCGCGGGCCAAGCCTGCCGACTACCGGATGCTGGAGCGCCACCTGAAGGCGGAACGCCTGGCGCTGGCGCAAGCGACGCCGCTGCGTTCGCAACTGCTGGGCGACTTCCACGTCTTGCTGGCCGATATCGCCGGCAACGCCGTCCTGCGCGACATCGTGCGCGAACTGGTGGGCCGCAGCTCGCTCATCACCATGCTGTACCAGTCCGGCCATGCCGCCGCCTGCTCGTACGACGAACACGGCCGCTTTCTCGAGGCGGCGCGCAACGGCGACGCGGACCTGGCGGCGCGCCTGATGGTCGAGCACCTGTCGCACGTGGAAGCGGCCTTGCGCTTCGACGGCAGCGCCAGCGACGACAGGAAAGACCTGGTGGCCGCGCTGCTGATGTAGGCCCCGTCATCAAAAAAGGCCGCCCCTGCGGATGCACGGGCGGCCTTTTTGCGATTGCCGCTTTTTCGATAGCAGTACCGGACGCGCGGCTCCGGCCCTGCCCTCCCCGCTATTCGCCCAGGTAGATAAACTTGAACAGGAAGATGGCGGCGATGATGTAAGCCACCACGGACACTTGCTTGCCCTTGCCCGTCAACAGTTTCAATACCGCATAGGTGATGAAGCCGAACGCAACGCCGCTGGCCACGGAATACGTAAAGGGCATCATCAAGGCCGTGATGGCGGCAGGAATGCTTTCCGTGCTGTCATCCCAGTCGATGAAAGTCAGTTCGCGCAGCATCAGGCACGCCACGTACAGCAGCGCCGGCGCCGTCGCGTACGGCGGCACCGTGTGCGCCAGCGGGGCGAAGAACAGGCTGCCCAGGAACAGCAATGCAACGGCCACGGCCGTCAAGCCCGTGCGGCCGCCCGCTTGCACGCCGGCAGCGCTTTCCACGAAGGCCGTGGTGCTCGACGTCCCCAGGCAGGCGCCTGCCGCGATCGCCGTGCTGTCGGCCAGCAAGGCCTTGTTCATGCGTTCCATCTTGCCGTCTTTTAACAAGCCGGCGCGGTTGGCCACGCCCATCAGGGTGCCCGTCGCATCGAACAATTCCACCAGGAAAAATACCAGCACCACGTTGACGATGCCGATCGACAGCGCGCCCATGATGTCGAGCTTGAACAAGGTCGGCTCGATGGCGGGCGGCGTCGAAACGATGCCGTTGAACTGGTTGCCGCCAAAGAAGAAGCTGGCAACGGTGATGGTGAGGATGCCGATCAGGATGGCGCCCGGCACTTTCAGGCGGTCCAGCGCGACGATGATGAAAAAGCCGAGGATGGCCAGGATGGGCGCCGCCTGGTGCAAGTCGCCCAGCGCGATGATGGTGGCCGGGTTAGACACCACCACGCCGGCGCTTTTCAGGGAAATGATCGCCAGGAACAGGCCGATACCGACGGTGATGGCCGTGCGCAGCGCGGGCGGGATGCTGTTGATGATCATCTCGCGCACCTTGAACAGGCTGACCAGGATGAACAGGCAGCCGGAAATGAAGACGGCGCCCAGCGCCACTTCCCAGCTCATGCCCATGCCCTTGACCACCGTGTACGAGAAATACGCATTCAAGCCCATGCCCGGCGCCAGCGCGATCGGGTAGTTCGCGTACAGACCCATGATCAGGGTGCCGATGGCGGCCGCCAGGCAGGTGGCAACAAAAACGGAGTCTTTCGGCATGCCCGCGTCGCCGAGGATGGACGGGTTGACGAAGATGATGTAGGCCATCGTCAGGAACGTGGTCAGGCCGGCCAGCAGCTCCGTGCGCACATTGGTTCCGTTGTCCTTCAGTTTGAAATAGCGTTCCAGGAACTGCATGATTAACCCCTTGTTTTGGTAAAACCGGGCGCCTGCGTGTGGCCAGTGCGCCTCTTTTTATGACGAAATGACTACTTTCCCGCTGCGCCCGCCGGCTTGAAGGCCCACCAGCGGCTGCCCGCGAAATTCCAGACCAGCCCGATTCCCGTCGCCAGCACCTGCGCCAGCCAGTAATACCAGCCCAGCTGGTGTACCAGCAGCCACATCAGGCCCGTATTGATGCACCAGCCGATGCCCAGCAGGGTGAAATACTTGCTGGCCGCCTCGCCATGGCCCTTGTCGCTCTTGAACGTGAAAAAGTAATTGAGGAGGTAGTTGACGATGGAACCGAGGATGTAGCCGATGCCGGACGCGGCGGCGGCACTGATGCCGGCCCATTCCACGCCACCCCACAGCACGCTGTATTGCACGGCCGTGCCGGAAGCGCCGACGGCGGCGAAACGCAAAAATTGGTGATGCAGGGAATGGGACATTGTCAATTTTCAAATAAGACGAAAACAATTGCCGGGATCGGGCCAGAATAAAAAATGGCTACGATTGCTCGTAACCATTTTTCAGCCTGCATTTTACTGCAAGTTGCGCCCAACGTTCATATTCGCCGCCGTTTCGACACTTATAACGCCTAACAAAACCGTAGCGAGCGGAAGGAAGTTGTGGTTGAGAAGCGCAACTGTACGAAGGTACAGTGAGCATCGCAGACCGCAAATTACGACGCGCAGTAGGTTTTGATAGGCGTACTTATTCCTTGCGCTGGCGGCGCCTGCGCAGCCACACAAACAGCGCGATCAACAGCAAGATTCCCACGATGCCGCCCGGCAGCATAAACGGTTGTGCCCGCGCCAGCACGGGTTTCTCGCCGCCGCTGCGCGCCTGCGCCACATACGCGGGCGTGACGGACACATCCGGATTGCCATACTGCTTCAGCACGTAATTGGCGATAGCGGCGATCTGCTCGTCCGTCAAGGGTTGCACATACGAACGCTGGTCGAAACGGGGCATGAACGCTTCATGCTCTTCCCCTTCGATCTTGCGCTCTACGCCAAACAAGATGGCCGAGACCAGGTTGGCCGGCGTGCTACCGCCCGTCGCCGTGTTGTTGAACAGGGCGGGATAGGCCTGGCCCGTGCTGCCGGCACCGCTGGCCGAATGGCAGCTGGCGCAGTAGCCGGAAAACAGGATCGCGCCGCTGTTAAGCGAATGGCGCTCGGTGGAACTGGCCATGCCGCGCAGCAGCGGCTCTTCGCTGGCGGCGCTGCCATGGCTGAAGGCAGCTTGCGTCTGCCCCTGCGCGCGCACGGGCGGCACCGTGCGCAGCCAGGCCACGATGGCGGCCACGTCGTCGTCGCGCAAAAACTGCAGGCTGTTCTGGATGGCTTCGGCCATGCCGCCCGCCGCCTGCCCCTTGCCTTCCACGTGGCCCGTCTTCAGGTAAGCCGTGAGTTCCGCATCCGTCCACGCGCCGATGCCGCTGACCTTGTCGGACGTGATGTTCGGCGCATGCCAGGAACCGAGCGACGCGCCCGCCAGGGTCTGGCTGCCGATTTCCGCCATCAGCGCGTTGCGCGGCGTATGGCAGGCGCTGCAGTGCGCCAAGCCTTCGGCCAGGTAGGCGCCGCGGTTGATCTGCGCGCTCTTCGTGGGGTCCGGCACAAAGCGTTTATTGTCCAGGAACAAGGTATTCCAGCCCAGCATCGACAAGCGCACATTGAACGGGAATGGCAAGGCCGTCTGGCGCGCCGGAGCGTCGACAGGTTGAACGGCCTGCATGAAGTAGTAATACAGGTCGCCCACGTCCGCATCCGTCAGCTGCGCATAGCTGGTGTAGGGCATGGCGGGATACAGATGGCTGCCATCGGCGCGCACGCCTTCGCGCAGCGCGCGCGCAAAGTCGGCTTCCGTGTAGCGGCCGATGCCGCCTTGTTTCGAAGGCGTGATATTCGTCGCGTAAATCGTGCCCAGGGGCGAATCGATGGCGTAGCCGCCCGCGTACGGCTTGCCGCCCGCTGCCGTATGGCAAGCCATGCAGTCGGCCGCGATGGCCAGGTAGCGGCCCCGCTCGAGGCGCGCATCGGGCTTGGCGGCCGCCGGCGCGGCGGGACGGTCCGGCGTCAGGGTGACGGGCGGCGCCGAGGCAGGCACGGCAGCGATGGCGCCGCCGGCCAGCAAGGCCAGGCCAAGAGCGAAGGACAGGCGGCGCATCATGCTGCCTCCCTTGCCAGGGTGCGGGCGATGTCGTCGGCCGCGCGCAAACCGAGCGCGGCCATGCTGAGGGTGGTGTTGACGACGCTGGCCGACGGCATGGCGCCGCCGCCCGGCAGCCACAGGTTGGCGTGATCGTGGGCGCGGCAATTGCCGTCGACCACGGAATCGGCGCGATTGGAACCCATGATGACGCCGCCCATGATGTGGTTATTCGCGTTCAGGCTGTCGGTGATATGGAATTCCACGGCGCCGAACAGCTTGCCGATGTGCTCCAGCTGCGCATGCGCGGCCTTCGCGCCATCGCGCACATAGTCGCCCACGTCATAGTAGATGTCCGGGCAGGCCAGGCCCAGCGGGTCCTTGCGCGTCTTGCTCAAGGTCAAACGGTTGTGCGCTTCCGGCAGCGGCTCCAGGCTGATCGACAGGTCCACGCCGAACGCGGCGCGGCGGCGGATTTCATCGTCGAGATCCTTGCCCACCAGGCCCAGCTTCAAGGATTGCTGGGTAGCAGGTCCAACGCGGGTGATATTGTTCAAGATCATCTTGTTGGCCGAATACTGCGCGCGGAAGGCGCCATCGCGCGGCCCCACCAGGCAGCTGCTCTGCGCCGGGCCGCGGCCCGTCCAGATCGGTTCATTGGCGAGGAAAGTACAGTGGAAACCCGAGTGGTCCATCATGTTGCGGCCCACCTGGTCGGAACTGTTGGCGATGCCGTTCGGATTGTTCTGGTTCGCCGCCAGCAGCAGCAAACGGGGCGTTTCGATGCCATTGCAGGCGATCACGAAGGCCTTGCCGGTCGCCATGTGCGACTGTTTCTTCGCGTCATACCAGTGCACGGCCGTCACGCGGTTGTTGTGGTCCGTGTCAATGCGGTAGACGACGGCCTCGGCCAGCACACCAGCGCCCTTCAGCTCGGCCCGCTCCACGTGGTGGATGCCGTTGTACATGGCGCCGATGGGGCAGATCGGCTGGCAATTGTTATTGCCGCAGCAAGTCGGGCGTCCCTGCCATGGGCGCGTCGAGCGGCCTTGCGGAATCGGCACGGAACGGTAGCCGTGCGGGTTGACCACTTCGGCAAAGCGCTTGTCGCCATAGCCCCAGGGCACCATGTCCATCGGATACGGCGCGCTGCGCTCGCTGGGCGACTGCAGCGCGGGATCGTTGGGGCCGGCCACGCCCATTTCCTGCTCGGCGCGGCAATAGTACGGTTCCAGCTCATCGTAGGAGATGGCCCAGTCGCGCCCTACCCCGTAATCGCTTTTCATGCGCATGTCGGACGGCAAATGGCGCCAGCACGACGCAGCCCAGTGCCAGGTCGTGCCGCCCACCGTGCGCAGGTAGCCCTGCTGGAAACTGCTGCCGCTGGGGCCGGACAATTCCACATAGTTGTTTTTTGGAAAATACAGCGGCGCGGGCGCGTTGTCCGCCTGCGGATACAGGCCCTGGAAGTCGGAACCGACGCGGTTCTCGAACGGCATGTTGCGCCAGTTTTCCACGGCTTGGCCCCGCTCGATGCGCAAGCCCGCTTCCAGCATGATCACGGAGTGACCCTGTGCGGCCAGCTGGTCGGCCATCATGGCGCCGACGACGCCGGTCCCGACGATGACGACATCGGCGACGACGTCGCCATTACTCTTGAATTGGGGTGATTTCATTTTGCTTGCTTGCCTTTGGTTTCGGGAGTGCCGGTGGTGGCCGGGGCCGGTACGGGTTTTGGCGCCACGGGCGCGGACACGCCCACGGCGGGCGGCGCCTTCAGCCACCACAGGGGGCCGTAATTGCAGTAAGTCGGCACGACCTGGCCATCGGCCACCGTGCGGTACATCAACGCTTCCGCATACGCGACGACGATGGATTTCGTGCCCTGCGCCGCATTTCCGGCGACGGTGCCTGTGTACCAGGCGGCAACGATGGCCAGGGCCAGCTCGCGCAGACCCGCATCGGCGGCGCTGGCGGCCGCCAGCAGGGCCTTGGCTTCCTGGCCCGTGACGAGCAGCGCACCCAGCCGTGGCAACTGGTCGGCAAAGCCGGGCACGTTGGTGCGCATGGCTTGCTCGATGCGCGCCGCCGTCGCGGCGGACAGGTCGCGGTGGCCCGTGATCGTTTGCGACAAGGTGTAGAACAGCATGGTGGCGGGCGCCAGGCCGGTGGCCGGAGCGCTGGCCGGCGCCGACATGGCGGCGGACAGGGGATTGCTCCAGAAACCGGCCTGCGCCAGCAGGGCAGCCAGGCCGATCAGGGCGTGGCGGCGGCTGATGCGGGGAAGGGATGAAACGGATGTTGCAGATGGTTCAGTGCCTGGATGGTTCATGAGACTCCCGCAAGACTTGTTATTTTATTGACTTCGATGATTGCGCTACATTGCATTTGCGCATAGATGGAACCGGTTCCATATTATCCTACAGAAGTAAATAGTCTGCCAATGTAGTACTACTACTGAGACACTGCCCTGGGCAATTCCGGCATGGATTCAGGCATTCTGCGCAGGCAAAACGCCAATCCCGGCTGGCTGCCCAGGCGGTAATGGAAGTCGAGCACGCTGCCGCCGGCCAGGCTGGGCTTGCCGGGCAAGGCCAGGGGCAGGTTCAGGCTGCACTCATGGTCGCCCAGGACGATGTCGCCATGCACGCGGATGCGCGTCAGCAATCGCGGCGCCTGCTCCAGCACGTCGGGCAGGCGGATGCTGGCGGCCGGCAAGCTCTCCCCCCCTTCATCCTGCCAGGCGCGCAAGGCGTCCGCATCGAGGGTAAACACGCAGCCCCAGTCGGTGCACGGCGCATCCGGCGCGCGCCGGTCCAGGCCCAGGTGCACGGTGACGGCCGCCGGCAGCAGCGTCGCCGCGGGCGCTTGCGCGTGCAAATTGCGCAGGATGGCCACCTGCGGCTCCTTGCCCAGCGCCGTATTCATGGTTTCGCTGACGATCACGTCCGGCATGCCGCCGGCAGGAATGCGGCAGGCGGCCGCGTCGGCGCAAAGGTACTCGGCGACGTGGCTGTCCAGGCCCAGGGCGGCAATCAGGTCGCGCGCATACGCCAGGGTCTCGGCATGCACGTCGAGGATGGAAAACTGCACCAACTGCGCATCCAGCACGGCCATCACCGGCAAGGCCAGCAGGGCGAACGGGCCGCAACCCGCGTACAACACCCGCACTGGCTGCCCGCCGCTCACGTCCAGGCGCTCGCGCACGGCCTGCGCCAGGCCCTGGATGAAGGCGGCGCTGCGGTACGGCTCGCGCGCGCACAGTCCCGCCTGCACGGGCGAGATGGCCCAGCCGCTGGGCAGAAAACTTTCGCCATCGCGCAAGCCGTCCTGCCGGTCCATGGACAGGCGAGAATGGCGCTCGACGAGCTGGCGCAGCTGCACCGTTTCGCCGACCAGGCTGGCCAGGGAGCGCTGCGGATCGCACAGCGCGGCCGCAATGGCGGCCAGTTCCGCGCGCGCCGGATTCACGCGCGACTCCACGGGCAAGGCGGGATAAAGACAGAATGCATGGCGGCCTCCTTGAAATGATTGCAAGTACGCGGAAAAATTGGCAGCATAGCAAATAAATACATGCCTGCTCATTTGCCGCCATCGCAACCACCTACCGGAGCACCGATGCACGCCTTGCCGCTTTCCGCCCTCGCCAGCCTGCCCGCCCCCTACCAGTTGCGCGTCCAGCGCGACGACGACGAGGGCTTTGCCGCCGCGCTGTACGGCTCCACCCGCGACGACTTGCGCCAGATGCCGGCCGCGCCCGCCGTCATCGAACAGCTGATCGCCATGCAGCAGCGCATGCAAAGCCACGGCTATCGCCAGACGTATCCGCACGCCGTGTACCTGGTGCTGCAGCACGGCGACACGCCCATCGGACGCCTGATCCTGGAGCGCCGGAATCAGGTGCTGCACCTGGTCGACATCGCCATCCTGCCCGCCGCGCAAGGCCAGGGCGCCGGCAGCGCCGTGCTGCGCGGCCTGCAGGCGCAAGCCGCTGCGGAGCAATGGCAGATCCACCTTGCCGTCAACAAAAGCAACGCCGCCGCGCGCGCACTGTACCAGCGGCTGGGCTTTCGCCTGCGCGGGGAAAACGAGGTGCAGGAGCAACTGGAATGGAGCGCGCCATAGTGCCGGCGCAACATACCCCCAGCACCTGGCTGCAACTGCCGCTGCGCTTCGACGTGGCGCGCATGCAGGGTGACAGCGACCAGTTCGCCGCCGGCGAGTGGATCAGCCATTTCAACACGGGCGCCTATGACACGGGCTGGAGCTGCATACCGCTGCGCTCGCCCGGCGGAGCAGCCGGCGATATCATGCCCGTCAACGGCCCCGCCTATGCCGCCACGCCGCAACTGGCGCGCTGCCCCTGCCTGCGCGAGGTGCTTGCCAGCTTCGCATGCGAGCTTCACGCCGCGCGCCTGATGGCGCTGGCGCCGGGCACCCTCATCCGCGAGCACCGCGACGCCGGCATGTCGCTGGCCGATGGCCTGGTCCGCATCCATGTCCCCATCCACACCTCGCCGCAGGTGCTGTTTACCATCGATGGCGCAACCGTCCACTTCACGGCCGGGCACGCCTGGTACATGGATGCCAGCTGCCTGCACGCGGTGCACAACCGGGGCACGACGCCGCGCATCCACCTCGTGCTCGACTGCATCAGCAATGCCTGGCTCGAAGCGCTGTTCGCCTCGGCCGGCTTCGTGCCGAAAGCGCCCCACAGGTATGGCGACCCCAGCATCAACGATGGCAATGTGCGGGCCGTCATCGCCCAGTTGCGGCTATCGCCCTCGCCCGCCAGCCTGGCGCTGGCCAGCGCGCTGGCTGCCCTGGCCGACGGGAACGCGCCGTGAGCGCCGCGCCAGGCCTGGCCCAGCAGGAGCGCTTGCTGGCCAGGGGCGAGACGGTGCCGTGGCACGAGGGCATGGACCTGCGCGGCTGGTATCCGCTGTACGTGGAGCGGGGCGAAACATGGGCGGACGCCGCCATGTGCTGGCGCAAATTGGGGGAAACACCCTTCAGCGACGCCTTCTTTGTCAATACCCTGGCGCGCCAGCCGCACGGGGAGCGCCGCGTCTGCCGCACGCCGCTGGCGGCGCTGGCGACGCTCGGCGATTGCCTGGCGCCCGACGCCTTCATCTTCCATGTCTCGCGCTGCGGCTCGACCCTGCTGAGCCAGCTGTTGGCGTCCTTGCCGCAATGCATCGTCATGTCCGAGCCGCCCGTCATCGACTCGCTGCTGCGCCTGCATCACGACGGCGCCGACCCGGCGGCCAGCGTGGCCCTGCTGCGCCAGGCCATCCTGGCCCTGGGCCAGCGCCGTTCCGGCGCACAGACGCACTTGTTCATCAAGTTCGACTGCTGGCACATCCACAGCCTGGACTTGCTGCGGCAAGCGTTTCCCGGCACGCCCTGCCTGTTCGTCTACCGCGAACCGCTGGCCGTGCTGGCCTCGCACCAGCGCCAGCGCGGCCCGCAGATGGTGCCCGGCATGCTGCACCCGGCACAGCTGCCGCTGCCCGCACACCAGCTGGCGCCGGGCGATCTCGATGGCTATACGGGCCTCGTGCTGGCCAGCCTGTTCGACGCCGCCCGGTCCCATGCGGCGGCAGGCCAGCTGCAGTTAATTAACTATAAGCAATTGCCCGACATCCTCTTCAGCGATGTATTGCCCCGCTTCGGCATCGCCGCCACAGCGGCGCAGTTGCAAGCGATGCGCGCGCAAGGCGGCGTGCATGCGAAGTACGGCACGGCTTACCACGGCGATCCGCCCGCGCCCGCGGCAAGCGGCCTGGCCGCCATCGCCGCGCAATTGCAAGCCGCTTATCTGGCGCTGGAAGCGTTGCGGCTGCATGCCGGGCAACGTCAATGATTTTCATAAACCCAACTTTTAAACGAGGAGGCATGTCGACGTACCCGCTGGAAACCATGCGATAAATTAGCTGTTCAACTGCGGCGCAGAATGCGCCGGTGCAAGCAACCTGAAACCGACCCTGACACCATGATAAAAAAAATGACATTGGCAGTGCTCTTGACCGCCCTGATTCCCTTCTACGCATGCAAGGCGCAAACCACTGCGGCAGCGACACCCGCTTCCGCGGAAGTCACCACCACCCTGACACCCGATATTGGCGGCATCAAGCAAGTGGTGGAAATCAAGACGGACGACGCGAACAAGCCCGTGCTGCTGTTTTTATCCGGCGGCCCGGGAAGCTCCATGATCAAGGGGGCGGATGCCTTTACGAATCTCCTGAAAAGCAGATTTACGATTGTGCAATGGGACCAGCGGGATGCCGGAAAAACCTTGAAACTGAATCCCTCCCCCACGCAGCCGTCCGTCGGGCAGATGGAGCAGGACACGTATCAAGTCATCCAATTTCTGCGCAAGGAGTTAAAGCAGGACAAAATATACTTGCTGGGCAGTTCCTGGGGCAACGTCCTGGGCTTTGATATCGTCAAGCGTCACCCGGAACTGCTGCATGCCTATTTCGCGTCGAATCCTGTCGTGAGCCAGCTGGAAAGCGAGAAAGAATTGCTGCAAGCCTTGAAAGTGCACTTCAAGGACAATGCCGTCGCCAGCCAGGAGCTGAACAGCATCAGTTTTCCGTTTGCGAGTGACGAAAGCATGTTTTATTTACGGAAATGGCTTTTTTACAAGGATGGCAAGGCATTTGCGACGAGCGAAGGTTTCAAGACGGGTTTTCTGCAATGGTCAAAGACCTGGTCGCCCGTCTGGAACGAGGTCATGAACATTGATTTGCCCAAGACCTTGAAGAGCGTTGACTGCCCCGTGTATTTCTTCGTCGGCAAAAACGATATCCAGACCTCGACCAGGATCACGCAAGCGTATTTCGACACCTTGAAGGCGCCAAGGAAGGGCTTGTTTTTCTTCGAGCATTCCGGGCATCAGATACACCAGGATGAACCGGTGCAATTTCAAGAAGCCATCATCAAGACCTTGGATGCGACTGCCAAGCCCTGATGCAACGCCCCATGACATGGGGCCCTTTTCGGGGGCCGACAGGCTGGCCGGCGCACTGCCGGCCTAGTCGCCGGCAATGCTCGCCGCAGCCTTGCTAATCAGCGACGCCACGGCGTGGGCTTGCGAAATGTAAATGGCATGGCTGCCGGCAACTTCGACCACCGTCGAGCCCGCCCGTTCCGACATCTGGCGCTGCATCGCCGGTGCAATCATCTGGTCCCCGGTCGCGACCAGGTACCAGCTGGGCTTGCTCCTCCACGCTGGCGCGCTGACCACGCCCGTCAAGGCAGCCATCCCCCAGGGCACTTGCGATGCCGCCATGAAGTTGGCCTTGTGCCTGGGGACATCGGCGGCAAAGGCGGCCGCAAACTTTTTCTGGTCGAGCAGCAGGAAGCCATCGTGCGGCGGCAAGATCGGCGGCACCGGCGCGCCAGGCGGGGCATTCTTCAGCAAGGAATCGACTGACTCCCCTTGATCGGGCACAAACGCCGCGATGTAGACCAATGCCTTGACCTTGGGATCGTTCCCCGCTTGCGTGACCACGGCGCCCCCATACGAATGACCGACCAGGACCACGGGACCAGGCACTGCGGCGATGACCCGGCCCGTCGCGGCCACGTCGTCCGCCAGCGATAGCGTTGGGTTTTGCACAATGGCAACGTGACAGCCTTCGTCACGCAGTGCCCGGTAAACGCCTTCCCAGCCGGACCCGTCGACAAAACCACCATGCACGAGCACGATCGTCGCCGGTCCGGCGCGCGCGATGTCATCCATGTCAGCCCCTCCCGGAAATTGCAAGCGATGACAGAGCCGCCAACGCCTTGTCTCTTCCAGCATAGCGCCAGATGCCTGGCGGTCCATGCGGTGGATCAAGAGCAGGCGACACGGGCGTCTGCGCCGGCCCTGAAATGCAAAAAGCCCAACCGGTGAAGGCTGGGCTTTCTGCTACTGCGTGTTCTGGCTCCCCGACCTGGACTCGAACCAGGGACCTGCGGATTAACAGTCCGTCGCTCTACCAACTGAGCTATCAGGGAAAAGAGGCCGCATTCTATAGGGGAAATTTTACGATGTCCAGATTTCCCCCAGAAAAATGTATATTTTCCCGGCTTCACCTTGCCCGTCGGTCAGCCGGGATGCTCTTGCGGGTAGTAGTCAAAGACCAGCACCCGGCCCAGCCATGGCTTGAGCTGCTCGACAAAGGCCAGGTGGGCCGCATGGGTCAGGTACCCATCGCGGGCGGCGGCATCATCGAAGGTCAGGGTAAAGCAATCGGTAAAGCCGTCGTCGAGGCCTTCCGGGCTGACGTTCGGCCCCCATTCGAATTGCCGCACGCCGGGAATGCGGTGTTTCAGCTGGGAAAACTCGTAGACGAGCTCGGCATGCTTGGCAGACGTGATGCCATCGAGGAAGTCGCACAGGACGATGTGGCGCAAGGCGGAGGTACAAGTCATGGGAAGGTGCTCCTGAAGTGATACATTCAGGATAGCGCAAAACGCGATTACGCACAGGCAAGCCCCGCTGGCGGCGGCGGAAAACAAAAAAGGCCATGTTTTTCAACATGGCCTTCCGAATTCTGGCTCCCCGACCTGGACTCGAACCAGGGACCTGCGGATTAACAGTCCGTCGCTCTACCAACTGAGCTATCAGGGAAAAGAGGCCGTATTATATAGGCCAAACTTGGCGCTGTCCAGATTTCCATAGGGAAAATCTTATCCTGCCCCAAGCTGCGCACCGGCGGCGCAAAACAAAAAAGGCCACGTTTTTCAACGTGGCCTTCCGAATTCTGGCTCCCCGACCTGGACTCGAACCAGGGACCTGCGGATTAACAGTCCGTCGCTCTACCAACTGAGCTATCAGGGAAAAGAGGCAATATTATATGTCGTTTGTTCCATATTTGCAAGACCGCTACTGCATCTTCACAAACATGGCCATCGCCGACTTTCTACCGCCATCAGCGCCACACTTGCATGCAGCGCCGAAGAAGCAAGATCTTAAAGCACTTTGGCGATCGCGTCAATAACGATGTCGATATTGCGCGAATTCAATGCTGCCACGCAAATACGGCCCGTGTCGACGGCGTAGATCGATTGCTCGCGCAGCGACGCCACCTGCTCCTTGGTCAAGCCCGAGTACGAGAACATGCCGATTTGCTGGCGCACGAATTCGAAGTCGTGGCCTGGCGCCTTGGCTTTCAGCTTTTCCACGAAGGCATTGCGCATTTCGCGGATGCGCACGCGCATGCCGGCCAGTTCCTCTTCCCACAGCTGGCGCAGTTCCGGCGTGGCCAGGACGGTGGCGACCACCTTGCCGCCGTGTACCGGCGGGTTCGAGTAGTTGGTGCGCACGACGCGCTTCAGTTGCGACAGCAGGCGTGCCGCTTCGTCGGCGCTGGCGGCGACGACGCTCAGGGCGCCCACGCGCTCGCCGTACAGCGAGAACGATTTCGAGAACGAGTTCGATACCAGCAGCGGGCCGCCCGCGTCGGCGAAGCGGCGCACCACGGCGCCGTCTTCGGCGATGCCGTTGGCGAAGCCTTGATAGGCCATGTCCAGGAACGGCACCAGGCCGCGCGAGGTCACCACGCTGATGATCTGATCCCACTGGGCCACGCTCAGGTCGGCGCCGGTCGGGTTGTGGCAGCAGGCGTGCAGCACGACGATGGAACCGGCTGGCATGGCGTTCAGGCTGGCCAGCATGCCGTCGAAGTTCACGCCATGGGTGGCGGCATCGTAATACGTGTAGTTATTCACGACGAAACCGGCGTTCTCGAACAGCGCGCGGTGGTTTTCCCAGCTTGGGTCGCTGATGTAGACCTGGGCACCCGGCGCGAAGCGCTGCAGGAAGTCGGCACCGATCTTCAACGCGCCCGTGCCGCCGATGGCTTGCACGGTCACGGCGCGGCGCTCTTGAATTACGGCGCTATCGGCGCCAAATACGAGTTCTTGCACAGCCTTGTCGTAGGCGGCGAGGCCTTCGATCGGCAGGTAGGTGCGTGGGGCTGCCTGTTCGATCAGGATGGCTTCTGCCTTGCGTACGCAAGCTAACAGAGGCACTTTGCCGTTGTCGTCATAATAGACGCCGACGCCCAGATTGATTTTGGCGGGATTCTGGTCCGCGTTAAATGCTTCGGTGATGCCCAGGATCGGGTCGCGTGGGGCCATCTCGATGGCGCTAAACAGACTGGCAGAAACAGTTGGGTTCGTCATGATAAGATTGGATTCGATTGGAAGCAGGTTCACAGCGGAGTTGTAGACAGCGCCCCAAAATACAACGCCAGGGCCGCCAGCAGAGCACTATTCTAACAAAGGTCTGATTCACATGCCCGAATTATCTACCGCCAGCGAGGCGGAAAGCGCAATTATCTCTTTCCCGGACTCCCCCTTCAAGCTGCACCAGCCCTTCCCTCCGGCCGGCGATCAGCCCACGGCGATCGCCCAGTTATCCGAGGGGATTGCCGACGGACTGGCCTTCCAGACGCTGCTGGGCGTGACCGGTTCCGGCAAGACCTACACCATGGCCAACGTCATCGCGCGCATGGGCCGGCCCGCCATCGTCTTCGCGCCGAACAAGACGCTGGCGGCGCAGCTGTACAGCGAGTTCCGCGACTTTTTCCCGCAGAACGCGGTCGAATACTTCGTCAGCTACTACGATTACTACCAGCCCGAAGCCTACGTGCCGCAGCGCGACCTGTTCATCGAGAAGGATTCGTCGATCAACGAACATATCGAGCAGATGCGGCTGTCGTGCACCAAGTCGCTGATGGAGCGGCGCGACGTCATCATCGTCGCCACCGTCTCGGCCATCTACGGTATCGGTAACCCGAACGAATACCACCAGATGATTTTGACCCTGCGCGTCAAGGACAGGGTCGCGCAGCGCGACGTCATCGCGCGCCTGATCCAGATGCAGTACACGCGCAACGAAGTCGACTTCGGCCGCGGCACCTTCCGCGTGCGCGGCGACACCATCGACATCTTCCCCGCCGAACATGCGGAACTGGCCGTGCGCCTGGAAATGTTCGACGACGAGATCGAATCGATCCAGCTGTTCGACCCGCTGACGGGCCGCGTACGGCAAAAGATCCCCCGCTTCACCGTGTATCCGGGTTCGCACTATGTGACGCCCCGCTCCACCGTGCTGCGCGCCGTGGAAACCATCAAGGACGAGCTGCGCGAACGCCTCGAATTTTTCCGCAAGGAGAATAAACTGATCGAAGAGCAGCGGCTGGAACAGCGCACGCGCTTCGACCTGGAAATGATGGCGGAAATCGGTTTTACGAAGGGCATCGAGAACTATTCGCGCCACCTGTCCGGCGCGCTGCCGGGCGAACCGCCGCCCACCCTGGTCGACTACCTGCCGCCCGACGCCTTGATGTTCCTCGACGAATCGCACGTGCTGACGGGCCAGCTGAGCGCCATGTACAACGGCGACCGCTCGCGCAAGACGAACCTGGTCGACTACGGTTTCCGCCTGCCGTCCGCGCTGGACAACCGGCCCTTGAAATTCGAGGAATTCGAGCAAAAGATGCGCCAGACCGTGTTCGTCTCGGCCACCCCGGCCGAATACGAAAAGACGCATTCCGACCAGGTGGTCGAGCAGGTGGTGCGTCCGACGGGCCTGGTCGACCCGCAAATCATCGTGCGCCCCGCCAGCAGCCAGGTGGACGACCTGATGTCGGAAATCGTCGAGCGCATCAAGAAGGACGAGCGCGTGCTGGTGACGACCCTCACCAAGCGCATGTCGGAGCAGTTGACGGAGTACCTGGGCGACCATGGCATCAAGGTGCGCTACCTGCACAGCGATATCGAGACGGTGGAACGCGTGGAAATCCTGCGCGACCTGCGCCTGGGCACCTTCGACGTGCTGGTGGGGATCAACCTGCTGCGCGAAGGCCTGGACTTGCCGGAAGTGTCGCTGGTGGCCATCCTCGACGCGGACAAGGAAGGCTTCCTGCGCTCCGAGCGCAGCCTGATCCAGACCATCGGCCGCGCCGCGCGCAACCTGAACGGCACGGCGATTTTGTATGGCGACCGCATCACGGACTCCATGCGCCGCGCCATCGACGAGACGGAACGCCGCCGCGCCAAGCAGATCGCCTTCAATACGGCCAACAACATCATCCCGATCGGCGTGAAGAAATCGATCCGCGAAATGATCGATGGCGTCTACAGCCCGCAGGAAGCGCGCGAAACCCTGCAAGTGGCGCAGGAAGCGGCGAAGTTCGAAGCCATGAGCGAAAAACAGGTCAGCAAGGAAATCAAGCGCCTGGAAAAACTGATGGTCGACCACGCCAAGAACCTGGAGTTCGAAAAGGCGGCGCAGGTGCGCGACCAGCTGCACATCCTCAAGCAGCAGCTGTTCGGCGCACCGGGCACCGACAACGTGGCGTCGATACTGGGCAAGTAAATGTCACGCCATGCGTGGGGGCTGGCCGGTCGCGCATGCCATTGCGTCATGCAGCAACAGCGCCCCGCCTCGCCCGTTCAGGGATAGCCGGGCCGGCGCATGCGGAACAGGCTGTCCGGTCCGATCTCGAAATAATCGGCCGGACCGCCGCCGCGCAATATCGGCGCGGCGGCGGCCGTGTCGTACACGCCATCGGTCAACAGGTGGCGCGCGATATGCACGCCCACCACTTCCCCCAGCACCAGCCAGCTGCCGACACCGTCCCCGTTCGCGCCCTGCAGTTCGATGATCTGCGTGCGCCGGCATTCGAAGGAGACGGGGCTTTCGGCCACGCGCGGCACGTTGACGAGACGCGAGGCGGCCGGCGTCAGGCCGGCCAGCGCGAATTCGTCGACTTCGGGCGGCGCCGGCGCGCAGCTGGCATTCATGGCCTCGGCCAGCGGACGCGTCGCCAGGTTCCACACGAATTCGCCCGTTTGTTCGATATTGCGCAAGGTATCCTTGCGGCCGATGCTGGAAAATCCGATCAGCGGCGGATGGTAATTGAAGGCGTTGAAAAAGCTGTACGGCGCCAGGTTGAGCACGCCCTCGCCGCTGCGCGAGGCGATCCAGCCGATGGGCCGCGGCCCCACGATGGCGTTGAACGGGTCATGCGGCAAGCCATGGCCCTGTGCGGGTTCATAAAAGTGAATGGGGTCAAGCACGCGCGCTCCTGCAGTCAAAGGAAGTCAAGACGCCCGGGATGGAACGCCTGGAACGACAGCTTACTGGAATTGCCGCCACCGCGTTGCCGGCCCACCGGCGCCAGGTGCGTTCGCGCACGCAGCATGACAATTGTATGGCGCGCCGCCGCACGCCTCGCTTATGATGGGGCAACTCAACCCCGATCATTGCGCCACCGCCCATGCCTACCCTCACGCTGCACCAGAAAGTGTTCTTGCTCCTCCTCAGCGTCGTCACCATCGGCTTCGGCTGGATACTGGCGCCCTATGCGGGCGCCATCTTCTGGGGTGTCGTCCTGGCGATCCTGTTCGCGCCCGTGTACCGCTGGCTGCTGCGAAAAACCCGGGGCCGCGCCGGCGTGGCGTCGCTGCTGACCTTGCTGCTGATCATCGTCATCGTGATCCTGCCGCTGTCGCTCATTTCCGTGTCGCTGGTGAACCAGGCGGCCAGCGTCGTGGAAATGGTACGTTCGGGTGAAATCACGGTCGCCATGTTCTTCGATAAGATCATGGCGGTGCTGCCGCAATGGCTGATCAACTTGCTCGACCGCTTCAACCTGACCAGCCTGGCCAGCCTGCAGGACAAGCTGGCCGAGGGCGCCACGCAGGTGAGCCAGGTGGTGGCGGTGAAAGCCATCAATGTGGGTCTGTACACCTTCGAATTCCTCACCAGCCTGTGCATCATGCTGTACCTGCTGTTTTTCCTGATGCGCGATGGCTCAGCCCTGTCGGCCCGCATCAAGGGCGCCGTGCCGCTGAGCCGCAAATACAAGCAACGCCTGTTCACCAATTTCACCACGGTGATCCGCGCCACGGTGAAGGGCAACATCCTCGTGGCGATTGCCCAGGGCGCCCTCGGCGGCCTGGCATTCTGGTTCCTCGACGTGCCCGCGCCCCTGCTGTGGGCCGTGCTGATGGCCTTCCTGTCGCTGCTGCCGGCCGTCGGCGCCGCCCTCGTCTGGGCCCCCGTTGCCGTCTACTTCCTGGCCACGGGCGCCATCTGGCAAGGCGCAGGCCTGGCCGCCTTCGGCGTCTTCGTCATCGGCCTGGTCGACAACGTGCTGCGCCCCGTTTTGGTGGGCAAGGACACCAAGATGCCCGACTACGTGGTGCTGCTGTCGACCGTGGGCGGCATGGCCCTGTTCGGCCTGAACGGCTTTGTCATCGGCCCCGTGGTGGCGGCCCTGTTCATCGCCTCGTGGGATCTGTTCGTCTCGGCCAGCGAATTCCAGGCCGAGGATTGAAGCGTGGCAATCGGGAGCGTCAGCACCCCATCCGGCAAAAATAATGGCGACGGAAGCCGGCTTGCCGGCGGCGCCACTTGCGCTTCCTGAAACAGGCCGGAACAGCCTGGCGGCAGAGTGCCCGCCAGCGCTGACCAGGCTCGGCAACTATCCACATGAGACCGCATTTCCCATCATTTACCATGATGCAACAGTGTGTATTTAGCAACAGATGCAAAAATATAGTTTTTGACGCAGCAGGTGCCGCGGCGTAGTGTCGGTCGTCCCGACAACCACGTAATGAGGAGCCTCCCATGGCAAATCCACTGTGCTTAATGATGCCGGCGCTGCCCGGCACCAATCCGACCGCCATCGCCGCAACATTGCTGGAATACCAACCGAAGATCAACGCCGCCCTTACCACTATCGGTACCGTGCACTTTGCCCGCTTTACCCTGCTTGACCGCTCCCAGCCCAATCTGCTGCCCAACATTCAATCGGCGGGCACTTCCGATAGCCTGGTCATCGGCGTGATCACCGAGTATGACGGCAACTTCAACGACTACATCGAAGATTTCGTGGGCGAACTGGGCGAGGTATTCGACGCGCTGCTGCAATTTGTCGTGGGCGGCAAGGCGCTGATTCCTGTGGCTAACCATGTGGCTGCATTTGAAGCCTTCATCACGGCCAACGACGCCGCGCAGCACGTGCCCAATAACGGCCTGTACAGCGCCTATCCGCAGACCGTCCAGAAAATCATCGCCGCATTCCGAACCTGAGCCGAAAGCCACGCCGGGGCTGCGCAAGCGGCCCCACCACCCTGCCAGCCACCACCCCAGCCCCCGGAGACAGCATGGCCGATTCCACCATCGATTACGACGACGTGCAAGGCACGATCCTGCGCGGCTACCGCGTCAACCTGGCGCGCCATTTCATCTTCAGCATCACGGATGCGGCGCAGGCACGGCGCACCATCGCGGCCCTGCTCGACGGCAGCGACGGCTTGCCGTCCATTACCACCGCGCGGCACATCCACCCCAAGCCGCCCTGCTTCCTGAACCTCAGCTTTACCGCGCCCGGCCTGTCGGCGCTGGGCGTTGCCGCGACCGACCTCGCCACCTTTGACCAGGCATTTCAACGGGGCGCGGCCGATCCGGCCAGCGTCAATGCCGTAGGCGACGTGGGCGACAGCGCCCCCGAGCACTGGCTCGGCAACCTGGGGCCGGCTACCCAGCATGGCCAGGTGCATGCGCTGCTGAGCCTGTGGGTCAGCGAATCGACGGAAGTGCTGCAGGCGACCTCGGCCACACTACGCCGCGCCTTTGCCGCCGGCTGGCGCGAACTGTATGCGCACGACGGCGTGGCCCTGCCAGACAACCGCGTGCATTTCGGCTACCGCGACAGCATCGCCCAGCCGGACGTCGATGGCGCCCCGCAGCGCAAGCGCGAGCATGACCCTGATCCGCTCAACAGCGTCAAGACGGGGGAATTCCTGCTCGGCTATCCGAATGAAAACGGCGGCACCTACGCGGTGCAGCCGCCGCAACTGTCCACCAATGGCAGCTATGCCGCCTTCCGCATCCTGGAGCAGGACGTGCCCCTGTTCGACAGCATCCTGAGCCAGGGCGCGGCCAGTTCCGGGCTCACGACCGAAATGGTGGCCGCCAAGATGTGCGGGCGCTGGCGCAACGGCAATCCGCTCGTGCTCAGGCCGGACGAGGCCGGGCCCGTGCTGCCGGACGCCAGCCTGAACCGCTTTCACTATGTCGATGCGCAGCCGGACCTCGATGACACGCTGGGCCTGAAATGCCCGATCGGCGCGCATATCCGGCGCAACAATCCGCGCGACGAAGCCGTCGTGGGCGCTCCCTCCCGCCACCACCGCATCGTGCGGCGCGCCATGCCCTATGGCAGCGAATATGATCCGGCAGCCCCCATCGCGGAGCAGCGCGGCCTGGTCGGCTATTTCATCAATGCCAGCCTGCGCAATCAGTTCGAATTCCTGATGAAGCAATGGAACAATGACGATGCCTTCGTCAAATCGGCCGTCGGCCCGGCCGGTCCCGAGGCGGGCGATGCCACGTTCAACATCAGCGGCCAGGACGTGTTCCTGGGCATCAACGACCCGGCCGTCAGTTCCTTCACCTTGCCCGGCGTGGGCGCCAAGGGAAGCGGCAATACCGAACTGCAGCATTTCTCGCGCAGCGTCATCACACGTGGCGGCGTGTATTGCTTCTTCCCCAGCATCACGGGATTGCGCTACCTGGCGAACCTCGGCTAGGCGGGCGCGCCACGGCGGCAAGCGGGAACGGCGCGTACCGCTTGCATTGATCCTGTCATTGCACTATCGTTGGCACACGCGCGTGTTACCAACCTTTCACAATGACAGGAGTTCCCACCGTGTCGCTGATCCTCTACGGCCATCCCTTTTCCTCGTACACGCAGAAGGTACTCATCGCGCTGTACGAGAACGCCATCCCGTTCGCCTTCCGCTGCCTGGCGCCGGACATGCCCCAGCACCTTCAAGAGTGGCTCGAGCGCTGGCCACTGCGCAAGTTTCCGCTGCTGGTGGACGGCGAGCGCAACATCGCCGAGACCAGCATCATCATCGAATACCTGCAACTGGCCCATCCGGGTCCGCTGCGCCTGCTGCCGGACGACCCGATGCAGGCGCTGGACGTGCGTTTTCTCGACCGCTACTTCGACCTGCACGTCATGACACCCGTACAGCATGCCGTCAGCGCCGCCCTGACTGGCGACCCGGCAAAGACCCATGAAGGCCGCGCGTTTGCCGGCGAAAAGCTGGACCTGGCCTACGCCTGGCTGGAACAGCACCTGGCCGGCAAGACGTGGGCCGCCGGCGACCACTTCAGCCTGGCCGACTGCGCCGCCGCCGCCGCGCTGTTCTACGCGGACTGGACGCAGCCGATTCCCGCAACGCTGCCCCTGCTGCGCGCCTACCGCGCGCGCCTGCTGGCCCGTCCTTCGTTCGCCCGCGCGGTGGAGGAGGCACGTCCGTACCGCCACCTCTTCCCCCTGGGTGCGCCGCAGCGCGATTGACCCCGTTCAGGCAAACACGGGACGGAAAAAACTGCGCTCATAGCTGACGATGCAGCGCGTCTCTTCCGCATAGCGGAAGGCGGCCTGGCATTCGGCGTCCTGCATCGAGTCGCTGCGGTATTGCTCGTACAGGGCCAGGCTGGGGAACGAGAACATGGCCAGCGCCACGTTGCTGGCGCCTTCGGATGGCAAAAAATAGCCGTGGTGCTGGCCGCCGAAGCGTTCGACGAGCGGTATCCACAGTTTGCCGTAGGCTTCGAATTCCCGCAATTTATATGGGTCGATGATGTAACGCAAATAACAGGTAATCATGCGGTTTCCTTGTGAAGATTCAGATCCGTCAGCATGCCGGACTCCCAGGAGCCGATGGCGGCCAGTGGCGTGCCAGGCAAGAAGTCCAGCGCGCAGGGATAGGCAATGGCGTGTTCGGCAAGCACGCCGAGTCCCGGCCAGCCGTAGAACAGCAGCTTGCCCTTGCCGATGCGGCCCAGCGCGCCGCCGTCGGGCAGCCAGCGCAAGGCGTCGCCCGTGCCGCCGCCCGCCTCCACGGCCACCGTGGCCAGCCGGCGGCCATCGTCCAGCGCATGCACGGACAGACACTCTTGGCCGTCAGCGTAATGCAGCACGGCCAGGAGTGTGCCATCGGGCGACGGCGCGCACGACGCCAGCTTCGGCAGCGACAGCACCACGCGGCCGGCGCCCGCCTGCAGCGGCCAGTCCCACACGCTGCAATAGTCGGGCGGCTGCACTTGCCCCTCTTCCACCGATTTGACGCCATGCAGGAGCAGCAAACGCCGCCCGTCATCGATAGCCCACATGCCGCGCAGCATCTCGCGCGCGTGCGCCTGCGTGGAGAGCATCTCGCCCGTTTGCGCGTCGCGCACCCGCAGGCGGCCATCCCAGCCGCCGTCGGCAAGATACTGCCCGCAAGGCGACCACGCGGGACCGCAGCCTTCGCCCTCCTTCTTGTTCTGTAAGTTCAGCAGCAACTGGCCAGCGAGGGCATCCACCACAACCATCTGGCCCGTCGTACTCTTGATGGCCAGCCGGCTGCCGTCGGGCGAAAAGGCCATGTCCGACATATGCGCGATGAATTTGCCGCGCCACAGCTTCTGGCGCGCCGCCACGTCCCACAGGACCAGGTCGCGTCCCAGCACGGCCAGGCGCGTGCCGTCGGGCGAAAAGCGCACGCCATAGCTGCAGCCCAGCTTCAGGGGCTTCGGCCTTGCCGTCATGGGCGCACCAGCCGGTACACGACGCTATCGAGGTCGTAGTGGCGCTCCATGCCCACGTACTGCATGCCCAGGCGCGTCATGACCTTGATCGAGGCGGCATTGTCCGGGTGGGCCACGGCCACCACTTCGGGCGCGCCGACGACGTCGAAGGCATGCGCGACGATGGCATTGGCCGCCTCGCTGGCGTAGCCCTTGCCCCAGCCGGACCGCGCCAGGCGCCAGCCGATTTCGTGCGGCTGCGCCTTGTCGCCGCCGATATGCTGCAGGCAGGCCAGCCCCACCAGCACCTCATCTTCGGTGCGGATCAAGGCCCACCACGAATAGCCCCATTCGACCCAGCGCCCCATGATGCGGGCAACGGCAGCACGTGTATGTTCCTCCGTCTCCGGCTGGCCCGCATTGAGGTAAGTCATCACTTCGGTATCCGAGTTCATGGCGTGCATGGCGTCGTAATGCTTCTCGGTGACGGGTTCGAGGCGCAGGCGCGCCGTGTGCAAGATGGTCATGGCATTTCCTTGGACGAAAAAAAAGACGATACACGATCGTCTTTTTTTAGCAAGAGTGCACGCAAAATTACTTGCCTGCTTCGCCCTTCTTGATCCACGCCGCCAGCTGGTGCGGGCGCAGGCCGTCGTAGTCTTCGAACGGCTGGTGGATCCACGGATTGTGCGGCAGTTCGTCCAGGAAGTAGTCGGGACGCACGACGGAGCAGCCTTTCAGCCAGATCACGGCCGATTTGACTTCGGTCACGTCAGGGAAGTTTTCCTTCAGGTGACGCGTGACCTTGTCCAGGGTGACGCCGGAATCGGCCAGGTCGTCGACCAGCAGGATGCGGCCGGCCAGCGGGCCCTTGGTCATGGTCATGTACTTGGCGATATCGAGGTCGCCGCGCACCGTGCCCGCGTCTTCGCGGTAGGAGCTGGTCGACAAGATGGCCAGCGGCAAATCAAAAATGCGCGAGAAAACGTCGCCGGGACGCACGCCGCCGCGCGCCAGGCACAGTACCTGGTCAAATTTCCAGCCCGATTCGTAGACCTTGAGCGCCAGGCGCTCGATCAGGCGGTGGTATTCTTCCCAGTTGACCCAGAGATGTTGATCGTTCGATTGTGGGGTAGTCATGATAGTGGAATCTTATTATTAGCGTGATTAAAAAAATCCGCCTTGCGGCGGATTGTGTCCAGCAGCTTACTCGAATGGGTGGCGCAGTACGATCGTTTCTTCACGATCCGGACCGGTCGAAACCATGTCCACCGGTACGCCGACCAGTTCTTCGATGCGCTTGATGTAAGCGCGGGCCGTTGCCGGCAGGGCCGCCAGCGATTTGGCGCCGACCGTGCTTTCCGTCCAGCCTGGCATCTCTTCGTACACCGGTACGCAACGGGCGGCTTCTTCGGCGCCCGATGGGAAGATGTCCGTGGCCACGCCGTCGATGGTGTAGCCGGTGCACAGTTTCAAGGTTTCGATACCGTCCAGCACGTCCAGCTTGGTCAGGCACATGCCCGTCACGCCGTTGATCTGCACGGAGCGGCGCAGCAGGGCGGCGTCGAACCAGCCGCAGCGGCGGGCGCGGCCCGTCACGGTGCCGAATTCATGGCCGACCTGCGCCAGGTGGTGACCGACGCCCGCATCCGTTGGCAGTTCCGAAGGGAACGGGCCGGAACCGACGCGCGTCGTGTAAGCCTTGGTGATGCCCATGATGTAGTGCAGCATGCCAGGACCGACGCCCGAACCGGCGGCGGCATTGCCGGCCACGCAGTTCGACGAGGTGACGAACGGATAGGTGCCGTGGTCGACGTCAAGCAGGGAACCTTGCGCGCCTTCGAACAGCAGGTTCGCGCCAGCCTTGTGCGCCTTGTACAGCGCGCTCGACACGTCGGTGACCATCGGACGCAGACGCGGCACATAGGCCAGCGCGTCGTCGAGGGTCTTCTGGTAATCGATGCGCGGAGCTTTCAGGTAGTGCTCCAGCACGAAGTTGTGGTAATCGAGGTTTTCCGCCAGTTTTTCGGCGAAACGGGCTTCGTTCAGCAAGTCGGCGACGCGGATGGCGCGGCGCGCCACCTTGTCTTCGTAGGCCGGGCCGATGCCCTTGCCCGTGGTGCCGATCTTGGCCGCGCCGCGCGCCGCTTCACGGGCCAGGTCGAGTGCCGAGTGGTAAGGCAGGATCACCGGTGCGGCGTCCGACACTTTCAGGCGCGAGGCGACTTCGACGCCGACGGCTTCCAGCTTGTCGATTTCGCGCAGCACGTCCGGCACGGAAACGACCACGCCGTTACCGATGTAGCAGGCGACGCCTGGGCGCATGATGCCCGACGGGATCAGCTGCAGCGCGGTTTTCACGCCGCCGATGACCAGCGTGTGGCCTGCATTGTGGCCGCCCTGGAAGCGCACCACACCCTGGGCGTGATCGGTCAACCAATCGACGATCTTGCCTTTACCTTCATCGCCCCATTGGGTGCCGATGACAACAACGTTCTTTGCCATAATTTTCTTTGACATCACTCAACCTAAGTTTTTAAGAATCCAGCTACTACCATTATCGGCAAGTACCAGCACGCGATCGCACTCGAACTCGTCTTGTTCATTACTGTGACCCGGCATACTCTGGATCACGACCTCGCCCGCCTTGCGCAACTCGGCGATTTTTTCCTTCAATTCTGGCGCGCTGCCCCACGGCGCGCGGATCGAATGCTTCCGTTCCGCGGTCGGCAACAGGCGCGCCAGTTCGCGCAAATCGAGCGAGAAGCCGGTCGCGGGACGAGCCCGGCCGAACGCTTCGCCGACGTGGTCATAACGGCCGCCGCGCGCAACCGCGTTCGGCAAGCCAGGTACATACAGCGCAAACATCGCGCCACTTTCATATTGGTAGCCGCGCAGGTCGGCCAGGTCGATCGCCACTTCGGCGCGGCCCAGGGCGGAACCGGCCAGCGCGGCCAGTTCGGCCAGCGCCTTGAGCACGCCCGGCAGCGGCGGCAGCACTTCGCGCGCACGCGCCAGCACGTCGATATCGCCATACAGGTTCGGCAGGGCCAGCAGCGCATCGCGCGTCACCGCGTCGTAGCCGGCCGTCAGCTCGCGCAAGCCCGGCGCATCTTTTGCGCGCAGCAGGGTGTACAGCGCAGCCTCGTCGCGCACGGCAGCGGCGTCTTGCGCAATGATAGCGCGCAACAGGCCGACGTGCGACAAATCCAGGCGGACCGCGTCGAAACCGGCCAGTGCCAGCGAAGCGAGCGCCAGTTCCTGGATCTCGGCATCCGCTTCCAGGCCGGCATGGCCATAGATTTCGGCGCCGATCTGCAGCGGCTCGCGCGTGGCGTGCAGGCCCGACGGACGGGTATGCAGCACGCTGCCGGCGTAGCACAGGCGGGTGACGGTGGCACGGTTGAGCAGGTGCGCGTCGATGCGCGCCACTTGCGTCGTCATGTCGGCGCGCAGGCCAAGCATGCGGCCCGACAGCTGGTCGACCAGCTTGAACGTGCGCAGGTCGGTATCCTTGCCAGCGCCAGTCATCAGCGATTCCAGATACTCGAGCAGCGGCGGCATGACCAGTTCATATCCGTACAGACGGAAATTATCCAGCATGAGGCGGCGCAGCTCTTCGATCTTGCGCGCTTCCGACGGCAGAACATCGGCAATATTTTCGGGCAAAAGCCAATTCGGCATGAGGGAGCGAGATACGGAAGAAAGTTGAAAAAATGCATCATGCGAGGCAGCGGCGGGCGCGCCAGGCAAGAGGCCGAACCTGATATTTTACGCGAAAACACGGGCCTTTAGGGATAAGTTGTCCGAAACGCTGCCGCACAGCCCTAAAAACACCGCATTTTACGCCTTCCCGCAACAGCATGCCGGGCACAAAAAAACGGGGCCGGCATTCACGCCGGCCCCGCTGCTGCCGCACCCGACCTTGCGGCCGGGAGCAGTCTGGATGCTGCCTTACTTCTTGGCCGGACCGGCTGCGCCGCCACCCTTGAAGTACTTGAAGAATTCCGAACTCGGATCGACCACCATCACGTCGCCCTTGTCCTTGAACGTGGCGCGGTAGGCTTCCAGGCTACGGTAGAACTTGTAGAACTCCGGATTCTTGCCAAACGCTTCCGCATAGATCTGCGATGCCTTGGCATCGCCCTCGCCGCGGATCTTCTCGGCTTCGCGATACGCTTCGGCCAGGATCACCGTGCGCTGCTTGTCGGCGTCGGCGCGGATTTTTTCGGAGTCGGCCGAACCGGTCGAACGCAGCTCATTGGCCACGCGCACGCGCTCGGACTTCATGCGCTCATACACGGAGTTGTTGATCTGCTCGACGTAGTCGACGCGCTTCAGGCGCACGTCGACGATTTCCACGCCGATGGCCTTGGCTTCCGCCGACACCTTCGCCAGGATCGCTTCCATCACCTTGCCGCGCTGGCCCGAGATCACTTCGCGCACGGTGCGCTTGGTGATTTCATCGTTCAGCGCCGCCTTGACGATTTGCGACATGCGGTTGCGGGCCGGCTTTTCATCGCCGCCAAAGCTGCGGAAATACAGCCGTGGATCGGCGATGCGCCATTTCACATACGCGTCGACGAGGATGTTCTTCTTCTCGGCCGTAATGAAGCGTTCCGGCTCCGGCGTATCCAGGGTCAGGATGCGCTTGTCCAGGTACAGCACGTTCTGGAACGGCGGCGGCAGCTTGAAATACAGGCCCGGCGTGCTGATGACTTCCTTGACTTCGCCGAGGGCGAAGACGACCGCATATTTACGCTGGTCGACCACGAACACGGTCGAGGACAAGAGCATGATCGCGATAAAGCCCGCGATCAGGGCGGCTACGATACGGTTCATTAGCGGCTCTCCCGTTCACGCGAAGAGCGGCTGTCGCGGCGCGTATTGACTTCTACTGTCGGCATGGCTTCCTGTGGCAAAACGGTGTTGGCTGCGGGTGTCGCGGCAGCACGGGCGGCGGCAGCGGCAGCGTCGGTGGCAGCCGTCTGGGCGATCAGCTTGTCGAGCGGCAGGTACAGCAGATTGCTGCCCGTCTTCGCGTCGACCATGACCTTGCTGGCACTGCTGAACACTTGCTGCATCGTCTCGAGGTACATGCGGTCGCGCGTGACGACCGGAGCCTTCTGGTACTCGACCAGCACCTGCTTGAAGCGCGAAGCATTACCGGCGGCGTTCTCGGTCACCATCGCGCTGTACGCGGCAGCTTCCTCCATCAGCCGGAATGCGGCACCGCGGGCTTTTGGAATGACGTCGTTGGCGTAAGCCTGGCCTTCATTCTTCTGGCGTTCGCGGTCCTGGCCTGCCTTGACGGCATCGTCGAAGGCGGCTTGCACCTGCTCCGGCGGCTGCACGGCCTGCATCGTCACGTTGGTGATGACGGCGCCGACCTTGTAGCGGTCGAGGATCTGCTGCATCAGCTGCTGCGTATCGTAAGCCACCTTTTCGCGGCCTTCGTACAGCACGAAGTCCATCTTGCTGCGACCGACCACTTCGCGGATCGCCGTTTCGGCGACCTGGCGCAGGGTGTCTTCCTGGTCGCGCGTGTTGAACAGCCACGCGACCGGGTCTTTCAGGGTGTATTGCACCGCGAACTGGATGTCGATGATGTTTTCATCGTCCGTCAGCATCAGCGATTCGCTGGCCTGCTTGTTGCGCAGCGACTGGCGGTAACCCACTTCCACCGTGCGCACCTGCGACACATTGACGGTTTCGTCGGTCTGGAACGGGTACGGCCAGCGCCAGTTGAAACCGGCCGGCGTGGTGTGGCTGTACTTGCCGAACGTGAGCACGACGCCGTTCTGGCCCTCTTGCACGATGAAGGCGCCGCTGGCGAGCCAGATGAAGACGGCGATCACGCCGACCACGCCGGCGGTGATGCCGGCGCCCTTCATGTCGGGACGCGGACCACCGCCGCCGCCGTTGTTATTGCCGCCGTTGTCGGGACGGTTCTTCTGTCCGAAAAAGGCGTTCAGGCGCTGATTGAAATCGCGCCACAACTGATCGAGGTCCGGCGGACCTTCGCCGGGCTTTTTGCCTTCTTGGGCTTTCTTGCCGTCGTCCTTGCGATTGCCCCAGCGGGGATCGTTCAGGGACAACTTCAAGCCTGTTTTTTTGAGTAGGGAGACAAGCATAACTATCGTGTTCCGACTTGGGAGTGGGTGGAAATCCTATCGTCCTCGCCAGGCTCTTCGTCCTGGTCCGGGGCGGCGCCATCGTGCTGGTCGTACTGACCGTCAAACTGATCTTCCTGCAGTGCTTCATCGTTCTGGTACAGGTGGGCCGAACCGGGCGCCTTCCTGGCCATCTCGACTATCGCATCGCGCAGCAGGTCGAGCCCGCTGCCCTTCTGCGCACTGACGAACACGCGACTGATCGTAGCATATTCATCGCGCTCCACCGAAGGCTCCAGCCCGGCCGCATCGATCTTGTTCCACACGAGGATTTGCGGAATATGATCGGCGCCGATCTCTTTCAAGACCAGGTTGACCTGCTCGATCTGCTCCATGCGCACCGGCGACGCGGCGTCGACGACGTGCAGCAGCAAATCGGCATGGATGGTTTCTTCGAGCGTGGCGCGGAAGGCCGCCACCAGCTGATGCGGCAATTCGCGCACGAAGCCGACCGTGTCGGAGATCACCACATTGCCCACGTCCTGGCCCAGGTAAACCCGGCGCGAGGTGGTGTCGAGGGTGGCGAACAACTGGTCGGCGACATACACGCCGGCCTTGGTCACGGCATTGAACAGCGTCGACTTTCCGGCATTGGTATAGCCGACCAGGGACACGGAAAATGTGTGATTGCGGCCGCGCGCGCGGCGCTGCGTTTCGCGCTGCTTGTGCAGCTTTTCCAGGCGCGCGCGCAAGGCCTTGACGCGGTCGCCGATCAGCCGGCGGTCGGTCTCGAGCTGCGTCTCGCCGGGACCGCGCAAGCCGATACCGCCCTTTTGCCGCTCAAGGTGGGTCCAGCCGCGGATCAGGCGCGTGGCCAGATGCTGCAGCTGGGCCAGCTCGACTTGCAGCTTGCCCTCGTGGCTCTTGGCGCGCTGCGCGAAGATGTCGAGGATCAGGCTGGTACGGTCGAGCACGCGCACATTCAGGCGCTTTTCCAGATTGCGCTGCTGTGCTGGCGAGAGGGCATGGTTGAAGATGACGATTTCCAGGCCATCGTTGACGACGACGTCGCCAATTTCATCGGCCTTGCCGCTGCCGACGAAATACGCGGAATCCGGACTGGAACGCTTGGCCGTGATGGTGGAAATCGGGTCGGCGCCAGCCGAACGCGACAACAGCATGAGTTCCTCCATGCTGGCGGCGAAGTCGCTGTGACCGAAGTCAACCCCGACTAGTGCCGCGCGCATGATGGCAACTGATGAGTTGTGGCGGACGCCGACGCCGATGCAAACGCATCAGCGCCGCTGGCGCTGACGGGGGCGATGGAGGGTGAAAGGCGCTGGGCCGTCAAGCTCAACGCTTTACTCCGCTTCAGATTCAATATTGAGATTGACGGCACGGGCCGGCACCACTGTCGAGATGGCATGCTTGTACACCATCTGTGTCACCGTATTGCGCAGCAATACGACATATTGATCGAACGATTCGATATGGCCCTGCAATTTAATGCCATTGACCAGGTAGATCGAGACAGGAACATGCTCTTTGCGTAATGCATTGAGGAATGGGTCTTGTAACAGTTGCCCTTTGTTGCTCATAACAGCTCCGTTGTTTATGTTGTTGTGTAAGAATTGGAGGCGACTCGCTTGATTTCAAGTGCTCTCACACCTTTCAAAGAAAGAAAGATGCGTCATAGCTACTGTAACCTGTTTTCGCGATCGCTGTCGCGCATGGCGCATTAACACTTTATTATTTCCGTGCAAAAGCCATTGAATTGGCTGTCGGCGCCGCATTATCTCTGCGGCGCCTTAATATGCACTTAATTTTACTTGCTTGGCGTGCGTGCGAACGGGTTTTTACCCGTGCGCAATTCGATACGCAGCGGCGTGCCGACCAGCGCAAACGTATCGCGGAAATGTTTTTCCAGATAGCGTTTGTAAGGATCGCCGACGGCGTCGAGCGCATTGCCGTGAATGACGATCACAGGCGGGTTCATGCCGCCCTGGTGGGCATAACGCAGCTTCGGACGAATCGAGCCCTTGCGGCGCGGTTCCTGCTTCTCCACGGCCTCGATCAGGGCGCGCGTCAGCTTCGGCGTCGACAGGTCGCACATGGCGGCTGCATACGCGGCGTTGAGCGATTTCATCAGCGGACCGATGTTGGTGCCCTTCAGCGCGGAAATGAAATGCATTTGCGCGAACGACAGGAAATCGAGCTTGCGGTCGATATCGATCTTGATTTCATCGCGCTGGTGCGATTGCAAACCATCCCATTTATTCACGGCCACGACCAGCGCGCGGCCCGATTCCAGGATAAAGCCGGCGATATGCGCATCCTGCTCGGAAATATCTTGCTGCGCGTCAAGCATCAGCACGACCACGTTGGCTTCGGAAATCGACTGCAGGGTTTTCACCACCGAGAATTTCTCGATCGCTTCAAACACCTTGCCGCGGCGGCGGATACCGGCCGTGTCGATCAAGGTGTATTGCTGGCCGTCGCGCTCGAACGGGATTTCGATCGAATCGCGCGTCGTGCCCGGCATGTCGAAGGCGATCACGCGCTCTTCGCCCAGCAGGGTGTTGATCAAGGTCGACTTGCCCACGTTCGGACGGCCGACGAGGGCGATCTTGATGCCGCGGTCGGTCTTTTCCAGCTCTTCAGGCTCATCCGGACGCTGCGCGAACGCCAGGTCCAGCATCACTTCGACGAGGTCGTTGACGCCGTCGCCGTGCGCCGACGAGATCGCATACGGATCGCCCATGCCCAATTCATAGAATTCGGACACGACGGCCGTGTAGCGCATGCCTTCGCTTTTGTTGACCACCAGCAAGACCGGGCGGCCGCTCTTGCGCAGGAAGTCGACGATGGTCTTGTCATGCGGGGTCAGGCCCTGACGGCCGTCCACGATGAATACCACCACGTCGGCCTCGGCCACGGCCTGCTTGGTCTGCAGTGCCATCTGGTGCATGATGCCTTCCTTGGCGACGGGTTCGAAACCACCCGTATCGATGACCAGGAAGGGACGTTCGCCGACACGGCCTTCGCCATAGTGACGATCGCGCGTCAACCCAGGCAAATCCGCCACCAGCGCATCGCGCGAGCGGGTCAGACGATTGAATAAAGTCGATTTCCCAACATTGGGTCGACCTACTAGTGCAATTACCGGCTTCATTGTATTACTCGACCGCGAGAGCGGTCACTGTCCCTGATTGGGTTTGAAAAATCAAATTCGAACCGGCAACAACGGGAGCCGAAACAATCGGGCTACCGTCGGTGCTGACACGACCTATTAATGCGCCATCTTCCCGTGACAGGAAGTGGATATAACCTTGATAGTCGCCGACGGCGACGCTGCGGCCGTAGGAGGCCGGCGTCGACAGGCGGCGGCGCGCCAGCGCCTCATTCTTCCAGGCGCTCTGGCCGCCTTCGCGGCTGAACGCCACCACGGCGCCCTGGTCATCGGCAACAAACACGAAACGCTGGTCGACGGCCACGCCCACATCGGACGAGATCGGCTTGGTCCAGCGCGGCACGCCCGTGGCGGCATCGAAGCAGCCTGCCTTGCCCTGGTACGTGACGACGCACACTTCGCCTTCGAACGCCACCGGCGTGCCGGCGATGTCGGAGACGCGCTCCAGTTCGGTAGCGCCGCGCGGTTCGCTGACGACGATCTCCCAGCGTACCACACCGGTGGCCGCCGTCAGTGCCAGCAGCTTGCCGCCCGGCTGGGCCACGTAGATATTCGCGCCGCCCAGCACCATGCCCGGCGCATTGCGCAAGGTCAAGGCCGGCGTGGCGCGCTGCACCGTCCACTTGCGCTCGCCCGTCTTGGCGTCGAAGCCGACGATGCGGTTGTCCACGCTGCGCACCACGACCACGCCCTGCCCCACGACGGGCGCCGTCAATACTTCGCTGGACGCCTGCGCCTTCCACAGTTGCTTGCCATCGGCGTCGAACGCCAGTACGGCGCCCTTGGCGGCGCCCACGGCCACCAGCGCGCCATCGCTGCCGGCGCTCGAGGTGATGTCGCTGCCGGCCTTGATGCGCCACGTTTCACGGCCGCTGGCCGCATCCAGGCGCGCCAGCGCGCCATCCGCATTGACCACGTACAGGCTGTTGCCGGCCAGCGCAGGCGTAAACGCGTACACGCCGGCCTTGCCGATCGAATACTTCCAGGCGTCGCGCACGGCGATGCTCGATTTTAACTCGACCAGCTTGGCCGGTTCGACTTTCGGATCTTTCGAGGCGAACGGGTTCCAGGACGAGCAACCGGCCATCAGGGCCAACAGACTTGCAGCTACCAGCTTTTCAGTGACACGCATAAGTGTTATCCAACCTTTTTCTTGTACTTGTAAGGGCAAGGCCGGCGACGTATAACGCCGCGCAGCCACGCCATCAGTGTTCCTGTCAGGCGGCAGCCTTGTCAGCCTTGGCCTTGTCTTCCGGTACCGTACCGCCGATCGCTTCCAGTTTGACCTGGATCAATTGACGGCCTGGATTGTTCTTGTCCGTCGCGGCCAGCGCGGCCAGGTAAGCCGTGCGTGCCTCGGCCAGCTTGTTTTGCGCCACCAGGACGTCGCCCTTGCGGTCGGCCACGGCGCCGGCAAATTGCGCCACGGAAGCCGTCGCCAGCACTTTCAGCGCTTCATCGTAGGCTTTTTCATCCAGCAGGACGCCGGCCAGGCGCAGCTTGGCGATGGATTTGTACTCTTCCGTGCCATGCTCGGCCACCCATTGCAGCTGGGTCTTGGCCGTTTTCAGGTCATTCGCATCGAATGCCACCTTGGCCGCGGACAGGGCGCTCATCTGTGCATACGCCGTGCCGCTGAAACGCGATTGCATGTCGCCGGCCGCGCGCATCACCTTGGCCGTGTCCTTGGCGGCGATGGCGTTTTGCAGTTCGTCGTACAGCTGGCCCGCTTGCGCAGCCTGCGTGCGCTGGTAGTACTGCCAGCCGGCCCAGCCGCTGTAGCCTGCCAGCGCCACGATCAGGACCCAGGAGGTCAGATTGCCATTGCGCTGCCACCAGGCCTTGAGGGTTGCCAGTTGTTCTTGTTCTTCGTGATCGTATGCCATGGGTCGTCAGTTTTAATGAGTAGTTGATCGAGGGTAGAACGGTATTGCGTCAAATCAATGGTGATGATGCACGTGGCCGCCAGGACCGTGGTCATGGCCGCAATCGTGGTCGCCGATGATCTGGTCCACCACGTAGTCGACGACATCGTCGAACGGCACCGTGTTCTGTTGCGCACCGGCATCGGCTTCGCGCATGGCTTTCACCGTCGCGACGTTATTGGCGATTTCATCGTCGCCCATGATCACGGCAAACGCCGCGCCGCTGGCATCGGCTTTTTTCATTTGCGTCTTGAAGCTGCCGCCGCCGTTGCTCGCTGCGCAATGTAGCACAACGTCCAGGCCCGCATCGCGAATCCGCTCGGCCAGCACGAAGGCTTGCAAGCCCGCCTGCTCGCCCTGGTGCACCAGGTAGACGTCGCACTGGGCCGGGGCTTCCGGTTCGGCCGCATCCTTCATCAGCAGCACCAGGCGTTCCACGCCCATGCCGAAACCGACGGCGGGCGTCGATTTGCCGCCGAACATTTCCACCATGCCATCATAGCGGCCACCGGCGCAGACCGTGCCTTGCGCGCCCAGCTTGTCGCTGACCCACTCGAACACGGTGCGGTTGTAGTAGTCGAGGCCGCGCACCAGGCGTGGATTGATGGTGAACGGAATGTTGTTGTGGTTCAAGATCTTCTGCACGCCGTGGAAGTGGGCCAGCGATTCCTCGCCCAGGTAGTCCAGCAGCTTCGGCGCACCGTTGACCAGGTCCTGCATGGCAGGGTTCTTGGTGTCGAGGATGCGCAACGGATTGCTGTGCAGGCGGCGCTTGGCTTCTTCGTCGAGCAGCTCGCTGTGGCTTTCCAGGTAGGCGATCAGGTCGGCGCGGTGGCGCAGGCGCTCGGCCGCGTCGCCGATCGAATTCAGTTCCAGGCGGATGCCTTCCAGGCCCAGGTCATCCCACAGGCGGCGCGACAGCATGATGATTTCCGCGTCGATATCCGGGCCCGTAAAACCGATGGCTTCCACGCCGAACTGGTGGAACTGGCGGTAGCGGCCTTTTTGCGGGCGCTCGTGGCGGAACATCTGGCCCTTGTACCACAGGCGTTTCGGGCCTTCGTAGACCAGGTTGTGCTCGACCACGGCGCGCACCACGCCGGCCGTGCCTTCAGGGCGCAGGGTCAGGTTGTCGCCGTTCATCGAATCGGTGAACGAATACATTTCCTTTTCAACAATATCGGTCACGGCGCCGATGGCGCGCGCGAACAATTTCGTTTCTTCCACGATCGGCGTGCGGATTTGCTGGAAGCCATAGCTTTGCAGCACGGATTGCGCCGTATTTTCAAACAATTCCCACAGCGGGGCGTCGGCGGGCAGGATATCGTTCATGCCTTTGACTGCGGTGATCTTATCGGCTTTTTTATTTTCTGACATGGTATCTACTTTATTAGCTACGATTGCTGTTCAATTTTGGGCTTATTGAGGAGTATAGGCTTGCAAGCCTATACCGCTACGCTGGCGAGCGACATGTCGCTCGAAACCCCAGCTACGCCATAGTGACTCTTTACATAATTCAAGACGATGTCCTGGAATTCCTCGACGATGCGTTCGCCGCGCAGGGTGACGACTTTTTCGCCGTCGACAAACACGGGCGCGGCCGGCGACTCGCCCGTGCCGGGCAAGCTGATGCCGATGTTCGCATGCTTCGATTCGCCGGGACCGTTGACGATGCAGCCCATGACGGCCACGTTCATCGCTTCCACGCCCGGATACGACTTTTTCCACTCCGGCATCTGCTCGCGCAGATACGTCTGGATGTTGTCGGCCAGCTCCTGGAAGGTGGTCGACGTCGTGCGGCCGCAACCGGGACAGGCGATCACCATGGGCGCGAACTTGCGCAAGCCCATGGTTTGCAGGATTTCCTGGCCGACGATGACTTCGCGCGTGCGGTCGCCGCCCGGTTCCGGGGTAAGCGAAATGCGGATGGTGTCGCCGATGCCCTCTTGCAACAGCACGGCCAGGGCCGCCGTCGAAGCGACGATGCCCTTGCTGCCCATGCCCGCTTCCGTCAAGCCCAGGTGCAGCGGATAGTCGCAGCGCTGCGCCAGCTCGCGGTACACGGCGATCAGGTCCTGCACGCCAGAAACCTTGCACGACAGGATGATCTTGTCGCGCGCCAGGCCCAGCTCTTCGGCGCGCACGGCGTTTTCAATGGCCGACGTCACCAGCGCTTCATACATGACGGCTTGCGCCGGCCACGGTTCGGCGCGGCCCGCGTTTTCATCCATGATGCGCGCCAGCAAGGCCTGGTCCAGGCTGCCCCAGTTCACGCCGATGCGCACCGGCTTGTCGTAACGGCAAGCCGCTTCGATCATTTGCGCGAATTGCGTGTCGCGCTTGGCGCCCTTGCCCACGTTGCCCGGATTGATGCGGTACTTCGACAGCGCGCGCGCGCAATCGGGGTAATCGTTGAGCAGGGTATGGCCGTTATAGTGAAAATCGCCCACCAGCGGCACGTCGATGTCCATCTTGTCGAGCTGCTCGCGGATGTAGGGCACGGCCGCGGCCGCTTCCGGACGGTCCACCGTCAGGCGCACCAGTTCCGAACCGGCACGCGCCAGTTCCTTGATCTGGATCGCCGTGCCGATGGCGTCGGCCGTATCCGTGTTCGTCATCGACTGCACCACCACGGGGGCGTCGCCGCCCACCCAGATCTGGCGCTGGCCGTGCGCGATCAGCACCTTGCGGCTGTCGCGCCGGCCGGATGGACCGGAGCCGATCGCTGTTTTCGAGGTAGCCATAATATTATCTTCTGAGTTTGCGTGAACGATTACTGCAATTATTTGATGCTGACACGGGAAATCGTGCCGCCGGCAACGGTCGGCAAGTCCAGCTTGGCGCCGCGCAAAGTTGCCTGCACGACACCAGGCTTGCCCACCACCAAGGTGGCCGGACCGGTGATGTCAAACGTTTCCGTGCTGCCCGCCTTGACCATGCGCGAAATCAGCGGCGAGGTGCCGGGACGGCGAATTTCCACCCAGGAATCTTGCTCCACCTTCAGCACCAGCGCATTCGCGCCCACGGCAGCCGCCGGCGGCGTGACGGCGGCCGTGGCCGCTGGCGTCACGGCTGGCGTCGTTGCCAGCGCAGCTGCTGGCGGCACGGCGGCGGCCGGCGCCGAAGCGATGGCGGAGGCCGGTGCGCCCGTCTGCGTATCGTTGCCTGGCGGCGGCGGCACGGAAATCAGGGGCACGGACGGCGACTGCACGGGCGTCAAATCCTGGCCCGGCTTGATCAGGGTCGTTTCCACGGGGCCCACTTCCGCATGCGCCGCTTCTTTCTCGACATGCGCGGACAGCAGGCTGGCCGGCACATAACCGAGTTTATAGGCGCCAAAGGCGGCCGCCACGACGACAGCCACGGCGCCGGCGATCCAGAGGGGAGTCTGGTTCGACGAACGCTGCGTCATCGACGGGAAGCGCGATTCGGAAAACGTGGCGGAAATCTCGCGCCGCACGGGCGCGGCCGGGTCTTGCGCCGGCGCCGGATGGACTTCGATCATGGCCACCAGCGGCGCCGCGTCGAGGCGCACCACCTTGGCGTAGGCGCGCACGAAACCGCGCACCACGGCCACGTTCGGCAAGGCCGCCATGTCGCCCTCTTCCAGCGCGATCACCTGGCGCGGCGCCAGCTTGAGCTGGTCGGCCACCTGTTCCACCGGCCAGCCCAGCGCTTCGCGCTGCGCCTTCAACTGTGCGCCTGCCAACGCAAGATTGCCCTGGGGCTGCTGCTGAGGCGTTTCTGCCCACTCTGAATTCATTGGTATCCCTGTCTCACTCATCAAACGCCCCATTTTGATAAGCAGCATATTCGGGGGAGCCGGAATGGTGGTTGCGCAAATGCGCCCCCAGGCCAGCTTCCGCACCCGCATCCCCGAGCTTATGCTGCACCTTGATCCCGAGCCACAGCACATCGGCCGTCTGGCTCTCCATTGTTGCTATCCTGCCGAGCCGCTGCAAATAATAAGCCGCTTGCCGGTAGTCTTGCTGTTGGTAATACACGCGCACCAGGCCGGCGTTCGTCACTGCCACGTCCGGTGCGATGCGCACGGCGCGCATCAAATATGCGCCCGCACGCGGGTAATCGTTCAGGGCCAGGCTGCAAGCGCCCCCATTGTTGAGCGCTTTTTCCGGCGAGACATACGCCGCATCGGCCAAGGCCGCATCGAAATACGCCAGCGATTGCGCGGCGCGTCCCGTCTGGCACAAAAACAGGCCGTAATTATTGCTCAACTCAGGATTGTGGGGCGCAAGGCGCAAAGCGTAAAGGAAATCTTTCTCAGCAGGCACAGTTTGCCGCTGGGCCGCGAGGATCAGGGCGCGCACGCCATAGGCTTGCGCATCGTTCGGCGCCAGTTGCACGGCTTGTTCCGCTTCCGCCAGGGCCACGTCGAGCTGACCTTGCGCATAATACGCGCTGGCCAGCTGCAGGCGCAGCGCGGCACGCTCCCGGGTACTCGCCAGCGCCTCCTGGCGCAAGGCGGCGCCCGCATCGACGGGAGCGGAAGCACAGCCGACCAGCAGCACGGCCAGGCAAACAGCGGCCACAGCAAGCGAGCGTTGGTAAGCCATGCCTTCCCTCATCAGGAGCGGATTTCCACGATCTTGCCGAAATTGGCGCCAAATTTCTGTTGATACTCCGTCATCTTTTCCATGCGCTCCTGCACCCGCGTGCGGTCCTTGACTTCGCCGGCCAGCTGGCCGCAGGCCGCATCGATATCGTCGCCGCGCGTCTTGCGCACGGTGGTGATGATGCCGCCATCCATCAGCACCTGGGCAAAGGACTTGATGCGCGGGTTTTTCGAGCGGAACAGGCCCGACTCGGGGAAGGGATTGAACGGGATCAGGTTGAACTTGCAGTTCACGCCGAACTCGCGGTCTTGCACCAGCGCCAGCAGTTCGCGCGCGTGCTCGTCGCTGTCGTTGACGCCGTCCAGCATGCAGTATTCGAAGGTAATGAAATCGCGCGGGGCGAATTCCAGGTAGCGCTTGCAGGCCGCCATCAATTCCTTCAGCGGGTATTTCTTGTTCAGTGGAATCAAACCGTCGCGCAAGGCATCGTTCGAGGCGTGCAGCGAGACGGCCAGGGCCACCGGCACTTCCTGCGACAGCTTGTCCATCATCGGCACCACGCCCGACGTCGACAGGGTCACGCGGCGGCGCGACAGGCCGTAGGCGTTGTCGTCGAGCATCAATTTCAGGGCCGTGACGGTCGGTTCAAAGTTCAGCAGGGGCTCGCCCATGCCCATCATCACCACGTTGGTGATCTGGCGCTCGCCTTTCGGGCCCGGCTCGATGCCCTTGGTGCGGCGCAATTCGAATTCGGCCATCCACAGCTGGCCGATGATCTCGCCCACGGACAGGTTGCGATTGAAGCCTTGCTTGCCCGTCGAGCAGAAACGGCAGTTCACGGCGCAGCCGGCCTGGGTCGAGATGCACAGGGTGCCGCGGTTTTCTTCCGGAATGAACACGGTTTCCACGGCATTGCCATTGCCCACGTCGACCAGCCACTTGCGCGTGCCATCCGTCGACGTATGGTCGCTGATGATGGCCGGGGCGCGCACTTCGGCGCGCGTGGCCAGCTTGTCGCGCAGCGACTTGGCCAGGTCCGTCATGGCGTCGAAATCGGAAGCGCCGAACTGGTGTATCCAACGTTGCAATTGTTTCGCACGAAACGGTTTCTCTCCCAACTCGGCGCAGTAGGCGATGAGTTGCGCGGGATCAAGGTCCAGCAAGTTGGTGAGGGTCGTCGTATTCATGATCATGTCTATTCTAAAAATCCGTCCCCGCGCGCATCCGGAGCGAAAACTCCACAGCGCAGCGGGAACAGGGGGTGATAAGTTATTTCACAGATAACGCCAGGAAATAACGTTATCTAAGGCAATTAAGCCTTCAGTTCTGGGAAGAAGTAAGCGATTTCCACTTTAGCAGCTTCGACAGCGTCGGAACCGTGTACGGCGTTAGCGTCGATCGAATCGGCGAAATCGGCGCGGATCGTGCCTTTTTCTGCTTTCTTCGGATCGGTCGCGCCCATCAGGTCACGGTGGGCCAGAACGGCGTTTTCGCCTTCCAGGGCTTGGATCATGACTGGACCGGAAACCATGAAGTCGACCAGATCCTTGAAGAAGCCGCGTTCTTTGTGCGCTGCGTAGAAGCCTTCAGCTTGTTCGCGCGACAGTTGGGTCATGCGTGCTGCAACGATTTTCAGGCCAGCGTTTTCAAAACGGGAGTAGATTTGACCGATTACGTTTTTTGCAACTGCGTCTGGTTTGATGATCGACAGGGTGCGTTCGATTGCCATGTGTGAAAACTCCAATAAAAAGTAAGGTTTAAAACGGTAAATTGATAACTCAATCAACCTTTGATTTTACCATACTCCACCCCATATCACCCAGACAGGCAGGGGGCATCTTGCCGCCCTGCCCCCGTTTAATGAAATCTTAAGCTGCTTTTTTGGCAAATTCCGGCCCTCATGCTATCCTTGGGCAAAGCAGTAATTTGAATTGACAACACGGAGGCACTATGAATCAGAACATGCAACGCACCTTTGACCTGTCGGGGGGCATGCAGCAAGTCCGCCATCAGGTCTTGCGCAACACTTACTGGCTGCTGGCGCTGTCCATGATCCCGACCGTGCTGGGCGCCTTCATCGGCGTGCAGATGCATTTGCCGATGTTGACCGGCGGCATGGGTTTCATCATCTTCATGGCCGTCGCATTCGGCTTCATGTACGCGATTGAAAAGACCAAGAACTCGGGCCTGGGCGTCGCCGTCCTGCTGGGCTTTACCTTCTTCATGGGCCTGATGCTCACGCCTATCCTGACGCGTACCTTGGGCTATTCGAACGGCGGCATGCTGATCATGACGGCATTCGGCGGCACGGCCACCATCCTGGCCGTGATGGCGACCATCGCCACGGTCTCGAAGCGCGACTTCTCGGCCATGGGCAAATGGCTGTTCGCCGGCGTGATCGTGCTGATCCTGGCATCGGTGGCGAACATCTTCCTGGGCCTGTCGGCACTGTCGATCGTGATCTCCATGGTCGCCATCGCCATCTTCTCGGCTTACATCCTGTATGACGTGCAGCAAATCATCAACGGCGGCGAGACCAACTACATCTCGGCCACCCTGCGCATCTACCTGGACGTGTACAACATCTTCACCAGCCTGCTCTCCTTGCTGGGCTTCGCCGGCGGCAGCCGCGACTAAGCACTGCGCTTATGCGCATGAAAATAAAAGCCGACCCACGGGTCGGCTTTTTTACGTCTGTCGCATCTACTTGCCCTTTTCCGCCACCTCCAGCAGGCAGGCGCGGGCGCGGTCCAGGGTCGAGTTGTCGCGTTGGGCCGCATACACGGCGTAGGCGGAATGCGAGAACTCGGGCGCGTCGCGCACGCGAAACAGGAGGCCCGCATCGAGATAGGGTTGCGCGCTGCCGATACGGAAGTAACTGGCGCCGCCCACGTCCAGCAGATACACGAGCGCCAGCGGCCCCAGCGAGATCGAGATGGGCGGGCTGCTCAGCTCCGGATACGCGGCCTGGTGATTGGCGGCGAAACTGGGGCCCCAGTCCACGTACACATACGTATCGGCCTGCATCTGGCCGTCATCGCGCGTGGTCACCATCACCAGCTTTTCCTCGGCCAGCAATTCGCTGGCCAGGCCCGGACGCTGGGGCGGGTTGTACAGCACGGCCAGGTCGAGCGAGCCGTCGTGCACGGCGTCGAGCAGGCGCGCGGGACTGTCGACCTCGGCGCGCAAGGCGATCTCGGGGCAGTCGCGGCTCATGCGTATCAACCAGTCGCCGAGCAACGGCTGCCACAAGCTCAGCTCGCAGCCGATGCTGACGGCGTCGTCGCGCCCCGGCGGCAAGGCCACCTGGTGGCGCGCCCGCTCCCACACCTGCACCATGGTGGCCGCGTGGCGCATGAAGCGCTCGCCGGCCGGCGTCAGGCGCGCGCCCGCTTTGTTGCGCACGAACAATTGGCGCCCCAGCTGCTGCTCCAGGGTACGGATGCGGGCGCTGACGGCCGTCTGCGTCACGTGCATGCGTTCGGCAGCCATGATGAAGCTGCCGCAGGAAGCCACTTCCAGGAAGGTACGCGCTTGATTGATATCCATCAATCCATCATATCAGTTGCCGCGCATCTCAACTGACACGCTCATAGCCGCCCAATACGCCCTGTTTCGACAAGACCCATTGCCACAGCTGCAAGTCGCGCGCGCGGAAGGCGCCCGCGCAGGACAGCAGATAGTATGACCACATGCGGTGGAAGCGTTCGCCCAGCTGGGCAGCAAAGCGGGGCCACGCCTGCTCGAAATTCGCATGCCAGGCCATCAGGGTCTTGTCATAGTCGGCGCCGAAGTTGTGCAAGTCTTCGGCCACAAACAAATCGTCCATGGCGTCGCCGATCTGGCCCAGCGACGGCAAGTCGCCGTTCGGGAAGATGTATTTGTCGATCCACGGGTCGCAGGTGGAATGGCGCTTGTTCTTGCCGATCGTGTGCAGCAGGAACAGGCCATCGTCTTCCAGGCAGCGGTGCGCCACTTCCATGAAGGTGCGGTGGTTCTTGTGGCCCACGTGCTCGAACATGCCGATGCTGACGATGCGGTCGAATTTTTCATTGGTGTCGCGGTAATCCTGCAGGCGGAAGTCCAGACGCTCGCCGCCCGGCATGCTACGCGCATACGCGGCCTGCTCTTTCGAGATCGTCACGCCCACGCACTGCACCTGGTATTTTTCCGCCGCATAGCGCATGAAACTGCCCCAGCCGCAGCCGATGTCGAGCACGCGCATGCCCGGTTCCAGCCCGAGCTTGCGGCAGATCAAATCGAGCTTCGCTTCCTGCGCCTCGGCCAGGTTGCCGGCATCCTTCCAGTAGCCGCAGGTATAGGTCATGCGCGGATCGAGCATGGCCGCATAGAAGGCATTGCCCAGATCATAGTGCTCCTTGCCCACCATCCAGGCGCGGCGCTCCGTCTGCAAGTTGAACAGGCGCGCGTACAGCGCGTGAAACGCCAGGCGCATGGGGCGCACATCATCGGCCACCCTGGCGCGCAGCAAATGGCAAAAGAATTCATCGAGCTGCTGCGCATCCCAGTCGCCGTCCATGTACGCTTCGCCCAGCCCCAGGTTGCCGCTGGCGAAGGCGCGCTCCGGCACGCCCGGCTTGCGCAGCTGCATGTCCCAGGCGGCGCGACCATTCAAATGGATGTCGGCCTTCGCCAGCAATTCGGCCGCTTCGCGCGTCAGCCGCGTGTCCACGGTGATTTTCGGTGTTTGCTGCAACTGCATTGCTGCTTGTGTCGTGTGCTGCGTGCTCATGCCCTGCCGCCTCCAGATGGTTGTCGGTGCTGGCGCGCGCCGGCAAACCCCATCAGCGGCCCGGCTCCGCGCCAGCCATAAAATTATCCGCCCGCCATCGCCATCTGGATAATGAAACATCATGGTCATTCATATCAAAATAATTGCTGCAAAATGATTTGAATCAATTATTTTATGGAAATATTTTATACAAGTATGGCCCCGTAACATGCAAAAAGCCGCCCGTAAGGCGGCTGTTCGCGGCAGGTTCGCGCCATGCGGCGCCACGATCAAAAGTCGTGATTCGATGGGTACTTGCTGTAAAAATCGTTATCCCATTTGAAATTGGTAAACGCCACCGTCATCGATACGTCGAGCGCTTCGACGAAATGCCAGCAGCCGACGGGCAGGAACAGGATCTCGCCCGGCGCCAGCACGCATTCGCGCACCTGCACGTCGGCCATCAGCGGGTAGCGCCGCAGGTCGATGTCGCGCCCGTCGACGGGCGTAAAGCAGTGGCGCTGGTTGTACACGCGCGCCACCTCGCAGGCGGCCATGATGCGCAGGCGCTTGCGCCCCTTGACCTGGGCCATGAAGTTGTTCGTCAGGTCGTGGTGGAATGGCGTCACCGTGCCGGCCGGACCAAACCATAGAAATCCCGTGGGGCCGCCATCCTGGCGCAGGTATTCGGGAAGCTGGCCGATATCGTCCCACAGCTCGCGCAAGGCTTGGCGGTTCTGCGAATTGTTATTCGCCGTCATGTAGAAATCGTTGGTCGCGCCGCTGGCCTCGACCAGGCTGGCGTATTCGCCGAACGCCATCTTGCGCTTGTGCGCCACGCTGTTCATTTCATACTGGGCATCCGCTTCGCGGCCGAACTGCACTTCCACTTCGCGCTGCGCGTAATGCTCGCGGAAATACGCGGGACTCCATTTCGCTATGGCGGGCCAGTCGTCCATCATGCCCGTGATGATGACGGGCTGGTTGGTGGAATAGTATTCGTCCAGGAATTCCTGCGCGGACAGCTTGTCGCGGCGCGGAATCTCGGGGGTGCGCAGGTGGTTCAGCTTGCGCTGGATGTCGATCACCCAGTCGCGCTTGGCCAGGCGGTTCGACAGGCGCACGGCGCCCGCCAGATAGGGACTCTGCAGCGCCAGCTCCACTTCGCGGCGCGCCAGGGCCTCCGCGATGCCGGCCTGCTGCAGCACCGGCATCAGCGCCGACGGATGGCTGCCCAGCATGAGGTTTTCCGCGATCCAGCTGCGCCACTCGCGGCTCAGCTCCTGCTCCTGCTTCTTCTCCTGCTGCTTGACTCCGAATGTCGATACCGCCGCCATCGCCCGTCTCCTGTATTTTGTGTGAATACACGGCCGGACAGCATGGCTATCCGGCCGCGTCTTACGCTACATCAACATTACCGCACTTTCCATACCTCGGTTGCCAGCACGCCATTCGCGTCGCCATCGAGTTCCCACGAGAACGCGCCGCGCAAGCCCTGGTCCTTGACGTATTTCACCTTGGTGCCGATGACGGTCGGATCGTCATAGCTCCACCACTGGCCGCCCGCCCCCGTGTACAGGTACAGCTGCTTGGTCACGGGATGGTAGTAGCGCGTGCCGGCCTTGGCGACGAGGATTTTGTAGTCCTCGATGCCCGACTCGTAGGTGCCTGGCGCCGTGCCCGTGGCCGCCTGGTACAGGCCATCGCCATTCGGTCCCGGCGCCACGCCCGTCCAGCCGCGGCCATAGAACGGTATGCCCAGCAGCAGCTTGTCGCGCGGCACGCCGGCGGCAATCATGTACTGCACCGCCTTGTCGCCCACGTATTCGCGCGCCATGCCTGTCGACGGATCGGCAGGGTCGGCAAACAGCTGGGCGTTGAAGTTGGTGCTGTTTTCCCAGCCGCCGTGGAAGTCGTAGGTCATCAGGTTGATCCAATCCATGTACTGCGAGTACAGGGCCGGTTCCGTGTTGTCGATCTTGTCCTTGCCGGCACCGACCGCGGCCGTCAACAGGTAGCGCTTGCCGTTGGCTGCGCCGAGCGCATCGAGCTGGGCACGGAATTCCGCCATCAGCAAGGTGAAATTGCGCTTGTCGTTGGGGCTGACCGTGTTGTACGGCTGGCCGCCGCCGACCGGATATTCCCAGTCGATGTCGATGCCGTCAAAGATATTCGCCGCCGCGCCCACGCCGCCGCGACCGCCCTGCACCGGCAAGTTGCCCTTGATGTAGATGTCGATGCACGAGCGCACCATCTGCTTGCGCAGCGCATCCGTGGCGGAACCGACGGAGAAGTTCTTCGACCAGCTCCAGCCGCCCAGCGAGATGAACAGTTTCAAGTTCGGGTGGGCCGCCTTGAGCTTTCTCAACTGCAGGAAGTTGCCCGACAACGGTGCGTCCCAAGGAATCGCCTGGCCATCGACGGTGCGTTTCGGCGTGCGGATGTAGTCGGCCTCGGCATCGCCGCCCGTACCCGCATCCGGCGAATTCGGATTCGTCGCACCCGGCTCCGTCTTGGTGATCATGGCGCATTCATAGCCGCCGTTTTTCGGATAGATATTGCCGAAAGCGTAGTTGATGAAGGTCAACTTGTCGGCCACGCCGCTGGTATGCACGTTCGCCACTTCATAGTCGCGGCCATACACGCCCCATTGGGCGAAATAGGAACCGACTTCGCGGCCCGTTGGCGTTGGCGTTGGCGTTGGCGTTGGCGTTGGCGTTGGGGTCGGGGTCGGGGTCGGCGTCGGTGTTGGAGTAGGCGTTGGCGTTGGCGTCGGTGTCGGCGTGGTGCTGCAGATCTCCAGGCTGGTCCATGGCTTGCCCGTGCCGGCGGCGCCGCTGCTGGTCGACGGATTATCGCCCTGCGTCCAGTAATTGGCGCGGTAATTCGTGCCCGCATAGCTGACGGTGGCGCCCGCGCTGTAGGCCGTGCCGGCCACCCACGCCAGCGCGCACGTGCCGCCGGTTGGCGTTGGCGTCGGAGTAGGCGTCGGGTTCGGCGTTGGTGTGGGCGTCGGGGTCGGGGTCGGGGTCGGGGTCGGGGTCGGCGTTGGTGTCGGAGTAGGAGTTGGCGTGGTGCCGCCATCGCACGTGCCGCCTGCGCTCCACAGGCTAGGCGTGGCGACGGGGTTCCAACCCGAGCCGACGTGATCGGTCTGCGTCACCAGGGCCGTGTAGTTGGCGCCCAGGTAGGTGACCACCGTGCCCGCGCTATACGTGCCGCCCTCTTGCCACGGCACGCACGCGACCACCGTGCTGGCCGCCAGCAATTGCGAACCGGCCGGCGCGCCGGCGTCACCACCGCCGCCGCAGGCCGCCAGCACGCCACCGCTGGCCAGACATACCATCATGTTCCTGATCGTTTTCTTGAGTATTAAATTTTCCACGTTGTCTCCTGTTCAGGTTTGCGGAAATACCACTCTGCTTCAATGAAAAAGCTACCCTGTGATTTTGTTTTTTGCAGTTGCAAGAACAGCATGCTGCTGAAAAAATAGGCGGTCAAGTGGTTTTGAAGTGGCCTCGAAGTGGGCAATACCACTTTACAAAGAAAGCATAACGGCGGAGACGGACGGCGCGTTGTCCTACTGGACAAGCAAAAAAACGGCAGAGGAAGAATGAAAAAAGACGCTGGATCGGGAAAAGACAGACCAGTTTTATAACACGCTGTAAGTGGTATTGCTGTGGAGTCAGGAGAAAAGGCAGAATTTGTGCAAGCGCCCTGAATAGCCTCGGCGCGCCTGAAAAACGTTCAGAGCAAGGCGCCTTGCCGAAGACAGTACGAATAGTACGGCTAGGCAAGGCAACGCCGCTATGGACGTTTTTCTACGTTCAGGGCAAGACGCCTTGCCAAAGACAGTACGCAAGTACGGCTAGGCAAGGCAACGCAGCTATGGACGTTTTATCAGGTGTGCCCTCAGATCAAATCAAAGACCGCCATCGATTCCACGTGCGAAGTATGCGGGAACATGTTCACCACGCCCGCCTTGCTCAGCACATAGCCGGCTTCCAGCGCCAGGATGCCGGCATCGCGCGCCAGGGTGGACGGGCTGCACGACACATACACGATGCGTTTCGGCAGCAGGTCCGGACGCACTTGCGACAGGCCGACCAGCGCCTGGCACAGGGCCATGGCGCCATCGCGCGGCGGGTCGACGAGGATGCGGTCGAACTTGCCCAGCGCGATCAGGTCGTCCGTCGTCACTTCGAACAGGTTGCGCGTCGAGAACGAGGTTTTTTCCGCCAGGCCATTGGCCAGCGCGTTTTCCAACGCCCGCTCCGTCAGGGTGGTGCTGCCTTCGATGCCCACCACTTCGCTGCCTTGCGTGGCCAGCGGCAAGGTGAAATTGCCCAGGCCGCAGAACAGGTCGGCCACGCGGTCGGTCGGCTGCACTTCCAGCAGGCGCAGGGCTTTCGACACCAGCACGCGGTTGATGTGGTGGTTCACCTGGGTAAAATCGACGGGCTTGAACGGCATCTTGACGCCGAATTCCGGCAGCAGGTAGTGCAATTGCTTGTCCAGCGGATAGAACGGCACGGCCGTTTCCGGGCCTTTCACCTGCAGCCACCATTGCACGCCGTATTCGTCGGCAAAGGCCTTCAATTTCGTTTCGTCATCCGCCGTCAAGGGCGCCATGATTCGCAAGACCATGGCGGTGACGTCTTCGCCCACGGCCAGCTCGATCTGCGGCATCTGGTCGAAGATGGACAGCGAAGCAATCAATCCACGCAGCGGCAGCAGCATGGCGGAGATGTGCGGCGGCAAGATTTCACAGCTATCCATGTCGGCCACGAACGCCGATTTCTTTTCATGGAAGCCCACCAGCACGGCGTCTTTCTTCTTGACGTGGCGCACGGACAGGCGCGCGCGGTAGCGGTAACCCCACGTCGGGCCATACATGGGGCGCATGATGCTTTGCGGACGCACTTTGCCGATATGCCACAAGTTGTCTTCCAGCACGCGCTGCTTGATCGCCACCTGCGCCGACGGCTCCAGGTGCTGCATCGAGCAGCCGCCGCAATTGTCGAAATGCTTGCATTTGGGCGTCACGCGCATCGACGATTCGCGGTGCAGCGCCGTCATGCGGGCCATTTCCCAGTTCTTCTTTTTCTTGAACGTCACAAAGCTGACGCGCTCGCCCGGCAACGCGCCTTCGACAAACACGACCTTGCCCGGCGAGCCGTCTTCGTTCTCAATATGGCCAACGCCACGGGCGTCCATGTCGAGCGATTTGATTTCGATGATATTTTCTTGCATAGCGATCAATAGGTAAGAGTGGGCCAGGACGCAGGGCCGCGCTGGAACTTGAAAGAATGGGGGAAAGGTCAGGCGCCGCGAGCGGGGCGTATGATAGCAGATGCCGACTAGCTTAAGTCCGCAGCGCACCTGCGCGTCTTTAGCGTGCCTGAGAAAACGTACAGGGCAAGGCGCATTGCCGAAGACAGTACGTCAGTACGGCGAGGCATTGCAACGCCGCCATGTGCGTTTTATCGGGCACGCTACAGCAGGGAGTCGCGCACGACGCCGCGTGCGGCCATAGCCCGTTTGAGCTTGATCAAGGCTTCTTGCTGGATCTGGCGCACCCGCTCGCGCGTCACGCCCATTTCCTCGGCCAGGGTTTCCAGGGTGGCAGGGTCGTCGTTGTCGAGGCCGAAACGGCGCATGATGACGACGCGCTGCTTGTCGGGCAGCTTGGTCAGCCAGTCGCGCACCAGCACCGTCATTTCATGGTGTTCCGCGCGCGCGTCGGGGCTGTCTTCGCTGGCGCCGGGCAACATGTCCATCAGCGACGATTGCGGGTCGTTGTCGAGCGGCGCGTCGAGCGAGGTGGCGTGCTCGGACAGGGCCAGGATATCCTGCACCTCTTCCACGGGACGGCCCACCAGATGGGCGATATCTTCCGCGGTGGCATCCTTGCCGTCGTGGTGCTGGGCTTCCAGGTGGTACTTGCCGCGCAGAATTTGATTTAGTTCGCGCACCATGTGCACGGGCAGGCGCACCGTGCGCGCCTGGTTCATGATGGCGCGCTCGATGCTCTGGCGTATCCACCAGGTGGCGTAGGTAGAGAAACGGAAACCGCGCTCGGGCTCGAACTTGTCGATGGCCCGCATCAGGCCGATGTTGCCTTCCTCTATCATGTCGAGCAAGACCACGCCGCGGTTGATGTAATGCTTGGCGATCGACACGACCAGGCGCAGGTTGTGCTCGATCATGGTTTGCCGGGCTTCGAAATTGCCCTGCTTGGCGAGGGTGGCATAATGCACCTCCTGCGCCGCCGTCAGCAGGGGCCGCGTGCCGATCTGGTTCAGATAGTGCTGGGTGGTATCGGTCGACAGCTCGGCCGCCAGCACTTTTTTCAATTCATCGACACTTTCGACCAGCACGCTGACGCTGGCCACCTCGCCGCCCTCGCCCTCGCCCGCGTCGACGGCGTCGATGCCGTCAAGTTCGCCGGCATCGTCCGTCACGACTTCGTCTGCCCCGTCTTCCGGCAGTTCCGGGTCATCGTCCAGCTGGTCGTGCGGCGCGTGTGTCATTGCTTTACCTAACGGTTAGGCAGGAATTTCGAAGGGTCGACAGGCTTGCCCTGCTGGCGAATTTCAAAGTGCAGCTTCACGCGGTCGGCATCGGAATCGCCCATTTCGGCGATGGCCTGGCCTTTGTTGACGTTCTGCCCTTCCTTCACCAGGATGCTGCGGTTATGCGCATACGCCGACAATAAACTATTACTGTGCTTCACGATGACAAGATTACCATAACCACGGATTCCGCTCCCGGCATACATGACTTTTCCCGCGCCGGCGGCCACCACTTGCTGGCCCGCCTTGCCGGCGATATCGACGCCCTTGTTCTTGCCTTCGTCGAAAGTGCCGATGACCTTGCCTTCGGACGGCCACATCCAGCTGATCTTGTCGTCGCCGGGCGCCGATGCCGCAGGGGCTGCCGCGGCGGCGGCCGGTGCGGCGGCGACGGTTGCCGCCGGGGCTGGCGCAGGCTTGGCGTCGCCCGTGCCGCCATCGGCGCGCAATTCGGCCAGGGTGGCGTCGGAATACGCGCGCTTCTCGCCGCGCGGGCCCGTTTTCTTCGGTACGACAGGCGCGGCAGGCTTGACTTCCGTCGTTGGCGGCATGACGATGGCCGACGTTTGCGCGCCGCCCGTGTCGCCATTCGGCGGCAACACGCGCAGCACCTGGTCGACCTTGATGTCGTTCGGGTTGCTCAAGTCATTCCAGGCCACCAGGTCGCGGTAATTCTGCCCGTGCTCTAGGGCGATGCGCAACAGGGTGTCGCCACGCTTGACCGTGTAATAGGCCGGGTCGCGGTCGCGCGGATCGCTGGCGGCGGCGCTGCTGCTCGAGGGGTGGCGCTCGACGACGGGCGCCTGGACGCCCGTCGTGCCGCAACCGCTCAACAGCGCGGCCAAGGTGATGCCACATAGAAGTATGTTACTTTTCTTAATCATTCGCATGTATTTATATGTCCTGCTTGCTAGCTGATCCGGGGATCATATGGTGCCCGGGCGCAAAGGTACGAAATGGCAATCTTCCAGGGTTTGGCTAGTCCATTCCATTTTCCCCACCCGGGTAATGAGTTGTAAGTGTTGCAATTTAGCCCCCACCGGCGCAACCAGACGCCCGCCGGGCGCCAGCTGTTCCAGCAGGGCTTGCGGGACTTCCAGGCCGGCTGCGGCAAGGATGATCCCGTCGAAGGGCGCCGCCTGCGGCAGGCCAAGCATACCATCTCCGTACTGCAAGCGCAGATTCGACACGCGCAGCGGGCGCAAATTCGCCTTCGCCAGCTCGTGCAGGGGCCGGATGCGCTCGATCGAATACACCTCTTTCGCCACCAGCGACAGCACCGCCGCCTGGTAGCCGCAGCCCGTGCCGATTTCCAGCACGCGCTGCAACGCCCCGCCCTGGCGCATCACTTCGATCATGCGCGCCACGATGTACGGCTGCGAGATGGTCTGGTGGTGGCCGATGGGCAGCGAGGCGTCGATATACGCCTGCGACGCCAGCGCCTCGTCCATGAACATGTGGCGCGGCACGGCTTGCATGGCGTCCAGCACCGCCTGGTCCTTGACGCCCTGTTTCGCGATGCGCGCCACCATGGCCCGGCGCACGGCCTCCGAAACGAGCGGATTTTGCCGCGGCGGCGACACCGCCGCCGGCTGCGCCCGCTCATTGGCGATGGCCTGGGCCCGCGACGGCGCGATGGCCGCGTGCGCGCCATACGGCTGCGCAACGCCGCGCGCCGCGCTCTGCGCCGCATTCTGCGTGGCCGTCTGCGGCGTGGCGATCCTGGACTGGGCCAGCGACTGCCCCCCGCCCTGCCTGGCGGGCTTGCCGGCCAGCGAATCGAGGGACAGGGGGAAGGTGCGCGGCTTATCGGTCATGGTTGTCGGTCATCGTGAGCGGTCATGCCAGGCCTTTTGCCAGTGCATCGAGTTGGGTGGTATGGGTGAGGTCGATCTGCAGCGGCGTGATCGACACTTGCCCATGTTCAACAGCATGGAAGTCCGTGCCCGGACCGCCTTCCTTGGCGGCGCCGGCGGGGCCGATCCAGAAGATTTCACGGCCGCGGGGGTCGAGCGCGCGGATCACGGGTTCGGCCGAATGGCGCTTGCCCAGGCGCGTGGCCACCACGCCTTGCATTTGCTCGTAAGGAATCGCCGGGATGTTCACGTTCAGCAGATACGGTTTCTGCAGGGCGTCAAACTGGCGCTCGACGATTTCCCTCGCCACGCGGGCGGCCGCGTCCAGGTTGGCCCAGCCAAACTGCGACTGGGAAAAGGCGATGGCGGGAATGCCGAACAGATAGCCTTCCGTGGCGGCGGCCACGGTGCCCGAATACAGGGTGTCGTCGCCCATGTTGGGGCCGTTGTTGATGCCCGAGACCACCAGGTCGGGGCGCTCGATCAGCATGCCCGTCAGCGCCACGTGCACGCAGTCGGTGGGCGTGCCGTTGACAAAATAAAAGCCGTTGGCGGCCTTGTGCACGGACAAGGGCCGGTCCAGGGACAGCGAATTGGACGCGCCCGAACGGTTGCTGTCGGGCGCCACCACGACGATGTCGGCAATGGGGGCGAGCGCGTCGGCCAGGGCCGCCAGGCCAGGCGCCAGGTAGCCGTCGTCGTTACTGATAAGAATTCTCATAACGAGATTTTACCTGAAGCAATGCCAACACTGCGCGTACCGCACGCCGATAGACAGCATTATTTGTGCCGCCGCGCGGACAGGGCGCGCCGCATCAGCGCTGCTCGATGCGCGCCTCAGACAAGGCCCCTTCCAGCGCCTGCACTTCATCCTCCTGCAAGGCCAGCAAGGCATTCAAATCGCCTTGTAATTTGTACATCCTTTTCAGCTGCGCCATGCCACGCCTGCGCAGCTTGCCAGGCACGCCCGGACGCAGCAGGCAAGACTTCAAATGTTCGGCCAGTTCGCCCGCCTGCGCATACTGTTCGCGCTCGATCATGCCTTGCAGCATAGAGATCATACTGGCCAGGGTCTCCGGCTCGGCCCCTTCGTGCCCGTTGGCGCGGCCGGCCAGGATGGTTTCCTGCAAATGCCGCGCGCCGTCCAGCACGCTGTCCGCATGTCCCATGACAGGCGCGTTCAAGAGCCGGTCACTGCCGCTGAGGACGGCGTCTTCCAGCAGGCGCGCCGCCGCGCTGTCGCCCTGCTGCTGCAAGGTGCCGGCCAGTTGCGTCTTGCTGTGCAAGGTATCGAGGTGGTCTTCGCCCAGCAGGCGCGCATGCACTTCCAGCACCTGCTCCTGCACGCTGCGCGCCGCATCGAGTTCACCGCGCCGCAGCAGCGCCTCGGCCAGCTTGCGCTGGCTCATCAGGGTTTCCGGATGATCGAGCCCGTGCGTGCGCTCGCGCGCCGCCACCTGGTCTTCGTGCAACTGGCGCGCGCCGGCCCAGTCGCCCTGCCCGGCCACGATGTCGGCCAGCAAATCGCGCGTGGCCAGGGTGGCCGCATGGTCGCTGCCCAGGCGCCGCTCCTGCGCCTGCAGCACGGCAGCGAACAGGCGCCGCGCCCCTTCCAGGTCGCCTTCGCGCCCCAGCGCCTGCGCCAAGGCCAGCTTGCTGCGCAAGGTATCGCCATGCTCGGCGCCGAACAGGCGTTCGCGCGCCGCCACCACCGTGGCCAGCACTTGCTGCGCCTGCGCCAGCCGGCCCATGCGCAGCAAGGTGGCGGCGCGGCCATCCATCGCTTCCAGGGTCAGCGGATGCTCGCCGCCCAGCTGGCGCGCGTAGCTTGCCAGCACCGTATCCTGCAGCAGCAGCGCCGCCGCCAGTTCACCCTGCAGCAACAGGGTTTTCGCCAGGCAGGCCCGGGCGGCCAGGGTGTCGGGATGTTCGCTGCCCAGCACGCGTTCGCGCACGTCGAGCACGTCCTCTTCCAAGAAGCGGGCTTCCTCGAGCTTGCCCAGCTGGCGCAGCAGGCGCGCCATGCCGCTCTTGCACGCCAGGCTGTCGGGATGCTCCTCGCCCAGCAGGCGCACGCGGATCTCGACGCTTTGGCGGAAGGCATCGAGCGCCTGCCCGCTGCGCCCATCCTTGCGGTACAGCTCGCCCAGGCGCGCCAGGTCGCGCGCCAGCGGCAGGGCCACGGCGCGGCCCGGTTCGGCCTGCAAGGCCTGACGCGCTTCGCTGATGGCGCCCAGCAAGGCGATTTCACGGCTCGATTGCCAGGGGAAGTAGCCGCCCGTCAGCCAGTGCAAAAAGGCTTCGAAGGTGCGCGTGAGGGAAAAGCGGTCGCCGCCCTGGTCTATGCGCACGGCCAATTGCTCGCCATAGGCAAAGGTTTTCGTCTGCTGCAGCTGGACTTCGTCGAAATAACTGTCGAGGGCGATCTGCGGCAAGCCGTACGAGGTGCGCAGCAGGCGCTCGAACATGGGCTGGAAGCCGGCGATGCCCTTGTGCGCATCGCCGCGGCGCCACTCGGCGCGCTGCGCCCCGTCGCCCATTTCTATGCGCGACGGCAAGGGGTACACGAGCAGCGGGCGCTGTTCGTCTTCATGGCTGCGGCGGTATTCGATGGCCCGCGTGACGAGCGCGTCGACGCCTTCCAGGCTTTGCCGGTTCGGCGTGAAGACCACCACCAGCTTTTTCGGCAGCAAGGTGGTGCAGATGCCGGCGCTGTCCGTGCGGCCCGTGCGCGAATCGACCAGCACGTAACGGAAATGCTGGGCCAGGGTATCGGCGAAGCAGCGGAACAGGGCCGGGCAACTGTCGAACAGCTGATCCCAGCGCATCTGCGCCAGGCGCTCGCTGTAGCTGGCGTCGAAGCGCCCCGCACGCATCAGGTACAGCGGACTGCCCTGATCGACGCGCACCACGTACTGCTGCCAGTCGATGGCGTCGAGCACGCGCTGGGCCAGCGCCGCGTCCTCGCGCCCCCCATCTTCCCGCTCCCTGGCCTGCGCGCCGGCGCGCGCGCCCGCCGTTTCCAGGCTGATGCGTTCGAGCTGCTGGCGGCACGCCTCGAAGAACTCGAGCACGCCCGGTCGCTCCTCGTGCTGTTCGAAATAATGGTGCAGGCCCGGCGCTTCCATGTCCCAGTCCAGCATCAGCACGGGCACGCTGGCGTTTTCGCGGCGCGCCAGCAGCACGGCGATGTTCGACAGGGCCATGGTGCGGCCGGTACCGCCCTTGTAGGAGTAGAAGGTGACGACTTCGCCAGGGGCGCTCAAAGGCGGCAGGGAGAGGCGTTGGCATTCCATGACAGGACCTTTTACGTGATTAACGCGGAAAGTGGGGAGGCGGAATGGCGCGCCATTCCGGCGGAATAGCGGGCAACACGAAACGGCTGCAATCGTGGCCGGGCGGTGTTGACCGCTTGAGCAAGTGGTAATGCGTGGCGATGCGCTGCACGATGCGTTCGATGTCGGGCAGGTATTGCGGATTCGATTTCAGGTCGCCGCTGGCCAGGGTATAGCCGGAAAAATCCACGTACAGGCCCGATTCCGTGATTTGCGGCGGCAAGCCGTCCGGATGGCGCGTCATGATGATGGGGATGATCAGGTGGCTGGGCAAGTCGTACCAGGCGCGCCGCTCCTGCTCGATCAATTGCATGGCGGCAAATTCGCGCCGCGTGTAGCCGTGCGCTTCATATTTGGGCGTGTACAGCACGATCATGCACACGCTCTGGCACATGGCGCGCGCCACGCGCAAGTCGATATCGTCGCCGCCCCCCAGCTGTTCGCTGTCGATGAACAGGACTTCCTCGCGGTCCAGGTGCGGTTCCAGATAGCAAGCCAACGCCTCGATGAGGTCATTCTTGAACTTGTTCATGAACGCATATTGGCCGTGCGCGTAGCTCAAGAAACAGCCGTAGCGGATCTCCATGGCATCCCCCTGTTCCCCGTGCGGCCCTGCCATCGCCGCGCCTTGACCCTGCAAGGCATGAGCTCACTGTAGACCGCTCGGCAACAAGCCTGTTTGCGCTGGCGCAAAGATGTGTCTGGCGTCCTGGACATGTGGAAAAATGCCAGAAACTGGCGCGATCGCGCCGATTCCTGGCATGCCAGGCGCGCAAGCGGGCGCCGCGCTAACAACGCCATGTGATTGATAACAAAGGGAAATACGCCGGCGCGCGGATGGCGCCGGCAGGCAGGACTTAGGCGAGGACTTAAGCGCCCTTGGCGGGCAGGTTGCGGAAGAACTCCACCACTTCGGCGGTGTCGCGCGTGCGCTTGAACGGCGGCAGGCTTTGCCAGATACGCTTGCCGTACGGCTTGGAAATGAGGCGCGGATCGCAGATCATCAGCACGCCCCGGTCGCCCTCGTCACGGATCAAGCGGCCCGCGCCCTGCTTCAGGTTGATGATGGCTTCCGGCAGCGAATGGTGCATGAAGCCGTTCTTGCCCTGCTTTTCCATCACTTCGATGCGCGCCGCCAGCACGGGATCGTCGGGCGGCGCGAACGGCAGCTTGTCGATGATCACGAGCGACAGCGCATCGCCGCGCACGTCGACGCCTTCCCAGAAACTCTGGCTGCCGATCAGCACGCCATTGCCGGCCGCGCGGAACTGATCCAGCAATTCCGTGCGCCCCTTTTCTCCCTGCACGAACAGGGGGAAGTTCAGGCCCCGCTGCTTGAATTCGTCGGCCAGGCGCTCGGCTGCGCGCTTGACGGCGCGCAAGGTGGTGCACAGGAAGAAGGTGCGCCCGCCCGCCGCCTCGATGATGGGCAAGGCGCAGTCGATGACGGCATCCGTGTAGCCCAGCGAATTCGGTTGCGGCAGGTTTTGCGGCACGAACAGCAAGCCTTGCTGGCCATAATCGAACGGCGACGGCCACGTATGCGACGGTTCGCCCGTCAAGCCCATCTGTTCGGAAAAATGCTTGAAGTCGTTCTTCACGGCCAGGGTGGCGGACGTGAAAATCCAGCTGCGCGGCGTGCCTTCGCGCTGGTTGTTGAAGATGGGCGCGATCGACAATGGCGTTTTATGCAATTGCAGGGAACTGGAAAACGCTTCCACCCAGAACACGGCTTCTTCGCCGGCCGCAACCTTGGCTTTCGGATCGAACTTCCAGCCACTCAGCTGCTGCGCCAGTTCGACGCCGCGCACGCGGCACTGTTCCAGCGTTTCCGCCCGTTCCGCCTGGGTTTCCAGCACGGCCACCATGCCGTCAAGCTCATCCTTGAGGGTGTCGAGCGCGGGGAAAAAGTCGCTCGAGGGGGCGATCTGCGGCAAGGACAGGCGCACGATGTCCTGCGGGAAGGTCAGGCGCAGGTCGCGCGCCGCCTTTTCCACCACCGTGACGGTCTTGGCCCAGTCGATGCCGCGCGCATGCGCGAGGCCTTCGGCCAGCACGTCGCGGCACAGTTCCAGGATTTGCGACGTCGACACCGTGTTGCCAAAGAACAAAGTGGCCGTATCGGGCAACTGGTGCGCCTCATCGAAGATGATGGTGTTGGCCGAGGGCAGCAATTCCGCCACGCCCGTATCCTTCAGGGCCACGTCGGCAAAGAACAAGTGGTGGTTGACCACCACCACGTCAGCCTGCTGGGCTTCCTTGCGGGCCTTCATGACGAAGCAATCCTGATAATACTGGCACTCGGCGCCCATGCAGGTGTCGCGCGTGGACGTCACCAGATTCCAGATCATGGCGTTTTCCGGCACCTTGGTCAGCTCGGCCTTATCGCCCGAGCTGGTCATCTTGATGAAGCGAGAAATTTCGCGCAGGTGGCCCACGTCGTCGCGCGACGTCATGCGCCCGTTTTGCAGGGTGCGTTCCAGGTGATAGTGGCAGACATAGTTCGAGCGCCCCTTCAGCAAGGCGACGGACACGGGCGCCTGCAGCGCGGCGCGCACGGTGGGGATATCGCGCAGGAATAGCTGATCCTGCAAGTTTTTGGTACCGGTGGACACAATGGTCTTGCCGCCCCACATCAGGGCCGGCACCAGGTAGGCGAAGGTCTTGCCCGTGCCCGTGCCCGCCTCGGCGATCAGGGTCGTCTGGCTGTCGATGGCGCTGGCGATGGCTTTCGCCATTTCCGTTTGCGAGCGGCGCGGCTTGTAGCTGCCCACGGCCGGACCGAGCGGGCCGCCGGCGCCAAACAGGCGCTCGATGTCGGCATCGTGCTTGCCAGGCGGCGCCTGGAGCTCGGCGGGCAGACTGGCTGGCAGATCGGCAGGCTGGCCATCTGGGCTTGCGGGCAATAAATTGTGATCGGTCAAAATATACTTAGGTGAAGGCTGGACTGGACGCTACTGGCGCCCCTCAGGCGGGAACGTCGGGCACCAACTGCATTTTCAGCAAGGTGATGTGATCCTTCAATTGCAATTTGCGTTTTTTCAGGCGGCGCAGTTGCAGCTCGTCATGGTGGCCATCGAGTATCAGCAACTCGATGACGGCATCGAGGTCGCGGTGTTCCACGTTGAGTTCAATCAGGCGCCGCTCTATTTGCTGTGCATCGCTCATGTGTTGCGTTCCAGGCAGTGTTGGTAACGGTGTTGGGAAACCGGCGCGCGCAGCGTACGCAGGCAGCCAGTGGGCGTAGTTTAACCTGCCGCGCGGCTTAGGGCACGCCCTTTCCGGCCTGCCCCCTGCGCGGCAGCGTTATTTGGCCGGCGGCACAGGCACAGCAACGGCCGGCGTGCTGGCAGCGGCGGCCGCCTTGGCAGCCTTGGCCTGCGCTTCGGCCTGGCGCTCGGCCAGACGTTGCGCCACGCGTTTCTGGCGCGCCACGGCGTCAGCCTGCTTGCGGGCATAGGCTGCTTCGCGGGCGGCGCGGCGCGGGGCATCGGCAGCGTCGGCGGCGGCCTGTTTCGCCACCTTCGCCGCGTGCTCAGCCTCGCGCTCGGCCACGCTCTTGCCTTCCGGCTTGGGCGGCGCCGGCTCGGGCGCGACCACTTTCACGGGCTTGGGCAAGGCCGCGGCACGCTGTTCGGCGTCCAGGCGCGCACTTTCCTGCGTCCGGGCCAGGTCGATATCGCGCAGGCGCACGGACTCGGCGCGCTTGAAGTAATTCGCTTCCGCTTCGACGGCGCGCAGGCGCACGAGGATCAGGCGGCGCTTTTCCTTGGCCTTGTCCAGGCAGTTATTCACGAAAAACTTGTCGTAGCACTCCAGTTCGCGCGCGGCAAACTCGTCTTCCGCCGCCGCGCGCTCGCTGGCGACCAGCTTCAGCTTGGCGTCCGCCTCGTCCACCGACAAGGTGGCAGGCACCTGCGGCGCGCCGACCTCATCCAACGCCGCGGCACCCTGGTGCGCGCAGGCGGACAACGCCAGGACCAGGCCCAGCGCCGCACCCAGCTTGTATAGTGTATTTGCCATCATGTTCCTTATCCCTGCCTCAAACGATCGCGTCGGCCGCGCCGCGCTGTTCTTTTTCCATGTATTCGCGCGATTGCATCTCGATGATACGCGAAACGGTGCGGTGAAACTCGTTGGCCAGCATGCCGTTCGTGTACAACTCATCAGGCGCCACTTCGGCCGACATGATCAGCTTGACCTTCTGGTCATAAAACACGTCGATCAGCCAGGTAAAGCGGCGCGCTTCAGACGACTGCGCCGCCGACATGGCCGGTATGCCGGACAATATCACCGTATGGAAGCGGCTGGCGATTTCCAGGTAATCATTTTGCGAGCGGGGACCGCCGCACAGGGTGGCGAAATCGAACCAGATAATGCCGCCGGCGCGGCGCAGGCAATGGATTTCGCGGCTCTCGATGCGGATGCGCGCGTCTTCGTCTGCCGTCTCGGCGATGCGCGTGTAAGCGTCGCGCAAAGCCTTGTCGGTCTCCGCGCCGAGCGGCGTGTAGTAACTTTCCACCTGCTCCAGCGCGCGGCCGCGGTAATCGACGCCCGCGTCGACGTTCATCACGTCGAGCTTGTCTTTCAGCAGCGCGATGGTCGGCAGCATGCGGTCGCGGTGCAGGCCGTCCGGATACAGCAGGTCCGGGTCGTAATTCGAGGTCATGATGAAGGACACGCCGTTGGCGAACAGGGCCGACAGCAGGTTGTACAGGATCATCGCGTCGGCGATGTCGGAGACGTGGAATTCATCGAAACAGATCAAACGGTATTTCTTGGCGATGCGCTTGGCCACCTCGTCGAGCGGGTCGGCCACGCCTTTCAATTCATCGAGCTGCTGGTGCACGCCGCGCATGAATTCGTGGAAGTGCAGGCGCGTCTTGCGCACCAGGGGCACGACCGAGTAAAAACTGTCCATCAGGAACGATTTGCCGCGCCCCACCCCACCCCACATGTACACGCCTTTCGGCACGGCAGGACGGTTCAGCAGGCGCTTGAAGGTGCTCGAGCGCTGGCCCTTGTAGGCCACCCACTCGTCATAGCACAGCTGCAGGCGGTCGACCGCGCGCCGTTGGGCGGCATCGGCCTTGAAATCACGCTTCTGCAGCGCGTGCTGGTAAAACTCTTCTACGTTCATGGGATTCGCTTTAACGCACAAGGGCGCCGGCGGAAAAAATCCGCGAGCGCCCCCGTAGGACTAACTACAATTAAAAGTTCAACGTGCGCTTGTCAACCGCCAGTGCCGCTTCCTTGGTCGCTTCCGACAGGGATGGGTGAGCGTGGCAAATGCGCGCGATGTCTTCGGCCGAAGCCTTGAATTCCATCGCCACGACGGCTTCGGAAATCAGTTCGGACGCCATCGGGCCGACGATGTGTACGCCGAGGATTTCATCGGTGGTCGCATCGGCCAGGAATTTCACCATGCCCGAAGTGTCGCCCAGCGCGCGCGCACGGCCGTTGGCCATGAACGGGAAGGTACCGGCCTTGTAGGCGATGCCTTCCGCCTTCAGGGTTTGCTCGGTCTTGCCGACCCACGCGATTTCCGGCGAGGTGTAGATCACCCAGGGAATCGTGTTGAAGTTGGTGTGACCGTGCTGGCCAGCGATACGCTCGGCCACGGCAACGCCTTCTTCTTCCGCCTTGTGCGCCAGCATCGGGCCGCGCACGACGTCGCCCACTGCCCACACGTTCGGCAGGTTGGTCTTGCAGTCGCCGTCGACGGCGATGAAGCCGCGTTCGTCCAGCTGCAGGCCGACCTTGTCGGCACCCAGGCCATTCGTGTTCGGCGTACGGCCGATCGAGATGATCAGTTTGTCGAACACGGCTTTTTGCGCTTCGCCCTTGGCGTCCACGAATTCCACGGTGACGTCTTTCTTGCCTGGCGTGATCGCACCGATCTTGCAACCGAGGTTGATCTTCAAACCTTGCTTGGTGAACAGCTTCGACGCTTCCTTGGCGATCTGCTCGTCGACAGCGCCCAGGAAGACCGGCAGGCCTTCCAGCACGGTGACGTCGGAACCCAGGCGGCGCCAGACGCTGCCCATTTCCAGGCCGATCACGCCGGCACCGATGACGCCCAGCTTGGCTGGTACGGCGTCGATGGCCAGTGCGCCCGTGTTCGACAGGATCAGTTTCTCGTCGAATGGTGCGCCCGGCAGTTCGCGCGCGTTCGAACCCGTGGCGATGACCACGTGCTTGGCCGTCAGGGTTTCGTTGGCTTCGCCCGTCACGCTGATGTCATACGTGCCAGCGGCGGCGGCAGCGAAAGCGGCGCGGCCGTGGAAGAAGGCGATCTTGTTCTTCTTGAACAGGTACAGGATGCCGTCGTTGTTTTGCTTGACGACGGTGTCTTTGCGCTTGAGCATCTGGCCCAGGTTCAGCTTCAGGCCGGCGACGTCGATGCCGTGCTCGGCGAAGCTGTGGCCCGCGTGTTCGAAATGCTCGGACGATTGCAGCAGCGCTTTCGACGGGATGCAGCCGACGTTGGTGCAGGTACCGCCAGGCGCGGCGCCGCCCTTGGCGTTCGACCACTCGTCGACGCAAGCGACGGAAAAGCCCAGCTGCGCTGCGCGGATGGCGGCGATGTAGCCGCCAGGGCCCGCACCGATGACAACTACGTCAAATTGTTTAGTACTCATGTTTTGTTATTCCAATCTCTTCGTCTGGTACGAAAATCCACAATAGAAGGTAAATCACCACGCCGAAGCCGAAGGTCAATGTAAACAGGACGAAGACGAGGCGCCAGATCCACGCTTCCATGCCGGAAGCGCGGCCCAGGCCGCCGCAGACGCCGCCGAGCCAGCGGTCGTTGCGCGACCGGCGCAGGCGGTTGAATTCCTGCACCAGGTCGTTCGCGGGGCCGGAAGCGGCGCCGGACGCGTTGTCCGGCTTGTCCAGGTTGATATTGCTCAGGAGCTTGGCTTTCGCTTGCGCGAATTCCGCGTCGCTCAGGGCACCTGCCAGGTGCAACTCGTGCAGACGCTTGATTTCTTCAGAGACGTTCATGGGAATCCTCTTTCATTGAGATCAGCCAGCTGCGTCTTCTGGCAAGGGGTATCAGCTACATTGCCCCGGCGGCTACGCCGGGGGACTACAGTGCTTACAGGTCCAGCAGCAGGCGTGCAGGATCTTCCAGCGCTTCTTTCATCGCCACCAGGCCCAGGACGGCTTCGCGGCCGTCGATGATGCGGTGGTCGTAGGACATGGCCAGGTAGTTCATCGGACGTACCACGATCTGGCCGTTTTCGACAACCGCGCGGTCCTTGGTCGCATGCACGCCCAGGATGGCCGATTGCGGCGGGTTGATGATCGGGGTCGACAGCATGGAGCCGAAGGTGCCGCCGTTCGAGATCGAGAACGTGCCGCCCGTCAGGTCGTCCAGGGTCAGCTTGCCTTCCTTGGCTTTCGCGCCGAATTCACCGATTTTTTTCTCGATGTCGGCGATCGACAGCTGGTCCGCGTTGCGGATGATAGGCACGACCAGGCCGCGTGGCGAACCGACAGCGATGCCGATGTCGAAGTAGCCGTGGTAGACGATGTCGTTGCCGTCAACGGAGGCATTGATGATCGGGTATTTTTTCAGCGCGGCGACGGCGGCCTTGACGAAGAAGGACATGAAGCCCAGCTTGACGCCGTGCTCTTTCTCGAACTTGTCCTTGTACTTGTTGCGCAGGTCGATGACCGGCTGCATGTTCACTTCATTGAACGTGGTCAGGATGGCGTTCGTCGATTGCGATTGCAGCAGGCGCTCGGCGATACGTGCGCGCAGGCGGCTCATCGGCACGCGCTCTTCAGGGCGGTCGCCCAGGCTGGCGGCCGACGGCGTGGCAACTTGCTGCAGCGCTGGCTTGGCAGCGGCTGGCGCCAGTGGCGCAACAGCTGGCTTGGCGGAAGCGGCCAGGGCGTCGCCCTTGGTCACGCGGCCGTCTTTGCCCGAACCGGCGACGTCGCCAGCGGACAGGCCTTTTTCGGACAGGATCTTGGCGGCGGCAGGCATGGCGACATCGCCTTTGGTCGCAGCGGCTGGCGCGGACGCGGTAGCGGCGTCTTGCGCGGCGGCAGCCAGGGCTGGTGCAGGCACGGCCGACACTTCCATCGGGCTGACCTTGGCCGAGCCGTCGGTGTCGATGATGGCGATGACTTCGCCGGCGACGACGGTAGCGCCGTCAGCCTTGATAATTTGAACGATCACGCCAGCGGCTGGCGCCGGCAGTTCCAGCACCACTTTATCGGTTTCGATATCGATCATGTTTTCGTCGCGCGCAACTGCTTCGCCGACTTTCTTGTGCCATGCCAGCAGGGTCGCTTCTGCAACCGATTCCGACAACTGGGGAACTTTGACTTCGATTTGTGCCATGTAAAACTCCGTTTATTTTGTTATTGCGGCGCCGCCCCTGCGTAGCAAGGGCGGCGCTCCGTCACGATGTATGCGAACAGGCGCCATGCATACGCACGGCCCCCGTCATCCTGCCACTTACTTGGTCAGGATAAAACCCTTCAGCTTCGAGAATGCCGTTTCCAGCAGATCTTTTTGCTGGGCGTAGTGCTTGTCATAGTAACCGACAGCAGGCGACGCCGAAGCAGGACGGCCGGCGTAAGCCAGACGCTGACCCGATTCCAGGCCTTCGAAGATGTTGTGCTGGATCTGGAACCAGGCGCCCTGGTTTTGCGGCTCGTCCTGCGCCCAGACGACTTCGACCAGGTTCGGGAACTTCTTCAGTTCAGCAGCGAACGACTTGTGCGGGAACGGATACAGCTGTTCCAGGCGCACGATGGCCGTGTCGGTCTGGCCGCGGGTCTTGCGTGCGTTGACCAGGTCGTAGTAGACCTTGCCCGAGCAGGCGACCACGCGCTTGACTTTCTTGGCGTCGATTTTGTCGTCGACTTCGCCGATGACGGTCTGGAAACCGCCTTTGGCCAGGTCGGTCAGCGGCGAACCGGCATCCTTGTTGCGCAACAGCGACTTCGGCGTCAGGATGACCAGCGGCTTGCGGAACTGGCGCACCATCTGGCGGCGCAGCAAATGGAAGATCTGCGAAGCCGTCGTCGGCTGCACCACTTGCATGTTGTTGTCTGCGCACAGCTGCAGGAAACGCTCTGGACGCGCGGACGAGTGCTCAGGACCCTGGCCTTCGTAACCGTGCGGCAGCATCATGACCAGGCCGGAAGCGCGGCCCCACTTCACTTCGCCGGAGCTGATGAATTGGTCGATGACCACTTGCGCGCCGTTGGCGAAGTCGCCGAACTGGGCTTCCCAGATCGTCAGCGTGTTCGGTTCAGCGGTCGAGTAGCCGTATTCGAAGGCCAGTACGGCTTCTTCGGACAGCACCGAGTCGATGACGGTGAACGGCGCCTGATTGTCCGACACGTTTTGCAGCGGAATGTAGGTACCTGCATCCCAACGCTCGCGGTTTTGGTCATGCAAGACGGCGTGGCGGTGCACGAAGGTGCCGCGGCCGGCGTCCTGGCCCGTCAGGCGGATGGCGTAGCCGGACGATACCAGCGAAGCGTAGGCCAGGTGTTCGCCCATGCCCCAGTCCAGGTTCATTTCGCCACGGCCCATGGTGCCGCGGTCGCCCAGTACTTTTTCAACCAGCGAGTGGACCTTGAAGTCTTCCGGCACGGTGGTGATGCGGGTGGCCAGGCGTTTCAATTCCGTCATCGGCACGGCGGTGTCGGCCGAATCGGTCCATTTCTTGTTCAGGAACGGCAGCCAGTCGACGGCGTACTTGTTCTTGAAGTTCGAGATGACCGGATCGACGGTATGCTTGCCGGCGTCCATGGCGTCGCGGAAAGCGGCCACCATCTTGTCGCCGCCATCGGCAGGAATCACGCCTTGCGCTACCAGCTTGTCCGCGTACAGCTTGCGGGTGCCTGGATGCTGGCCGATCTTCTTGTACATCAGTGGCTGCGTCAGTGCCGGCGTATCTTGCTCGTTGTGGCCAAGCTTGCGGTAGCAGATGATGTCGAGGACGATGTCCTTCTTGAATTCCATGCGGTAGTCGAGCGCGATCTGCGTCGCCAGCACCACGGCTTCCGGATCATCGGCATTGATGTGCAGGACCGGTGCTTCGATCATCTTGACGACGTCCGAGCAGTACAGGGTCGAGCGGGCATCGCGCGGATCCGAGGTGGTGAAACCGATCTGGTTGTTGATCACGATATGCACCGTGCCGCCGGTATGGTAGCCACGGGTTTGCGCCAGATTCAGCGTTTCCATGACCACGCCCTGGCCGGCGAAAGCGGCATCGCCGTGCACCAGGATAGGCAGCACTTGGGCGCCCTGCGCGTCGCCGCGGCGGTCCATGCGGGCCTTGACGGAACCTTCGACCACAGGGTTGACGATTTCCAGGTGCGACGGGTTGAACGCCAGCGACAGGTGGACCGGGCCGCCTGCGGTGGAGATGTCCGACGAGAAGCCTTGATGGTATTTCACGTCGCCGGCAGGCAGGTCGTCGCCATGCTTGCCTTCGAATTCTTCGAACAGTTCCTGCGGCGCCTTGCCCAGGGTGTTCACCAGTACGTTCAGGCGGCCGCGGTGGGCCATGCCGATCACGATTTCCTGCACGCCTTTTTCGCCGGCGCGCTGGATGGTTTCATCCATCGAGGCGATGAAGGTTTCGCCGCCTTCCAGGGAGAAGCGCTTCTGGCCCACGTAGCGGGTGTGCAGATAGCGTTCCAGGCCTTCAGCCGCGGTCAGGCGGTCGAGGATGTGGATTTTTTTCTCTGGAGTGAAATTCGGGGTGGAGCGGATCGCTTCCAGTTTCTCTTGCAGCCAGCGCTTTTCGGCCGGGTCGGAGATGTACATGAATTCGGCGCCGATCGAGCGCGTGTAGGTATCGCGCAGATAGTTCAGCAGATCGCGCAGGGTGGCGGTCTCGGGGCCAAAATAGGTATTGCTGATGTTGAACACGGTGTCCATGTCCGCGTCGGTGAAACCGTAGAAGCTCGGCTCGAGCTCAGGGATCATCGGGCGTTCCTGGCGTTGCAGCGGATCCAGGTTGGCCCAGTGCGAACCGAGGTAGCGGTAAGCGGCGATCAGCTGCGTGGCGGCGACGCGCTTGCGGCCCATTTCAGCATCGAAGGAAGCGGTCACTGTGCGGATCGGACCAGCTTTTGCGCGCTCGGCGAACGAGGCGACGACGGAGGCATGCGCCACGTCAGGCTTGTTGGTGCCATCGACGGCAGGCACGTGCTGCATCGCGTCGAAGTAGGAACGCCAGTTATCGGGTACCGAGCCTGGGTTGTTCAGATACGCCTCGTACAGGTCTTCCACGTACGGAGCATTCCCACCGAACAGGTAGGAGTTGGTCGTTAATTGCTGCATATATTGCTCACCTTTCTTCGCGCTTCGCGAGGAATTAGCGGGTTAATCTAACCTTCCGCGACACGGCCTGACCGGTTAGCGGATTGCACATCAAGTTGTGGGGAAGGGCTTTTTTATTGCACCAGCATTCTGCATACCGTCATTTAGAATAGCACGCGGTATTGTAACGCAACAACCGCTAGTTGAATTTTATTTGGCAAGCAAATGTAAGCTGTGTTGTTGATTTTCCCGGGCTTGCAAGCCTGTCACTGTTGCGCTTACAGCACATCGGCAGCCCTGCCGGCGTGCCGCTTGCGTCCAACTGGTCTGCCCGGCAACGGCGCCGCCGCGATGGCCGCCAGCCAATCGGGATCGCCGGCAAACCACTCCACCAGGAAGTCGAGCATGGTGCGCAGCAAGGGCGACATGTGCTGCCGCGAGGTGTAGATGCCGTAGATGCCCATGTCCTGCGGCTGATACGCGGGCAGGAGCTCCACCAGCTGCCCGCTGGCGATCAGCGGCGCGGCCGAATAGCGCGGCTGCATGGCGATGCCCGCCCCCGCCACCGTGGCCACCAGCAGGACCAGCGACTCATTCGCCGACAGGCGGCCGCTCACGGGAACAGTGAGCGCTTCCCCGCCATGAGTGAACTGCCACAGGCTCTTGCCGAAATACGTGTACGTCAGGCAGTTGTGCAGGGCCAGGTCTTCCGCCCGGCGCGGCGTGCCGTGCGCCGCCAGGTACGATGGTGCGGCGCACACCACCGAGGCGCAGCTGGCCAGTTGGCGCGCGATCAGGTTCGGCTCGAGCGCGTTCGTGATGCGGATCGCCAGGTCGATGCGCTGCTCCACCAGGTTGACGGCGCGGTTCTCCATCTGCAGGTCGACGGCGGCGCGCGGGTAGCGCCGCAGGTAAGCGGTCACTGCGCCGGCCAGCGCCGTCTGCGCCAGCGATTGCGAACAGGTAATGCGCAGCAAGCCGTGTGGCGTGTCGAGCCCCTCGGGCGAAGTGACGGCCATGGCGCCCGCCACTTCCAGCATCTGCCGGCAGCGCGCCAGGGTGGCTTCGCCCGCATCCGTCAGACTCAGACGGCGCGTGGTGCGATGCAGCAGGCGCGCCCCTGCCCACTGCTCCATCTCGGCCAGGTAACGCGTCACCATGGCGCGCGACATGTCGAGCGCGTCGCTGGCGGCCACCATGCTGCCCCGCTCGGCGATGGCGACGAATACTTGTGCGGCGGTGATGCGGTCCATGCGCTTACTCCCTTGATTCATCCGATCCATGCAACTAAGTATTGCAATCTACCCTATTTCCCGTGCCTGGTCGAAAGGATAATATGCGAGAGAGTATCTAATATTGAAAGAATAATATGCTTGCACGCGCCGCCCTCCCCTTTCACCCCTCCCGCACGCTGGAGACCTTCCAGTTGGATGTGCTGGGCCGCGCACCGTCCACCTCGCTGCTGCTGAGCGGCGTGGCGGACGCCATCCTCGTCAATACCCAGTTCCTGCGCGACGATGCGGCGCAGTTAGCGCACACCATCGCCGCCAGCGGCAAGCGCCTGACCACCATCTATATCAGCGCGGCCGAACCACAAGCCTATTTCGGCCTGGGCGTGCTGCAGCAAGCTTTTCCGCAAGCCCATATCCTCGCCAGCAGCGCCACGGTCGAGGCGATACGCCGCCAGGCCGGCGCCAGGGTCGCCCACTGGGGCGGCATCCTCAAGCACAATGCGCCGCACCGCATCGTCCTGCCGCAACCCTATGAGGGCGACAGCCTGCAGCTGGAGGGCCGGCAGGTCGCCCTGCACCAACTGGAAGCAGCCTTGAACTGAGGCTGGACCAGCGCTCTTACAAGGCGGCCAGAAAGCGTTCATACTCTTGCGCGCTGCGCGCCAGCCGCCCGGCATAACCCGCTTCCTTCGGCCCGTCTTCCGCACCATAGAAGGCAAAGAAGCGGCGGTTGTCGGCGCCGATATACGCCAGGGTGACATCGAACGGCGCCAGCAGCTGCGCCAGGGTGACCTTCCACTTGCCTTCCGGCGTGAAGTCTTCCTGGCGGATGCCTGCCGTGACGGCCAGCGCCACCTTGCGGCCCTTGAAGGCGTCGCCGCCCGTGCCGTAGGCCCAGCCATACGCCAGCACGTCATCGAGCCACCGCTTCAGCAAGGGCGGACAGTTAAACCAGTACACGGGGAACTGCAAGACCACATTGGCGTGCGCCTCCACCAGCGCCTGCTCCCGCGCCACATCGATATTTCCATCCGGATAAGCCCAGTGCACGTCGTGGAGGGTGTAGCGCTCGGGATGCTGCGCCAGCTCCTGCAGCCAGCGCTTGTTGGCGACCGAGGTGTCGATCGAGGGATGGAAGACGATAACGAGGGTTTTCTTCATGCTGCTTTCCTGAATATGGGATGGATGCACCGGACCCGCATGCACAGAAAAGCAGGCAAGCCGGTACCCTGCCCCAAGGCGTGCAGCACGTGGCCGCGCGCCTGCATGGGCAAAAACAGCATAACCATGGCGAGTACTTTTCACAAGTACGCACATTGACTACTTATACAGGAAAAAAAGTAAGTTACTTGACTATAGAAATGCTATTTGCCAGGCATATCCGGATCAGGCAGGCTGGTGCCGCTCACCCCACTCGCACAAGGTATGCAGCACGGGGATCAGCGAAGCGCCCTTGCTTGAGAGGGAATATTCCACCTTGGGCGGTACTTGCGGATATTCCTTGCGAAGGATCAGCGCATCGGCTTCGAGTTCCTTCAGGACGACGCTGAGGGTCTTGAAGGCGATGCCGCCGAGATGCCGCTTGAGTTCGTTATGCCGCAGCACCGTGTTTTCCGCGAGCGCGTACAGGATCAGCATCTTGTACTTGCCGCCGATCAGCGACAAGGTATAGCCAAATGCCGTATCGGCCAGGGCCACGCCGCTGGGGGCGCATGTTTCGTCATTCATCGAGTTATGTTTTCTGTTGAAGCCAGGCCTGAGCATACCAGCCCGGCTTGCGGCCGGCGGTGCGGACAGGCATAAAAAAAGCGAGCCGCGAGGCTCGCTTTTGTGCGCCGGGCCGCAAGGCCCGGCAGGAACAATACGCGGTAACTTAAGCGCGCTTATCCAGTGGCAATACTTCGCGCGTGGTCGAACCGACGAACAGCTGGCGCGGACGGCCGATTTTCTGTTCCGGGTCGGCGATCATTTCGTTCCACTGGGCGATCCAGCCGATCGTACGGGCCATGGCGAAGATACCGGTGAACAGCGATACCGGGATGCCCAGTGCGGATTGCACGATGCCCGAGTAGAAGTCGACGTTCGGGTACAGTTTGCGCGAAACGAAGTATTCGTCGTTCAGTGCAATCTTTTCCAGTTCCATCGCCAGCTTGAACAGTGGGTCGTCTTGCAGACCCAGCTCTTGCAGCACTTCGTAGCAGGTTTCACGCATCAGCTTGGCGCGTGGATCGAAGTTCTTGTACACGCGGTGACCAAAGCCCATCAGCTTGACGCCGGAGTTCTTGTCCTTGACTTGCGCGATGAAGGCAGGGATGTTCTCGACGGTGCCGATTTCTTTCAGCATGTTCAGTGCCGCTTCATTGGCGCCGCCGTGGGCAGGGCCCCACAGGCAGGCGATACCGGCAGCGATACAGGCGAACGGGTTGGCGCCCGACGAACCGGCCAGACGGACGGTCGAAGTCGATGCGTTTTGCTCGTGGTCCGCGTGCAGGATCAGGATGCGGTCCAGAGCGCGCACCAGCACGTCGTTGACCTTATACTCTTCGCACGGGTTGGCGAACATCATGTGCATGAAGTTGGCGCTGTACGACAGGTCGTTGCGTGGGTACACGAACGGCTGGCCGACCGAGTACTTGTAGGTCATGGCGACCAGGGTAGGCATCTTGGCGATCAGGCGGATGGCCGACACTTCGCGGTGACGCGGGTCGTTGATGTCCAGCGAGTCATGGTAGAACGATGCCAGCGCGCCGACGGTGCCCACCAGGACCGACATCGGATGCGCGTCGCGGCGGAAGCCACGGAAGAAGAATTGCATCTGTTCGTGCACCATCGTGTGCTTGGTGACGGTGTCGACGAACTTGGCTTTCTGCGCTGCGTTCGGCAGTTCGCCGTTCAGCAGCAGGTAGCACGATTCCATGAAGTCGGCGTTGACGGCCAACTGTTCGATCGGGTAACCACGGTACAGCAGCTCGCCTTTGTCGCCGTCGATGTAGGTGATCGACGAGTTGCAGGCGGCCGTCGACATAAAGCCTGGGTCGTAGGTGAACTTGCCGCTACCGGCGTACAGTTTGCGGATGTCGATGACGTCCGGGCCAACCGTGCCTTTGTAAATTGGAAATTCAAGCGATGGGCTGCCATCGGAGAACGACAGGGTAGCTTTTGTGTCAGAGATATTCATGGGCTCTTCCTTCTCGGGAGTGAGTCGAAATTAAAATCAAAAATTCTGGCTGCAATTCGCACCGCAATTCGGCAGTGCTACAGCGCGCCACTCGCACCGTTTGCAATATATCGCCCAGGCGTCTAGGCAATGCGCAGTCGTTGCAGCAGTGCGCGCACATGCGGCAGATCGACTTCGCCTTCCGGCTCTTTACGGGCCAGTACCAGATCCATTAACGCATTGTCCGATAAATCCAGCAAACGCGTCAGCGCGTCAACTTCTTCATCGGTCAATTCGGTTTCATACGCATCGAGAAAACGGGTCAGGATAATGTCGTTTTCCAGCAGGCCACGGCGTGAACGCCAGCGCAGGCGGGCGCGGTTGGCCGGGTCGGCCTGATGCGAGGACAAAATTGATTCTGTCATTTGGTTTACCACTTTACGTGTGCCTTGCGGCACGGTGCTGCTTTGCAGGCGCCGCCTGCAGGCAAGAGAGGATACCCTCTTCCCGCAAACGGCGCCCGGCGGACGCGATCAGGGTGATCAGATCGCGCGGCGGACCATCAATTCCTTGATCTTGCCGATCGCCTTGTTCGGGTTCAACCCTTTCGGGCAGACGTCGACGCAGTTCATGATCGAATGGCAGCGGAACAGGCGGTACGGGTCTTCCAAGTTGTCCAGACGCGCACCGGTGGCTTCGTCGCGCGAGTCGGCGATGAAGCGGTAGGCTTGCAGCAGGCCGGCCGGGCCGACGAATTTGTCCGGATTCCACCAGAACGACGGGCACGACGTGGAGCAGCATGCGCACAGGATGCACTCGTACAGGCCATCGAGTTCTTCGCGCTGTTCCGGCGACTGCAGGCGCTCTTTTTCAGGCGGGATCGAATCGTTGATCAGGAAAGGCTTGATCGAATCGTACTGCTTGAAGAATTGCGTCATGTCGACGATCAGGTCGCGGATGACTGGCAGACCTGGCAACGGACGCAGCACGATAGGCTCCGACAGTTCGTTCAGGTTGGTCGTGCATGCCAGGCCGTTCTTGCCGTTGATGTTCATCGCGTCCGAACCGCACACGCCTTCGCGGCACGAGCGGCGCAGGGCCAGCGAGTCATCGACGTCCGCCTTGATGCGCTGCAGTGCGTCGAGCAGCATCTTGTCGGTGTCTTTCAGTTCGACCGTCAGGTCTTGCATGTACGGCTTGGCATCCTGGTCAGGATCGTAGCGGTAGATTTTGAATTTGAGAGTGCGTGCCATGGTATAGCCTTAGAAAGTACGTGGTTTCGGTTTGAAGGTATCAACCGTCAGCGGCTTGGTCACGACTGGCTTGTATTCCAGTCGGTTGCCTTCCGAATACCACAGAGTGTGCTTCATCCAGTTGTCGTCGTCACGTTGCGGATGGTCGTCCTGGGCGTGGGCGCCGCGCGATTCCTTGCGGGCAGCTGCCGAAACGATGGTCGCTTTCGCCGTTTCGATCAGGTTGTCCAGCTCCAGCGCTTCCACGCGGGCCGTGTTGAAGACCATCGACTTATCCTTGAAGGAGACGTGCTTGCGGCGCTCGTCAAGCTTCATGATTTCTTCGACGCCCTTGTTCAGCATCTCGTCGGTACGGAACACGCCACAGTACTTCTGCATCGTTGCGCGGATGTCGTTCGCCACGCCCTGCACGGTTTCCGTGCCGGTCGAGTTTTCCAGGCGCGCCAGGCGGCCCATGGCAAAATCGGCTGCATCGGCTGGCAAAGGCTTGTTTTCCTTGGCTTTCAGGCCGCTGTTGACGATGTGGTTGCCGGCCGCGCGGCCGAAGACCACCAAGTCGAGCAGCGAGTTCGTGCCCAGGCGGTTGGCGCCGTGCACCGAGACGCAGGCGCATTCGCCGATCGCGTACAGGCCGTTGACAACCTTGGCCGAATTATCCGGACCGGTCGGGGTGACGACCTGGCCGTGGATGTTCGTCGGGATGCCGCCCATCTGGTAGTGAATCGTCGGCACGACAGGAATCGGCTCCTTGGTGGCGTCGACGTTGGCGAACTTGTGGCCGATTTCCAGGATCGACGGCAGGCGCTTGGCGATGGTGTCGGCGCCGATATGGCGCAGGTCCAGCATCACGTGGTCCTTGTTCGGACCGCAGCCGCGGCCTTCCTTGATTTCCTGGTCCATCGAACGCGAGACGAAGTCGCGCGGCGCCAGATCCTTCAGGGTCGGCGCATAGCGCTCCATGAAGCGTTCGCCTTCGCTATTGATCAGGATGCCGCCTTCGCCGCGCACGCCTTCGGTGATCAATACGCCCGCGCCGGCCACGCCGGTCGGGTGGAACTGCCAGAATTCCATGTCTTGCAGCGGCAGGCCGGCGCGTGCCGCCATGCCCATGCCATCGCCCGTGTTAATGAAGGCGTTGGTCGACGCGGCGAAGATGCGGCCTGCGCCGCCCGTTGCCATGACCGTCGTTTTTGCTTCCAGGATCATGCATTCGCCGGTTTCCATTTCCAGCGCGACAACACCGATCACGTCGCCTTCGGCGTCACGGATCAGGTCGAGCGCCATCCATTCGACGAAGAAGTGCGTACGGGCGCGCACGTTGCGCTGGTACAGGGTGTGCAACAGGGCGTGACCGGTACGGTCGGCTGCCGCGCAAGCGCGCTGCACCGGCTTTTCACCGAAGTGGGCCGTGTGGCCGCCGAATGGACGCTGGTAGATGGTGCCGTCAGGGTTGCGGTCGAATGGCATGCCGAAGTGTTCCAGCTCGTACACGACTTTCGGTGCTTCGCGGCACATGAATTCGATGGCATCCTGGTCGCCCAGATAGTCGCCACCCTTGACGGTGTCGAACATGTGCCAGAACCAGTTGTCTTCGGCCATGTTGCCGAGCGACGCGCCGATACCGCCCTGCGCCGCAACGGTGTGCGAGCGGGTCGGGAAAACTTTCGACAGAACTGCGACGTTCAGACCGGCTTCAGCCAGTTGCAACGACGCGCGCATGCCGGAACCGCCGGCGCCAACGATTACCGCATCAAAGCGGCGGGTAGGGATTGCAGATTTATATGCTGCCACGATTACACACTCCAGAGTATCTGTACCGTCCAGCCGGCACAAGCGATCAACCACAGCATGGTGGCAATTTGCAGGGTCAGACGGAGGCCAGCGCTTTTCACGTAGTCCATCCAGATGTCGCGTACGCCGACCCATGCGTGGTAGAACAGGGCGACGAAGGTCACCAGGCTGAACAATTTAAACCACTGCTGTGCGAACAGACCAGCCCAGCCTTCATAGCTGAAGTTGCTGCCGGTCAGGAAAGAAATAAGCAGGATGGCAACATAGGCCACCATGACGATGGCGGTAACGCGTTGCGCCAGCCAGTCGCGCAAGCCGTAATGGGCACCGACGACGAGGCGTTTCGGTCCGATATTATTGTCTGCCATGTTTAAAATACTCCAAACAGTTTCAAAGCGACCAAAGCCGTCAGCACCAGGCTCACGACCAGCACGGACGACGCGGTCTTGCGTGCCGAATCTTTTTCGATGGCAACGTGCACGTCCATGAACAGGTGGCGGATGCCGGCGCAGAAGTGGTGCAGGAAGGCCCAGACCAGACCCAGGGTGATCAGCTTGACGAACCAGTGCGAGGCGATGCCCTGGAAGTAGGCATACGACATTTCGGAACGCAGGCTCAGTTCCAGCATGTACAGGATGCACGGCAGCAAGGCGAAAATGATGAAACCGCTGATGCGATGCAGGATCGAGACGATGGCGCCGACAGCCATGCGGTAGTTCGACAATTCGGTAACATGAATGTTACGGAATTGCGGCCGTTCTTTTTTTGGTACTTCTCTTACGGCTTCAGACATAACAAAAACCTCCCCTTTGAATTTCAACTAAATATTGAAGCCGCGATTTTCGCCGATTTTCGCAACCCATACCAATATCTATTGTTACATATAACCAAAATGGTTTTTTACTACAAAATACCGCGCTACTTTCCGTAGTTCACGTAATTTAATTACAGAATCGCCGGCAAAACACGGCCCGCCGGGGCGGGCCATGCTGTCGCTGCGCTTTCCGTTGTCTCCGTTGCCCGCCTTGCGGCAGGCATCTTGCAAGCGATGCACTTCAGCCTTGCTGCTTGTTCGGACGCCCGCGGGCGCCCCGCCGCTTCAGCTGAGTTCATTCTGATAATGATGACGACTGGTCAGGTACAAGCCCCGGCGCAGTTCGACCGGCTTGTCGCCGTAGGTAAACGACACGCGCTCGGAACTGAGCAAGGGCGTGCCGAGGTCGATATTTAACAATTGCGCAGCGCCCGCGTCGGCGCACACGGCGCGGATCTGTTCGGACGCGCGGATCATGCGCGTGCCGAATTCCGTCTCGAACAGGCCGTACATGGGACCCTTGTATTCCACCAGGCGCTCGGCCGTCAGACCCTTGAAGATCAGGCCGGGCAACCACAATTCCTCGACGATGGTCGGCACGCCGTCGAAATACTGCACGCGCTTGATGAAGATGACGGCGTCGCCGGACTTCAGGTCCATCAGGCGCGCCACGTCGGCCGGCGCGCGCACGCGCTTGACCTCAATAAACTTGCTTTCGGGATAATGCGGCACGCCTTCGTCCGGCACCAGGCGCAGGAAGCGGAAATGCGCGCGCGCCTCATGGTGGGTGGAAACAAAGGTGCCCTTGCCCTGGCGGCGCATGACGAGATTCTCGGCGGCCAGTTCATCGATGGCCTTGCGCACCGTGCCCTGGCTGACCTTGAAACGGCCCGCCAGCTCGACTTCGCTGGGAATCAGTTCGCCCGGCTTCCATTCGCCCGATTGCAGGCTCTGCGTGATGAGCGCCTTGATCTGCTGGTACAGGGGACTGAAGGTGGGCGAGGCATTCGCGGCAGGAGCTGGCACGGCGGCGGTGGCAGTGGTATTGACGCTGGCAACAGGGGCGGCGGCGGTGCTGGCCGCTGCGGCAACAGGCGTGGCCGGGGTGCCCGCGGTCGGACTGACCGCCCCGCTTGCAGCAGTGGCATTGTTGGTCAGATTGGACGAGGCGGAATTCATAGTCCGACATTTCAACACAAATCACTGCCCGCGTCCAGTAAAACACTCGCAGTTATCTGTCTTATATAAGACATAAGATATGATTGACAGATAGAGATCGGAGGCCTAAACTGCCCTCGATAAAACTTGTGAGCCAGCGTTTTATGTTGTCGGCCAGCCACTCTGGCCTCGTGCAGCACAAGCGTGACGGCAGCGTACACCAGCAATTCGGTGGCGCGGGCCGGTTTTGGTATCATTATAGTTTTTCCGGATAAGCGTAAGCCCAGCTTCAAGCCCGTTTTCTTTCCCATTTTTGGAGATTCATCATGGCTAAAACCCCAATGCGTGTTGCAGTGACCGGCGCCGCCGGCCAGATCGGCTACGCCCTGTTGTTCCGCATCGCCAATGGCGACATGCTCGGCAAAGACCAGCCTGTCATCTTGCAACTGCTTGAAATCCCGGACGAAAAAGCCCAGAAGGCGCTCAAGGGCGTGATGATGGAAATCGACGACTGCGCGTTCCCGCTGCTGACGGAAATGACCGCCCACTCCGATCCGCTGACCGCCTTCAAGGATGTCGACGTGGCCGTACTGGTTGGCGCGCGTCCACGCGGCCCAGGCATGGAACGCAAGGACCTGCTGGAAGCGAACGCCCAGATCTTCACCGTGCAAGGCAAGGCGCTCGACGCCGTCGCTTCGCGCAACGTCAAAGTGCTGGTGGTCGGCAACCCTGCCAACACCAATGCCTACATCGCCATGAAATCGGCGCCGTCGCTGCCGGCAAAAAACTTCACCGCCATGCTGCGCCTGGACCACAACCGCGCGCTGTCGCAAGTCGCTGCCAAGACCGGCACCGCCGTGAAAGACATCGAAAAGCTGACCGTGTGGGGCAACCACTCGCCAACGATGTACGCCGACTACCGTTTCGCCACCGTGAACGGCAAGGCTGTCAAGGACCTGATCAACGACCAGGAATGGAACGCCAACACCTTCCTGCCAACCGTCGGCAAGCGCGGCGCGGCCATCATCGAAGCGCGCGGCCTGTCGTCGGCAGCGTCGGCAGCGAACGCCGCCATCGACCACATCCATGACTGGATGCTGGGCACCGCCGGCAAGTGGACCACCATGGGCGTTCCTTCGGATGGCTCGTATGGCATTCCTGAAGGCACCGTGTTCGGCTTCCCGGTCACCACCGACAACGGTGAATACACCATCGTTCAAGGTCTGGAAATCGATGCATTCTCGCAAGAGCGCATCAACCTGACCCTGAAAGAACTGACAGAAGAGCGCGAAGGCGTAAAACACCTGCTGGCGTAAATCCAGTATTGGCGGCGCGGCCTGAGCGCCGCCCGCCAAGAAGGCCGCCCGCGACATTCGCGGCGCGGCTGTTTTCTCAAGTAGTTTTTACCTGCAGAAATGCCTTAAGCATGCACCCTTCCGAGGTTTTATTCCAAGGCAAACGCCAGCCGCTGTTGCTCGCCGCTTGCGACCACTACGCCGGCTCTGAAAAGCTGATGCGTAAATCGATTGCTTTGCAACAAGAGCTTGGCCCCCTGTTCGACATCACGTTCGACTGCGAAGACGGCGCCAGCGCCGGCAATGAAGAATCCCACGCCCACATGATCGCCGGCCTGCTGGCCAGCGACGAGAACCAGTTCAACCGCATCGGCGTGCGCGTGCACGACGTCGACAGCCCGTTTTTCGCGCGCGACGTGGAAATCATCTGCACCGCCGCGTCCCGCCTGGCCTATATCGCCGTACCCAAGGTGGGCGGCGTGCAGGATGCCATGCTGGCCATCGACCTGATCAACCTGCACGCGCGCCGCGCCGGCCGCGACAACCTGCCCGTGCATATCCTGATCGAGACGCATGGCGCGCTGCGCGACGCCTATGCGATCGCCGCCCTGCCCCAGGTCGAATGCCTGTCCTTCGGCATCATGGATTTCGTTTCGGCCCACTACGGTGCCATTCCCGCCGCCGCCATGCGCACGCCAGGCCAGTTCACGCATCCGCTGGTGGTGCGCGCCAAGCTGGAAGTGGCCGCCGCCTGCCACGCGCACGGCAAGGTGCCGTCGCATAACGTGACGACGGACGTGCGCGATTCGGCCGTGGTGGCGAATGACGCCCAGCGCGCGACAGCCGAGTTCGGCTACACGCGCATGTGGAGCATCCACCCGGACCAGATCAAGCCCATCATCAAGGCCTTCACGCCGCGCCTGTCCGAAGTCAACGAGGCCAGCAATATCCTCAATGAAGCGCTGCGCGCCAACTGGGGACCGATTGCGCAAAATGGCCGCTTGCACGACCGCGCCAGCTACCGATATTATTGGACCGTTTTGCAACGCGCCAAACTGGCAGGCCTCGGCCTGCCCGAGGCGGCCGCTGCATTACTCAACGCCCCCTCTTCCAGCACCACTGAAAACTGACAGGAATTACACGATGTCCCTCTCCAAATTAGCCATTGCCTGCAGCGTCGCGCTGGGCGCCATGACCCTCACGCTGGCGCCGGCCAGCTTCGCCGCCACGGATACCAAGGAGCCGGCAAAAGCCAAGGCCGTCAAGGCCAAGCCGAAAGCCAAGGCCACCAAGGCTAAAGCTGCCGCCAAGGAAGCGCATCCGCTCGCCATGTCGGTGGTCGACAAGGAAGAATCCGATGAGCCGGATACCGCCGGCTCCGCCTCCACCGATTTCAATTGTGAACTTGGTAATAAAATTACCATCTACACCAATGCGACTGACGACAAACACATCGCCCTGCGCTGGAAGAAGCGCCTGCACCGCCTGAGCCGCGTGGGCACCACCACCGGCGCCAACCGCTTCGAGAACCGTTTATATGGTCTCGTCTGGATCGGCATCCCGGCCAAAGGCATGCTGCTCGATTCCAAGCAGGGCCGCCAGCTGGCCAATGAATGCAAGGATGCGGAGCAAGCCAAGCCAGCGGCAGTGGTGGAAGCCGCGCCATCGCTGGGCGTGCTGCCGGCGACCGGCGGCTGATGTGAGCAGCAAGGGCCTCTTCGGGGGCTCAGTCATGTTTTGTAATTTGAATAATCAATAAATAGACGATACCCAACAAGGAGAGGTCATGTCCCGCAACACTCTGAACACGCTCAAGGACTTTAATATTTCGGATAGCAAGAAGGGCAAGCTGTACTCCCTGCCTGCGCTGGAAAAAAGCCTGGGCATCAATGTCTCCCGCCTGCCAGTGTCGATTCGTATCGTGCTCGAATCGGTATTGCGCAACTGCGACGGCAAAAAAGTCACCGAAGAACACGTCAAGCAATTGGCGAGCTGGGGCCCGACCGCCGAGCGCACCGACGAGATCCCGTTCGTAGTGGCGCGCGTCGTGCTGCAAGACTTCACCGGCGTCCCGCTGCTGGCCGACCTGGCAGCGATGCGCAACGTGGCCGCCAAGATGGGCATCAACGCGAAGAAAATCGAACCGCTGGTGCCGGTCGACCTGGTGGTCGACCACTCGGTGACCATCGATCACTACCGCGAAAAGAAAGCGCTGGACCTGAACATGAAACTGGAATTCTCGCGTAACAACGAGCGTTACCAGTTCATGAAATGGGGCATGCAAGCCTTCGACACCTTCGGCGTCGTGCCACCAGGCTTCGGCATCGTCCACCAGGTCAACCTGGAATACCTGGCGCGCGGCGTGCACCACGCAGGCAAGAAAGCCGGCGACGTGTACTACCCTGACACCCTGGTCGGCACCGACTCGCACACCACCATGATCAACGGCATCGGCGTGGTCGGCTGGGGCGTGGGCGGCATCGAGGCGGAAGCCGGCATGCTGGGCCAACCGGTCTACTTCCTGACGCCAGACGTTATCGGCGTGAACCTGTCGGGCGCGCTGCGCGAAGGCTGCACCGCCACCGATCTGGTCCTGACCATCACCGAATTGCTGCGCAAAGAGAAAGTCGTTGGCAAGTTCGTCGAATTCTTCGGCGAAGGCACGGAATCGCTGACCCTGACCGACCGCGCGACGATCGCCAACATGGCCCCGGAATACGGCGCGACCATGGGCTTCTTCCCTGTCGACGAAGCCACCATCGATTACTTCAAGGGCACCGGCCGCAGCAAGGCTGAAATCGCCGCGTTCGAAGGCTACTTCAAGGCGCAAAACCTGTTCGGCGTGCCAAAAGCGGGCGACATCGACTACACCCGCGTGGTGGAACTGAACCTGGCGTCGGTCGCTCCGTCGCTGGCCGGCCCGAAACGCCCGCAAGACCGTATCGAAATCGGCAACGTCAAGGCGAACTTCGCCGAGCTGTTCGCCAAGCCAACGACGGAAAACGGCTTCAACAAGAACCCGGCCGACCTGGCTGCCGTGTACGAAACGACGAACGGCGTGAAAGTGTCGAACGGCGACGTGCTGATCGCCGCGATCACCTCGTGCACCAACACCTCGAACCCGAGCGTGATGCTGGCTGCCGGCCTGCTGGCCAAGAAAGCCGTGGAAGCCGGCCTGAAAGTCGCTCCGCACATCAAGACATCGCTGGCCCCTGGCTCGCGCGTCGTGACCGAGTACCTGACGGCCGCCGGCCTGCTGCCATACCTGGAAAAACTGGGCTTCGGCGTGACCGCCTACGGCTGCACCACCTGTATCGGCAATGCGGGCGACCTGACGCCTGAGCTGAACGCAGCGATCGCCACGCACGACATCGTCGCGTCGGCCGTGCTGTCGGGCAACCGTAACTTCGAAGCGCGTATTCACCCGAACATCCGCTCGAACTTCCTCGCTTCGCCACCGCTGGTCGTCGCTTACGCCATCGCCGGCAACATGACGCGCGACCTGATGACGGAACCGGTCGGCAAGGGCAAGGGCGGCAAGGACATCTACCTGGGCGACATCTGGCCGACCTCGGCTGAAGTCTCGGCCATGATGAAGTTCGCCATGAACGCCAAAGTGTTCAAGGACAACTACGCGGACGTCAAGGGCGCGCCGGGCAAGCTGTGGGAGAAAGTCACCACCGTGTCCGGTCAAGTCTACAACTGGCCGAAATCGACCTACATCGCGGAACCACCGTTCTTCGACAACTTCTCGATGACGCCAGCGGCAGTGGCCACCGGCATCGAAGGCGCGCGCGCACTGGGCGTGTTCGGCGATTCCATCACCACCGACCACATCTCGCCAGCCGGCTCGATCCAGGAAAACGGTCCTGCAGGCAAGTGGCTGAAGGAAAACGGCGTCCTGAAAGCGGACTTCAACTCCTACGGCTCGCGTCGCGGCAACCATGAAATCATGATGCGCGGCACGTTCGCCAACGTGCGCATCAAGAACCGCATGATCCCTGCGAAAGCGGACGGTTCGGCGGTCGAAGGCGGCATCACGATCCACCAGCCTTCCGGCGAAGAAATGTCGATCTACGACGCAGCGATGAAATATGTTGCTGAAGGCACGCCAACCATGGTCTTCGGCGGCGAAGAGTACGGCACGGGCTCGTCGCGCGACTGGGCAGCAAAAGGTACGCAACTGCTGGGCGTGAAAGCCGTGATCACCCGTTCGTTCGAGCGTATTCACCGCTCGAACCTGGTGGGCATGGGCGTGCTGCCGCTGCAATTCATCGGCGACGACAGCGTGCAAACGCTGGGCATCACCGGCAAGGAAACCTTCGACCTGAAAGGCCTCGAAGGCGAGATCAAGCCACAGCAACTGGCTACCCTGGTGATCCACCGCGCCGACGGCTCGAGCCAGGAAGTCAAAGTCCTGCTGCGCATCGATACGCCGATCGAAGTCGACTACTACAAGCATGGCGGTATCCTGCCATTCGTGTTGCGTCAACTGCTGGCCGAGTAATCAGCCTAGCTGTGAGGTAAGATAAAAGCGCCGGTTCCGACCGGCGCTTTTTTTCGTCCCGGCACCCCGTTTTTCCTTGAAATTCAGACTATTGGCATGATCTAAGGACAGCTTACGTATTGCGTGCGGCTGAATCCTCTACAATACGGTTATAAGGGTTTATCATTGTTTGACTGATCCATTTTTTTCACTTTCCGAGACTCTTATCCCGCTATGCGTCGTCCTTCCAAAGATTCATCCCATAAACTGACTGCCGACAGCCAGCGCCTGGTCACCTTTGCCCAGGCGATCGTACAGGCAGCCAGCCGTCTCGAAGAGCGGTCCTGGGAACACAGCCTGGATACGCAGCTCCAGAAATTACTCAAAACCGGCCACCAGGACACCATCGACAACACCCTGGGCAGCCTGTTCAAGGAAGACTTGAACGCCTACGACGTGCTGATGGACTGCGTTGAAGCCGTCAGCGAATCGACCGTCGTCACGCATGAAGACGTGCGCTACGACGCCCTGCTGGTGGCCGTGCCCATCCTCGCGTGGACGCGCTTTTCCATCGCCTCCGGCCCCATGGCCGGCGACGCGCACGGCGTATTGTCCGCGCATTTCGCCGCCCACCTGCTGGCCGACGGCACGAAGATGGCCATGGCGCCGACCCTGTATTCGATCGACCAGTTGCCGCGCAGCCACGTCGAAACCTATGCCAAGACGCAGAAGCTGGCACTGGCCGCCCTGAAAGGCACGGCCGTCAAGCCATCAGGCAAAGAGGCGGAAACGGCGCCCTTCCTGGCCGATACGCGCTACCTGCTGGTGGCCGTGGTGGCCCCAAGCGGCGCCCCCCTGTTCCGCTGGCAGACGCCGGCCAGCCAGCCCGACTTCATCAAGGAGCGCAGCGCCGCGCTGGAACAATGGCGCACGCAGGCGACACCGACGATTGCCCGCCTGCTGCCGGGCTGCGGCCTGGAACTGCTGCTGCCGGAAGCATACTACGTGGCCTGCCGCGAAGCGGACAAGCTGATACGCCCCGTCTCCGTGCGCGCCGCCGTGCACTACCTGACGCACACGCTGGCCATCGAGCCGTCGGAACTGCGCGCCGTCATCGCCGGTTTCGGCGAGGAAGCGGCCGATGGCCAGGTGGACGAGTACCGCATCGCCTTCACCCTGCGCCAGGCGCCGGACGTCATCTACGGCATCGTCTGGCCTTTGTACGGCCAGGAAGACGAGGATGGCACGCCGATCGAAGGCCTGATCCAGGTCGGCATCGCCGCGCTGGACAAGCAAAAGACGCCCGTCGATGAAATTATCGAGCATCTGAACGCCGCCGGCGTGACGCAGATCAAGCGCCATGCGGAACGTTTTGTCGGCGAATACTGCGACGATTGCGGCGCGCCCCTGTTTGCCGACCCGGTGGGCGAGTTGGCGCATGCGGAAATGCCGGAAGATACGCCGCAAGGTACCGAGCATTTCCATTGATCTGATGACACGCTCTTCAAACCTACTGCGCAGCCCGCTCTCGGGTCGGCGTTACTCGCGGTACTCTAGTACCGCTGCGTTACTCAACCCGATATCGGGCTTGCTCGCTACGGTTTGAAGAGGTGTAGATACGTTGATGACAAGACGTTCAAAGGCAAAAAAGGCGGAACCCCAGTTCCGCCTTTTTCATTTCAACAAGCTTTTTGACGCCTCGTCACCACTGTGAAAACGGGTGGCGGATCAGGTTGGCGTTGTAGTAGCGCGCATCGCCCGACACTTCCGCGCCGATCCAGTCGGGTTTCTCGAACAGCTGGTCTTCCGAGGCCAGTTCGATCTCCGCCACCACCAGGCCCGCATTGGCACCCAGGAACTCGTCGACTTCCCACACCATGCCCGCGTGTTCGATGCGGTGACGGACCTTTTCGATCAGCGGCTGTTCGCACAGGCCGTCGAGCAGTTCGGCCGCGTCGGCCAGCGGAATCGGATACTCCCACTCGCCGCGCGTCGCGCCCACGTTCGCCCCCTTGATGGTCAGCATCGCCTGCTCGCCTTCGATGCGCACGCGCACCACGCGCTCGCGCGCGGACGACAAATACCCCTGGCGCAGCAGGACCGACTGGCCCAGGCCGCGCCAGGCGTCGCCGGCAAGCAGAAATTTACGCTCGATTTCGATACCCATGAACAACGCCGTTCAATCCAGCGACAGCAGGATAGGCTGCAGCATGGCCGCACCCAGGGCCGCGCTGCGCGCGCCGTTCCAGCCGACGGCCGGATCCGGCAAGTCGGCGTTTTCCTTGAACGGCATTTCCAGGGTCAGCGCCAGGCAGCCGAAGTGGTGGCCGACGTACTTCGATGCCAGGGTCAGCATGTCCGACTTGTACTTGCTGGCGGCATAGCCGAACTTGTCCTGGAAGTCCGGACTGGCCTGCTTGTAGCGCTCGATGAAGGCTTTCTGGTGGGCCGCTTGCGCCGGCGTGAAGTTTTCCAGCATTTCATTGCCGGCCACAAAGTTGTACGGCAGCGCTTCATCGCCGTGGATGTCGAAGAACATGTCGACGCCCGTTTCGTGGATCTTGTTTTTCACGCACAGCACTTCCGGGCTGGACTCCAGCGATGGCGTCATCCATTCACGGTTCAGGTTGGCGCCTGCCGCATTCGTGCGCAGGTTGCCGCGGATGGAGCCGTCCGGGTTCATGTTCGGCACGATGTGGAACACGGCGCGCTGCAATAGCTTGCGCGCGATCGGGTTGGCGTCGTCGAGCAGCGAGTCGATCAAGCCTTCGACGAACCATTCGGCCATCGATTCGCCCGGATGCTGGCGCGCGATGACCCAGATTTTCTTTTCCGCCTGCGGATTGCCGATGGTAACCATGTTCATGTCGCGGCCGTCGACCGTGCTGCCCAGGTCGGACACGCGCGCCAGCGGATGCTCGGCCACTTCGCCCAGCAGGCGCAGATGGCGTTCCCACGAATACGGCTCGAAATAGGCGTAGTACACGCTGTCGAGTTCCGGCGTGTGCGAAATCGTCATGACCTGGCCGTCGAACGACGTTGGCACGCGGAACCAGTTTTCGCTGTCGTAGCTGGCCACGGCCTGGTAGTCTTCATAGCCGGCCGGATAGGTGGCCTGGCCCGCGTTCAGGAAGCGCATCGTGCACGCCTGGCCGCGCGCGCCCTGCAGGCGGAAGTGGAACCACTGGTGGATGTCGGCGTGGCTATCCTTGCGCAAGTTCAGGTCGATGGCGCCGGCACTGGTGGCGCTCACCACGTCGATGGCGCCCGAGTCGAAGTTCTGGCTGATTTTAATGGTCATGTAATGATCCCGTCCGAATGTAAGTGTTCCGGCGTTGCCTCGTGGGCTGGCGCCGTTGCGCTAAAAAACGCAGTGTAAGCTATCCCGCTATTTTCCGCCCTTTGGCACCGTTCGCAAAGCCTGGCCCGGCGTTTTATGCACCAATCCGGGGCATCGATGGAAAAGTGCCAGGCAAAAGCGCGAAAAATCGGTCAGCTGTTGCATCTACCGGACAAAAAACTGCTTTGTAACAACGGCTGACACATTGGCGCCCGGTCGCCCCCCTATAATTCTTGCTTTCATAGAGTCGCCAGGAAAGAGTCGTGGACAAGAAGTTAACTAACATCCAGGAAAGAAAGTTACGCGAGGCTCAGGCGCGGCGCGAGCACATCATCGACGTCGTCAAAGATCTCATCAAGAAGGGCGGCGCGCGCGCCGTCTCCATCCGCAAGGTAGCCGAGGCGGCCGGTTTTTCCACCACCGTCGTGTACGCCCTGTTCCGCGACAAGGCCACCCTGATCGCGCAGGCCATGGACAAGGATTTGCTGGAACTGGTGCGCGCCATGCGCACGGCGTGCGCCACCAGCGATGATCCGTGGCAGCGCATCGCCCTGGTCGGCCGCGCCTACATCGAGTACGGCTTCCAGCATCCGGACGAGTATTCGCTGATCTTCATGGAATTGCGGCCGCACGCGGAAATCGACGCCGTCGAGGTCGAACACGGCAATATCGAGCAGGATCCGTACGCCTACGCGCTGCACCTGTTTACCGAACTGGCGCAAGCGGGCCAGGTGCGCCAGGACGAGCCGGCGCTGCACACGATGACGCAAGTCTTCTGGCAATCGCTGCACGGCCTCGTGTCGCTGCGCATCGTCATGGATGCGGGCGACCCGTGGACGCCGCACCCGGAAATGAACGCGCATATCGACGACTTGCTGGCCGTCGTCACGGCAGGCATCCGTCTGCGCTTTGCACCGGCTTCCTGACGTTTGATCCAGCGCAAACCGTCCCGACAGAAAAGGCGGACAGTGGAGTGAAGCCGCCTGCGCTGGTGCAGCGCGGCTCGTGCGAAGGAGGGCGAGATGAACGAAGCCTATGCCACGGACCGGCTTGACAAACAGCAAAGCGCGCACAATGCTGTCCGTATGGAAGCGCGGCTGACAAAACTGGAAGCGGACCGGGAACACGACCGGCAATGGTTCAAGACGCTCGAGCAGCGTCTTGGCGATGGCCTCGACAATGTACGCACGGAGTTGCGCGACGAATCGCAGTTGCTGCGCGCCGACCTGACGCAGTTTCGCGGCGACTTGCGCGGCGACTGCCACGCCTTGCGCACGGAACTGGGCGATATCCGCAAGCACATGCACACCCACTTCCTGTGGTTCATGGGCATACAGGCCACCACCACGTTTGCCCTGCTGGGCCTGGGCGCCAAGGCGCTGCATATGTACTGAACAATAGAAAAAGGCAGGCGCGGTGCCGCACCGCCCTGCCCTATCCTGATGTTGGCGCAGCTGCTACGCTGCCAGCATGCTCTGCGTTTCCTGGTAGCGCGTGTGCCACGACAGCGCCTGCTCCAGGATGTGCGGCGTATGGCCGCCGCGCTGGCATGCTGCGTCATAATACGCACGCAGTTGCGCGCGGTAGTCGGGGTGCGTGCAGCGCTCGATGATCAGCGGCGCCCGTTCGCGCGGCGCCAGGCCGCGCAAGTCCGCGTAGCCCCACTCCGTCACCAGCACGTCGACGTCATGCTCCGTATGGTCCACATGCGAGACCATTGGCACGACGCTGGAAATGCGCCCGCCCTTGGCCGCCGATTTCGACACGAACATCGACACTTGCCCATTGCGCGCAAAGTCGCCCGAACCGCCGATGCCGTTCATCATGTGCGTGCCGCACACATGCGTGGAATTGACGTTGCCGTAGATATCGAACTCGAGCGCAGTGTTCAGGGCGATGATGCCCAGGCGGCGCACGATTTCCGGGTGGTTGCTGATCTCTTGCGGGCGCAGCACGATTTTTGACCGGTAATGGTCGATATTGTCCATCAGCTTTTGATGCACGGCGGCCGACAGGGTGATCGACGAGGCCGAGGCAAACGCCAGCTGGCCCGAGTCGAGCAACTCGACGGCGCTGTCCTGCAGCACTTCCGAATACATCGTCATATTGCGGAAAGGCGAGCCGATCAGGCCATGCAGCACGGCGTTGGCGATGGTGCCGATGCCTGCCTGCAGGGGTAGCAATTCCGGCCCCATGCGCCCGGCCGCCACTTCGCCTTGCAGGAAGGCGATCACGTGGCCGGCGATCGCTTGCGTTTCCGCATCGGGCGGCAAGGCGTTCGACGGGCTGTCGGGACTGTCCGTGATGACGATGGCGGCGATGCGGGCCGGGTCGATGGCGATGGCCGTGCTGCCCAGGCGCTGGTCCACGCGCGTGAGGGGTATCGGTTCGCGCCCCGGCAGGGTTTGCGGAATGTAAATGTCGTGCAAGCCTTCCAGCGCCAGCGGCGTGGACAGGTTGATCTCGATGATGACCTGCGTGGCCTGCTGGGCGAACGCAGCGGAGTTGCCCACCGACATGGTCGGGATGATGGCGCCGGCCGCCGTGATGGCGGTGGCCTCGATGACGGCGATATCGACGGCCGCCAGGTTGCCCGAGCGCAACTGCTCGGCCGTTTCCGACAGATGCTGGTCGATGAACATGACTTCACCATTGTTGATCTTGCCGCGCAGCACAGGGTCGACTTGGAACGGCATGCGGCGCGCCAGCACGCCCGCTTCGGCCATCAGGCCGTCGCTGCCATTGCCCAGCGAAGCGCCCGTGATCAGGGTCAGGCTCAACGGGTCTTGCAGGGCGCGTTCGGCCAGCGCACGCGGCAGGGCCTTGGCGTCGCCGGCACGGGTAAAGCCGCTCATGCCGACACGCATGCCGTTGTGGAACAATTTGGCTGCCTCATCGGCGCTCATGATTTTGCTGAGCAAGCCTGGGTGGCGGATACGGTCCTCGTACATCGTGATGCTCCTGATATTCTTAATATTCTCAAACTGGATGGCTGTCATACACCAACCCCATAAGTGGATTCAGTATAAAATCCCGCTTACATGCATGGCATGAATTAATTTCGTCATATCCAGTCGATATTTTCATGCCCTGCCAACGCCGAGCCCCTCTTGGATATCCGTTCCCTGCGCTATTTCGTCGAAACCGTGCGCCTGTCGAGCTTTACGCAGGCGGCGGAATCGCTGCACCTGACCCAGTCCACCATCAGCAAGATGGTGCGCCAGCTGGAAGACGAGGTGGGCGCACAATTGCTCGTGCGCGACGGGCGCAAGCTGACCCTGACGGACACGGGCCGCATCGTCTACCAGCACGGCCAGGAAATGCTGGCCAATATGCGCCAGCTGACGCTGGAGGTGCGCGACACCCAGGCCTTGCAGCGCGGCAGCCTGACGGTCGGCATCCCGCCCATGATCAACGTGCTGTTCACGCCCGTATTGAAAGCCTTCCGCGCGCGGTATCCGCACATCAGCCTGACCCTGCAGGAAGACACGGGCCAGCAGATCGAGCGCCAGGTGGCGGGGGGCGAGCTGGAAATCGGCATGACGGTGCTGCCGGCCGACCCGGAACTCGACCTCGTGGCCGTGGAAGTGGCCAATTACCCGATCTGGGCCCTGGCCGAGCCGGGCACGTTCCAGAAGCAGCGCACGACACTGCCCTTCAAGGCGCTGGCCGACTTGCCGCTGGTGTTATTAAAGGATGATTTCGCGCTCACGCGCGGCCTGCGCCAGCATTTCGCGCAAGCGGGCTTCACGCCGACGATTGCGGCCCAGAGCGGGCAATGGGACTGGCTGGTGGCGATGGCCTCGGCCGGCCTGGGCGTGGCCCTGCTGCCTGAGCCGTTCATCCACCGCCTGGCCGGCGAACGGCTGGAGGCGGTACGCATCGTCGGGCCGGAGGTGGCGTGGCAGGTGGCGCATATCTGGAGCGGGCGCTACCTGTCGCACGCGGCGCGCGCCTGGCTCGAAGTGTGCCAGGACGTGCTGGGCACGCCGTTCGCGCACTGACGTAAAAAAAGGGTGGCCGAGGCCACCCTTTTGATTGATCGCGCCACCTTGCTTATTTGGCGGCGTCGTCCTTGTACATGCTGGCGTACTTCCAGCCGAAGTACAGAATGAAGGTGTAGCACAGGGCCGGCACGAGGAAGGACAGCTGCAGGTTGATGTGGTCGGCCAGGAAGCCCTGGATGAACGGCACGATGGCGCCGCCGACGATGGCCATGCACAGGATGCCCGAACCTTGACCCGTTTGCGCGCCCAGCTTGTTCAGCGCCATGCTGAAGATGGTCGGGAACATGATGGAGTTGAACAGGCCGACGGCGATCAATGCCCACATGGCAGTGTGACCGCTGGAGAACACGGCGACGAGGATCAGCGCGATGACGACGGCGGCGTTGAAGGCCAGGGTCTTGCCCGGGCTGACATAGCGCATCACGGCAAAGCCGACGAAGCGGCCCAGCATGGCGCCACCCCAGTAATAGCTGACGAAATACGCGGCGTCGGCGTGGCTGAGGCCAGCGATATGGCTCTCGCCCAGGAAGTTGATCAGGAAGCTGCCGATGCTCACTTCACCGCCCACATACAGGAAGATGGCCAGCGCGCCCAGCACCAGGTGGCGGTGCGACCAGATCGAGACCTTGTGGCCATCCTGCGCCACGGCGGCCGCATCGTCGGCATGCGAAATCTTCGGCAATTTCGCCAGCGCGAACAGCACGGCCAGGATCACCAGGGTGGCGGCCAGCACCAGGTACGGGCCTTGCACGGAAGCGGCTTCCTTGGCGCGGTAAGCCAGTTGCTCGGCTGCCGGCAGCAGGTCGAACTGCTGCACCGTCAGCACGGTGCCCGACAAAATCAGCATGCCGCCCAAGGCCGGCGCCACGGTGGTGCCCAGCGCGTTGAACGCCTGTGTCAGGGTCAGGCGGCTCGACGCCGTCTGCGGGTCGCCCAGTTCCGTCACATACGGATTGGCCGCCACCTGCAGCACGGTGATGCCGGCCGCCAGGATGAAGAAGGACAGCAGGAACAGCGCATAGCTGCCGGTGGACGCCGGGTAGAACATGGCGCAGCCGGCGGCCGCGATCAGCAAACCGGCGACGACGCCGCGCTGGTAGCCGATTTTCTTGATCAGCATGCCGGCCGGCAGCGAAACGATGGCGTAGGCGCCGAAGAAGCAGAATTGCACCAGCATCGCCTGGACATACGTCAAGGTGTAGATCGAGCGCAGATGGGGGATCAGCACATCATTGAGCGAGGTCAGCAATCCCCACATGAAAAACAGCACCGTGACAATGATCAGGGCGCCTGTATTGTTTTGCGTGCCGGCCCGTGCGGACGGTACGCCCTGGCCTTGCTTTACATATTCCATACCTTCTCCATTTTTCAATTCCAAGTTGATCGCGCCAGGCATGGAAGTGTTTCCACCCGGGCAGCGCCAGGACGCACGAGCGCCACGCAGATATCAGCGTGGGCCATGACTGCCATCAGCGATAGAGGGGCAGGCATGGCATCTCGCGCGTGCGGCAGGCGCACGGCCGACCGTTTCTCGTCAGAACGATGTCTTGTGGGCGCGGCACGCCTGCGGGCTGCGTCTGAAAACAACATCCTGGACAAAAACGTCTTGTAGTAAAACTACGATCCTGCGCCGGCATTATGCCTTAAAGCCCCGTATTGCGCAGCTTTCGCGACCATTATTTGAAAAATGAATAGCTGACATTTGAAATCAAAAGTAGCCTTATAACTTGGAATCGCTATACTTATATTGCAGTGCAGCACAACGCGGCACGCCACTCAAGGAGTCTGCCATGTCTACCGCATTTACCTACCACACCACGCAAAACAGCAATATCGTCGCCACCCTCGTCCACGCCGCCAAGCGCGTCGGTGCCTGGCTGAACCAAAGCAGCGACCGCCGCGAACGCGCTTATGAAGAAGCCTACCTGGCTGAATCGACCGACCGCTACGATCTGGAATATCGCATGCGCGAACTGGCCCGTGCCAACCCGCAGCCAAGCTGGATGAGCGGCCTGAGCCGTTAATCAGTACTGCAGCACGCAGCCCATCATCGGCTGTAGCAACAACGATAGCGCCATCCTGCTCGCCTTGCGCTTGAGCACAGGATGGGCTATACAGGCGGGATGCAAACGCCCATTACCATCCTCGCCATCGCCGGCAGCCTGCGCGCCGCCTCGCTGAACACCGCCCTGCTGCACGCCATCGCAGGGCTTGCCCCAGCGCCATTCGAGATCCGCATCTATCCCGGACTCGGTGAATTACCCCTGTTCAATCCCGACCTCGACGCCGACAGCCTGCCGGCCGTGACGGCCCTGCGCGACGCCATCCTGGCGGCCGACGTGCTGATGCTGGCCAGCCCCGAATATGCGCACGGCGTGAGCGGCCCCATGAAAAATGCGCTGGACTGGATGGTGGGAAATGAATCGTTCATCGACAAGCCGCTGGTGCTGCTGAACGCCTCGCCGCGCGCCACGCATGCGCAGGCGGCCTTGCGCGAAACGGTACGCACCATGTCGGCGCGGCTGATCGACGAGGCCTGCATCAGCCTGCCCCTGCTGGGGTCGGGTCTCGATGCGGAGGGTATCGCCGCGGACCCGGCATTGCGCCGGGCCATCCTCGATATGTTGCAGTGCATCATGTCATTTTCATGACCTTCTGCACGTTTTACTATCATTTCATCTAGTTTTACTACGTACTTCTACGGATCGCTCAGTGCGGGATCATGCCGGTGAACACGTACGCCTGCAGCATGGTGATGATGCCGATGATCACGGCAAACAGCAGGCTGTGCTTCAAGGTAAAGCGGAACAGGTCCGATTCCTTGCCCACCAGGCCAGTGGCGGCGCAGGCGACGGCGATCGACTGGGGCGAAATCATCTTGCCCGTCACGCCGCCCGTCGTATTGGCCGCCACCAGCAAGGTGTCGGACACGCCGATCTGGTGCGCCGTCGTGTTTTGCAGGGAGCAGAACAAGGCATTCGACGACGTATCGGACCCCGTCAGGAACACCCCCAGCCAGCCCAGGAACGGCGAGAAGAACGGGAAGGCGGCGCCGCTGCCGGCCAGCAGCAGGGCCAGGGTGGACGACATGCCCGAATAGTTGGCCACGAAGGCAAACGCCAGCACCAGGCCGATCGACAGCACGGGACGGCGCAATTCCACGAGCGTTTCGACGAAGGCCTTGATGCCATCGCGCGGCTTCATGCGCAGCATCCACATCGACAGCACGGCCGTCAGCAAGATCGCCGTGCCCACGGCCGACAGCAGGTCAAGCTTGAAGACGGCGTCATACGCTTTCGGCTCCGCCACGATGGGCATCGTCTTGATCACCAGTTTATCGAGGTAAGGCACGTGGATCTTGACGACCAGGCTGGATAACGCCCCGCCGGCGGCGAACAGGGACTTGAAGCCGGGCAGGCTCCAGACGGTGACGATGGCCGTCAGCAGGCCGAACGGCGCCCAGGCGCGCGCCGTCTGCGCCAGCGTGTAGGGCGAGGCGGCGCGGCTGCCGCTGCCGCGCAAGTCCGCATTGCCTGCCCCGCCGCCAAAACCGGACAGCGCGGCGGCGCCGCCACCGACGGCGTTGACCACCTTGGCATTCTTCGGCTGCCACACTTTCAGGAACAGGGTCAGCGACACCAGGCTGACGAGGGCCGAAGTGATGTCCGGCAGCTCCGGCCCGATATGGTTCGACGTGAAATACTGGGTGACGGCAAAGCTGGCGCCCGTCACCAGGGCGGCCGGCCACACTTCGCGCACGCCGCGCACGCCATCCATCATGAAAACCAGCCAGAAAGGCACGGCCAGCGACAGCAGCGGCAACTGGCGGCCCGCCATGGCGCCGATCAGGAACGGGTCGATGCCCGTCACCTGGCCCGCCACGATGATGGGGATGCCCATGGCGCCAAAGGCCACGGGCGCCGTATTGGCGATCAGGCACAGGCCCGCCGCATACAGCGGGTTGAAGCCCAGGCCCACCAGCAGCGCCGAGGTGATCGCCACGGGCGCGCCGAAACCGGCCGCCCCTTCCAGGAAGGCGCCGAAGGCAAAGCCGATCAACAGCACCTGCAGGCGCTGGTCGTCCGTGACCGACAGCACCGAGGCGCGGATGATCTCGATCTGCCCCGTTTTCACGACGATCTTGTACAGGAAGACGGCCGTGACGATGATCCAGGCGATCGGCCACAAACCATACGCAAAACCATAGCCGGCCGCCGCCAGCGCCTGCGGCACGGGCATGCCGTACGCAAAAATCGCCACGGCCAACGCCAGCGCCAGGGTGACGGCGGCCGCCACGTGGCCCTTGATGCGCAGCGCGGCCAGGGCGATGAAGAAGAAAATGATGGGAACGGCTGCCGCCAGGGACGACAGCCACAGGCTGCCGAGCGGTGTATAAAGTTGGGTCCAGGTTTGCATGTCGGGTCTCCTCCGGTGGATGCGGGTTGATTGAAAAAACGGCTTTTGATGTAATTGTGTGTAGCGTGTTTTTTGCGGTGCTTCGGTGCTGCCGGGCCGGGCTACTCTTCCTGACCGCGCGCATTGAGCAGGTCGGCCAGGCTGCGCGGCGCCGGCGTCAACGGCTTGCGGTGCTGCGTCCAGCCCAGTTGCTTGCCCGGCGTCAGTGCGCGCAGCCGCGTGGCGGCCCAGCGGAACAGGCGATAGCTGATCGGGCGCGCGAAGGCGCCACTCCAGAAACGCCAGACCAGGCTTTCGCCGCGGCTGAACTTGGCCCCCTGGCCGCGCAGCGGATGGCTGACTTCCTCGTTCGGATTGCGATTCGCCTCCGTGCGCAGGCGCACCAGCAGTTGCGGGATCGGGATGCGCACGGGGCACACTTCGCCGCAGGCGCCGCACAGGCTCGACGCGGTGGCCAGGTCGGCCGTCGCAGCCAGTCCCAGCAAGTGGGGCGAGATGATCTTGCCGATCGGCCCCGGATACGTGGTGCCGTAGGCGTGGCCGCCGATGCGCGTGTAGACGGGGCAATGATTCATGCAGGCGCCGCAGCGTATGCATTGCAGGGTGGCGCGCAGCTGCTCGTCGGCGTAGGCCTGGCTGCGGCCGTTGTCGAGCAAGACCAGGTGCACTTCGCGCGGCCCATCCTGTTCACCGGCGCGGCGCGGGCCGGAAATCAGGTTGAAATACGTGGTGATGGCCTGGCCCGTGGCCGAGCGCGTCAGCAAGCTCGCCAGCGGGACGATATGTTCGAGCTTGGCCACCACCTTTTCCATGCCCATGATGGCGATGTGCACGTCCGGCACGGACGTCGTCAGCCGGCCATTGCCCTCGTTTTCCACCAGCCACAGGGTGCCCGTGTCGGCCGCCGCGAAGTTCACGCCCGACAAGCCGATGTCAGCTTCGACGAAGGCCTGGCGCAGCGCGCGCCGCCCCGTCTGGATCAGGCTGTCGACGTCTTCCGTGTAGGGCGCGTCGGGAATGTGCTCGGCGAACAGGCCGGCGATATCGGCCTTGGTCTTGTGAATCGCAGGCATGACGATGTGCGACGGTTTTTCGCCGGCCAGCTGCACGATGTACTCGCCCATGTCCGACTCCAGGCAGGTCATGCCGCGCGCTTCCAGGTAGTGATTGAGCTCGATTTCCTCGCTGGCCATCGACTTGCCCTTGATGAAGCGCGTCGCCCGGTTCTTTTCCGCGATGGCGTGGATGATGGCGTTGGCCTGCTCGCCATCCTCGGCCCAGTGCACCTGCACGCCGGCCGCCGTCAGCCTGTCTTCCAGTTGCACCAGCAAGTCGGGCAGGCGCGCCAGCGCGTGCCGGCGCACGGCTTCGCCGAGGTCGCGCAGGCGTTCCAGCTCGTCGCCGTCGGGGAACTGCGCCGTGCGCTTGTCCTGCAAAAAATCCATGGCGCCGCGAAAGCTCTGGCGCAGCTTCGGGTCGTCCAGCGCGGCGCGGGCGCGCGCATGGAAGTCCGCCGGTTTGACGAATTGCAGTGGCTTGGCGTTCATGGCTGGCCTCCTTCACGGGCTGGCAAGTCATCGACGATCAGCACCCACAGCCAGCGCGGGCCATGCGCGCCATAGGCGAGGGTTTGCTGGATGTCGGACGTTTTCGAGGGACCCGACACCAGCACCAGGTTCGATGGCATGCCGTCCGCCCAGCGCTCGGCGCTTGCCGCCGCATGCAAGTCCGCATGCAGGGCGCTCGCATACACGAGGCAAATGTGCAGCGGCGGCGCCAGCGACACCGTGCGCGGCGTGGCCGCGTCGGGCGCGATGACCAGCGTGCCCGTGGCGGCGATGCCGGAACGGGCGACAGTAAAACCCGCGTCGACGGTGTCGAACAACTCGCCCTTCCACTGCACCAGCGGACGGTCAAAAGACAGCGCCTCGACGCCGTCCGGCAAGGCGGCCAGCAAGGCCAGTCCTTCCCTGCTATCGGCATCCATCAGCAGGCGGCGCACGCCATGCGCACCGAGGCGCTGCGCCAGCAGGGCAGGCCAGGCATCGCCGCGCACGCAATCGACTTCCGCATGCGCGGCCTGCAGGGCGGTCTGCAGGACGGCGATCCGGCCCCGTGGCGACAGCGGCGCTTGCGCGCGGCGCGCCAGGTAGTGCCGGTCGATGGCCGTATCGATGACGTCCACCGCCTCGGGCGTGGACGGCGCGGCGGCGCGCAAGCGTCCCAGCATGCGTTCGCGGGCAGTCAGGGCGGCGCTCATGCTTCGCCTCCCGTGCGGCGCCACAAAAAGCTGGCCAGGTGCTCAACGGGCAGCGGCGCGCCCTGGTGTTGCGCGGCGTGGCCGATGTTGAGCAGGCAGCCGCAATCGGCCGAGACGAGCCGGTCGCAGCCCGTGGCGCAGGCCGAGGCGATCTTGTCGCTGACCATGGCGCCGGAAATGTCCGGGTGCTTCAGTGAAAACGTGCCGCCGAAGCCGCAGCATTCCGATTCGCGCTGGTGTTCGATGCGCGTCACGCCGGGCAAGGCGTCGACCAGTGCCACGCCGTGCACCCGCGTGTCCATTTCGCGGCGCGCGCCGCACGAGGTGTGCAGCACCACGCTTTCCTGCGCCTGCCGCGGGCCAGCCAGGGCCAGGCCCTCCAGGTCGAGTTGCAGCACGCAGACGAGAAATTCGCTCAGTTCATACACGCGTTCGGCAAGTTCTGCCGCCCTGGGGCCGGCGACGGGGTCGTCCTGGAACAACTGCGGCCAGTGGTGGCGCATCATGCCGGCGCAGGAGCCGGACGGCACGATCACGGGCCAGGGCTGCGCGAACAGGTCGAGCTGGGCGCGGGCCACGGCGCGCGCCTGTTCCGGGTTGCCGCTGCTGTAGGCGGGCTGGCCGCAGCAGCTCTGGCCGCGCGGATAATGCACCAGCAAGCCCTCCCGCTCCAGCAGGCGCACCGCGTCGAGCCCCGCCTGCGGCACGAACAGGTCGACCAGGCAGGTGGCGAACAGGTACACCTGGAGCGGTGCGGGTGGATAGCGGCGTGGCTGGCGCGGATCTGGCTGCATGAGTGTGTCTCCCCGGCGCTCTGTGTGTTGCTGCGGCGCCGCTGTGTGTTGTTAAGAATGACTGGTTCACGCATAATTCCAGCTTCCGCAAGCCACTTCAAATTGCTCGGACCACTTTAAAACAACACCGGAAGACATCGATGGCGACAGGCATGCAAACGCGGGGCAGGGTCGAGATGGTGATGCGCAGGCTGGAAACCGCCCTGCTGGACGGCAGCTTGCCGGCGGGCGCGCAGTTGCCGGCCGAACGCCTGCTGGCGCAGCAATATGCCGTCTCGCGCAACACCGTGCGCGAAGCGGTGCAGCGGCTGGCGGCGCGGGGCCTGGTGCGCAGCCGGCGCGGCGCCGGCGTGTTCGTGACGGATCAGCTGCGTACGGGCATGGCTTCGCCGTGGAGCCAGCTGGTGGCCGACCACCCCGCCCTGCGCGACGACATCCTGGAATTTCGCCGCGTGCTGGAAGGGGCGACGGCCTACTTTGCGGCGCAGCGGGCCAGCGGAGACGAACGCGCGCAGATCATGGCCCTGCTGGCCGAACTGGAACGGGCGCGCGCCAGCGACGACAAGCACGGCGAGGCGCAGGCCGATGCACGCCTGCATGAAGTCATCGCGCAAGCGTCGCACAACACCATGTTCCTGCATTTGCACACCAGCATCATCGGCATGCTGCGCGAACACATCACCATCAATGGCACGGGCTTGCGCCAGCAGGACGAGGCCACTTCGCTGCAACTGCTGTCGCAGCACCGCACCCTGTGCGAGGCCATCTGCGCCAGCCAGCCCGAAGAAGCGCGCACGGCCATGCAAGGCCACATCGATTTCGTGCGCACGCGCGTCACCAGCGACGAATAAGGGTCACTGGTAGGACCAATCTGATATGCAACATGGTGGGGCAACGCGTCGTGGCTTGTCGCAGGGCCGGGCAAGAATGGGGTCCCGATTCGCTATCCGACAGGTTTCCATGCATTTGCATCACGCAATTGACGATATCCGCAAGCCGGCGCCGCTTCCCTTGCTGGCGCTGCATGCCGGCGCCAGCGCCGCCTTTGCCGCCGCGCTGCTGCCGCCCGCCGGCTGGCCGCTGGCCCTGGCGTGCTGCCTGCTCATCCTGGCCATGCTGCTGCGGGCCGTGCGCGCACCTGCCGCACAGCCTGGCCGCGCCGCCGCCGGCACCGCGCTGCTGGCGCTGGACCTGCTCGTGTTCCTGCTCTGCTATGCCTTGCGCGAGGCCGACGCCGATTGGCATGCGACCGCCTTTTGCATCCTGCTCGCCGCACCCTATGCGGGCATCACGCGGCACCTGCTGGGCGGCGCCGGCCTGGCCATTGCGGCGAGCCTGGCCTGGCTGGGCCTGCAGGATGACTTTCAGGCCGGCAACGCCGCCACCTTGCTGCTGCTCAACCTGACCGGCCTCTGCGCCAGCCATGGCCAGCAGCGCCAGCACCGCGCGCACGCCCTGCAACACGCCGTCCTCACGGAACAGGCGGTGCGCGACCACCTGACCGGCTGCTACAACCGCCGCTACCTCGACGAGCACTTGCTGGGCGCCGAACTGGCGCGCTCACAACGCCATGGCCTGTGCCTGACGGCCATCCTGTGCGATCTCGACCACTTCAAGCGCATCAACGACGCCCACGGCCACGCCGCAGGCGATGCCGTGCTGCGCACCTTTGCCAGCCTGCTCGGCAACGCCACGCGCCGCGGCATCGACAGCGTGGTGCGCCACGGCGGCGAGGAGTTCCTGCTGATCCTGCCCGAAACGGACCTGGCTGGCGGCGTGCGCCTGGCCGAACGCCTGCGCGACGGCCTGGCGCAGCACATCGGCACGACGGCCAGCTTCGGCGTCGCCTCCCTCGCGTGCGCGCCCGGCAGCCGGGCGCCCGGCGCCGCCGCCCTGGTCGCCGCTGCCGACCGCCTGCTGTACCAGGCCAAGCACGCGGGGCGCAATTGCGTCAGGGCAGCCAGGCTGGATACCCTGTAATTGCCATCGAATCAATGTTACCATTCGTTAACTTGTGTACTTGTCAGTACACATCATGCCACTGAATAGAACGGAATCATCATGTCTGCACCCGCGTCCCGCCCTTCCACCATCATGCGCCAATGGCAAATGCTGCGCCTGATACCGCAGGCGCCACGCACCATCACCGTGGCCCAATTGCACGACAAGCTCAAGGCCATCGACTTCGCCATCGGCGTGCGCACGATCCAGCGCGACTTGCTGGACCTGGCCGAGATTTTCCCGCTGACCAATCCAGCCGACAGCAAGCCGTTTGGCTGGTGCTGGATGGAAAATGCGGCGCGCATGGACATGCCGGGCCTGTCGACGCCTGCCGCACTGACCCTGGCCCTGATGGAACAGCACATGCGCCATGCGTTGCCGCCATCCACCCTGGACAGCATGCAGCCATATTTCAGCGCGGCACGCCAGACCCTGAACGCGGCCAGCGAGCGTGCCAACGCGTCCGCCTGGCTGAGCAAGATACGCGTCATCGCCCCCATGCAGCGGCTGCTGGCGCCCGACATCGACGAAGCTTGCCAGCGCACCGTGTATGAAGCGCTGATGCAGAACCGCCAGCTCAAGCTCAGCTACAAGAAGCGCGACAATGACAACCTCGTCAGCTATGACGCCGTCCATCCGCTGGCCATCGTGCAGCGGGGCCAGTTGCTCTACCTGGTCTGCCTGTTCGCCGACTACAATGACGTGCGCACCCTGGTCCTGCACCGCGTGCAACAGGCGGAAATGCTCTTCCTTGCCGCGCGCGCGCAGCCAGGCTTCGACATCGATGCGTATATCGCCTCCGGCGCCATGGGCATCCGCGAGGGCGAACCGCTGCAGCTTGAAGCCGTGTTTGCCCGCCGCAGCGGCGAGCACCTGTACGAGACGCCGCTGAGCGCGGACCAGCAATTGCAGGAACGCGCCGACGGTTCGCTGCACCTGACCGCCACCGTGCCCAGCACGCGCGAACTGCAATGGTGGCTGCTGGGCCTGGGCGATGGCGTGGAAGTGCTGGCGCCCGCCGCGCTGCGCGAACAGATGAGAAGCACCATCGCCAGCATGGCCAGCCGCTACGCCGCCTGACGATGGCCCCCGGCGGCGGCGAAAACTGCTACCATCGCGCGCCGCCACTCCTTTCGTCCGCCCATGACCGTCCTTAGCCACACTCATCCGCTGGTACAGCAGCTGGAAAACGACTTGCTGCCCCTGTTTCGCGCCGCCCTGCCGTCACTGGCGGCCGCCGCGCCGCAGGTGCTCGCTTCCGTCTTCGCCTTTTCCAGCGGCACAGCCAGCGCCTTCCAGGATTATCATTTCGGCATTTCCTGCCTGCTCGCGGACGTGCCCGAGGATGCGCCGGAAGAAGTCGCGCTGCTGGTCAGCGTCACAGGACTCGACGCCGGCGCCCGGCTCAGCGCACAGGTCGTCTGGAGCCAGCCCTCGGGCCGGGTGGAAATGCAGGCCGGGCTGGACGCCGACAGCCTGCAAGCCTTGCATGCGGCCCTGCCAGGCTTGCTGGCCGGTTTGCAACAGGCCGCCAGTCGGGGCAGGCCGGAAATGTGACAGGAGCATGAAAAAGTGCCAGGAAACAACAACTTACGATTTCCGTAGCGCAACTTTATTGACTTCCACTAGCCCTAGCCCCTATCCTTTCAGTTACGTTTGGTGAGAATGTGTGCATGTTCAGGCGAGCATGCAAGCGGCCTCGCCTTGCCTTCACAAAAGTCCATTCCGCATTTTTATTGCAACCATCAGGGCAACGCGCCTGGACGGCCGCTGCCGGCAAATACGGAGCTGACTGCCATGCCATCGCACCACCATTTCCCCGGATCATCCTTGCTGGGCTGCGCCTTCCTGCTGGCAGCCGCCCTGCCCGTGCAAGCCCAAACCACGGACAACACTGGCGCCACCTTCAGCGCCAATGCCAGCCTCACTTCGCAATACATTTCGCGCGGCTTCCGCCAGACCTGGGGCAAGCCGGCCCTGCAGGCGGGCGTCGACTACGCGCACCCGAGCGGCTGGTCGCTGGGCACCTGGGCTTCCACCGTCAGCGACCGCTATATCCAGGATGCAAGCGTCGAATGGGACCTGTACGGCGGCTACGGCGGCACGGCGGGCGAGCTGGGTTACAGCGTGCTCACGTATTACTACAAGTATCCGGGCGCCGTGTACCGCGCCACAGGCGTCAGGTACGACTATGGCGAACTGTCGCTGGGCCTGACCTACCGCATGCTGTACGCCAAATACAACCATACCGTCACGCGGGACTTCTTCGGCATCACGCATGCGCGCGGCACGGGCTACCTGGACGTGGGCGCGAATGTCGACCTGGGCAATGCCTGGACCTTGAACCTGCACGCCGGCAATGGCCGCGTGGCGGGCACGGGCAATGCCATGTGGAACTGGCGCGATGCCAAGGTGGGCGTCACGCGGGCCTTCGACGGCGGCTGGAGCCTGAGTGGCGCCGTGACGCGCGCCTGGGGCGCCACCGACGCCTACGACCATTACACGCTGGGCATCCCGAATGCGGCCGGCCAGTTCGACACCTCGAACCCGGCCGCGGCCACCTTCGTGCTGGCCGTCAGCAAGACTTTCTAGGCGCGCTACCCGCGACGCCCGAGACACCGATACCCCTCCCCATCAAGGAACAGCCTCATGCAACTATCACTGAACAGTAAAATCTGCGTCGCCGCCACCGCGCTCGCCATCCTCAGCCTCGGCGTCACGGCGGCCGTGATCGGCTACAAGAGCAGCGCCAGCGCCGAGGCGGCCGCTTTGGAACTGGCGCGCACGTCTGCACGCGAAGTGGCCGGTGCGCTGCAGGCGCGCATCGCCAGCAACCTGTCGAGCGTTTCCAGCCTGGCCGGCGCCATGCGCGGCACCAAGGGCGCGAATTTGCCCCTGCAGCGCGACCAGATCAATGAACTGACCAAGGCGACGTTGACCAGCTCGGAAGACTTGCTGGGCTCGGCCGTGACGTGGGAGCCGAACGCACTCGACGGCAAGGATGCGGAGTTTGCCAACCAGAAACCGAACTACGACGCCAGCGGCCGCTTCATGCCTTACTGGACACGGGGCGCCGGCGGCAAGCTGCAAGTCGAACCCATCGTCTTCGACCCGAAAGCGGGCGCCAACGACTGGTACGACGTGCCCAAGCGCACCGGCAAGACTTACTTTACGGAACCGTATATCTATCCCGTCGACGGCAAGGATGTGCTGATGGCTTCGCTGGTGGCGCCCATCATGATCGACGGCAGCTTCAAGGGCACGGCCAGCGCCGACTTCATGCTCACGCGCCTGGCGAAAATCCTCGCCGACCTGAAAGTGATCGAGGGCGGTAAGCTGGCCCTGATCTCGAACGGCGGCCTGTACGCCAGCCACCCCGAGCCTGCACGACTGGGCAAGAAGGCGGACGACGTGCCGGCCGCCGGCCTGGAAAAGGTGCGCCAGGGCCAGGCGTATGAATACGAGGACGACAAGGGCTACATCCACTTGCTGCAGCCGCTGCAGATCCACCCCGACATCGCGCCATGGAGCGTGGAACTGAATTTCCCGAAAAGCGTGGCCACCGCCTCGGCGCGCAACCTGATGGTCTACACGCTGATCGTTGCCCTGCTGTGCGCGGCAGCCACGGCCGGCATTTTGATCCTCGTCGTCAACCAGCTGACACGCCCCCTGCGCACTCTGGGCCGCACCATGACGGACCTGTCCAGCGGCGACGCCGACCTGCGCGTCAAGCTGGAAGTCAAGGGCACCGACGAGCTGGCCGTCATCGGCAAGGGTTTCAACGCCTTCGTGGAAAAGATCCACGCCGTGCTGCTGCAAGTGCAAGCCAGTGCCGACAACGTGGCACGCGCCAGCGCGGAAATTGCGCAAGGCAATAACGACCTGTCGGCCCGCACGGAACAGCAAGCCAGCTCGCTGGAAGAGACGGCCGCCTCCGTGGAAGAACTGACGGGCACCGTCAAGGAAAATGCCGACCATGCGCGCCAGGCGAATCAACTGGCTGCTTCCGCATCGAGTGTGGCACAGAAGAGCGGCGAAGTGGTCGGCAAAGTCATAGAAACCATGACGTCGATCAATGACTCGTCAAACAAGATCGTCGACATCATCAGCGTCATCGACGGCATTGCCTTCCAGACGAATATCCTGGCGCTGAACGCGGCCGTGGAAGCGGCGCGCGCGGGCGAACAGGGCCGCGGTTTCGCCGTCGTCGCCACGGAAGTGCGCAACCTGGCGCAGCGCTCCGCAGCGGCGGCCAAGGAAATCAAGCTGCTGATCGACGATTCCGTGGGCAAGGTGGCCGCCGGAAGCAAGCTCGTCGATGAAGCAGGCGCCACCATGGAGCAGGTGGTCGACAGCGTGCGCAAGGTCACCGCCATCATGGCCGACATCAGCGTCGCCACCACCGAGCAAAGCGACGGCATCGCCCAGGTCAACCAGGCGCTGGCACAGATGGATGGCGTGACGCAGCAAAACGCGGCCCTCGTCGAGGAAGCGGCGGCGGCCGCCGAAAGCCTGCAAGACCAGGCCAGCCATCTGGCCGAGGTGGTCAGCGTGTTCAAACTGGGCGAGCAGGCGCGCCAGGCAACGCCGGCTGCAGCGCCAGCCGCGCCGCGCGCCGTGACGCCCAAGACAGCCGCGCCAGCCAAACGCCTGAATGTTGCCAAGCCGCAAGCGGCACAGCATGCGCCGGCCAAGGCGCCGGCAGGCGATGACTGGGAAGAGTTTTAAGCCGGCCATTTCCGGCTGCGGCCGGCGCCAGATTCAGGCGCCGGCACGAATTTCATAAACGGCCATATCAATACCTGCCTCGCGCCGGATTCGGCGCGGCACCCGCCTGTTTCTCCTCGACGCCATTGAATGGCCGCACCTGAGATTACCTTCCTTTATTTCCCGCCACGTCAGCACCAGGAAAATGGTCAACCGCTCCTGCCGGAATTTATCCGATGACCATTTTCAATGCAGGCATTGCGGCCAATTTCAGATTTCAGAAAAATAAGATACGCATGTACTTTATAATATCGCCGCGTATCCGGCACGCTTCCAGCCGGTTGAAGATTTACAGGAATCACGGATGAAAAAAGTATTGGCTTTATTAATGGTATCGGGCACAGTGGTATTGACTGGTTGCGGTGGTGGCGGAAACAGTAGCGCTAATGGTAATGCTAACGGTAGTGCTAACGGCAATGCAGACGTAGCGGTCCCGCCAGTGGTGGTAGCGCCCCCGCCAGTGGTGGTCGCACCTCCGCCGCCTCCCGCACTGGCCGCCTATGTTGGCACCTGGACACCCGCTTGTAACGACTCTTTCCGCCAGCGCCTCGTCGTCGCCCTCAAGAACGATGGCAGCGGCGCCCTGGAAATATCGACCTACGATGAAACTTTCAGCACTGCCGATTGCAGCGGCCCCGTGCAATTTACGGAAACCACGAGTGAAAAGATTACCGCGACGCCGGATGGCGCAGGCAATATCCAGCTCAAGCTGACGGCGGACAGCCCTGCCACGGACATCCGCATCGACAAGGTCGTATCGTCGCTGCCAGCCCACACCATCCAGATTACGGGCCCGGCCGTCACCACGGTGCTGGTCGATGGCAAACCCCGTTGGCGCATCACCGATGGCAGTGGCAACACCACGGACATCCCGGATACCGGCATACAACAGGCAGTAAGTGGCAACGGCGGCTTTTATTTGCGCGGTAACGAATTGTTTACCGTGATGCAAAAAGACGGTGCTTATGTGCTCGATATGCACTATGTAAAACAATAAATCACTCAGTAATCAGCCAATAATCAGCCATTGCGCCGCGTGAGCGGCGCAATGCGCACCAGTTACACCACATCCCCCCTTCAGTCCCGCAAATCATTTCAGCGCATTGCCGCGACATGATCCAAATCAAATCATCGATAGATTCGGTGAGAATTCCTTCCTATTAATAATCCTATAATCAGGCCGCGTTGACGGCACGCACCGCTGCCGGATAAAAAGGACTCTGAATGAAAAAATTATTGGCAGTATTGGCCGGCTCGGCCGCGGCACTCCTGACCGGCTGCGGTGGCGGCGGTGGCGGTAGTTCGGCGCAGCAGCTTGCCGGCGATTCCGGTTCCACCTCGCCACTGGCCGCATATCTCGGCACGTGGCAATCGGCGTGCGACAATCACGACCGTCAACTGCTCGTCATCGCGCTCAAGAGCGACGGCAGCGGTTCGCTGGAACTGACGCCGACCGGCGAAACCTACTTCAAGGCCGATTGCACCGGCCCCGTGGTCGCGACGGACGGCATGAGCGCGAAAATCACCGGCAAGCCGGACGGTACAGCCGACATGCTGATCAAGCTGGCGGAAAACGCCGCGGCAACGAACTTGCGCGTCGACAAGTTCACCTCGTCGGTGCCGGCCTATACCTTCCAGCGCAGCGGCGCCACCGTGCAATATGTATTGCGCGATGGCAAACAGCAATGGTGCGTCAACGTGGATAATGGCGAATCGTGCATGTGGGATGAAGGCATGCTGCCGGCGCCGAGCGTCCCCGGCGGCCTGTCCTTGCACGGCAACGACCTGTACTCGGTGGTGCTGGACCCGAAAAAGGGCGTGTATGTCCTGGACGTGCACTACGTGAAAAAATAAGCGCGTGATCAGCTGCGGGGCCGCCCGGCCCTGCAGTTGCCACGGCGCATCTTCTCGCCCGCCGCTTCATGGACTCGCAAGCGTGAACGGGAGTCTGTGTAAAATCAAACAGACATTGCAAAAATAAAAAGCTATCCTGTAGAAAAACAGGAGCTTGCCATGTCACACCATGCCTTTCCCCTGCCCTCCCACGCTGCACTGGACGCCCTGCTGCAGCCCCAGGACAGCGCTTTCCACCCCATCGAAGGCTTGCGGCGCTTGCGCGACGCGGGACTGGACCAGCTGCCCCTGCCCGGCCACGGCGCCACCCTGCAGCGCTGGCAAATGCTGGCCGCCATCGCCGCCGTCGACCTCTCCCTGCTCAAGCTGTATGAAGGCCATACCGATGCGCTCGCCATCCTGGCGGAAATCGGCGGCTCCGGCGTGCCGTCCGGCAGCAGCTGGGGCGTCTGGTGCGCGGACCTGCCGGGCGCGCGCGTCCGCTTGCGGCAGACGGCCGAGGGCCGCCATGTACTCGACGGACGCAAGGCATGGTGTGCCGGGGCACAGGGCCTCAGCCATGCTTTGATCAGCTGCTGGAACGACGCTGGCCAGGCTTGCCTGGCGTCGGTGACCCTGTCGCAGCCCGGCGTGCACGTCACGGACGAAGGCTGGCAAGCCGTCGGCATGCATGCCTGCGCCAGCGTCGACGTGACTTTTTCTGCCGCGCGCGCCTTTCCCGTGGGCGCGCCGGGCGCCTATCTGCAGCGGCCCGGCTACTGGCATGGCAGCGCGGGCAGCGCGGCCGCCTGGTATGGCGCGGCCTGCGCCGTCGCCAGCCACCTGCATGCACGCGCGCAACACGCCGCCCCCGACCCCGTCCGCCTGGCGCAGCTGGGACAAATCGATTGCGTCTTGCGCGCCACCGGCGCCCTGCTGCGCGAAGGCGCCGCCGAAATCGACCAGCACCCGCAACGCGACGCCATGGGACTGGCCCTGCGCCTGCGCCTGGCAACGGAAGATGCCGCCACCCTGATCTTGCACCTGGCCACGCGGGCGCTGGGCGCAGCCCCCCTGTGCCGCGATGCCCGTTTCGCCCGCCTGGCTGCCGACCTGCCCGTGTTCCTGCGCCAGAGCCACGCGGAGCGCGACCAGGCCGTGCTGGGCGGCATCGTCGCCGGCGCAGAAGACCATCCTTGGTCGCTGTGACAAAAAAAATCGCCGGACCGGATGGACTCCGGGCCGGCGATCAGGACTAGCTTGACGGCTGATTGATTACTTGAGCGGCATGGCGATACCGAACATCACCGACTGGGTACGTCCGCTATCGATGTTCAGATTGCTGTTGTAGTCCAGCGTGATGGTCATGCCGTTCGACAGCAGCAGCTTGACGCCCAGGCCCGCCGTCCAGTTGCCCGTCTGTTGCGGCACCGTGCGGATCACGTACACGGGACCGTCAGCCACCAGGTCGGCATACGCCAGGCGCGCATCATCGGCGCCCTGGAACTGGTGGCGGTACTCGAGCCGCGCGCGCGGGAACCACGTGCCCAGACCACCGACATAGATACCCTCGGCCCGCACGCCCAGCGCGCCGATGCGCGAACGCACCGTTTGCTTGAAGTAGCTCAGGGCGTTGATGCCCGCCGCCTTCTCCGTGTACGGATCGAGCTTGGCCGACATCAGTTCCACGCGGCCATACGGCGACCACATCCAGGTTTCCTGACGCATCTCGATACCGCCCACCAACGCGCCGAACACTTGCTTGCCGTCGCGTTCGCCCGTGGCGAAACCGCTGCCATCGGTCAAATAGCGCGAGGCGTCGTATTGCAGGGTACCGTAGCCGAGCACGCCGTCAAGGAAGACGCCCTTGCTCGGACGCAGGCTGCCATACACGGCCGCCACGGCGCTATCGGCCGTGCTGCGGCTGCCGTTCTGGCCCACATCGCTGCGGTCATGGCTGAAACCGGCACCCACGCCCAGGGTCGCCAGGTCGCTCAAGCGGTAATCGCCACCCACGCTCACGCCATTCGTGCGGAAGCGGAAGCCCGTGTCGCGGCCATTCACATAGTGCTGGCCGAAATCGACCGCGCCACCGAGCCACAGCGACAGCGCCTGCTTCTGCGTGTCCGGCTTCTGCGGCATGTCCGGCAAGCCATTCGTTGCCTGGCTGACATCCGTGCCGCCCACCGCCTTATCGCTGCTGAAACCGGCATCGGGCTGGCGCAGGGACGCCTTGCGCATGAACGGTTTCACGGCCGTGCCGAACACGCGGTCCGCTTCCTGCTCTTGCCAGCGCGCCAGCGCCGCCGTCGGATTGCCGCTGTCGTTCGGCGGCGTCAGGCTCAGGCCAAAGTTCGACCGTCCCCAGCCATCGCCATGCAGGCTTTCCAGGCGCTGCGTGAAGTTCGACAGCTGCGCCGTGGCGAAGCGCCGCGCCGCATCGGCTTGCGCCGCTTGCAAGCCGATCACTTCCGGATCGAGCGACGGGTCGCGCCGCGCCGTGACGGTGACGTTGACCACGCCCGGCTTCGAGGTGGCAAAGGCATTGCTCAGGGTGTAGCTGACGACGGCCGCGCCGGCAAACTTGCCCGAAGCCGCAAAGCTCAGCTGGTACGACGGCTTGCCGGCCGTGCCCACGTCGCGCACCACCACCTTGCCCGCCTCGGCCGGCGCCACGCTCAGCACATTGGCCGCCGTGAACGGGCCGCCCGTGGCGCCCGCCGTCAGGTCGACCGTCACCGTCAGGCCCGCCACCACCGTAGCGCTCTGGCTGACCACCTGCGGCATCGGATTGACGCTGATGGTCGCTTTCACCGGCGCCGAGGTGCCGAACACGTTCGACACGGTGTAGCCGATGCTGATGTCGCCGCTGGTGTTGATGCCTGGCGTGTAGACGATGTCCATGCCATTGACGACTGCCGTGCCGCTGGCCGGCTGCGTGGTGATGGCCACGGCCGTGAACGGGCCGCCGGTGGCGCCCTGCGTCACCTGCAGGGTCACCGGTGTGCCGGCCAATACCGTCGCCGTCTTGGCGACAGGCACCGGCACCGGCTGCGGCGCCACCGTCACGCTGACCGTGGCCGGCGCGGAGGTGCCGCCTGGACCCGTCGCCGTGTAGCTGAAGCTGTCAGGACCGAAGTAGTTGGCATTCGGCACATACGTCACCTTGAAACTTGCGCCGACGGCGGCGCGCGCCATGCGCGCCGAGGCACCGCTCGAGACCACCGTGACGCGCCCGTGCTGCGGCGGCGTGACGATGGTCACGTCCGTGATCGGGCTGCCATCCGTGGAAGCGATGGTCAGGCTCACCTCCTGGTTGGCCGAGGTGGTCGCCGTTTCATTGGGCACCGGCGGCGGCGCCTGGTTCACCTGCAGGGTCAGCGCTTGCTGCACCGTGAACTGGTGCGCGTCCTTCGCCTGCAAGGTGAAGGCGAAGCTGCCCGCCACGGTCGGCGTGCCGCTGACGATGCCGGTCGCCGCATCGAGCGCCAGGCCGGCCGGCAAGGCGCCGCTGCTCAGGGAGTACACGTAAGGCGCAACGCCGCCGGCCGCCGTGAATGGCTGGCTATACGCGTCGCCCGCGCGGATCGCCGCCAGGCTGGCCGGCGTCAGGGTCAGGGTGGGAGCAGCTACCGTCAGCGTGTAGTTTTTGCTGAGGCTGAATGGTGCCCCCACGCCCGTGCTGCTGTCGGTGACCTTGATGCTGAACGGGAAACTGCCCGCCGCATTCGTCGTGCCGGACAGCACGCCCGTAGCCGTATTCAGGCTCAGGCCCACGGGCAAGGTGCCGACCACGGCATAGCTGTACGGCGCCGTGCCGCCCGTCCCCGCCAGGGTCGTGCTGTAGGCCGCTTCCGCCGTCGGATTGGGCAAACTGGCCGGGTTCAGCGTCAGTACCGCCGAAGCGACGGACAGCGTGTAGCTCTTCGCTCCCGTGAATTGACGCGAATCCGTCACTTGTACCACCAGCGCAAAATCGCCAGCCGCCGTGGGCGTGCCGCTCAATACGCCGCTGGCGTTCGAGCTCATGCCGGCAGGCAGGCTGCCCGTGATCGCGAACGTGTACGGACCGACACCGCCGCTGGCCGTCAGTTGCTGGCTGTACGCGGTGGCAACGGTTGCCCCCGGCAAGCTGGCCGGGGTGACGCCGATGGCCGAGGTCACGGTCAAGGTATACGTTTGCGTCGCCTGGGCATTGACCCCAGCGACCGCGGCTTGCGTCGCGGTGATGGTGCTGGTGCCGGCGCTGACTGGAGTGATGACGCCGGTGCCGCTGACAGTCGCCACGCCCGCGTTCGAGCTGGCATAGCTCAAGGCGCCATAACTGCCGCCCGCCAGGCTGGATGTCGCCGCATTGCTGAAGTTATTGCCCAATGGAACGGATGCCGCGGTCGGTGTCGCAAACGTGATGACACCGGTCGGAATATACGTAAATTGGTCCGCCGCACCGCTGGCGCTTGTGCCGCCAACCGTGGTCACCTTCACGTCCACCACGCCCAAGCTGCCTGATGGACTCGTGGCCGTGATCTGCGTGGCGCCGTTGACGACAAAGCTGCCGGCATTGGCGCCGCCGAATCGCACTGCCGTGGCACCTGTAAAGCCGGTACCGGTGATGACCACGCTGGTGCCGCCGGCGATGGGGCCGAAGGCAGGTGAAATGCCGCTGACTGCCGGCGCCACCACATACGTGAACTGGTCCGCCGCGCTGGTGGCGCTCGTGCCACCGACGGTGGTGACGCGCACGTCCACCGTGCCGGCACCAGCTGGCGCCGTGGCCGTGATCTGCGTGGCGCCGTTGACGGTGAAACTCGTCGCCGCCGCACCGCCAAAGGTCACTGCCGTCGCGCCGCCAAGGCCCGCGCCGCTGATAACGACACTGCTGCCGCCCGTCGTTGGACCGGAGGCCGGGGAAATACCGCTCACCACCGGTGCGCCCACATACGTGAACTGGTCGTTCGCGTTGGTGGCGCTGGTGCCGCCGATGGTGGTGACGCGCACGTCCACCGTGCCCATGCCGGCTGGCGCCGTGGCCGTGATCTGCGTGGCGCTGTTGACCGTGAAGCCCGTCGCCGCCGTGGCGCCGAAGGTCACCGCCGTCGCGCCACTGAAATTCGTGCCGCTGATGGTAACCGTGGTGCCGCCAGTAGCCGGGCCGGACGTGGGCGAAATGCTGCTCACCACCGGTGCGGCCACGTACGTAAATTGATCCGCCGCGCTGGTGGCGCTGGTGCCGCCGATAGTCGTGACGCGCACATCCACCGTGCCCGTGCCGGCTGGCGCCGTCGCCGTGATCTGCGTGGCGCTGTTGACGGTAAAGTCCGTCGCTGCCGTACCGCCGAACGTCACCGCCGTCGCGCTGCCAAAACCCGTGCCGCTGATGGTGACCGTGGTGCCCCCCGCGGCGGGACCGGCCGTGGGCGAAATACTGCTCACCACTGGTGCGCCCACATAGGTGAACTGGTCGTTCACGCTGGTGGCACTGGTGCCGCCGGTGGTGGTGACGCGCACGTCCACCGTGCCGGAACCGGCTGGCGCCGTCGCCGTGATCTGCGTGGCGCTGTTGACAGTAAAGCCGGAGGCGGCCGAGCCACCGAACGTCACTGCCGTCGCGCTACTGAAATTCGTGCCGCTGATGGTAACCGTGGTGCCGCCGGCAGCCGCGCCGGCCGTGGGTGAAATGCTGCTCACCACCGGTGCGCCCACATACGTGAACTGGTCATTCACGCTGGTGGCGCTGGTGCCACCGGTGGTGGTGACGCGCACGTCCACCGTGCCTGTGCCGGCTGGTGCCGTCGCCGTGATCTGCGTGGCGCTGTTGACCGTAAAGCCCGTCGCCGCCGTGGCGCCGAAGGTCACCGCCGTCGCGCCACTGAAATTCGTGCCGCTGATGGTGACCGTGGTGCCGCCGGTAGCCGGGCCGGCCGTGGGCGAAATGCTGCTCACCGCCGGTGCTGCCACGTACGTAAATTGGTCCGCAGGGCCGGTGGCGCTGGTGCCGCCGATGGTGGTGATACGCACGTCCACCGTGCCCGTGCCGGCTGGCGCCGTGGCCGTGATCTGCGTAGCGCTATTGACAGTAAAGCCCGTCGCTGCCGTGCCGCCGAACGTCACTGCCGTCGCACTGCCAAAACCCGTGCCGCTGATGGTGACCGTGGTGCCGCCAGTAGCCGGGCCGGCCGTGGGCGAAATGCTGCTCACCACCGGTGCGCCCACATAGGTGAACTGGTCGTTCACGCTGGTGGCGCTGGTGCCGCCGGCCGTCGTCACGCGCACGTCTACCGTGCCCGTGCCGGCTGGTGCCGTCGCCGTGATCTGCGTGGCGCTGTTGACGGTAAAGCCGGAGGCGGCCGAGCCACCGAACGTCACCGCCGTCGCGCCACTGAAATTCGTGCCGCTGATGGTGACCGTGGTACCGCCAGCAGCCGGGCCGGTGGTGGGCGAAATGCTGCTCACCACCGGTGCTGCCACGTACGTGAACTGGTCGTTCGCGCTGGTGGCGCTGGTGCCGCCGATGGTGGTGATGCGCACGTCCACCGTGCCCGCGCCAGCTGGCGCCGTCGCCGTGATCTGCGTGGCGCTGTTGACGGTAAAGCCAATCGCTGCCGTGGCGCCGAAGGTCACCGCCGTCGCGCCACTGAAATTCGTGCCGCTGATGGTGACCGTGGTGCCGCCGGCAGCCGGACCGGCCGTAGGCGAAATGCTGCTCACCACCGGTACAACCACATAGGTAAATTGGTCCGCTGCGCTGGTGGCGCTGGTGCCGCCGACCGTCGTCACGCGCACGTCCACCGTGCCGGAACCGGCTGGCGCCGTGGCCGTGATCTGCGTGGCGCTGTTGACGGTAAAGCCAATCGCTGCCGTGCCGCCAAAGGTCACCGCCGTCGCGCCACTGAAATTCGTGCCGCTGATGGTGACCGTGCTACCGCCTGCGATAGGGCCAGCAGTAGGCGACAGGCTCGTCACCGTCGGCACCGCCACGTAGGTAAATTGATCAGCCGCGCTGGTGGCGCTGGTGCCGCCCGACGTGGTCACGCGCACATCCACCGTGCCCGTGCCGGCTGGCGCCGTCGCCGTGATCTGCGTGGCGCTGTTGACCGTAAAGCCGATGGCGGCAGTAGCGCCGAATCTCACCGCCGTCGCGCCACTGAAATTCGTGCCGCTGATGGTGACCGTGGAGCCGCCAACAGCCGGGCCGGAAGTGGGCGAAATGCTGCTCACCACCGGTGCTGCCACGTAGGTGAATTGATCCGCCGCGCTGGTGGCGCTGGTGCCGCCGACCGTCGTGATGCGCACGTCCACCGTGCCCGTGCCGGCTGGCGCCGTCGCCGTGATCTGCGTGGCGCTGTTGACCGTGTAGCCGGTCGCCGCCGTGGCGCCGAAGGTCACCGCCGTCGTGGTGGAAAAGTTCGTGCCACTGATGACGACCGTGGCGCCGCCGCCTGCCGGCCCCGCAGTAGGCGAAATGCTCGTCACTGTTGGCAACGCCACAAAGGTGTACTGGTCGTTCGCGCTGGTGGCGCTGGTGCCGCCGGCTGTCGTGACGCGCACATCCACCGTGCCCGTGCCGGCTGGCGCCGTCGCCGTGATCTGCGTGGCGCTGTTGACCGTGTAGCCGGTCGCCGCCGTGGCGCCGAAGGTCACTGCTGTCGCGCCGGTAAAGTTCGAGCCGTTGATGGTGACCGTGGTGCCGCCACCGCCTGGGCCCGCCGTCGGCGAAATACTGGTGATCGCTGGCGCCGGAACATAGGTGAACTGGTTTGACGGATCGGCGGCGTTGGTGCCGCCTGGCGTCGTGACGAATACGTTCACGACACCGGTGCCGGAGGGCGACGTGGCGGTGATTGTCGTGGAATTGACCACGGTAACGCTGAGGCCATTGCTGCTGCCGAATTTGAGTGCCGTTGCGCCGGTAAAGCCGGTACCGGTAATGGTGACGGCGGTGCCGCCGCTAACCGGACCGAGCGCAGGCGACACACCGGTGATCGTAGGCGGCGGCTGGGCGTTGATCACCAGGGAATAGCTTCTGGACGTGTTATATGGTCCATTGCCGCCAGTGCTGTCCGTCGATTTCATCACAAAGTTGTAGGTGCCCAAGGCACCGGGCGTGCCCGAGAGCAAGCCGCTGCCCGACAGGGTGATTCCCGCCGGCAGGCTGCCCGATTCCACCACATACGCAAAGGGCCCAGTGCCATTGGCGGTCGACATCTGCTGGCTGTAGGGCACCGACAATCCGCCTGCCGCCAGCACCGTGGGCGTGATGGACAGGGTGGGCACGGCGATCGAGACGGAGTAATTCTTGGTGACGGTCAGCGGCGTGCCTGAGGTCGAGTCGGTCACCTTGATGCCGAACACATAGGCGCCGGTCGCTGTCACGGTACCGGAAATCACGCCGCTGGGCGACACAGTGATGCCAGGTGGCAAAGCACCAGACACCAGCGCGTAGTTGTAAGGCGCGACACCGCCGGTCGACGACATCGCCTGGCTGTACGCCACGCCGATCACGGGCGCCGATATGCTGCCCGGTGTCACGGTGAAGGCAGCCGCAGGGGGCAGGACGGTCACCGTAAAAGTCACCGCCTTGCTGTCTTCATCCCACAGGACAAAGCTGTCGGACAGCGCTCCGTCGCCATTATTGATGTAGGTCGCAATACCGGTACCGTTATTGACGAGACCGGTAATCGTGCCGTGCAGGGCAGTCGCGCCATTGTCCGTCAGGCCAAATGAGCTACACAGAGACAAATCGATGACATAGGAGTCGCCTGATGCGACGGTAAAACTCCTCTGATTGGGAATACATTTCGTGCTCGGATCGCCGTTGGCTGCCTGCGCCGGGCCTGCGCCAAGCGCCAGCATCAGCAGGCACAGCGTAACGCAGCAATTCAGGAAACGGCCAAACGCTGATGCCAGGCCTACCCGGCGAGCCGCTGCCGGCCTTCGAGTTCCTGCGACAAAAGCAAGGAACAAAAAATGTGCCGGACGGGCGACGATATCGTTGCAAATACGCAACATGATTTCTCCAATACAGAGTTTTTTAGTCAAAAAGAACCATGGATTCAAGCTGCAAGCGATCCCCATTCAGGGCCCTTCCATAGAGCCAACAGATGTTGACGCTTGCCATACGACAACGTATGCTACCTCGAGTTTTCAATAAAGTAACTATAACAAAAAGGGTTTTTCAAAAAACAATATTGATTGCAAATGGAAAATATTATTTCCTTAACATTCAATAACATTCCAACAGCGGGAGAACGATGATGGCTGAAGTGTATTTGGGACAAATCATGATGAGCGGATTTGCGTTTGCACCGCGTGGATTTGCAGCATGTAACGGGCAATTGCTGCCAATTACGCAGAATCAGGCACTGTTTGCCCTGTTGGGTACCTTTTACGGGGGGAACGGCACGACCAACTTTGCGTTGCCAAACTTGCAAGGCAGCACCCCTGTCGGCTCGGGCAGTTCGGTGGACGCTTCCTGGCAACCCGTCCCCTACCAAGTCGGTGCTCGTAACGGCGCGGAAGCTATCACTTTGACACTGAGTCAGATTCCACCGCATACGCACGCGGCCAATGCGCTGACCACGCCAGGCACCACCAAGAATCCGACCAACACCCTGTATGGCGGCAGCGGCACGGAAGCCATCTATGGCACGGCAGGCCCGCAAGTGCCCTTGAACAACCTGGTCTTGGCCCAGACAGGCGGCAGCCTGCCGCATAACAATATGCAGCCCTTCCAGGTACTCAATTTCAATATCGCCCTGAACGGCGTCTTCCCATCGCGCAACTAACATGCCAGCCACTTCCCACGGAGCAAAGTCATGACTACACCTTATGTCGGCGAGATCCGCCTGTTTTCCTTTCCCCGCATACCGCAAGGCTGGTTCGCCTGCGACGGCAGCCTGAAGTCCATCGCCAATAACGAGGTGCTATATACGCTGCTGGGCACCACCTATGGCGGCGACGGCGTCAATACATTCGGTGTACCCGACCTGCGCGGCCAGGTGCCCTTGCATCAGGGCACCGGCCCTAGCCTGACACCCCGGGTCATGGGGCAAAAAGGGGGCAGCGAAACGGTGACCTTGCTGCCGACCGAGATGCCTGCGCATACGCACGTCTTCAGTGCGATCAGCACACTGGCGACGAGCAACACGCCAGGGACCAGCGCACAACTGGCGGCACCGGTCAATAACGACAAGATGTACACGAGCAGCCTGGCTGGCCTCACGACCTATGACATGGCGCCCGCAGCAACGGGCACTGCAGGCAGCAGCTTGCCGCATGACAACACCATGCCCACCCTGACCGCCTCGTTTTGCATCGCATGGGCAGGCATTTTCCCATCCCAGCAATAACAGCCAGCACGCAAGCGCAGCCCATAAAATCGATCAGGAGAACCTACCGTGACATCACCATATCTTGGCGAAATACAAGTCTTTGGCTTCAATTTCACACCTGCCGGGTGGGCAAGCTGTAATGGCGCCACCCTGCAGATCAGGCAATTCAGCGCCCTGTTTTCATTAATCGGCACGCAATATGGCGGCGATGGGGTCAACACCTTCCAGTTGCCCAACTTCACCGGACGCGCGCCCTGCAGCCAGGGCCAGGGGCCAGGCTTGACGCAGCGTGTGATGGGCGAAACGTTCGGCAGCAATACCGTCCAGCTGAATCTCACAGAGATTCCCAACCATACCCATCAACTGACCTTGAGCCGCCAGACCAATGCCACCCTGCAGCGCAACGTGCCGCAAAATGGCGATGGCCTGACCAGCATCACGGGCACGAACGCGTTCGTGCCCGCGGCAACGCCGAACGTCACCTTGTCGCCACTGACCATCGGCAGCGCGGGTGGCGGCCAGGCGCATGAAAATCGCCAGCCCCTGCTGGCGGTAAATTTCTGCATCGCCCTGCAGGGCGAGTTTCCTGCGTTTGATTGAAACTTGAACGCCCCGGGCAGGCGGCGCCATCGGGCTTCCGCCTGGCCCTGCCTGCCCCGCATCAGCGGCATACTCAGTTGAACACGGCCTGATACAGAAAGCCGTGGTTGTCACGCGCCACCGGCACCAGGAAGATACCCACCTCGCCAAACGCATCATGCTGCAGCTGAAAGATTTTCTGGCTGAAGAGGATGGGGGAACTGTTATGGAATAACAAGCTGAACGGCGCCCGCAACAGGCCTTCCAGTGTGGCCGACGGCAACGGGCGCGCCTCCTTCAGGATGAAGGCGGCATTCCCGTCGCCGACCGAGATAAACGTGTCGTTGACGCGCGCGGCAAAGTGTTCCAGGGTCAGTACATTCATCATTGCAGGCATTCCATTTCATGGGCTGTGTGATTGAAGCAATGATTTATTCTAATGGAAGCATTGCTGCTTTTACACAGTTTTTGACATGAACGCCGTCACCACCGCACTCGGCGGCAATGCGGCGGCCAGGGTCATCCGTCCCGGCCGCCTGTGAGTGCCTGCCACGCGGCATTCTCCGCCTACCGCATCGCCTCTTCCAGCCCCGGCGCAAACCCGGCGCCGTGCTTGACCTGCGCGGTGGACGCCTTCAGCGTGGCGCCGATCGGCTCGGCGCGGCCCGCCAGGCATTGCCCCAGGAAGTTTTCCGTCACCGCATTGAAGGCAATGTTGTTCACGGGCCGGGCAAAGCCATGGCCTTCGTCGGGGAACAGCACGTAGGTGACGGGAATATTCTTCGCCGCCATGGCCGCCACGATCTGGTCCGATTCCGCCACGTTGACGCGCGGGTCGTTCGCGCCCTGGCCGATCAGCAGCGGGCGCTGGATGTTCTGCGCAAAGTTCAGCGGCGAGCGTTCCTTCAGCAGCGCCTTGCCCTCTTCCGTGGTCGGGTCGCCCATGCGCTTGTAGAACTGCTGCTTGCCCGCTTCCCAGTACGGCGGAATGGTTTGGAGCAAAGTAAACAGGTTCGACGGGCCGACGATGTCGACGCCGCAGGCAAACGTCGTCGGCGTAAACGCTATGCCGGCCAGGGTGGCGTAGCCGCCATACGAGCCGCCCATGATGGCCACCTTGTCGGCTGTCGTCACGCCGCTCTTCACCGCCCATTGCACTGCGTCGAGCAAGTCGTCATGCATCTTGCGGCCCCACTGCAGGTCGCCGGCCGAGATGAATTGCTTGCCGAAGCCCGTCGAGCCCCGGTAATTCACGGACAGCACCGCATAGCCGCGGTTGGCCAGCCATTGATGGTAGCTGTTATAGCCATAGGTATCGCGCGCCCACGGGCCGCCATGCACCAGCAGGACCATCGGCACCGCCTGCGACGGCACGCCGCCGGCGCCCGCCTTCGATGCCTGCGGCAAGGTCAGATAGGAGACCAGGGTCAGGCCGTCGCGCGCCTTGATTTGCTGCGGATACATGGGCACCAATGGCGCGCCTTCCAGCTCGGGCCGCGTGACATACAGCTGCGTGAGCTTTTTGCTCTTGCGGTCGTACAGCCAGCTCGATGCCGGCGCCGTGACGGCATCGACGCCCACAAGCCATTTGTCATCGGCGTCCGTGCGCGACGTCACGTTGAACTGGCCCTTGGCATGCTTCTTCAGGAAGGCCAGGTCGGCCTTCAGGTCATCCGTCAGCGGCAGGTATTCGTGCTGCAGATAGTCAACGGAATACGCCTGCACCTTGCCTGTGCGCGTGTCGTACAGTGCGTCGGAAATGTCGGCCCGCGGGTCTTGCGCCACCACCGTGGTCTTGCCGCTGGCCACGTCCTGCGCCAGCAGCGCCGAGGTATTGCGGCCGCGCGAATCGGTCCAGTACAGGGTCTTGCCATCGACCGTAAAGGCCAGCGGCGCCGTCGTCTGCGAATCTTCCAGACCCACTTCCGCCAGCGGCGTGCTCTCGGCCTTGCCGTCCGTGATGCGGAAATACTGCATGCCGCCGTCGGCGCGCGCCTTGCTGGCGATGCGCAGATTGAGCAGTTCATCGGCCAGGTAGCCGCCATAGCCGTCATTCTGCTCCACCAGGGTCAGCTTGCCGCTGGCCAGGTCCAGGCTATACACGTCATGCCAGCGCGCATCACGGTTATTGATGCCGATCAAGATACGGTCCTTCACCTTGCTGCTGATCTGGATCACGCGCACGCGGGTCTTCTCGAACGGCGTGTAACTGACCTGCTTGCCGCTCACGACATTCACGCCGTACAGCAGGAAGTTTTCATCGCCGCCCTTATCCTGGATAAACAGCAGGGTTTTCGAATCGGGCGACCAGAAACTGCTGCGGATGGGACGCACCTTTTCTTCCGTCAGCGGGCGCGCCTGCGCCGGATTGCTGGCCGGCGCCACCCACACATTGAGCACGCCGTCGCGCGGCGCGATCCACGACAGCCACTTGCCATCCGGGCTGATGCGCCCGCCGGACTTGCTGGGATTGCCAAACAGCTTCGCCCGCTCGATCAGCGGCGTGTCATTGGCAGGGGCTTGGGCGTGCGCCGGCAGTGCGCTGGCGAACAACAGGACAGGCAAGACATAGCGAATCATGGACACCTCATGGTTGATGAATGAAGGGAAACTTCGCACGTGCATGTGCCAGCACATCATAGGCCAAAGCAGTATTGCCAGGTTGACTACGCGACAGGGGACGAAAATCGGGGAACAGGAGGGTGGAAACGGGAGATGAAAAGCACAGCAGATGATGCATGCTGTCATGGCGACGGCGCGCAAAAAGAAAAAGGCCACTCCGAAGAGTGGCCTAAGTCCTTGAATCTAATGGTCGGGGCGAGAAGATTCGAACTTCCGACCCCATGCACCCCATGCATGTACGCTACCAGGCTGCGCTACGCCCCGACGAGGTGGGAATTATAGCAGAGGCTTTTAGGTTTTTGCCATGCTTTGCGCATGATTCATATCGAACTGCGCAAACTTTTTTGCATGGCCCTGGCAAGCGGCCTATTCGTTCAGCAGCAGCGCCGTCAGGACGATGCGGAAGCCCGCGATCAGCGGCTCGACTTTCACGTCCGGATTGTGAATGAAGCGCACGGGCAAGCCCTGGTAAATGGCGACGAGGGCATTCAGGCGGCCTTCCAGCATCTCTTCATCGGCCGGCAAGCCGCGCTTGATGCGCGCATCGCGGATGATGGAGAGAAACAACTGGCGCGAGCGCTGGTCCGAGCATTGCAGCATGTCGGCGATCACCGGATTGCGCGATGCTTCGGCAAAGATTTCCAGCGGCATCATCCACGTTTTCGGGTCCAGCGCTTCGAGCACATGCTCGCCCGCATTGTCGATCACGGCCTGCAGCGGGTCTTCGCGCTGCGCCAGGTCCTGCATCAGGTTCGACACCCGCTCCGTATTCTGCATGACGAAGGCGGCGATGATCGCATCCTTGCTGTCAAAATAATTATAGATATGGCCCGCGCTCATGCCGGCCGCTTTCGAGATCTCGGCCATGCTGGCGCCGTGGAAGCCGCGGCGGCTGAAACAGCTTTCGGCCGCATCGAGCACCTGCTTGCGCCGCGTGTTGGCGCGCTCGGGATCCGGATGCTTCTTTTCAACTTGGTTCATGATTTTCCAGTAGCGCGCCGACCCTGCCCTTGCGGGCAAGGCCGGCGTCGGCGTCCCCGTGATTATTGGACGCCGCCAGCCGCCGCGACGGCTGTCTGCTCAGGCTGCCAACCGCCGCCCAGCACCTTGTACAGGGTCACCAGGTTGGTCGACTTGGCCAAACGCGCCGTGATCAGGCTTTGCTGCGCCGTGTACAGCGCGCGCTGGGCCACCAGGGCGTTCAGGTAGGACTCGGCGCCCTGCTTGTAGCGCGCGTCGTGGATAGTGTAGCTCTTCGTCGACGCCTCCACCAGCGAGACCTGCGATTGCAGGCGCTCGTCGATGGTGCCGCGCTGGGCCAGCGCATCGGACACTTCGCGGAAGGCGACCTGGATCGCCTTTTCGTATTGCGCCACGGAGATTTCACGCTGCACCTTGGCGATATCGAGGTTGGCGCGGTTCACGCCGCCATCGAAGATCGGCAAGCTGATCTGCGGAATGAAACTCCACGTGCCGCTGCCCGCCTTGAACAGGCCCGACAGGTTGTCGCTCAGCGAGCCGGCCGTCGCCGTCAGCGAAATGCGCGGGAAGAAGGCCGCGCGCGCCGCGCCGATGTTGGCATTGGCCGCGCGCAGGGTGCGCTCGGCCGCCAGCACGTCGGGACGGCGTTGCAGCACGTCCGACGGCAAGCCGGACGGAATGTCCGCCAAAGCCGTCACCGTGCCGAACTCGCCTTGCGGCAGCAAGTCGGCCGGCACGGGGCCGCCCACCAGCAGGACGAGCGCGTTTTGATCCAGCGCAACCTGGCTCGTGTAGACGGCCACGTCGGAACGGGCCGACTCGACGCTGGTCTGGGCATCGTACTTGTCCAGGCCGGAAGTCGCACCGGCACTGAAGCGGCGCACGGCCAGGTCATACGACGACTGCTGGCTCTTCAGGGTGTCCTGCGCCACGCGCAGGCGCTGCTGGTCGGCCACCAGGTTCAGATAGGTGCTGGCCACTTCGGCCACCAGGCTGATCTGCTGTGCGCGGCGGGCTTCTTCCGTGCCCAGGTATTGCTCCAGCGCACTGTCGGACAGGCTGCGCACGCGGCCGAAGAAGTCCAGCTCGTAAGCCGACACGCCCAGGTTCGCCGTGTACTGGCGGTTGATGGACGCTTCGCCGTTGGCGCTGGCGTTCTTCGGCACGCGGCTGGCCGTCTGGCCGCCGGACGCCGACAGGGTCGGGATCAGCGCGGCGCGTTCGATGCCGTAGGTGGCGCGCGCCTTCTCGATGTTGAGGATCGAGACGCGCAGGTCGCGGTTGTTGGCCAGCGCCAGTTCCAGTACCTGGCGCAGGCGCGCATCGGCAAAGAACTCGCGCCAGGCGACGTCCGCCACCGGCTTGGCGTCGGCGGCGGCCGTGTCGGCCTTGTAGGAAGGGCCCGTCGGCCACGCCGTGGGCGCCGGCGCTGCCGGACGCTCATACGTAGGGGCCAGGCTGCAACCGGCCAGCAAGGCCAGTGCCGCCATGGAGAGTAGCGATTTTTTCATATTAATGTGCATCCTTGGAAAGCGTGACGGCTGGCGAGCCAGGCGTCGCCGGCGTGGCGGGCGCGTCCGGCTTCGAGAAGAAGCCGCGCACCAGCACGAAGAACACCGGCACGAAGAAGATACCGAGGAACGTGGCCGTCAACATACCGCCCAGCACGCCGATACCGATGGCGTTCTGGCTGCCGGAACCGGCGCCGCTGGATATGGCCAGTGGCAACACGCCCAGGCCGAAGGCAATCGAGGTCATCAGAATCGGACGCAGACGCAGACGCACCGCATGCAAGGTCGCGTCCAGCAGCGACATGCCCGATTCCTGCATTTCCTTGGCGAATTCGACGATCAGAATCGCATTCTTCGCCGACAGGCCCACCACCGTGAGCAAGCCCACCTGGAAGTACACGTCGTTCGACAGGCCGAACATCCACGTACCGAGCACGGCGCCGATCACGCCCAGCGGTACCACCAGCAGCACGGAGAACGGAATCGACCAGCTCTCATACAGCGCGGCCAGGCACAGGAAGACGATCAGCAGGGACAGCGCGTACAGCTGCGGCGTCTGCGAACCGGATTCGCGCTCTTCCAGCGACACGCCGGTCCAGCTGAAGCCGATGCCAGGCGGCAGCTTGGCGACCATTTCTTCCATCGCATTCATGGCGGCGCCCGTGCTTTGGCCCGGCGCCGGCGTACCCAGGATCTCTACCGACGGCAAGCCGTTGTAGCGTTCCAGGCGCGGCGACGCGTAAATCCACTTGCCTGTGGCGAAGGCCGAGAACGGCACCATCTGGCCAGCGGTATTGCGCACGAACCACTTGTTCAAGTCTTCCGGCAGCATGCGCGAACTGGCGTCACCCTGGATGAACACTTTCTTCACGCGGCCACGGTCGAGGAAGTCGTTCACATACGAACTACCCCAGCCGACGCTCAGCACGCGGTTGATTTCCGAAATCTGCAAGCCCAGCGCGGTGGCTTTCTGCTGGTCGATGTCGATCTTGTACTGCGGCGTATCTTCCTGGCCGTTCGGGCGCACGCCCACCATGGCCGGATTTTGCGACGCCATGCCCAGCAACTGGTTACGCGCCGCCATCAGGGCGTCATGGCCGACACCGCCTATATCCTGCAGCTGCATGTCGAAACCGGTGGCGTTACCCAGTTCCAGCACGGCAGGCGGTGCAAACGTAAACACCATCGCATCCTTGATCTGCAACAACTTGCCCATGGCGCGACCGGCCACGGCCGGCGCTTTTTGCGCCACGTCCTTGCGCAGCGACCAGTCTTTCAGGCGCACGAAAGCGATACCCGTATTCTGGCCGTTACCGCCGAAGCTGAAACCGGCCACGGCAAACACGGAAGCGACGTTATCTTTCTCGCTGTTCATGAAGTGGTCTTCGACCTGTTCGATCACTTTCAGGGTGCGCTCTTGCGTGGCGCCCGTCGGCAATTGAATCTGCGTAAACAGGATGCCCTGGTCTTCTTCCGGCAGGAAGGAGGTCGGCAGGCGCATGAAGATGAACACCAGGCCGGCCAGCAACAGCACATACAACAGCATCGAACGGGCGCGGTGGCGGATCATGCTGCCGACCAGGCCCTGGTACTTGTTGCTGCTGCTATCGAAGCTGCGGTTGAACCAGCCGAAGAAGCCCTTGTTCGTCGCGTGATGGCCTTTTTCGACCGGTTTGAGCAGGGTGGCGCACAGGGCTGGCGTAAACACCAGCGCGACGACGACGGACAGCACCATCGACGAGACGATGGTGATTGAGAACTGGCGGTAAATCACGCCCGTCGAACCGCCGAAGAAGGCCATCGGCACGAACACGGCCGACAGCACCATGGCGATACCGACCAGCGCGCCCGTGATCTGCGTCATGGACTTGCGCGTCGCTTCCAGCGGCGACAAGCCCTCTTCGCTCATCACGCGCTCGACGTTTTCCACCACCACGATGGCATCGTCGACCAGCAAACCGATGGCCAGCACCATGGCGAACATGGTCAGCGTGTTGATCGAATAGCCAAACGCGTTCAGGATACCGAAGGTACCCAGCAGCACGACCGGCACGGCCATGGTCGGGATCAGGGTGGCGCGGAAGTTCTGCAGGAACAGATACATCACCAGGAACACCAGGATCACCGCTTCGACCAGGGTCTTGACCACTTCTTCGATGGACAGTTTCACGAACGGGGTCGTGTCGAACGCCACCTGATAGCTCATGCCTTCAGGGAATTGCTTGCTCAGGTTGCCCAGCATGGCTTTCGCCGCATTGGCCGTATCGAGCGCGTTGGCGCCCGTCGCCAGCTTGATCGCCACGCCGGTTGCCGCATGGCCGTTGTAGCGGGCCACGGTATTGTAGTTCTCGCGGCCCAGTTCCATGCTGGCCACGTCCTTCAGGTACACCATGGCGCCGTTGGTCGTGGTTTTCAACAAGATGGCGCCGAACTGCTCCACCGTTTGCAGACGGCTTTGCGCCGACACGGTCGCGTTCAGCTGCTGGCCCTTGATGGACGGCGTGCCGCCCAGCTCACCGGCCGACACTTCCGCATTCTGCGCCTGCACGGCCGTGATCACGTCCGCCGGGGTCAGGTTAAAGCTTTGCAGCTTGGCCGGATTGAGCCAGATACGCATGGCGTACTGCGAACCGAACAATGTCACGTCGCCCACGCCGGGCACGCGGCTCAGCGGATCGACGACGTTGGCGGCCACATAGTCGCTCAAGTCGGTCTGGTCCATCTTGCCGTTTTCGGAAATGAAGCCGAACACCATCAGGAAGTTCTTCGTCGCTTTCGACACGACCAAGCCTTGCTGCGTGACAGCCGTCGGCAGCAGTGGCGTGGCCAGCTGCAGCTTGTTCTGTACCTGCACCTGGGCGATGTCGGGATTGGTGCCGCTGGTAAACGTCAGCGTGATGCTGATGCCGCCAGTGGCATCGCTCGACGAAGCCATGTAGCGCAAGCCGTCGATACCCTTCATCTTTTGTTCGATGACCTGGGTAACGGCGTCTTCCACGGTCTTGGCGGAGGCGCCAGGATAGGAGCCGCTGATCGAAATCGACGGCGGAGCAATGCTCGGGTACTGCGCGATCGGCAGGCTGAGGATCGAAATCACGCCGGCAAGCATGATGACGATCGCGACCACCCAGGCAAAAATCGGGCGGTCAATGAAAAAACGGGCCATTAATATTCTCCTGAATTAGTGGGCGCTGGCAGCCGATGCTGCGGCAGAGGCGGCAGCGGCCTTGGCCGGTACGGCAACGGCTGGTGCGCCTGGCTTGACTTTTTGCAAGCCTTCCACGATCACGCGATCGCCTGCGGCCAGGCCGGACGTCACCAGCCAGTTGGTGCCGACGGTGCCGCTGGTGGTCAGAACGCGTTGCTCGACCTTGTTTTCCTTGTTCAGGATCAAGGCGGTTGCCTGGCCCTTCTGGTTGCGCGTCACGCCCACTTGCGGCACGGTGATGGCTTTTTCATCGACGCCCGTTTCCAGCTGGGCACGTACGTACATGCCTGGCAGCAATTCGCCTTTCGGGTTCGGGAACAGCGCGCGCAAGATCACGTTGCCGGTGGTCGGATCGACCGTCACGCCAGCGAACTGCAGCTTGCCCGGTTCGCTGTACTTGCTGCCATCCGGCAAGATCAGGTCGACCTTGGCCTGACCTTCGCCCACTTTTTTCAGCGAGCCGTCGGCCATCTGGCGTTTCAGGCGCAGCAGGTCCGTGCTCGACTGGGTCACGTCGACATAGATGGGATCGAGTTGCTGCACGGTGGTCAGCGCGTCGGCCTGGCCCGCCGTGACCAGCGCGCCGGCCGTCACGCTCGAGCGGCTGGTGCGGCCGCTGATCGGCGCCGTCACGGTGCTGTATTTCAGGTTGATGTTCGCCGTTTCCAGCGCCGCGGTGGCGGACTCGACGTCTGCCTTGGCTTGCTCGAACGCAGCGACGGCATCGTCGTATTCCTGGCGGCTCACGCCTTCGATGGCGACCAGTTCCTTGTAGCGCGAGGCTTTCGGACCGGCCGTCAGCAAGTTGGCCTTGGCTTTCGACAGCGCGGCCTTGGCTGAATTATAGGCAGCCTGGTAGGTGGCGGGGTCGATCTGATACAGGGCCGTGCCCGCTTTCACATCGCTGCCTTCGACGAACAGGCGCTTCTGGATCAAGCCGCCGACTTGCGGGCGCACATCGGCGACCTGGTAGGCATTCGTACGGCCAGGCAATTCGGCGCTCATCGGCAACGCGGCCGGATTAACAGTAAACACGACCACCTGTGGCGCTTGCTGCGCGTGAGGTGCTTCCTGTTTTTTACTGCAGCCGGCCATGATTACAGTGGCGCACAGAACGGCAATAGCGCCGCTCGTACGCGGCGACGTCAAGGAAAATGTTGGTTGCATCTTGGACTTTCTGAAAAAGAAGCTGGCTAGTGTCGTTAGAAATGACTAAATTTATTAACGCAGATCAAAGAATGAACGATCATTCTAAAATCGTCAAGCATCGTTACAATTGAAACATAGTAACTATCAAGCGGATTAAATTATCAATGAGGCAATAAAATGAAGGCAACAACAGCGTCGGCACGCCCGCCAATTCGAATGGGAAGCGGGCGGGCGGCGGCAAAACGGCAAAGCGGGAAAGTTGGATTGAATGATTACTGTAGCAGGGTAATGCGTTTTTTGCTGAGACCGTGATCGCGTACGCAACACTGCCTTGCGCGCCCCCGCCCTGTCACGATGAATATTTACCAATGGTATCGAAAAGACATGTCGCGCCGGACGCGCTAGTATAGTGATCACGGCGTGGCAAAGCGGGGGCGCAACGATGACGGCACAGGCGCGAAACACAGGGCAGCACGATGGCGCGAGCGGCCCGGACGCGCCGCCGCTGCTGTCGACGGGCGTCGCAGGCCTCGACGCGATACTCACCGGCGGCATGCTGGCCGAGCGCCTGTACCTGGTCGAAGGCGCCCCCGGCACGGGCAAGACCACCCTGGCGCTGCAATTTCTGGCCGAAGGCGCGCGCAGCGGCGTGCCCGTGCTGTATATCGCCCTGGCGGAATCCGCGATCGAGCTGCGCGGTGCGGCCCTGTCGCATGGCTGGGACCTGGCCGGCATCGCCATCGAAGAAGTGGCGCCCGGCGACGATATCCTCGACCCCGAGCGCCAGTACACCATCTTCCACCCGTCGGAAATCGAACTGGCCTCGACCAACCAGCGCATCCTCGCCGCCATCGAAAAGCACCGCCCTGTCCGCCTCGTGCTCGATTCGCTGTCCGAACTGCAGTTGCTGGCGGAAAATCCTCTGCGCTACCGGCGCCAGGTCGTCGCGTTGAAACAATACCTGGCCAGCCGGCACTGCACCACCCTGCTGATCGATGACCGTTCCGCGCTGGACGACGGCTTGCAAGTGCGTAGCGTGGCCCACTGCGTCATTTCGCTGGAGCTGCAAAACCAGGCCTACGGCAATGACCGGCGCCGCGTGCGGGTGGTCAAATACCGGGGCGTGCCGTTTCGCAGCGGCACGCACGACTACAAGATCGCCCATGACGGCCTGGTCGTCTTTCCGCGCCTGGTGGCGGCCGACACGCGCCGCGATGGCGACCATCGGCGCCTGTCGAGCGGCGTGCCCGAACTCGACACCATGACAGGGGGCGGCCTGGAAGAAGGCATGAGCACGCTCATTTCCGGCCCGGCCGGCAGCGGCAAGTCCACCCTGGCGGCGCAATTCGTGCACGCGGCCATAACGCGCGGCGAACCGTGCGCCATGTTCCTGTTCGAAGAAGCGCGCAGCAAACTGCTGAACCGGGCCGACAACGTGGGCATGCGCCTGCAGCCGGCACTCGATTCCGGCCTGTTGAGTGTGCAGCAAGTCGATCCGGCCGAGCTGACACCGGGAGAATTCGCCCAGGCCGTGGTCGACGCGGCAGAACGGGGCGCCCAGGTCATCGTCATCGATAGCCTGAACGGCTACATGCATGCCGTGCCCGACGAGCGCTTCCAGAGCACCTATCTGCATGAACTGCTCAATTACCTGGGCCAGCGGGGCGTGGCCACCCTGCTCGTCGGCGTGCAGCAAAACATGCTGGGCACCTCGATGACGACCTCGGCCGACGCCAGCTACCTGGCCGACGGCGTCATCATGCTGCGCTATTACGAAACGGAAGGCGAGGTGCGGCAAGCCATTTCCGTCTTCAAGAAGCGCGGCAGCGCGCACGAGCGCAGCATCCGCCGCTTCGAGATCAGCCCGCAGGGCATCCGCATCGGCCCGGCCCTGGCCGGCTTTCACGGCATCCTGTCGGGCTTGCCCACCATCGGCGGCACGCCCTTCCCCTAGGAGTTGCCATGGAGCAGCGTATCCTGATCTACGCGCCTGGCGGCCAGGACGCCGCCCTGGCTGCCAGGGTGCTCGCAGGCGAGGCCATCGCCAGCCACGCCTGCCGCTCCGCCGGCGAACTGGCCGAGCAGCTGGCGCTGGGCGCCGGCGGCGTGCTGACGGTGGACGAATCCTTGCCTGCAGGCGTGTACGCCGTGCTAGACGCCTACGCCCGCCAGCAACCGGACTGGTCCGATTTGCCGATCATCCTGCTGACGCACGCGGGACTCGATTCCCTGTCTTTGCGGCAAGCCGTCGCCACCCTGGGCAACCTGACCCTGCTGGAGCGCCCCGTACACATATTGACCCTGATCACCTCGGCCCACGCCATGCTGCGCGCACGCCAGCGCCAGTACCAGGTGCGCGAGACGCAGCGGCGCAAGGACGAATTCCTTGCCAGCCTCGGGCATGAACTGCGCAATCCGCTGGCGCCCATCAAGACCTCGGTGGCCCTGCTCAAGCACCTGTATCCCGCATCGGAGCAGGTCAGCAAGGTCAGCGGCGTGATCGAGCGCCAGGTGATACACCTGACGCGGCTGGTGGATGATTTGCTCAACGTGGCGCGCATCACCAGCGGCAAGGTACTGCTGCAGCGAGAAAACATTGATTTACAGCAAGTACTCGACCATGTGATCGAACTGTGCCAGCCCGCGGCCGACAGCCGGCACATCAGCATCACGCAGACGTTGCCGCCGCATGCCGTGACCTTGCACGCCGACTATGCCAGGGTGGTGCAGATCTTTGCCAATATCGTGTCGAATGCCGTGAAGTTCACGCCGGAAGGCGGCCACATCCACATGACGGCGCGCCTGGCGCAAGGCTTGCTGCAAGTGGCGGTCGAAGACAACGGCATCGGCATCGAACCGGACGCCATCCCGCGCATCTTTTCCATGTTTGAACAGGGGCGCACGGTGGAAGGCCAGATGGCCAGCGGCCTGGGCATCGGCCTGAGCCTGGCGCGCCAATTTACAGAGATGCATGGCGGCAACATCGAAGCGTACAGCGACGGCCCCGGCCGCGGCAGCCGCTTCATCGTCACCCTGCCCGCCAGCGCCGGCGACGCCCAGGCAGCCGCCCCGGCCGCGCCGGAAGCTGCCCGCAGCGAGACGCCCGCCGGCGCTGGCCAGCCCGTGCAAGTGCTGGTGGTGGACGACAACCTCGATGCGGCCGATGCCTTGCAAAGCCTGTTCCAGCTCGAGGGCTATGCCGCCAGTGTCGCGTATGGCGGCGCGCAAGCCCTGGCGGCCGTCGACAGGTCGTGGCCGCAACTGGTCGTGATGGACCTGGGCATGCCGGACATGGATGGTTATGAGGCGGCGCGCCAGATACGTCAGCGTGCGCAGGGGCGCGAGGTGCTGCTGATCGCCCTGACGGGCTGGGGAGAGGCGCGCTCACGCACGGAACAAGCCGGTTTCGACCATCACCTGACGAAACCGGTGGACTTCGCCGCCATCGCCGCCCTGCTGGAACAGCGCCTGGCGGGGCGGATGGGGACAGCTACGCGAACAAAATAGCGTTTATTTCCACTTGCCGCGCAATTCCTGCACCTTTTGCTGCAACAGTTCCGGCGTGGCGGCCTCGGGCGCCACGGGCATGCCCACGGCCAGCGACAGGCGCGAGCGCAAGCCTGCCTTGAAGGCGCGCTCGAACAAATGGCCATTGCGATGGCTCAACAGATGTCCCCACAAGCCGCGCAGCGCCAGTGGAATCACGGGCACCTTGCTGCGCTCAACGATCTTCGCGATGCCGCCCTTGAATTCGCTGATCTGGCCCGTGCGCGTCAGCTTGCCTTCGGGGAAGATGCACACCAGCTCGCCCTCGTGCAGCGCTTGCGCGATATCAATGAAAGCCTTTTCCATGAGGAAAGGATCTTCCTTGGCCGGCGCGATGGGAATCGCCTTGGCCGTGCGGAAAATCCAGCCCATCAGCGGCATCTTGAAGATGCGGTGGTCCATGACGAAACGGATGGGCCGAGGGCTGGCCGCCATGATGACGATGGCGTCCACATAGCTGACGTGGTTACACACCAGCACGGCCGCCCCTTCCGTCGGGATGCGCTCGCCATCGACGACTTTCACGCGGTGCACGGTCTGTATCAGTATCCACGCGAGGAAGCGCATGAGGAATTCCGGCACCAGCGAGAAGATGTAGGCCGCCACCAGCGCGTTCAGGATGGCCGTGACGAGGAACAACTGCGGAATCGTAAACCCCTGGCCCAGCAGCACGATGGCCACGCCGGCGGCCGCCACCATGAACAGGGCGTTCAGGATATTCATGCCGGCGATCGTGCGCGAAATGTGTTTCGGGTCGCAGCGCGTCTGGATCAGGGCGAACAGGGGCACGATGAAAAAGCCGCCGAAGACGCCGATCATGACGATGTCGAGCAAGATGTGCGGCACGCCGGCCTGGCTGACAAAGGCCAGCGCATCGACCACTTGCGTATTCGCATACGCATTGCTGGCGAAATACAGGTCGATGCCGAACAGCGACAGGCCGATGGAACCGAACGGCACCAGGCCGATCTCGATCTTGTGGCCGGACAGGCGTTCGCACAGCAGGGAACCCGTGCCGATGCCGACGGAAAACACGGTCAGCAGCAGCACGAACACGCTGTGGTCGCCATGCAGGAAATCCTTCGAATACACGGGGAACTGCGCCAGGATCAGGGCGCCATAGAACCAGAACCAGGAGTTGCCCAGCATGGCCAGGAAGACGGGACGGTTCTTGCGCGAAAAATTCAGGTTGCGGAACGATTCGGCGACGAAATTCAGGCTCACCTTCAAGTCCGGCTCGGGCGCCGGCGTGCGCGGCACGCGGTAGCTGGCGATGAGGCCGAAGACGGCCACGGCAATCGTCGCGCCCGCCACCAGTTCCACGCCCAGCGGCTTGTGCACGATCAACACGGCGCCGAGGATTTCGCCCAATAAAATGCCGACAAAGGTGCCCATTTCGATCAGGCCATTGCCGCCGACCAGTTCCTCGGGTTTGAGCTGCTGCGGCAGGTATGCATACTTGACGGGGCCGAACAGGGTCGAATGCACGCCCATGCCCACGACGGCGGCCACCAGCAGCCACAGGGTATGCGTCATCCAGCCGGCGGCGGCCACGGCCATGATGGCCAGTTCCATCCATTTCACGAAACGGGCCAGGCCTGCCTTTTCGAACTTGTCGGCCAGCTGACCCGCCGTGGCTGAAAACACGACGTAGGGCAGGATGAACAGGCCGGGAATCAGGTTGGTGATGGTGGACGGGTCGAGCGTGGTCCAGCTCAGCGCATCGTAGGCGAGGATCACCATCAAGGCCGTCTTGAACAGATTGTCGTTAAAGGCGCCAAAGAACTGGGTCCAAAAGAAGGGCCCGAAACGGCGCTGCGACAATAAGGAAAACTGGCTGCTTTGACTCATGGCATGGGGAACTGGCAATTAAGGAATTGCTAAAATACAGCACTATCTTGCGCACGACAATCTGAATGTCGACATCTTGCTTGACATCAATATGAAAAGCCCGCTCCGGCCCCATGCTTGCCTTGCCGCCGCACGCACTTCCTGGCACTTGCCCTGACACAACAGAAATCGCCTGTTTCTTGATAATAAGGTAATGTGCGCATACATCGGGCGCCTTCGCCCTGCCCTTTCAGGAAAGCTGCCCCATGTTTGGATTGATCACGCTGTTCATCCTTGGCTTGCTGATTACCGCCTTCGTGCTGGTGCTGCAGTACCGCCGCAAGGTGGCGGATCTGGAACTGCTGACAGCCCGCCTGCGCAAGGAAGTCGACGGCATCCAGCAGCGCCTGCGGACGCTGGAAGGCCAGGGCGAAGCGCCTGCTGCCGTTCCCGCTGTAGAGAGCGCTGCGCCGCTGTCGGCACCAGTACCGGCGCCTGTTGCGGTTGCCCCGCTGGTGCCTGCGCCGCCTGCCGCCCCCGTGCCGCAAGCGGCCGCGAGCGAGCCCGTCGCACTGGCAAAGGCTGCGCCAGCCGCCCCATCCGCCCCAGCACCATCGGCTCCGCCGCCCCCTGCCAGGCCCGCCCCTGCCGTCCCGAATACCCCGTCCTGGATCGCGCACCCGGACGGCCTCGTTGCCAAGGCGAAAAACTGGCTATTCACGGGCAACCTGGTCGCCAAGCTGGGCTTGCTGATCCTCTTCCTCGGCGTCAGCTTCCTGCTCAAGTACGTGTCGGCCCAGGTCACGCTGCCCATCGAGCTGCGCCTGGCCGGCATCGCGCTGGCCGATATTGCCCTGCTGGCCTGGGCCTGGCGCATCCGCCTCAGCCGTCCAGGCATCAGCCTGCCGCTGCAGGGCACGGCGCTGGCGATATTGATGTTGGTCACGTTTGGCGCTTTTCGCCTGTATGAATTGATCCCGGCCGGCCTGGCGTTTGCCGTACTGTTCGTGCTGACGGCGTTCACGTGTCTGCTGGCCGTGCTGCAAAACGCTGTCTGGCTGGCCGTCTTCGGCATCGTCGGCGGCTTTGCCGTGCCCCTGCTGGTGTCGACGGGCAGCGGCAACCATATCGGCCTGTTCAGCTATTACGCGCTGCTCAATGCGGGCGTCTTCGCCATCGCCCTGAAACGCGCCTGGCGCGTGCTGAATGTGCTGAGCTTTGGCTTTACCTTTGTCGTTGCCACCACCTGGGGCCTGCTGCGCTACTCGCCCGAGCACTACCTGTCGACGCAACTGTTCCTGATCCTGTTCGTGCTGTTCTATATCGGCATCGCGATCGCCTACTGCGCGCGCCAGGCGCCGCGCCTCAAGCATTACGTGGATGGCACCCTCGTCTTCGGCACGCCGCTGGCGGCCATGGGCCTGCAATACGGCCTGGTCCGGCACTTTGACTTTGGACTGGCGTTTTCCGCGCTGCTTGCCGGCCTGTGCTACACGGGACTGGCCGTGGCGCTGTGGCGCCGCGCAGGTTTCAAACTGCTGGCCGAAGCCTTCCTCGCGCTGGGCATCGTCTTCGGCACCCTGGCCATCCCGTTCGCCCTTGACGGCCGCTGGACGTCCGCCGCCTGGGCGCTGGAAGGCGCGGGCATCGTCTGGGTCGGCTTGCGCCAGCGCCAGACGCTGGCCTGGGCTTTCGGCCTGCTGGTGCAGGGAGCCGCCTGGCTTGCCTTCCTCGGCGCCATGCTGGAACTCGATACGGCAGCGGCCCTGGACGCCAACATCTGGCTCGGCTGCGCGCTGCTGGCCGCCGCCGCGCTGGTGATGGCCTTCAACTTCCGCCGCAACGGCAGCCACTTGCATCCGGAGTTCATGAGCAGCCTGTCCGTGCTGTTCCTGACGGCCGCCACAGTCTGGCTGCTGGGCGGCATCTGGACCGAAATCCTGCTGCGCACGGATGCCGCCACGCAACTGAACCTGCTCACCGTCAGCGCGCTGGCAGTGGCAGCCCTGCTGGCGGCGCTGGCGCGGCGCGAACAATGGCATGCGCCGCGCGCGCTGCTGCTGGCCGTGCAGGTCCTGGCCGGCATGGTCATGCTCAGCCGCGCCAGCTGGGCCTGGGATCAGCATCCGGCCAGCCTGTTCGGCGGCTCCTTCCTCAGCGCCCTGCTGCTGGGCGCCGCCGCCTTTGCCAGCGCCCGTTTCCTTGCGCTGCGCGCGCGCGGCGGCGACGAGCTGCTGGCCCTGGTGGCGCGCCCCCTGCTGGCCTGGAGCGGCTTGCTGTGGTTTGCCGCCATCCTCGTGCCCTTCACCAGCTGGCTGCTGCGCCTGATCGACGGCAACCTGGCGCTGCAAGCACACGCGGGCGAACACTGGCTGGCGCTGTACCTGATCGCCGTCTGCGTCACGACGCCCGCGTTCGCCCTCCTGGCGCGGCGCCTCGATTGGCCGCAGCTGCGCTGGATCAGCGTGGCCGCCTGGATTGGCCTGGGCTTGTGGAGCGCCAACCTGCTGCTGGCGCTGTACCTGCGCGACTACCTGCCGACCGGCTTGAGCTGGCTGGCCCTGGCCAGCGCCCTGGCGGCAGGAGAATACCTGCTGCTGGCCTGGCCGCAAGCGGGCTGGCAACTCGACGTGCGTGCGCTGCGCCTGCTGCATACGCTGCGCACGGCCGCGCCCTGGCTGATGCTGTGGCCGCTTGGCGCCATGCAGGTCAGCGCCTGGCTGGCACAGCATGAAGGCAGCGTCAGCCCTGCCTGGGCCCGCTACTTGCCGGCCTGGGCCATGATGCTGGTGCTGGCCTGGCTGATCCGCCGCTGCCGCGCTGGCGCCTGGCCGGTGGCGCCGATTGCAGCGTGGTACCAGCGTTATCTGATACCGCTGGCGGCGGCATGGTCGCTGCTGCTGATCGCCGCATGGAATATCTTCGACGACGGCGCCATGGCACCGCTGCCGTATTTGCCATTGCTCAATCCGCTGGACCTGAGCACGGGTTTTGCCGTCCTGCTGGCCATTGCCAGCTACCGCTTGCTGCCGGCGGGCCAGATGCCGCTGCCCGCGCTGTGGCAAGCGCGCTTGCCCGTCGTGGCCGCGTGCCTGCTGTATGGCTGGTTCAACCTGATGCTGCTGCGCACGGTGTCGCAGTACCTGGGCGTGCCCTACACCTTTGACGCCATGCTGGCCTCGCAGTTCGTGCAAGCGATGCTGTCGCTGGTGTGGAGCGTGACGGCCCTGCTGCTGATGCGTCACGCGGCGCGCCAGCAGCGGCGCCAGCAATGGAGCCTGGGCGCCGTGCTGCTGGGTCTGGTCGTCCTGAAACTGTTCCTGATCGACCTGTCGAACGTGGGCGGCATCGAGCGCATCGTCTCCTTCGTGGGCGTCGGCTTGCTGATGGTCTTGATCGGCTACCTGGCGCCGTTTCCCAAGGCTGCCGCGCCCGCTTCAGCCGAACCGCAACAAGGAGCCGCATGAAGCCCTCATTGATCTGCTGCAGCCTGCTGGTGGCAGGCGCCGCGCTGGCCGCGCCCGGCCAGGACCGGCCACAGGACTATGCCTGGAGCATGCCCGTGCAGGTGCCGGCCGGCGCCGGCATCGTCCAGCTGATATTGCCCAGGGACGTCTACCTGCACGCCAGCTCGGCCAGCCTGGCGGACCTGCGCCTGTTCGACGCGGACGGCAAGCGCCTGGCCTACGCCATCGGCGCGCCGCCCGCGCAATCGGCCACGCAACGGACAGCCATTCCGGCCCGCATTTTCCCCGTGACGAGCGCGCCGGCAACTGGCGATGGCTTGCAAGGCATCGATATCCGCACGGCGGACGATGGCCGCTTGCTGTCGGTCAGCACGCGCGCCGGCACGGCGGCGACCACGGCGGCGCTGCAAGCGCTGATCCTCGACTTGGGCAAGCAAACGCAAGACAAGCGCATCGCCGCCTTGCGCTTCACGCCGCCGGCCCGCACGGACAATTACAGTGCGCAAGTGCTGCTGGAAGTGAGCGATGACCTGAAGCAATGGGACGCCATCAGCACCACCACCCTGAATTGGCTCAGCAACAGCGACACGCAAACCCTGGCCAACGACAGCATCGCCTTTGCGCCGCGCGCCTTCCGCTATGCGCGCCTGAGCTGGCAAGCGGGCGAACCGCTGGCCTTTGCGGCGATCACGGCGCAAGCCGTCAGCGAAACGGAGATCGCCCCAGCGCGCGCCTCCATCGTGCTGCAAGGCTTGCCCGGCAAGCAGGCGAATGAATGGCGCTACGCCACGCCCCTCGCCATTCCCGCCGACAGCATCGCCCTGCAATTGACGCGCAACAATGTGGTGCTGCCCGTGACTCTGGGCGTGTATCGCCAGCACAACTATGTTCCCCGGCACCGGCTGCACCTGCGCCACCAGGCGCGTCCCGCGCAAGGCGCGTATTTCGATCCCCTGCTGAGCACGACGTTTTACCGCATCGGCCTCGATGGCAAGGAGAGGATCTCGGGCGACCTGGCCATGCCCGTGACGCAAACGGGCGAATGGGTGCTGCAGACGGCCACGGAACTCCAGCTCGACGCCAGCGATGCGCCCGCCCTGCGCCTGGGCTGGACACCGGCCACCGTCGTTTTCCTGGCCAGCGGCAAGCCGCCTTATCAACTGGCATTCGGCAACAGCAACGCCGCCGCCGTGGCGCAACCGCTGTCGCAGGTGGCGCCCGGCTTCAAGGCGGACGAATTGCTGGCACTCAAGACGGCCAGCGCCGGCCCGCTCCACCCCAACGGGGGCGCGGCGGCACCCGCACGCGCCACAAAGGACGGGGCACCGTGGCGCCTGGCCGCGCTGTGGGGCGCACTGCTGCTGGGCGTGGGCGTGCTGGGCTTCTTTGCCTGGCGCTTGCTGTCGCAAATGAAACAGGAACAAGAAGAACAAGAGGGGCAGCAGAAATCGGGCCAACAGCAAACGGGGCAGCAATAAATGAGCCCGCAAGCAATGGGCCAGCAAGCAATCGAGGATGGCGCAAACAGGCGCGGCCAGCGGCCAGACTAGGGGCCAGAAAGACCCGGCGCCACGCATGGCTTTACACAAATGGCTTTATTGCGGCGTACTGACTTGCTGACTTGCTGGCTTGCTGGCTTGCTGGCTTGCTGGCGGCTGGCTTGCTTACAGGCTAGCAGGCTTGCTTATCGACCGGCTTGCACGCTCACTGCCGCAGTAACGCCTTGAACGTCTGCGGCATCCAGGGACGCGCCGCCAGCATGAAGCTGATGGCCAGGCGCTCATCGCCGGGCAGGCGCGCGTCTTCCTGGTGTTGCTGCGAGAATTCTACCGCCACTTGCTTCAGGCGTTCCAGCAAGGCCGCCGTGGATTTTTTCGACAGCATCACGTTCACCAGGCGCAACAATTCCGTTTCGCCATCGAATTGGGAATTCAAATAGTCACCATAGGCTTCCTTTTTGAAATACGTATGGATGGGACCGTTCGGTATCCACGCAAACGTACGCGCCACCAGCAGTTTGACCCGGTTATTCGGCAGCAGTTCCAGAAAGCCGATCTTGTCGAGGCGCAGCAGGTATTTCACGGCTTGCGCCTCGCTGATGTCGTAGATGGCGACGATCTGTTCCAGCGGCAGCAGGTTCAGGGCAGACACGGCCACCACGAACAGCCGGGTGTCCTCGATGATTTCCTTTTCCTGCGCATATGTCAGTCCCGTGATCAGGGTGGGCGCGGCCTGGGCAGACTGCACGGCCAGCGCCAGCTGCTGGAAATCGCTGCCGATGGCCACCAGGATCTGATCCAGGCGTTGCAAGGTAAATTGCTTCTGCGAAAACATCCGCTTGACGCTGGCTTCGGATACGCCGATGCGCTGGGCCAGCTCGGCATATGTGACGGCGCGCGCTTTCAACAGGCGTTTCAAGGCTTCTATCAAGGCGTGGGTTTGCGGCATGCATTTCCTTTATAAAAATGGCATCGGTTCTGACGGCAAAAAAGTAGCGCAATACGCTACCTGCGGTATGCCTGCCCGCTACGAGTAGCGTTTTCATTGACCAATTGCCCACAGTCTACAATGATGGCGTTGCCACTTGGCACACTTGAAGGAGAAACACATGAAACGCCTGCTGCCCCTCTGCCTGTCCCTGTCGCTGTTGACGCTCTCCGTGGCCGCTCCCGGCCTGGTCCACGCCGCCGCCTCGGAGAACCTGTCGAAAGGCTCGCAAAACCTCAGCCAGGGTTCCGCCATCGTCGTCGCCGGCTCCATGTCGATGCTGGTCGCCTCCGGCCAGGTGGTGGTCGCCAGCGTGGAAACGGTGGGCGAAGGCATCGTCATCGTGCTGAAAGGCGCGTCCGAAGCGGGCGGCGCTTCCATCCAGATGAGCACGCAAGCGGCCAAGGGCCTGTCGCTGGCGGCCGGCACCGTGGTCAACGTGGTGGCGCTGTCCACCGGACACATGCTGGTTCTTTCCGGCAAGGCCATCGCCTTCATCCCGAACGAACTGGGCAAGGCGCTGCTGCACCACTCCAAAGTGTAACCACCAATGAAGAACGGAAATCCCATGAAACATCTGCTCGCCACCGCCCTGCTGTGCGCCGCCACCATGGCGCCGCTGGCCCAGGCCGCCAATTCCGACACCACCAACGCGTCCGACAATGCCAGCATGGCGTCGGCCATCGTGCTCGTCGGCTCCATGTCGGTGCTGGCCGCCGCCGGTGAAATCGTCATCGACAAGGTGGAAGACGTGGCCGACGGCAGCGTCCTCGTGCTGAAGAGCGCAGCCAGGGGCGCCTCGCAGGCGGCCACGGCCTCCGTCAAGCTGAGCCTGAAAGCCGCGCAAGGCCTGTCGCTGGCGGCCGGCACGGCCATCCAGGTGGTTGCCGTCTCGACGGGCCACATGCTGGTACTGTCAGGCAAGGCCATCGCCTATGTGCCGGATGCGGCCGGCAATGCCATCCTCCACCATTCGAAAGCGTGAACCCATGAAACGCCTGACTGTCATGATCATCAGCCTGGCCCTGGCCGGCGCCGCCCATGCGGGACGCTCGTGCGAGGAAAAGCCAACGGATGCGACCACCCTCGTCAAATCGATGGATCTGGCGCAAAAGACCCTGCAGGCGCTCGATGGTTCGGGCGCGCAAGTGGCGCTGGTGGCGCGCGCCGGGCAAGACTTGTCGAAGTACAATTTGCGCTATTCGCACATGGCGCTGGCCTGGCGCGACCACCCGAAGGGCCGCTGGCTGGTGGTGCATGAACTCAATGAATGCGGCACGGCGCAATCGTCGCTGTACAACGAAGGCTTGGGCAATTTCTTCATGGATGACGTGTTCATGTATGAAAGCCTGATCCTGATTCCCGGCCAGGATACGCAGCAGCAACTGGTGCGACTGCTGACGTCGAACACGCCCAAGCGCCTGCATGAGGCGCACTACAATATGCTGGCCTATCCGTTTTCCACCAAGTACCAGAACTCGAACCAGTGGGTGCTGGAAACCCTGGCCGCTGCCAGCAACGAGCCGGGCAAGATCGAAACGCGCGCCGAAGCGCAAAGCTGGCTGCGCAGCGCCAGCTACGCGCCGCAAACGCTCAGCATACCGGCCGCCACGCGCCTGGGCGCGCGCATGTTCCGCGCCAATATCGCCTTCGACGATCACCCGTTCGAGCGCCGCATGACGCGCCAGATCGACGTCGTCACGGTGGACTCCATCGTGCGCTTCATGCGCCAGCGCGAACCGCAGGTGCAGGAAATCGTCGTGCGGGGAAATTAAGGACGCGGCAGCAGGCGAAACAGCGGTCCGATCAGCAATACCAGCACTACCATGCGCGCCACGTGGAAGGCCGTGACGATGGGGACGCCCAGATGCAGGGCCTTGGCCGTCAGCGACATTTCCGCGATGCCGCCGGGCGAGGTGGCCAGGACGGCCGTGCCGGGATGGATGCCCAGCCAGTGCGACAGGCCCAGTCCGAAGGCGGCCGCCAGCAGCAACATCAGGACGCTGCACAGAGCCACGCCGGCCAGGTAGCGGGGAGCAGCATGCAGGAAGGCGGGAGTGAAGCGCGTGCCCAGGGCGATGCCGATGAACAGCTGGCCCGCGCGTATCATCCATTCGGGCAGGCGCGACAGATGGATGCCGCAGGCCGTCAGCAGCAGCGCGGCCAGCAGCGGGCCGATGACCCACGCGTTGGGCAGCCGGCCCCGTTTTAATGCGAGGGCCGCCAGCACCGTGATGCCGACCAGCAGCGCCAGCCCGCCATAGTCGACCAGCGCGGCGCCCGGCACGAAAGTCTCATGCCCTTCTGCCAGGCCATGGCTGCCCCAGTAGCGCACGCCGAACGGAATCGTCGCCACCACCAGCATCATGCGCAGGCTGTGCGCGGCGGCCACCTTGCCCACGTCGGCGCCATGGCGCTCGCTCTGCACCGCCATCTCGGATGCGCCACCCACGGCCATGGCAAAGAAGGCGGTGGCATGGTCGACGCCGGAGAGGCGACGCAGCAGCATGGCGCCGGATGCGCCCAGCGCCAGCGCGAACAGCACGGCGCCGGCGATCCATGGCGTATAGACCGTGAGCACGGCCAGCACGGGCGCCGTGAAATACAGACCCAAGGCCGTGCCGATGGCCCACTGTCCCGCTTCCCGCACGCGCACGGGACAGGCCAGTTCGCGCCCTGCCAGGCGCAGCGCGGCCGTGGCAAACAGGGGGCCGATCATCCACGGCAGCGGCGTGTGCAGCCACAGGCAGATGGCGGCACCCGCCAGCCCGGCGGCCAGCGCCGCGCCGACTGCGCGCCAGCGCGGCCACCACGGCACCGTTAAAACACCCAGAGCTTATCGGCCGGCATGTGCAGCCAGTACTTGCCCGCCTCGAGCTTGTGGCGCGAATACGCGCGCAAGCTGATGTTCTCGGCGCCGCCGCGTTCGAACAGGCATTCCCAGCGGTCGCCCAGGTACATGCACGTCAGCAGCGGCAGCTCGATGGCGTTGTCGACCTGTGTGGCGCTGATCTTCACTTCCTCCACGCGTATCATGGTGGTCACTTCCGTGCCCGCGTTGGCGCCGCGCGCCACGCCCTGCATGGAGGCGCCATCGACCAGCAGGCGCACCTGCTTGCCGTCGCGCTGCACCACCTTGCCGGGCAGACGATTGTTACTGCCCATGAATTCGGCCGTGAACAGGGTGTCCGGCGTTTCATACATGCTTTGCGGCGTGCCCTGCTGCTCGATCTTGCCGTTATTGAGCAGCAAGATACGGTCGGAAATGGCCATCGCCTCGCCCTGGTCATGCGTCACCATCAGGGCCGACAGGCCCAGGCGCACGATCAGTTCGCGCAGGAAGGCGCGCGCCTCCTCGCGCAGCTTGGCGTCCAGGTTCGACAGCGGTTCGTCGAGCAGGATCACGGGCGGGTTGTACACCAGCGCGCGGGCGATCGCCACGCGCTGCTGCTGGCCGCCGGACAGCTGGTGCGGATAGCGCTCGCCCAGATGTCCGAGTCCCAGCTGCGTCAGCACTTCCTTGATGCGTGCGGCGATTTCCGTGCTGCCCATCTTGCGCAATTTGAGGCCGTAGGCGACGTTGTCGAACACGGTCTTGTGCGGCCACAGCGCGTACGACTGGAACACCAGTCCCAGGTTGCGATGCTCGGCCGGCATCTCGAAATGCTTCGCGCCGTCGAAGACATTGCGCTCGCCGATCTGGATGGTGCCCGCCTTCGGGCTTTCCAGCCCGGCGACGGCGCGCAGCAAGGTGGTCTTGCCGCTGCCCGAAGGTCCCAGCAGCGCGACCACTTCGCCTTTTTGCAGGTGCATCGAGACACCTTTCAGGATCTGGTTGGCGGCGGCGCCCGTGCCGTAGTCCAGGTACAGCTCATTGACGGTCAATTCATTCATGATGTGGTCTCAGTCTATTCTTAGTTATGCAGCTCAGTTATGTAACTTCACGCCAAAGCGCAGCGCGATGCCCAGGCCGATGGCCACCAGGGTGATATTGATGAAGGACAGCGCCGCCACCAGGTCGGTCGAGCCGCCCGCCCACAGCGACACCAGCATGGCGCCGATCACTTCCGTGCCCGGCGAGAGCAGGTACACGCCCGTCGAATATTCGCGCTCGAAAATCAGGAACACCATCAGCCAGGCGCCCAGCAAGCCGTACTTGATCAGCGGCAGGGTCACGTCGCGCGTCACCTGGCCACGGCTGGCGCCGACGGCGCGCGCCGCCTCTTCCAGCTCCGGCCCCACCTGCAGCAGCGCCGTCGAAATGAGGCGCATGCCGTAAGCCATCCACACCACCGAATACGCGAGCCACAGGGCGAAGATCGTCGAACGCACTTCGCGCAGCACGGGAATCACATGGCCGCTGAGCCACAGGGCCACGCCGTTGTCCATGCCTTTCAATATGCCGTCGAGCCAGGCCGGCACGAACAGGAACACCCACAGGAACGACAGGCCGGCCAAGAGGCCCGGCACGGCGCGCGGCACCAGCACGCTGTAATCGAGCAGGCGCGTGATGCCGTCCTGCTTGCGGTGCATGGCCAGTGCGATGAAGCTGTAGCAGCCCACGGCCAGCGCGCCGCCGACGACGCCGATCAGGATGGTGTTGACGATGCCGCGCACCAGCGAAGGCTGGTCGAAAATGTCGCGGAAATGCTGCAACGTCAGCACGTCGGCCAGGTGCACGCCCTCGCCCCAGTACTGCACGAAGGAGCGCAGCACGATGCCCGTCAACGGCAGGATGATGGTGAAGATCAGCCAGCCGGCCAGCAAGGCAAACGCCAGCCACTTCCAGCGGCCCAGCGGCATGGCCTTGCTGCGCGCGCCCTTGCCCTTGATCGACACGTATTTGTTGGCGGATTTGAGCAGCCAGCGCTGTATCATCACCAGCGGCATGGTCACCATCACCAGGCAGACGGCGACGGCGGCCATCAGGTGGTACGACGGCGTGCCCAGTTTGTTCGTCAGCTTGTACAGATAGGTCGGCAGCACCAGATGGCCTTCCGGATCACCGAGCACCAACACCAGGCCGAACACCTCGAAGCCGAGGAAGAACACCAGCACGCCCGCATACGCCAGCGCCGGCATGATCATCGGCAGCGACACATTGAGCATCACCTGGATCGGCGAAGCGCCGGCCACGCGGGCCGCTTCTTCCACGTCCGAACCCAGGCTTTTCAAGGCCGACGAGGCATACAGGTAGACGTGCGGCACGTGCGTCAGGCCAGCGATGATGACAATGCTGGTGAAGGAATAGATATTCCAGGGCACGAAGCCCAGCAGCTCCTTGGCCCAGATCGAGTAGAAGCCCACGGGTCCCATCGAGACGACGTAGCCAAAGCCCATCACCATCGGCGAGACAAAGATCGGCACCAGCAGCATGGGCGCAACCCAGCCGCGGCCCGGCAAATCCGTGCGCACCATCAGGAAGGCCAGCATGCCGCCCAGCGGCACGGCGATGACGGTCAGGCCGAAGGCCAGCATCAGGCCATTCTTGAAGGCCATTGCGAAATCGGGATCATCGAAGATGAAACGGTAGGAATCAAAGCCGAATTCGCGCACCGGCATGAAGAAGGGCGCGTTCAAAAAGCTCTGGTAAAAAATCAGGAACAGCGGCAGGAAAATGGCGACCAGGGTGATCGCCACGACCACGCCGCGCGGCCAGTTCAGGCGCGACAAGGGAGAGCGCGACCGTGCAGGCAGCGGCAAGATAGCAGTTTGCATGATGAATCCAATGAATGAAGGGTACGGCGTGCGCCCGCAAGCCAGGCTCGCGGGCGGCTAAGTCGGCGTTATTTTTTGCCGGCTGTTTCTTTCCATTGCTTCAGGAAGGCCATGCGCTTGGCTGGCCCCAGGAATTGCAGGATGATCGGATGCACGGGAATCGGCTTGACGTTGGCCGTACCGATTTCCTTGATCAGTTCCGCCGAGGTCGTCTCGCCCGTGACGTCGGCGCGGATGGCGAACAGCTTGGCGCCGTTGGCGATGATGGTCTGGCCGCGGTGCGACAGTATGTAATCGAGCCACAGCTTGCTGGCGTTGACGTTCTTCGCGTTCTTGTTGATGAACTGCACGCGCGACAGGATCAGGGTGTAATCCTTGGGCAGCACCACGCCGATCGACGGGTCGGTCTTGGCGCGCACCAGCGCGTAAGAGCCCAGCACGTTGTAGCCGATCAGGTTTTCACCGGACGAGATACGCTCCATCATGGTGCCCGTCGACGACTGCACGCGCACCTTGGCCGTGCCGAACGCGTTTTGCAGCGCCAGGAATTGCGAATATTCCTTGGCATCCTGCGCCATGAACATGAAGCCGACGCCCGATTTCTCGATGTCGTAGGTGGTGACCTTGTCCTTGAACTTCGGCGTGGCGATCAGCTTGACGAAGTCATCGTGGTTCTTCGGCACTTCCTTCGGGTCGAGCAAACGCTTGTTATAGACGATGGCGGCCGGCTCGAACGTGGTGCCGTATGCCTGGTCGTCCCACATGGCCCAGCCGGGGATCTTGGCCGCTTCGACCGACTTGTATTTCAGGGCGTAGCCATCGGAGGCCAGGCGCATCTGCAAGTCCATTGCCGAAGACCACATCACGTCGGCCGTGTTGCCGCCGGCGGCCACTTCGGAAATGAAGCGGTTATACACTTCGGTGGAATTCATGTCGTTGTATTCGACCGAGATGCCGGGATACAGGGCGCTGAAGTCCTTGATCAGCGGCGCGGCGGCCTTGCTGTCGGTAGCGCTGTAGATCACCACCTTGCCTTCCTTTTTGGCCGCGTCGATGATCTTCTGGTAGTCGGCCGGATAACCTGCCGGTACCTGGGCGAAAGCGGCGCCGGCCAAGCTGGCAAACGCGGTGGCAAGGGCGGCTTGAAGCAGGGTCTTGGTTTGCATGGGGTTGTCTCCGTCTATGAATAGGTTTTTTATTTAATATGAGGTCGATCAGCGCATCAGGCCAAGCTCATTTGCCTGCCTGGCATACTCGTCGACCGCCTTCCTGACATACGCCGTCAGCTTCGGCCCCGTCAGGGCGAATGGATACAGGCCGGCCTGCGCGCGCCATTCCGCGAACTGCGGCGTGGCCATGACGCGGTCAAAGGTGGCCACCCAGCGCTGGTAGTCCGTCTCCGGCACCTGGGGCCCCATCCACACGCCGCGGATGATGGGCCAGACCACGTCGACGCCTTGCTCGCGCGCCGTCGGCACGCCGGCCAGCACGCCCGGCAGGCGCTTCTCCGACAGCACGGCCAGCACGCGCGCGTGGTTGGCGCTGGCGTTCAGGGTGGCTTCAGACGTGTCGCCCGAAACCACCTGCACATAATCGGCCTGCATCGCCGTAAACACTTCGCCGCCGCCTTCGAGCGCGACAAAACGCAGTACTTTCGGATCGATGCCGGCGTGGCGCGCCACCAGCGCCATCTTCAACCAGTCCTGGCTGCCGATGGTGCCGGAGACGCCGATCAGCACCTTGTCCGGATGCTGCCGCAATGCCGCGATCAGGTCGCCCAGCGTCTTGTAGGGCGAATCGCTGCGCACGGCGATCATGCCGTAGTCGGCGCCCAGCGCCGCCACCCAGCGCACGTCGCCCGCCTTGGCATTGCCGAACTTGCCCTGCGCCAGATTCAACAGCGAACCGCCCGAAAAGGCCACCAGGGTGTTCGGCTCCGCGCGGCGGCGCTGCGAACCCATCGAGTGCCAGGCCACGGCGCCGATGCCGCCGGGCAGATAACTGATGCGCATCGGTGCCATGGCGGCTGCCGCGCCCTCCTGCGCCAGGCCTTTTTTCGCCAGCTTGCAGGTCAGGTCCATGGCGCCGCCCGGCTTGGACGGCACCACGCACTCGGCCGGCGCCGACGCCTGCGCCCCCGCGAGGGCGGGCAGCAGGCACAGCAAGGACAGGAACAGGGAGCGCAGCATCGTCATGCCTTAGAAGCGGTGCTGGATGCCGGCGATCAGGCCGCGCTGCGTGTCGCCGAAACCGGCATCATCACGCGACAGGCTGACCAACTGATTGTGCTTGGCCTTGGCGTAGGCGCCGGCCACGTACAGGTCGGTGCGCTTGGACAGGGCATAGCGCACGCGCGCCACGTACATGATCGGATCGGCATTGAGGTTGGCGGCCACGTTTTTCACGTCCTGGTAGTAGATCACGCCCGTCAGGGTGATCACCGGCGTGGTCTTGTAGCTGACGCCGCCCCAGTACAGGGTGCCGCGTACGTCAGCCTTGCCGGAGGCAGCCGGATCGAGCTTGTAGTCGCGCGCCGCCGCCTGCACTTTCCACGGGCCGTCGTCATACATGGCGCCCAGGTGGTACACGGTGGTCTTGTCGCGCGCGCCGCCGGCGATGGCATTGCCGTTCACCTGCTCATACGTGGCCAGCAGGCTGACAGGACCGGTCTTGTAGGTGACGGCCGTGGACAGCTTGGCGCTGTCCGAGTTGCCCGTCGACTGCTCGCCGAAGCCGTACGATGCGCCGTAGCTGAAGTCGCCCGTCTTGCCCGAATACTTGACCATGTTGTCGAAGGCCGTCGTCATGCCGTACTTGCTCGGGCCCGTCGCGTTGGCCGAAGTGGCCCACGAATAGAACGGCGCATAGGCCATCGGATCGAACGGCAGCACGAAGTCATACACGGTGGTGAACGAACGGCCCAGCACGACGCGGCCAAACGCGCCTTCCAGGCCCACATTGGCCTGGCGCTTGAACAGCGCACCGTCGGCCGCGCCCGTGTCGACCAGGATGCCTCCTTCCAGGTTGAAGACAGCTTTCAGGCCGCCGCCCAGGTCTTCGCTGCCCAGGATGCCCCAGCGCGAGGTGTTCATGCCGCCGGAGCTCACTTGCGTCATCGAGCTTTTGTTCGGACCGGCGTTGCTGGTGGTGCTGACGCCGGCGTCCAGGCGGCCGTACAGCGTGACGTTCGATTGTGCCTGGGCGCTGCCAGCGGCGGCCAGGACAGCCAGAGCGGCCAGCGAGTATGCGGTCTTCTTCATGTAGAGTATCTCCCTTAGATATAGTTATTAGTGATATGCCTGATCAATTTCATGAATCAGGATCACACTATATGAGCGCGATCCTTTCAATTCGCTTTCAGACTGACAGGTGTCGCCAGCCAGCCACAAAGGGGACAAACATATTCATTGCCGCCCCTGTCGGCGCGGCGCCGGCAGGCTTACACTGCATCCATTTCAACGAATGGCGGAGACCATGCGCATATTATTAGTGGAAGACCATCTGGAGCTGTCGCACTGGCTGGCAAAGGCCCTGCGCGACGCGCACCTGACGGTGGAGACCGCCCACAACGGCGCCGATGCCGACGCCCTGCTGCACACGCAGGAATACTCGCTGGTGCTGCTCGACCTGACCCTGCCGAAGATGGATGGCCTGGACGTGCTGCGCCGCCTGCGCGCGCGCGGCGGCACGCGCGGCAAGACTCCCGTCATGATACTCACGGCGCGCGGCGGCCTGGATGAAAAAGTGCAGGGCCTGAACCTGGGCGCCGACGACTACATGGCCAAGCCGTTCGAGCTGGCCGAACTGGAAGCGCGCGTGAAAGCCCTGCTGCGCCGCAGCCAGGGCAACGAAGCCCTCGTGCATGCGTGCGGTGCCCTCAGTTTCGACACCGTCACGCGCATGTTCAGCTATGCCGGCGCCCCGTTTCCCCTGACGCCGCGCGAACACGCGGTGCTCGAAGCGCTGATCACGCGCTCGGGACGCGCCGTGTCGAAGGAAAAACTGTTCGACGAAGTCTTTGCGCTGGCCGACGACGCCAACCTGGACGCCATCGAACTGTATATCCACCGCGTGCGCAAGAAGCTGGAAAGCGGCGTGGAAAGCGGCTCGCCCGACGGCGCCGTCATCACCACCCTGCGCGGCATCGGCTACCTGCTGCAGCCGCGCAGCGCCATGGCGCCGGCCGCGCCGAAATGACGGTGCGCGCCCCACGCCCGCCCCTGCTCGAACGCCTGCGCCGGCGCTGGGCGCAGGGCCGGCCGCTGGGCAGCCTGCGCAGCCAGCTGCTGCGCTGGCTGCTCATCCCCCTGGTGATGCTGGTGCTGCTCGATGCCGTCTTTGTCTACCGCAACGCGCTCGACGCGGCCGACATGGCCTACGACCGCTCCTTGCTGGCGTCGACGCGGGCGCTGGCCGAGCGCGTCTCCATCGTGGGCGGCAAGGTGGTGGCCGAAGTACCCTACGTGGCGCTCGACAGCTTCGAAACCGACACCCTGGGCCGCATCTACTACAAGGTAACGGGCATCAATGGCGAACTGGTGTCTGGCTATGGCGACTTGCCGCCCGTGCCGAAAAACGTGCCGCGCTCGCAGAATTATCCGGCCCTGGTGCGCTTCTACCATGCCGACTACCACGGCAAGCCGATCCGCATCGCCGCCCTGCTGCAACCCGTGTACGACGACTCGATGCGCGGCATCGCCCTGATCCAGGTGGCCGAAACGCTGGACGCGCGGCGCGGCCTGTCGAACCAGATCCTGTTCGATACCCTGAGCTGGCAGGCGGCGATGATACTGGTGATGGGCGCCCTCGTGTGGTTTGCCGTGCGCCTGGTGCTGCGCCCGCTGATGCGCTTGAAAACGGAAGTCGAGACGCGCACCCTGTCCGACCTGTCCGACGTCGACCCCACGCTGGTGCACAAGGAAATGCGCCCTCTGGTGAGCGCCATGAACGGCTCCATGTCGCGCCTGCAGCAGCTGATCGCCAGCCAGCGCCGCTTCATCGCCGACGCCTCGCACCAGTTGCGCACGCCGCTGACGGTGCTGAAAACCCAGGCCGAACTGGCCATGCGCGAGTGCGACCGCCAGGCGGGCGCGCCGCCGGACATCGCCGCCTTGCGCGACATCGTGCGCTCGATCGCCGCCACCACCGATTCGACCGTGCTGCTGGCCAACCGGCTCCTGACCCTGGCGCGCATCGAGCATGGCGGCGACAGCCTAGCGATGGACACCGTCCCCTTGCGCGACGTGGCGCAGCAGGTGGGACTGGAAATGGCCATGGCCGCCGTCGGCAGGCATATCGACCTGTCGCTGGAAGCGCCCGACGAAGCGCCCGTGCATGGCCAGGCCCTGCTGCTGCATGAACTGGTGGCCAACCTGGTCGACAACGCCCTGCGCTACACGCCGCAGGGCGGCAGCGTGATCCTGCGCGTGCGCGCGGCGCAGACGGGGAACGGCCACGAATACGGCGCCGTGCTGGAGGTGGAAGACAGCGGCAAGGGCATCCCGCCGGCCGAGCGCGAACGCGTATTCACGCCGTTCTACCGCGTCGGCACGGCGCTCGAGAGCAATCCTGGCGGCGCGGGGCTAGGTTTAGCCATCGTGCGCGACATCGCCGCCCTGCACGGCGCACGCCTGGAACTGGCGACGGCGGAAAATGGCCACGGATTGAAAGTCAGCGTGCATTTCGGCGTGGCCGCATGATGGCCTGCATAGATAGTCATTCGACACGAATCGTTGCCCAAAAACAACACGTAGTTTATTTCTAATATTTTTTAAATAATTGCCTTACATAAACATATTCATCCCTATACAATTCGGCTCCCATTAAGCGGCGAGACAGTCTCTCCGCATTAATTACCTAGGATCAATATGAAAAAGCAATTGTTTGCAGCAGTCGTAGGCGCCGCCCTGGCATTCCCATTGTTCGCCCAGGCTGAAGGCTACTACGTCGGCGCCAACGTCGGCCGTTCGGAAATGAAACTGTCCATCGATGAAGCAGGTTCGTCCAAAAAGAGCGATACCGGCTACAAAGCCTACGCCGGCTACGACTTCACGCAAAACTTCGGCGCGGAAGCCGGCTACATCGACTTCGGCAAGCGGACTTTCGACATCGACGGCGAAAAACTGGACGTGAAAAACCACGCATTCTACGTCGCCGCCACCGGCACCCTGCCGCTGAACGAACAGTTCTCGCTGTTCGCCAAGGCTGGCGCCGCGCAAAACCGCACCAAGCCAGCCGATGACAAATCGATCAACAAAACCTCCGCCATCTTCGGCATCGGCGCTGCTTACCACTTCGACAAAAAACTGTCGCTGGTAGCGGAATACGAAAACTTCGGCAAGGTAGCGAGCGAAGACGGCGCCAAGCTGAAAGCCGACCTGCTGTCGATCGGCCTGCGCTACAAGTTCTGATTCACGCTTGCGTGAATGAATGTCCAGCCGATTTCATGGCGGATAAGAAAAACCGGCTGCACAGCCGGTTTTTTTATGGGCGCATGGCGCGCCACGGGCGCCGATGTTAAGATCTCGCCCTGAAATTGACTGAAAGATTCCGCCATGATGACCAAAGAAGACGTAAGCGAACTGTTCGCCAACATCGCCGAGAACGCGCCCTGGGACCTGTCCCAGCCGCTGCTGTGGGGCTATTACTTCACCAACCCGACTTCCGAACCGCTGGAGCAGGCCGCCACCGTGCTGGCGCTGCAGGGCTACCGCCCAGTGGAACTGTACCAGCCGGAACTCGACGATCCGGCTGCACCGCCCGTGTGGGTGCTGCACGTGGAAAAGGCCGAAGTGCATGGCGTCGACAGCCTGCACGCGCGCAATGGCGAACTGATGGCATTTGCCCAGGAAAACCAGCTGGCCAGCTATGACGGCATGGATGTGGGCCCCGTCGGCGCGCCCGACGTACCGCAGCATTAAGACAGTCATCGGATGAAAAAACGGCGCCCGCGGGCGCCGTTTTGCATGGATCGCTTGAAAACGCTCAGCTGAGGTTTTCCAGGCGAATCTTGGTGACCGTACCCACCACGCTATTTAACGCTTCCATCTTCTCGATGGCGGCCGTGACGTTCTTTTCCTGCGTCTGGTGCGTCAGCATGATGATGTCCGTATGCGTTTCGCCTTCGGCCGGCTCTTTTTGCAACATGGCGTCGATCGAGATGCTACGTTCGGCCAGGATGCGCGTCAGGTCGGCCAGCACGCCCGGCTGGTCGGCCACGTGCATGCGCAGGTAGTAGCTGGTGGTGATTTCCGACATCGGCAAGATGGCGATGTCGGTCATCGCGTTCGGCTGGAACGCCAGGTGCGGCACGCGGTGTTCCGGGTCGGCCGTGGCCAGGCGGGTGATGTCGACCAGGTCGGCGATCACCGACGAAGCGGTCGGCTCGGCGCCCGCCCCGCGGCCCGAGTACAGGCTGGCGCCGACGGCGTCGCCATGCACCAGCACCGCGTTCATGGCGCCTTCCACATTGGCGATCAGGCGCTTGGCCGGGATCAGGGTCGGATGCACGCGCAGCTCGATGCCTTCCACGCCATTGACGGTGGCGCGCTTGGTGATGCCCAGCAGCTTGATGCGGTAGCCCAGTTGCTCGGCGTAGCGGATGTCGACGGCATTGAGGTTGCTGATGCCCTCCACATAGGCCTTGTCGAACTGCACCGGGATGCCGAAGGCGATGGCCGACATGATGGTGGCCTTGTGCGCGGCGTCGACGCCTTCGATGTCGAAGGTGGGGTCGGCTTCCGCGTAGCCCAGTTCCTGCGCCTGTTTCAGCACGGTGGCGAAATCGAGGCCCTTGTCGCGCATCTCGGACAGGATGAAATTGGTGGTGCCGTTGATGATGCCGGCGATCCATTCGATGCGGTTGGCCGTCAAGCCTTCGCGCAGCGCCTTGATGATGGGGATGCCGCCGGCGACGGCCGCTTCGAAGGCCACCATCACGCCCTTGTCCTGGGCGGCGGCGAAGATTTCATTGCCGTGCACGGCCAGCAGGGCCTTGTTGGCCGTGACCACGTGCTTGCCGTTGGCAATCGCCTGCATTACCAGGGTTTTCGACAGGTCGTAGCCGCCGATCAGTTCGACGACGATGTCGATCTCGGGATCGTTGACGATCAGGTAAGGGTCATTGACGACCTTGCAGCCGCCGGCGACGAGCGCTTCGGCGCGCGCCACGTCGCGCACGGCGACGGCGACGACTTCAATGCCGCGGCCCGCGCGGCGCTTGATTTCTTCCTGGTTGCGTTTCAGGACGCTGAACGTGCCGTAACCGACATTGCCCAGGCCCAGCAGGCCGATCTTGATGGATTTCATAGTTGTGCTTGACTGCTCATAAGTGGCGCCCCCCTTGGGCGACGCCAGGTTGATCGGTATTGCTACTGTCTGGCTCAGCCCCGGCTATGGCGCTTGCGGTAACCTTCGAGGAAGCGCGCAATGCGACCCATGGCCTCGGTCAGGTCATCGGAGTTGGGCAGGAAGACGACGCGGAAATGATCGGGCGCGATCCAGTTGAAGCCCGTGCCCTGCACAATCAGGACCTTCGCTTCGGCCAGTAATTCATAGGCAAACTGCTGGTCGTCGGCGATCGGGTAGATCTCCGGGTCCAGGCGCGGGAACATGTACAGCGCGGCCTTCGGCTTGACACAGGTGACGCCCGGAATATCGGTCAGCAGCTTGTGCGCCAGGTCGCGCTGTTTCAACAGGCGCCCGCCGGGCCCCACCAGGTCTTGTATGCTCTGGTAGCCGCCTAACGCCGTCTGGATGGCAAACTGCCCCGGAGCGTTGGCGCATAGCCGCATCGAGGCCAGCATGTTGAGGCCTTCGATGTAATCTTTTGCGTGGCGCTTTTCGCCCGAGACCACCATCCAGCCGGAACGGTAGCCGCAAGAGCGGTAATTCTTCGACAAGCCGTTCATGGTGATGAACAGCACGTCGTCGGCCAGCGAGGCGATCGACACGTGCTCGGCTTCGTCGTACAGCACCTTGTCGTAGATCTCGTCGGCGAAAATGATCAGTTGGTGCTGGCGCGCCAGTTCGACGATCTGCAGCAGCACTTCCACTGGATACAGCGCGCCCGTGGGATTGTTCGGGTTGATGACGACAATAGCCTTGGTGTGCGGCGTGATCTTGCGGCGCATGTCCTCGATGTCGGGATACCACTGGTTCTGCTCGTCGCACACATAATGCACGGGATTGCCGCCCGACAGGCTGACGGCGGCCGTCCACAGCGGGTAATCGGGCGCCGGCACCAGCACTTCATCGCCGCTGTTGAGCAGGGCGTTCATCGACATGACGATCAGTTCGGAAGCGCCATTGCCCAAATAAATGTCATCGATGGTCACGCCGGCGATGTTCTTGCCCTGCGTATAGTGCATGACGGCCTTGCGCGGCGCGAACATGCCCTTCGAATCCGTATAGCCGGCGGCATTTTGCAGGTTGAGCATCATGTCGCGCACGATCTCGTCCGGCGGATCGAAGCCGAATACGGCCAGGTTGCCGATATTGAGCTTGGTGATCTTGTGGCCTTCTTCTTCCATTTGCCTGGATTTTTCCAGGACCGGGCCGCGGATGTCATAGCAGACGTCCGCCAATTTATTCGATTTCTGAATCGGTCGCAAAATAAATCCCTGTCGTGATGCGGCGCGGTAAGCAGAACTTGCAGCATGATAGCCGCGCCAGAACTATGAACCCGTGAAACTGCGATGCGAAAGACTGCAAGGCGAAAACAACCATTCTCGCCGAAAACAGGCCATTTTATCAAATTAAACATGGCCAACCCCAGCATTTGACGCCGATTCTGCCACGCCGGCGCCTCCGGACGACAATCCGGCACGCGCCATCTTCATCTTCCCTTAATCTGGCAGCATTACCATGGCGCAAGCAGGCAGTCCCTCTGTGGCGCCGAAGATTGCAATTTGGAAAGGATATTGCTTTTCAGTCGCTCTTTTCTGTCATTTATGGCATGCTTACGCCCTTGGCCGCGGCACGCAGTTTGGCCGCGCGCGCACCGATCAACCGACACGACCAGCCCCCGATATCGCCATGAAACTCCATGCCAGCAGCACCCAACAATACCAGACTGTCACCGGCTATGACGAAAACGGCGTGGAGATCAATGCCCAGCCCTACAACTACAGCCTGATCGTCATGCCGGAAATGCCTCCGCGGGCGTGGGAAGTGGACAGTTTCGAGCAATTGAACGAGGCGCATTTCGCGCAAATCCTGGCCGATGCGCCCGACGTGGTCATCCTCGGCACGGGCGAGCGCCAGCGCTTCGTGCATCCGAAGCTGACGGCCGCGCTGACCATGCGCCGCATCGGCGTCGAATGCATGGATAGCCAGGCTGCCTGCCGCACCTACAATATCCTCATGGGCGAAGGCCGCAAGGTCACGCTGGCACTGATCCTGGCCCCGGCCGCGGGCAAGGCCGCATGAAAATCAATGTCAACGAACTGCACTCGTCGCGGGTGCTGATGTGGTCCCTGCTGGGCATCTTCATCGTCGTCACCCTGTATGCGCTGGGCGTGCGTACCCTGGTACCGCCCGACGAGGGCCGCTACGCCGAGATGGCGCGCGAAATGTTCGTCACGGGCGACTGGATCACCACGCGCCTGAACGGCATCAAGTACTTTGAAAAGCCGCCGCTGCAAACCTGGATGAATGCGCTGACCTTCGCCGCCTTCGGCCTGGGCGAATGGCAGGCGCGCCTGTGGACTGGCCTGTGCGGCATCATCGGCGTGTGCATGACGGCTTACGCGGGCAAGAAAGTGTTCGGCCCGCGCGTGGGCCTGTATGCGGGCCTGGTGCTGGCATCGAGCCTGTTCTGGCTCGCTTCCGGCCAGATCAATTCGCTGGACATGGGCCTGTCGGGCATGATGACCCTCACCCTGGGCAGCCTGCTGATCGCCCAGCGCGACGACGCCACGGAGATCGAGCGGCGCAACTGGATGCTGGCCTGCTGGGCCGCCATGGCGCTGGCCGTGCTGGCCAAGGGCCTGATCGGCATCGTGCTGCCGGGCGCCGTGCTGGTGCTGTATTCGCTGTGCGCGCGCGACTGGCGCATCTGGACGCGGCTGCACCTGGTCAAGGGCTTGCTGCTGTTCTTTGCCATCGCCACGCCGTGGTTCGTGCTGGTCGCCCTGCGCAATCCGGAACAACCGCATTTCTTCTTCATCCACGAGCATTTCCAGCGCTTCCTGATGAAGGGCCACAAGCGCGAAGGCGCCTGGTATTACTTCCTGGTGCTGCTCATTCCCGGCATCCTGCCATGGATAGGCGTGCTGCCGCAAAGCCTGGCCGCCGCCTTCAAGCGCCAGGAAGGCGCCTTCCAGCCCCGCTTGATGCTGCTCGTCTGGGCCGTCTTCATTTTCTTCTTCTTCAGCTATTCGACTTCGAAGCTGCCTGGCTACATCGTGCCCATCTTCCCGGCGCTGGCCCTGCTGGTGGCGCTGTACCTGGAATCGGCCTCGCGCCGCCAGCGCCTGTTCGCCGCCGGCCTGCTGTGCGTGCTGGGCGCGGCCATCCTGATCGGCGGACCGATCGCCTTCAGCAAGGCCAGTGCACGCGACGCGGAAGCCCTGGTCGCGCTGAAGGGCTACCAGCCATGGCTGATGGCGGCCGGCTTCTTCGCCCTGGCGGGCGGCGCCCTGGCCTTGCTGCATGCGCGCCAGTTGCGCCGGGACATGACGGTGCTGACCATCGCCGGCGCCGGCTTCCTGGCCACGCACTGCATCCTGGCCGGCTCCGAACTGTATGGCCAGAACCGCGCAGGCACCGACATGCTGCCGCAGATCCAGGCCGAACTGACAGCCGATACCAAGCTCTATTCGGTCGGCATCTACGAACAATCGCTGACCTATTACCTGCAGCGGCCCGTGATCCTCGTCGATTACTGGGATGAGTTTACGTTTGGCCTGAAACAGCAGCCCGAACTGTCCATCCCGAACATCGAGCCTTTCATCACGCAATGGACGAACGATGCCAATGCCGGCGTGCACGACATGGCGATTATCAGCCTGAACCGTTACAAGGAATTGCAGGGGCGTGGCGTGCCCATGCGTGTGATTGCCGAAGATGCGCGCCGCATGGTCGTTGCAAACAAGTAAATATTTAAAGGGGCGCGAGGCTACACGGATCGCGCCCCCGGCCAGCTTGCCCCGCCCCTGCATCAGCATGTTTTTTCACCGCTGAAAGGCTGCGCCGCCATACTGACAATATAAAATAGCCATGCCTGCCGGCGCCTTTTGACAGCACTGGCAGCGTCGGCGATGCCGATACCCTGACACAATACAGATCCAAGAACTGCGCCCCATGACCTCTACCCTGCCCTTTTTGCCCTTTTCCAAACCCACCATCGATGAAGCGACCATCGCCGCCGTCGGCGAAGTGCTGCGCTCGGGCTGGATCACCAGCGGCCCGAAAGTGCAGGCTTTCGAAGCCCAGCTGTCCGAGTATTTTGGCGGGCGCCCCGTGCGCACCTTCAATTCGGGCACGTGCACCATGGAAATCGCGCTGCGCATCGCTGGCATAGGCCCCGGCGACGAAGTCATCACCACGCCCGTGTCGTGGGTCGCGACGGCCAACGTCATCATCGAAGTGGGCGCCACGCCCGTGTTCGCCGACATCGATCCCGTTACGCGCAATATCGACCTCGACAAACTGGAAGCGGCCATCACCCCGCGTACCAAGGCCATCATCCCCGTCTACCTGTCCGGCTTGCCCGTCGACATGGACCGCCTGTACGCGATTGCTGAAAAGTACAACTTAAGGGTCGTGGAAGACGCTGCACAAGCGTTCGGCTCCACGTGGAAGGGCAAGCGCATCGGCGCGTTTGGCGACTTCGTCTCGTTCAGCTTCCAGGCCAACAAGAACATCACCACGGGCGAAGGCGGCTGCCTCGTCCTCAACAACCTGGAAGAAGCCAAGCTGGCCGAGAAATACCGGCTGCAGGGCGTGACGCGCAGCGGCGTCGACGGCATCGACGTTGATGTGCTGGGCGGCAAGTACAACATGAGCGACATCATGGCCGCCATCGGCCTGGGCCAGTTCGCCAATATCGAAGCGATCACGGCCCACCGCCGCGCGCTGGCACGCCACTATTTCGCGCAATTCGACAGCGATTTCGAAGCGCTGAGCGGCGCCCAGCTGCCCGTGCAAGACTTTGAAAACAGCAACTGGCATTTGTTCCAGATCATCCTGCCTGACAATGGACCCGGCACGCGCGCCGCCTTCATGCAGCAAATGGCGCAGCAAAACGTGGGAACGGGCTATCATTACGCACCGATCCACCTGTTTACCATGTACCGCGAACGCGGCTTTACCGAGGGCATGTTCCCCGTCTCGGAAAAGATCGGCCGCCTGACCGTGACCTTGCCGATGTTCTACGCCATGACGACACAGGACGTGGAACGCGCCGTCGCCACCGTCAAATCCATTCTCATCAAATGAGCAGCGCGCCGATGAAACCTGAACTGTCCATTATCATTCCGATCTACAACGAGCAAGATGGCCTGGCCAGCCTGTTCGCCCGCCTGTATCCGGCCCTCGACGCCCTCCAGACGAGCTACGAGATCATTTTCATCAACGATGGCAGCCGCGACAATTCGGTACCCATCCTGGCGGAACAGTTCCGTCAGCGCCCGGACGTCACGCGCGTAATCTTGTTCAACGGCAATTATGGCCAGCACATGGCCATCCTGGCTGGCTTCGAGGCATCGCGCGGACAGATCATGATCACGCTCGACGCCGACCTGCAGAATCCGCCCGAGGAAATCGGCAACCTGGTGGCGAAGATGCGCGAAGGCTACGATTATGTGGGCTCGATCCGGCGCAAGCGGCAAGATTCCGCCTGGCGCACGCTGGCCTCGAAGATGATGAACCGCCTGCGCGAAAAAATCACGAATATCAAGATCACCGACCAGGGCAACATGCTGCGCGCGTATGGCCGCAACGTAATCGACTTGGTCAACCAGTGCGCCGAAGTCAATACCTTCGTGCCGGCACTGGCCTACACATTTGCCCGCAAGCCGACGGAAATCATCGTCGAACACGAGGAACGGGCGGCCGGCGAATCGAAATACTCGCTGTACAGCCTGATCCGCCTCAATTTCGACCTGGTCACGGGCTTTTCGCTGATTCCGCTGCAAATCTTTTCCATGCTGGGCATGGCGCTGTCGCTGGGCTCGGCATTGCTGGTGGTCTTCCTGCTGGTACGCCGCTTCCTGCTGGGCGCGGAAGCCGAAGGCGTGTTCACCCTGTTCGCCATCGCCTTCTTCTTCATGGGCGTGATCCTGTTCGGCATCGGCTTGGTGGGCGAATACGTGGGACGCATCTTCCAGCAAGTGCGCGCCCGTCCCCGCTACGTGGTGCAAACCATCTTGCAGGACGGCATGACACAGGCGGAAGCCGAGGCGCCATCGTATGTGCGCCTGGAAAAGCGCCAGGTGGGCCGCTGATGGGCGCCCCGCGCGCCGTCGTCTTCGGCTACCACAATGTAGGCGTGCGCTGCATCAAGGTGCTGCTGGCCGGCGGCGTCGACATCGCCCTCGTCGTCACGCACGAAGACAGCCCCACGGAAAACCTGTGGTTCGAATCCGTCGCCAGCCTGTGCCAGGCGGAAGGCATTCCGTACATCACGCCATCGGACGCCCGCGCGCCCGAGTTGCTGGCGCAGGTGCAGGCGGCAACACCGGACATGCTGTTCAGTTTTTACTACCGCCACATGTTGCCGGCTAGCATCTTGGAAGTCGCACCCGCCTACAATATGCACGGCTCGCTGCTGCCGGCGTTCCGCGGCCGCGCGCCCGTCAACTGGGCCGTGTTGCATGGCGCCCCGCAAACGGGTGCCACCCTGCATGAAATGACGGTCAAGCCCGATGCCGGCGCCATCGTCGCGCAAACGGCCGTGCCCATCCTGCCCGACGACACGGCCTTCGAAGTCTTCGGCAAGGTCACCGTGGCGGCGGAACAAACCCTGTGGAACGTGCTGCCGGCTTTGCTGGACGGCACGGCGCCGCGCCAGCTCAACGATTTGCGCCAGGGCGGCTATTTTGGCGGCCGCAAGCCCGAAGATGGCAGGATAGACTGGAAGTTACCCGCGCAGCAGGTTTACAACCTGCACCGGGCCGTCGCGCCCCCCTATCCCGGCGCCTTCACCGAAGTCAATGATGTCATTTACATTATCGAAAAAGCCCGTTTGAGCAAGCTTTCCGCAGGAAGTTTGCCACCGGGCTTGGCGGTAGTGGATAATTGCATCTTTGGCGTCTGCGGAGACGGCCGCATGCTGGCCATTTCCGCGCTGAGGGCTGCCGGGGAGCCGATTTCGGCTCAACAATTGCAAGCAAGTCTGACCACCCGCGTCAGCACACACTGATTTAACTCAAGAGAATCTCACATGAAAAAAGTCCTCATCTTAGGCGTCAACGGCTTCATCGGCCACCACCTGTCCAAACGCATCCTGGAAACCACCGACTGGCATGTCTACGGCATGGACATGAACACGGACCGCATCACGGAATTGCTGGAAGATGACAACTACAAGTCGCGCATGCACTTCTTCGAAGGCGACATCACGATCAACAAGGAATGGGTCGAATACCACGTCAAGAAATGCGACGTCATCCTGCCCCTGGTCGCCATCGCCACGCCTTCGACCTACGTCAAGCAGCCGCTGCGCGTCTTCGAACTGGACTTCGAAGCCAACCTGCCGATCGTGCGCTCGGCCGCCAAGTACGGCAAGCACCTGGTCTTCCCGTCGACCTCGGAAGTGTATGGCATGTGCCATGACGAGGAATTCGACCCGGAAAACTCGGAACTGATCTGCGGCCCGATCAACAAGCCGCGCTGGATCTATTCGAACGCCAAGCAGCTGATGGACCGCGTAATCTGGGGCTACGGCATGGAAGGCTTGAACTTCACCCTGTTCCGTCCGTTCAACTGGATCGGCGCCGGCCTGGACTCGATCCACACGCCAAAAGAAGGTTCCTCGCGCGTGGTGACGCAATTCTTCGGCCACATCGTGCGCGGCGAGAACATCTCGCTGGTCGATGGCGGCGCGCAGAAACGTGCATTCACCTACATCGACGACGGCATCGATGCGCTGATCCGCATCATCGCAAACAAGAACGGCATCGCCAGCGGCAAGATCTACAACATTGGCAATCCGACCAATAACTATTCGATCCGCGACCTGGCCGGCATGATGCTGACCCTGGCCGCCGAATACCCGGAATACGCCGAAGGCGCGAAACACGTGAAAATCGTGGAAACGACCTCGGGCGCCTACTACGGCGCCGGCTACCAGGACGTGCAAAACCGCGTGCCGAAAATCACGAATACCTGCGAAGAGCTGGGCTGGGCGCCGACCACCACCATGGCCGATTCCCTGCGCAACATTTTCGACGCCTACCGCAGCCAGGTAGCCCAAGCCAAAGCACTGATGGATTAATGTTGAGCAAGCCGTTCCTGACCCTGAAAATCGACGTCGATACCTATCGCGGCACCCGTGAAGGCATGGGCAATCTGGTGCGCATGCTGGCCGCGCACCAGGCCAAGGCCACCTTTCTGTTCTCGCTGGGCCCCGACCACACGGGCTGGGCCCTGCGGCGCGCCTTGAAACCCGGCTTTTTCAGCAAGGTATCGCGCACCTCGGTGGTCGAGCACTACGGCTTGAAAACATTGATGTACGGCACTTTGCTGCCGGGACCCGATATCGGCAAGCAATGCGCGGCGCAATTGCGCGCCGTGCGCGATGCCGGTTTCGAGTGCGGCATCCACACCTGGGATCACACCCTGTGGCAAGACAACGTGGCCAAGCGCAACGCCGCCTGGACCATCAACATGATGCGCAAGGCCGCCAACCGCTACGAACAAGTGTTTGGAACAAAGCCGCACACGCACGGCGCGGCCGGCTGGCAAATGAATGTCAGCGCCTTTGTCGAACACGACACGGCCGGCTACCGCTTTGCCTCCGATGGCCGCGCCATGCTCGACGCGCGCGGCGCCATGGTGCATCCAAGCAATGGCCCGCACCGCGTGCGCAACGGCAACACGATCCTGCAATGCGTGCAATTGCCCACCACCCTGCCCACCCTGGATGAATTGCTGGGCTGCGAAATCGACGGCAAACTGATCACGACCGGCAATGTTGCGGCGCATATCCTGTCATTGACGGCCGACAATCCGCGCGATCACGTATATACCTTGCATGCGGAACTTGAAGGACAGAAACTCGCCCCCATTTTCGAACAACTGCTGGCTGGCTGGAAAGCCCAGGGCTACCAGTTTGCAGCGATGGGCGATTATTATGAAAAGATAAAAAATACGGACTTGCCCGTTTGTCCCGTCACCTGGGATGAGTTGCCAGGCCGTTCGGGACGCCTGATTGTGCAGGGCAAAGCGGCCTGAATGCTGTATTGTTGCACCTGGATGCGTTGCCAGATTAAAAACAGCGCTGATGATCACCGTTCAGGAGAGAACCTGTGGCTGATAGCCAATCCCTCGTTAGCATACCCGACTTTAGCGCCGCGATGACCAGCGGCAAGACCTTTCAGTTGCTGGGCCGCCCGGCCAAGGCCACGGTGCTGTTTTTCTATCCGAAGGACAACACCCCTGGTTGCACCACGGAAAACATCGCCTTTCGCGATGCGTATTCGCAATTCGTCGCTGCCGGCGTGGAAATCTACGGCATCAGCCGCGACTCCCTGCGCTCGCACGAAAGCTTCAAAGCCAAGCTGGAGCTGCCATTCGAGCTCATTTCCGACCCGGACGAAGCCGTTTGCCTGCTGTTTAACGTCATGAAGATGAAACAGATGTATGGCAAGACGGTCCGTGGCGTCGAGCGCAGTACGTTTGTGATTGACGCCCAGGGCCGATTGGTGAAAGAATGGAGAGGCGTGAAGGTCGCAACTCACGTGGAAGAAGTGCTGGAATTCGTAGCGCATCTGAATTGATCGTCCATTTTGATCCAATGCGCGTTGCCGGCTTCCAGCGAACTTAGTTCAACCGCAGTTCAGTTCACGGTACCTATCGCCATTTTGAGTCAACGAAGCGCCTCCATCCACTCCGCCAGGCGGGCCTGCAGCCCGCCGATGGCGTCCATGACCGGCCATGCTGCCGGCCTTCCGGCAGTTACTCGTCCTGTAGCATTGTTGTTCCCCCCGCATCCACCCCATGAGAAGTGCCGCCAGAAGCTGGCTGCCCATGGGCGATTCATTCCAGAAATTTTTTGATTGAGATCCTGATGCCACTGCCAAAATTACCGAGCAAGCCAGCCACCATCCTGGCCACCCAAGATTACCCAACCGCAGGCGCAGCGCGCCCGGCCACCAAAACCCCGGCAGCCAAGAAAGTGGCTGCACCGATCATTGAAGCGGCGATCGCCGAAGTTGCCAAGCCAGTCCGCAATGCGGCCACGAAGATCAAGCAGGTGGCGGCCCTGATGGTCGCCAAGCCGGCACAGGCGCCCGCACCGGCGCCAGTGACCGCAGCCCCTGCTCCTGCCGCGAAAACCAAGCCGGCAGCCAAGGGCAAGGTCACGCCGCTGAAATCCGTCAAGCAAGTCGAGCAGCCGCATCCGGCCAAGCACAAGGCGGTCGAAGTCCAGCTCAAGTCGTCCGCCAGCCGCGCCGCCGATCAGCGCGGCATCAGCAAGCTGTTCGTGCTCGACACGAACGTGCTGATGCACGATCCATCGTCGCTGTTCCGCTTCGAGGAACACGATGTGTACCTGCCGATGATGACCCTGGAAGAGCTGGACAACCATAAAAAGGGCATGACGGAAGTGGCGCGCAATGCGCGCCAGGTCTCGCGCACCTTGGACGCCCTGATCAGCAACACGGATGACGACGCCATCGAGCACGGCATCCTGCTGTCCAAGCTGGGCAACAAGGATGCCAAGGGCCGTCTGTTCTTCCAGACGCGCCTGCAAAGCGCCGACCTGCCGGCTGGCTTGCCAGTAGGCAAGGCCGACAACCAGATCCTGGCCGTCGTGCGCTCGCTCGAGTCGGAACAGGATGGCCGTCCCGTCGTGCTGGTGTCAAAAGACATCAACATGCGCATCAAGGCGCGCGCCCTGGGCTTGCCAGCCGAAGATTACTTCAACGACCATGTGCTGGAAGACACGGACTTGCTGTACTCGGGCATCGTGCAATTGCCGGACGACTTCTGGAACAAGCACGGCAAGGACATGGAATCGTGGCAGGAAAGCAAGAACGGCTACAGCTCCACCTTCTACCGCGTGACGGGCCCGTTCATTCCATCGTTGCTGGTCAACCAGTTCATCTACCTGGAACCGAAAAACGGCGAAACGCCGTTCTATGGCCAGGTGAAACAGATCAACGGCAAGACGGCCGTGCTGCAAACCCTGCGCGACTTCAGCCACACGAAGAACAATGTATGGGGCGTGACGGCGCGCAACCGCGAGCAGAATTTCGCGCTGAACTTGCTGATGAATCCGGAATGCGACTTCGTCACCCTGCTGGGCCAGGCCGGCACCGGCAAGACCCTGCTGGCCCTGGCCGCCGGCCTGGCGCAGGTGCTGGAAACCAAGCTCTACAATGAAATCATCGTCACCCGCGTGACGGTGCCGGTGGGCGAAGACATCGGTTTCCTGCCAGGCACGGAAGAGGAAAAGATGTCGCCATGGATGGGCGCCTTCGACGACAACCTGGAAGTGCTGAACAAGTCCGACTCCGATGGCGGCGAATGGGGCCGTGCTGCAACGCAAGACCTGATCCGCTCGCGCATCAAGATCAAGTCGCTCAACTTCATGCGCGGCCGCACCTTCGTCAACAAGTTCCTCATCATTGATGAAGCGCAAAACTTGACGCCGAAACAAGTCAAGACCCTCGTCACGCGCGCCGGTCCCGGTACGAAGATCCTGTGCCTGGGCAACATCGCACAGATCGACACGCCGTACCTGACGGAAGGCTCGAGCGGCCTGACCTACGTGGTCGACCGCTTCAAGGGCTGGACCCACAGCGGCCACGTCACCCTGGCGCGCGGCGAGCGTTCGCGCCTGGCCGACCACGCCAGCGAAGTACTGTAAGTGATGGCGGGCGGCGCGAGCTGCCCAGTTATTCGAAAGCCCCGGCTGCAGCGATGCAGGCGGGGCTTTTTTCATGTGCGCGACTTTTCCCTGCGACATGTTCTAATACCGCTCCATTCCACCAGGACACCTCACCCGATGCATCCCGCCCTGCAGTTGCTGCTCTGCTTCATCCTTTTCATGTTCCTCCACATTTCCATCATAGCCCTGTGCGCTCGCGCCTTGGGTATTACCGTGCGCAGCATCAGCTACGGCGTGGGACCCGCCTTGCTGACCTTGGGGAAGGTGCACGTCAGGCTGCTGCCCCTGGCCGGCAACGTGGTGCTGAAAGATACGCGCGAGGAAACGCTGTACGACGACGATCCCTGCCGCGATGCCTACAACTTCCAGCCGCTGTGGAAACAGGTGCTGCTGCCCCTGAGCGGCGTGGCGGTGCTGCTGGCCGTGGCGCTCTGGCTCATGGGGCCACAAGGCTGGGAGCGCTTTGTCGCGGCCTTCGGACAAATCGTCCATGGCGCGCTGGCGCCGTTGTCAACGGCGCAGGAATTGCTGGGTGAAGGGGAAACCTTTGCTCGCACGCACGGCTTTGCGCTGGTGTTCGCCCTGTTCTCGTTGAAACTGTGCGCCTTCAACCTGCTGCCGTTTGCCGGCTTGAACGGGGGACAGGTGCTGCTGGCCATCGCGCGCGGCGGCAAGCCCTTTGTGGCGTGGGAAGAGGCGGCGGCAAAATGGCTGTTGCTGCCGGGGCTGGCGATCTTGCTGGCGTGGCTGGCGGCGTTTGCCTGGCATGGCTGGAAAAGCATGGGGATGTAGTCGGCTGGCGCTATTCTTTTTTGCCGACCTGTCGTATGCTCGCACCACTATCCCATCCAATAAACGCGACCGGCCAAGGAGAGCGCATTTTCTCATTCGACACCTGCGGTACGCAGCTGGCCCTGTGGGCAATCGGTGCCTACCAGCGCTATCTGTCGCCCCATAAAGGGTTTTCCTGCGCCTACCGCGTGCTCACGGGACGCGACAGCTGCTCCGTGTATGGCCACAGGGTCATCGCCCGCCATGGCTTGCGGCCGGGACTGTCCCTGCTGCGGCGCCGCTTGCACAGCTGCAGCGCACACCACCGCCTGCACCAGGCCCAGCACGCCAGGGGCCGCAGCGCGCGCCATCGGGCGCAGGCAGGGTATTGCGATCTGCAGGTCCCCGATTGCGGCGACTGTGCCTGCGACTGCGCCGATATCGCCAACCTGGCCGATTGCACCTGGCCAGGCCGCAGCAAGAACCCGAAGTGGTTCCGCAACGACTATGCAGCCAGTGCAGCATTGAAACGACAGCAAGAGGAACACCGCAAGAAGCTGCGGCAAGGGCGGGATGCGGGCAACTGAGATTCACACATTCACTTACAAATGAAATATTCATTCATAAAATGAATAATATCCATTATCACTGTGAATTGGCGGGAAGCGGGACGGCGGCCTATACTCATGCCGTCTCCCCTACACTGCGTCCCATGCACACCCAGCTCAGCCCGCACACACTGCGGGCTTTTTGTTCCCGGCATTTGCCACTCTGCCATTCCACACAATGGTTTTTCAATAACAAGAACAGGGCACGGCTTTCACCGCCAGCCCAGCACCCGACAGGGAGCACAGCATGATCGTGCGCGAGCGTCCTTCGGCGCTGCGGCTGTTCCTGGTGGTGCGCGGCTCCGTCCTGCCGCGCATCCGCACCACGCTCATCGTCAATACCCTGATCGCCACCCTCGTCACGTGGTGCCACGGCACCTTGTTCGACCACAAGGTCATCCTTACCACCATCCCGTTTACCCTGATCGGCTTGCCGCTGGCCATCTTCCTGGGCTTTCGCAACACGGCCGCCTACGACCGCTACTGGGAAGCACGCAAGCTGTGGGGCGAACTGGTCTTGCGCAGCCGGAATTTCTCGCGCCAGTGCCAGACGATGATACGCGGCGACATCCCTGCCCACGCCAGGCTGGGCCTGGAGGACGTGCGCGTGCGCATGATTTACCGCACCATCGCCTTTTGCCACGCGCTGCGCCACCAGCTGCGCGACACGCGCGGACCAGCCGACTTGCAGCCGCTGCTGCGTCCAGCCGAATGGGAGGCGGCCTGCAAGGCGGCGAACCCGTCCGACTACCTGATGCTGCAGATGGGCCACGACCTGGCCGACTGCGTCCGGCAAGGCCGCATCGACAGCATCCTTGCCACACAGATCGATAACACGGTCTCGGCCATGGTAGCGGCAGGCGCTTCGTGCGAACGCATCCGCAGCACGCCGATTCCCTTCTCGTATTCGCTGCTGCTGCACCGCACGGCCTACCTGTACTGTTTCCTGCTGCCCTTCGGCCTCGTCGACTCGCTGGGTTTCATGACGCCGTTCGTCGTCGCCATCGTCGCCTACACCTTCTTTGGCCTCGATGCGCTGGGCGACGAGATCGAGGAACCGTTCGGCGAAGACGCCAACGATCTGCCGCTGTCGGCCATGTGCCGCGCCATCGAAATCAGCCTGCGCGAATCCGTGCAGGATGACAATGTGCCTCCGCCCATGCAAGCGAGCGACTTCCTGCTGCATTAATTTCCAGTACGCCCATGCTTCCGCTTGACCTTCCCATCGGGGCAAGGATTACAGTGGAAGCACTTAATCATTCAAGGAGTGCTTGCCATGTATCAGTTACAAGTTGAAAACATGAGCTGCGGCCATTGCGTCGGCTCGGTCACGAAAGCGGTGCAAGGCGTCGATCCGCAAGCCCAGGTACAGATCGACCTGGCCAGCAAGCGCGTGACGGTGGAATCACCCGCCGAACTGGGCGCCATCAGCGCGGCCATCGTGGAGGCGGGCTACCCCGTTACCAGCGCGCAATAAACAGCAAGGACACGACAGCCGGCCAATGCGCCGGCTGTTTTTGTTTATCCGTCCAGTTCAGGGTAATGGCGAAAGATGCCTTCTTCATTGAACGGGATCCTGCGCTTCGACTTCAGGTAACGGGCAATATTCGGCCGCGCCGCCACGGCGTCATGCAAGTCAGACAAGGCAGGATATTCGGGCGCCAGGCGCGCCATGGCTTGCGGAAACGCATAGTGCAAACCGGCCAGCATCTGGAACAGCGACAGGTCGCCATACGTGAGTCTTGCACCCACCAGATACTGGCCGCGGCTGCTCAGCAATACTTGTGTGAAGTAGGATAGGAATTTCGGCAAGCGTGTTGCGCGGAAATCCGCACTGCGCAGCATGGCCGCCTGCTTTTGCTCTTCGTAATACTGATTCATCGACAGCGGATGGTGCGTGTCATGCACTTCCGTCAACCAGTCGGCCATCGTCAGTTGCAACTGGTTCAGCCACAAACAGCCGCTTTCCGCGCGCGGCGCCAGGCCCAAGTGCCGGCCCAGGTAGAACAGGATATTCGGCGTCTGGCCGATCAGCATGTCGCCGTCGCGCAGCACGGGCGGCGCGTAGGCGGCCTGTGGCGTGCTGTCGCCATCGAGGCAGGCCAGCATGGCTGGCATGCCCTGCCCCGGGCGTTCAGGCAGGCGGGCGATATCGCGGTAATCGGCGCCCGCCTCTTCCAGCGCCAGGCGGATGAATTCTCCGCGTCCCTGTATCGTGGGCCAGTAGTACAGTTCATAGGCCATACACACCTCCGTTGATTTACATCAATGGCAACATGGTTTCGCTTCCGGATCGCCGGCCAGTCCCAGGCTTTGCAGGATGGGGCAATCGGGCTTGTCGTCGCCGTGGCACGATTGCGCCAGGTGGGCCAGGGTATCGCGCATTTCCGTCAGTTCGGCGATGCGCTGATTCAAGTCCGCCACGTGGGCCAGGGCGATGCCTTTCACGTCCGCACTGGCGCGCTGGTCGTTTTGCCACAGCGACAGCAGTTCGCGGATCTGTTCCAGCGAAAAGCCAAGACCCCGCCCGCGCTTGATGAAGCGCAAGGCGTGCAAATCGTTCGGCGTGTAGATGCGGTAACCGGCGTCGCTGCGCGCGCTGGGTTTTAGTAAGGTAATGCTTTCGTAATAGCGTATCATTTTTGCCGATACGCCCGTCTCGCTTGCCGCCTGGCCGATATTCATCCTTATTGCTCCTTGGTATGCACGCTACCTGTATGACTGCGGGCTTTCCAGCGCCGCAGCAACAGGGCGTTGCTGATCACGCTGACGGAACTGAAGGCCATCGCCGCGCCCGCCACCATGGGGTTGAGCAAGCCGAAGGCGGCCAGCGGAATGCCGATCAGGTTATAAATGAAGGCCCAGAACAGATTTTGCCGTATCTTGCTGTAGGTGCGGCGCGAGATATCGATGGCGTCCGCCACCAGGGCCGGATCGCCGCGCATCAGCGTGATGCCGGCCGCATGCATGGCCACGTCCGTGCCTGTCGACATGGCGATGCCCACGTCGGCGGCCGCCAGCGCGGGCGCATCGTTGATGCCGTCGCCCACCATGGCCACCTTCGCCCCTTCGCCTTTCAGCGCGACAATTTTAGCGGTTTTATCGGCCGGCAGCATTTTCGCCGCCACCGTATCGATGCCCAGCAGCTTGCCAACGGCGTCCGCGCTACCCTGGTTATCGCCCGTCAACATCACCGTGCGGATGCCCAGGCTGTGCAAATGGGCAATGGCCGCCTGCGCGTTCGGCTTGACCTGGTCGCTGAAGGCGAACAGGCCCAGCAGTTCCGCTCCCGCAGCCAGCCACGAAATCGTGTTGCCCGTGGCTTCCAGGGACAAGGCCTGTTCCGCCAGCGGCGTCATGTCTACATGCAACTCCTGCATCAGCCGCGTGCTGCCCAGTTTCAACTCCAGGCCATCGACCTGGGCCGCCAGGCCACGCCCCGGCAAGGCCGACAGGCCCGTGGCTGGCAAGGGTTCGAGGTCGCGCGCGGCCGCCGCATCGAGCACGGCCGTAGCCAGGCTGTGCTCGCTGCCGCGCTGGATGCTGGCCGCCAGTTGCAGCAGCCGGGCATCGTCGATGCCATGCGCATGCAGGGCCGCCAGCGCAGGTTTACCCACCGTCAGGGTGCCCGTCTTGTCGAACACGACGGTATTGACGGCGTGCGCCACTTCCAGCGCTTCCGCGTCCTTGATCAGGATGCCGTAACGGGCAGCGACGCCCGTGCCGGCCATGATGGCCGTCGGCGTGGCCAGGCCCAGCGCGCATGGGCAGGCGATCACCAGCACGGCCACGGCATTGATGATGGCATTTTCCAGCTCGCCCGTGGCGAACCACCAGCCCAGCATGGTCAGCAGCGCCAGCACCAGCACCACGGGAACAAAGATGGCGCTGACCTTGTCCACCAGGTGCTGGATCGGCGCCTTGGCCGCCTGCGCATCTTCCACCAGACGGATGATGCGCGACAAGGTCGTCTCGCCGCCCACGGCTTGCGTGCGCACCAGCAATAAACCATCCGCATTGATGGCACCGCCCGTCACCTTGTCGCCCGGATGCTTATCAACCGGCAAACTTTCGCCCGTGATCAGCGATTCGTTGATCTGGCTGGCGCCTTCCACCACCACGCCATCGACGGCCACCCGCTCGCCGGGACGGATGACCACCAGGTCGCCCACTTTGACTTGTTCCACGGGCAAGTCGATTTCCACGCCGTCGCGGCGCACGCGGGCCGATTCCGGACGCAGGACTTGCAGCGCGCGAATGGCCGAGGCCGTCTGGCGCTTGGCGCGGCTTTCCAGCCATTTGCCCAGCAGCACCAGGGTGATGACGACAGCCGACGCTTCGAAATACAGGTGCGGCAGCATCTCGCCCGCCGTCAGCCACTGGTAGACGGACAAGCCATACGCGGCGCTCGTGCCCAGCGCCACCAGCAGATCCATATTGCCGCTGCCGGCGCGGGCAGCCTTCCAGCCCGCCTTGTAGAAGCGCGCGCCAAAATAGAATTGCACAGGTGTCGCCAGCGCGCATTGCAGCCAGCCGGGCAGCATCAGATGGATGCCGGCCCATTCGAGCAGCATGGGCAGCATCAGGGGGAAAGCCAGCACGGCCGCGAACGCCACTTTCAAGCCGTCTCGGTTCGGCGCGGCAAGGGGCGCGCTGGTCCGGCTGGCGGCGGGCACGGTGGCTTCATAGCCGGCCTTGTCGATGGCGGCGATCAAGGTGCCAGCATCGGCCTCGCCCGTCACCTTGATGCGCGCGCTTTCCGTGGCCAGGCTGACGCTGGCGGCCAGCACGCCCGGCACCTTCAGCAAGGCTTTTTCCACCCTGCCCACGCAAGAGGCGCACGTCATGCCGGCGACGTTCAGGTCGATTTCGCGCTGCGCCACGCTGTAGCCAGCCTTTTCCACGGCCGCCTGCAAGGTGACCAGGGGAATCGGCGTGTCAGACGTGACCTTGGCCACTTCGGTGGCCAGGTTGACGCTGGCCTGGGTCACGCCGGGCACGGCGGCCAGGGCCTTTTCCACGCGGCCCACGCACGAGGCGCAGCTCATGCCTTCGATGGCCAGCGCCTGCGCATGGGCGGCGGAGGGAGGAGGACTGGAATTGGCGGGAGCGAGTGTGGTCTGGTGCATGGCAGATCCTGTACGAAAAAGTAACGAATACGGACAGGATCTGCTATCCCATGATGGGAAGGTCAAGCCCTATTTGCACGGTGTGCCGGGCTTGTTTGACGACGCTTAGCGCACGACGCAGTCGATTGCGGCCGGCTTGCTGCCGCCTGCCGCGCTGCCCGGGCCCGATGACGACGATGAAAAGACCGGCGGCGGCGTGAACGGGATGCCGGGATTGACAGGCAGCATCACGGGCGGCTGCTTGAAGCTGGGCGTAAAACCAAATTGCCCGGCGGCAAAATTCTGCGTCCCGGCAGGATTGGTCACGTGAATCAAGCCATCGAGCACCTGGACATACAGGCCCGGCGCCCTCGCCCCCCCACCTGGTGTCGGCACCGTTGGCACCGCCTGCGCCGAGGCCGGCATATAGGTGGCAACAAACGTCGTGCCGCGGATGCCGATGGTGGCGGCCGGCGTCTTCATCTCGAAACGCTCCTTGTTGCGCTTGCCCAGCAAGCCTGTGACGGAACGCAAGCCGCCCTTGAGCAGGCTGAAGATGGCGTGGTCCCCGTCGGGCTGCTCGGCCGTGTAGCTGAATTGCTCGATGACGAAACTGGTATTCGGCTTCAGGGTGATTTCGCTATTGTCGATCAGCTTGATCAAGGCATAGGTTTCCTTTTCCGTCAGCAAGGTGTCCCCCTGCTCGACTTCGGACTTGATGGCCAGGATTTTCACCTTGCCATCCGCCTTCTTGGCCATCAGCGGACCACTCAACTGCATCACCGTGCCCGCCACCTGTCCGGCCCAGGCGTGCGCGCCCACGCACATCAGGGCCAGCCACAGCAAGGCCTTAATTGCAGTACATTTTTTTTGCGGCATCATCGTATTTGTATCCTGTGGGTTTATCTGTGGCATCGGCAACATCCTTGCTGTCTTTCTTCTTGTCGTCATCCTTGGCTGGCGACGCAGAAGCGAGCGGGGCGTTGGCACGGTCGGCCTGCTTGATGATACGCAAGGCTTCATCGATGGCTGCGCTGGCGCTGGCATCGATGGCGGGCTTGTCGACGGTCGTGGCAGGCAGGAAGATGGCGTCCGCCATGTTCACCGTGCCATTCGGCGCCAGCAAGCTGACGTTGGCGCGCTGGCGGTTGATGCGCACGCCCGAGTCGCCCGTGATGCTGCCCGCTTTCGCCAGCACGCTCATGTTTGCCGCAGCCGGCAAGGCGAAGCTTGCCGTGTCCGCAAAGCGCACATTGCCCCCCGCGCTGGCGCTGAAATTGCCGCCGCCGAGGACCTGCGCATTGCCTTCGATACGAATGTCGCCGCCGGCCGCCAGGCTGATGTCGCGCGCCGCTGCCAGCTGCGCGCCATTGCCCAGCAACACATCCGTGCTGGCATTGAGCGCAATGTCCTTGCCCTCGATCTTGCCGTTGACGGTGACGGGGCTGTGCGCCGTCACGCTGACGTTGCCGCCATTCGCATTGATGTTGCCGGCCATGACGCCGCCCGTGTTATCGATGGCAATGTTGCCCGCGCCCGTGACCAAGGTTCCCAGGACCAGGGTGCCCGGCGCCGAGGTATTGTTCAGCGCAATGCCGCCCCCTGCGCTATTGCTGGCGGTAAAAATGCCCACCTGGTTGCCCGCATGGCCCAGCACGATGCCATCGCGCGCCTGCGCAACCAGGCTGCCGGCGAGCAAGACACCATCCTGGCCGATGGCGCCGTTCAGGGCGCTCAGTTTCACCTCATTGGCCGCCAGGCTGGCGAAGCGCACATCTCCCGCCGCTTGCGTGATGGCCAGCTGGCCCGCCAGCCGGATGGCGCCGGCCGTCTGATTAAAACTGTTGGCGACGAGCAAGTTACCGTTGCCGCTCAGCACACCGCCGCCTTGCGCATAACGGTCCGCCGACAGGCTGCCGTTCAGCAGCAAGCTGCCGCCGTTGATTTCCAGGCCGGCCAGGCCGCCCAGCACGGAGAGGTCCAGCGCGCTGTCACCGAGCGTCAGGCTGCCGCCCGTCAACAGCAAGCCCGATGCCGAATGCAGGTTTTTCAGGATGGTATTGCCGGCCGCCGCGCTGTAGGTGACGATGCCCTTGCTGTTGCTGAAGTCGACGGCCAGCACGTTCGCGCCTTCCGGCACCACGCCGCCGTCCCAGTTGGCCGCGTCGCTCCACAAGCCGCTGCCGCTGCCGACCCAGGTTGACAATTGTTTTTGCGCAATCGTTGCCTGCGCCGTGCCGCCCGTCGTTTCCAGTGTGTAATTGCCCGCATCGGCGCCCGCCAGGCGGAAGCCGCTGGCTGTCACCAGCTTGCCCGCGCCCGCATTCTTGTCGGCAAAGCTGCCGCTGCCGCCCACCACGCTGACCACATCCTGGCCCAGCACGCCGTTCGCCGACGCGCTGACGGCCGCATTCGTGGTGCCGTCATACACCTTGCCGGCCGCGCTCAGGCTGGCCAGGGTCAGGCTGGCGGGTGTAATGCTGGCCAGCAAGCCCGTTGGCAAGATGATAAAGTAATTGCCCGCATCGGCGCCCGTCAGCGCCGCGCCACTGAGCTCCACCGCCTTGGCCGCGCCCACGTTCTTGTCCGCAAAGTTGGCCACTGCCGAGGCCACCAAGCTGTCGCCGGCGAGACGGTCATCGCCCAGAACCAGGCTGGCGCCCGTCGTGCCATCGTAGACCTTGTTACCCGCCACGCCGGACAGGTTCAGCGCGCGCGCGCCGATGTCGGCCGTGGTGCTGCCTGCATTCGCGCTCAGCACATAGTTGCCCGCATCCACGCCATCGAGGCCCACATTCGTGACAGTGACGGTTTTTCCCGCACCCGCGTTCTTGTTGCCAAATGAGCCATTTCCGCTCACGCTCAAGGCGTCGCCTTGGACGCGGTCGTCGCCGAAGCCGACTTGCGCGGCCGTCGTGCCGTCATAGGTCTTGTTGACGCCGTTAAAGTTCACGTTCAAGGTGCGCACGCCGATGTCGGCCGTGGTGCTGCCTGCATTCGCGCTCAGCACATAGTTGCCCGCATCCGCGCCATCGAGGCCCACGTTCGTTACGGCGACGGTTTTTCCCGCACCCGCGTTCTTGTTGCCAAAGGCGGCGTTGCCCGCCACCGTCAGGCTGTCTCCGCTGATCCGGTCATCGCCAAAGCCGACCTGCGCGGTCGTCGTGCCGTCATACGTCTTGTTGACGCCGCTAAAGCTCACGTGCAAGGTACGCGCGCCGATGTCGGCCGTGGTGCTGCCTGCATTCGCGCTCAGCACATAGTTGCCCGCATCCACGCCATCGAGGCCCACATTCGTGACAGTGACGGTTTTTCCTGCACCCGCGTTCTTGTTGCCAAATGAGCCATTTCCACTCACGCTCAAGGCGTCGCCCTGGATGCGGTCGTCGGCAAAGCCGACTTGCGCGGCCGTCGTGCCGTCATACGTCTTGTTGATGCCGTTAAAGCTCACGTTCAGGACACGCGCCGTGATGTCGGCCGTCGTGCTGCCCGTGTAATCGTTGAGCACATAATTGCCCGCATCGGCGCCCGTCAGGTGGCCCGTCGCCACCTGGTAGTCTACGCTCTTGCCGCTGCCCACGTTCTTGTCGCGGAAGCTGCCCAGCAAACCGGCCATGCCGACCTGGTCGCCCGCCACCATGCCTTCAAAATAGCCATCCAGGGCCGCTTGCAGCGTGCCGTCGTAGACGCGGCTGTGCGCGCCCGTGACGCCATAGTTGAGCACGCGCGCCGTGATGGCCGCCGTGCCGTCCGCCGTCGTCGCGGCCAGGCTGTAGTTGCCCAGCTCATTGCCGTCCAGGGTCAGGCCGCTGGCGTGCACGGCCTTGCTGCCGCCCGCGTTCTTGTCGAGGAAGGCGGCGCTGCCGCTGATGCGGATATTGTCGCCCGTTACCACATTGCCCAGCACGAAAGTGGCGCCGTCATAGCTCAGGTTGCCGTCATATACCTTGCCATTGCCGCCGATGCCGACCGTCAGGATGCGCGGCGTGATCGCATAGGTGGTCGTGCCGCCCAGGCTGATGTCGTACTTGGTCGACCACAGCCCCGTCAAGCCGTAGGTACCCACATTGCGTGCATTGCTCCCATAGCCGAGGCTGCCATTCACGCCTGCGTCGCCGTCGAGCAGTCCCACGTAGCCTATCGTGCCCAGGAAGGCGGCCAGCTGGCCATCGTAGACCTTGCCGCTGGCATTGTCCGTGACATGCACTTGCAGCGGTTTCAGGAGCGCCTTCAGCATCGGCGTCGTATAGCCATCGTAGATGCGCCAGACGCTGCTGAAATTGAAATCGTTGAAGCTGCCCTGCTGCTGCATCTGCGCCGTGGTGCGGCCGCTGGCGCCGCCCTGGTCCATCTGGATGCCGGCCGTCTCATAGTTCCAGAAACCAAACGCAATGCCCGCGCCCACATCGGCGCGGCCCACCAGCCCGCCCACCGTGCCGCCCGCAAAGCCGCTGCCGGCCACGGCGCCGCTGCTGTAGACGTGGCTGGCGCTGCTGCCCGCCACGCTCCAGCCGATCAGCCCGCCCAGGTTTGCGCGGGGCACCGCCTGGTCGCCATCGGCCGACACGCCGACGGCGCCGGTGGCGTAGGCGTCGCTGATGCTGCCGCCATTGCGTCCCGCCAGGCCACCGATATTGGCCGCGCCGCGGGCGGTGCCCGTGGCGTAGGACTGGGAAATGGCGCCGTCATTGTTCCCCACCAGGCCGCCGACCTTGTCGCGCGCTCCCGTCACGTCGCCAATGGCGTAGGCAGCATCGATACTGGCGCCGGCCAGGTTTGCTCCCACCAGCCCGCCGATGCTGCCGCCATTGGCCGCATTGATGCCCGCGACGCTGCCGCTGGCGCTGGCATTGCGCAGCGTGCCGCCGTTGCTGCCGACCAGGCCGCCGACGGCGCTGGCGCCGCTGACCGCGGCGCTGCTGCGCACGCTGTCCAGCGTCCCGCCGATATTCAGGCCGACCAGCGCGCCGACATTGTTCACCCCCGCCACGCTGCCATTTTGCAGGGCCAGGTTGCGTACCGTCCCCCCCTGCACCTTGCCGAACAGGCCTACGCCTGAGCTGACGGTCGGGTTCAGGGCATTGATGTACAGACCGTTGATGACAAAACCGCCGCCGTCGAACATGCCCGCATACCCTGCTCCATCGCCGCCGGCGATGGGCGCAAAACCGGCGCCCTGGTTCCAGCTGACGGTGCCGCTGGCGTCGATATTGCCCATCAGCCGGTAGTTGTTGCCCAGCCCCAGGCTGCCGATGCCTTGCAAGCCGTAGATATCGACGATCTGGTATGGCGCGGCCGTGCTGCCGTCGCCGCCGCTCACGCGCAGGAAGCTGGCGCCCGGCGCGATGGCAAAGCGGCTGGCGGAGAAAGCGGCCAGGCCAGGCGCATTTTGCATCCACGCGCCGCCGTCGAGGGCAAACAGGCCGCCGACCGTGACGGCGCCCGTGGCCGTGATGGGCGAAGCTGAATTGAGGCGCAGGTCGCCCGCCAGATTGATCGCATTCGAGATGCGCATGCCGCCCGTGTTGCTGCCGTCGCCGATGGTCAGCGAGGATGCCGAGATGCCGGCCAGTTCGGCCGCGTCCAGGCCCAGGGCGCCGCCGGACTTGCTGCCCAGGTCGATGAGGCGCGAGCTGCTCAGGGGCTTGATCGCCACGCTGGCGCGCCCGCCGGTGCCGCCGAAATCCAGCGTGCCGCCGATGCTGATGCTGTCAGCCTGCAAGGTCACCGTCTGGCCGCCGGTGCCGCTGCCCGTCAGCCGCGCGCCGCCGCCCGTCAGGTTGATTTCGCCGCCCGAGAAATTGGCGCGCAGGGACAGGTTGCCGCTGCCGACGCTGACCACGCCGCTGCCCGCCACGCTGGCGCCGGACAGCGACACATTGCCGCCGTTCGTCGTGATCGGCGCGTTAAGGTGGATATTCGCGCCGGAACCATACGCGGCGCCGCTGCTGGCGTCGTTGGCCGACAAGATCACATTGCCGCCGTTGGTGCTGATGGCCGCATACACATTGATCGTCTCGCCCGCCGTGGCGCTCAGGCCGATGCCGGGATTGAGCATATTGACGGCGCTGCTGAAATTGATGCGGTGCTGGGCCTGCAAGGTCACGTTGCTGTTGGCGTTGGAAATCACGTCGGCGCCGATGCTGGTGCTGCTGGAGGGCTGACCTTCGGCAAACTCGTCCACGTCACCGAGGCTGCCGCCGCCGCCTTGCACCACATCGATATCGTAAGGGTCGAGCAGCCAGCTGCCGCGCTTGCCGCGGCGTGCGCTCGTATCGACGCGGATGCCGCCCACGGCCAGGGAATGGCCCGAGGTTTCCACGAAGCCGCCGTCGCCGCCTTGCGCGCCGCCGCGCGCGGAAATGCTGCCGTGCACCTGCGCCGATTCATTGCCCCAGGCGATGACCTTGCCGCCGTTGCCGCTGTCGATGGCATCGGCCTTGACGCTGGCATCCTTGCCGACGAGCACTTGCCGCGCATTCTGCACGGCCGCGTTCTTGCCCTGATAGTCGCCGCCCAGCAAGACCGTGCCGCCGCCCGTGGCGCCGCTGGCGTCGATCGCCGCATTGCCCAGCAAGCCCACCTGCTCGCCCAGCACCTGGATGTCGCCGCCCTTGCCTGTCGCGCCCGTGGCGCTGGTCACGCTGCCCCCTTCGAGCAGCGCCTTGCCGCTGGCCTTGAGGATGATCCTGCCATTGTCGCCGACGACGGCGCTGTTCGCGTTGAGCACGCCGCGCTGGCTGACCAGTGCGCCGGCCATGCCGATGCTGCCGCCCTGGGCGATGATCTGGCCCAGGTTCAGCGCCTGGTCGGCGGGCGCCGACACCAGCACGCGCAATTGCGGATTGCCGGGGTCGGCCAGCTGCACGCTGCGCCCGGCCGCCAGGATCACTTCGCCGTTCGGCGCCGTGATGAGGCCCGTGTTTTCCACGTTCGGCGCGATCAGCAGCACTTGTCCGCCCTTGCCCGCGTTGATGGTGCCCGCATTGCCGACGGCACCGGCCACGCCGCCCGCCGTGAACTGGCGCTTGCCGGCCAGGAAATCCTCGTTCGTCATGCCCAGGCTGGACGCCACCAGTCCATTGACGTCCACTTTCGCGCCCTGGCCGAAGACGATGCCGTTCGGATTGATCAGGAACACCTTGCCATTCGATTCGAGCGCGCCCAGGATCTTGCTGGGGTCTTGTCCCGTGATACGGTTGAGTACGGCGCTATTGCTGTTTTGCTGGATGAAGCGCGTGATTTCACCCGCATGGATGGAAAAGCTCTGCCAGTTGATGATGGTGTTGGGCGTGTTCGTGATCGAGAACACATTGCCCTGCTGGTTGAACGTCGCCTGTCCATGGACCACCTGCGGCAAGGCGGGGTTGGCCTGCGCCGCGCCGAAGCAGCCGGCCAGCAGCAGCGCCAGCGCCGTGCGGCGCAGGGGTAGCGCACGAGGTGGAGCAAATGATGGCGTCAGGATGAAAACGGAGGCGTGCTGGGCGTGGTTTTGCATGGTGTTCATCCTGATACTAGTAGGCCAAGGCGAGGCGGAAATGCAGGCGGTTGGCATCGCGCTGTCCCGTGTCGCCGCCATTGACGACATGGGCGTAATCGAGTTGCAGATTGGCGTAGCGGCTCAGCAGCAAACGCAGGCCGAGTCCGCCGCTGGCTATGCCTTGCGAAGCGCTTTCGCCGGGCAGCGCATGGTTGCGGCGCAGCCAGGCCGTGTCATAGAAGGCCAGCGCGCGGCATTGGTAACCGAGGGCCTGGCCGCACCAGTTCGGCGTGTACAGCTCCAGGTTCAGGCTGGCGCCCGAGTCATTCGACACCTCGCGCTCGGCAAAGCCCCGCACGGACGACGCGCCGCCGGCGCCGAACTGCTCGCCCGGCACCAGCGCGTCCGGCGTGACTTGCGCATTGACGAGCGCGCGCCATTGCCAGTCGCCGGCCAGCACGCGTCCCGAGCTGGCGCTCAGGCGCACCGTGTTGTAGGCGGCCTTCGCATGCGCGCGCACGCGGTCGAAATCGGCTTGCGCGCCATGCTTGCCGCCAGGAATGTTATGCGCGAACGTGACGGCCACGCTGGTCTCGCCCGCGGGCAAGGTCCAGTTGCCGATGTAGCTGACGCTGAGCGGGTGCACGGTGACGTCGGCGCCCAGCTCCATGCCGAACAGCTGCACGCTGTTGCGGTACGCCTTGTAATCGATGCCGTACACGAGCTTGGGTTCGAAATCGCCGCTGCGGGCAAAGTTCTGGTTGTAGCGGATGCCGGCCATGCTGCCCTGGCCGCTGACGGCCAGGTCGAAGATGCCGGCCGAGACGCTGCCCGAATCGACGTTCGAGTAGCTGGCGAAAAAATCCATCGAGTCGCCCAGCGCATACAGCGGCAAGTGGTAGCCGGCGCCATACACGCCCACCTTGTCCGGCTTTTCCAGGCTGCTCGTATATTGCAGGCTGGCCACATGGTCGCGGCCGAACAGGTTGGCATGCTGCAGCACCACGCCCACGTGCGTCTTGCCCGTTTGCGCATTGCCCGTATTGTCCACGTTGAGCATGGCTTTCCAGGGCTGCTCATCGGCCACCGTGACGATGGCGTCGATGGCGCCCGCCGGCTCGTCGGCCTGCAGGCGCACTTCGATCTTGCGCGCCGGATTTTCGTTGGCCAGCTTCAGGCTTTGCGACAGGGCCGGCAAGTTCGGCGTCTCGCCTTCGCGCAGCTCCGGCAAGGCGCGCCGCACGTTGGCCTCGTCGACATGGGTATTGCCGCTGATGGCGAGCTTGCCCAGCGGTGTTTGCAGCACGCTCAGGCGCACCACGCCCCGTTCCAGTTCCTGTTCCGGCAGTTGCACCTGCACGGCGCTATAACCGCGCTCGCGGTAAGCCGCCTCCAGCGCCTCGACGGCGCGCGCGATGTCGGAAAAATCGCGCTGCACTCCCGTAAAGGGCGCCAGCAGGGCTTGCACCTGCGCCGACGTGAGCAGGGTATTGCCCTGGACGTCGAAGCGGCGGATCTCGAAGCGCGGCACGCCATCTTCCTGCAGGGCAGGAGCAGCGTCATCCATGGAAACGGCAGCGCCGGCGGCGCCGACGGCGAACAGCAGCGCGGAACCCGCAAGCAGGTGCACCAAACGATATGTCATGTGAAGGATTTCTTGTGTAACCGGACAAGCGCGCGGCCCGCAGGCGCCAGCGTGTCCGGCAATGGATTGAAGACAAATTTTAGACGGCTTTTTGTTTCCAGTCAGAAATTTCTAACATTTCTCCCCGTTTTTTATCGCAACGCAACAAACAGTGCGCGCACAGTGATAAAAATGCCGTAATAACGGGCATTTTCCGGCGCGCTGGCCGCCTTATTTACTGTGCAATTCTGTCACGCCATCCCAGTCGGCTGGCGGCGGCAGGCTGCGATAGCGCTCCAGGCGCGCCGCGTACAGCCGGTACAAGCCGTCATCGGGAAAGTCCGCCTGCAAGCGGGCCAGCTGCGCGCCGGCCGCCGCCCAGTCGCGCGCGCGCAACAAGGCCAGCACCGCGTGCCAGCGTTCCACCTGCGCCAGTTCCGCGGCCGTAGCATCAGCCAGCAAGCCGCGCGGCTCGAAGATGGCCACGGCTTCCTGCTTGCCCTGCACTCTGACCCGATCCAGCTCGCGGTACAGGAATTCGGCGGCGGCCGCGCGCGTGGCCTCGCCCACCACGATGCCCACGCCATACAACTTGCTGGCGCCTTCCAGGCGCGCGGCGAGGTTGACGCTGTCGCCCATGACGGTATAGGCGCGACGGATACGCGAACCCATGTCGCCCACATGCATGGGTCCCGTATTGAGGCCGATGCCGATGCGCAGCGCCGGCCAGCCGTGTGCGCAAAACTGCTGGTTCAGCCGCGCCGCGCTGCCCTGCATCAGCAGGGCGCTGGCCACGGCCCGGCTGGCGTGATCGGCAAAGGCGACGGGCGCGCCCCAGAACGCCATCACGGCGTCGCCGATGTATTTATCGAGGGTGCCGCCATGGCTGTCGCGGATATCTTCCGACATGGCCGTCAGGTATTCGTTGATGTATTCGCGCAGCGCGGCCGGCGCCAGCTGCTCGGAGATGGCCGTGAAACCGCGCACGTCGGCAAACAGCACCGTCAGTTCGCGGTTCTCGCCCTCCATGGTGTAGCGCTGCGGATCGTCGGCCATTTCGGCGACCAGTTCGGGCGCCACATATTCGCCGAAACGGGCCACCAGCGCGCGTCCCTTGCGCACCTCGAAAAAATAGCCCCACGCCAGGTTGGCGATGAACAGCGCGACGATCAGCAACAGCAGCACGGCGCCGCCCAGCACCAGGTCGTGCACGGCGTACAGGTACAGATTGATGGCGATGACGGCCGCCAGCGCGCCCACGGTCGCCAGCATCACGCCGGCCGGCGGCAGCATGGCCAGGGCGCCCGCCAGCAGCAGGCCAAACAGCACGATCTGCACCAGTTCGAATGCCAGCGCATAGTCGGGCCGCGCCTTGAAGCGCCCGTCGAGCATGGACTTGATCAGATTGGCGTGCACTTCCACCCCCGGATACTCGGCATTCACGGGCGTGGCGCGGATGTCGTTCAAGCCCGGTGCCGTGGTCCCCACCAGCACGAGGGCGCCCTTGAGCAGCGCGGGCGGCACCGCGCCGGCCAGCACGTCGGACGCCGACACATAACGGAAGGCGCCGCCATCGGGGCCGCCCACGCCGCGGTACTGCACCGTGGTGGTCAGGGCTTCGCCCACGGGGATCGCCAGCGCGCCGCGCGGCGTGAACAGCATGATGTGTTCGAGTCCGCCGCTGGCCAGTTCGCGCGTCGACAGGGTATCGGCCGTGCCCGTGAAACGGGGGGCGATGGCGCGCGCCTGCAGGTAGACGGCCACCGTGGCCAGCGACAGCGACGGATAATAGCCGTCGCCGATGCGCTGCAACAGGGTCGAGGAGCGCACCACGCCATCGGCATCGGTCAGCGCCGTGAAGATGCCGGCGCCCTGCGCGGCCGCCTGCAGGGGCGCGATATTGGCTTCGTAGCCGCGCGCCACGTAGGCCGTGACGCTGCGCCCGTTCAAATCGGCAACGGTAAAAGCCGGCTTGGGCAGCACGCCCTTTCTTTGCTGCTCCGACACGCTGTAGCCCAGCACCACGGGCTGGCCGCGCATGGCCTCGGCAAACAGGCCATCGTAATCCATCGCCGGGCGCAGTTTTTCCAGCTGCGCCGGCAAGCCGGCCACGCCCGCCAGTTCGCCCCGCGCCAGGCCCTGCAGCACGGCGTAGCCGGAACTGGTGTCCGCTTCCGGAAACGAGATATCGAAGCCCAGCGCGGCCACGCCATAATGGCCGGTGAGCTGGCGCACCAGGCGCGCCTGGATATCGCGGCTCCACGGGAAGCGGCCCACCCGGGCCAGACTTTGCTCGTCGATGTCGACGATGACGATGCGGCGGTCCAGCTGCGGCGTCTCGGCACGCATGCGCCAGTCGCCCAGCATGGCGTCGAGCCGCGCGACAGTATCGTTGCCGGCCAGGCACAGGACGGCCGCCGCCAAGGTCAGCAGTATGCCCAGCAGCGACCGCGCCCCATGCTTGCGCAAGGCCAGCGACAGCTTCAAGGGGTATAGCCCGGAATGGCCGCCTCGTCGACGGCATCGATCTGGCTCGGATGCATGTGCTTTTCAGCGAAGGTCAGATAGACCTTGCTGCGGATGAAAACGTCGAACAGCTCCGGGTCGATATGCCCGTTCAGGCTGAAATTGCCAAGGATGCGCAGGGATTCGGACAGCGGCTTGCCCTTTTTGTAGGGCCGGTCGCGCGCCGTCAGCGCCTCGAAAATATCGGCAATCGCCATCAGCCGCGCCGGCACCGACATCTGCTCTTTCGTCAGCCCGCGCGGATAGCCCTTGCCATCCATGCGCTCGTGGTGGCCGCCCGCGTATTCCGGCACCTTCTGCAGGTGCTTGGGCCACGGCAGCGCTTCGAGCATGCGGATCGACACGCTGATATGGTTGTTGACGATGGCCCGCTCGGCCGCCGTCAGGGTGCCGGCGCGGATGGTCAGGTTTTCCGTCTCATCGGCGTCGAGGAAATCGCGCAGTTCGCCATCGGCCGCGCGCCAGCGGCGCCTGGCGATCTGCCGCACGCGCTCCTGGTCGGCCTGCGCCATGCTCTCGCCGCCGACGTTGACCGTGCGAATGAAGTCGCGCTCTGCGCGCAACGCCGCCTGCTCCTGCGCCAGCGCGCGGGCGATGGCGTCCTTTTGCTGCGGCTGCGCCGCCTGCTGGCGCAAGGCCGCGATCTCGGCGTCGCGCAGCAGCACTTCGTAGCGCGTGTCGATCAGGGCGATGCGATCAAAAATGGTTTCCAGCTTGGTGGCCTTGTCGACCACGTGCACGGGCGTGGTGATCTTGCCGCAGTCATGCAGCAGCCCGGCCAGCCACAGCTGCTTGCGCTCGTTGTCGCTGAGCCGGAAATCGGCCAGCGGCCCCGTTTGCGTGGCGTGCGCGGCGTCCGCCAGCAGCATCGTCAGCTCGGGCACGAACTGGCAGTGGCGACCCGTGTACGGCGACTTTTCATCGATGCCGATATTGATCAGGGTAACGAGCGATTCGAGCAGCTCTTCCAGCTGCGAAATGAGCAATTGATTCGTCAGCGCCACGCCTGCCTGGGCGGCCAGCGCCTCGATGAAGCGCTGGTCGGTGGAGGAAAAGGCGCGCACCTGGCCCGTCTCGCCATCCTTGGCATTGACCAGTTGCAGTACGCCGATCAGGTCGCCCTCGTGGTCGCTCATGGGCACCGTCAGGATCGATTGCGTGTGGTAACCGTGGTGGCGGTCGAACTCGCGCATGCCGGAAAAATTGAAGCCCTCGTCGCGATACACGTCGGCGATATTCACGCTGCGGCGCAGGTTCGCCGCATACGCGGCCACCGACGCCAGGTTCGGCTGGCCGACATCGTCAAACAGGGGCACGCCAGGCAAGCCCATGTCGGCGCCCTGCGCGATGCCCAGGCTGTCGTTGACGCTGATGTCGAACGCCAGCTGGCGGCCCCCGGCCATGGGCCGGTACAGGGTGGCGCCATCGGCGCCGCTCATGCTTTTTGCCAGCAGCACGATGCGCTGCAACAGCGCGCCGATATCGTGCCCTTCGCCGCCCAGGCCATGGCCAAGCGCGACACTGAGTTCGGTCAATTGCTCCAGTCTGTGGGCGATTTTCTCAGGGTGCAACTGAGGCATGTTGGTGGCAATCAGGTAATGGGCAAGCAAAAAAGGGGAAGTCGGCAAGCGCCAGTGTAACGGCCACCCTGCGCACTGTACATTACTTAGTTGCAACAAATTGAAATAACTTGCCGTATTGCAACACGCATAAATGTTGCCGCCAATCTCATTAATTAGAATAGAATCAACAATAATTACACCGTAACAAGGTACTGAATGAAATTCACGTTCAGGGGCGTGCGCGGCTCCATCCCCTCTCCCGGCCCGCGCACGGCGCGCTATGGCGGCAACACCACGTGCATCGAAGTACGCACCGACAACGATAGCCTGATCATCCTCGATGCGGGCAGCGGCATCTTCTCGCTGGCGCAGCAACTGCCGCCGGGCGAGCCCGTCGACGCGCACGTCTTCATTACGCACAGCCACTGGGACCACATCCACGGCCTGCCCATGTTTTCGCCCCTGTTCGTGGCCGGCAACCGCATGCGCCTGCATGGCGCCTTTGACGCCATCAGCGGGCGCGGCATCGAGCACGTGATGGCGGTGCAGCTGCAAGGCAGCTATTTTCCTGTCAGCGAAGCGGCCATGGCGGCCAGCATCGAGTACCACACCCTGGCGCCCGGCGAAGCCGTCGAGGTGGGTGGCGCGCGCGTGCGCGGCGCGGAAATGAACCACCCTGTCGTCAATCTCGGTTACCGCATCGACTGCGGCGGCGCCGCGCTGTTTTTCAGCGGCGACCATGAACCGTTCTACAACCTGCATCCGCCCGGCCATGCCGAGCACGCGGCCTGCGCGGCGCGCAATGCGCAGCGCCAGGCCGGCATCGACGCGCTGGTCGCCGGCGTCGATGCGCTGATCATGGATTGCTCGTACACGCGCGAGGAATACCCGGGCAAGCAGGGCTGGGGCCACGGCACCTTCGACGCCGCCTTCGACCTCGCCCTGCGCTGCGGCGCGCGGCGCCTGTACTGCACCCACCACGAACCGACCCGCAGCGACGAGCAGCTCGAAGCCGTGTTTGCCGACGTGATGGGGCGCTACAGCAGCCGCCTCAATGGCCTGCAAGTGTTCCTTGCCTACGAGGGGCTGACGGTGGAACTGGCCGGCGCATAAAAAAAGGGAGCCGCGAGGCTCCCTTTTTACTGGCGTTGGCTATCCATTACATGATGTGGTGGCCAATCCACCACGCGACTGCTGCGACGAAGGCCGACGCGGGAATCGTGAAGATCCAGGCCCAGACGATATTGCCCGCCACGCCCCAGCGTACGGCCGACATTTTTTGCGACGAGCCGACGCCGACGATGGCGCCCGTGATGGTGTGCGTGGTCGACACGGGAATGCCCAGCGCCGTCGAGACGAACAGGGTGATCGCGCCGCCCGTTTCGGCGCAGAAGCCGCCGACCGGTTTCAACTTGGTGATCTTCTGACCCATGGTCTTGACGATGCGCCAGCCACCGAACAGGGTGCCGAAGCTGATGGCCGTGTAGCACGAGATGATGACCCACATCGGCGGCATGGCATCGGCCGCGCTCGAGTAGCCGGCGGCGATCAGCAGCATCCAGATGATGCCGATGGTTTTTTGCGCATCGTTGCCGCCGTGACCCAGGCTGTAGGCGGCGGCCGATACCAGCTGCAGGCGGCGGAACCACTTGTCGACCTTGCGCGGCGTCGAACGCACGAAGATCCACGACACGAGCAGCATCATGATGGAACCGAATACAAAGCCCAGCACCGGTGCGATCACGATGAAGGCCACCGTTTTCCACAGGCCGGCCGCGACCAGCGCGCCCGTGCCGGACTTGGCGACGGCGGCGCCCACCAAGCCGCCGATCAGCGCGTGCGAGGACGACGAAGGAATCCCGTAGTACCAGGTAAACAAATTCCAGAAGATGGCGCCCATCAGCGCGCCGAAGATCACGTACTGGTCGATCACCGCCGGGTCAATGGTCCCCTTTCCCACCGTGGCGGCCACGGTCAGCTGGTGGAACACGAAGATGGCGACGAAGTTGAACGTGGCGGCCATGGCAACCGCGGTCTGCGGTTTCAATACGCCCGTCGAGACCACCGTGGCGATCGCGTTGGCGGCATCGTGGAAGCCGTTCATGAAGTCAAACAGCAGTGCGAGGACGATCAACAGGCCTAGCACGTAGATGCTGATTTGTATGGTCATTGTAGTTTCTTTTCTGATTCTGGTTCAGGACAGGCCCAACGCTTACGCGTTTTCGACGATGATGCCTTCGATAATATTGGACACATCTTCGCAACGGTCGGTCACGGTTTCCAGAATTTCGTAGATCGCTTTCAGCTTGATCAGGTTGCGCACGTCCGGCTCGTCGCGGAACAGCTTGGACATGGCGGCGCGCATCACGTGGTCGGCGTCCGATTCCAGGCGGTCGATCTCTTCGCAGATGGCGACGATCTTGCGCGAGTTGTCCATGTTGTGCAGCATGGCGACGGCGTCGCGCACTTTTTCGGTACAGGCCAGTACCAGTTCGGCCAAGCGCTTGGCTTCCGGCGTGACGGCCTTCAGGTCGTACAGCGAGACGGTTTGCGCCGCATCTTCCAGCAGGTCGAGGATATCGTCCTGGCGCGTGATCAGCTGATGGATGTCATCGCGGTCGATCGGCGTGATGAAGGTCTTGTGCAGCATTTCCACGGTGGCGTAGGTGACTTTGTCCGCCTGTTTCTCGATGCTTTCGATCGCATGCACGCGGTTTTCCAGGTCATCGAAATTGGTCATCAGGCCGAGCATCTCTTTGGCGCCCTTGACGCACAATTCCGCGTGCTGGTTAAACAATTCAAAAAACTTGCCCTCAGTGGGCATCAAGCGTCCAAACATGTCATTCTCCGTTAAGCATTGAGTCGTGTTATTTACTACAGAAAGCCGCCCCTTTTGATGAAGGGGCGGCCAATGGAATATCAGTGCTGCTGTGTTAGTCGCCTTGGTAAAGCGCCAGGCCACCACTGTAATTGCCAAATTTGGTGTACTGCCCCATGAAGGTGAGGCGGATGCTGCCGATTGGACCGTTACGTTGTTTACCGATGATGATTTCGGCCGTTCCCTTGTCCGGCGAGTCGGGGTTATACACCTCGTCGCGGTAAATGAACAGGATCACGTCGGCATCCTGCTCAATAGCGCCCGATTCGCGCAAGTCGGACATGACAGGACGTTTGTTCGGGCGTTGCTCCAGCGAGCGGTTCAGCTGGGACAGCGCAATCACGGGGCAACCGAGTTCTTTCGCCAGGCCTTTCAAGCCCCGTGAAATCTCGGAAATCTCCGTGGCGCGGTTGTCGCCCGGCGTATTGGCCGACATCAGCTGCAAGTAATCGACGATGATCAGGCCCAGCTTGCCGCATTGACGCGACAAACGGCGCGATCGGGCGCGCAACTCGATGGAATTCAAGGCCGGCGTTTCATCGATGTACAACTGCGCGTCGTTCATCTTCTGGATCGCATTCGTCAGGCGCGGCCAGTCTTCGTCGTTCAGGCGGCCCGTGCGCAGGCGATGCTGGTCGAGCTGTCCGACGGAGCCCAGCATACGCATGGCCAGCTGGGCGCCGCCCATCTCCATCGAGAACACGGCCACGGGCAAGCCGCTGTCGATGGCCACGTTTTCGCCGATGTTGACGGAAAACGCCGTCTTGCCCATCGACGGACGGCCCGCCACGATCACCAGGTCGCCCGGCTGCAGACCGGAGGTCATGCGGTCGAGGTCGATGAAACCCGTGGGCACGCCCGTGATTTCACTCTGATTGTCGCGGCTGTACAGTTCGTCGATGCGCTCGACCACTTGCGTCAGCAGGGGCTGGATGGCGGTCCAGCCCTGGGCGCCGCGCGCGCCCTCTTCGGCGATGGCGAAAATCTTCGATTCGGCCTCGTCAAGCATCTGCTTGACTTCCTTGCCCTGCGGGCTGAAGGCCGTGCCGGAGATATCGTCGGCGACGGTGATGAGTTTACGCAGCACGCCGCGGTCGCGCACGATCTCGGCGTAGCGCCGGATGTTCGCGGCCGATGGCGTGTTTTGCGCCATGGCGTTCAGGTAAGCGAGTCCGCCCACATCATCGGCCTTGCCGAGCTGGGTCAGGGTTTCAAAAACAGTAATGACATCGGCTGGCTTGGAAGCGTTAACCATCTTGACGATTTGCTCGAAGATGATGCGATGGTCATAGCGATAGAAATCCTCCGCATGCATGAAGTCGGCGATGCGGTCATATGCGGCATTGTCGCGCAGCAGACCACCGATAACGGATTGTTCTGCTTCGATCGAATGCGGCGGAATACGGAGGGAATCCAGTTGCGGATCAGAGGGGGCGTTCATGGCGCGAATTATACCCGCTTCGGCGTGCTGGCAAAAATAAAGGGCTGAAATTGAGCGAAAAAAAGGCCACAAAAAAGCCGGGCGAACCCGGCTTTTCATAGTGCGGCAACGCTTGCGGGCCAGGCCCGCAGACGATTACGCGTTCGCGTCTGGAACGACAGCGATAACAACTTCCACAACCACGTCGGTATGCAGAGCAACCGAAACGTTGTGCTCGCCAACGATCTTCAGCGGGCCGGTAGGCATGCGGATTTGTGCTTTTTCAACAGCAAAACCTTGCTTGGTCAGCGCTTCAGCGATGTCGAAGTTGGTGACGGAACCGAACAGACGGCCATCAACACCAGCTTTTTGAGCAACTTGAACGGTCAGGCCGCTCAGTTTTTCGCCCTGGGCTTGCGATGCGGCCAGTTTAGCGGCAGCAGCTTTTTCCAGTTCGGCGCGCTTGACTTCGAATTCAGCCACAGCGGTTGCCGTAGCACGACGTGCCAGGCGTTGCGGGATCAGGAAGTTACGTGCGTAACCGTCTTTGACTTTGACGACTTCGCCGAGGTTACCGACGTTAACAACTTTTTCTAACAGAATGATTTGCATAGTTCTTCTCCAGGAATATCTGACCGATTAAGCGTGGTGCAGATCGGTGTATGGCAGCAGCGCGAGGAAGCGAGCGCGCTTGATTGCGGTGTCAACTTGGCGCTGGTAGTGCGCTTTGGTACCGGTCAGGCGTGCTGGCATGATCTTGCCGTTTTCTTGGACGAAGTCTTTCAGCGTGTCGACGTCTTTGTAGTCGACTTGCTCAACGTGAGCTGCGGTGAAGCGGCAGAACTTCTTGCGTTTGAACAACGGGTTTTGCTGTTTGCGTTTTTCTTTAAGCTTGAGCTTATTTTTGTCGAACTTTTTACCGAATGCCATGTCAGGCTCCTGTATCTAAAATGCGCTAGTCAGAATTGACTGCACTAAAATCAATGATGTGAAACACCAAACTCTTGCTGTTGCGGCTCTTCCTGGCCAGGAAACCCGTGAACTGATACACCCCGCCCAAGTTTGCCTGACTGAACCGGCCTGAGATTTCGCCAGCGGCTAGCGCGGCAACATCAAACTCGGTCAAACGGGCAATCCCTGCTTCCATCTGCTGCGAACTGTGTTGCAATACTGCATTCACAATCGGCAACCCTGCCGGGGTATAGCGCAATATTTCGCGCTCGGCAATGATGGCGGTTACTTGTAGCTGGTTCAGCGCACGATCCTGGTCAAGAATTAAGCTGCTGCTGCGGCTGGAGCGGCTGCTGGTGCTTCGGTGCGGTGGCTTTTGGCCGCGTCTTCGCGTTGTACCGATTTCATCATCGGCGAAGGAGCTGTTTCAGCTTTCTTCATTTTAACGGTCAGGTGACGCAACACGGCATCATTGAATTTGAATGCTGTTTCCAACTCGACCAGGGTCTCGTTGTCGCATTCGATGTTCAGGCAGATGTAGTGTGCTTTAGGCAGCTTTTGGATCGAGTAAGCCATTTGACGGCGGCCCCAATCTTCCACGCGGTGAACCGAACCGCCGCGGGTGGTTACGCTGGCTTTGTAGCGTTCGATCATCGCGGGCACTTGCTCGCTTTGGTCCGGATGGACGATAAAGACTATTTCATAATGACGCATGCAAACTCCTTCAGGTCGGATTGATAATCGCCCACCCCGGCGTCAAGACGGGTGTGGGAAGGTCAGCCGAAGATTATAACCGCCTTTTGCAAACGTTTCAATCATTCCTTCCACATGGGCCCGAAAAGCCCGCGCGCCACCGTGCTTTCCGCCCGTGGACAAGTATTTCTTGCGAAATTCGCCTAAAACACGGAAATCCCCTTGCATAGTGGGCGATACTGTACAAAAATACAGACTGTTCATATAGACAGCATTTTAGTATGCACCCACCGCTCATGATCAAGCTGACAGCACGACAAGAACAAATCCTGAACCTGATCAAGGACGCGATTGAAAACACGGGCTTCCCTCCCACCCGTGCCGAAATCGCCAATGAACTGGGTTTCAAATCGGCCAACGCGGCCGAAGAGCATTTGCAGGCCCTGGCCCGCAAGGGCGCGATCGAGATTTCACCCGGCACCTCGCGCGGCATCCGCCTGATCGGCGCCGCCGCCGAAGCGCTGCCATCGAAGGTGCCGGCAGCGCTGCTGATGTCGCTGCCCCTGATCGGCCGGGTAGCAGCAGGTTCGCCCATCCTGGCGCAGGAAAACCTGGAAGCGAGCTACAACGTGGACCCGGCCCTGTTTTCGGCCAAGCCCGACTTCCTGCTGAAGGTGCGCGGCTGGTCCATGCGCGACGCCGGCATCATGGATGGCGACTTATTGGCCGTCAAGAAGGTCGACAGCGCCAAGAATGGCCAGATCGTCGTGGCCCGCATCGGCGACGAAGTCACAGTCAAGCGCTACAAGAAGACGGGTTCCGTCATCGAATTGCTGCCGGAAAACCCGGACTTCAAGGTGATTACCGTGTCGCCGGAAGATGAGTTTGCCCTGGAAGGGCTGGCTGTCGGCTTGATGCGCAGCTGGCATTGAACCACCGCATGTAAAAAGGGCCGCAACAGCATGACTGTTGCGGCCCTTTTTATATGCTGCGCGGCTGTTTAGGCGTCCAGCGCGTTTTTGAAGTCGTCCAGCAAATCGGCCTCATCCTCGATGCCGACGGAGACGCGGATCAGCGACTCGGCGATGCCCATGCTGGCGCGCCGCTCGGCACCCATTTCGTAGAAAATCGTGTGGGCGACGGGAATGACGAGGGTGCGCGTGTCGCCGAGGTTGCTGGCGGGAATGGCAAGATTGAGACGATTGAGGAAATCGAAGCAGTCGATGCCGTCCTTTAATTCAAAGCTGAACAGCGAGCCATAGCTGCGGAACAAGTCCGTCGCCAGCGCGTGCTGCGGGTGCGACGCCAGGCCCGGGTAATGCACGGCCGCCACTCTCGGGTCCGCCTGCAGCATGGTGGCCAGCGCCAGGGCGTTCGAACAGGTGCGGTCCATGCGCAAGGCCATGGTTTCCGCGCCGACGGCGATATGGTGCGCCGCTTCCGGCCCCAGGGACGCGCCGAAGTCGCGCAAGGCCTTGGCGCGGATTTGCGCGATGCCCCACTGTGCGGGCGCCGCCTTCTTGTAATTCTCGAAAATGTTCGGATACTGCGTCCAGTCGAACACGCCCGTGTCCGTCAAGCTGCCGCCTAGCGCATTGCCGTGGCCGCCGATGGATTTCGTCAAGGCATTGACCACCAGGCCCGCGCCCACGGCTTTGGGACGGAACAGGTATGGCGTCGTCATCGTATTGTCGACGATGTACAGGATGCCCTTCTCGCGGCACAAGTCACCGATCTTCTTCAGGTCGGCGATCTGCGTGCGCGGATTGGCAATAGTTTCCACGAAAACAATCCGCGTGGCCGGCGTGATTGCGGCCGCCACATTGGCCACATCGGTGGCGTCGACGAACGACACGGCGATGCCCTGCCCCGTCACCGTTTGCCACAGGCTGTTGGTGTTGCCAAACAAAAAGGCCGACGACACGACATGGTCGCCCGCGCGCAGCAAGGATTGCACCACGGCACCGATGGCGCCCATGCCGGTGGCGAAGCACAGGGTCGCCACGCCGTCTTCCATCTTGTTGACCTTGTCTTCCAGCGCGGAAACGGTCGGATTGCCCTGGCGGCCATAGCGGAAACCCGGTTCCTTGCCCTGGAACACGGAAGCGAGCTGGCGCGCATCGGCGTAACCAAAGGCAACGGAAGTGTGCACGGGCTTGTGCAGGGAGCCATGTTCGATGCCCTTGCGGCGGTCGTTATGCAGGATGGTGGTGGTAAAGCCGTAGTTTTTTTTATCGTTCATGATCGCGGAGAAAAAAATGCCCGGCATCGGCCGGGCAGCTTACTTATGCTTCTGTTGTCGCCAGGTTCAGGTTCAGCTGGGAACGCGGCGTATCTTCGGGCGCTGCCGCCTTCGGATGGTGACGCGCATATTCCAGGCGGTCCAGGTATTCCTGCGATACGTCGCCCGTCACGTACACGCCATCGAAGCACGAAGCCTCGAAGTTGGTCAGAGCCGGGTTGACGTCGGCGATAGCCTGTTTCAGCGCGCCGATATCCTGGTACACGAGGTAATCGGCCGTGATTTCACGGCACACTTCTTCCGTCGTGCGGCCGTAGGCGATCAGTTCGTCGCGCGTCGGCATGTCGATGCCGTACACGTTCGGGTAAATCACCGGTGGCGCGGCCGAAGCGAAGATGACCTTCGTCGCGCCCGCTTCGCGCGCCATCTGCACGATTTCACGGCTGGTGGTGCCGCGCACGATGGAATCGTCGACCAGCAGCACCACTTTATCCTTGAATTCGGACGGAATCGCGTTGAGCTTCTGGCGCACGGACTTCTTGCGCGCCGCCTGGCCCGGCATGATGAAGGTGCGGCCGATGTAGCGGTTCTTGATGAAGCCTTCGCGGTATTCGATGTTCAGCGCCATGGCCAGCTGGATGGCGGCCGGACGCGAGGAATCGGGAATCGGCATGACCACGTCGATATGTACGCCAGGCAATTCGGCGCGGATCTTTTCGGCCAGGTATTCGCCCATTTTCAGGCGCGTGGCGTACACGGAGGCGCCGTCGATGACGGAATCGGGACGGGCCAGGTAGACGAATTCGAATACGCACGGGTTCAGGCTGGCATTGTCGGCGCACTGGGCGCTGTGCAATTGCTTGTCAGCATCGATGAAGACGGCTTCGCCGGGACCGATATCGCGCACGAAGCGGAAGCCCATGCCTTCCAGGGCCACGGATTCGGAAGCGATCAGGTATTCGGGACCCTGCTCCGTTTCATTGATGCCCAGGCACAGCGGACGGATGCCGTGCGGGTCGCGGAAGGCCAGCAAGCCCACGCCGGCGATTTGGGCCACGGCAGCGTAGCCGCCCTTGACCCGGCGGTTCAGCACGGTGACAGCCTTGAAGATGGCTTCCGGGTCCAGGTTCAGGCCCGTCGTCGCTTCCTGGATTTCATGCGCCAGCACGTTGAGCAGCACTTCCGAATCGGAATCGGTGTTGATGTGGCGGCGGTCGTTCTTGAACATTTCCAGCTTCAACTGTTCCCAGTTGGTCAGGTTGCCGTTGTGCGCCAGGGTGATGCCGAACGGCGCATTCACATAGAACGGCTGTGCTTCCTCTTCGCTCGACGAACCGGCCGTCGGGTAGCGGCAATGGCCGATGCCCGTCGTGCCTTGCAGCGAACGCATGTTGCGCGTACGGAAGACGTCACGCACGAGGCCATTGGCCTTGTGCATGGAAAACATACTGCTGTGATTGGTCGCAATCCCTGCCGCGTCCTGACCGCGATGTTGCAGGAGCAACAATGCATCATAGAGCAATTGATTGACAGGTTGATGGGAAACGACGCCGACGATGCCACACATGGTGTGCTCCTAAACTGTGCTACTGATTTTAAAAAAATTCAAAATTTCACATGCTGCGCGTAAGCGGCAGGCAGATAAGGCTTGATGGCGCGCGCGCCCTGCTCCGCGAGCGGGCTGAGCTGCGCGTTTTTCCAGAATGGCTGCTGCGGTATGGACGTCATGCCACACAAGATGACGGCGGTCAGCACGATCACAAGGCCCCGCGCCACGCCGAACAGGCTGCCCAGGGTGCGGTCGGCCAGGCTCAGGCCCGTCACCTTGACCAGCGCGTCGACCGTCATGGACAGCAATCCCATCAAAATACGCACACCGATGAACAGCACCACGAAAGCCAGCAACAAACGGATGGCTTCGCCCGGCACGGCTTCCGGCAGGAATTTCGCCAGGGTGGCGCCATAGGCATTGGCAATGACAAAAGCCACGACCCAGCTGACCAGTGACAGTATTTCCTTGACCAGGCCGCGCATCATGCTGATCAGCACGGACGTCACCAGCACGAACAGCACCAGGTAATCGAAGATCGTCACGCCCGTTCAGCCTTGCAACATCACGCCGGTACCAGGCTGCCGCCCAGGCCCAGCTTTTGCAGCTTGGCGCGGGTCTTTTCGGCGTCTTCGCGGCTGCCGAACGGTCCCACGCGCACGCGGATACGTTCGCCCGCCGGGCTGGAGACTTTCTGCGTGTATGACTTGATGCCCGCTTCGCGCAGCTTGTCCTGCAATTCGTCAACCTTGTCCTGCGTCGCCAGCGCCGCCACCTGCACCACGAACTTGCCGCTGCCGGCGTCGTGCGCTTTCTCTTGTGGCTTGTCCTGCGGCTTGCCTTCCAGGATGGCCAGCGCGCGCGCGGCATCGTCGGCCGATTGCGCCGGCTTGGCAGGCTTAGTCTCGGGCTTGGCTTCCGGTTTTACTTCATGCTTGGGTTCAGGCTTGGACTCGTGTTTCGGCTCGGCCTTGGGTTCCGGCTTGGTTTCGTGCTTCGGTTCCGGTTTTGGTTCCACCTTGACCGGCTTGGGCTCGGGTTTCGGTTCCACGTAGGCTGGCTTGACCGGCGCAGGCTGGACGGCGGCCAGCACGGGTGCCGGTGCCTGCGTCGGCTTGGCCGCAGGCGGCAGGGGCGCGTCGACGATTTCCTCGGACTGGTCCAGGCCATTCGATGCGGCCCGGGCCGGAACGGCCGGCACGGGTGCCGGTGCAGGCGCTACGGCCTTTTCCTTCGACGGAATATCGATGGCGATATCGTTGAACGGCGCCTTCGGCTCGGAATCGAGCAGCATCGGCAAGCCGACAGCCACGCCCAGGGCCAGGGCGATGGCCCCGACCAGGCGGCGGCGTGCGCGCTTTTTTTCAGGCAAGACCGGATCCGGCGCTTCCTTGCCGCCACGGCGCGATCCGCCGCCACCGGAGGTGTTGGCGGCGCGTTTGCGGGTCGGCGACTGTGCTTCGCCAGGGACATAAAAGCCGCTGTCTTCGCCAGAGGATTCTTGCTTGTTTTTAAACAGTTTCGAGAACAAGCCCATGCGTGATTTTCAGTCGAGTGCGTTTCAGTGAAGTGAGGATTTTCGGGCCTTCATCACGCCGGCAACGGTGAGGAAAGAACCAAAGACCACAATTCTATCATTCTCACCGGCCCGGCTCATTGCATTTGCAAAAGCTTGTGCCGGATCATCGAAAATAGATACAGTATGCTCACTGCTGTCGGGCTTATCTTCCAGCATGATCTGCACCTTGGCGGCCAGCTCGGAAGCCGTGGCCGCGCGCGGCGAAGGCAAGCCCGTCAGGCACCAGTGGTCGACGTGTTCGCTCATCGCGGCCAATACGCCATCGATATCCTTGTCCAGCATGGAGCCGAACACGGCATAGGTGTACGGGTGGAAACCCATATTGCCCAGGTTCTGGTTCAGCGCCGACGCCGCGTGGGGGTTATGCGCTACATCAAGGATCACGCTGGGGCGGCCAGGCAAGACCTGGAAGCGGCCCGGCAGCTCCACCGTCACGAGGCCCGTGCGCACTTCCTGCGCGCCCACGGGCAGTTTCAGCTTCAGCACTTCCAGCGCGGCCAGCACGGCCGTCGCGTTGAGGATCTGGTTGGCGCCGCGCAAGCTTGGATACGCGAGCGAATTGCGGCGCTGCTCGCGTCCGCCGTAGTTCCACTGCTGCTTGTCGCCCGAATAATTGAAATCGCGGCCCATCAGCCACAGGTCGGCGCCGATGGCCTCGGCATGGTCGATCAGGGATTGCGGCGGCACGGGATCGCTGCAGATGGCCGCCTTGCCCGGGCGGAAGATGCCCGCCTTTTCAAAGCCGATCGCTTCGCGCGTGTCGCCCAGGTAATCCGTGTGGTCGATATCGACGCTGGTGACGATGGCCACGTCCGCATCGATCACGTTGACGGCGTCGAGGCGCCCGCCCAGGCCCACTTCCAGGATGGCCACGTCCAGCTTGGCCTGCGACAGCAGGTGCAGGATGGCCAGGGTGGTGAATTCGAAATACGTGAGCGGCGTGTCGCCCCGCACGGCCTCGACGGCGTTGAAGCTGGCGACGATCTGTTCGTCGCTGGCCATCTCGCCCAGCACGCGGGCGCGTTCGTTAAAATCGAGAAAGTGCGGCTTGATGTACAGCCCCACTTTGTAGCCGGCACGCAACAGCACGGATTCCAGCATGGCGCAGGTGGAACCCTTGCCATTCGTGCCCGCCACCATGATCACGGGGCAAGTAAACGCCAGCTGCATGCGCGCCTTGACGGCTTGCACGCGGTCCAGGCCCATGTTGATCTGGGTTTCCGAATGGCGGGCTTCCAGCATGGCGAGCCAGTCCGGCAAGGTGGTGGGGAGCTTGTGCATGGGAGACTTCTTGATGAGGAGACAGTACGCGAGGCGCGGAGATGGTGTGGCGTGGCAACCGGGCGTGTCCTGCGGACACCGCCCGGCCTGTTACGTTGGCGTTACGCCAAGACTTCGACGGCCTGGTTTTGCAACAAGGCCAGCAGACGAGCGATTTCTTCGCGCATCTTGCGGCGGTCGACGATCATGTCGACGGCGCCCTTGGTGACGAGGAACTCGGCGCGCTGGAAGCCTTCAGGCAGTTTTTCGCGCACGGTGTTTTCAATCACGCGGGGGCCGGCAAAGCCGATCAGCGCTTTCGGTTCAGCAATGACCACGTCGCCCATGAAGGCGAACGAGGCGGACACGCCGCCCATGGTCGGGTCGGTCAGCACGCTGATGAATGGCAATTTCTTTTCCGACAACTTGGTCAGCATGGCCGTGGTTTTCGCCATCTGCATCAGGGACAGCAAGCCTTCCTGCATGCGCGCGCCACCGGTGGCGGTGATGCAAATGAACGGCACTTTCTGTTCCAGCGCGATTTGCGCGCCGCGCACGAAGCGCTCGCCCACGACGGAGCCCATGGAGCCGCCCATGAATTCGAATTCGAAGCACGCCACGACCACTGGCAGGCTCATGATGGCGCCGCCCATGACGACCATCGCATCCGTCTCGCCCGTCGCTTCCATGGCGGATTTCAGGCGGTCCGGATATTTCTTGCTGTCCTTGAACTTCAGGGTATCGACAGGCAGGATTTCCTGGCCGATTTCATAGCGGCCGCCCGCGTCGAGCAGGCTGTCGAGGCGTTCACGCGCGCGGATGCGCATGTGGTGATCGCATTTCGGGCACACGTGCAAATTCGATTCCAGGTCCGTACGGTACAGCACGGCTTCGCACGACGGGCATTTGACCCACAGGCCTTCCGGCATGGTCTTGCGCGCGGCAGCATCAGAACGCTGTATGCGCGGTGGCAGCAGTTTTTCCAACCAACTCATATTTTCTCCTTGGGCCCTTGTAGGGGTAGCGTCGGTGGACGCCCCCGGCAGACGGTAAACGGCGACGTCCCGCAGGGCGCCACCAAAAATTTTATCTATTGCACAATAACAGGCAAATCAGTGGCCGAAGTGTAGCCGTTTATCGCCGGGCTGTCGAACTTTGCCGCCAACGCATATTGCGTAAACGGCAAGCTTGCTCAGGCGTCCAGTGCGGCGCGGATGCCTGCCGTAAAGCTGCGCACGGCGTCGACGGCGCCGCCTTCCGGGGCATTTTCAATCTCCTGGATGATGCGGCTGCCGATCACGACGGCATCGGCCACCTTGGCAACGGCCTTGGCCGTGGCCCCATCGCGGATGCCGAAGCCCACGCCGATAGGCAATTTTACATGCTGGCGGATGGCCGCGAGGCGCTCTGCCACCTGTTCCGTATCAATGTTGCCGGCGCCTGTGACGCCTTTCAGCGACACATAATAGCTGAAGCCGCCGCCAACCTTGGCCACTTGCGCGATGCGCTCTTCGGTCGAGGTGGGCGCCAGCAGGAAGATCAGGTCCAGGCCCGCAGCACGCATGGCGGCCGCGAATTCCTCGCATTCTTCCGGCGGATAGTCGACGACGATGGCGCCATCGGCGCCGGCCGCTTGCGCTGCATCAATAAATGCGGCGCTGCCGATGCGCTCGATGGGATTCGCATAGCCCATCAGCACCACGGGCGTCGTCTGGTTCGTTTCGCGGAACTGGCGCACATAGCCGAACACGTCGTGGATGCCGACATTGAATTTCAAGGCCCGTTCGCAGGCGCGCTGGATGACGGGGCCTTCGGCCATGGGGTCGGAAAACGGCACGCCCAGTTCCAGCACGTCGGCGCCGCCCTCGACGAGCGCGTGCATCAGGGGCACGGTGGCGTCAGGGCCGGGGTCGCCGGCGGTGATGAAAGTGACCAGGGCGGTCTTGTTGTTGGATTTTAAGTTGGCAAAGGTGGCGGAGATACGGGACATGGCGAGCTTTCGTGTTATCGGTGAGAGATGTCGGATGGCGCGCTATGCGCTCATCCGACCTGCGCGGGATTTTTCAGCTGTTTAGCTGAAATTGAGTCCCATGCGTTCCGCCACGGTATGCATGTCCTTGTCGCCGCGGCCCGACAGGTTGGCCAATACAATTTTATCTTTCGGCAAGGTGGCCGCCAGCTTGGCCGCGTAAGCCAGCGCGTGCGACGATTCCAGGGCCGGGATGATGCCTTCGATATGGCAGCAATCGTGGAACGCCTGCAGCGCCTCTTCATCCGTGATCGACACATACTGCGCGCGGCCCGAATCCTTCAGCCACGCATGTTCCGGGCCTACGCCGGGATAGTCGAGGCCGGCCGAGACGGAATGCGTCTCGATGATCTGGCCGTTTTCATCCTGCAGCAGGTAGGTGCGGTTGCCGTGCAGCACGCCCGGGAAACCGGCCGTCAGCGAGGCCGAGTGCTTGCCCGTGTCCAGGCCTTCGCCGGCCGCTTCCACGCCGATCAGTTTCACGTCTTTCTGGTCGATATACGGGTAAAAGATGCCCATGGCGTTCGAGCCGCCGCCGATGCAGGCCAGCACGTAGTCGGGCTGGCGGCCCGTCATTTCAGGCATCTGCACCAGGCATTCCTCGCCGATCACGGACTGGAAGTCGCGCACCATCATCGGATACGGATGAGGGCCGGCCACGGTGCCGATGATATAAAAGGTGTTTTCGATATTCGTGACCCAGTCGCGCATGGCTTCGTTCAGCGCATCCTTGAGGGTCTTGGAGCCGGATTCGACGGGCACGACGGTGGCGCCCAGCAATTTCATGCGGTACACGTTCTGCGCCTGGCGCTTGACGTCTTCGCTGCCCATGTAGACCACGCATTCGAGGCCGAAGCGGGCGCAGATGGTGGCCGTGGCCACGCCGTGCTGGCCGGCGCCCGTCTCGGCGATGATGCGCGGCTTGCCCATGCGCTTAGCCAGCAGGGCCTGGCCGATGACGTTATTGATCTTGTGCGCGCCCGTGTGGTTCAAGTCTTCGCGCTTGAAATAGATTTGCGCGCCACCCGCCAGTTCGGACCAGCGCTTGGCGTGGTAGATCGGCGACGGACGGCCGACGAAATGCTTGAGCTCGTAGCGGAATTCTTCGAGGAATTCCGGATCGACGCTGTAGCGTGCATACGCTTCCTTCAGTTCGGCCAGCGCATGCGTGAGCGTTTCGGCAACGAAGGAACCGCCGTACGGGCCGAAGTGGCCGCGCAGGTCGGGAAACGGGTAATCGGTGGCGTGGAACAATGCGGCGGCTGCGCCGGGCGCGGTGGTGTGGTCATTCATGGTTGTTTCCTCTGGCAATGATGGCATCGGCATCCTGCACCGCGGCGATAAACGCGCGGACACGGGACGCGTCCTTGATGCCCTTGGACGCTTCGACACCACTGCTGATGTCGACGGCGTAAGGGCGCACGCGCACCACTGCGTCAGTCGCGTTTTGTACGCTCAAGCCACCACTTAAAACGACCCGAGGCGCGAGTTCTTTTGGAATGAGGGACCAATCAAATACCTTTCCTGCGCCACCGTAGGCATCCACATAGGTATCGAGCAAAAGACTCGAAAACAAGGGACTGGCGGCGCGATAGCGCTGTTCGTATTCTAGCAAATCTTCAAAGGAGGTGTCGGGTTTGACGCGGAACACTTGCGTAAACGGCGTATTCACGGCGCCAGCGAGCGCGGCGCTGTGTTCGGGCGTCTCGTCGCCATGAAATTGCAGCAGAGACAATGGCGCCACGGCCCTGGTGGCCCTCACCTCGTCCACGGTGGCATTGACGAACAGGCCCACCGTCGTCACGTACGGCGGCATGGCCGCGATCAGGCTGGCCGCCTGCTGCGGCGTGACGTAACGGGGGCTTTTCGGATAAAACACGAAGCCGATGGCGTCGGCGCCCGCCGCCACGACGGCCTGGATGTCTTCGGCGCGGGTCAGGCCGCAGATCTTGATGCGTGTGCGAGGCATGGCTATCCTTTGTTGATGCAGATCAAAACCAAGGCAATGCGCTGCTGCTGTCTTGCGGCAAGGCCCATTTCGGATCGTAATCGATCTGCGCCAGGTACAAGCCGTCCGGCATGAACGTGGGCGCAGCCGCATGACGATCCTTGCTTTCAAGCAAGTGCCCGAGCCAGTCCGGTTTTTCGCGTCCCGTGCCGATGTAGACGAGCGAACCGACCAGGTTGCGCACCATGTGGTGCAGGAAGGCATTGGCTGTAATCGTAAAAATCACGCAATCGCCGCGCCGCTCGATGCGGATGTCATGCATCAGCTTGACAGGCGACTTGGCCTGGCATTGCGCGGCACGGAAGGCCGTGAAATCGTGCCAGCCCAGCAGCGGCTGCACGGCTTGCCGCATCAGTTCCACGTCCAGCGGACGGAAAAAGAAACCGGCACGCCCTTCCACCAGCGGCGAACGGGTAGCGTTGTTATACAACACATAATGATAGGTGCGCGCGCGCGCGCTGAAACGGGCGTGGAAGAAGTCATTGACCGTCGGATCGCCTTCGAGTTCCTTGGCCCAGCGCACGGCGATGGATTTCGGCAGGAAGGCGTTGACGCCGCGCACCCACGAGTGCACGTCGCGGTTCAATTCCGTATCGAAATGCACGACTTGCTCGAGCGCATGCACGCCCGTGTCCGTGCGGCCGGCACAGGTGGTGGCCAGGCGCACGCGGGCAAACTGTTCCAGCGCGTTTTCCAGCTGGTCCTGCACCGTCTGCCCGTCTTCCTGCTTCTGGTATCCGTGCCAGGCCGTGCCGTCGTACTGCAGGCCGAGGACGATACGCTTCAATGGCGTTGCTGTCGTAATATTTTGCATCGAAGCATTATACCGGCGCAAAGGCGGCCCCGCCTTCCGGCCACACAAGCGCCTGAGACGGCGTTCAGGGCAAGGCGCGCGGTCGAAGACAGTACGAATAGTACGGCGAGACCGTGCAACGCAGCCATGGACGTCGTATCAGGTGCTTAGCTCAGCAAAGCTCTCATGGTATTCGCTTTCTTCACCTGCTCTTCGCTGCCACCCTTGATGACCTCATCGATCAGCTCGCGCGCGCCTTCCTTGTCGCCGATTTCCTGGTAAGCGATCGCCAGGTCCAGCTTGGTATCCATTTCCATGTGGATGGCCGACAGCGGGTCGTCCACGCCCACGCTGGCCGTCTTGCCATCGTTGAGGTCCAGGTCGATGCCGGACAGGTCGAATTCCTGCGCCGGCGGTATGGCTTCCGGCAAGGTGGCGGGCGTTTGCGCATCGTCAAACAGGCTGTCGATGGAAGGCTCGGCCGCCGCCACCGGCGCGGCAGCGGGCGCGACAGGCTCGTCGAGGTCGAAATGGGCCAGGTCGACGTCCTTCAGCGGATCAGGCAACGGCGTCAGGCCGGCACCCACGCCGTTCACGGGACCGGCTGGCGGCTCCAGGTCCAGGCCGAAATCCATGCTGGCGTCATAGTGCACATCGTGCGCATCCTGCGCGGCAGAAACAGGCTTGCTGTCCGGCCCCGGCATGACGATCGGGTCGCTGGTGGAAACGGGTTCGAAATCGAGGCTGTCGAGGTCAAAATCGAGCGGATCGCGCGCGTCGCGGGCCGCCACGGAGGACACCGGTTCGGCCGGCGCCAGGTCAGCCAGCGGCGCAGGAGTAGACAAATCGTCCGGCAAGTCCATGCTCTGGCCATGCAAGTCGTCGCCGGCAGCCTTGCTCAGACTGACGACGGCGTCGTCTTCCGTATCGCCATACAAGGGATTGGAAGGATCGAGCGCCAGGCCCAGCGCGGCCGCCTGCGGCCACTCTTCGCCCTGGCCGCGCGTCAGGCTGTACAGCTCGCTGGCCTGGTCTTCAAACGCGCGCACGTCGTTGCGGGCCGAATAGATTTCCAGCAACTTCAAGCGGGCGGCATGGCGCTCGGGGTGGATGCGCAAGGCTTCCTTGAGGATATCTTCCGCCTGGCCATCGCGGCCGTAGGCGATATACACGTCCGCTTCGGCGACGGGATCCGTTTCATTCGCGTCGAGCATGCTGGCACCCGCTGCGGCGGCCACGCCGGCAGCGGCGGCGCCCGTGCCGAACAGGTGGTTGCTCGCTTCGGACTGCTGATCTTCCGGCGCCAGGCCGGCCGGCGGCGCCACTGGCGCTTCCGGCTCGAACACGGGGGCGATATCTTCGGCGGGCGGCGGCGTCTCCTTGCGGCGGCGCGCGATCACCAGCGCGGCCACGGCGGCCAGCAGCGCGGCCAGGCCGATGCCGATGGCGCCCAGGTGGTCGCTGATCTTGTCGGCGAAGGTCGGTTCCAGCGGCGATGGCTTCTTCACCAGCGGCACGGGCTTGGCCTTCGGCACGGGCGGCTGCGCTTCGGCGGGCGCGCTGGCCACGGCACTGGCAGGGGCACTGGCCGCAGCGCTGGCAGCAGTCTCGGCCGGCTTGGCAGGTGCTGGCGCGCTCTTGTCGGCCATGGCCTTGCTCTTGACCGCCATCAACTTTTCCAGGTCGCTGACGTTCTTTTCCAGTTCCTTGACGCGGGCGGCCGCTTCATCGACCTGCTTCGCCTTGGCGATCTTGTCTTCTTCGCTGGCAACGGCGCTCTTGCCAGCCGACTTGGCTGCCGGCTCCGCTTTCGACAGTTTCAGCTTGTCTTGCGACTCGCTCACGGCCGTCGGTTTTTCCTGCACCTTGGTCGGGCCGATCTTGCCGGCCGTGCTTTGCGTCGCTTGCGCGGCCTTGGCCGGCTTGCTTTGCGACACCTGGCCTGCCAGCTTGTTGCGGTAGGCGTCGAAATCGATGGCGTGCGCCGTCACGATGCCCTTCGCTTCAGCCGCGCCGGTGGCGCGCACGGTATCCGCACCCGGCACGGCCAGGATGCGCCCGGCCTGCATGCGGTTCATGTTCTCGCCCTTGAAGGCGTCGGGATTGGCACGGTACAGGGCGACGAGCATCATGTCGAGCGACACGCCCGACGGTTTCAGTTCGCTGGCGATGCGGCTCAGTGTGTCGCCCGCCTTGACCTTGTATTCGCCTGCCGCCTTCTTCGGCGCGGGCGCTTCGGCGGCGGCCGGCTTGGCCTTGCCTGGCTCGACCGGCGCCGTCACTTGCGCGCCGCGCGTCTGGCGCGCTTCGGGCGTGTCGAGCACGAACGCATATTCGCGCACCTGGCGGCCGCTCTTGCTGCTCAGCTCCAGCAGCAGGTCGACCATGGGTTCGGCCACCGGTTGCGCCGAGCTGATGCGGATGAAGGACTTGCCGTTGCGGTTTTCCACGGCAAACGTCAACGCGTTCAGGGCGGGATTGAATTCCACGTTGGCCTGGCGGTAGGCGTCCGGCGGCGCCAGCTTGGCCAGCAGGCTCGAAGCCTCACCTGGCTTGACGGCCGATAATTCGACCTCGGCGCGCAGCGGCTGGCCGGCGGCGGACAGCACCGTGATCTTGCCCAGCTCGGCTGCGGATACCGCCGGTGACAATAACACCGCACAGGCGACAGCGCTGCTGAGTGTTTTAATGGCAAGGGAGGCGACCCGGGGACGAGTGTGTACAGGCATAGTTGGCGGCATCTTAGTTGACATGGGAAAACTGTTACTTTTCCAGAGGTATCAACATATCATCATGCCCAGAGCTATGCAAGCTCCGCATGGTTGAGCCTTGACGGGCTCAGGACGAAAAAAAAGCCGGTAAAACAGCCCCGGCTTGATCTGGATCAGCAATTAATTGCCGTTATGCGTCCAACAAAATACGCAGCATGCGGCGCAGCGGCTCGGCCGCGCCCCACAGCAATTGGTCGCCCACGGTGAACGCGGACAGGTATTCGCCGCCCATGCTCATCTTGCGCACGCGGCCGACGGGAATCGTCAGGCTGCCCGTGACGGCTGCCGGCGACAGGTCGCGCACGGACGCTTCGCGCGTGTTCGGCACGAATTTCACCCATTGGTTGTTGCTGGCGATGATGTCGTTGATTTCATCGAGCGGCACGTCTTTTTTCAGCTTGATGGTCAAGGCTTGCGAATGGCAGCGCATGGCGCCGATGCGCACGCACAGGCCGTCGACCGGGATTTCCTTCGTGCCGAAATCGATGCCGCGGCCCAGGATCTTGTTGGTTTCCGCGCCGGCCTTCCACTCTTCCTTGGACTGGCCGTTGCCCAGGTCCTTGTCGATCCACGGGATCAGGTTGCCGGCCAGCGGCGCGCCGAATTGCTTGATTTCATCCGGGGAGTAGCTGTGCTGGGTGGCCAGCACCTGGCGGTCGATTTCCAGGATGGCGGAAGCGGGGTTGTCCAGCAGCGCCTTGACGGAACCGTTGATGGTGCCGAATTGCGTCAGCAGTTCGCGCATGTGCTGCGCGCCGCCGCCCGATGCCGCCTGGTACGTCATCGACGTCATCCAGTCGATCAGGTCGTGCTGGAACAGGCCACCCAGGCCCATCATCATGCACGACACGGTGCAATTGCCGCCGATATAGTTCTTGACGCCCTTGCCCAGCGCATCCTTGATGACGTGCAGGTTGACGGGGTCGAGCACGATGACGGCGTCTTTTTCCATGCGCAAGGTCGAGGCCGCATCGATCCAGTAGCCATTCCAGCCCGCTGCGCGCAGCTGCGGGAAGACGGCGCTCGTGTAGTCGCCGCCCTGGCAGGAAATGATGATGTCGCACTTGGACAGTTCGGCGATGTTGTTGGCATCCTTGAGGATGGTTTCATTCTTCGCCATGGCCGGCGCCGCGCCGCCCGTGTTCGAGGTGGTGAAAAACACCGGTTCGATGTGGGCGAAATCGCCCTCTTCCTGCATGCGCTGCATCAGGACCGAACCGACCATACCGCGCCAACCTACCAAGCCAACTAATTTCATTACCATTCCTCAAGATGAGACGGCGACTGCCGTCATTAGACTATTTTATCCCAGTGCTTTTACAACTGCATCACCCATGGCCTCGGTACCGACCAAAGTCGTGCCCGCTTCATGGATATCGGCCGTGCGCAAGCCCTGCGCCAGCACCTGCTTCACGGCCGTTTCGATGCGGTTTGCCTGCTCTTCGCGGTTGAGCGAATAGCGCAGCATCATGGCGGCCGACAAGATCGTCGCCAGCGGATTGGCGATGCCCTTGCCCGCGATATCGGGCGCCGAACCGTGCGATGGCTCGTACAGGCCCTTGTTGTTGGCGTCCAGCGAGGCCGACGGCAGCATGCCGATCGAACCCGTCAGCATGGCGGCCGCGTCCGACAAGATGTCGCCGAACATGTTGCCGGTCACCATGACGTCGAATTTCTTCGGCGCCCGCACCAGCTGCATGGCCGCGTTATCGACATACATATGATCGAGCGCAACATCCGGGTATTCCTTGTGCACGTCGATGACGATGTCTTTCCAGAACTGGAACGTTTCCAGCACGTTCGCCTTGTCCACGCTGGTGAGGCGCTTGTCGCGCTTTTGCGCCGCCTGGAAAGCCACGTGGGCGATGCGGCGGATTTCGCCTTCCGCATAGCGCATGGTGTCGTAACCTTCGCGCTGGCCCTTGAACGGGCCGTCCGGGCACTCGCGCACGCCGCGGGGCTGGCCAAAATAAATGTCGCCCGTCAATTCGCGGATGATCAAAATGTCCAGGCCCGACACCACTTCCGGCTTCAGGGTCGAGGCACCCGCCAGTTCCGGGTACAGAATGGCCGGACGCAGGTTGGCGAACAGGCCCAGGTTCTTGCGCAGGCCCAAAATCGCCTGCTCGGGACGGAACTGACGCTCCAGATTGTCGTACTGGTAGTCGCCCACGGCACCGAACAGCACGGCATCGGCCGCCTTGGCCAGCGCCAGCGTGCCTTCCGGCAGCGGGTGGCCATGGGCCGCATAGCCGGCGCCGCCCACGGGCGCGCTTTCCAGCTCGAACGATTCGCCCAGCACATTCAAGACCTTGACGGCTTGCGCGACGATTTCAGGACCGATGCCGTCGCCGGGTAAGATTGCAATTTTCATATTTTTATCGATTAGATGACGTTGGCGAGCCAGGGCTGATTGTTCAAATGACGCTCTTCGAAGGCGCGGATATCGTCCGCGTGGCGCAGGGTCAGGCCGATATCGTCGAGCCCATTCATCAGGCAATATTTGCGGAAGGCGTCGATCTCGAACGGGTACGACACGGAACCGTTGCTGGTGCGCACGCATTGCTGCTCCAGGTCCACCACCAGCTTGAAGCCGGGGAAAGCCTTGACTTCATTGAACAGGTGCTCGACCTGGCTTTCCGACAGCACGATGGGCAGCAAGCCGTTCTTGTAGCAATTATTGAAGAAGATGTCGGCGAACGAGGGCGCGATGATGGCGCGGAAGCCATATTGATCGAGCGCCCACGGCGCGTGTTCGCGCGAAGAACCGCAGCCGAAATTCTTGCGCGTGAGCAAGATCGAGGCGCCCTGGTAGCGCGGCTCGTTGAGCACGAACTCCGGGTTCAGCGGACGGCGGCTGTTGTCCTGGCCCGGTTCGCCATGGTCGAGGTAGCGCCATTCGTCGAACAGGTTGGGGCCGAAGCCGCTGCGGTGGATCGATTTCAGGAATTGCTTCGGGATAATCGCGTCGGTGTCGACGTTGGCGCGGTCCAGCGGGGCGACCAGGCCTTCGTAAATCGTAAATTTATCCATGCTGTTTCTACTCGGTAAGACGCGCGGCGCAGGGCGCCGGCACGTCGCGGTTTATTTTCCGCCGGCGCCAGTGACAACCTGGCCGACTTTCTGCACATCGCGGCCGATGCCGGAGACGGTGTTGCAGCCAGACAAGATGACGGTGGCGATGAGGAGGGCGAAGAGTTTTTTCATGATGATTTCTTGATAGTAAGTAAGGGACTGGGAACGCTAGTGTAAACCAGCGGCACCAGTCCCTGCCGTCATCGCAAGCCCCGCACGTCGACAAAGTGGCCGGCGATACCCGCCGCGGCCGCCATCGCGGGCGACACCAGGTGGGTACGCCCGCCCTGCCCTTGCCGGCCTTCGAAGTTGCGGTTCGACGTGGACGCGCAGCGTTCGCCCGGCTCCAGACGGTCCGCATTCATGGCCAGGCACATGGAGCAGCCCGGCTCGCGCCATTCGAAACCGGCATCCTTGAAGATGCGGTCGAGTCCCTCGCGCTCCGCCTGGTCTTTCACCAGGCCGGAACCGGGCACCACCAGCGCCAGCGAGACGTTCGAGGCGCGGTACTTGCCGCGCACCACGGCCGCGGCCGCGCGCAAATCCTCAATGCGCGAATTGGTGCAGGAACCGATGAAGACCTTGTCGATGCGGATGTCTTCGATGGCCGTGTTCGGCTTGAGGTTCATGTAGACGAGCGCCTTTTCCATCGCATCGCGCTTGACGCTGTCTTTTTCCTGGTCGGGGTCCGGCACGCGGCCATCGACGCCGATCACCATCTCGGGCGACGTGCCCCAGGTCACCTGCGGCACGATGTCTTGCGCGTTCAGGGTGACGACGAGGTCGAAGCGGGCGCCCGGGTCGGAATGCAGGGTGCGCCAGTAGGCCACGGCGCGTTCCCAGTGGGGGCCGGCCGGCGAAAACGGGCGGCCCTTGACATAATTGATGGTGGTGTCGTCCACGCCGATGATGCCGGCGCGCGCGCCCGCCTCAATGGCCATGTTGCACACGGTCATGCGGCCTTCCATCGACAGCGCGCGGATGGCCGAGCCGCCGAACTCGATACAGTAGCCCGTGCCGCCGGCCGTGCCGATCTTGCCGATGATGGCCAGCACGATATCTTTCGCCGTCACGCCGGCCGGCAAGGCGCCGTCGACCTGCACCAGCATGGATTTGGATTTCTTTTGCAACAAGGTTTGCGTGGCCAGCACGTGTTCCACTTCGGACGTGCCGATGCCGTGCGCCAGCGCGCCGAACGCGCCGTGCGTGGACGTGTGCGAATCGCCGCAGACGACCGTCATGCCGGGCAGGGTCGCGCCCTGCTCGGGGCCGATCACATGCACGATACCCTGACGCTTGTCGTTCATGTTGAAGTAGGTCAAGCCATAGTGCCGGGCGTTCTTGTCCAGGGTTTCCACCTGCAGGCGCGAGACCGGGTCGGCAATGCCGTCGACCCGGCTGGTGGTGGGCACGTTATGGTCGGCCACGGCCAGGTTGGCGGAAATGCGCCACGGCTGGCGGCCCGCCACGCTGAGGCCATCGAAGGCTTGCGGGCTGGTGACTTCGTGCAGCAGGTGCCGGTCGATGTACAGAATTGTCGTGCCATCATCTTCGGCCCGAACAACGTGGGATTCCCAAAGTTTGTCGTAAAGCGTCTTCATCATGATTTATGCAGCGTTGCCACAGCCTGTTTAAGTGATCAAGTGATACCAAGTCATACGGTGATCCACAAGGATTATGCCATATATCGGGGAATACAGAACCGAAACAGGCAAAAGCGTGGGATTGGCGATACAAAGTTTGGCCGCATTGTTGGATATGAGCTGGAAATTGCCGATATCGGCATATTGGCGGCATACCGGCCCCATCCGCAGGCGGGCTGCCGAACGAGCCACGGCGCCACCCGAAATGGATATTTTTTCCTCAATCTTTCGTGTATTGTATTTCGACAATAATGACCGGTGCACACGCGCTGGCCCACTTGGAGACCTCGATGAAACTGAACTTGTTGGCACTGGCCGCCCTCACCCTGGCCGCCAGCCATGCGGCGGCTACTACGCCGGGAGACACCTGCGTGCAGGACTTGCGCGCCATAGCACCCTTCCTGCTGGAAAACGACACGGGCGCGCGCCAGCACCTGGAGCAAAAGGGCCAGGCATATTTCGACCTGGCGCTGGCCACGGCCACCACGGCGGCGGCCGGCGCGGCCGACGGCAAGGCCTGCGATGCAATCCTGGAAAACTATGCACGCATGTGGCGCAAGGGCCACCTGCATATCAAGCCAGGCAGCGCGCTCGACATCGCCAAACCGGCGCCGGCGCGCCCCGCCGCGCCGGGACAGGCAGCACTAACGAAGGAGCCGGCGCTGCAGATATTATCGGACTCGACCGTGCTCCTGACCTTACCCAGCTTTCACGGCAGCTACCGCGCCGCCGTGGCCAAGCTGCTCGACACGCACCGCACGGCGCTGGCGGCCCGTCCCAACTGGATCCTCGACGTGCGCCGCAACGGCGGCGGCAGCGACAGCACGTATACGCCGCTGTTGTCCTGGATCATTTCGGACGAAATAGTCACGATGGGTGCCGAATGGCTGTCCACGCCGGCCAATATCGACGGCCAGGAAAAAGTCTGCGCGCTGCTGGCGCCCGGCGACCAGGCGTGCGCCGCCTTTGCGACCCAGGCCGTGACGCAGATGCGCACCGTCAAGCCGGGCCAATACGCGCCGCAGCAAAGCAGCGGCACCGTCAGCTATACGCGCGTGGAAACGCCGGAGCCGCGCCGGCCGGCACGCGTGGCGGTGCTGGTCGACCGCGACTGCGCCAGTTCCTGCGAAGAATTTCTGCTGGCGGCGCGGCAAAGTTTTCATGTGAAATTGATCGGACGCAACAGTTACGGCGCGCTCGATTATTCGAACATGCGCCTGCACATCCTGCCGTCGGGCCAGCGCCACCTGCAATACGCTACCTCCCGCTCTGCCCGCTTGCCGCAGCTGCAGGTGGACCTGGGCGGCATCATGCCCGACATCTATTTGCCGCCGCCGAAGGACGAGGCGGGCCGCGCCCAGGAAATCGTGCGCGTGCAGCGCTGGCTGGAAGGCGGGACTTTGCGCCCGGACAACATTTGACGCCGCTGGCGCCATAAAAAAAGCCCGCTACACATAGCGGGCTTTTTAATGAATAAAGCAATACTTACGACGCCTGACAAAACCGTCGCGAGCGGAAGGGAGAGGTGGCTAAGAAGCGCAACCGTACCCTGGTACGGTGAGCATCGCAGGCCGCCTATGCCGACGCGCAGCAGGTTTGGTCAGGTGTCCTCAGGCCGCAAGACGGACGCTGCTGCGGCAACCGTCCATCAGGAACGACAGGCCGACGACCAGCACCAGCTCGCCTTCGGCCGAGCGGGCCGTGCCCGTGATGCCTTCCACGGTGATGGCCGTCATCGGCTTGATCACGAGGTCGGCCGTGCCATCGACGGCTTCCACGGCGAGAATGTACGGCTGTGGCGCAGCGACAACAATGCCGACGCGCTCGCTGCACGATTCGTAGCCCAGCGAACCGGCCAGCGACCGCACGGGCAATGGACGACCCTGGTCTTTCAGCACGGGCGCGCCGCCCACTTCCATGAAGGTTTCCGGCAATTCGACGACGCGCTGCACCACGGCCATCGGCAGCGCCAGCGCGGCGCCCGAGGTCGACACGAGCATGGTCGGCACGATCGACAGTTCGATCGGCAGGCGGATGGCGAATTTCGTGCCCTTGCCCAGCGCCGACTCGATGTGGATGGCGCCGCGGTTTTTCTCCACGGCCGTTTTCACCACGTCCATGCCGACGCCGCGCCCGGAGACGCTGGAGGCGACTTCCTTGGTCGAGAAGCCCGGCAGGAACACCAGCTGGAAGCATTCGTCGTTGCTCAACTGCGCGTTTTCGCTGATCAAGCCCTTTTGCTGGGCCTTGCTGCGCAGGAAGGCCGGGTCCATGCCCTTGCCGTCATCCTGCAGCACGATCATGACACTGTTGGCTTCCTGCCATGCCTTCAGTGAAATATACGATTTGGCGGGCTTGCCGGCAGCCAGGCGCGCTTCCGGCGATTCGACGCCATGGTCGAGCGAGTTGCGCAGCATGTGCACGAGCGGATCGTACAGGCTGTCGACCACCACGCGGTCGACTTCCGTCTCCGCGCCTTCGATGGTCAGTTCGACATCCTTGCCCAGGTCCTTGGCCAGTTCGCGCACCAGGCGCGGGAATTTCTGGAACAGGCGGCCGACGGGCTGCATGCGCGTGGCCAGGGTGGCCCGCTGCAGTTCCGTCGAGTAACGCGAAGCGCGTTCCAGGGTTTCCGCCAGGGTCGCCATCAAGGTGGCGGCCTGGCCTTCGAATTTGAATTGCAGCAAGCGCTCAAGCAGCACGGCAGCCTGGTTGGCGGCCTGCACGGATTCGCCGGCCACTTCCAGCAATGCGTCGAGCTTGACGGCGTCGACGCGGATGCTGTCTTCCTTGACGGGCGCGGCATGGCGCACTTCCGGACGCTCTTCGCGGCGTTCGGCGCCATCCCAGGCCTTGGCGGCCGGTTTGGCGGCGGCAGCAGCGGCAGGCGCGGCGGCCACGACGGCAGGCGCAGCGGCGACGGCAGACACCGGTGCGGCAGCCACGCGGCTGCCCTCGGGCACGACGGCGTTATACATGCCTTCCCAGTCCAGGCCATCGGCGCTGGCAGTGGCCGCGACAGCGGCAGGCGCGGCTGCAAGCACTTCAGCGACCTCGGCAACAGGTGCGGCCGCTTCCGCCACCACGGCGGCGGCAGGCGCAGGCGCGTCCATGCCCTTGCCTTCGATGGCGTTCGTCAGGATGTGTTCCAGCTCTTCCGGCATGGCCGGCAAGCTTTCCGGTGCGGCGCCGTTCGCCAGTTCCGTCAGCTGGTCGGCCACGAAACCGGACGCTTGCAGCGCCGCCTCGATGGCGATCGGCGTCACGGGCGCGGCGCCCGTGCGCAAGGCGTCGAACAGGTTTTCCGTCAGATGGCAGGCCGCCACCAGCGCAGGCAGGCCCATGAAACCGGCGCCACCCTTGATGGTGTGGAAGGAACGAAACACGGCATTCAGTGTTTCCTTGTTGTCAGGATCACGCTCGAGGCGCAATAAGTGCTCTTCAACATTAACCGCAAGATCCATCGCCTCAACGACGAAATCCTTGAGCATATCGTCCATTAGAATCCCAAATCCGCAAGAAGGTCGTCTACATTATCCTGGTCCAGCGCCACCGACGGCACGGACGGGCCCTGCATCAGCGGCACCGGCTTTTGCGCCAGTTTTTCGCGCACCTCGGCCGGCGCGTTGTCGCGCAGCAGCTGAGCCAGCTCGTTTTCCACCGTCTTGGTGATGTTGACCACTTTTTTGATCAGCTGGCCCGTGATGTCCTGGAAGTCCTGGGCCATCATGATTTCCAGCAAGCGGGCTTTTTCCGCTTCCGTCGCTTCGGCAACGGCTTGCGCGAACTGGCGCGAATCGCCGGCCAGGGCCTTGAATTCTTCCAGGCTCAGCTTGCCGTCGAACAGCGCCGTCCAGCGGCCGTCCATGTCCTTGGCTTTCTTCGACAGCACGTCCTGTGCCGGCATGCCTTCATCGAGCGTGTTCAAGACCTTGTTGGCGGCCTGTTCCGTCAGGGTGGCGACATATTCCAGGCGGTCCTGGGCGTCGACGATCTGCGACGACGCTTCCGTCAACGCCTTGTCGTAGCCCAGTTCGCGCAGCGAATCGTGCAGCAGGCGCACGATGCCGCCCAGGCGCTCGAACATCGGCTTGTCGGACTGGTCGACCGGGTCGGCCGCTTCGCCAGGCGCGTCGGCGCCGGCCACGGGGGCCGCTTCCGCTGCGGCAGCCACCGGCGCCGCTGCGGCCGCCGGTACGGCGGCGCTGGCCGACACGGAGTCGAACAGCGCGTCAAAATCGTCATCCGCGATCACGGCGGGAGCGGGCGCGGCGGCAGGCGCCGGCGTGGCTGCGGCCGCGCTTTGCGCGGATACTTCATCGAATAATGCATCGAAATCATCAGCGGCGTTGGTCATATCCCTGCTTCTCCATAATTTGTCAAAATTCCGCCTGAACTGTGCGTTTTACAGACTGATACCCACAATTTCTCGATTAAGATGATTTGAGGCAATACCGCTGCGATGGTGCGAGTGTAGCAGGGCGCCGCCCTGTTGGTAAATCTCAAAACGCGCTTCCTGGTGCAAAGCGGGTCCGCAAGAGCTTTTCCGCCAGGAAATAAGTGTTCCTGCTGTTGTATTTTGAAATACTACCATTGGCGTGCGTGCAAGACCACGCGCGACACAAGAAATCCTGCTCTCAAGCGCCTGTACAACGGCGCCAGGCGGACCCTGCCGCAGCTAAACACGATCTTTCTGCCAATGTTGTCTATACTGAAGGTGCAGTAGTATTGATAATTATCAAGTCTTTACATGAATACAATGCTGCCGCGACGTCTACAATAAGAGGCGTTGCGCGCGCTGAGTCACTGCCAAAGGACCTGCCATGTATAAGAAAATTCTGATCGCCACGGACGGCTCCACCGTCTCCAACTTGACGGCCTGTGCCGGCGTTGCCTTTGCCGAACAAATGCACGCCGACATCCTTGCCGTGTATGTGGCGCCCGAGTACCAGTACCCGGTGTACATCGAAATCATTCCGCCGAGCTATCCCAGCGAAGAGGAATACCGCGTCGCCATGCGCAAGGCGGGCGCCGACCACTGGCAACCCGTGCTCGACGCGGCTGCCAAGCGGGGCTTGCAAGCGACGGGATTGACGGCCTTTTCCGACAGTCCCGCCCTGAAAATCGTGGAAGTGGCGCAATTGCAGCAATGCGACCTGATTTTCATGGGTTCGCATGGCCGCAGCGGCTGGGGTCAGCTGCTGCTGGGCAGCGTGACCAACAAGGTGCTGTCGCACTCGAAATTGCCCGTACTGGTGCATAGGCTGATCAAGGAACCCCTGACGAAATAAGGGGTCACATGGCCACGGGGGCCGCCGCACCGGCACATCGCAAGAAAAGGCACAGTGCGGCCGCTTCAGTTAAAATGACAACGTTTCTCGTTTCTCAACATTTGATTGTCCGGTGACGGACAGAGCAGATTACACGCCACCAGATTGCCCGCCTATGATACGTATTGTGATTGCCGACGACCACACCATCATGCGTGAAGGATTGAAGCGCATCCTTGACGGCGCGCCGGATATCGACATCGTGGGTGAAGCCATCGACGGTTTTGAAGTACTCAACCATGTGCGCCAGGGCGGCTTCGACCTGTTGCTGCTCGACCTGTCGATGCCGGGCCGCAGCGGCGTCGACCTGATCCGGCAAATCCGCAGCGAGGCGCCCAAGCTGTCCATCCTGATCCTCACCATGCACGAGGAAGAGCAATATGCGGTGCGCGCCATCCGTGCCGGCGCGCAAGGCTATCTGACCAAGGAAAGCGCGGGCACCCAGCTCGTGGGCGCCATCCACAAGGTGGCGTCGGGACGTCCCTACATCAGCGCCGAGGTAGCGGAGCAGCTCGTGCTCAACATCATGATGCCGAATGAAAGCTTGCTGCATAAACAGTTGTCGGACCGCGAATTCGAAGTCTTTTCCCTGCTGGTGGCAGGCAAGTCGATCACGGAAATTGCCAACAACCTGCATCTGAGCGTCAAGACGGTGAGTACGCACAAGACGCGCATCATGCAAAAGATGGGCATGAGTTCGCTGTCTGAAATGGTCCAGTATGCCGTGGCGCACCGCCTGCTCTCCCCCTTCAAGACCTGAATACGGCGGCGCGCGCCCGCGCGTCGACTGTAGGAACAATCCTACTTCATCTACCACAGCTCCTACTGCCATATTCAGCCACTGCTGATATTAATTGCATACGCTTGTTGGCATACTGAAACCAGTAATCAAGTTGCTGGAAAGTTATTTCATCACACAGCAAGTCTTCAGCGAATTGAGCATTACCTGCCCGAACGCGCGCCGCCGGCCCACGCCTGCCCGCCGTCCCGTGCACCCCGTCATTCAACTCTGAACTACCTGTCACCAGGAGATGAACATGCTGTCCACGCAAATGCCCGACACCCGCGCCGCCTCACCATCGCTGGCCCCCTCCGCTCCGATGGAAGCGGGACGCCAGCGCCAGGGCCGGCTCTGGTCGAACCTGAAGGAGGTGTGCGACCTGCTGCATATCTCCAGCGCCTGCACCATCGCCGCCGACGAACTGCTGTTCCAGCACGTGCAATTCAAGACGGGCCAGCGCGTGCATACGATCGGCCAGCCGTTCGACACCCTGTACATCGTCAATTCGGGCTTCCTGAAAACCGTGCTCATCGATGAATTCGGCAATGAGCAGGTGCTCAGCTTTCCCATGAAGGGCGACATGCTGGGCGTCGACGGCATCCACTCGCGCCACTATTCCTCGGAAGCGGTGGCCCTGTCCGACTGCGACCTGATCCTGCTGCCGTTCAAGAAACTCACGGCGCTGGGCCGTGTCCACCTGGAACTGGAAAATGTCATGTACGGCGTGATGAGCCGCGAACTGGTGCGCGAGCAAGCCATGATCGGCATGCTGGGCGCCCTCAGCGCCGAAGCCCGCGTGGCGCGCTTCCTCGTCTCGCTGGCCGACCGCTTTGCGCAGATGGGCTATTCGAGCAAGCTGTTCAACCTGCGCATGACGCGCCATGAAATCGGCAGCTACCTGGGCCTGACCCTGGAAACGGTCAGCCGCACCCTTTCCGCCTTCAATGAAATCGGCCTGATCACGGTTGACCAACGCACCATCGGCATCAAGGATCCGGACGCCCTGAAAACCCTGCGCCGCCTGCCGCCGTCGCGTTCGCGCGCCAAGCAGCTGGCCGCCGCCAAGCTCAAGGCCGATACCACCGCGGCCGCCAGCGCCTCGGCGCAATTGCTGGCCACTATCTAGCCTCATCCCGATTTCCTCAAGCTTGGCACAGGCTTGACCCGGCCAAGGCGCACTGCCTTACCGGGTCTTTTTTTGCTGCCGCCCCCTTCCGCGCCGCGCCAGCGGCCGCCTTTGCGCAGCACTCGCTCCCACGCTGCCGTCCCACCGTAAAAAAGCGCGGATTCCGCACAAATAAGCCTTGCTTTTCGGGCCACATTCAACAATAATGCAAATACGAATCATTCTCAACTGAGACAAAGAAAGCCCAACATGCAAAGCTCAAAACCAGCCTTGATCCAGGATGCCGCTACCGCCCACGTCCGTCCTCCCGTCAGCATGGCCCAGCCGGCGCGCCGCATCACCAGCGAAGCGCTGCTGCAGCAGGGCCGCGAAGTGGAGATTGAGCACAGCGGCAAGATCTATCGCCTGCGCGTCACCCAATTGAACAAGCTGATCCTGACTGCCTGAAGCAGCACGGCAGCCAGTCACCACACTCGCCAGCCAGTCGCGCCCCGTGCGCGCAGCCAGCCAAACCACCGCACAGGAGTGTTTGATGGCGAACGACCGACCTTCCCCGATGTTTCCTCCTCCGCAAGGCCAACAGCCTGAACTGCTGCTGTCGGCCGTGCTGCACCTGATGTCGCACTACCATGCGGGCAGTCCCTGCGAGAAACTGGCGGGTGTCATCGAACGCCATCTGCAAGTGCTGTCAAACTCGCCCGGCCTGGGCCCCGTGCTGCAAGCGACCTGCCAGCAACTGTCGCAGCAATGGGCCGCCCTGGTGGCGCTGCACCGGCCCGCGCCTCCCAGGACCAGCTGGCTTGAGCGCGTGGCACGCATGCTGAGCGCCAAGCGCCCCGCCTCGCCCCTGCCGCAATAATTTCTTTTCCATCCCCATCGTCCAACAGGATATCGCCATGTGTGACAAAGACCAGTCCCTGCCCGTCATCAGCAATTGTTCCAGCGGCGGGGCCGAACCGGCCGCGCTCGCTTCCCGCCGCCGCCGGCTGTGGGAACTGTCGCATACCTGTCATTGCCCGCTGGTCGGCGTGGGCTTGCCTCTGGGATACTTGCGCAAGCTGGTGGGCAAGATGACGGGCGGGCGCGTGCTGGCCGACGATTACGAAGTGCACGTGGGCGCCGTGACGGAATGCGGCGCGCGCAACCGCCTGTCCGAAGCGCTGCAAAAGGAACTCGAACGCCGCTACGCCCCCGTGATCCTGCGCTTTCGCGGCGCCAAGACGACGGAGCAAGTGGCCGAACTGTGGCGCACGGCCGTCGCCAACGGCGACGTGTCGGGCGCTTTCTGGGCCGGCCTGACGCACCCGCGCTGCGACGCCGAGCTGGAAGAGCAGATGTGCAGAGACTTGCACATGATCCAGCACCAGGCCGGCGCCTGCGTGCGCGCCGACATGGGCAAGTTTACGGCCTTGCAGGAAGAAAATGCGCGCCTGACGCACGAACTGGCCAAGCTGCAGCAGCGCAGCCAGGCCGCACTGATGGAAAAAACGGGCGAACTGGAACGCCAGGAAGCCGTGCTGCTGCGCACGCGTGCCGAGGCGATCGGCAAGGACAGCGTGATCGACGGTTTGCGCGCGGAACTGGCGCAATTGCAGGCGGCCATCCCGGCGCTGGAATCGCGCACGCGCCTGGTCGAACGCTTGGCGCAAATGGATGAGCGCGAAAAGGAATTGCGCCAGCAAATCGCGGATTTGAAGCAAGCCCAGCCTCGTCCGGGCACGGCCGTGCCGCCACCGGCGCCGAAGCTGGAAGTGCCGACGGGCGGCAAGCTGAAAATGCCGATCCGTCTCGTCGATCAAAGCGTCCTGTGCGTGGGCGGACGCAGCGGCAATGTCGCCACCTACCGCGCCCTGATCGAGCGGGTCGGCGCGCAATTCGCCCACCACGACGGCGGCCTGGAAGACAATGCCAACCTGCTCGATTCGAGCCTGGCGGCGGCCGACCTGGTGATTTGCCAGACGGGCTGCATCAGCCACAGCGCCTACTGGCGCGTGAAGGATTATTGCAAGCGCACGGGCAAGCGCTGCGTCTTCATCGACAACCCCAGCATCTCCAGCCTGGCACGGGGCTTGCAGGAAGTCAGTGGCGAGATGGAGCCGGCCGCGCTGGACGCCGCCGACTAAGCCGGGCCTAAACTTAGGCCTGCAACTTTAGGCCTGCAACTCGCGCGCGATCGCTTCGCGCAAGAGCGCATCATCGACCGTGGTGTCGGGCGCGAAACGCCCCACCACCTTGCCGTCCTTGCTGATCAAAAATTTCTCGAAATTCCACAGCACGTCGCTCGGCTGCTCCTGCGTGATGCCGTAGCCGGCCAGCTTGGCGCGGAAATCGCTGCCCGGCTTTTCCTGCGCCCGCGGCTGCTCTTGCACCAGGCGCTGGTACAGCGGATGCTGGCCCGGCCCCTTGACGACGATCTTTTCAAACAGGGGAAATTGCACGCCAAAGGTGCCGCGGCAAAAGTCGGCGATCTCGGCATTGCTGCCCGGCTCCTGCGCGCCGAATTCATTCGCGGGAAAACCGGCCACCACCAGGCCCTCGGCCTGCTTGTCGGCGTAGAGCTTTTCCAGTCCTTCGTACTGCGGCGTCAAGCCGCAGGCGGAGGCGACATTGACCACCAGCACGACCTTGCCGCGATAGGCGTCCAGGCTGGTGGGTTCGCCATTGATGCGGCGCAAGGGAATGTCGTAAATACTGTCGCTCATGATGTGTCTCCTCTGCGGATAAAACAATCATGATAGCCGTGTGTGCGCGAACGCGCTGGCGGCGTCAACAACTCAGTAGACGTCGCGCCGGTAGCGCCCTTCCGCTGCCAGCGCGTCGAGCGCGGGCCGTCCCAGCATCTCTTGCAGGGCCTGGTCGACGCCGCCCGCCATGCCGGCCAGGCTGCCGCAAATGTAGATGGCCGCGCCCTGCTGCAGCCACAATTTGATTTCATCGGCATTGCCGCGCAAGCGGTCCTGCACGTAGGTCCGCTCGGCCTGGTCGCGCGAAAACGCCAGGTCCAGGTGCGGCAAGTCGCCGCTGGCATGCCAGCCTTCAATCTCTTCTCGGTAATGGAAATCATGGGCAAGGTTGCGTTCGCCAAAGATCAGCCAATTGCGCCGCTGCCCTGCCAGCACGCGGCTTTTCAAATGGCCGCGCAAGCCGGCGATGCCGCTGCCGTTGCCAATTAAAATCAGGGGCCGCTGGGCATTGTCTTCCAGGCGGAAACGCCGGTGCTGGCGCAAGCGCAGTTGCACCACGTCGCCGACAGCGGCCTGCGCCGTGAGCCAGCCAGAGGCCAGGCCCAGGCTGCCGTCGGGATGCGCATGCTGGCGCACCAGCAAGTGCACGCCGCCGTCGCGCGGAATCGAGGCGATCGAATATTCGCGCGGTTGCGCAGGATCAAGCGGCGCGGCCACCTGCACCAGGTCGCCCGACTGCCAGTCAGGCAGGCTGCCCGCCACGGGCGCCAATTCCACGTGATAGATGGGGCCGCCGGCGCTGCCAGGATTGAGCAACTGCCGACGCGTCAGGCGCCAGTCGCCGAATGCGGGCGCGCTCCAGTCGGGTGCGTCGCTGGTGCCGGCCAGGTGGCTCAGGTGCTGGAACCATTGCTCGATGGTGGCGCTGGCGCTGCGGTCGACTTCGATGCGCTCGAACAGGCGCGAGGCGCCCTGCTCCGCCAGCCAAGCATCGAGCGCGCGGCCGAAGCCGCAGAACTGGCCATAGCTGCGGTCGCCCAGGGCCAGCACGGCGTAGTGCAATTGCGGCAGCGCCAGTTCGCCCGTCATCAAACGGCCCATGAAGGCGGCCGCATTGTCGGGCGCATCGCCTTCGCCATACGTGCTGACCAAAAACAAGGCCCGTTCCGCTTGTTGCAGATCAATGGCCGTGAGGTCGGCCAGCGCGCACAGGCGCACGGGAATGCCCGCCAGTTGCAGGCTCTGCGCCGTTTGCGTGGCCAGTTCCTCGGCATTGCCCGTCTGGCTCGCATACGCCACCAGCCAGGCGGGACTGTTGGCCAGCGCCGCCTTCGCGGCATCGGACGCGCGGCGCCTGGCGCGCGCGCGCAGCCAGGGCGCCAGGCACACGCCCGCATAACTGAGGGACAGGGCGGCCAGCAAGGCCAGCCGCGTCGTATCGTGCGTAAAAATCATGGAATCAATCGTTCATTCGTCGAGCATGGCCAGCATGTGGCTGCTCAGCGTTTCATGGTAGCCATCGCCGTCGCGCTGCAGGAAGCGCGAGGCCAGGCCCTGCTCTTCGGCCAGCGCCATGCCGGCTTCCGGGCCCAGCACCGTCAAGGCCGTCGACCAGGCATCGGCCGCCATGCATTCGGCGTGCACGACGGTGACGGAGGCGAGTTGATTGGCGATCGGCATGCCGCTGCGCGGGTCGATGGTGTGCGAGAAACGCACCGTGCCATCCTCGAAGAAACGCCGGTAATCGCCCGACGTCGCCACGGACAAGCCGTGCAGCGCCAACAGCATTTCCGGCGGATGCTGTGCATTATCGGCAACGCCATCGACCTGTTCCAGCATCACCCACCACGGCTGGCCGTCGGGCTTGCTGCCGGCGCCGCGCAGCTCGCCGCCCACTTCGACCAGGTAATGATGGATGCCTTGGCTGTCCAGGTAGCGGGCCAGGCGGTCCACGCCATAGCCCTTGGCCACGGCGGACAAATCCAGCTGCAAGCCGCCCGGCTGGCGCGCGCGGCGGGCCGGCAAGTCCAGTTCCAGGCGGCGGCGCTGGCGCTGCGCCAGCAGCAGCGCCACGGTATCGTCTTTCGGCGGCAGGAAGCCGGGCTCGTCGTAGCGGTTGCGGGGGCCGAAGCCCCACAGGTTGACGAGGGTACCGGCGCACGGGTCATACGCGCCGCCGGACGCCTGCGACACGTGCATGGCAAAGCCCAGCACCTCGCAAAAGGCGGCGGGCAGGCTGTGCCAGCTGCCGGGCTCGGCCCGGTTGAAGCGGCCCAGGTCCGAGTCCTCGTCCCAGTGGCTCATTTGCGCTACAACAAGATCCAGCTGCTGCTGCAAGCCCTGCTGCAGGTCGGCGCTGCCCGCGCGTCCCGGCATGGCGGACTCCAGCAAGCGCACCGACCAGCTGGTGCCCATCGACAGGCCGCGCAAGTCCCGGATCGCGGCGCCGGGCGGCGCGACCTGATCGGAAATATGCTGCGGCAGCAGGACCCGGCGCATCGGCGCTCTCGCTCGCGAAGATGCCGCCGCTTACTGCGGCAGCACTTCCACGGAAGCCGCGTAGGTGGCGCGGCGCTCCGGCATCACGGGCGGCTGGCCGGCCACGGCTGGCGCGGCCGCTGGCCAGGTGCTGCTCAGGTAATACATGCCGGCGGCCGGCACGGTGAACGTGATCTCGCCCTTGGCATCCGTGCTCTGGCGGATTTCACCCAGCACGCCACGATAGCGCACGCCGCCTGGCACCAGGCTGAACGCCTGGTTCGCCGCCGGCTTGCCGTCGATCAAGAAACGCCAGGTGGCTTTCTCGCCCGCGCGCAAGTCGTTCGGGTGCGTCACCGGCACGAATTCCAAGCCCACGCCCGTCGGCTTGAACACTTCCGTGCTGGTTTCGCCATTGCTGAAGAAAGTTTCCAGGCGCGCTGCCGTGCGCGTGATTTTCACGTCTTTCGCGTCGGCCGGCACGTCTTTCTTGAAGGTTTCCTCGTTGCCGCGGAAACGCTTCTGCTCGCCGTTCACGGTGTAGCTGCCCATCACGTTTTGCGACACGATGGCCGCTTTATACGTGCCCGGCTTTTCCATTTTCACGTCGAAGACGCTGCGCAAACGGCCCGTCAGCGTATTTGCTGGCGTGACTTTCGCGCCGTCCGGGCCGATAACTTGCAGCGCGTCCAGGCGCAGCGGCTGGTGGTCGATCTCGAACAGGCCGTCGGAGACGGCGGCATCCACCGTCACCCAGGCGTCCTTGCTTTCCACCATCGTGCTCGATGGCACCATCCAGCCGCGGTGGGCGTGGGCGTTCATGGCCAGGCCAGCCAGGGCCAGGGCGATCAGGGGTTTGTTGAATTGCTTGAACATGGGGTGCGCCTTATGGTTTGAGTTGGACGACGACATTACCGAGTTCTTCCTTGCCTTTGGCTGGCACGGACTGGGCCGATTTCAGCGGCCACTGGAACGGCACGCGCACCAGTTCGCGTCCGCCCGCTTCGCGCGCCGCTTCCACCACCACCTGGTATTCGCCGGCCGGCAACTTGTCGAGCAAGGCCTTGGCGCCAGGGAAGGTCAAGGTATGTTCGCCCGGCGCACGCGTGGCGCCGCTGACGCCGTCAACCGGCATGGCCAGGTCGCGGCCGCTCTTGCGCCACCATTGGCGCATGTCCTTCAGCCACTTCTCGCCGACCTTGTCTTTCTTTTTCACGTCATACAGCACGGCCAGGTTGCCAACCACCTTCTGGTCCGCCGTTTCCAGCCACGCCGCCACGTAGGGACGGTGGTATTCCGCCACGTTCAATTGCGGGAGTTCAAGCTTGAGGGACAGGTCGGCCGCCATCGCCGACGTACCGATCAGGGGAAGGCCAAGCGCCAGGGTGTAGCGTAATTTCATGGTGTGCCTGTAAAAAAGTAAGAATAAAAACGATCAGTGAATAAACAGCAAGGCGATCGCGCAGGGTATCAAGATACCGAGGCCAACCATCGGCCAGGTAAATGGCCGGTTGGCCGCGTGGAACTTCAAAATCAATAAGCCCGTCAGGCAAAACACGATGCAGGCGCCGGCAAAGATGTCGATGAACCAGCTCCACGCCACGCCCGTGTTGCGGCCCTTGTGGACATCGTTGAGCCAGGACACCCAGCCCCGGTCCGTCAATTCGTATTCGGCGGCCCCGTCTTCCAGGCCGATGCGCACCCAGGCGTCGCCACCCGCCCTCGGCAGCGGCAGGTAGACTTCGTCGATCGACCATTCGGCGGGACGGCCGCCCGCATTGAGCGACCACTGCTGCTTGAGCCAGGCTTCGGCGTCGGCCGGCATGGGCGCATTGGCGCCATCGTGCTTGGCGGCATACGCGGCCAGTTGCGTGACGAGGGGTACCGGCAACGCCGCCTTCTGGCGCGTGATCGCCGGCTTGGCTTCGATCTGGCCGGCGTGGTTCAAGGTGATGCCGGTAATGGCGAACAGAAACATGCCCAGCAGGCAAAGCGCTGAGCTGATCCAGTGCCATTGATGCAAGTTCTTCAGCCAGACGGCGCGGCTGGCGTTGTTCTTGGCCTTGTCTGCTGCGCCCGCATTACCCATCGAGCGCTCCCGGCAAGGAGCGGGCCAGGTGGCGCGACAAGTCAGTGTGCTTCATTCCCATCCTTCAATCAAAGTTCATGCCTCATTTTCAAACAAATGATAATGATTATCATTTATTAAGTCAATACATGGGGTGCCCCGCCGGGCCAGCGTTTTGTAACAGCTTTGAAACATGGCGCGAGGCAAGCAGTCGCCACTACGTAAGCTGCCGTACAGAGCCGCCTGCCGCGCCCGCCTATGCTGTTGTTCAGGACAACCATCAAGGGAGCACCCATGCAAGCATATTCCAGCGAACAACTGGCCAGCATCGCGGCCAGGATCAAGGACGTCAAATTCGGCATGCTGACCACCAGCGATGACATGCGCACCCTCACCAGCCGGCCACTGACGCAGCAGCAGGTGGACAGCGAAGGGCACATCTGGTTCTTTGTCTCGGACGAGGCCGCCTACACGCGCGACTTGCTGAACAATCCACAAGTCAACGTCAGCTTTGTCGATACGGGCGACAGCCTGTATGTGTCCGTCTGCGGTCACGCGCAGTTGCTGAAGGACCGCGCCAAGGCGGAAGAATTGTGGAACCCGCTGCTAAAAGCCTGGTTCCCTGGCGGTGTCGACGATCCGAAGCTGTCGCTGATCAAGGTGACGATACAGTCAGCCGAATACTGGGATAGCAGCGCCAGCAAGATGATGCAATTCTATGAAATGGCCAAGGCCGCCATCACGGGCGAACCGCCAAAGGATCTGGGCGAACACGGACGGGTCGACCTGTAGCCGGGTCGCCAGTCTCCCCCCCCGGCGGCAAGCAGGCGAGATTGTCCACGCGCAAGGGGAAACGGCCAGCCGCCGTGCGCGAACACGCCCGGCGGCTGGCCCTGCGGAAATTATCAGACAGTCAGGAAGGGAAGCTCAGACGCCCGTACTGCCCGTGGTGTCGGGCGCATCGTCGGCGCTCTGCCGGCTTTGCCCAGCGGAGCCGGACTGGTGATGCGGCAAGCGGTCGGCGCGCCGCACTTCGCCGATGGAAAACAGATCGTCGCCGATATCGAGACCTTGCTCGCTATCGACCAGTACAAAGTTTTCGGCCGAGTCGGCCGTGCTTTGCTTGCTGCCCGCCGTGGATGGCGTGCCGCCCTGGCTATTGCCCGGTTGCGGCGTATTCGCGTTGCCCATTATCTTCTCCCTGATCATCAATGCAAGTTGACTGCGCGGCGATTGCCAGGCGATTACACCTTGCCAGCGCAGCTATTTCATCATAGTCCATGCCTGCTGCATTGCATCAAAATTTTGCGGCGACCGGACAGATGCGGCCATGGCCAGCGGCGTGCCTGCCGCTGGCCATGGTCACCGCTACCGCTCATTACCACTTGCTGCTACTTGTTGCGCGACCCCGCGGAACCCGAACCCGACCCCGAGCCGCCGCTTTGCTTGTTGCCACTGTCGCGGTTGCCCTCCTGGTTCATGCTGGCATTGTCGCGCGTGCCGCTGGAGCTGGAGCTGGAGCTGGAGGCGCTTTGCCGGCTGGCATCGTTCTTGTGGCTTTGGCTGCCTGCGCGGCGCGCCTCTTCCGACGTGAATTCATGCGCCGTGCCCTTTTCATGCGCGGCACGTCCCCCTTCGCTGGCGATTTCGCGCTGCTGGGCGGGGTCCATGGAAGCGAAACCCCGTTTGCTGGTATCGCTTTGCTTGTTGCCGCTGCCGCCGCTACTGCTGCTACTGGTTTTACTACCTTGCTGTTTATTGTCGCTCGATGTGGCCATGATGATCTCCTTGATCGATGGAATCAGAAACAGTGCAAACCATGCAATTCTTTCCCCTCGCATGGCAAGGGAACCGTCATCTTAGTGCGCGCATGGGGTGCAAGAAATAGGAGGATGCCAAGAGCGCATGTAGGATGAGTCCCGCCCGTGGTGGCGTAGTTACTTTCAGTTTTCCACCAAAAGTACCAGATACTCAGCAGTTAGCCGGGCAAGTGCCGCACGCGAGGCAGCGCGCGCGGCCACGGGACGCCAGCGGCGGGGAGTTCAGGAAGCGAAGAGGATGGCCCAGAACAGCATCAGCAAGCCGGCAATCGATACGCACCACACGAACGTGCGCACGACGGGCACGCCAAACGCATACAGGGGCAAGTACAGCACGCGCGCGGCCAAGTACAGGGCGGCGCCATACAGGGTCAGCGCGCTTTCCTGCGCCGTCACGTGGGCGATCAGCACGGCGGCGGCGAACAGGGGCAGGGTTTCGAACAGGTTCGCCTGGGCCCGCTGCAAGCGGCCCGTGATCTTGCCTACGGGCGGGCCTTCGCCATCGCGCGCGCTCACGTTATACGCCGTGCCTGTCTCGCGCGTGCGAAACAGCGCGGGCAGCAGGATTTGCACCAGCGCCAGCACGAGGGTACAGGCCAGCATCGTCAGTTCAGGAGTCATGCCTTACCTCTGCAGGGTGGGACAGGCTGGCCGTGCCGGCGCATGCCCGTCAGGGTTGGTCGAGTGCCGCTTGCAACTCCATCAAATCATAGGGCTTGCGCAAGACGCTGGCGGAAAAGCCCAGCTCATCCATCGATTCCTTGCCATAGCCGGTGGAAAAGATGATGCGCATGTCCGGTTTATCTCGCAGCACCATGCGTGCCAGCGCGATGCCGGACATGCCGGGCAGGCTGACATCCGTAAACAGGATATCGAAGTCTTGCTCGTTGAGCAACTCCCACGCCGCCTCGCCATCGGACACGCCGCTGACCGTGTGGCCCAGCATGCCCACAAGCTCGCACACCATCAGCTGGGAATCGAGATTGTCTTCCACCACGAGTATCTTCATCGAAGTCGGCATGTCCCCCTGCGGCACCAAGGCATGGCCCGTCAAGTCCAGCCCCGGTGTGCCGCCTCCCAGCACGCTGGCCGCCGTGCTGCCGCTTGCCAGCGTGCCGGCCACGGGTGCGCCGGACCGTTCAAACTGGCGCGCGCGCATTTGCTGCTGGCGGTTGGCCAGCACATGGCGCAGCTTGCGCGCCAACTCTTCGCGCCGGTATGGCTTGCTGAGCAACTCCACCCCCGCATCGAGCCGGCCTTCGTGCACGATGACATCCTGCGCGTAGCCCGAGGTAAACAAGACGGCGATATCGGGCTGCAACTCGCGCGCCTGGCGCGCCATCTCCGTGCTGCTGACGGGACCGGGCATGATCACGTCCGTAAACAGCACATCGATCTGCGCGCCGCTGTGCAGCACGGCCAGCGCGCTTTCGCCATCCTCGGCCTTGAGCACCTTGTAACCGAGCGCGCCCAGCATGTCGACCACGGTGGTGCGCACGCCCACGTCGTCCTCCACCACCAGCACCGTTTCCGTGCCCCCCGTGACGACGCCGCTCAACTCCAGTTCCTCGTCCGCTTCCGCCATCAGGGAGCGGGGCAAATAGATTTTGACTCCCGTGCCCACGCCAGGTTCACTGTAGATGCGGATATGGCCGCGGCTTTGCGTGACAAAGCCGTACGCCATCGACAAGCCCAGACCCGTGCCCGCGCCTTCCGGCTTGGTCGTGAAGAACGGTTCGAAGGCGCGCTGCAGCACGGGCCCGCTCATGCCGCGGCCCGTATCGGTCACCGACAGCATCACGTACTGGCCCGCCGGCACGTCGACCAGGTTGTGCACATACTGTTCGTCGAGCACGACATTCCCCAGCTCGATGGTCAGCTTGCCCACGCCATCCATGGCGTCGCGCGCATTGATGGCCAGGTTGAGGATGACGTTCTCGATCTGGCTGCGGTCGACCAGGGTATTCCACAGTCCGCCGCCGCCCACCAGCACGATGTCGATCGCTTCGCCCAGGGCGCGCCGCAGCAACGCATCCATGTTGCGCACCACGCGCGTCAAGTCGGCCACCACCGGTTGCAAGGGCTGGCGCCGCGCAAACGCCAGCAGGTGCGACGACAGCTTGGCGCCCCGCTCGACGGCGGCGATCGCCGTGTCCAGGCGCTGGCGCATGAGGCCATCCGTGCCCGCCAGGTGCTGCAACAAATGCAAATTACCGGAAATGATTTGCAGCACATTATTAAAGTCGTGTGCGATGCCGCCCGTCAACTGGCCCACGGCTTCCATCTTTTGCGCCTGGCGCAAGGCGTCTTCGGCCTTGGTGCGCTCATTCACTTCCTGTTCGACCCGGTGCTCCAGCGTTTCGTTCAATTCATGCAGCGCCTTTTCCACGCGGCGCCGGTCCGTGATGTCCGTCTTGACGGCGATCAAGGAACGCGTATGACCCTGCTCATCGACCAGGCGACTGACATTGCTCGACACCCATACTTGCGAGCCATCGGGCTTCAGGTAGCGTTTTTCCAGCGAGAACGATTCGCCCGTTTCCACCAGGCGCTGGAACAGCACGCCGTTGCCAGGCACGTCCGCCGGATGCATGATGTCGTTCATATTCAGGCTCAGCAGTTCTTCGGCGGAACGCCCCAGCATGCGGCACAGGGCGCCGTTGACACGCTGGAAACGACCATCGAGGCCCAGCTCGGACAAGCCCACGGAAGCCTGGCCGAAAATGGCGGCCATGCGCTCCTGGCTGGCGTTCAGTTCATCCTCGATCTGACGCCGCTCCGTCACGTCGAACGACACGCCCACGTAGCGGCGCTGGCCCGGCACGCGGCCGGCCACCACCTCGCCCTGGCGCGCGATCCAGCGCAGCGCGCCATCGGCGGGACGGCGGATGCGGTATTCCACGTATTCGAGGGGATTGGGCGCCAGATCCAGCTTGCTCGGTCCGACCTTTTGCTGATCGCGCGCATCGACCAGGCTCACCAGCAGGCGCTCCGTCACTTCTGTCTCGTCGGCAATGCCCCACAGGCGGCGGAAGGTGGGCGACACCAGCATCGCGCCCGTCTCGGGGAACCATTCGAAGGTGCCGATGCCGCCCGCCTGCTGAGCCAGGCGCAGCCGCTCCTCGCCTTCCATGCGCTCGGTGACGTCGATGCCTTCGACGAGAATGCCCGTGACCGCGCCCTCGTCATCCTTGATGGGCTGGTAGACGAAATCGATGTGGCGCTGGCCCGTCTGCCCGTCCGCCGTCTGCAAATCCACTTTGACCTGGCGCCCCTCGTAAGGTTCGCCCGTGCGGTAGACCTGGTCGAGCAGCGCGATGAAACCTTGCGCCTTGACTTCGGGCAAGGCCACTTCGACTGTCTTGCCCAGCAGCTCAAGTTCGGGGCGTCCCACCAGGCGCAGATAATGTTCATTCGCCAATTCGAACACGTGCTGCGGCCCGCGCAGCATGGCCATGAAGCTGGGCGCCTGCTGGAACAGGGCGCGCAGCAGCGCGCGTTCCTCGCCCAGGCGGCGGTTGGCCGCGCGCACGGCCTCGCTCTCGGCTTGCAAGGTGGTGTTGAGTTCGCCCAGTTCAGCCGTGGCCAGTTTCAGCTGGCGCCCCTCCTCCATGCGCGCCGTCAATTCCAGCGCCGTGCACAGCACGCCATCGACCTGGCCGCCGGCGCCATGCACGGGCGTGTAAAACAGGTCGAAGCAGACATCCGCGTGCTGTCCGCCGCGCAACAGCGGCAGGCAGCATTCGCGGTGCACCTGCGTCTCGCCGCGCAATCCCGCCTCGAGGATGCGCGCGTTCCAATCCCAGATTTCGGGCCAGACGGCCGGCACCGTGCCGCCCAGCGCCGCAGGATGGCGCGCCCCGGCGATCTGGATGTAGTCGTCGTTGTAAATCATCACATGCTGCGGGCCCCACATCAGCACCATCGCCATCGGCGAATTGAGCACGATGTCGACGCTGGTGCGCAAATTGGCGGGCCAGCCATCGAGGTCGCCCAGGCTGGTGGCGGACCAGTCGCGCTGGCGCACCAGTTCGCCCATATTGCCGCCGCCGCGCGGCCAGGCTGGCGCGCTCATGTGGCCAATCCCGCTTGCACGCGCACCTGGCACTGGCGTGGGATGCGCACCGTCGCCAGCGTGCCCTGCGCGTCCGTCGAACTGAGCTCGACCGTGCCGCCATGGGCCTTGACGAACATGTTCACCGTGTACAAACCCAGCCCCAGGCCCTGCCCCGTCCTGCGCTTTTCGCCCGCCTGCTGGAACGGCTCGAACAGGGTCGGCAGCAAGGCGGCGGGAATGACGCCGCGATTGGCGATGCGCAATTCAATGCTGTCGGCGTCGCGTCCGTCCAGGGCCAGCTGCACCGGCGCGCCCGCCTCGCCATGCGTGAGGGCGTTGCATAGCAAATTCGAGATGACTTGCGACAGCAAGCCCGCGTCGCATTGCCCGTGCAGCTCGCCAACACTGCTGAGTTCGACAAGGGGCGCCTGGCCGGCCGTCTCGAATTCCTCGACGATGGCACGCGCCAGCGCCAGGTAGTCGTGCCTGCTGCTGCGCAACTCCATCGTGCCGGAACGGATGCGCGCCAGATCCAGCAACTGGTCGACCATGCGCGCCATGCGCTTGGCGCTGCTTTCGATGCGCTGCGCCGTGACGATCACCTTCGGGTGGTCGCTCATCATCGGCAACAGCATGGCGCCGTTCATCACCACCGACAGGGGCGTGCGCAAGTCGTGGCCCAGCACGGCCGTGAACAGTTCATTCAGGTGCAGCGCATGCTTGAGCTCGTCGAGCTGGGCCGACAACTCGCGTTTCTGCTGGTACAGCTGGACCAGCACGGCCACCTTGCTTTGCAAGGCTTTCACGTCGATGGGTTTGTACAGGAAATCGACGGCGCCCGCCTCGTAGCCACGGAAACTGTAGCTCGGTTCGCGCGACGCGGCCGTGAGAAAAATCAAGGGAATGCTGCGCGTGCGCTCGCTGCCGCGTATCAGCTCGGCCAGCTCGAAACCATCCATCTGCGGCATCTGCACGTCGATCAGGGCCAGCGCCACGTCATGCGTCAACAGTAATTCCAGCGCCTCGGCGCCCGAGCCGGCCTTCAGGATGACAATACCGGGCCGCGCCAGCACGGCTTCGGCGGCGACCAGGTTTTGCGCGATGTCGTCAACGACGAGGATATGGATAGGGGCGGTCACGGAATCATCTTCAGGCATCGCAACGGCAAGATGCCATCGTGTTTCGATATGGACATAAACATTGTTTCAATTCTCACATATATTACACGCACTACACCATTCCCATTCACTTGTGTTCACCATCGCCGAGCAAGGCCAGGCTGGCAGCCATCTGCGGCAAATCGAGCACGCGGTCGGCGCCGGCCCGCTTGAGCGCGGCGGCCGGCATGATGCCACAACTGGCCAGCTGCGGGTCTTGCACCCAGGCACTACCGCCCAGCTGCCGCACGCGCGCCAGGCCCGCCGCGCCGTCGGCCGAGGCGCCAGTCAGGATGATGGCCAGCATGGCGCGCCGGTAAGCGTACGCGGCTGTTTCCAGCAAGACATCGATGGACGGACGCGAAAAATACACGGGCGCTTCCTGCGACAGGGAAAAGCTGCCATCGGGTTCGACTTGCAAATGGTAATCGGGCGGCGCGAAATACACGGTGCCGCCCTGCAAGGGTTCCTTGTCCTGCGCTTCGCGCAAGGGCAGCTGGCAACGTTCCGCGTACAGCTGCGGCAACTGGCTCGAGCGGCCCGGCGCCAGGTGCAGCACCACGACCACGGCCGCACGGCAGGTGGCGGGCAAGGCGCGCAGCACGATGCCCAGCGCTTCCACGCCGCCGGCCGAGGCGCCGATGGCGATCAGGCGCAGGCCGGCAGGCGGTGGCGCGACGTCGCAGGTCGGCAACATGTCAGGCACGCTGGAAGATGCGTTCAGCCGGGCTCAGCTCATTGAAGCTGGCCGCATGGCGGCTGAAATGCAGGCTTTCCTTCATGCCCAGGCCCAGGAAGCCCCGGTTCACCAGCGCTTCGTGGAACAGGCCCAGGCTGCGGTCTTGCAAGTCTTTATTGAAGTAAATCATGACGTTACGGCAGGAAACCATGTGCACCTCCGAAAACACGCTGTCCGTCGCCAGGCTGTGGTCGGCGAAGACGAACTGGCGCCGCAAGCGCCGTTCAAAGATGGCGCCCTTGTAGGCGGCCGTGTAATAGTCGGACAGCGAGCGCTTGCCGCCCGCCAACTGGTAATTCTCGCTGAACTGGGCGATGCGCTCGATCGGATAGATGCCCGCTTCGGCGGCGGCCAGCGCTTCCACATTGATGTCGGTCGCGTAAATCATGCTACGTTCAAGCAAGCCTTCCTCTTCCAGCAAGATGGCCAGCGACCACACCTCTTCGCCGCTGCTGCAGCCGGCCACCCAGATCTTGATGGAAGGATAGGTGTGCAGGATGGGCACGACTTTTTCGCGCAAGGCGCGGAAATATGCGGGATCGCGGAACATCTCGCTCACTTGCACCGTGAAAAACTGCAGCATCTGCGCGAACATGGCCGGCTCGTGCAAGATGCGGTCCTGCAATTGCGACAGGCTGGCGCAGCCGAAGCGCTCCATGGCCTGGCGCATGCGCCGGCGCAGCGACGCCACCGAATAATCGCGAAAATCGTGCTGATATCTCAACAAGATTCCCTCAAGCAACAATTTCAGTTCTATATCGAAAATATCGTCATCTAACAACATCCACCTCATCGGATACCTGACCGTTGAACACAGTGCAACACACACCATGCAGTCACTGCCAAATGCTAGCAGATCGCCGGCGATTATCCCGCAAGGAAAGTGTCAGTTAGGTACGCTGGCGTACACTGCGCCATCTTTTTCAGGCATCCACGCCCTTCATGCCTTCCTCCGTATAACGCGCGCCCGCCGCCATGCCCAAGGGAAAGGCGGCATTCATCGCCGCCAGTTCCGCGCCGTCCAGCCGCACGGCCAGCGCACCCAGGTTGTCATGCAAATACGCGATGCGCTTGGTGCCTGGGATGGGAATGAGGTCATCCCCTTGCGCCAGCAGCCAGGCCAGCGCCAGCTGGGCCGGCGTGCAGCCTTTTGCGCGCGCGAGGTCCCGGACCTGCGCGACGATGGCCTGGTTGCGCGCCAGGTTGTCGGATGAAAAGCGAGGATTGAACTGGCGGAAATCCCCCGCGTCGAGGTTGGCCGCATCGGCGATGGCGCCCGTCAGGAAACCGCGCCCCAGTGGGCTGTAGGCAAAGAAGCTGGCGCCCACGTCGCGGCAGGCGGCCAGCACGCCCTGCTCCGGTTCGCGCGTCCACAGCGAATACTCGCTCTGCACGGCCGCCACGGGGCAAAGCGCCGCCGCGCGCCGCAAGGTGGCGGCGCTCACTTCGCACAGGCCCACGGCGCGGATCTTGCCCTCTTGCCGCAGCTGCGCCAGCGCGCCCATCGATTCCTCCAGCGGCGTCTCCAGGTTCAGGCGGTGCAGGTAGAACAGGTCGATGGCGTCCACGCCCAGGCGCGCCAGCGACGCTTCGCACGCCTGGCGGATGTAGGCGGGGGAATTGTCGACGCGGCGCGCATAATTGCCCGCCTCGCGCGCCAGGCCGCACTTGGTGGCGACCAGGAGCTGGCCGCGATGGTTGCTCAGAAAACGTCCCAGCAATTGCTCGTTGTGGCCGAAACCGTAGGCGTCGGCCGTGTCGAACAGGGTCACGCCTGCCGCCAAGGCCGCTTCCAGGGTGGCCAGCGATTGCGCCTCGTCCGTGGCGCCATAAAATTCCGACATGCCCATGCAGCCCAGGCCCAATGCCGAGCTGGTCAAGCCGCTATTGCCGATGCGTCGTTGTTGCATGCTGCTCTCCTCACGTGTTGACTCGATGCAGCCAGTCTAGGCCGTGCCGGCCGGCGGGGGAATGCGCGATTTCGTGATACCTTTCTGGTATGAGAGCCCTCGATACCCATGCCTTGAGCCTGTTTTGCGCCGTCGCCCGCTGCCTGAACTTCCGCCAGGCGGCGGAGCAATTGCACATGACCCAGCCGCCCCTGTCGCGCGCCATCAAGGCGCTGGAAGAGCGGCTGGGCGCGCGATTGTTCGAGCGCGACACGCAGGGCGTGGCCTTGACGCAGGCAGGGCATACCTTGCTGCCGCAGGCGCTGCACATCCTCGATTTGCTTGATATTGCGCAAACGTCGCTGCGGCAAGACAGCGCACCCGCGCGCCTGCGCCTGGGCTTGACCAGTTCCGTGGCGGCCGGCCTGTTCCGGCCCTTGCTGGCGGCCCTGGAAGGGCAACTGGGCAGTATCCGCCTGGAACTGACGTCCGCTCCCTCGCCGCGCCTGGTGGCTGGCGTGCGCAAGGGCCAGCTCGATGCGGCCCTGCTGGCCTTGCCCAGTGCCACCTTCGAGCTGGCCGTGCAGCCGCTGGCGCGCCAGCCCATGATGCTGGCCCTGCCCGCCGGGCACCGGCTGGCGAAAAAGCGCAAGCTCAGCCTGTTTGACATCGCCCAGGAATCCGTCTACTGGTTCGAACGGGCGCGCCAGCCCGCCTTCTTCGACCATTGCCAGGTAGTTTTCCGCCGGCATGGTTTCGCGCCGATTTTCCTGCGCGAAGCGCCCGACCACCATGTGTTGCTCGGCGACGTGGCGGCCGGCAAGGGCATGGCCCTGCTGGCCGACTCGTTCCGCGCGCTGCGCCTGGCTGGCGTGGCCTACCGGCCATTGGTGGAGGGCGAGGAATTGGCGGCCGGCATCGGCCTGGCCTGGCGGGCAGACCACGGCCATGCGGCCATGCCCCTGCTGCGCCGGCTGGCGCAAGAACATCTGAAAAAGTGAACGCCGCGCGCGGATGCGCCAGACGCGCTACCATGGCGCCTTCCCCATTTTTCAGCGCCACCACGACCATGACGTTTACCATCAGCGACGCCGCCTACGGCACCGACACCCCCGCAGCCAAGCACGCCATGTATGCGGACCTGCGTTCGCAGCTGCAAGGCTTGCTGGCCGGCGAGAGCGATTTCATCGCCAATACGGCCAACTTCAGTTCGCTGGTCTTCAATACGATGCCGGGCCTCAACTGGGCCGGCTTTTACTTCCTGAAAGGCGAGGAACTGGTGCTGGGTCCATTCCAGGGCAAGCCAGCCTGCATCCGCATCAAGAAGGGTCGCGGGGTGTGCGGCACCACCGTGGTCGAAGGCAAGTCCATCGTCGTGCAGGATGTGCACGCGTTTCCCGGTCACATCGCCTGCGACGTTAATTCCCGCTCGGAACTGGTGGTGCCCGTGTTTGCGCAGGGTCAAATCATCGGCGTGTTCGACCTCGACAGCCCCTTGCCCGGCCGCTTCGACGACGTCGACGCGCAAGGCGTCGAATCGCTGGTGCGCGTACTGGAAGAAACTATCGTCGCCGGGTAACTAAGTAATTAGTTCCCCGCCTTGACGGCGATGAATTCGCCCTTGCCGACCGTCGCCAGGCACGCCGTGTAGCGGCTGTCGGCGCGGATGGCGTCGATAAAACCGGCCATGTCCGCGTAGTGCGAACTGGCGTTGTCGACCACCAGCACGCCGCCCGCCGCCAGCACGCGGTCCAGCTGCGGCCACCAGGACTCATATTGCTGGCGCGCGGAATCGAGGAAGATGAAATCGTAGGCACCGTCAGCCGCATCGCGCAGCACGTCGCCCGCGTCCGCCAGCAACTGGCCAATCACGCCTTGCAGTTGCGCGCGCACAAAGTTGGCATGCGCCATGTCGAACTTGTCCTGCGCCTTTTCCACCGTCACCACGCTGCCGCCCAGCGGCTGTACCGCGCGCGCCAGCCACAGGGTGGAATAGCCGTTCGAGGTGCCGATTTCCAGCACCCGCCGCGCACCGCGCGCGTGCACCAGCACGGCCAGCAATTCGCCCGTATCGCGCGTGATATTGAGCATGCGCCTGGCACGCTCCGTATGCGCCGCGTCATTGGTGTTACCGAATGCTTCCAGTTCGCTTAACAGGGTATCGAGGGTATCGATGCTGTGCATGCCGCCTCCTTGTGCAAAACATCAGCATAGCAAAAATACTACGCTTGTGCGCGCTTCAATGGGCGTTTCAGGTACTGCACCATCACCACGCCCAGCAGGGTCACGCCGCCGCCGATCACATCGTAGCTGTGCAAGGTTTCACCGAGGAACAGCATGGCGATGATTACCGTAAACACGGGCAGCAGATTCATCAAGGTCGTGGCGCGGCTCGGGCCCAGCTTGGCCAGGCCATGCATCCACAAGAACGGCGCGATGATGGACGCGGGGATGCCGGCAAACAGCACCAGCGGCAAGCCGGCGCCGGTGACGGGCGGCGCCGACTGGCTCAGGTAATACACGAACAGCACGGGCACGGCGCACCACACCTGGATCAGCAGGGAGTGCCAGTTATTCAGGGGAATCTTCCAGCGCTTGAGCAGCACGCCATAGCCCGCATACGACAGGCACGCCAGCAGCATCAGGGCGTCGCCCACGGCCGCGCCATGGGCGATCAGGGCGGCCGGGTCGCCATGGCTGAGCAAGTAGCCGAGTCCCAGCAAGGACACGAAGCCGCCGAACACGCCGCCCACGGTGGGCGCCTCTTTCAACAACAAGACGGACAGGCCCACGGCCAGCAGCGGCATCAGCGAAGCGAGGATGCCCATGTTGGTGGCCGTCGTCGTTTGCGCCGCGATGTACGCGAGGCATTGGTACATGACCATGCCCAACATGCCCAGCACAAACAGTTTCCCAAGATATGGTTTCACCACGGCACGCTGCTTCCACACGGCGCGGCCAAACACGAGCGCCAGCAGGACGCCGGCCAGCAGCCAGCGGTAGAACGAGATGGCGGCCGGATCGATCACGCCCACGGCCATCTTGCTGACGATGGTATTGATGGCCCAGATCAGCACAGCGATCACGGGAAACAGATAATGCTTGGCTTTCATGCAGGAACTCCACTATTCAACGAGCACCATTTTCGCATGGTCCGATTCCATGGATATAATGCATATCGGACAAACGATGCAAAAAACAGGACAAAACAGGAGATCCGATGGCCAGCAACCAGCACTTTCCCGCCGTTTCCGACGCCCTGCCCTATCCCGTGTACTTTCGCCTCGACGACTATCACGCGCACCAGCAATTCGATTACCAGAGCCATCCGTGGGGCCAGCTCACGTATTGTTCCACGGGCGTGATGGAAATCATGGTGGCGGGCCAGCGCTATCTGTCGCCGCCCCAGTACGCCGTGTGGATACCGCCCGAAACCTTGCACGACGGCTATATCCGCCAGGATGTCGTGTTTCACTCCGCCTACATCGATGCCAGCCTGTGCGCGCAGTTGCCGGCGCAGCCGTGCGCGCTGGTGCTCAGTCCACTGCTCAAGGCCATCCTCGGCGACTTTGCCGAACGGGGCGTCACCACGCCCGCCACGGCAGCCGACCAGCGCCTGGCGCAAGTACTGATCGACCAGTTGCAGCTGGCGCCGTGCAGCCGCAACTATTTGCCCGGCAGCGACGAACCCGTCATCGCGGCGCTGCTGGCCGCCCTGCAGCTTGATCCCGGCAGTAACCGCTCACTGGCCGAGTGGGCCGCGCAATTGCATGTGACCGAGCGCACGCTGGCCCGGCGCTGCCAGCGCGAACTGGGCATGCCGTTCGGCGAATGGCGCCAGCGCCAGCGCTTCCTGGCCGCCCTGCCCCTGCTGGAACAGGGAGCAACCGTGCAGGCGATCGCGCTGGAACTGGGCTACAGCACGGCCTCGGCCTTCATCGCCATGTTCCGCCGTCAAGGCGGCGGCACGCCGGACCAGTTCCGCCGCGGCCTGCGCTGAAAAAGGGAGCCAGGGGTAGCCGCCTTGTCATATGGGGATGCTAAAATTCAAACATCTTTCCAGAGAGCAAAAGGACGCGCATGAACCCCAGCACCGACACGGCCACCGATACCCAAGGCAGCGAGGACATGCCCCAGGCATCAGCAACGGCCGTGACGGCGCCCGCGCCCATCAAGCTCGACAAGGAAGACATACCCACCGTGCTGGGCAAGCTGCGCACCCTGGTGCAGGACAAGACGCGCTTCGAGCCGCACGACATCACGCCGCTGGGCGAGGAAGACGTGCTGCAGGATTTTTCCCTGCAAGCCAATTACGCGCTTGAGGCGCGCTTCGAGCAGCGCGTCATCAATGGCTACTTCGCGCCGGCGGGCAATGACTGCCGCTGTGGCTCGCACGAAGTGGGAGCGCTCGCTCACGCGCAGGAAAAGGAGCGGCTGCGCCGCGCGGCGGGCAAGCTCGACAATGCCTTGCGCCAGGCGGGCCAGGCCTACAACGGCGTCGAGGCGGGCGTCTACCTGCCGCACGCCGTCAAGTACTGGCACCTCGATACCTGCAGCAACTGTTCCGGCAAAGGTCGCATCGGCTGCCACACCTGTTATGGCGCGACGACGGAAACGTGCTGGAATTGCCACGGCGGGCGCACCGTCAGCTGCGACGCGTATGGCTGCTACGGCAGCGGCAAGGTGTCGTGCTCGTATTGCAGCGGCAGCGGCACGATGTCCGAGCAAGTCACCGATTACGTCACGGTGCAAGTGCCCACTACCACCTACAGCAACGGCAGCTCGCACACCAGCTACCACAGCGAAACGCGCACGCAATACCGCACGGAATATCGCTCTTGCTACCATTGCAGCTTCGGCAAGGTCAGCTGCAACACGTGCCACGGTTCCGGCAACATCAATTGCGGCACCTGCCGCGCCAGCGGCAAGGTTACGTGCCGCACGTGCAGCGGCGTGGGCGACTTGCGCTGCAACCCCTGCGACGGTTCCGGCAAGGTGGGCAAGGCGGCCTGGGTCGACGTGCACGTGGCGCCCGGCTACAGCGTCAGCCTACCCAAGCAGGCGCCGGACGACGCGCGCCGCATCCGCGACAAGGAGAGCGTGCACTCACTGGCAGCCATCTCCAGCAGCCTGGCCCTGGCGAAAGTGAGCATTTACAATGAAGACCAGCCGCAGGAAGTCGACGCCCTGTATGGCGGCAAGCTGCGCATCGTGCGTCTGGACGCATCGTGCAACGCGGAAAAACATCACCTGGTGGCGTACGGCACGGACTTGCGCTGGCTGACGCTCGATGACATCGTGGAAAAACTGCTGCGCGGCGACCTCAAGGCGCTCAGCGATGCGCTGGCCGGCAGCGCCGACGACGGCCTGTTCTCGGCCCACGTCCAGGGTTTATTGACGCCGCTGCGCGACGTGGCCGCCTCGGAACTGAATGCGGACGTGATCGAGTCCGTCCTCAGCGGCGACGCGGACCACGCGCACGTCGATGTCGTTTCCGCCGACTATGCGCAGAACGTGCGCACCTGCGTGCTGGGCGCCCTGCGCCAGGTCTACACGCGGCTGGCCAAGCAATTCTGGTGGAAAAGCGCGCTGGCCGCGCTGGCCGCCGCCATCGCCGCCTGGTTCTTCGCCGGCCGCGGTGCCGCCGCCGTGGCCGGCCTGCTCGTCACGGGCGCCGGCTACTGGCTGTTCAACCGCAAGGTCAAGACGGTACTCAGCGAGGCGCTGGGCGGCGAACGGCAGGCCGAACGGGCCATCGGCATCGCCGGCAAGGGCCGCCGCAACCAGCTGGCGCAAGTGCTGATCCTCGCCCCCGCCAGCCTGGCCGTGCTGGCCGCCAGCTATGGCTTGCCCGTGCGCGTGCGCCCGGTTTCCGCGCCACAGCAAACGGCCATGGCGTCGGCGCCCGTCGCGCCCCATGCGCCGGCCGCCGTGCCGCAGGATGCGAGCAGCGCCAAGGCCGTCAAGCTGTATGAAAATGGCGACAAGGCGCAGGCGCTGGCCATGCTGGAAAGCCTGGTCGGCAAGGGCGACGCGGGCGCGTATGGCCTGTATGGCTGGATGCTGCTGATGGGCGAAGGCAAGCCCGGCCCAATCACCGCGCCAACGGCGCAGCAGCGCGAAGCGCGCCAGGTGGCCGCCAAGCCCCTGATCGGCAAGGGCCTGGTGAAGAACGACAGCTATGCGCTGACGGCGAAGGGCGTGATGCTGGCGGAAGGCTGGCAGGAGCCGCGCAACATGGCGCGCGGCCTGGACCTGCTGAAACAGGCCGCGAACAAGGGCAACGCGCAAGCCATGCACCTATTGGGACTGTATAACGTGCGCGGCTACCAGATTCCCGTCAACCACAAGGAAGCGCGCAAATGGTTCACCCTGGCCGCCGACAAGGGCAGCGCGGGCGACATCTACAACCTGGGCCTGATGGACTGGGAAGGCGCGGGCTTGAAACGCCCGGACCGCGCCAGCGCCATGCAGCGCTGGAAGATCGCCGCCGCCATGGGCGAGGAGCGCGCGATCAAGGCCGTGGCCCAGGGACAGCCTTAAGGAGCACCTGAGAAAAAGCCCATGGCGTTGTTGCGTTGCCTAGCCGTACGTTCGTACTGCCTGCGGCAACGCGCCTAGCCCTGAGCATTTTTCAGGCGCTCCAGCAGAGCGGCGGAAAAAGTCGCCGCTTTTTGATTTTTACACCGCCGCCAGCGCCTGCAGGGCCATCGGGTTCGGCGTCGGTTCGCCGACCTTGGTCAGCAGGTTGCGGTCCGTGTGGTGGAACGGCTCGTCCTTGCCGCGGATCAACATGACCGTGTCCTCGTCATAGCCCCACGTGCCATCGGTGTGGATATCGACCTTGATGCGGTATTCGACGGTGGTGAATGCGTGTTCGAGGAAGGGGTTCGAGCAGATGCCGTACGCCGTCGAATCGCGCTTGGCCACCAATTCGAAACTGGTGGCGTCCGCTGTCGTCGTGCCGGACGCCATGGCGATCTGGCCGCGCGGGATGGCCAGGGTCTGGATCACGGCGCCCGTGGCCGGTTCCCACAGCCAGTAGCCCACCTGCTCATGATACGTTTTGACCTGATCCGGCTTGGTGATGTGGATGTAGTAGCGCAAGCCGTAGAACAGTTGCGGGCCATTGGTGACGGGGTCGATCGGCTGCAGTTCGATGCGCTCGACGAATGCCTGCTTGCGCGGGCCATCCGCTTTCGGCTTGACGTCCAGGCCGCGCGTGCCCGTCCAGATGCCGGCCATGCCGGTCAGGGGACCCAGGTTGTTCAGGGTGTGCACGTCGGCGGACGGCTCGGTGTAGATATCTTCGGGAAAATCGCTCATGCGGAAGTCTTCAAAATGGGGCAACAGTGCTTGCCGCCATTGTAAGACGCCCGCCCGCCGGCGGCAAAGCGCCAGCCGTCAGGGAAACTGCGTAGTGTGGCGCTCGATGAACAGCAGGGCCGCGGCAGCCAGCGCCGGGCGCCGCGTTTCAAACACGGCTGCATCGCGCGCTTGCAGCAGGTTGGCGGCCACCTCGGGCAAGTCCAGTGCACCGCCGATGAACGCCGCCACCGCGTCGATATTCGCGTACAGGGCGCTGTCGAAGCCCTCCCAGTCCACGTAGGCCAGCCACTCGGCCAGCATCACCACGCCGGCGACGGGCGGCGCCAGGGCCGCGATGCGCTCCAGGCGCAGCACGCTGTCGCTGCGGATATCTTCATGCTGCAGCACGGCCAGCGCCACGTGCTGCAGCGCGTCTTCCGGATCGCGCCGGTACTTGTTCAGCAGGCGCTGCGTGAGCGTAAAACGTTCGATGTCGATGCCGCGCAGCGCGGCCGCCACGTCGTCGTCATGCAGCGCCAGGTGGCGCGCCGCGCAAGCGACATCCACGCCCGCTTTCGCGGCGACGATATCGGTGAGCTGCCGCCGGCGCGCGTCATCCATGCTTACACCAGCGGGTCGGTCGAGCCGGTCAGGGTGAAAATCTCGAAACCCGTTTCCGTCACGGCCAGCGAGTGCTCGAACTGCGCCGACAGCGAACGGTCTTTCGTCACCGTCGTCCATTTGTCCGGCAAGACCTTGACCTGGTAGCTGCCCACGTTGAGCATCGGTTCGATCGTGAAGATCATGCCCGGTTCGAGCACGATGCCCGTGCCGGCGCGACCATAGTGCAGCACTTGCGGCGTGTCGTGGAAGACCTGGCCCACGCCGTGGCCGCAGAAGTCGCGCACGGAGGAAAAGCCCTGCGCCTTGGCCACCGCCTCGATGGCGGCGCCCACGTCGCCCAGGGTGGCGCCCGGACGCACGGTGTGGATGCCGGCCATCATGGCCTCATACGCCGTGTTGACGAGGCGGTTGGCCAGGATGGAGACGGCGCCCACCTTGAAGGTGCGGCTGGTGTCGCCGAACCAGCCCTGGAACTTCGGCGTCACGTCGATATTGAGGATGTCGCCCACTTTCAGGATCTTGGTCTCGGACGGGATGCCGTGCGTGACCACGTGATTGACGGAGATGCAGCTGGCGTGCTTGTAGCCGTGGTAATCGATGGTGCCGGGGATAGCGCCGGCGGCGCGCATGAATTCTTCGCACAGGGCGTCAAGCTTGGCCGTCGAGACGCCAGGCTTGACGAAGGGCGCGATGTAGTCGAGCGTGTCGGCGGCGATGCGGCCGGCCGCGCGCATGCCGATGAAGCCTTCTTCGTCGTGCAGGGGGATTTTCTTGCCGTGTTCAAGCTGGGTGGAATAGCGCATGGTTTTCTTCTTGGTTAGTGTGTGGTGTGGGCGGCCCAGCCGCGCACGGCGTCGTGCGAGGCGCGCAGCATGGCGTCGACGCTGGCGGGGATCGGCCGCTCCTGGGTCAGGTAAGGCTTGACGACGGCCACGGGGGCGTCGATCAGGACGAATTTGAGCAGCATGTGATCCAGGTCAAGCTCCGTGGTCCCTGGCATGGCTTCGGCGCAGCGGACGAAGCAGGCATCGAGTGCCGCTTGCTCCTCTTCGACGGCGGCCAGCAATTCCTCGCTGAGGCCACTGCTGAAATCGGGGCTGTCCGCGCATTGCAGCAGGAAGCGTGCATACACGGGCTTGCGCCGGCACCAGTCCAGCAAGCCGTGCACACCGGCCCACGTATCGCCGCCGAGCCAGCGGCTGGCCACTTCCTCGCGGAAGTCGCTCTTCACGCGCAGCCAGGCGCGCGCCAGGATGGCGTTGCGCGAATCGAAGCGGTGATACACGGAGCCGATGGGCGCACCGGCCTTCACGGCGATGGCGGCCATCGAGACGGCGCCCACGCCGCACTGGGCGGCGACGGCAATCGCGCTGTCGATGAAGTTGTTTTCGTTGAATTTGGCTAGTCTGACCATTCAAATAGAATACAGATTCTATTTGAATCCGTCAAGCGGCCCCGTTCGCTGAAAAACGCGTCCAACGCGACTTGCCTTGCTGCCTTACAATGGTATGCACGAACCGCTACAAGGAGAATCCGCTTGCTTACGCCCCCCTTCATCGCCTCCTCCCGCTTCGATGATCCACGCCTGGCTTTGGCCCAAGTGCAAGCCATCTACCGCAGCAGCATCGAACACTTGCGCGATGCGCTGCAGCGCTTTGTCGCCGGCGAAGACATGCACGAGCGCGTGCGCGCCTGCTACCCCTTCGTGCGCATCCAGACGGACACCGTGGCGCGCGCCGACTCGCCGCTGGCCTACGGCTTCGTCGCCGGCCCCGGCGTGTTCGAGACCACCCTGACGCGCCCCGACCTGTTCGGCGACTATTACCTCGACCAGTTCACGCTGCTGCTGAAAAACCATAACAGCGGCCAGAAGGTGCACCTGGAAGTGGGCGTGAGTGCCCAGCCCATCCCCGTGCATTTCTCGTTCGCCGAGCATGACCATATCGAAGGCAATATGGATGCGGGCCGCCGCCTGGCCATGCGCGACCTGTTCGACCTGCCCGACCTGTCGGCCATGGACGACGGCATCGCCAACGGCACGCACGAACCGGCGCATGGCGAAGCGCAGCCGCTGTCGCTGTTCACGGGGCCGCGCGTGGATTACTCGCTGCAACGCCTGCGCCACTACAGCGGCACCTCGCCGCAGCATTTCCAGAATTTCGTCCTGTTTACCAATTACCAGTTCTACATCGACGAATTCATCCGCCTGGGCCACGCCCTGATGGACCGCGCGCCCGACGCCGCCGCGCCCTCGGACGACGACGGCTACATCGCCTTCGTCGAACCGGGCAACGTGGTCACGCGCCGGGTGGGACAGACGGTGGAAAGCGAGGATGCGCTGGGTGCCGCCCCGCCGCGCCTGCCGCAGATGCCCGCCTACCACCTGCTGCGCGCGGACGGCAGCGGCATCACCATGGTCAATATCGGCGTGGGACCGGCGAATGCGAAGACAATCACCGACCATATCGCCGTGCTGCGCCCGCACGCCTGGCTGATGCTGGGCCATTGCGCCGGCCTGCGCACCACGCAAAGCCTGGGCGACTACGTGCTGGCGCATGCGTACGTGCGCGAAGACCATGTGCTCGACGAAGACTTGCCGCTGTGGGTACCGATCCCGCCCCTGGCGGAAATCCAGCAGGCGCTGCAAACGGCGGTGGCGGAAATCACCCAGCTGACAGGGCATGATCTGAAACACATCATGCGCACGGGGACCGTGGCCAGCACGGACAACCGCAACTGGGAACTGCTGCCGCAGCGTACGCCGGAGCGCCGTTTCAGCCAGAGCCGCGCCATCGCGCTGGACATGGAAAGCGCGACGATCGCCGCCAACGGCTTCCGCTTCCGCGTCCCGTACGGCACCCTGCTGTGCGTGAGCGACAAGCCGCTGCACGGCGAAATCAAGCTGCCCGGCATGGCCAACCACTTCTACCGCGAACGCGTCGACCAGCACCTGCGCATCGGTATCCGCGCCGTGGAACTGCTGCGCCGCCAGGGCGTGGACCGGCTGCATAGCCGCAAATTGCGCAGCTTTGCGGAAGTGGCCTTCCAATAAAAAAAACGGCGCCTTCAAGGCGCCGTTTTTTATTGTTGCATCGCTTACAGGAAGCGGTCGAGGATCTTGCGCGTCGTCTTGTCGATATTGAACATGTCGCGGATCAAAAAGTGAATGCCGTGGTTGTCGGCGATCAAGAGCGACGCGGCGCCGATGCGGCGGATGTCTTCCTCGCCCTTCAGCACGAACTGCGTCTCGCCCCGGTCCGTGTCGACGTACCAGGTGCACGGCGTGGCGAAACTGGAGACGCTTTTCACGCGCGCGATTTCAGGCATGAATTCGCGCCCTTCCAGCTCTTCCTGCAGCAGGCTGCGCGCCGGCTCGGGCAAGGTGTCGACATGGTCGATCCACGCCACTTCCTTGCCATTGCCCAGCACCAGCGAAATGCCTTCGTCGGGCGACTGGATGGGAAAGGCGCGCACGGGCGCCACGCCTTCAAAGACCTGGCCGTCCGCGTCCGTCATCACCAGCTTGCCGAAGGTGTCGCGGTGTAATGTAAAAGTTGTACTGGCCATGCTTATTCCTTGTCATCCAGGGCGAGTTCATTGTTGCGCGCCTGTGCTTCGTAGAGGCGGAAATAGGCGCCCTCTTTCGCCATCAATTCATCGTGGCTGCCCACTTCGACGACCTGGCCGCGGTCCAGCACCACCAGGCGGTCGGCGCGGTGCAGGGTCGACAGCCTGTGCGCGATGGCGATCGTCGTGCGGCCCTGCACCAGGTTGTCCAGCGCCTTCTGGATTTCTTTTTCCGTTTCCGAGTCCACCGACGACGTGGCTTCATCCATGATCAGGATGCGCGGGTCGATCAGCAGCGCGCGGGCGATCGAGATGCGCTGGCGTTCGCCGCCGGACAGGCCCTGGCCACGCTCGCCCACCATCGAATCGTAGCCCTGCGGCAGGCGCAGGATGAATTCGTGCGCATGCGCGGCGCGCGCGGCGGCGATGATTTCCTGGCGCGTCGCGTGCGGCTTGCCGTAGGCGATATTTTCCGCGATGGTGCCGAAGAACAGGAACGGCTCCTGCAGCACCAGGCCGATATTGCGGCGGTAGTCGGACACGGCGAACGAGCGGATATCGACGCCGTCGAGCAAAATCGCCCCTTCCGACACGTCATAGAAACGGCAGATCAGGTTGACCAGGGTGCTCTTGCCCGAACCGCTGTGGCCGACCAGGCCGATCATCTCGCCCGCCTTGATGTTCAGGGTGATGCCGCGGTTGACGGCGCGGTTGCCGTAACGGAAACCGACTTCGCGCAAGTCGATCCTGCCTTCGATCTTCTCCAGCTTGACCGGTTGCGCCGGCTCCGGCACGCTCGACACGTGGTCGAGGATGTCGAAGATGCGCTTGGCGGCGGACGCCGATTTCTGCGTCACGGAGACGATGCGGCTCATGGAATCGAGGCGGCCATAGAAGCGCGTGCTGTAGGCGATGAAGGCGGTCAGCACGCCGACGGTGATTTCGCCGCGCGACAGCTGCCAGATGCCGAAGCACCAGATGACCAGCAAGCCCATCTCCGTCAGGAAGGACACGGTGGGCGAGAACAGCGACCAGACCTTGTTCAATTTATCGTTGACGGCCAGGTTGTGCGCGTTGGCGTCGCGGAAGCGGGCCGCCTCGCGTTTTTCCTGCGCAAACGCCTTCACCACGCGGATGCCGGGAATCGTATCAGCCAGCACGTTGGTCACTTCGCTCCACACGCGATCGATCTTTTCAAAGCCCGTGCGCAGGCGGTCGCGCACCAGGTGGATCATCCAGGCGATGAAGGGCAATGGCGCCAGGGTCATGATGGCCAGCCACGGGTTCATCGACCACAAAATGACACCGGTCATGATAATCATCAACACGTCGGACGCGAAGTCGAGCAAATGCAGCGACAGGAAGACGCAGATGCGGTCGCTGCCGCTGCCGATACGCGCCATCAGGTCGCCCGTGCGCTTGCCGCCAAAGAATTCCAGCGACAGCTTCATCAGGTGTTCATACGTGGCCGAGCGCAAATCGGCGCCCATGCGTTCGGACACCAGGGCCAGCACATACGTCTTGCCCCAGCCCAACAGCCAGGCCAGCAGGGCCGAACCGAGCAAGCCGCTCATGTAGTACACCACCAGCCACGGGTCGATATGCTTGCCGTTCTGATACGGGATCAGCACATTGTCCATCAGCGGCGCCGTCAGGTAGGGCGGAATCATGTGCGCGGCCGTACTCAGCAGCATCAGCAGGAAGCCCAGGGCCAACTGGCCGCGGTAGGGGTGGGCGAAGCGCCACAGGCGGAACAGGGTCCAGGTGGACGGCGGCGTGTACAGCACCTTGGCGCAGATCGGGCATTCTTCCTGCTCCGGCTCCAGCGGGGCCTTGCAGCTAGGACACACTTCCTGCTCCGCTTCCAGCACGGGCTGGCCCGTCAGGTGGCTGTCGAGGCGCTCGACGAACTGTTCCAGCACGCGGATGGCGTGCAGGTTCTGGCCCAGGGTGAAACGCCACGAAGCCAGGCGGCCGTGGTCGTCGAACAGTTCCAGGTGGCCGACACCGGCGTGGTCATGGTGCGTCAGGCGCAATCCAGGACGGAAAGACCAGCTTTTCCAGGCAGTATCGCCGGGCGAACGGGCCAGTAAACGCTTCTCGGTGACAACAATTATGCCTTTTGTGAAACGTAATCGCGCATCGAGGTCAACCTCAACGCTACTTAAAACGTTCTCCCCTGGAGAAAGGTTGCTCTCGACTTCCGCCAGCCAGTGTTCAGGCAGCGAGGTGAGGGGAATAGTTGTTGCAGGAACACTCAGTTCAGTTGTCATCGTAAAGCATACTCCGGCTCGAGGCCAAGCCCTTCAGGGCGGGATTTGGGGGATGGGGCAGACGCCCGATCAATGTTTGTGTACTGCGCGATGGCGAGGTGGATGCACCAGTGGCAATTTCCTGTATTGTATCGAATGGATGCCTGCCGGTAAGGAATGATGGCAAAACGGCGCAAAAAAATGCGCGGCTGTCGCAGGAAGTGCCAGGCAGGCGCGGCGCTTTTGCAACGCGGCCGCGATACGGGAGCAAGTATACAACAGCCCGCTGTTGCGCAAATGCTCCAGCTTAGCCCAGAGTCGGTATCTTTATAACAAGTATGGCAACAATTAGTAACAATTAGAATGACAACACCAGCAGAATACGAGAAGCAAACGCGACAAGAGGCCTCTAAAAGTGGCACACTGCGCATACCCGGGATAAAGAACCAAGCACGAGCCTGAAAAGACTCTGTAGAGCCAACATAAAGTATCTGGCGCCCAGACGCCTGGCTTGTTATCAAGAAACCACTTACATGATCAAGAAGAAGAACATCGAATTTGCCCGCGTCACCCACTTGCGCGGCCCCAACATCTGGACTTACCGCCCGGTGATTGAAGCCTGGGTCGACATCGGCGAACTGGAAGACTATCCATCCAATACCCTGCCCGGCCTGTACGAACGCCTGGTGGCGTGGCTGCCCGGCATGATCGAGCACCGCTGCGGCGTGGGCGAACGGGGCGGCTTTTTCGAGCGCCTGCGCGAAGGCACGTGGTCGGCCCACATCCTCGAACACGTGGTACTGGAGCTGCAAAACCTGGCAGGCATGCGCACGGGCTTCGGCCAGACGCGCTCGACCAGCCAGCGCGGCGTCTACAAGATGGCCTTCCGCACGCGCGAAGAGCACGTGGGCCGCGCCGCCCTGGCCGCCGCGCGCGAACTGCTGATGGCCGCCATCAACGATGAAGCCTACGACCTGGAAGCGGCCCTGGCGCCCCTGCGCGACATGGTCGATTCGCGCTGCCTGGGCCCGAGCACGGCCAGCATCGTCGATGCCGCCACCGAGCGCCGCATCCCTTCCTTGCGCCTGAACGACGGCAACCTGGTGCAGCTGGGCCACGGCGCCGCGCAGCGCCGCATCTGGACGGCCGAAACGGACCGCACCAGCGCGATTGCCGAAGGCATCGCCAGCGACAAGGATCTCACCAAATTCCTGCTCAAATCGTGCGGCGTGCGCGTGCCCGAGGGCAGCCTGGTGCGCAGCGCCGAAGCGGCCTGGGAAGAAGCACAGGACATCGGCGTGCCCGTCGTCGTCAAGCCGTATGACGGCAACCATGGCCGCGGCGTGTCGCTCAACCTGATGACGGAAGCGGACGTGAAGGCAGCCTACGACCTGGCCGCGCGCAAGGGCGACAGCTCGGCCGTGCTGGTGGAAAGCTTCATCACGGGCGACGAACACCGTCTGCTCGTCGTCGGCAACAAGCTGATCGCAGCCGCCAAGGGCGAATCGCTGTGGGTCGACGGCGACGGCGTCTCCACCGTGCTGGAACTGGTGAACACGCAGATCAATACCGACCCGCGCCGCGGCGAAGGCGAAGATTTCCCATTGGGTACCGTCAAGCCGCACGAATCGGGCGAAATCGTGCTGGAACTGCAGCGCCAAGGCATGACCGCCCTGTCCGTGCCGCAGGCGGGCCAGAAAGTGCTGATCCAGCCGAACGGCAACGTGGCCATCGACGTCACGGACGACGTGCACCCGTCCGTCGTGCATGCGGCCCTGCTGGCCGCCCGCGTCGTGGGCCTGGATATCGCCGGCATCGACCTGGTCACCACCGACATCACGCGTCCGCTGGAAGAGCAGCGCGGCGCCATCATCGAAGTCAATGCCAGCCCCGGCCTGCTGGCGCACATCAAGCCGGGTGTGGGCCAGCCCCGCCCTGTTGGCGCGGCCATCGTCGACCACCTGTTCGCCGCCGAGGAAACGGGCCGCATTCCGCTGATCGGCGTGACGGGCACGCGCGGCGCCAGCCTGATCGTGCGCATGCTGTGCAAGCTGCTCAACCTGTCGGGCCTGCACACGGGCGCCGTCTGCAGCGAAGGCATGTACCTGGACCAGCGCCGCGTCGTCAGCAGCGATTGCGTGAACTGGGACGCGGGCCAGCGCCTGCTGCTCAACCGCACCGTGCAGACGGCCCTGTTCGAAAGCAATCCGCGCATGATCCTGGCCGAAGGCCTGGCCTACGACAAGTGCCAGATCGGCGTCGTCACGGACATGGGCAGCCTCGATAGCGTCAAGGATTTCGACGTGCTGGACGAAGCGGGCCTGTACAAGGCCGTGCGCAGCCAGGTCGACGTGGTGGTGCCGACGGGCGTGGCCGTGCTGAACGCCGCCAACGCGCACGTGCTGGAACTGGCCGAGCTGTGCGACGGCAGCGTGATCCTGTATGCGCAGGACGGCAGCCTGGCCGCCATCGCGGCGCAACTGGCCGCCGGCCAGCGCGCCGTGTTCGTGCGCGGCAACCACATCGTGCTGGCCGAAGGCGGCATCGAAACGGTCTTGCTGTGCCTCGACTTGCTGAAACCGGCCACGGCCGGCAATGTCGACAGCGTGCTGGCCGTGGCGGCGGCCGCCTGGGCCCTGAACCTGCCCGTCGACCTCATTTGCGCGGGATTACGCACCTTCGACGCGGCCCCCGGCTGCATCGGGAACTGACAGCACAGGCAAAGCAGCACTCAAGCCCGGCCATGACGGCCGGGCCCACAAGAACACAACAGGATTACGGTTTAATTATGGAAGTATCTCGCGTACGGGCCTTGCGGGGCCCTAACCTCTGGAGCCACGACACCGCCGTGGAAGCCATTGTTTCCTGCACCACGCAGGAACTCGACATCGCCCAGCTGCCCGGCTTCGAAGCCCGCCTGCGCGCGCTCTTCCCGCAACTGAGCCCGCTGCAACCGCTGGGCAACTACAACGCCGCGCCGATGGCGCAGGTGCTGGAACTGGCGGCGCTGGGCCTGCAGGCGCAAGCCGGCTGCCCCGTCACCTTCAGCCGCACCACGCCGACCCTGGAAACGGGCATCTTCCAGGTCGTCGTCGAATATTCGGAAGAAGCCGTCGGCCGCCTGGCCCTGGAACTGGCGCAGCAGCTGTGCCAGGCCGCCCTGGCCGATGCGCCGTTCGACCTGGCCGGCGCCCTGCACCAGCTGCAGGAACTCGATGAAGACGTGCGCCTGGGCCCCTCGACGGGCGCCATCGTCAACGCCGCCGTGGCCCGCAACATCCCGTTCCGCCGCCTGACCGAAGGCAGCCTGGTGACGTTCGGCTGGGGCAGCAAGCAGCGCAAGATCCAGGCCGCCGAAATGGACGGCACCAGCGCCATCGCGGAAGCCATCGCGCAAGACAAGGAACTGACGAAAAAACTGCTCGATTCTGCCGGCGTGCCGGTGCCGCACGGCCGTGTCGCCATCGACGCGGACGACGCCTGGGCCGCCGCCTGCGAGATCGGCCTGCCCGTCGTCGTCAAGCCGAAGGATGGCAACCAGGGCAAGGGCGTGACCGTCAACGTCACCACGCGCGAACAGCTGACGGCCGGCTTCCTCGCGGCGCAGGAATTCCGCGACGACATCCTCGTCGAACGCTACCTGCCGGGCCACGATTTCCGTTTGCTCGTCATCGGCAACAAGATGGTGGCGGCGGCCCGCCGCGACCCGCCGCAAGTGGTGGGCGACGGCCAGCACACGGTGCGCGAACTGGTCGACCAGGTCAACCTGGACCCGCGCCGCGGCAGCGGCCACGCCACCTCGCTGACGAAAATCCGCTTCGACGACATCGCCCTGGCCAGCCTGGCCAAGCAGGGCTACGTGGCCGAATCCGTGCCGCCCGTGGGCCAGCGCGTGATCTTGCGCAATAACGCCAACCTGTCGACGGGCGGCTCGGCCACCGACGTCACCGTCGACGTGCACCCGGAAGTGGCGGCGCGCGCCGTCGCCGCCGCGCACATGGTGGGCCTGGACATCTGCGGCGTGGACGTCGTCTCCGAAAGCATTTTGAAACCGCTGGAAGAGCAGAACGCCGGCATCGTGGAAGTGAACGCCGCGCCGGGCTTGCGCATGCACCTGGCGCCGTCGTTCGGCAAGCCGCGTCCCGTGGGCGAGGCCATCATCGCCGCCATGTTCGCCGAAGGCGACGATGGCCGCATTCCCGTGGTCGCCGTCACGGGCACCAACGGCAAGACCACCACTGTGCGCCTGATCGCCCACCTGCTGACGGCTTCCGGCCTGCGCACGGGCATGACGAACACGGATGGCGTGTACATCGAAGGACGCCAGATCGACAGCGGCGACTGCAGCGGCCCGCGCAGCGCGCGCAACGTGCTGCTGCACCCGGACGTGGACGCCGCCGTGTTCGAGACGGCGCGCGGCGGCATGCTGCGCGAAGGCCTGGCCTTCGACCGCTGCCAGGTCGCCGTGGTGACGAATATCGGCGCGGGCGACCACCTGGGCCTGAACTACATCACCACCGTGGAAGACCTCGCGGTCCTGAAACGCGTGATCGTGCAGAACGTGTCCGACAGCGGCGTGGCCGTGCTGAACGCCACCGACCCTGCCGTGGCGCGCATGGCCAAGAATTGCAGTGGCACGGTGACCTTCTTCGCCGCCGACAAGACGCATCCCGTGATGGCCACGCACCGCGCGCAAGGCAACCGCGTGGTGTACGTGGAAGACGGCAAGCTGGTCGCGGCGCAAGGCAACGAGCGCCACGAAATCGCCCTGTCGCAAGTGCCGATCACGCGCAACGGCGCCATCGGCTTCCAGGTCGACAACGTCATGGCGTCGCTGGCCGCCGCCTGGGCCGTGGGCCTGGACTGGAAAACCATCGCGCTGGGCCTGAAAACCTTCGCCAATGAAGCCGACAACGCACCGGGCCGCTTCAACGTCTTCGATTATCGTGGAGCCACCCTGATCGCCGACTACGGCCACAATCCGGACGCCATCCTGGCGCTGGTGCAGGCCGTGGAAAGCATGCCGGCCAAGCGCCGCTCGGTGGTCATCAGCGGCGCCGGCGACCGCCGCGACGAAGACATCCGCCAGCAGACGGAAATCCTCGGCGCCGCGTTTGACGACGTGCTGCTGTACCAGGACCAGTGCCAGCGCGGCCGCGCCGACGGCGAAGTGGTGGCATTGCTGCGCCAGGGCCTGGACGGCGCCAAGCGCGCCAGCCATATCGATGAAATCAACGGCGAATTCGTCGCCATCGACAAGGCCCTGGCGCGCCTCGGTGAAGGCGATTTGTGTCTGATCCTGATCGACCAGGTGGAAGAAGCGCTGGCGCACATTGCCAAGCGCGTCGCCGAAGCCTGAGCGCTGTAACAGTGCACACAAGGGCGGCCTGCGGGCCGCCCTTTTTTTATCGTCCGCCGTCTCCCGCCGCGCACCTGCATGGTGCAAAAGTCCCCTTGCAAGCTTGTAAATTCAGGCATGAAAATTGCTCATAAGAAAACATAAATGGGCTGACGAGAAGGTGGGGCACGCATGGTGGGCAGAATCTCGCGCATGATCGGGAAATTGACGGTGGGGCGCAAACTGGCGCTGATCTATTTGCTCGACCTGTCCGCCGTCATCTTCATTTCCGGCATCCTCATCAACGAAAAATACATCGCCATCGATTTCTCGCGCAAGGAGATGGCGGGCAATGACTATATCGCCACGATCCGCGATGCACTGCTGCCCCTGGCGCGCAGCACGGCGCAGCCGGACGCACAGACAGCGGCCGTGGAGCAGGCCGAAAGCCGCTTCGGCGCCGGCATGCGCAGCGCCGAACTGAATGCGCAATTTGCCGCCCTGCTGCGCCAGGCCGACAGCATTTCCGCTGCGCCGGACGACAGCATCGCGCCCTCGCCCGCCTTCGTGGCCGGGCGCGCACTGCTCACGCGCGTGGGCAACCAATCGAACCTGATCCTCGACCCGGACCTGGACAGCTACTACACGATGTCGCTGGTGATCCTGCGCTTCCCCGAACTGCTGGAAGTGATCAACAGCACGCGCGCCCTGGCCCTGCAACTGGCGACGGCCGAAGGCGCGCAGCGCCAGCGCCTGCAGACCCAGTTCCTGATACTGGAGGGACGCATGGACGCCACCATGGCCGGCATCGGCAGCGACTACACGGAGGCGTTCGCGGCCAGCACGCCGCTGCTGCGCCAGCACCTGGATGGCTCGCGCGCGGCCCTGCGGCAAGCCGTGGCGCAGTTACGCGCCAGTACCCAGGCGCTGGCCGGCGCGCAAGCCAACCCCGCAGGCACGCAGGAACTGCTGCGCCGCGATGCGGTGGCCGCCGCGGCCCTGCAGCGTGCCTGGCGCGCGGCGGAAGGCCAATTGCACCGTTTGATCCAGCTGCGCGTGGACGGCTTCTTCACGCGCATGTGGCTGCACCTGGGCACGGCCGTGCTGCTGCTGGTGATGATACTGGGCCTGGTGTTTTTCGTCGCGCGCCAGATCGCCCTGCCCATCCGCCGCCTGGCGCGCGTGGCGCAGGAAGTGCGCGAAACGGGCGACCATAGCCTGCGCGCCATCTGGGACAGCGAGGATGAAACGGGCCGCCTGGTCAGCGCCTTCAATACCATGCTGCAGCAGCTCGACTTCCAGCGCATGGCGCAGCAGGAGCTGGTGGCGCGCGCCAGCGCGGCCGATGCGCAGCGCCAGCTGGTCGACGCCATTCCCATCCCGCTGATGGTCACTTCGATTCCGCATCACCAGGTGCTGCACGCGAACCAGGCCGCGCACGCGTGGCAGGGCGGCCTGGAACTGGACCCGTGGGTGGGCGGCATGCATCCGCAAGCCCGTTCGCGCTTCTTCCAGCGCTTGAGCGACCTGGGCGCCGTCGATGAATTCGAGGTGTGCTGGAGCGGCGGCGGCACGCCCACGTGGGCCTTGATTTCCGCGCGCCTGATCGACTACCAGGGCCAGCGCGCCGTGCTGTCGACCTTCACGCCGATCAACAAGATGAAGCTGATGGAGTCGCGCCTGGAACTGTGGGCCAAGGTATTCGAGGCATCGGCCGAAAGCCTGATCGTGATGGACGCCGGCATGCGCATCATCACCGTCAACCAGGCCTTCCGCCGCCATTCGCTGTACGACATGGTGGAGCTGATCGGCAAGCGCCCGGCCTTCCTGCTCGCGCCGGAGAACCCGCCCGAGCAGCTCGACAGCCTGCGCCAGACCCTGGCGCGGCGCGGTTACTGGCAGGGCGAAATCCGGGTGCAGCGCAAGTCGCTGGAAAGCTATCCCGCCTGGCTGGTGATGAACGCCGTGCGCGACCTCGACGGCGTCACCACGCATTTCATCGCCAGCTCGCTCGACATCAGCGAACGCAAGGCCAGCGAGCGGCAGATCGAGCACATGGCCCACCACGATGCGCTGACGGGACTGGCGAACCGCCACGTGTCGAAAGTGCGCCTGGCGGCCGCCATCGCGCAGGCGCGCCGCAGCGGCGAAAAGGTGGGCGTGCTGTTCGTCGACCTGGACCGCTTCAAGCACGTCAACGACGCGCTGGGCCACCACGTGGGCGACGCGCTGCTGCAATCGGTCTCAAAGCGCCTGCTGCAGCTGGTGCGCGAAGGCGATACCGTCAGCCGCCTGGGCGGCGATGAATTCGTCGTCATCCTCAACGGCGTCGGCGATGCCGCATCCATCGCCGCGCTGCTCGACACGCGGCTGATCCCCGCCATGCGCGAGCCGCACCAGGTGGAAGGCAACGAGCTGTATGTCTCGTGCAGCGTGGGCGTGGCCATCTACCCGGACCACGGCGGCGACATGGATACCCTGATGCGCCACGCCGATGCGGCCATGTACCAGGCCAAGAGCGGCGGGCGCGATCACGCGCGCATGTTCACGCCGCAGATGCAGGAACAGCAGCTGCAGCAGCTGCACCTGGAAAGCGATCTGCGCCACGCCATCGAGCGGCAGGAACTGGTGCTGTACTACCAGCCGCGCATCGATGCGAAAAGCAGCCGCCTGAATGGCGTGGAAAGCCTGATCCGCTGGCTGCACCCGCAGCACGGCCTGATCGCGCCCGACAGCTTCATTCCCGCCGCCGAGGAATCGGGCCTGATCGTCGCCATCGGCGCGTGGGTCATCCGCGAGGCGTGCCGCCAGCAGCTGGCCTGGCGCGAGGCGGGCGCGGGCGACATCGCCGTGTCGATCAACCTGTCGGCCATCCAACTGAAAAGCGGCGGCCTGGTGGCCACCTTGCGCGAGGTGCTGCGCGAGTTTCCCGTCACGCCGGGACAGATCGAATTCGAACTGACGGAATCGATCCTGATGGACAACGTGGACGACACCATCGCCACCCTGCACGCCATCAAGGCGCTGGGTTTCGCGCTGTCGATCGACGATTTCGGCACCGGCTATTCGAGCTTGAACTACCTGTGCCGCTTCCCGCTCGACAAGCTGAAAATCGACATGAGCTTCGTGCAGGACATCCACGGCTCGCCGCAAAACCTGGCGGTGACGAAAACCATCATCGGCCTGGGCCATACCCTGGGCTTGACGGTGACCGCCGAGGGCGTGGAAAGCGCGGCCGATGCCGACGTGCTGCGCCACGCCGGCTGCGATGAATTACAGGGCTACTATTTTGCCCGCCCCATGCCGCAGGCGCACTTCATGGCCTGGCTGGCGCACAGCGCCGCGCCCTGCGCCGCCTGACACCTGCTGTGGAGCGTCCGCAACGCGCCCGCGTGAGGTTCGACAACGCGCGGCGCACCGCCAGGGCGCATGAATGCAGCAGGGATACCGGAATTGGTATTGACATCGCAAAAGAAGTCATTTGTGGGGCAAAGTCATTCCCACCTACCATGTTTCTGAGCAAGTTCCAGCTCTGGCGGCGACTGCCGCGGCGTTCTCAACATAACTAAAATACAGGTGGAGACAAGATGAAGCAATCGATGGCAACGGGCACCCGCACGCCCAAGCAAAACACACGGCTGACCTTGAAGGCCACGGTGGCCGCCCTGGCCGGCGCCGGCCTCCTGAGCAGCGCGTCCGTCTGGGCGCAACAGGCGCCCGCCGTGGAAGCGGTAGCAACGGTGGAAACGGCAGCACCGGCGCCAGCCGACAATGCCGGCATCGCCGTCGTCGCCGTCACGGGCGTGCGCAGGGCGGCACAAAGCGCGCAAACGATCAAGAAGAACAACGACCAGGTGGTCGACTCCATCGTCGCCGATGAAATCGGCAAATTCCCCGACAAGAACGTGGCCGAAATCCTCGGCCGCGTGACGGGCGTGCAAATCCGCCGCGAAGGCGGCGAAGCGGGTTCCGTCATCATCCGCGGCCTGCCCGGCGTGGTGACCCTGCTCAACGGCCGTGAAATGTTCACCTCCGTGGGCCGCAGCCTGTACCTGGCCGACATCCCGACGGCCATGCTGCAGCGCGTGGACGTGTACAAATCGCAGGGCGCGGACATGGTCGAAGGCGGCACGGCCGGCGTGATCGACGTGCGCACCAACCGCCCGTTCGACTTCAAGGGCTTCACGGCGTCGGGCAACGTGCGCGCCGAGCACCGCGACAAGTCCGGCTCGACGGACCCGAACGTCAGCGGCATGGTCTCGAACCGCTGGAAGACCGCATACGGCGAATTCGGCGCCCTGCTCGGCCTGTCCTACCAGCGCAGCAAATACTATGACGAGACGATCTGGAACGCCGAACCCGTCAAGCGCCCCGACGCGGGCAACATCACGGGCCCCGATTCCGTCGGCATGATCCCCACCGTGGGCGACCGCAAGCGCTACGCGGCAAATGCCGCCTTCCAGTGGCGCCCGAACTCGCAGGTGGAAGTGTATGCGGAAGGCATGTCGACCCTGATCAAGCACGCGTTCGACAGCCAGTTCTTCGTCGGTTCGCTGCCCTGGGGCCAGAATCCGGACATCACCCTGATCCCCGGCACCAATCAGGCGGCCACGGTGGGCAAGATCGACGGCCCCTGGTCGCCGTTCACGCTCGGTTCGACCCAGGCGCGGCGCGACCGCTCGATCGGTTCGCAAGGCGCCATCGGCGCGCGCTGGGACATCACGCCGCAGCTGCGCGCCACGACGGAACTGGCGCGCACGGTCAGCAACTTCGAGCGCGAATTTCCCATCCTCGACTTCCTCGCCCATCCGACCAGCGTGATCGGCAGCACGAACGTCAACGGCGGCGCGCAAATCAGCTACCCCGGCTACAACATGCTGGATCCGAAGAACTACACGCTGCTGGGCTTCTACGATAACCACAGCCACGACGAAGGCAGCTCGACCGACTGGCGCGGCGACGTCACCTACGACATGGACAGCACGGGCTTCTTCCGTGAATTTTCGGGCGGCGTGCGCCTGGCCAAGCGCAAGGCCGAATCGATCCGCGAAAAGAACGTGCAAGGCGGGCTGACGTCGATCATGACCGCGGACGCCCTGCCCGGCCTCGCGTGCACCTCGCACAAGAACACGGGCAACTTCGGCCTGCAAAGCTGGCTCACGCCGTGCCGCGACTACATGCTCAACAACACGGACACCTTGCGCCAGTTGTTTACGGGCAGCAGCGAGCGCAGCCCGGACGATCCGATGACCCACTTCAAGGATGTGGAAAAAACCAATGCCGTCTACGGCAAGGCGCGCATCGGCTTTGATCTGGCGCAAGTGCCGGTCGATGGCACCGTGGGCGTGCGCGTGGTGCAGACCAAGCAGGACTTGCAAGGCAATTCTTCGCAAGACGGCATCGTCACGCCCGTGCGCGTGAAAACGTCCGATACGGACGTGCTGCCCAGCCTGACCCTGAAAGCCATGCTGCGCCAGGACCTGGTCGCCCGCCTGACGGCCGGCAAGGCGGTGCAGCGCCCGAACTTCGCCGACTTCAACCCCGGCGTGACCCTGGGCAAGAGCCTGGAAATGGTGCGTCCGACGGGCAGCGGCGGCAATCCCGACCTCAAACCCGTGGAAGGCAAGAACCTCGATGCGGCGCTGGAATGGTATTTCGCGCAGACGGGTTCCGTCACGGCCACCGTATTCCGCCACAATTTCAAGAATTACATCCTGTCCGGTTCGGCCAAGGAAACGTATGACGGCATCGAGTACGACATCACGCGTCCGCGCAACACCTCGAAGGGCCATCTGCAAGGCGTGGAAATGGCTTACCAGCAGTTCTACGACAAGCTGCCCGGCTGGATGAGCGGCCTGGGCCTGCAGGCGAACGCCACCTATATGACGGGCGAGCTGGAAGAATTGAATGGCAGCGCGCATCCGTTCACGGGCATGTCGAAATGGTCTGCCAATATCGTCGGCCTGTACGAACAGGGACCGTGGTCGGCGCGCCTGGCCTACAGCTGGCGCGACAAGTACGTCGACGACTACAACTACCGCGGCAAGGGCATCCACCTGACCGTGGCGCCCACCAAGACCCTGGACGCGTCGGTCTCGTACAAGCTCAACCCGAATACCACGGTGACGCTGGACGCGAACAACCTGCTCGACTCGACCTACCGCGACTATCACGACACGCCGGACTATGTGCGCGATGTGCGGCGCTATGACAAGGTTGTAGGTATCTCAGTCCGCTGGAGCTACTAGCCCGTCCCCCACCCTTTCTTCCTTCGAGGGTTTTCAGCGCCAGCCGGCAACGGTTGGCGTTTTTTTGCCTTGTGGAATCTATCCGACAGTGGAATTGATCTGGCGCAAAGTGGTGGCGCCGGGGCGCTTTTATGCTGGCAGCTTGACTAGCGAACCCGGCGGGGGACAGCATGCGCAATGCACGGCCCATCGACACACAGTTATTCCAACCCGACATCCCGGTACGGCTCGACATGCGCACGGCGGCGCTGGTCGAGCATGCGCTGGCCTTGCAGGAAATGGCCGGCACGGGCGCCGCCGCCCTGTTCCTGCACTGCCACGACGTGCCGCTGCCCACCGCCCTGCGCGTGCTGACGACGGGACCGCGCCGCAAACCGGCCGGGCCGCACCTGTTTGCCCGCCTGCGTCCACGCACGGCCGCCCGGGTGCAAGGCGCGCCGCTACCGGCGCGCTGACGAATCCTGTACCATCGCCGCAACCTATCAACTGAGGCACGGCGATGCAGGCAGCGACACCCCACGATTCCTATGCGGCACTGATGGACCTGATCAAGGCGCGCCATGCGCAGCTGAGTCCGCAATTCCAGGCCGGCGCCCGCTACCTGGCCGACCACCCGGACGAAGTGGCCGTCTCATCGATGCGCAGCATCGCCGCGCGCGCGCAGGTGCAATCGGCCGCCCTCGTGCGCCTGGCGCAGCAGCTGGGCTTTGCCGGCTGGCCCGAACTCAAGGCCATCTTCGTCGAACGCCTGCGCGCGGGACCAAGCGGCTACGCGGCAAAAGCCGGCGCGCTGGCCGGCAAAGAGGGAAAAGAGCGCGACCTGGTCACCGAAGTGTTCACGGTGCAGCAGCGCAACCTGGCCGCCACGGAAAGCACCAACCACGCGGCCCTGGACGGGGCCGCCAATCTGCTGCAGGCGGCGCCCCGCGTACACGTGGCCGGCTTTCGCGCCGCCCACCCGATAGCCTATACCCTGCACTACCTGTACCGGCTGCTGCGCCCCAGCGTGCAGCTGCTGAGCGGCCAGGGCGGCACCCTGGAAATGGACTTGCGCGCCCTGCAGGCGGGCGAAGCCGTCGTCGTCGTCAGCTTCGCGCCGTATTCGAGCGAAGCGCTGCTGGTGGCGCAGGCGGCGCGCCAGGCCGGCTGCCGGGTGGTCGCCATCAGCGACAGCGCCATGTCGCCGCTGGCCCTGCAGGCCGACGCCAGCATCGTCATCGCCGTCGACAGCCCCTCGTTCTTCCCCTCCATCGTGGCCGGCGTCGCGGCCGTGGAAAGCCTGGTGGAACTGCTGGTGGCGCGCGCGGGGCCCGATGCCGTCACGGCCATCGGCGCGGCGGAACAGCAATTGCGGGCGCTGGGCGCCTACGCAAAAACATCAAACGATGCAAATTAAAAACAAATACATCAAACGTTGCAATGCGACGCAACGCATCCTATAATCGGCTTCCCCCTTGCCGATAAGAAAGCGATGCCATGAGCCATGTCTTCCACCGCAGCTTGACCGCCGGCTATCCCGTCGCCACGGGCGGCGACGGCCCGTACCTGATCGATGCGGATGGCAAGCGCTACCTGGACGCCTGCGGCGGCGCGGCCGTCTCCTGCCTCGGCCATTCGGATGCGGCCGTGATCGCCGCCGTGCAACGGCAGGTTGCCAGCATGGCGTATGCGCACAGCTCATTTTTTACCACCGAGCCGATGGAGCAGCTGGCCGATTTCCTCGTCGCCCGCGCCCCTGCCGGCATCGACAGCGTGTATTTCGTCTCGGGCGGTTCGGAAGCGGTGGAAAGCGCGTTGAAAATGGCGCGCCAGTATTTCGTCGAACGGGGCCAGCCGCAGCGCCGCCACGTCATCGCGCGCCGCCAGAGCTACCACGGCAACACCCTGGGCGCACTGGCCACGGGCGGCAACGCCTGGCGCCGCCAGCAGTTCGAGCCGCTGCTGATTGGCGTCACCCACGTGTCGCCCTGCTATGCCTGGCGCGACCAGGCAGCCCATGAAACGGACAGCGACTACGTGGCGCGCCTGGGCAGGGAACTGGAAGAGCATATCGCCACGCTGGGAGCGGACAAGGTCATGGCCTTCATCGCCGAACCCGTCGTCGGCGCCACGGCCGGCGCCCTGCCCGCCGTCGCCGGCTACTTCCAGCGCATGCGCGCCATTTGCCAGCGCCACGGCATCCTCCTGATCCTCGACGAAGTCATGTGCGGCATGGGGCGCACGGGCAGCCTGTTCGCCTGCGAGCAGGAAGGCGTCACGGCCGACCTCATCTGCATCGCCAAGGGCCTGGGCGCCGGCTACCAGCCGATCGGCGCCGTGATGGTGTCGCAAGACATCCGCGACACGATTCGCGCCGGCACGGGTTTCTTCCAGCATGGCCACACGTATATCGGCCACGCCACGGCCTGCGCCGCCGCGCTGGCCGTACAGCGGCAGATCGAGGAACGCGATCTGCTGGCCAACGTGCGCGCCATGGGCGCCTTGCTGCAAGAGCGGCTGCACCAGCGCTTCGGCAGCCATGTGCACGTGGGCGACATCCGCGGCCGCGGCCTGTTCCTGGGCCTGGAACTGGTGCAGGACCGCAATACCAAGCAGCCGTTCGACCCCGCTCGCCGCCTGCACGCGCGCATCAAGGCGCACGCCATGCAGAACGGGCTGATGTGCTACCCCATGGGCGGCACCATCGACGGCCTGCACGGCGACCACATCCTGCTGGCGCCGCCCTACATCATCGACGCCAGCCATGTCGATGAGATCGTCGACAAGCTGGGCGCGGCCATCGACGCCTGCGTGGGCTAAGCGCGCCCGCTGTTGCCCACGGTAGACATCAGGCTGGCGCCGCAGCTGGTCTTGTGACCGTCAAACGCCACGGGCACGCCATCGATCAGCACCTGCGGATCGCCCTCGGCGATCACGCAGCGCACGTGGCCCTTGATCGGGCAAACGCAAGGGTCGCCCTTGCGCGCCACGGCCACGCCCAGCACGGTACTCTTCGGCGCCGCGCCCACCACCTTGCCGCCATGGCTGGTGGGGTCGTTCAAGCGGATCACGCCACGCATGCTCTTCTCCCCGGATGTATCAAGCGTCTCATTGCGAAAACCCCTGGTAATACTCGGGTGCATCATGGCGCAAGCCCCACCACGGCAAATATGCATGGTTGCCGCCACGCGCGCGGAACCACGGCTTGTCGGGCCGGATCGGCCGCACGACGGCGGGCGGCGCCACCACCAGCGCCACGGGCGCCGACAGGTCGCTGGTGCCGGCCACCAGCACGGGCTTGCCAAAGTGATGCGCGTAGGCGATGCCCAGCGCCACGTTCGTCAAGGCCGTGCCCGCGCCCGTCTCGCCCAGCACGGCGGTCAGATTGAAGCTTTGCTTGAGAAGGTCGAATTCCGGCAATTGCAGAGTGAGCGTCTGCGCCAGCGCGCCCAGCCGTGCTGAAGAGTCCTGGTGTGTATTGCCCGCATCATGGATCAGATAGCCAATCTCCGTATCTTGCCGGTTGGCCTTCGCGGCGGCCTCTTCGATGGCAGCCGTCCACGCCTGCACCAGGCGCGGCGGTTCGCCCTTTTTGACGTCAAAATCCGCCGCCTGTTTCGTGCTCGGATAGCCGAGCCACGCCAACGGCGCCCGCTCCGTTTTAAAGTCGGGACCGGCAAGCACCAGCAGCACCAGGTTTTCGTTGATTTGCCGGTCCAGGGGTCGGCTAGGCGCATCCCAGTTCATGGCCCAGACGGTTTCCTTGGGATGGCTTTGCAGGTAGTCGAGCGCGGCGGAAAGTGAAGTAAAACCGGCGTTGGGGCCGCCCATGGTGACGCGGACGTCGGGCGGGGTGGAGCGGGTCCACAGTGTAGGGAAGTTCGGATTGCCAATATCAAAGATATCACCAATATACTCGCGCACAAAAGCCGTCGCATCCGCAATATCCAGCTTTCCTTCAGGAATAGCATACTCAACATGGATGCCGGCCAACTCACGCCAGCGCGACCTGTCCTTGGCTGAGTGTACGTTATAGAAATACTCGGGATCTGAAAAATATGGACTACGAAACAAATTCATGACTTCACGAATGTATTTTCGATGATAGCCACGAAACGTTTCCTGACCTTCATTTCCAGCGACGACAGGTGAAACAGCCTGCAAGCTTGAATACTTTTTCGGATTTTCCTTGACCATATCGTCGCCTGGATTCCGCTGCACCAGCCCCAAGGCCCATAGCAATTGCCATTGCGTGGGGTAATCCCGACGCTGCAAAGGATTCAACCATTGCAGCCCCACCACCTGCGCCATCAACGGGCCGCTGCGCGGCACCGTCGCTTCCTGCAAGGGCGGCGTCGCGCACGCGCCAAGCAAAAGCGACATGAGAACACTCATCAGCGCCCTCATTGCGAAAACCCCTGGTAATACTCGGGTGCGTCGTGGCGCAAGCCCCACCACGGCAAATACGCATGGTTGCCGCCACGCGCGCGGAACCACGGCTTGTCGGGCCGGATCGGCCGCGCGACGGCGGGCGGCGCCACCACCAGCGCCACGGGCGCCGACAGGTCGCTGGTGCCGGCCACCAGCACGGGCTTGCCAAAGTGATGCGCGTAGGCAATGCCCAGCGCCACGTTCGTCAAGGCCGTGCCCGCGCCCGTCTCGCCCAGCACGGCAGTCAGATTGAAGCTTTGCTTGAGAAGGTCGAACTCCGGCAATTGCACGGTAAGCGTCTGCGCCAGGGCGCCCAGCCGTGCGGACGCATCCTGGTGTGTATTGCCCGCATCATGGATCAGATAGCCGATCTCCGTATCTTGCCTGTTGGCCTTCGCCGCCGCCTCCTCGATGGCTGCCGTCCACGCCTGCACCAGCCGCGGCGGTTCGCCCTTTTTAGCTTCAAAATCCGCCGCCTGTTTCGTGCTTGGATAGCCAAGCCACGCCAGCGGCGCCCGCTCCGTCTTGTAGTCCGGACCGGCCAGCACCAGCAGCACCAGGTTTTCGTTGATCTGTCGGTCCAGAGGCCGGCTGGGCGCATCCCAGTTCATGGCCCAGACGGTTTCCTTGGGATGGCTCTGCAGGTAGTCGAGCGCGGCGGAAAGTGAAGTAAAGCCGGCGTTGGGGCCGCCCATGGTGACGCGAACTTCGGGCAGGATGGAGCGGGTCCACAGTGTAGGGAAGTTTGGGTTGCCGATGGTAAAGGTGCGGCGCACATAGTCTTGCACGAAAGCACCAGCATCTACCGGGTCGAGTTTTCCTTCAGGGATAGCATATTCGATATGGATGCCGGCCAGCTCACGCCAGCGTGATCTGTCTTCAGCAGAATGGACGTTGTAAAAATACTCGGGGTCGGAATAATAAATATCATGGAACAAATTAAATACTTTCCGAATGTACTTACGATGATATCCATCAAACGTTTCCGCACCGTCACTTCCCCCTGCGACTGGTGAAATAGCCTGCAAGCTGGAATACTTTTTCGGATTTTCTTTGACCATATCGTCGCCTGGATTCGGCTGCACCAGTCCCATAGTCCACAGTAGTTGCCATTGCGTGGGGTAATCCCGACGCTGCAGCGGATTCAACCATTGCACAGCGACGACCTGTGCCATATAGCGGCGTTTGTCAGTGTCAGGTACCTCGGTAACAGCATTTTCCGACGCAGGCGGCGATGAACGAAGACGTACACAGGCCGTCAGGGAAATCAACGCCAGAAAAACCATCAAAGCATAAATAAAAAAGGATTTCGTCATATTGAATTCTCCATTTTTAAGACACTGCAATGTCACCCATGGGCGCACTCTCCTGACGTTGGCTTGACGGCAGGTGGTGGATTTTCACGCTTATCGACTATCAAACTAGGCATACTGGCCGGTCCGCCTTCGCTACCTGCCCAAACGGTTATCTTTAATTCATCAATGGTGGCACTTGCGAAATATTGCTCAAAAGTCTTTGCAAAATCGGGCTCGTCCACCCACTCCAACAACCTCCAATCCGCCGCCACCCGCAACTTGCGCAACTGCTCAGCCTTGATGCGGCACACGCCCACCGCCACGTCATACGCAAGCGCCCGCTCCGCATGCATGGGGTTGGTCAGGATGGAGGAATGGTCGGTGGCGTAGGCGCCTGCCTGGCTGGACATCATTTCCCCGATGCGCGTGCTGCGCCATTGCTGGTAGTCGACGTCGGGCGTGGCGTTGGGCATTTCCTGCTGCACTTTTTTGCCCGCAGGACTTTTCCCTTCCCGTACAGCCTGGGCGCGTATCACCGCGCGCTGCTCGAATCGCAGGCGCGCCTCGTCGTCGGCCGTGCCCTTCGCGCTGTCCACGCGTTTGGCCTCGTCTTTTCCCGCCTGCCCCTGCAGGCCGCCGGGCGGGATGGCATGATCGGCAAGATAATCGTCGCCGGCAGCGCGCTGCTTGCCCGCCTGACGCGATTCGCCGGGCGGATCATAGCCTTCGTCGAATTCCTCGCTGGTCTGGCCAAAGCGCAAGGACTGCGGCGTGAAGGGCGGCAACAAGTCGGGCGCGTTCAGTTCGATTTTCCAATCCTTGTGGGGCGAGGCATTGCAGGGGCTGCGGGCCAGGCCCGTCATCACAATGAACAGGGGCGCAAACCCGACAGTCAGGATGGTGGACAAGCGGCTCTCCTGGCTGGCCTCGACGCCCTGCTTGACGGAATAAGACGCATATTTCTGTGCCGGAAACCAAAAATCGTTGCCGCCCGGCGCAGGCTTGCGCCAGTGATCGGTCCAGTAGTGATAGCTGCCTTGCTTGCCCACCTCGAAACCCTGGGCAAACACGCGCTGCACGCACACGCCTGCCGCGTCGGTGGCGGCCAGTTCGCCGCCGTCCTTGCTGTCCTTGGCCAGCGAGCCCGACAGGCCGCGCCAGCCGATGCCCTCGATGGCCACGGACGACACCACCACGTCGTGCGGATTGCAATAGATGGTCACCCGGCCATACGATGACTTCTTGCCGCCGCGCGCGGCGCCGGCAATCCCGTATCGTTCACGGTCTTTGGCGGCGGAAAAACCGTGCTGCAGGTTGGCCATGCAGCGGTCGATTTCCTCGTCTGTCTGCAGTTCGCCCAGGGTGGCGCGCTGGCGGATGATGGCAAAGAAGTTTTTCAAGGTATCCAGGCGCGCCTGCACCGTCACCCTGCCCGTGCTGCCGTCCGCAGCGCGCAGATTACCGGCTACCCAGTTCTCGGCGCTATTGCGTTTCGCCAAACTGTACGGCGAATTGCAGATGACATAGTTATCGGCCACGCAAGGAACGCCATCCACCTTGGGCAGGCGGGCGCCGAGAAAGGCGGCCGCCATCGCCACCATCGTGCCCTGGCTGTGGCACACGATGGTGACCGGCACGTCGGCCTGCTGCTGGCGGATGGCTTCGACCAGCCTGGCCAGGCGATAGGCGGCCAGCACGAAATACGGGCGCGGCGGGCAACTGTACACTTGCCGCTCCGAAAAGGGATTCATGTGCTGGATCTTGTTCCACAAAAACAAATCCTCGCTCAGCCCCTCCTTCCACAGGTCGGCCAGCGCGCTGCAGCCATTGGCAAATGGGCCGCCGCCCCAGTAATCCTGTTCGTTCAGGTAGATGCCCTTGCCGTATTTCTGCAGTTCTTCGCCGGAAGCCTTGTAGCCCCAGCGAAAGCGGAGCACGGGAGAAAACGTGCCGGCATCGCGGATCAGGGTATCGGCCGACATCTCCGGATGGAGAAAGCCTTCCGCCGTGATCTCGGCGCCATAATTGACCGCCTTCAGTTCGCCGCCTTCCACGCCACGGTGCTGCAGGTGATGACAGGAACGCTTGAGGCGCTCGTTGAGGCCGTTGCACAGGCCTTCTTCCGCGGCCGCGTACCACTCGCCGTCGGAATTGACGCCGTGCACGAAGATGATGATGCCGGGCAGCGGCAACTGTTGCAGCGTGTCCCGGTCGCTGCTCTGGAAATTGGCGTTGCAGGAAAACTGGCCGAGGATATCGATTTTGGGATCGTCGCACAACGGCGGGTGGGGATCGAACTGCATGGCGTGTCTCCGATGTCGGGGTTCAGGAACGGCGGCGGAAGAAGAATCCCTTCAGCCGCTGCAGGTGGTCGGTCGCCACCTTCGGCCCGCGCCCATCGCCATCGCTGACGCCCGTCAACGGGCTGTCGCCTTCGCGCTCGATGTGCACTTCCACGCCTTCGACGGGCAAGCCGTCGGTGGGACGCAGCAAGCGCGGCACGCGGCCCAGCTCGCCTTCGCCGGAGGTGGGCAGTTCGCCTTTCATGCTGGCCGGACCGCTCCAGTGGTGGCCGTCGGTCTTCACCGTCAGCGCGCCCGGCCCGCCCAGCTCCACGGCGCCACCGGACAGTTTCAGGTAGGCGCCACCCGCCGTCATGAAGGTGATCTCGTCCTGCGCCACGCCGACCAGGCGCGTGCCCGCCGTCAGGCGGATGTCCTTGGCGGCGTCCGCCTGCAGCAAGTCGTGCTGGCTTTGCAGCAGGAACTTGCCGAAGTGGGCCACCTGCACGATGCCATCCTGGTGCGCGAACAGGGAAATGCCCTTGCCCGCGTTGACGTTGCAGCGCTGGGCCGCGCTCAGCTGCAGATGCTGTTGTGCCACCAGGTCGATATTCGCGCCCGCATTGCCGGCGATGGTCCTGGGCGTGCTCAGCGCCACGCCCTCGGGCGCCGCGATGCTGACGGCGGGCTGGTCGGCGGCAATGGCGGCCCCCAGCGCCTTGCTGCCGGCCGCGTCCAGCGCCAGCGCCTGGTGCTGGGCGGCAAACTCGCCCAGGGACGTGAACAATTCCAGGCATTCCTTCATCACGGCGGCATGCTCGCTGCTGTCGAGCTGCTTGCCGCTGGCGCCCAGCTGTTTCCAGGCCGAAATCAGCAGCGAGCGGGCCGTGCGCACGCTGCCGCTGGCGTCGCTGCGCAATTCAAAGCCGTCGCCGCGCTGCCGCCCTGCCCCGTCGCTGCGCGGCTCGGTCAGGTAGCCGAGGTTCAGTTGCGAGGCCGCCTGGTCGCTGGCCAGCTGTGCGCTGATCTGCGACGGCGTGTCGTCAAAACACAGCTGATTGCCGCGCCCGCCCCGCACTTCGCGGCTGCGCATGCCGGACAGGTAGCGGTTGCCGGGCAAGGCGCCGCGCGCACTCAAGCCCGGCGGCGCGCCCACGGCGTTGTACAGCTGGCCGACGATGATGGGCCGGTCCGGGTCGCCGCCGAGAAAATCGATCAGCACTTCCGCGCCGATGCGCGGCAAGGTCAGCGTGCCGCATTGCCTGCCGTTGCCCGATCCATTGCCCGTCCAGCTCGATGCCACGCGCACCCAGGCCGAATCGCGCTCCGTATCGGACGCGCCGCTGCCGTTGGCATGCGCGTGGTCCGGCGCGCGCGTGGCGTCAAAACGCACCTTGACGCGCCCCAGCGCATCGCAATGCACCTCTTCGCCGGCAGGCCCCACGACCAGCGCGCTTTGCAGGCGCACGACGGGAAAATCGCTGCGCGGGTCAAAGGCAGGGACGATGGCAATGCCGCGCCGCACGCAAGTAAAACGGTTGCGGTAACGCAAGACCGCCCGGCCATCGGCACCCGCCCCTTGCGGCTGGCCAGCGTCACACTGCCAGCCGCTCTGCGCAAACAGGCGCTCGACACGGGCGTCCAGACCTGTCGGCAAGTTATTGCTGGCCGCCACGCTCAAGGCCGTGATGACGAAACTGCGCTCGGCCACCGGGTGGCTGTCGATGTCCGCATGCCCTTCCAGGCTGAACCACTGGCCCGCGCAAAAGTCGCGCACGCAGCCTTCTCCCTGGAAACACTTGCTGTCCAAATCGTGACGCGCCATCGCCAGCTGGCCCAGTTGCCGCAAGTCGTCATTGCTGGCGGCGGCCAGCGGCGGCTCCACGATATAGTCGTCAAGACTGGCTGCGAAGCGATTGCCATTGCTGCCCTGATCCACGCCGCCCTGCGACTGCGTTGCCATGAACTGCGGGCTGTGCGGGTGACCATCGTCCCAGCTGTAGCGCTCGGACTTTCCCGGCTGCAAGCGGCGCACGGCGCTCCAGGCCGTCACGGCATCCCTTTCCTCGGTGGCGTCATCGCGGTGATAGCGCACCGTGCCGGCCGCGTTGTGCGCCAGGCGGCTGGCGTCGTCGAACAGCAGCAGGGTATGCACGGGCGTGGTGGCGGCGTTCGAACTGGCCGGCGCTCCCGCCTGGAAGCACCAGGCGATGCCGCGGCGCCGGAGCAGGCGGCGGATAAAGGCGGCATCGGATTCATTGTGCTGCATCGTGAATTCGCGCGCGGGCAAGCTGCGCGCCGCCAGCGCCCCGTCGATGGAAAGATCCAGGCTGGCCGCGAGCAAGCTATTGCCCTGTCGCCACTCATCAAACAGAAGCTGCACGATCTGCAATTCATGCTTGTTGCGGAACACGCGCGTATTGATGCGTTTCTCCATCAAGGCCAGGCCGTCGCGCAGCACCAGCTGATAGGTGGCCAGGCCGCCATCGCTCTGCCCCGCGCACGCTTCGGCGACGATGCCGCACACCTTGCGCAGCTGTCCCTGGTCGTTCACGATCTGTAGCTCGGCCGGCACGGCGATGAACTGCTTCAGCGGCAGCTGTGCCTCCGTGGCCACGCACAGGATGCGGTATTCCAGACCGCCGCAGATGGCCTCGCTGCCGCTGATGCGCTGCGGCAGCAAGACATCGTCATTGACGCCCTGCGGGTAGGCGAGGCGCAGCCGCAAGGCGCGATTGCCTGCAGTCAAGACCTTGTCCACGGCCAGCCATTGCGCGAAGTCTTCCATGGTTTTCTTCCTTCCAACAGTCAGCGGTATCCATCATTCACGGCGGTCTCAGGCGGAGCCATCGAATCGCAGGTCGTAATGCATGTCATCACGGTCACGGGCCGACAACTTGCCGGCCAGAAAGGCATCCTCCGCCAGGCAGGCGCCCCTGCCCAGGACGCAGCCACGCACGTCTTCGCGCCGCAAGACCAGGCGGATCTCGAAGCTCACGCCAGGCAAGCCGAACAGCGCCAGCATCTGGCGCAGGGCCAGCGCGCCTGGCCGGCCGGGCAAGAAATCCTCGTAGGCGCGGCGGCTTAGCGGCCCCAGCACCAGGCGCACGCGCAAGTCGGCGCGCCGGCAGCGTTCGCCCAGCATGGTTCCCTGCCCCAGCCGAGCATGGGCGGCGGCCAGCAAGGTGCGCTCCTGCGCTGCGCGCCGGAACCAGGCGCCGACAAAACGCTGCAAGCGCACGGGCACGCCGAAATACTCGGCCAGCACCGCCTGCATCGCGTCGGCCGACACGGGCCGGTGGCGCAGCAAGGCCGCGTAATGGGCCAGCACGTGCGCAGGCAAACCATCTTCCTGCCTGGCCACCTCGGCAGGCCAGGCGCCCGCCAACGCCAGCTGCAGCGGAAGGAACTCGCCGCCGTCGGCGTCCTGCTGGCATTCGATGCGGTAGCGGGCCCAGGCCTGGTAAAACAGGGGCAGCGCCCGGTGCGACAGCGCATCGAGCCAGTCGCGGGGAGCACCGTCGCCCGTCTGCCGCTCATGGCGGACCAGCGTTTCCGTGTAATGCAGCGGCAAGCTGCCATGCACGCCCAAAAAACCCAGCATGGCCGCCTGCACATGCACCTGCGTCTCGCCGTCCGCCTGCGGCTCCAGCCACAGTTGTTCGATTTCCCCTGGAGCAAACGACAGCGAGGCACTGCCATGCAGACGCAGGCAATCGCGAAACACTTGCTCCTGTGAAATGCCTTGCTGCATCATCCAGGCACACAACAAACGCACGGCCTGAAAGAAACCGGTGCCGGACGGATCGGCCAGCAGGCGCGCGACTACGCCAGCGTCTGGTTTCCATTGCGTGGCAGGCAGCACAGCAACTCCTTTCCATTCTTCTGCGACAAGACGATCAGGCGGGTAAACGAACCCAGGTGCACGTACAGCCCGAGAAAGCGTTCGATGACCTGGGCAAACGCATGCAAGCCGCTGCCGACAAAGGCTTCCTCGTCGACGGACAGCAGGACGTCGATGCCGAAGACCAGGCTGCCGCCCGCCTCGTCGTGCAGCCAGGTGCTGGCAGCGCGCTGGCGCAGTCCGGTCATGCCCGCGATCTGGCGCGCGGCACTGGCCGAACCGGGCAAGTTGTACAACTCGAGTATCTGCTTGAAGAGCGGCAAGCCCTGCTCGCTCAGCGACTGATGATTCAGGGACAATTGCGCGATCAGCCGCCAGTGCGACGCCGCACCCGCAGGGAAGCGACAGGGCGCGCCGGGCTTGCGCAGCAGGCGCACCGGCAAGGCGCTGGCCGCGCCGTCATGGTGCAAGTCGCCTGCGGCATGGCCGAACACCAGGCGGCTGGGCAAGTCGCGGTTGCTGCAGGTGAGCATGATGGACACCGTTTGCGTCGTGTCGTGCAGCGGCTGCATGGCGCCGTCGACAAAGGAGATGCGCATGTCATAGCCGGGATGGCTCAGCGCCATATCCTCGTCGCGCCGCGTCACCCAATAACGCCCCTGGCGCCCGCCCGCCTCGCCATGGCGCATCGAATAAAACGGGTGAAACGTGTCCAGCGCGGCGCCTTGCTCCGCTTCACCGAGAACCTGCACACTGTCGACGCTGTGGATGTCGTAGCAATGCGCCTGCCTGACCGAGGGCAGCAGCACATAATCGGCGCTCGCGTGCGTCAGGCGGATGGGATTGGCGGCCTGGCGGAACAGGTTGACGACAGGCGTGCACCCCGGCACCAGATGCCTTGCGGACAGGGGCCGCAAGATGCGTGCGATATCCGCGTCGGCCTGCACGTCGGCCAGCAGCAAGTGCACGGTGCAACGCCGGCAGGCCGGCGGCAACAATGGGCGCAGCGCGGCCAGGTCGAGGTCGACGAAATTGAATTTATCCGGAAAGGCAAACCATTCGCCCAACAGAAGGTAAGCGGGATGCGAGGCGGCCTTGGCCGGTATCAATGCGTCCTCGGCGGCAAAGCCGACCGGATGCACAGGCACCGCGTCCAGCGCCTGCCACGCGCCATCGACTTCCACATAGGCGCGGCGGGCACGCAGGAACAGGCTGTCGCGCAGGGTGGCGCAGAACGCAGGTTCGCCGTCGAGGAACAGGCGCAGCATCGGCAGCGCCAGCCCGTCCAGCGTGGACGTGGCGTCCGCCGCTTCGAGCGTGATGCTGATCGCCGCCCCCAGATCCGGCGTCAGGCGCACCGCGGGCGGCGCCGCCACGATGGATTGGAAGCGCACGTCGGACAGGCGCAGCGGCGCCACGGCAACATCGTAGGTGGTGGTGAACTTGCAGGTGACGCCCTGATGCTCGGCAGCATGCATGACCGTGCCGCGCGGAATGGTGGCCAGCTCGGTCACCGTCGCCGCGTCGTTATCGATGCGCGCAATGGCGCAGGCGGGAAACGGGCGCAAATAATGGGGGAAGTTCACTTCCAGCAAGGTTTCGCTGAAGGCGCCGAAGCCGTCGGCCAGGCGCTTGGCCGTGCGCGCGTTGAACATGGCAAACGCCTGCAGCATGCGCGCCAGGTGCGGGTCGCCCATGTCGCCGCTCAGGATGCCCAGTGCGCCGGCGATGGCCGGATAGCGTCGGGCAAACGCCTGATTGTGCGCATGCAAGGTGCCCAGTTCGCGCTCGTAGTATTGCAGCAACTCGTCCATGCCCGCCCCCATCGCCTGATCGGCACATGCCGGTATAGCCCCGTCTGCATTATTGATGAAGCGGGAGGGAGGAAAATTGAGTTTGAACAAGATTGCGCGCATGCGTCAGCAAGGAGTGCCTTCCTGGCGCAGGTAAAGCAGCTTTTGTTCACTCCTTGTCAATATTAATTGACTTATTCGAAACAATCGTTTTAAATCAGGAAGTTACTCAAAATCAATCATCTTGAGCATTCCAACATCGCATTGACCCTTTTCAATGCTGGATGTCCACGTTGATGCACTCTGAAGCCAAGGTATATGGAACTGCTCGACTCCCTGCGTCAGACCCCGCCGCAAGACGACACGATCAGCGGGCACTATGAAGTGCGCCGCTTGCTGGGCGAAGGCGGTTTCGGCCATGTGTTCGAAGCCTGGGATGCCAAGCTGTGCCGTAGCGTGGCGCTCAAGCGCCTGAAACCGCAAGCCGACGTGCTGCATCCGGAAAAACTCATCAATGAAGCACGCCTGGCCGCCTCGCTCAGGCATGCGGCCTTCGTGCGCATCTTCGCCATCGAGGGCCAGGGCACGAGCCAATCCATCGTCATGGAACTGGTCGAAGGCCAGACCTTGGGCCAGTTCATGCACAGCGGCAAGGCGGACTTGCAAGCCGCGCTCGACATCGCCTACCAGATCGCCGACGCCATGGACGAGGCGCATGCCATGGACCTCGTCCACGGCGACCTGAAACCGTCGAACCTGATGCTGGAAGCAAGCGGCAAGGTGCGCATCCTCGACTTCGGCCTGGCGCGCCACATCGACCCGCAAGCCACGCAAACGACCACCCTGTGCGACTTGCAGGGCACCATCGCCTACATGGCGCCCGAACGCCTGATGGGCCGCCTGCCCGACACACGCGGCGACGTGTATGCCTTGGGCGCCATGCTGTACGAAATGCTGGCCGGCCAGCGCCACTTCGCCCACCTGAACGGCCTGGCCCTGGCCGCCGCCCACATGCAGGCGACGGAACCGTGGCCCGACCTGCCCGATTCCGTCCCGCCCGCCATCAATGCCCTCGTGCGCGCAATGACGGCGCACGACCCGGCCGAACGGCCACGCACGATGCGCGATGTGCGCGAGGCTATCGGGGCGCAGCGCGGCGAACCGCTCACCCTGGCCACGCCCCTTGCCGACGAGATACCCGCGAAGGAAGAACCACCCGCCAGCGTCTCCATCCGCCTGCCCTTGCCTAGAAAACGCACATTAAAACTGGCCGCCGGGGCTATGCTGCTGGCATTTGCGGCATGGCAACTACCCAGGTCGCTGTCCACGGAACCCCGGGATGCCGCATATTCAGAAATCCAGGCCATGCAGAATGGCATGGAAAAACTCCGTCTATTCGATCACCAGGCCAGTCAACAACAGGCGATTGACTTGTTCAACAAAGTGCTGGAACACAATCCACGCAATGCAGCGGCGGCGGCCGGACTATCGTTGGCATATAGCCTACGTTATGTCGGTGATGGCCGGGATCCGACTTGGTTGCAACGCGCCGACGCGAGTGCACAGCAAGCCTTAGCTGTGGATGGCCAACTAGCCTTGGCGCATGTGGCCCAGGCATGGGTCTTGGAATTCCAAGGCAAACGCGTGACGGCATTACAGGCCGCGACGACGGCATTGAATCTGGATCCGCAAAACTTGCTGGGACTGTACGGCAAGATACGCAATCTAATTTATATGAAGCAGTTCGAACAAGCACTTCCACTGCTCGAAAACGCTACTAGTATTTATCCGCGGGAGAGATTATTCAGTTTGCAGCGAGGCATCATGCAGTTCCAGCAGGGTAACTACAAAAAAGCTGAACAGTCGTTCCGATACAGCATTCAACTGGATCCGCAGGCGGCAAACTCGTATGCCTACCTAAATGCGGCCCTGCTCCGCCAGGATCGCGGCGATGAGGCGCTGCGTGTATTGCAGCAGGGTTTGCAGATCCAACCGCACTGGGAGCTTTACACCAACTTGGGCACTTCGCTGTTTGCCCGTGGAGACTATATCGGTGCCGCCAATGCATTTGAAGATGCCGTTTCCAGCAGCAAAGGCAGCCCTGGAAATTATCTGCTCTGGGCTAACTTGGCAGATGCACAAAGGTGGATTCCAGCCCAAAAGGAAAAATCGCGGCGCTCCTACCAACGTGCAATTGATTTGCTGGCACCTCTATTAGAGGCAGCCCCGGATGAAATCACCTATAACTCGCGCATGGCGCTATACAGCGCGTATACCGGAGCACGTGAACAAGCACTGGCGATCATGCGAAAGGCGATCGCCTTGGCACCTGATACAGCCGATGTGCAGTTTCGTGCTGCCATGACACACGAACTCCTTGGAAACCGTGAACAAGCCTTAGCTGCGCTACGTCTTGCCGACAAGCGAGGCTATCCACTCAATCTGATTGAATCAGAACCGGAACTTTTAAACCTGCGACGAGATCCTCAGTACTTCAACTTCCTAACTGAAAGAGATAGTAAAAAATGACGCCTGTAAGCCCTTGGATGAAGTTATCCGTGCATTTTGATGCAGACCAGATCACCAATCAGCTCGACTACAGCTTCACCTCCTGTGACGGCACAGCAGACCCACGCCACGGCCCCTACATGGGCGGCGTGCACTTCCAGAAAGGCCAGCATGTGTACCTGGATGTCACTTGCTGCGGCTCCAGCGAGAGCGGCTTCACCTCATTCCAAATTGTCGACTGCTGCATTATCACCGTACCGCAACTGACGCAGATCGGCCCGAAAGTACCAACCATTTATTCGCCGCCATCGCCATTTTTGCAAGCTGTAGGCGCTACTTATCATTTGCCGCTGGACTTCGAGATCCAGCAGTTGTTGGGCGAACCCGATCAGACACCTCTGCACCGCATCCGCCAGGAGTGGAAACACAATTTGGACGTAGGCTATGCAGCAGGCCGTTGGGAATTGTCGTTCGTCATGACGGTACGCATCATGCGCGGCGAGGACGTCCAACCGGAACTACGCGTCTTCTCCTTCGATCCGGAAAGCTCGGTCGGCGGCTCTTCTGGCATGTAAGAACATTGGTGCGCAAATCCGTAGCGCACTTCCTCCTTCCATTGCCGCTGCATGCTTCCTGATACAGGCAATGGAAGGTACTCTACCGTCCCTGCACAATGCCCGCGCCACAGTCCCTTTGTTGATCATGAGCGGCTGTATCCATGGCAGATATTGCTCCAAGCCCTCACCCACTGCCCTATCGCTTGCGCCAACACTAGCACTCTAGATAGGAAGCAGCGTACCTCCGGTCGATGCGGCTTTTTCACACCCGCACGCAATACGCCGCCCCGCCCGCCGAAAGCGGTAAAATGATGGCCTTAACCCAAGCTGCGCCCACTGGCGCGGCCTTGAACGCACACAGCACCACCCACAGCCCGGCAGGCACGCATTTTCCGGCCGCCGGACCAACGACAAAGAACACATGACCACCGTCCCAAAAGAAATCAACGCCGCCGCGGCAAAGAAGAATTCCGCTGAAAAGCTTACGCCAATGATGCAGCAATATTTTTCACCTATGACGACGGACATAGCACCGAAGAAAGTTACGCCAAAAGTTACGCCATGAATTGCTCTAGCGACATTTATTTGTAATGGACACTTGACCAAACTGCTTGCACCCTCATCACATTCTGATATGATCGAATGATACCGTTGAATATTTGCCGAAAAAACAAGCCATGACTCTCACAAGAACGCCCTACCTTTCGACAGTGGTTTATGTTGTCAATTTCACGGAACCTGACGCAAAAATTCGTTTCAAGCAAGCCGAGATCGAGTCGGCTTTTTCGGATTTTGTAAGCGGACAGTCGCATCAAACCAACGTGCCAGACCATGAAAATCCGTCCCACGCGCGCATCGTATTCGGAAATAACAGCAAATCAATTCTGTTCTCACAAGTCAGCTGTCAACTGCAAATGAGCTTCTCCCCCACGGCCATCTCAATGGGAGAGCAGTTGCGTGCTGTCGTTAAAAACGTCTTGGAGTTTAGCCGTAGAGTTGAGAAGGTTGTCCCGAAAGATTCGCTGAGTCATAGCGGCCTTGTCTACGACATAACTTTCCCATCAGATTCATCGGTCCAATCACTACAAGACTATTTGTTTGAACGTTTCTTCAAGATAGAGAAATTGGGCCGAACCGCGTCCTCTCAATTTAATGTGGGTTTTGAAATTGATGATCTTTATCTGACTTTAACGGCCTCGGCCTATGAGAATCGAAAGATGGAAGTGCCGGTTGCTGGTGGTGCGCATCCGGCATTGGTAAATATTCTTTCAATTCCGGTTGTCGCTTACGGACTGCAATTTAAGGTTGACATAAATGATCGGCCACGCCACATAGATGGGCCCGGTTCGCTCACTCCGCCGCAACATTTGCTTGATGCGGGAGAGAGATTCATAAAAACACAATTTGAGAAATTCAGCGGCTTAGAACTTGGAGTTACATCATGACCGACACGATGTCCAATTCTTTCCTCACGCTTCCTCAAGCGACAGCAACCGAGGATATTTTAGACTTAAATCTAGATCCATGGGTTAAGTGGGACTACGATATGATTCATAGGACCGTGGTGGATAACTCCACTAAATCCATGTTTATACAGTCGAAGCCTACGCGAGAGTTCGCAAAACAATTATATGGTTACTTTGATGGCGCAGCTGCCGATCTTCAAAGAGTGAAAAAATTTGCACGTTGGCAGCGAAAGTATATAGACTTCCAGGCAACATATAGCGCCTACCTGTTGGGTGCGCTCACCGAAGAGGAGTTCGAAGCCGACTCAGAGCAATATGCGCCGCGGCTACGTGAAATTGATCCTGAATTGCTTGCTCCCGAAATTGCACGCCTTACTGAACTGCTGGAATTTGGAGTTGCTCCTGCACAGTTGGCAGAATACTTCGAAACAGATCAAACGGTCGTGCAAGCTGCACTGGAAAAATTACATTACGCTATGATTGACCATTCTTTTGCTCATCAAGCCCCAACACTCTCGATACAGGATTAGTAGGTACAACTATGGCTGAATCAGCAAGTATCGGCAGTTCGGTGGAAGGCGAGAAGTTAGAACTCCAGACCCGTAAATTTTATCCTTATCCAATGAGGCGTTGTCCGCGAACCAATAAGTGGCAACATCCCTTTAGTCTAGCGATTTTCGGCTCAGCGGAAATACACCAAGCTTATAATGCTCCTCAAAATGAAGCTTATTTGCAAACTTCGATGGTCGCTGCGGGTGATTCCATACATGGATCTGCTGTTTCCGGTTGGGCATCGAAAACTTTAAAAGAACCGAATATAGTGAAGGCGACTGGCACTCATAGCGCCAACTCGCTATTAGTGAAGGGGGGGTGTTTCGCACAGGTTGATGCGCCGCCGCGCGAACACTCGGACAGCGCGGATATCCAGAAGCGACATCCGCCAGTTACACAAATACCCTTTCCGCAGAAGTAGCCAGGATTGTGATTCCTGTTGTCGTGGGTTCGAGCCCCATCAGCCACCCCACAGAATGAGTAGGAAAATCAAAGGGTTACATGCTTCGGCTTGTAACCCTTTTTTTGCATTTTCCAACGGTTTTTAAAATTTTCCAACGCGATTTAATTTCAGCGCTTCCACTGCGCAGGGCCAGTTCCGGCCGCGACCACTTTTTCCAGATCCGCTTGAGTGGTAATCACTGAAATTTCTGTTTCTCCTTCAAGAGGCAGCAATACTCGTCCAGGCCGTTGATCTGCCACAATCTCCGCGCTCCAGGCCATTGCCACATGAGCCTTGGTCATAGGGTTGATTTCAAATCCACGGACCCGCAACTTCCCATCCCCCACCCACACTATGGCAGCGTCATACAATGGCGGAAGGATGAAGTCTCTCCCGCCGCCGATTGGGCTCAAGTGCGCCACACGCACTGTGCGCCCAAAATCCTTTTCGAATCGCTCGATCATAGTAAACACCCCTATACCCGTACAGCGTAACGTAACCTCCCTGTGACGAGGCAAGGGCACGCCTTGATCGGAATATAATTTTGCTGCTATTACAAGCACGGCACCACCTCAATATACTGTATATTCATACAGTATATCCGAACATTGAGAGCTGTAAAGTAAACATCGGCCGAGCGTGCAGAACCGCACCAGGGCGCGGTGCAGCGCGAAAACAGCGTCGTTCCCACGTCGCCACACCACCCGCACGAAAAACCTCTCAAAGTGCGTCAAAATGCGTCAAAACGCACGCCCCCTCTTCGCCCCGCCGCGCCAGTCCTCATGCGCCTTCGGCCATGGCGCACATTTGAGTCAAAAGAGCCCTATATAGCGGGCAGGTGTGGAGGGGGGACAACTGCGCGCGGCGGGCCGAAATGGGCTTTTTTATTGCATCTAGAGCAACACCCATCATCAGGACGTGAAAAAGCCGCCTCGGGGGCGGCTTGGGTGGTGGCTGGGGCGCTCTGGCGCGGCTGGGCTATCGGCCGCCCTGCCCTGCCGGTCATCGCGGCGTGGCGGTCATTCTGGATGGCCGGCGCGGATCATCGCCGCCTGCTCCTTCTGGTAATCGTCGCGGCAATCGACGTTGCAGAACGGCAGGCCGGGCACCAGCACCTCGTCGCAGTAGTGGCAGGCGCCGTGCGCCACCAGGCCCGGCCGGCGCCGCACGGCGGCCAGGCCACGCGCCACCTCGGCAAAGATGATCGTGTCGGTGTTGTCGATGTGGTCGCTCATGCTGCGCCCTCCCCGCCTGTGGCCAGGTCATACGGGGCGAACTTCACCACTTCCACGCCGGCCCATTCGTTAATCGCCATGAACTGCGACTGCAGCGGCACCAGCTCATTGCGCGCGAAGACGCGCGCGGCCGGTTCGACGGCGCCAAAGCCGCCTGCATTGTTCGGCAGGATGCCCATGAGCTGGGGCGGCACGCGGTGCGCGGCCAGTTGGTCGTCGCGCGTGACGCTCTTGATGTTGAAAAACTCGTCCTTGGCGGCCACGTCCGACACCGGCAGTATCTGGATGCCGTCCTTCTTGCCGTTCGGCGCGTACATGAACAGGTTGCGGAAATTGCCCGGCCCCTTGCTGTCGCGCATGGCCTGGCGCAAGTTGTCCACATCCTGCGTGTTCGCCGCCGCATCCGTCATGTAGAAGACGAAACCGGCATGCGAGCCGTTCTTGTAATACTTGCGACGGAACAACGTGGCCGCCTCGTTGAGCCAGGCCGACTGCAACGCGCTCAGGTACTGCGGCACACCGTACAGCTCCTGGTTCACATCCGGTTCCATCAAGTGAAACACTCGGCCCTTGTCGAACTGGTGAGCCGTGCCGTGATTGGTGACAAAGAAATACGTGTCCCAGTCGACGCCGCGGCGCATGTACTTGGCCAGCGCATGCGCATAGCTCAACGGGCGCCCGCTGCGGCTGGGGCGGTCTTCCAGGTAGCAGTTGCCGAACGTGAGGAAGTCGAGCGCCAGGCGTTTAAATGCATCGCGCGACAAATACTTGCTGGGCACCAGGGTAGACGCCAGCACGTTGGCCTTGAAGTGAATGGCGCTTGAGTGATGCACGCCGGCATTGAATGACTTGGCCAGGCCGGCCAGGTTGATGGGCGGCTCATACCATTGGCCGTTCTTCCAGCATTCGAAACAATCGAGAATGTCGGCGTGCTCGAGCACAGGCGTCGGGTCGCCGAAGGAAAACGCCTGGATGCCGGCGGCGTCCGGCGCCGCTGGCGTGGCTGCGTTCGTGTTGGCGCCGGGCGCGGAAGGCACGCTGGCGCGCTGATGTCGTTTGCTCAAGAGTAAATCTCCATGATGGATTGGTTGTTGTCGGTACTACCTTCGAAGGGTTCGTGGTCGAGCGCGTGCATGCAGGCCCATGCCAGGTCGGCATGGCCTGTCTCGTCGCTGCGCCCGGCCACATAGGTGACGTGCCGCCCGCTGGGCGTAAGGGTCTTGCGGATCGCCATGAACGATTGCGCGATGTCGATCCAGCCGGCGTCGAATTCCAGCCGGCCCTTACTGATGATGTTTTTCGCCTTCAAGACCATGCGCGTCTTGACTTCCGGCGAATAGTTGATGGCCGTGACGGCCGGGAAGAAGCCGCGCACGATGGGCAGCACGCCGATGCCCATGCCGGTCGTGTCGATGCCGATGTATTCAACGTTGTAGCGCTGCGTCATCTGGCGGATGGCTTCGGCGTGGTCTTTAAAATCCTGGCCGCGCCACTGGTGACGCTCGAGGATGCGGAACTTGCCGCCGGCCGTCATCGGCGGCGCCAGCACCACGCAGCCGGCGCTGTCGCCGTTCAAGGCCGGGTCGTAGCCGATCCATACGGCGCGGTTGCCGAATGGGCGCAGGCCCAGCAGCGGCTTGTAGTCTTCCCACTCCACCCAGGAATCAACCATGCAGCGCTGCAGCTCGTTCAAGGGGAAGACGCTGGCCGAGTCGTCGATAAAATTGCACATCAACAGGTTTTCGAACTGGTCGGGGCTGTATTCGAAGTTGCGCAGCTCATCGATGTCGAACAGGTTGCAGCCACCCCGTTCAGCGTCCAGGATGGTGACGATCTGGCGCCAGAGCTTGTCCTCGCCCGTGTAGCCCGAGGCCAGGCGCTGGTGGCTCACGTCGATGTTGAATTGCTCGGCCTTGGCGCGGCGCTTGTTGAACAGCTCGCCCGTCCAGAACGGGTAAGCCTGGTGCGTGGTCGACGACGGCGTGGAAAAGTAGGTCTTGCGCCACTTCTTGTGGATGGCCATACCCGAGGCCACCTTGTTGAGTTCCTGGAAATTCTGCGTCCAGAAGAATTCATCGAAGTAAAAATTGCCGTGGTAGCCCTGCGCCGTGCGCGCGTTCGTGCCCAGGAAGTACAGATGCGCACCGTTCGGCAGCACGATGGGATCCCCCGTCAGCTCGATGCCGGCCGCCTCGCGCGCGAATTGCACGATGTATTGCTTGAAGACGTGGGCCTGGCTCTTGGAAGCGGACAGGAAAATCTGGTTGCGCCCCGTCTGCATGGCGTCGGCCAGCGCCTCGCGGGCGAAGTACCACGTGGCGCCGATCTGGCGCGACTTGAGGATGGCGCGCGTGCGCTGGTCGCCGTTGCGATACCAGACCTTTTGATAATCGAAGAGCGAGTCCTGGAAGGCGTCGAGTAGCTGGATTTTCTGCTCTTCGCTGAAGTCGTTGCGCGTCGGCTTCTTCTTCGGCCCGGCATTGCGGTTCGCCAGCTTGGGGTTGAGATCGACCTCGTTGCCGCCCGGTTGCTCATAGCGGCGCACGCGCGCCGCTTGCACAATTGCGCGCATCAGCAGATCGATTTCCTTGTAGTCGCTGCCGCTCTTGACCTCTTTTTCGATCAATTTCACTAACCGCAGCTCGGCCGCTGCCTCGACGTGCTCGATGGCCTGCGCTTTGTCCCACTCGTCGCGCAGCTTCCAGCTATTGATCGTGCTGCGCTTGATTCCCAGGTGGCGGGCGATGGACGAAATGCGCCAGCCCTTCCAGTACAGGGCGCGCGCGGCACGGCGCGGCTCGGATTCGGGCACGGCCAGTTCGGCGATTCTCTCGTCGGGGGTTTGTTCGCTTGTTTTCTCGATTGTCAGCATGCCGCCAGCGTAGGCCGCGCGCGCGCGGAGCGGGGAAAGGCAGAAGTCGCTATGGCCCATAGCAACCCGCACCGCATTGAATCGCGGCGCCAAGACGTTGACCATGGCGTTATCCGATCAACCGAGAACGCCCACCATGTCCAAATCGAAATTTTTCCGCGTCGCCACCGAAGGCGCCACCACGGACGGCCGCAACATCGACCGCGCCACCATCGAGCAAATCGCCGCCTCCTACAACCCGAAGACCTACGGCGCGCGCATCTGGCTGGAACACATCCGGGGCATCCTGCCCGACGGCCCGTTTAAAGCCTACGGCGACGTGATCGCCGTGAAAGCCGAAGAGGTGGACACGGACAGCGGCAAGAAGCTGGCCCTGTTCGCGCAGATCGAACCCACTCCGGAGCTGATCGCCATCAACAAGGCGAAACAAAAGCTGTACACCAGCCTGGAAATTCAGCCCGACTTTGCCGACTCGTCGCAGCCCTACCTGGTCGGCCTGGGCGTCACCGACAGCCCCGCCAGCCTGGGCACCGAAGCGCTGCAATTCTCGGCCAGCCGCAAGCTGCAAAGCACCAACCTGTTTACTTCCGCCGTCGAGGTGACGCTGGAGTTTGAAGAGCAGGGCACCAAGCTGGCCGACGCCGTGAAAAACCTGTTGTCGCGCTTCTCCCATAAATCCGGCGCCGACGCGGCGCAGTTCGCCGACATCAGCGAGGCCGTGCAGGCGCTGGCCGGCCACGTCGTCACCGTCAACGACAACTATGCCGACACCCTCAAACGCCTCGATGCTGCGGAAAAGGCGCAGAAAGCGACGCAGGACGAGCTTGCGACCTTCATGGCGCAGATGGACGAAGCGCCCGGCAACGGCCCGCGCCGCCCGGCCGCCACCGGCAACGACGGCGCCGTGCAGACCGAGTTTTAAGCGCGCGCCATCCACCAACACCCCATTCAACAACGGAGCACTGATTTATGAAAAAGCAAACGCGCCAGGTCTTTGGCCAGTATGAAACCCGCCTGGGCCAACTGAACGACACGGACAACGTGGCCAAGACCTTCAGCGTCACGCCCAGCGTGCAGCAAAAGCTGGAAAACAAGATGCAGGAATCGAGCGAGTTCCTCTCAAAAGTGAACATCATCGGCGTGGCCGAGCAAGAAGGCGAAAAGCTGGGCCTGGGCGTGTCCGGCCCGATTGCCGGCCGCACCAACACCAAGGACAAGGAACGCAAGACGCGCGACCTGTCCACCCTGGACGGCACCAAATACCGCTGCGAACAAACCAACTTCGACACGCATTTGAACTATGCCAAGCTGGACGCCTGGGCCAAGTTTCCCGACTTCCAGTCGCGCGTGGCCAATGCCATCCTCACGCGCCAGGCGCTGGACCGCATCGTCATCGGCTTCAATGGCGTGAAAGCCATGGCCGACACCGATCTGGACGCCAACCCGCTGCTGCAGGACGTCAACAAGGGCTGGCTGCAGCACCTGCGCGAGCTGGCGCCCGAGCGCGTGCTGGGCCTGGTGGCCAGCGGCATGCCGGGCAAGGTCATCATCGGCGACGCGGCCGATGCGGACTATGCCAACCTGGACGCGGCCGTCACCGATGCCGTCAACCTACTGGACCCGTGGTATCAGGAAGACACCAATCTGGTAGCCATCGTCGGGCGCAAGCTGCTGAACGACAAGTATTTTCCATTGGTCAACACCAAGCAGGCGCCCACTGAAACCCTGGCGGCCGACATCATCATCAGCCAGAAACGCATCGGCGGCTTGCCGGCCGCGCGCGTGCCGTACTTCCCGGACAACGCCATCCTCATCACGCGTTTCGACAATCTGTCGATCTACTTCCAGGAAGGTGCGCGCCGTCGCCGCGTCGAGGACGTGCCGAAACGCGACCGCATCGAAAATTACGAGTCGTCGAACGACGCCTATGTGATCGAAGACCTGGGCCTGGCCGCGCTGGTGGAAAACATCGAGCTGAAAGACAAGTGATGGCCAACCAATCCCCCGCCCTGCGCCACCGCGCGCGCATGCTGGCCGAGCGCACGGCCGGCGCCGCCGCGCCGCAAGGCGTCACCACCGGCACGGCCTACGAAATGATGCTCTACAAGCTGGCCGACGACCGCCGGCGCCTGAAAGGCATTCAGTCCGTCGAGCGCAAGATTGAGGTCAAGGCCATTTTGCTGCCTGAGTATGCGCAATGGATCGACGGCGTGCTGGCTGGCGGCAAGGGTGCGCAGGATGATGTCTTTGCCACCCTGCTGGTGTGGCACATCGACACGGGCGAGTACGCGCGCGCCCTGGTCATGGCCGAATACGCCCTGGCGCACAAATTCACCCTGCCCGAGACTTACAGCCGCGACATCGCCACCCTGATGCTGGACGAGTTTGCTGAAGGGTACTTGCACGGCAAGCTGGCCAGCGACCCGCAGCATGCGGTCCAGGTGCTGGGCCAGGTGGAACAGTTGACGGCCGCCAGCGACGCGCCCGACCAGGCGCGCGCCAAGCTGCACAAGGCCATCGGCCTGGCCATGATCGCCGTGCTCGATCAAGCCGACGACAATGACATCGCCCCGGCACTGGTAGCGCAGGCGGAAACGGCCATGGGTCATTTAAAACGCGCGCGCTCCCTGTCGGAGTCGTGCGGCGTCAAGAAAGATATGGAACGGCTGGAACGGCGCCTCAAGCGCGCGGCCGGTTCCACGTAAAGAGCATCCCCCGCAGCACGGCGGCACGGGGGGATTCTGGCTAAACCATCGGCCTGATGAACCCCGTCCACCGCCCTATTATTGAAAGCGCCCCGTATGTCCTTCATGGCCCTTCCCCCGTCAAACCAGCCAGGCACCGCCCCTGCGCCGCCAGCGGTTGCCCCCGGCGTCATCGAGAACGACGGCTGGTTTCCCGATATTGCGCTGACCGATATGCGCGACGCCATGCGTCTGGACGGCACCGTCACCGACGCGCGCCTGGTACAAGCCGTGGTCGATGCCATCCTGCACGTCAACCGCGAGCTGGCCGACTGGCAAGCCACGCATGCGCAAGCCGGTATTGCCGCCCTGGTGGACGTGCCGGCCACGCGCATCAACCGCGAATCCCGCCTGCTGGCGCAGTACCGGCGCGCCGTCTACAGCACGGCGAAAGCCGACCTGATCGAGCGCTACCGCGACTACGACAGCACAGCCACCTCCGTCAGCGACAAGAAAAGCATGGAGTGGCTGGACGAGGCGCCCGGCGCGCAGCGGCGCAATGCGCAATGGGCCATCGCCGATATCGTCGGCCGCACGCACCTGACCGTGGAACTGATCTGATGCAGGTGCGCACGCAACAGCACGACACGGTAGACGCCCTGGTGTGGCGCTACCTGGGCGACGGCGCGGGATACGTCGAGCACACCCTGGAAATCAATCCCGCACTGGCGCGCCACGGCGCCGTGCTGCCGGCCGGCCTGGTCGTCACCCTGCCCGAGCCGGCGCCAAGCACAGGCCAGGTGGCTGCAGCCGATCTTGTGCAGCTATGGGATTAACGCAGCAATCCACCTTTTATCCATCATGAAAAATCTCTCACCCCTAACCCCGGAGTATCAAGCAATGTCCGCAGAATCGTTTGGTGGTTTCGCCACCCTGGTCAAACTGTACGGCTTCAAGGCGGCGCTGGGCATGGTCGGCGCGGCCATGCTGTACATCGTGCTGCCACCACTGAATGCCGACGGCACCTTCAACAAGGGCGAATTCGTCGCCCGCCTGGCCTGTGCAGGTGTGTTCTCGTGCCTGCTGGGCGGCACCGTGTATCAGCTGCTGTGCGCCCAGCTCCCCGCCATCGGCGCCATGGTCAACGCCTCCGCCATCGACCTGATCGTGGGCGCGCCCGGCTGGTGGGTATCGCGTGCCGTGGCCCTGTGGTTCCAGCGCCGCAGCGACAAGGACATCGCCGAGCTGGTCAAAGACGCGAAGGAGCATTGATGGCCACCATGGACAATCCCCTGGTCGCACGCGTCATCGACGCCATCCTGCGCGCCGAAGGCGGCTATGTGAACGACCCGCAAGACAAAGGCGGCGAAACCAATTACGGCATCACTGTGGCCGTGGCGCGCGCCAACGGCTACACGGGACCGATGCGCGATCTGCCCGTGGCGGTGGCGCGCGCCATCTACACGGCCCGCTACATCACGGAACCGAAGTTCGACCAGGTGCTGGCCACCCATGCCGGCATCGGCGCGGAGCTGATCGACACGGGCGTGAACATGGGGCCACACCGCGCGGCCGAGTTCCTGCAGCGCTGGCTGAACGGTTTCAATGACACGGGCGCGCGCTACCCCGCGCTGTTCGTTGACGGCCGCCTGGGCACGCAGTCGCTGGGCGCGCTGGCCGCTTTCCTGAAATGGCGCGGCCAGGACGGCGCCGCCGTGCTGCTGCGCGCCCTGAACGGTCTGCAGGCGGCGCGCTACCTGGACATCACCGAGGCCAACAAGACCCAGCGCCGTTTTCTGTTCGGCTGGATCAAGGAACGGGTGGCCATGTGACCGCGACCACCTGGCGCCCGCTGGTCGCCGTTCTCCTGTGCGGCGCCCTGGTCGGCTGGACGGCGCAGGGCTGGCGCAAGGATGCCAGCATCGCCGCACTGCAGCGGGCGGCGGCCACTGCCAAGACCACCGCCGCCACCGCGCTGGCCCAGGCCACCACCCGCGTGCTGACGCTGGAGCGCGCCGCCGGCACCGCCCTGGCGCAGCGCGCCGACCACCTCACCCAGGAACAAACCCATGCGAAAACTGAACGTGACCGTTTCAATGCTGACGTGCGCAGCGGCGCTGTGCGCCTGTCAATCCCCGTTGCCAGCGGCCAGTGCACCGCAACTGCAGATTCCGCCCCTGCCGCAAGCCATCGGATTGAGGCGCGCGCCGAACTTGACGCAGCGACTGCGGCAGCTCTTGATGCCATTGCCGGCGACGGCGACGACGCCACCCGCCAACTGAACGCCTGCATCGACGCCTACAACACCGTGCGAGATACCTACCATGTACAAACCGAATAGCCTGCGCCAGCACCTGGCCGCCGCCATCCCCGACCTGCAGCGCGACCCCGACCGCCTGCTAGTCTTCGCCGACGAGGGCAACGTGGTGGCGTCGGCCACCGCCTCGCTCTCCTTTGAATACCGCTTCAAGCTCAACCTGATCGTCACCGATTACGCGGGCGATGCCGACGCTATCATGGTGGCCCTGATTGCCTGGCTCAAAGTGCACCAGCTCGACCTGATGGCCAACGAGGAAACCCGCAAGCACGGCATCGCCTTCGAGGTGGATTTTAATAACCATGAAACGGTCGACATTTCCATCAAGCTGGACCTGACCGAGCGCGTGGCAGTCAAGACCGGCGAGGCAGGCCGCCTCGACATCAAGCACCTGGCCGAAATACAGCACATGCCCGCCTACGCGGACGAGTTCTGGAAACTGTATGACGGCGACACCCTGCTGGCCGAATGGCGCACGCCAGAGGCCACGCCATGAGCGACGACCTGCACGCGCTGGAAGCCTGGGCCGGCGCCCTGCTGGCCAAGCTGCAGCCGGCCCAGCGCCGCGCCATCAATCACAAGGTGGCCATCGACCTGCGCCGCAACCAGGCGCAGCGCATCAAGGCGCAGCAAGGGCCGGATGGCGCAGCCTATCCGGCGCGCAAGCGGCGCAAGGAATTCAAGGGAAAGAGTGGACGGATCAAGCGGCAGAAGGCGGCGATGTTTGGCAAACTCCGCACAGCAAAGTACTTTATGATTAGCGCTGACGCCAACCAACTCAACATCGGCTTTGTAGGGAAGGTGGCTCAAATTGCACTCGTACATCAAAAAGGGCTGACGGATAAGATTACAAAAAAGGGGGCCAACTATCGTTATCCTGCTCGGCCTTTGTTAGGAATGAATGTACTTGATCGGACGTTGATACGTGAATCTTTGCTGAAGCACATCGGACAAGTTTGAGTGCTACAACCAAACGAAACTACTACCGCATCAGTTTGGTATACGCGCAATATTTTATGGAATTTGGTATCCTGTGTAGTTGATCTTAGTCCTTAAAAGATTGAAGGCAATATTGATTATCTGAAAATATTCGCCGCATCTTTGACGAAATGATCTAAACCCTACCTCCAGAGAATAAAGATGAATAAATCTGTCGTTATAGAACTTCAAGAACTGGCTTCCGATGGCAACAATGATATTGGGGATTTGCTTCGCAAAACATTGATGGTAGCGACAAAATTAAAACTCACCGATTTTCGACAATGGGTGCTATCAGAACTCAATGGTTATAAAGGTGAGGGTCGTAAAAACCTCCCTGACTATCGCATCATTCGTGGTGAACTCAAAGCACACAATCCTATTCGAGGGTTAATACCATTTCAAGTGCCACATCAAATGCACGACATTCTTGCTGAAGTTAAAATAACAGAATCTTTGCATTCTCTATCGCAACTTCTTAGCATTGAGGGCGGCGGCTGTATAGTTTACAACTTCCCCCCCGAGACCGAAGCAACCCTGATGTCTGGTCAGCATAGCTATGCGCAGCTTCGGCCCACTCGAAGCGTGGGAGTGAATCAAGTAATGGCTATCTTGGGTGCTGTGAGAACAACAATTTTAGAATGGTCCCTCGCACTCGAGGCAGATGGTATCCTAGGAGAGGGTCTATTATTTTCTGAAAGCGAAAGGCAAGCAGCCATGCATAACATCAACATTCAAAATTTCCAAGGTGTCTTAGGTAATATCGATAGGGGCTCTTCTGTCAATCAAACCAATTCTCAGCAAATCACAGCTGCCGATTTCTCAACTCTGGCACGTCATTTGACAAAGAACGGAGTAAGTCAAGAAGACGTTCAAGAATTAGAGCATGCCGTGCGCGACGACCCTAAGCCCAGGTCAGCTACGGAATTTGGGCCAAATGTAAGTACATGGTTTGGTAAGATGATGGGGAAAGCTGCTGGTGGCGGCTGGCAAATTAGCGTCGCGGCCGCAGGCGGATTTCTTGCAAATGCGCTGGGGAAATTCTACGGTGTCGTCTAATCATCGGTAATTTTCTCCCGATAAAATTTGTGACCTGAAACACTAGTCAGTCGCAGCGTTAGTCAGTAAGCCGTATAACAACCCGCCCCCGCGTGCATCCGCACGCGGACTTCGGCAACATGCACTGCATGAACGCCGACCAGTCCGACCTCCTCCGCTTGCTGCAAAACCTGATCCGCCTGGGCACCATTGCTGAGGTCAAAGGGGCCAAGGCGCAAGTGCGGCTCGGGCCGACACTCACCACGGAATGGCTGAACTGGGCCACACGGCGTGCAGGGAGTACCCGCACCTGGTCGGCTCCTACCGTGGGCGAACAGGTCATTGTCTTTTCCCCCGGTGGCGAGCTGACGCGCGGCATCATTCTGCCGGCGCTGTACTCGCAGGCGTTTGACGCGCCCGAAACCAGCGACACGATCCACACCACGCACTACACCGACGGTGCCGTGGTGCAATACGACCACGCGGCCCACGCCCTAACGGCGACGCTGCCCGGCGGCACGGCCACCATCACCGCCGATAAGGTCACGTCGAACGCACCGAGCACCATTTGCACGGGTGACCTGACTGTCATGAAAAACCTCATCGTCATGGAGGCGGCCACCGTCAACGGCGCCACCGCGCTGAACGGCGGCGTAAACGCCAAGGCCGGCACCGCTGGCGGCGTGGCCATGGCCGTGCAAGGGACGATCAAGGCCAGCGAGGACGTGCTGGCCGGCGCCATCAGCCTGGCCAAGCATCCACACGGCGGCGTCAAGGCCGGCGGCGACCAGTCGGGCGAGCCGCAATCATGATGGGCATGCACGCCGCCACCGGGCGCAGCCTGACGGGCCTGGGCCACCTGCGCCAGTCGGTCACCGACATCCTCACGACGCCCATCGGCTCGCGCATCCGGCGCCGCCGCTATGGCTCCGAAGTGCCCGAGCTGATCGACCAGCCCCTGAACAGCGCCACGCAATTGCGCATCTATGCGAGCACCGCCTTTGCCCTGCGCCGCTGGGAGCCGCGCATGCAGCTCGCCAGCGTACAGCTCACGCGAGACACGGACGGCGCCATCGCGTTGCTGCTCGATGGCACGGCGAATGGCCAGGCCATCACCATGGCCGTGCCCGTCAAGCAAGGGGGCATCGTATGAGCACGCCTATCGACCTGACCCAATTGCCGGCGCCCAGCGTGGTCGAGGCGCTGGACTTTGAGGCCATCCTCGCCAACCGCAAAGCCCACCTGGTGAGCCTGCTGCCGGAAGCTGAGCGCGCGGCCGTCACGGCTCTGCTGGAGCTGGAATCGGAACCGGCGACCAAGCTGCTGGAAGAGAACGCATATCAGGAAACCATCCTGCGCAACCGCGTCAACGAGGCCGGCAAGGCCGTCATGCTGGCGTTTGCCCTCGATGGCGACCTGGATCAGCTGGGCGCCAACGTCAACGTGGCGCGCCTGACCATCACGCCGGCCAATCCGAACGCCCTGCCGCCCGTGGCCGCCGTCATGGAAGACAACGACGCCTACCGCCTGCGCATCCAGGAAGCGCCGGACGGCCTGTCCGTGGCCGGCCCGAAAGCGTCCTACGAATTCCACGCCCGCAGCAGCGACGGCCTCGTCAAGGACGCGAGCGCCACCAGCCCCGCACCGGCCAGCGTCACCGTCACGGTGCTGGCCAACAACGACACAGGCATCGCCGACGCCGCGCTGCTGGCCACCGTAGCGCGCGCGCTCAACGCCGAGGAAGTGCGCCCCCTGGGCGACCGCCTGACGGTACAGGCCGCCCAGGTCATCGATTACCAGATCGAGGCCACCTTGTTTATCGGCGTCGGCCCGGAGGTGCCGATCCTGCTCGATGCCGCGCGCGCCAACGCCGTGCGCGTGTCGCAGCCGCGCCGCCCGCTGGGCCACAGCATCTACCGCTCCGCCTGCAGCGCCGCCGTCCACGTCGAAGGCGTGCGCAAGGTCGTCTTGAGCAGCCCGGTGGCGGACATCGAACTGGACGCCACCCAGGCCGCGCGCTGCACCGCCATCAAATTGAATGTGGTGGTGCTCGATGAATAGGACCGTGCCGACCCTGCCGCCCAACACCACGGCGCTGGAACGCGCCATTGCCGTGGCCTGCGCCGAACTGGTCAACGTGCCCGTGCCGCTGCGCGACCTGTGGAGCGCCGACCGCTGCCCCGTCAATCTGCTGCCGTTTCTGGCCTGGGCGTGTTCCGTCGACCGCTGGGACGACGCCTGGCCCGAGTCGATCAAGCGCGGCGCCATCAAGGCGTCCTATTTCATCCACAAGCACAAGGGCACGATTGCCGCCGTGCGCCGCGTGGTGGAGTCCCTGGGCTACCTGATCCGCATCACCGAATGGTGGCAGACCACGCCGCCGGGCGTGCCGGGCACCTTCCGCCTCGATGTCGGCGTGCTGGACACGGGCATCACGGACGCCATGTTTCAGGAAATGGAACGCCTGATTGCCGACGCCAAGCCCGTCAGCCGCCACATGACGGGCCTAGCGCTTTATCTGGAAAGTCGCGGCACGGTTTACACCGGCATTGCCGCGTACCACGGCGACGTTATGACCGTCTATCCCTGGATTGCGGAAACCATCGAAGTGCGCGGCACGCTGTTGCAGGCCGGCGCATCCCATACCATCGACACCATGACCATCTATCCATGAGCACATATTTCGCTATCCTGACGCAAGTGGGCGAGGCCAAGCTGGCCAACGCCATCGCCCTGGGGCAAACCCTGAAACTGAAAAAAATGGCCGTGGGCGACGGCAACGGCACCCTGCCGACTCCCGACCGAGGACAAAAGGCGCTGGTGCGCGAGGTGCACCGCGCCGACCTGAACAAGTTGGACAAAGACCCGGACAACGCCAGCCAGATCATCGTCGAGCAGGTGCTGCCCGAGGACGTGGGCGGCTGGTGGATCCGCGAGATTGGCATCTACGACGAAGCCGGCGACTTGTGCGCGGTGGCCAACTGCCCGCCCAGCTACAAGCCGCTGATGACCGAGGGCAGCGGCCGCACGCAAGTGGTGCGCATCGTGCTGATCGTCGCCAGCACGGCCGCCATCGAGCTGAAAATCGACCCATCCATCATCCTGGCCACGCGCCAGTATGTCGATGAACAGATCATTACCGTGCGCGCCTACAGCGATGCGCAACTGGCCAAGCACCTGGCCGCCGCTGACCCGCACCCGCTGCTGGCCAAGGTCGCCTATGTCGATCAGCAGAGCACCAGCGCACGCGCCTATGGCGATCAGCAGCTGGGAAAACACCTGAGCGCTGACGACCCCCATCCGCAGCTGGCCCAGCGCAGCCATGTGGATCAACAGGACAGCAGTATCGTTGCCTACGGTGAACAGCAACTGGCCAAGCACGCAGCGGCGGCCGATCCGCATCCGCAATACAGCATGAAGGAAGTGGCGACACTGCCGAAGTTTGACGCGTCTAAAAAACTGGCCAATGCCGAGTTTGTGCAGCAATCGCAAGGCAATATTATTGGGCATGATGCTGTGGGAATGGACCGCAGCCTGACTCCTGACGACATCGGTAAAGCGCTGTATTTTTCGGCGCCAAACGTGATTTTTACATTGCCTAAGCCTCGCGATCTTGGTTTATCAACAAATTCAGGCAAGTGCATTCACTTCTTTGGCTTTGGTGGCAATACGGCAAAAATCGTCCCAGGAGCGGGTGCCAATATCAGCTTCATTGTGGGTGGCGTCCCTTTCATCGAATTGAAAACGGGGCAATACCTCACGCTCACTGCAGCGTCCGATGTTGTATGGCAGGTCATCGACTCGACCGCCGAGCTGTGGCGCAATGCCGACTTTGCGGCAATGGTGTCTTCGAGCGGCTACCAGAGATTACCCAGCGGCACGATTCAGCAGGTGGGCAGCGGAGCGCAGACACCGGAATCTGGCTATGTCGACGTGATCTTCCCGATTCCGTTTCCGAACGAGTGTTTTCACGTCTTCACTGGGTATGAAGGGCAAAGCGGAAGCGGGGCCAGTCTGCCCAGCAACGTCAACGCCGGTATGAAGACAAAAACGGGCTGCCGCCTGTACACCTACAACGGGAATGCGCTTTCGGGCGGCATCACCCCATCCTATTTTGCGATTGGAAAATAATCATGGCCGTCAGATATTCACCGAGCACCGGATTCTTTTACCCTACGTGCATCGAGTACCAGGACATCCCATCCGATGTGTTTGAGGTATCCGAGGCTGACCACCTGGCCGCCCATACCGTCCGCGCATCCGGCGGATCGTTCAAGTTTGTCAAAGGAACGCTGCGCATCACGCCGCCGGCACCCACTCCCTATGGCCAAGTATGCGCCGTCTACCTCAACACCGTTCGCGCGCGCCGTGACGGCATCCTCAACCGCCTGGCCGGTATCGGCTTTGCCGCCATGGCCAGCGGCGACGCGGAAACCGCGCAAGCCATCGCCACGGCGCGCACCTGCCTGCTCGACATCACCATCTGCCCGACGGTCGCCGCAGCACAGGATATGGCTGCCCTGCAAGCGGCCGTCAGCGCCGAATTCCAGCGCATCGCCGACGCCTTGCCGCAAGAGGCCCGGCGCGCCTTCGATGATGCAGGCAGCCCCCAGTAACACCCCCGACATTTACCACCTACCAGGAGAGCAACATGGCCACCGACTACCACCATGGCGTGCGCGTCATTGAAATCAACGAGGGTTCGCGCCCCATCCGCACCGTTTCCACGGCCGTGCTGGGCCTGATCGCCACGGCCGACGATGCCGACCCGGCGGCCTTCCCACTCGACACGCCCGTGCTCGTTACTAACGTGCTGGCCGCCATGGGCAAGGCCGGCAAGACGGGCACCTTGTACCGCAGCCTGCAGGCCATCGCCGCGCAGACCAAACCCCTGACCATCGTTGTACGCGTGGCCGAAGGCGAGACGGAAGCGGAAACCACCAGCAATGCCGTGGGCGGCGTGTCGCCCGACGGCAAGTACTTGGGCGCCCAGGCGCTGCTGGCCGCGCAAAGCAGGCTCGGCGTGAAACCGCGCATCCTGGGCGCGCCGGGGCTGGACACCCAGGCGGTCACCAACGCCCTGGCCAGCGTGGCACAGCGCTTGCGCGCCTTCGTGTATGCGTCCGCCTATGGCTGCGCCACCGTCACCGCTGCCACCGCCTATCGCGGCCAGTTCGGCCAGCGTGAAGTGATGATGATCTGGCCCGACTTCGTGAACTGGAACACCGCCACCGACGAAGAAGCCAGTATTTCCGCCGTGGCCTACGCCATGGGCCTGCGCGCCAAGATCGACGAGGAAACGGGCTGGCACAAGACGCTGTCCAACGTCGTCATCAACGGCCCGACCGGCATCACCAAGGACGTGTTTTTCGACCTGCAAGACCCGGCCACCGATGCCGGCGTGCTCAACGCCAAGGAAGTCACGACCCTGATTAACATGGGCGGCTACCGCTTCTGGGGTTCGCGCACCTGCGAGGCGCCGGGCGGCTTCTTCTATTTCGAAAGCTACACGCGCACGGCCCAGGTGCTGGCCGACACCATCGCCGAGGCGCATTTCGCCTACGTCGATGTGCCCTTGCACCCGTCCCTGGTGCGCGACCTGCTGGAAAGCATCAACGCCAAGTTCCGCGACCTGAAATTGCAGGGCTACATCATCGACGGCCATGCCTGGTATGACGAGCAATACAACGACAAGGCCGGGCTGAAAGACGGCAAGCTGGCAATCGATTACGACTACACGCCCGTGCCGCCGCTGGAAAATCTGAAATTCCAGCAGCGCATTACCGACCGCTATCTGGCCGACTTCGCCTCGCGCATCGCGGCTTAACCATCCCCGTGCCCGCCGCGTGCGGGTGCAACTGACCACTGGAGAACACTATGGGCATGCCCCACAAACTCAAGCAATTCAACGTATTTCAAAACGGCGTCCTGTTCATGGGCATGGTGCCCGAAGTCACCTTGCCGAAACTCAGCCGCAAGATGGAGGAGTACCGCGCGGGCGGCATGAGCGGCCCTGTGTCCGTGGACTTCGGCAACGAGGCTCTGTCGCTGGAATGGAGCGCTGGCGGCCTGATCGCCGAAGCGCTGAAACAGTACGGCGCGCACACGCACGGCGCCGTGCAACTGCGCTTTGCCGGCGCCTACCAGAACGACGATGACGGCAGCGTCGCCGCCGTCGAGGTCGTCGTGCGTGGTCGCTACAAGGAAATCGATATGGGCGGCGCCAAGATGGGCGACGACACCACGCACAAATACACCATGGCTTGTAGCTATTACAAGCTGATGATCGACGGGGCCACCGTCATCGAACTGGACTTCATGAGCGGCACCGAGAACTTCGGCGGCGGCGACACGAATGCTGCCATCCGCAAGGCCATCGGCCTGTAATCCCCATTTTATTCACCACCACACCACAAGGAACACAGCATGAACAACGAAAACACAAACCAAGCCGTCATCGAGCTGGACGAGCCGATCAAGCGCGGCGACGGCTTCATCACGTCGCTGACCGTGCGCAAGCCCAAGGCGGGCGCCCTGCGCGGCATTTCCCTGATCGAGCTGGCCAACCTGAACGTGTCGGCCCTGCAAATCGTGCTGCCGCGCATCACCGAGCCGACCTTGACCGCGCACGACGTGGCCAACATGGACCCGGCCGACCTGCTGGCCGTGGGCGCCGAGGTTGCCGGTTTTTTGGCGAGCAAAGCCGATCGCCTTTCGGTATCCCCGGCGAAGTAGAAGACGCCATGGCCGACATTGCCGGCGTCTTCCACTGGACGCCGGCAGCGATGGACGGCTTTACGATTGATGAACTGATGGCTTGGCGCGAACGCGCCAGGCAACGAAGCGGAGCGGAATAGATGGCTGGTCGGGATTTGAAGTTACAGGTGGTATTTGCGGCACTGGACAAGATTACCGGCCCGCTCAAAAAAATCACGGGCGGTTCCAGCGAGACGGCCAAGGCGCTGAAAGCGACCAGCGACCGCTTGCGCGACCTGAATGCCCAGCAGAAAAACATCAGCAAGTTCCGCGAGCTGCACGGCGGACTGGACGCCACTCGCGCCAAGCTGGAAGCGGCCCAGCAAAAGGTGGCCAGCCTGGCCACCAAGATGAAACAGGCGGAGGCGCCGACGCGTGCCATGACGCGCGAGTTTAATGCCGCCGTCAAAGCGGCCGGCGCCTTGAAGACGGCAGGCCAAGAGCAGGCCCAGCAACTGCAGATCATGCGCGAGCGCCTGGCCGGCGCCGGCATCGGCACCAAAGACCTGGCCAACCATGAACGCACCTTGCGCCGCGAGATCGAGGCGACAAATAAAACCATGACGCTGCAGCAGCAGAAGCTGGCCAACGCGACCGCCAAGCAGCAGCGCGTCACCAACGCCACCCAGCATGCGGACAAGCTGCGCAGCAAGGCGGGCAGTATTGCCATGGCCGGCGCGGGCGCGACAGCGGCCGGCGCGGTCATGGCCATGCCTATCGCCAAGGGGCTACACGAGGCGAAGCACTACCAGCTGGAAAAGGCCCGCGTCAATGCCCTGGGCCTGGGGCCGGAAACCAGCCAGCAGGCGATCACCTTCGCCAAGAACATGAAGACCTACGGCACCAGCCAGAACGAGAACCTGGAACTGGTGCGCGACGCAATGTCGATCTTTGGCGACCTGCACCACGCGGAAATGGTCGCGCCCACCCTGGCCAAGATGAAGTTTGCCAACAAGGCATTCTTCGGCGCCGAGTCGGGCGAAGAGAACGAGCGCATCTTCATGGACTTGCTCAAAGTCATCGAGCAACGCGGCGGCACGGCCAGTTCGGAGAAATTCCACGACCAGGCCAACATGATGCAAAAGGTCATCACGGCCACGGGCGGACGCGTGGGACCGACGGAATGGCTAAACTTCATCAAGACGGGCGGCATTGCCGCCAAGATCATGGACGACAAGCAGTTCTATTACCAGATGGAACCGCTGGTGCAGGAAGTTGGCGGCCACCGTGCCGGCACGGCCCTGATGTCCGGTTATTCGAACCTGTATCAGGGACGCACCACCAAGCGCGCCGTGACCAATTTGGAAAACCTGGGACTGATCGGTGACCACAGTAAAGTGAAGCACGATAAGGTCGGTCAAGTCTCTACGCTTGGCCCTGGCGCCCTGCTTGGCAGTGACATTTTCCGGCGCAGCCAATTTGAGTGGCTGGAGCAAGTGCTGTTGCCACAACTGGAAAAGAAAGGCATCACGGATCCCAAGAAAATTGAGGACACCATCGGCAGCCTGTTTTCGACGCGCACGGCCGGCAATCAGTTTCTGGATATGTTCAAGCAACGCATCCAAATGCACAAGAACGCCAAGCTGAACGCAGGCGCGTATGACATCGAGCAGATTTATGACCTGGGCAAGCAGCAGGCCGGCGGCGCCGAACTGGAAGCGACGGCCAGGCTGGCCAACCTGAAACTGACCATGGGCGAAAAAATCCTGCCGCTGTACGCGCAGGGACTGGAAATGGCCATCAATGCCATTACACGCCTGAATGCCTTTATGGAACGCAACCCGACCGTGGCCAAGATCATGATTACGGCCTTTGCCGTGCTGGCTGGCCTGCTGCTGGTGCTCGGCCCGCTGATGCTGGGCATTGCCGCCCTGATCGGCCCGTATGCCATGCTGCACGTCATGTTCGCCAAGATGGGCGTGACGGGCGGCGTGCTCACGCCCATCCTGCGCAACCTGGGCGGTGCCTTCATGTGGGCAGGCCGGGCCGTACTATGGCTGGGCCGTGCCCTTCTGATGAATCCGATTGGCATCGCCATCACGGTCATCGCCGGCGCCGCCTTCCTGATCTACAAATACTGGGAACCGATCAAGGGTTTCTTTGGCGGCCTGTGGTCGGACGTCAAGACGGCGTTTGCCGGCGGCTTTACCGGCATCAATAGCCTGATCGCCAACTGGTCACCACTGGGCCTGTTCTATCGCGCCTTCGCGGGCGTGCTGGGCTGGTTCGGCATCACGCTGCCGGCCACGTTCACCGACTTCGGCGCCAGCATCCTGCAGGGCATCACCGCATCCTGGGCGCCCATTTCCGCCTTCTTTGCCGACATCTGGTCGCGCCTGCGCACGGTCTGTGCCGGCGGCATGGGCAGTATCAGCGCCCTGATTATCAACTGGTCGCCTGTCGGCGTGTTTTACCAGGCGTTTGCGGGCGTCATGAGCTGGTTCGGCATCAAATTGCCGGCCCAGTTCACCGAGTTCGGCGCCAACATCCTGCGCGGCCTGGTCAATGGCATCACGAGTTCCATGGGCGCCGTCAAGGACGCCATCAGCAACGCCGGTTCCAGCACCATTGCCTGGTTCAAGGAAAAGCTGGGCATCCACAGCCCGAGCCGCGTGTTTGCCCAGCTGGGTGACTACACCATGCAAGGCCTGGCCATGGGCCTGGACCGCAGCGAGGGCGCGCCGATTGCCAAGGTTTCCGGCCTGGCACAGCGCCTGACGCAATTGGGCGCCGGCATCGCCATCGGCGCGGCCACGGCCCTGCCGGCCAGCGCCTTCGACACGCGCGCGCCGCTGTCACAAGGTGGGTTCGGCGCCGGCATGACCATCCAGGGCGACAAGATCGAAATCACGATCCAGGCGCAAGCCGGTTCCGATCCCCAGGCCATCGCGCGCGCCGTGTATGCGGCCATGGAACAGCGCGACCGCGAAAAGGCGGCACGCATCCGCTCGTCCCTGCGCGACCACGATTAAGAAAGAACAGCACCATGATGATGATTTTAGGAATGTTCGTGTTCAGTCTGCCGACGCTGGCCTATCACGAGCTGCAGCGGCAAACGGAATGGAAGCACGCCAGCACGGCCCGCGTGGGCCTGCGCGACGCGCACCAGTACGTGGGGCCCGGCGACGACACGATTACGCTGTCGGGCTGGGTAGCCCCGGAACTGACCGGCTCCCTGTACTCGCTCGATGCGCTGCGCATGATGGCGGACACCGGTAAATCGTGGATTTTGATCCAGGGTACGGGCCGCATTCTCGGCTCGTACCGCATCACCAGCATGACGGAGGGCCGCACCATTCTTGACGGCAGCGGCGGCGCGCGGCGCGTCGAGTTCTCGATTGCGCTCAAGCGCGACGACGACGGCGTGCTGGCCATGGTCGGCCTGGGCGACATCGGCGACCTGAAAAACATGCTCAGCATCGACGGCATGACCAGCAGCATTGCCGGCGCGGCCAAGAATGCCGTGGGCAGCGTGGTCGGCAATGTGGTCGGCGGCATCACGTCGAAATACGGCGGCGTGGTCAGCGAAATGAAAGACAAGATCGGCGGCGGCATCAGCGGCGTCATCGGCAGCGCGGCGGACAAGTTCAAATGAGCGAGCATATCCCCGCCTTCAAAGTCAGCATCGAGGACAAGGATTTGACTGCCATCGTCTCGCCACGGCTGATCAATCTGACCTTGACCCTGTGTCGTGGTGACGAGAGCGACCAGCTCGACATTTCCCTGGACGACAGCGACGGCAAACTGGCCCTGCCGCCGCGCGGCGCGCAGATCGCCCTGGCGCTGGGCTGGCAGGCCACCGGCCTGGTGGACATGGGCAAGTTCACCGTCGACGAGGTGGAGCACAGCGGCGCGCCCGACACCATCACCCTGCGCGCCAGATCGGCCAACCTGATCGACACCTTCAAGCAGCAGCAGGAACACAGCTTTCACAAGACCACCTTGGGCGCCATCATCGAGGCCATCGCCTTTCGCAACGAGCTGGCGTCGGGCGTCTCGGCGCGCCTGCGCGATACCGCCGTCGAGCACATCGACCAGACCCACGAGAGCGACGCGGCCTTCCTGCGCCGGCTGGGCAGGAAATACGACGCGGTGGCCACCGTCAAGAATGACACCTTGCTCTTCATCCCCATCAACCAGAGCCGCACCGCCAGCGGCAAGGCGCTGCCCGTCATCCCCATTACGCGCGCCCTGGGCGACGGCCACCGCTACCACAGCGCCGAAAGCGACGCCTACACGGGCGTGCGCGCCTTCTGGCATGACGAGCGCTACGCGCGCCGCCGCAGCGTTGTGGCCGGCGTGCCCGGCAACAGCAAGCGCCTGCGCACCACCTTCGCCAACGAAGCCGACGCGCGCGCGGCGGCCGTGGCCGAATGGCAGCGCATCCTGCGCGGCCTGGCCACCTTTGAAATGAGCCTGGCCCTGGGCAACCCGGCCGTGTTCCCGCAATCGCCCGTGACCGTGCAAGGCTTCAAGCCCGAGATCGACGCCACCGAGTGGCTATCGGTCAAGGTCACGCACAGCCTGGGCGGCAACGGCTTTACCACGCGGGTGGAATTTGAAACGAAGACGGAGGCAGTAGAGGCCGAGCGCGAGGACGAGAAAGACCCGGACGAAGGCATCACGGGCGTAGTGGCGAAGTGGAAGGACGTGGCGGCGAAGAAGAAAAAGGCGGGGCAGGAACAGTCTGGCGCCAGTGGCCAGCTCAAAACGCTGGAGCATCTTTATAAGAGCAAGCACGGCGCGAAGCGGGCGGCGAAACTAGCATGGGAGCACATCAAAGAAGTGCGGGAAATCATCCACGAAAATAGAGAAGAATCTTAGAGAGCCATTCAAGTAGAACGAGGCATATCGAAAGCATGAATTTGTACTACTTACCTCTGCAGAAAAGCTGTGCTCGTCTCAAAGTAGATACATTTGCCACTCCATGTATAAATCACCAATGCACACTGCGTCACTTAACTACTCAGGCTCTGAGAAGATCTGTTGCCCTGCAGAAAAACTTGGCTCACTTTGATAAATATCAGCCGATTCCCAACGTCTTTCCAGTTCATCAACATCGGCACTATCCAAACCTATCGCCGCAAGCGTCTTAATCGCTGATAAAGCACCAATGGCTATTAATAGACGAGTGTTAGCAATGTAAAAATTCCAATCATGGTCATGAGTATGTTTTATCCCAAGTAGCTTTGAAGAGAGCTCGCGTTTTTTGTCTGGTGAGCAATACTTAAAAAAATCGGATAAGGAGCCGCCTAAATTTTTTACCTCGTGAGCAAATGAGTTGCGAAACTGTCCGACGGCGTCAAGCTGTTCTCTCACGTTTTTTGAGAAAATACTCAACTTATGGGCCAATTCCAAACGTTTAAAATTTGAAAGATTACTAAAATGATCGTACCAAATTTCGCGGTTTGAATCATTTCCCACCGAAGCAACCAGCGCGTGTGTGACCGCAGCCTCACAAAGAACAGCAAGTTTTACGATATAAGCCCAGTCATCTGGCTCTGAGTGGAGCTTATCAATAAAACCTTTAGGAATATCAAGGCGACTCTCAAGACTTGAATATAAAATGAGTTTCTTTCTATGGACCTTTTCCTGTTGGGAAAAGTATTCATTCCGCTCTTCCAAACTCCAATCATGTTCTACATCGTTCACCATTCTCATGTGAGTTTTCCTTTAATCGGTTTTTTAAGGCGAATCCTCAATCTAGGCCAACTGCAACCACTGACAAGTTCGCGTCTAAAACGGATGTTTCTGGCGAGTGCAAATAAATTTACTCTGGATAGGCTTTCACAGAAGCTGGGTAAATCCGTCCACATCATACGCATCAATTACTTCGGATTTACTCATAACCATGCTCTCCATATTGCTGGAGCAGCGTCCCAGCCTTAAACCGAGGGGTCGCTTTCGGCCGGTTGCCGTCGTTGGTCGGTTCCGCCCCAAAGCAGACTTTCGGATTAACGAAAGACGTCTAGCCTTGGGCTTAATACCGGCTACATATATAGCTTTTCTATTGTCGTTGCCCCGCACGTCATGTCGCGAGCGGAATGAAGGGGGCCCCAACAGGAAAGACTTGCTCGTCAAAGTCTCTAATCAAGTCGCCGTGCAAGGCGATTGCCAGGTTCAGGGAGGTCTTTGTTAACGGTATCTGAGTCAGTGCTGACGGAATTTCGACCACATGCAGCGTACCCTGGCTTGTTGTTTCAATTACACCCCAAACGACGCCTAGAAATTGGCCCTTCGAACCCGGCGCGAGAGTGCCGTCGTCCTGCCGGTAAAAAGGCGACTCGAACGAAAAGACCGGTGAGCCACTTGATCCCGCATAGGCAGCTACATCGACAAGAAAATCTCTTCGGTTTTTGTAGTGCGCCAAAGGATGGGTTGCGGTAGTACCCTTCCTCACAATTGGCATATTGTTGTGCGAGTCGAACAGCCCAACCGGATATCCAATTACCATGACCGGTTCCATGGTACGCATATTTTTCCGATCAATCTCGCTTGGCAGCCACGAAGCATCGATAATCATCGACCTAATTTGTTTCCCTGCACCTAACAAGTTACCAATCGGGATGGTCACGTCAATGGCGCAAAGATCGACGTTTTGATCGCGATGGTGATAGAGGTTTCCTGCAAGAGGCATTGTAAATAGTTGATCTTGGCGTCCCACCGGTTGGTGCTGCTTGTTCAAATCTGTTACCGACGTGGCGTGGGAAATAAGAAAGTGTACAACCTCGGCGCCATGGACAACATGCTTGTTCGTTATGAGCAAGCATTTAGCGATATTGGTGGTGGAGTGCGCCACCCGATATAGGAAGCCTGTGCCTACAGATGTTGGCTCCGCACTAGTTAGGCCTGCAGAGATTCGGACGGTAGTAAGCACCAGGGCATCTTCGGTGCGGGTTGCGGCTGGTGTCGGCATTCGTATACTTTCATTAGGAGTTTATCTCGCTGCGTCTGAGGCTCAGCGACTGTCACCGATCGGTGACTGACCGTTCTTGGCCACATGCTGCCGATTGAACGCAAAGGCGGTGCTTGCCTCAATTATTATAATTGTTCTCTTAGGTGCAATAGAATATCGGACGTTCTACCGAACAGCTAAGTGTGCGTAAGCCGAACAACCGAGCAAGGAATGTCAGACCGATTGTAGGCTCAAGCATCGTGTTCTGGTTTTAGTAATGCAATCCGGTTCTGATACCACTGGTATGACGCCCATGCTACCCCAGCAATGGACGCTAGCTCTACAAACATTCGTGTGTAGTTGACCAGCATCCCTTGAGACTGCCGAAAGGTTAGGTGAAACACCAAGGAGAGAGCTGCCAGCACCGTTAGCGCGAAGATCCAGGCCAAGTATGAATACCAGCCTTTGCGACTAAAGCCAGCGTTAACTTCCCAGTGATAGATAGCTTGGCCCACCCAAAGAGCGATGACAAAAGACAACGCCCCACTGGTAAGCCCGTAAGTTGTTTGATAAGAACTCACCTCGTCGTCGTAGCTGGATGGACCACTACCGCGCATGACGGCTATTGGTTCGTCCAGATCAATGTACGACGGAACGCCGAGCACTTCGCCACAAACAGTAAAGCCGATGCCAATGACAATGAGGGCGATGACTCCGACGAACCAACTTAGAAACGTGCGCATCAAAGGAGGCATAACGGTATCTATACGGTTTAGTTGCCGGGACACACCGGCTAATTTTTCAAGGACAAGAGACAGCTTCTGGCCGAGAGCTGTCGTTCGCAACCGATAATGTATGGTGCCAAAGGGAGCCGCCCGACTCGCCCGCCTTATGCACTCGCTTCCGAGGGTTCCAGCTGCTGAATATTATGCAGAGCAAACAAGCAGCAATTACAATAAGCATAAGAAGGTGAATCATTTGCAGACTATTTTTCCTTTTTTCGTCCGCTGCCGGCCACATTAAAAGTCTGCGGCCCAATGATATTACCCACGAAATTTTGCCCAATCTTGCCATGGGTTTCAACGTGTGGGGCATTCCCTACTTCGGATGCTGAGGGCGTTGGCGAGCGCATGCCATCAATCATTCCAAGTACACCTGCTTTCCCGCGAACGTCCATACTTCGATAACCAGTCAACAGTTCATGCTCGTCCGCAGGCAACGCAGACAATGCATGTTCTCCTGTCAGCAGATACAACACATCTACCCCAGCCGCAGCAACGGCCGCCAAATAGTCTGAATCTGGCGTGCGGGAGCCATTTTCATAGTTGAACTGGGCACCCTTTTTTACTCCACCAAGGGCCGCAAACTCATCTTGATTGAGGCCAAGACGTTTTCGTTCTTCCTTGAGACGATCAAAAAAATACTTCATTTGAGTACAAATACCTTTCCAAATCACTCAAATGAGTGATATATTTACGCCATTCCGTAGCGATTACAGATCATAACATTATGAATAATTTGTCAAAAGTCGGTCGTACTGCCAAGGGCGTCACGTCACGCCCCCTTGGCGTCCGCTTGACCCCTGCTGAGGTGGATGAGGTCGAAGGCTATGCAGAGAAACTTGAGCGCTCCCGTGCCTGGTTTCTCCGCTTCCTAATCCTGCGCGGCCTTGCCGATTACAAGCGTGAACTCGCCTCCAAACCCACCCACTAAGGACAACGTCATGTACCCCGATGCAAAACGTATCCGCAGCCACCGCGTCATGCTGCGCCTGGACGATTACGAGCACCAGCTTGTTTCCTCGATCGCCAACTACCAGGGCGAAGAGCTTGCGGTGCTGGTACGCCAGATCGTGATGCGTGAAGCCTTGGCTGTGATCGCCTTGGATGACGCCACCATCGACAGCGTACAGCGTCGCAGCGTTTAAACCGAGTCACTTTTGAGCAACTCTAAAGTTACAGAAAATGCCAGACCATCAAATTAACCTCAATGACGAAGAGCGCGCGGTGCTGGAACTCGTGCGCCAACGCCAGGGGCTGGCAAGTATCGATCAGGCAGCGGAATGGCTCGTCAAGTCGCGCTTACGCATACAGTCGAAGAACATGACAGGTCGCGGTCGCGCCCTGTACCAAGTGGAAAGAAAGCTGAAATGAGAGTCATCGGCCTGCCCTGCCCGCATTGCGAATACACCGTCCGCGCCGTCAAAAGCCGCACGATGTCCGCCATGTTCAAGGAAATCACCTACATGTGCCAGAACCCCGAATGCGGGCACTCCTTCGTGGCAGGCCTGGAAGTACTGCGCACCCTCTCGCTGTCCGCCATGCCCAAGCCGGATATCCGCATCCCGCTGTCCCAGCATGCGCGCGCGGCGGCTACCAGCCAGCTGGCCCTAGACCTGACTGCGGGCTGCTGATGACTATCCCTATCCTCGCGCCGCCGTAGCCAAGCTGCCGTAACTCCCCTCTTTTGCTGTGCCCTGCAGCGCTCTCTTTTGAGCGTGAGGGATTCGTTCAACCTGAAATAAGGAAAACCGATGGAAAACACGCTGCACGCCACCAGTCATGCCGACAAATCCATGGCATCAAGCACGATCCGCCCGACCATGCAAAACTGTATTGTCCCCGTGGCACCAACGTGTTTTCTGCTGCAAGCCAGCGCGGGCGTCGGCATCGCGGCGCTGACCGCCCACATCCATGAGATTGCCAAGACCTATCACGCCTACGGCGCTGCCAATCTGACCTTCATCGTCAGCGATGCGCGGGCACTGGAACGTGACGGCTTTTTCGCACCAGCCAAGCAGCGCGCCCTGGTCGGCAAGCTGGCCATCGAATTGAACTACATTTTCGCCAACGAAGCAGGTTCCCGCCACTGCTGCGGCGCATCGCACACGCTCCCGTACTGGGCAGAACATTTTCTCGAGGCAGGAGCACGCTGATGCTGCGCCTGGCCAAAACCTGCGGCATCTGGCTGCTGTCGCTCCTGATCGTCATTGCCCCCGGCGTGCTGCGGGCCATCGGCGCCATCAAGGACTGAACCATGCCGGCGCCCCTTATCGACAACCACCTGTCCTTCCAGCCTGCCGCCGAGATTTTGGCCGCGCGCGACAAGATTTTGAGTGTGTTGAACTCGTTCAAATCAAGAAAGATAAAGTTAATGAAAGAGAATCTGAAAACATTCTGCAGCGGCCTGCTGGCCGGATTGGTCATATTCGCGCCCGTGTTGATGGCAGCATTTGGTTGGATCGGGAGTTGAAAATGCGCAGCATAGCCAATGAATTGGCAGCCGTCGCTGCCGTCGCCGGACCGACACTAACCAAACAAGAGTTGGAAACCAGGGCGTTTCTGGCCGAAATGGACGCTGTGTCCGCGCAGATCAATGCAACACCACGCGAACAGCGCATGGAACGCTCAGCGGCTGTGCTGGCGATGATCGCCACACCGGCAGACGTCGAGGCTATCCGCGCCGCTTACTGGACACGTGTACCGCTGGCCGCTCGCATGGTAGCCGTCATGTCGGCGCGCATGCCAAAAGAGCGTGCACGCGACGCCCTAAATAAATTCAATGCATTGGAGCGCGGCCGCATCTGGGTCGAACTGGACAAGCTGCAAGGCAACCTCAGCGTGGTCAAGAAATGTATGAATGGCGGACGCATGCCTGGCGCCACGGGCAGGGCGGATTGATGTTGAGCATGGGGATACCGTCGCGCATGGCGAACGCCGTGCATCGCCTGTTCGGGGGATTGAACTGCCGCCGCGGCGAAGTGATCGATGCAATTCTAGCCGACGACCAGCGCCTGCCGCTGGCCGATAGTAACGGCATGATGACCGGCCCGGGCGCTATCTCGGTGGCCGCATTGCAGGCCGCGCGCGAGTGCTACGAGGTGTGCTCAAGCCTGCACGATGAGCACGCCATCAAGGCGCGAATCGACGCGATATGCAGTCGTCGCGGCGTCAAGTCGCCAGTGGCGGCAACGATACGCGGCTACATCGCGCGCGCCGCAGATCATGCATGGTGGCGCCGCGCACTGCGCAAGGAATTGATGCGCCGCTTCGAACATACGTCTATTCAGCTAGGCCTGACCTACGTGCGAGCGGATCCGTATGTGAGCCGCGAAACGTGCCTGGCCCAAGCGGCGCAGAACGAGGCAAACCAGAAAGCGCTGGCGGCCGTGACGGCCACCAATGAAAACGGCGACGTCTACAGCCTGGCCGAACTGGCCGAACTGGGTATGGGCAATAAAACGCTTCGACGCGGCGAATTGATGCTGCGCATTCGCGGCTTTGAAGAGGTGGCAGACAAGATGCGCCACGTTGGCATGTTCTGGACCATCACATGCCCCAGCAAGTACCACTCGGTGGGCGGTACGAACGCAAAATACACGGAATTCGGCAGTCCGACGCCGCGCGCGGCACAGGCGTATCTGGTTAAGGTATGGTCCGCCATCCGTTCCGCGCTGCATCGTCGCGGTATCCAGCCCTACGGCTTCCGCATCGCTGAGCCGCACACGGACGGGTGCCCGCACTGGCACATGCTGCTGTTCGTCGCGCCTGAACACCAGGCAGAGATGGAAGGCGTGATAAATGCCTACGCCATGCGCGAGGATGGCGACGAGCCAGGCGCCATCAAAAACCGCGTCAAGCTGGTACGGATCGAGGCGGGGAAAGGCACGGCGGCGGGCTACATCATCAAGTACGTCTGCAAGAGCATTGACGGCGCAGGCGTGGGCGATCACAAGGCATTCGAAGATGGCCACACTTACGTCATCGTGCCCGATATGTTCGACAAAAAGGAATTCACGGCATCCCAGCGCGTCACCTATTGGGCGCAGGTACACGGCATTCGCCAGTTCCAGCAGATAGGCGGCGTGCCGGTGGGAGTGTGGCGCGAGTTCCGCCGACTATCGGAGGAGTCGGTGCGCAATGCGCCGGAACCTATCCGCGAGGCGTACCAGGCCGCGCAGAAAGTCGAGTCCGAAAATCCCGCCATCGCCCAGCGCGCCGACTTCGCCCGTTTCATATGGGCCATGGGCGGCCCTACCGTGGGCCGCCGGGCCGCGATACAGCTTGCCAAGCGGGTAGAAGACGTCGAAGGGCGCTATGAGCAGGTGGAGGCGCACAGGCCCGTAGGCGTGTATCTGGCGGCGCAGCCGCATGCGGTCTATGAGTCCACCCGCTACCGCTGGACGATAGACCGGGCCGGGGTGGCCCTTGCCGTTCCTCGGACTGGTGTAAATAAGTATACGCAGGCCCCGCAAGCGCCGGTGGCAGTAGCACCAGAAAACAAAAAATTCACTCCGTCCTTCAACGCCGGCCGGAGTTTTGATAGAGAGGGCGCGCCATGCGCCCGGATTGATACCGATGCCATCTATCTGCACCACAAAAAACGGCAGCCAGGCGGGCCAAGCGCGCATCTGGCGCATCTGCAACGCAAATATAAAAAGGAGTGATACCCATGCAAACACCTGAATTATCTCGGCCGGTCTCCATTGGCGACCGCGTGACATTCGATACCGACGAAGGCTACCAGGCCGGCACCGTCAACGACCTGCGCCGCGACGTGGGCAATGGCGAGCTGCATGCCTGGGTGGAACTGGACCACCAGTGGGTCGGTATGTTCCGCGCGGTGCCCCTTGCCGCGCTGCAGTCCGCAAGCGCTGCCGCGCCGCATGTGGAACTCGCAAGCTGAGGCTATCCCGGTGAGCGCTTTTTACAACGAAATTGACCCATACGCAGCCGCTTGGCTGCGCAACCTGATAGAGGCCGGCCACATAGCGCCGGGAATTGTTGATGAACGATCGATCGAAGATATTTGTCCTGACGAGCTCGTCGGCTACACGCAATGCCACTTTTTCGCTGGCGTTGGAGTTTGGTCCTATGCTCTTCGTCGCGCAGGATGGGACGATTCGCGACGAGTCTGGACAGGCTCGTGCCCGTGCCAGCCTTTCAGCTCGGCAGGCGGCGGCGCTGGGTTCGCTGACGAGCGGCACCTGTGGCCAGCATTTCACCACCTTATCCGCGAACACGCTGAATGGTGTCGCCGGAAGAAGCTCCAGCCTCCAGTCATCCTTGGAGAGCAGGTTGCGAGTAAGGACGCAGATACTTGGCTCGACCTTGTACAAACTGACATGGAAGCCCTGGGCTATGCCTTCGGGGCGCTTGCGTTCCCGTCTGCGGGCGTCGGTGCTCCGCATATCCGGGACCGCACCTACTGGATGGGTAACGCCAGCGGCTCGGGACTGGAAGGACACACCGGGAATGGTGGCGCAACGCGATGGAAAGGATCGGGTGGATCAGCTACCCAGGCAAGCGTACTTGTGCGGCTGGCCGACGCCAACCCGCACGGACTCGGTGCGCACGCCAAGCCAGAACTTCACCACGCACAACATAACACTCAATCATGCAGCACTGTTTTCGGGATGGCCAACGCCCAATACGCTGGACGTAATCGACAGGAAGGGACTTCGGCCCAGCCGCGTAGCGACCAATCGGACGAGCGGCTATTTGACGGAGATGGTGCCATTGACAAGCAACTGCGCGGCCCGACTAACGGCATCTGGAGAGATGCTGACTGGCTGCACTGCAGGGACGGCAAGTGGCGGCCAGTTGAACCCGGCACATTCCCGCTGGCTGATGGGGCTCCCGCCCGAGTGGGACGCCTGCGCGCCTACGGCAACGCGATCAACGCGGAGCAAGCGCGCATCTTTATCGAATCAGTAATGGAGACAGAATGACCAGACCAATCTATGTTGACCTCCCAGCGGTATCGGGCCTGGTTACGCTGGCTACAGCAACGATCCAGCGTCTGGTGAGGGAAAACGCATTTCCGAAGCCGCGCCAGCTCTCACCAAATCGTGTCGCATGGTTGATGCGAGAAATAGAGGAATGGGCGGAAGAACGTCCAATTTCAGACATTCCACCACCAGCTAATACCAGCAGGCAAAAATAAAGTTATCGAGCCAATACTTCCAGGTGCGCGTCGAGCCGGCCCAGCCACTCTCTGCGCTCCTGGTCGTATGCGTGCCTGTTGTAGACGCCTACGACGCCCTTCTTCATATGACCAAGCACCGCCTCGGCAACCTCCTCCGGACATCCCAGTATTGCTAGCTGCGTGCGGCAGCTGCGCCGCAAATCATGCGGCGCCCAGTTTGTTACCGGCAGTCGTGGACGAAGGTCGTCCGGCTTCGTTGCGCTGTACGGCATAGAAACCCAAACCGCACAACCCACCGATTTTTGCTCCATGTAACCCACCTTTCCGTACGACTCAAAAAGGTATTTTCCTTTTACTACCCCCATACGGCGGCGTACCACGACCTCCGCCCGGCCGACCAGGGGAACACGCATATCTGTAGCATGCTCACGCCATGAATTCTTTGTCTTCGCTTTTGGAATCGTCCACCAGAGCCCGTCAGCCTCCTCGCTGATTTCGGTGACTTCCATGGCCATAATTTCCGACCCGCGAGTGCAAGTCCACAAATAGAGTGTCAATGCATCACACACCGTCTTTGAAAAATTTGGAAGCCACTTGATCAAGGTGGCCAACTCCTCGGCGCTCAACACTCGCTTGACTGGCCCGGCCTGGACGCCTTGCACCACTCGCCCCTTGCTTCGCAACTTGCCACGCATTATCAAGCGCCACCAGTTTGGCACGGTATCAGGCAGGCGCCCTGCATCGTGGACGTAGTCCCAAGCAGAGCCAAGCTCAGCTCGTAGCTTGGCGGCCTGGACCGGAATATGCGCAAAGCTCTCTATCAGGTCGAAGGCATCGGAGCGAGAAACCTCTGCTGCGGGCATCTCGCCGAAATCGCCCAGCATCGTCTCAAACATCCGCACCACTTCCTTGACGCCTTTTTCGCCGCGATTGCGCGACAGGTGGCCAGCCACATACATGTCCGCCACACGCCGGACCGTCAGCAACGTCTTCGCTTTGCGCTCACGCTCTGCCTCAGTAGCCTTGCGCGACTGCTCGCGTACCTCGCGCTTATCGACGGCTAGGTCGACGCCGGCACTGCGCGCACCCCGCAAGCGCTCCCACTCAACAGTCGCGGCGGCCAAGGAAATCGCAGGCCATTCGCCAATCTTAGTTTGCCGCATGCGCCCATCGAGCGGGCTTTTATACCGATAAATCCATGATCTCTTAGATTTCGTAGCCTCAAGTCGCAGCCCTGGGCAGTCGGAAATGGTAAAGTGTTGGCCAGCCGCGAGCAGCTTTGCCGCTCTTGCATCAAATTGCATTGTCATCTCACTCAGCGTAGGTTCAGCGTAGCTTTTTACCAGCTCTTGGAACAATAAACGGCTTTTTGGCGTAACTCTTTGAAATTGAGCAATTTAGCTACGCCAAAACATGAAGTGTGATGATATGCGGTGATATGGATAGATGCAATAGAGCGAATGCTAGCCCGCCAGAACAACGAAATAAATCAAAGACTTACAGATGAATATGCAGTCAAATCAAGAGCTTGCGAAAATCCAGAAAAGCAAACTCACGCCCATGATGCAACAATATCTTGGTATTAAAGAAAACCACCCGACGATGCTGGTCTTCTACCGCATGGGCGATTTCTACGAACTGTTTTTCGAAGATGCGGAAAAAGCCTCCCGCCTGCTGGGCATTACCCTGACGGCGCGCGGCGTGGCCAGCGGCAACCCGATTAAAATGTGCGGCGTGCCGTTTCATTCGCTCGATGGTTACCTGGCCAAGCTGGTCAAGCTGGGTGAGTCGGTGGCCATTTGCGAACAGATCGGTGACCCGGCCACCAGCAAGGGGCCCGTCGAGCGCAAGGTCATGCGCGTCGTCACGCCCGGCACCCTGACGGATGCGGACTTGCTGCCCGAGAAGGCCGAGCGCCCGCTGCTGGCCATGTGCAGCATCACGCAGCGCAAGACGGTCACCACGGGCCTGGCCTGGCTGTCGCTGGCCAGCGGCGCCTTGAAACTGATGGAGTTTTCCGGCGACAGCGCCACCGTGGCCGTACGCCTGCAGCAGGAGTTGGAACGCATCGTGCCGGCCGAAATCTTGAGCGGCGACAACGGCAACCTGTTTGACGATTACGCGGGCACGCACATCAACCGCGTGCCGGACTGGCATTTCGACGTGGTGGGCGGCCACAAGGCCCTGCTCGACCAATTGGGCGTGGCGACCTTGACGGGCTTTGGCGCCGATGGCCTCGGTGCCGCGTTCGGCGCGGCCGGCGCGCTGCTGCGCTATGCGCAATCGACGCAGGGCCGCGGCTTGCAGCACGTGCGCTCTTTGATCACGGAAACGGAAAGCGAATTCATCGGCCTGGATGCGGCCACGCGCCGCAACCTGGAATTGACGGAAACCATCCGCGGCCAGGAATCGCCGACGCTGTTTTCCCTGCTGGATCATTGCCGCACGGCCATGGGTTCGCGCATGCTGCGCCACTGGCTGCACCATGCGCGGCGCGACCAGAACGTGGCGCGCGCGCGCCATGAAGCGATCGCCGCGCTGGCACAAAGCGAAGCGGCGGGGCCCCTGGCCGCCACGCTGGCGCAAGTGCCCGACATCGAACGCATCACCACGCGCATCGCCCTGCTGTCGGCCCGTCCGCGCGACCTGGCCGCCCTGCGCGACGGCTTGCTGCAACTGCCGGCCCTGCGCGGCGACGTGGTCCGTTGTTATGGCCATGGCCAGGGCGGCGAAAGCGGCTTGCTGGCCGCCATCCACGGAGCGCTGGCCACGCCGACGGCCTGCCTGGACTTGCTGGTGCGCGCCGTGGCGCAGGAACCGGCCGCCATGGTGCGCGACGGCGGCGTCTTCGCCACCGGTTTCGACGCGGAACTCGATGAATTGCGCGCGCTGTCGGAAAACGCAGGCCAGTTCCTGCTCGACCTGGAAACGCGCGAACGCGCACGCACGGGCATCGCCAACCTGCGCGTCGAATACAACAAGGTGCATGGCTTCTACATCGAAGTCACGCACGGCCAGACGGACAAGGTGCCGGACGACTACCGTCGCCGCCAAACCCTGAAAAACGCCGAGCGCTACATCACGCCCGAACTGAAAGTGTTCGAAGACAAGGCCCTGTCGGCGCAAGACAAGGCGCTGGTGCGCGAAAAGATGCTGTACGACCTGCTGCTGGCCGAACTGGCGCCGCACATCGGCACCCTGCAGACGATTGCGCAGGGTCTGGCCCAGCTCGATACCCTGAATGCGCTGACGGAACATGCGCAGCAGCACAACTGGGCCGCGCCGCAACTGGTCGACGAGCCGTGCATCAACATCGTCGAAGGCCGCCACCCCGTGGTGGAAAAGCAGATCGAACGCTTCATCGCCAACGATTGCCGCTTCGTCAACGAGCGCCGGCTGCTGTTGATCACCGGCCCGAACATGGGCGGTAAATCGACCTTCATGCGCCAGGTGGCCCTGATCACCCTGCTGGCCTACGTGGGCAGCTACGTGCCGGCCGCGTCCGCCACCATCGGCCCCATCGACCGCATCTTCACGCGCATCGGCGCCACCGACGACCTGGCAGGCGGACGCTCGACCTTCATGGTGGAAATGACGGAATCGGCCGCCATCCTGAACGGCGCCACCGAGCATTCCTTGGTACTGATGGATGAAGTGGGCCGCGGCACCTCCACCTTCGACGGCCTGGCCCTGGCGTGGGCCATCGCGCGCCATTTGATCGACACCAGCCGTAGTTTCACCCTGTTTGCCACACATTACTTTGAGCTGACGCAATTGCCGGACAGTCATCCGAGCGCCGCCAACGTGCATTTGTCCGCCGTCGAGCACAAGGACAGCATCGTCTTCCTGCACGCCGTGCAAGCCGGTCCCGCCTCGCAAAGCTATGGCTTGCAGGTGGCGCAACTGGCTGGCGTGCCGCAGCCCGTGATCAAGGCGGCGCGCAAGCACCTGGCGCGCCTGGAAGCGCAGGCGCTCGACGCCACGCCGCAACGCGACCTGTTCGTGCTGCCTTCCGCCGATCCGTATGCGCAAGAGGAAGAAGAGGAAGAAGAGGAAGCGGCGGCGCCGCTGGCCGCGCTGAACGCGGCGCAGCAAGCCTTGCTCGACGCCATCGCCGACCTCGATCCCGACGCGCTCACGCCGCGCGACGCGCTGGAGCAGCTGTATCAATTGAAACGGCTGGCCGCCGCATGACCTTCCGGCGCAGCTCGATACGCCTGCTGGCCGCCGGCTTGCTCGCTGCCAGCCTGCCATGGCAAGCGGCGGTGGCGGCCCCCGCCGACCAGGCCGGCTTCGAGTTTGCCGTGCTGGGCCATTCCTTCAACGCGGGGCCGGACGATGCCCCCCTGAAAAAAGCCATCGCCGACACGAGCGCCTTCAATGCCTCCTTCGTCGTGGCCACCGGCATCAAGGCCGCCAGCGAATCGTGCAGCGACAAGCTGTATGGCCAGCGCAAGGACTTGCTCGACGCCAGCGGCCCGCCGCTGATCGTCTCGCTGTCGGCAAGCGACTGGGCCAACTGCCGCAATTCGCGCGGCAGGGTCAACGCCATCGAACGCCTGAACCGCTTGCGCGACGTGTATTTCGCCGATGACCAGAGCCTGGGCCAGCACAAGCTGACCCTGTCGCGGCTGTCATCGACGGCAAAATTCCGCAGCTATGCGGAAAATGCCCATTGGGAATACGGCGGCGTATTGTTTGCCACCGTGAATCTGCCGGCGAATAACAACCATTTCCTGCCGGAAGCGGGACGCAACAGCGAATTCGAAGACCGCCTGGTCGCCAACCGTTCCTGGCTGCAGCGCCTGTTCGCCATGGCGCAGCGCAAGCAGCTCGACGGCATCGTGCTGTTTTCCGATGGCGACGTGGGCGTGCTCGATGAAGACGACAATTCGCTGCTGCCCAGCTTCAGCTCGAAACAGGATGGCTTTGCCGGACCGCGCAAGCAAATCCGCACCCTGGCGAAGAAGTTCAGCGGCAAGGTGTTATTGGTCGATACGCAGCGCGATGGCGACGCGGATGGCAAGGAGGGAAAAAGTAAAAAAGCCGCAGCCAGGGCAGGCGGGCCGAAAATCAGCTGGAAAGGCAACCTGGGCCACGTCAGCATCGACAACGACTGGTCCGCCATCGCCGTCCGGCCCGGCAAGACCCCATTCTTTGAGGTACGTCAACGCGCTACCCGCCCATCGGCGCAGGCGCGAACCAAGGCGTCGACGCTGCGCCGATAAAATAAAGGCCGGCACGCAGCCAGCCTTTATCTAACAAACAACAGACGTCACGACGCCTGACAAAACCGTAGCGAGCAGCAGTGATTTGTGGCCGAGAAGCGCAACCGTACTCTAGTACGGTGAGCATCGCCGGCCGCAAAGCGCGCCGCGCAGTAGGTTTGGTCAGGTGTTAATGAATGGGGTGGGTGCGGAAGTGATCGCCCTCTTCGCCTTCGCCTTCATCATCTTCATCGCCATGGTCATGGCCGTGTGCGCCATGCACGTGGCCATGGGCGATTTCTTCTTCGGTGGCTTCGCGCACGTCGGCGACGGTCAGCGAGAAGCGCAGCGCGATGCCGGCCAGTGGATGGTTGCCGTCCAGCACGACTTTGTCGTCGGCGATATCGGTGACCGTGAAGATCATCGCTTCTTCATCCGGCGAATCGCTTTCCGGCATGCCTTCGAACTGCATGCCCACTTCCAGCGGCTCAGGCAGGCGATTGCGCGGCTCGACCTTCACCAGGGCTGGATCGTATTCGCCGAAAGCATCATCCGGTTCGATCTGGATCGTGTTGGAATAGCCAACTTCCTTGCCGTCGAGCTCTTCTTCGATCTTCGGCAGGGTGTTTTCATAATCACCGTGCAGGTAGACCATCGGCTGACGGCCGTCTTCGATCAGATTGTCTTGCGCGTCTGACAGTTTGTAGTTGACAGTCACGACCGTATTTTTGGCAATCTTCATTATGCTTCCTTTCATTGTATAAGCTGGCAAATTATACCTTCACGCCGCCAACGGCAGGCGCATTCCTGCATTTCCGGTTGTTATAATGGGCGCATGAAAACATTAACTCTCCTCGGCGATATCACGCCGGCGCAATTCCTGCGCGACTACTGGCATAAAAAACCCTTGTTGATCCGTCAAGCCGTGCCTGGCTTCAAGGCGCTGTTCGATTTCAAGGCCCTGGCCGAGCTGGCTACCCTCGATCACGTCGAATCGCGCCTGGTCAGCCATGCGGATGGCCACTGGAACATGCAGCAAGGCCCTCTGACCAGCCTGCCCTCGCTGAAACAGAAGGAATGGACCCTGCTGGTGCAGGGCGCCAACCTGCACAGCGCCAAGGCCGATGCCCTGCTGCGCCAGTTCCGCTTCCTGCCGGACGCGCGCCTGGACGACCTGATGGTCAGCTTCGCCACCGATGGCGGCGGCGTGGGCCCGCATTTCGATTCCTATGACGTATTCCTGCTGCAAGGCCAGGGCAAGCGCCACTGGCGCATCGGCGCGCAGAAAGACCTGAGCCTGATCGACGGCTTGCCGCTGAAAATCCTCAGCAACTTCACGCCCGATGAAGAATTCACGCTGGAACCGGGCGACATGCTGTATCTGCCGCCCCACTACGCGCACGACGGCGTGGCCATCGGCGATTGCCAGACGTATTCGATCGGCTTCCGCTCGCCCACGTTCCAGGAGCTGGGCGAAGCGTTCCTGCAATTCATGGCCGACTCGATCGACTTGCCGGGCATTTACAGCGATCCGGACTTGAAAGCGTCGGGCAAACCGGCGGAAATCCCCCGTGAAATGCTCAGCACCATCGCGGAAGAAATGAACAAGGTGCGCTTCACGGAAGAAGACGTGACCATTTTCCTTGGCGAACACCTGTCGGAACCGAAACACAATGTATTTTTCACGCCGCTGTCCAAGCCGCTGACGGTAGGCCGCTTCGCGGACGCCGCACAGAAAAAGGGTGTCGTGTTGTCGCGCAAGACCCTGATGCTGTATCGTGGCAAGAATGTCTTCATCAATGGCGAATCGTTTGCCATTGGCAAGGCCGATAAAGCGGCCCTGGAAACCCTGGCCAACGAACGCGCCCTCGATGGCGCCGCCGTGGCCCAGGCTTCCGATGACGTGATGGATGCGTTATATACGTGGTATCAGGATGGCTGGCTCGAACTGGCTTGAATGGGGGCGGCGTAGCAAAGTGGTATTACAGTAGGTAAAATAACAGCATCTGCGTTAGCGCAATAAAACATATTATTTTTATATCGTTTTGTCGCGCTTTCGCAAATCGCTTACACTTGCTTGCAATTTGCTTCGGCAAATATTGCGATATCACAAAATAGTTGCGAATTTGCCTCTTGCTCCTATTGCGACGCACCAAAAATCGCTATAATATTCGGTTAGGAAGTTTCCGTTGTCTGGCAGGCACCACCTGGTACGAAAAGCCTTCGAAGACGACCTAACGAGCGATAATTACCGGTAATTATTCATCGCAACAATATTGATTTATTTTTTGAAATAATTAAGGAAAACAAATGAAAAAATCCCTGCTGATCGCCTCCCTGATGGTTGTTGCTCTGGCTGCTTGCAGCAAAAAAGAAGAAGCTCCTGCACCAGCACCAGTAGTTGAAACCCCAGCACCAGCACCAGCAGTTGAAGCTGCTCCAGCTGCTGCTGCTGACGCTGCTGCTTCGGCCGCTACCGACGCTGCTGCTGCTGCTTCGGCTGCCGCTTCGGCCGCTACCGACGCTGCTTCGGCTGCTTCGGCTGCTGCATCGGCTGCTAAGTAATTTAGCACCCTGCACTAGGAAAAGCCGACCTTCGGGTCGGCTTTTTTGCGTCCGGCGTTTTATCCGCAGGATATAAGGCCGGACGCAGGCAATAAAAAAGGCTGCGCCGGTTTCCCGGATCAGCCTTTTTTATTGCGCGGCAGGTTGTGATACCCGCCGCAAATGCACCGCTTACTTCAGCTGCTCGTTCAGCAAGCCCAGGATCTTCTCGGCCACTGGCGAGACATCGGGCTGGCCTTCGTTGCTGAGAATGCTGACCAGGCTGGTCGAGCCATTGCCGGCCTTGACCAGGACGCGATAGCGCTGCGCTTCCTTGTCCTTGTCGGACGACGAACCCCAGCTGAACAGTTTCGAGAAGAAACCATCCTTCTTGACCGCGTCCGGATCGACGTAACGCACGAAATACGTGCCTTGCGTGCGGTCGCGGTCTTCCACGGTGAAGCCGACGCGGTCCAGCGCCAGGCCGACACGGCGCCAGGCGCGGTCGAAACCTTCATCGACTTCGATGGCGCGCGCCGGCGTGGCGGCATCGCCCACCAGCTTGGCGTGCAGCGGCTGCACGATGGCGCCATCAACGGCCGTCTTCGCTTGTGCTTCATCGCTGGCCGCGCCCAGGCGCGTCATCAGCTTGGCCAGGAATTGCGCCTCCAGGCCCGGATCGTTGGGACGCGCGGTCCAGGTGGTGGTTTCCTTGTCGCGGCCCGTGACGACCTCTTCCACGCCACGGTGGCTGATGTAGATCTCGGTCGAACCATCGGCCAGGCGCTCCACGCGGGTGCGGAACTTGTCTTTTTCACCAGTCGAGTACATCGAATCGAAGGCCTTGCCGATGGTGTTGCGGATAAAGTCTTGCGGCAGCTTGGCGCGGTTTTCGTTCCATTCGGTTTCCATGATGCCAGCCGTAGGCTGGTCGATGGCAACGGTAAAGCCCGAATCTTCCCAGAATTGCTTGAGTTGCGGCCACAGCACTTCAGGCGACTGCTTGACGACCAGCCAGCGCTGGTTGCCCGCGCGCTCGACCTTCACGCCACCGGCCGTGACGGGCACGACACCCACCACGCCGTCGGCGCCCACGATGACGGGCGTGCCGGCCGTGGCGTTGCGCTGCGCGTTGTAGCCGGAAGCCGTGGCCACGCCGTTTTTCGAATCCGGCAAGGAATAACGGTTGTCCTGCTGCAATTGCGTCAGGTCAGGCGGCACGTCCAGGGTGCTGGCTTTCTTGACCGACTTGTAGTCGACCTTGTCGCCGCCGACTACCGAACTGATCATGCCACAGCCCGCGAGGCTGGCTGCGACGGCGCCGATGACGATGCCGCGGACGGCGATGGTGGCAGGCGCCGGTTTGGTTTTCTTGCAATTAGTCATGTCGTAACTGGATAAGAAGCTAAGTAGCAGCTGGAATCAGGAAAGGTCCGGACTGGTCAAGCCCGGGCTTGAAGTTCGGCTTAAGACAGGATGCCAGCGTCGCGCAAGGCATCGCGCACGGTGGCATGGCAATTTTCAGCCAGCGGCACCAGTGGCAAGCGTATGCCGGCTGGCATCAGGCCCATTTCGGCCAGCGCCCATTTGACGGGCACCGGGTTGGGCTCGACAAACAATTTCTGGTGCAAAGGGAACACTTTGTTATTGATGGCAATCGCCGTGGCGCGCTCGCCCGCCATGGCTGCCACGCACAGTTCGTGCATGGCGCGCGGCGCAACGTTGGCCGTCACGGAAATGTTGCCGTGGCCGCCGCAGAACATCAGCGCCATGGCCGTCGGATCGTCGCCCGAGTACACGGCGAAGTCAGCTGGAACCAAACGCAGCAGGTCGATGCCGCGGCCGATATTGCCGGTCGCATCTTTCACGCCGACGATATTCGGGATGGCGGACAGGCGCACGATGGTCTCGTTGCTCATGTCGGCAACCGTGCGGCCAGGCACGTTGTACAGGATGACGGGAATGTCGACGGCTTCGGCGATGGCCTTGAAGTGCTGGTACATGCCTTCCTGGGTAGGACGGTTGTAGTACGGCACCACTTGCAAGACAGCATCGGCGCCCGCTTCTTTCGCGTAGCGCGTCAGTTTGATGGCCTCGGCCGTGGAGTTGCCTCCGGCGCCGGCGATGATAGGAATGCGTCCCTTGGCATGTTCGACGGTCAACTGGATCAGTTCGCAGTGTTCTTCCACGCTGACTGTTGCCGATTCGCCCGTCGTGCCAACGATGACGATGCCGTCCGTACCCTCGGCGATATGCCAGTCGATCAGCTTGCGCAGACCTGGAAAGTCCAGACTGCCGTCTGCGTGCATCGGGGTGACGATTGCTACAATGCTGCCCTTGATCATAGTAAGTTTATAGCGCCGATAAATAAAACAACGATTGTAGCGGATAGCCCGCGCCTGTGGTGCATTCTGACATAGTATGGCCGCTCAAAACGTCGGCAGCAGGGCTGCCAACCGTGGAAAATCCGGCCGGACGGCGCAAATTCGTTGCACCAGAGCAGCTTTTGGCTGTTCCACGCGCCCATCCTCATACGCTACCACACGCAAGCCATGCTGCACCGCCCAGGTCAGCATTTCGCCTTCCTTCAGCAGGAATTTCGGATTCGACGGCTTGCCGAACTGCTCATTGCCCTCGGCAAACGTTTCATACAGCAACACGCCATCGGGCGCCAGGCTGGCCACCATGGCTTCCAGCAGCGGCCGGTGCAGATAATTGGTGACGACGATGCCGGCAAAGCGGCCGGGAGCGAAAGGCCACACGGCGCCCGGCGCTTCCAGGTCCACCAGCGAGGTGGTGATGTCCGTGCCAGCCGCCTTTTCCAGCATTTCCGGATCATGGTCGAGCGCGATCACGGGGTGGCCCAGGCTGACCAGGTGGCGCGCGTGGCGGCCTGCGCCGCAGGCCAGGTCCAGCACCTCGCCGCCCGGGATCAGGGGCGCCCAGCGGCGCAGCCAGCCGGAAATCGCTTCGGTTTCTAATATTGGTTCAGTTACTTGCATCGGTACTTCCATCAATTATGTGCGTACATCCAGTTGCGGGCATCAAGTCAATATCGCCGTCAGGGGCGTGACCAGGGTGACAAAAATGCCGATGACAAATTCGATCGCCGCCAGCAAGGCGCGGTTCAAGATGCCCGTGTACATCAGCAGCACCAGGGCGCCGAAGACATACAGGCTGTAGCGCTCGATGCTGGCGTAAGGGCGCGCCAGCTGCATCGGCAGCAAGCCCGTCATGATGCGCCCGCCATCGAGGGGTGGCACGGGAATCAGGTTAAAGACGAACATGGCCGCATTCACGCTGACGCCGGCGCCCGCCATCTTGCGGAAAAACATGCCCATTTCCGTCGGCGGCAAGACGCTGAGCACGACAAAGGCGATCATCCAGCCCAGGCCCATGACGAAATTGGCGCCAGGCCCGGCAAACGCCACCCAGGCCATCTGCTTCTTCGGATTGCGCAGGCGGCTGAAATCGACGGGCACCGGCTTGGCATAGCCGAACGGCACCTGGATCGTGAAATACAGCATCAAGGGCAGCAAGATCGTGCCGAAAGGGTCGATATGCCGCATGGGATTGAGGCTCAGCCTGCCCTCGTTCGAGGCTGTGGGGTCGCCGAAATAGCGGGCCGCGTAGCCGTGCGCCGCCTCATGCAGGGAAATGGCAAACAGCACCGGCACCAGGTAGACCGCAACGGTCTGGACTATCGTATTGAAATCGCTCATGACCGCGATTCTACCAGAGGCGAACTAGGCTCTTTCTTACGTTGTCATTAAGAACAGGTGAAGACCGGCGCCAGCACGGGCGTGCGATGCCGCCTACAAACCCAGCACGGCCGGGTCGCCCCGTCCCACGCGCACCACTTCCGGCTCCGGCCCCGTCAGGTCGATCACGGTGCTGGGACCATGCGCGCAGACGCCGCCGTCGACGATCAGATCGACCAGTTTTTCCAGGCGCTCGCGGATCGTGTCGGCATCCGTCAGGCTGTCTTCGTCGCCCGGCAAGGTCAATGTCGCGCCCAGCAGGGGCTGGCCCAGCTCTTCCAGCAGGCATTGCACGATGCGGTGCTGCGGCACGCGCAGGCCGATGGTCTTGCGCGAAGGATGGCTGAGGCGGCGCGGCACTTCCTTCGTCGCTTCCAGGATAAACGTGTAGGCGCCGGGCGTGGCCGCCTTGAGCAGGCGGAACTGGCGGTTGTCCACGCGGGCATACACGCCCAGCTCGCTCAAGTCGCGGCACAGCAAGGTTAAATGGTGCTTTTCATCCACGCCACGGATGCGGCGCAGGCGCTCGACGGCGCCCTTGTCGTCGAGCTGGCACACCAGCGCGTAGCAGGAGTCGGTGGGCAAGGCCACCACGCCGCCGGACTGGATGATCTGCGCCGCCTGCTTGATCAGGCGCAATTGCGGATTGTCGGGGTGAATATGAAAAAATTGACTCATGTGTAAGCGTTCTGGCGAACCAGCTTGTTAAGTTGGCATTATTGTACGCTGCGCAGCGCGGCGATGCGTTGTTCCAGCGGTGGATGGGTGGCGAACAGCGCGCCCCAGCCGCCATTGCCGCCGCTGATGCCCAGCGCCTGCATCGATTGCGGCAATTCGCCCGGCGGCACGCCGCCCAGGCGGGCTAGCGCATGCATCATCGGCGTGGGGCTGCCCAGCAGCTTGGCGGAACCGGCGTCGGCGCGGAATTCGCGCTGGCGCGAGAACCAGGCCACGATGATGGACGCGAGCAAGCCGAAGATCACTTCGCACACCATCACGGTCACAAAATAGCCGATGCCGCGCCCGCCGCCTTCGCGGTTGTTATTTTTCAGCAGCACATTGTCGACAAAGAAACCCACCACGCGGGCCATGAAGACGACAAAGGTATTCACCACGCCCTGGATCAGGGTCAAGGTGACCATGTCGCCATTCGCCACGTGGGCGATCTCGTGACCCAGCACGGCTTCCACTTCATCGCGGTTCATGCTTTGCAGCAAGCCCGTGGACACGGCCACCAGCGCCGAATTCTTGAAGGCGCCCGTAGCGAACGCATTCGCGTCGCCTTCGTACACGGCCACTTCCGGCATGCCGATGCCGGCCCGCTCGGACAGCGCCCGCACGGTATTGACCAGCCACAACTCCGTCGACGACGTCGGATTGTCGATCACGCGCGCACCCGTGCTCCACTTGGCCATCGGTTTGCTGATCAACAGCGAAAAGATCGAGCCCGTGAAGCCCACCACCAGCGAAAACACCAGCAGGCTGCCCAGGTTCAAGGTGCTGCCGCGCGCCGGATTGCCCACGCCCAGCAAACTGAGCACGAGCGACAGCACCAGCATCACGGCCAGGTTGGTTGCAATAAACAGGACGATACGTTTCATGGGCGATGGCTCCGGAAAACAAGAATGACTAAAAGATAAGTATGCAGTCGCGACTTTTCAAGCCCGCGCGGCAGGCGCAGGCCAGCCGCGCCCTAGAACCAGTCGTGCCAGATTGGCGTGACATTCGATGGTAAAGGCGGCAACATGGCAAAATCCACGCGCGACTCGCCCGGCGCATGGAAATCCGTGCCGCGCGAGGCGAGGAAGCCGTAGGCGTTGGCCAGCTGCGCGTATTCCGGATACTGGTCCGGGCTGTGGCTGCCCGTGACGACTTCGATGGCCACGCCGCCGAGTTGCTTGAATTCATCGAACAGCACGCCTTGCGCCATGTCGCTGAAGCGGTAGCGGCCCGGATGGGCGATGACGGCCACGCCGCCCGCGCCGCGGATCCAGCCGACCGCTTCGGCCAGGGTGGCCCAGCGGTGCTCGACGTAGCCCGGCTTGCCTTCCGACAGGTATTTCTTGAACACGTCGGGAATGTTCGCGCATTTCCCCGTTTCCACGATGTAACGGGCAAAGTGCGTGCGCGACATCAGGTCCGGGTTGCCGACGAATTTCAAGGCCCCTTCATAGGCGTCGGGGATGCCGGCCAGGTCCAGCTGGCGGGCGATTTCGCGGCCGCGCGCGTCGCGTCCCGAACGCGTGCGGTGCAAGCCCTGCACGAGACCCGGATTGTTTTCATCGACTTGCAAGCCGACGATGTGCACGGTTTCGCCGGCCCACGTAATGGAAATTTCCACGCCGGCCACGAAGCGCATGCCCAGCTCCAGCGCGGCCGTGCGCGCAGCGGCGACGCCGGACACTTCATCGTGGTCCGTCAGCGCCCACACGTCCACGCCCGCCTTGCGCGCGTAAGCGGCCACGGCGGCCGGTGACAGCACGCCGTCGGAGATATTCGAATGACAATGCAGGTCGACTTTAAGCATGTGAAAACAATACCCTGCACGGGCTCAGCATGGAAGAAGTTTTCATTGTACGCTGCTTGGCCAATCGCGCTGCAGCGTTCCCGACACACATCAGGCCAAAAACGCTTCCACCAGCCGCGCCAGTGCCTGCGGCTGATCATGATGCAGCATGTGGCCCGCATCCGCCATCATCTCGCAGCGCACATCCTTGATGCAGGCCAAACGCCGGTCGATTTCGATGCGCGCCTGTTCCTTTGGCCCCATCCATTGCCACATATTCGTGTCATCGGCCTCCACCCACAGCACGGGCGCCGTGATGCGGCGCCAGCACGCCATCACTTCTTCCACCTGGTACAGGATGGGATTGACGCGCTTGTGCTGCGGGTCGCCCAGGATGTCCCACTCGCCCGCCTCGTTGCGCGCCGACCAGTGTTCGGCCAGGAAAGCGGCGCGCTCGTCCGGCAGGCGCGGATTGGTCTTTTGCAGGCGCTCAGCCACGGCGCGCTGCGAAGGATAGCTGCGCATGGCGGGCGGCTCGCGCAATTCGTCCAGCCACTTGGCGTAGCGGCCCGGCGCCTGCTCCGGCTGCGTTGCCATCATGCCGAAGCCTTCCAGGTTGATGAAGCGGCTGATGCGCTCCGGGCGCACGCCCGCGTACAGACCGGCCACGTTGGCACCCATGCTGTGGCCCAGCAGGTTGACGGGCGCGTCCGGCGAATAATGCAGCAGCATGGCGTCCAGGTCGGCCAGGTAGTCGGGGAACCAGTAGGTGTCCGATTGCGTGTAGTCGCTGAGGCCAAAGCCGCGCCAGTCGGGCGCGATCACGTGCCAGTCGCCCTGCAACTCGTCGACGACGAACTGGAACGAGGCGGCCACGTCCATCCAGCCGTGCACCATGAACAGGATGGGCGCGCCTTCGCGGCCCCAATGGCGCACATGCGTACGGGCGCCGCGGATGTTGATGAATTCGGAACGGGAAAGTTTCATGGGTTTCATCGGATGCCTGCCTTGAAAGTGGCGCAGATGGCGCCACATGCTGTGTCTGTAGATAGGGCGCACATAAAAGTACGACCGTTCGATAATTATACCGGATTAGCGGCCGGCGCTCGGACTTGCCCTGCAACAGCGTAAAATAGCGCAAAACTTCCGCGTCCGGCCGTGCCCGGCGCTTCCACCACCGCCACAGGCTAACGATGACACTCTACCAATTGGGCGCCGATGCGCCGCTGATTGATGCTTCCGCTTTTGTTGCCGACACGGCCAACGTGATCGGCAAGGTGACCCTGGAAGCGAATACGTCCGTATGGTTCGGCGCCACGATCCGCGGCGACAACGAACGCATCACCGTGGGCGCCAACAGCAATGTGCAGGAAGGCGCCGTGCTGCACACGGACCCGGGCTACCCGCTGGACATCGGCCGGAACGTGACCATCGGCCACCAGGCGATGCTGCATGGCTGCACGATCGGCGATGGCGCCCTGGTCGGCATCCAGGCCGTGATCCTGAATAGCGCGAAGATCGGCAAGAACTGCCTGGTCGGCGCGGGCGCGCTGGTCACGGAAGGCAAGGAATTTCCCGACAATATGCTGATCATCGGCTCACCGGCGAAAGCCGTGCGGGCCCTGACGGCAGACGATATCACCAGGCTACAAGGCAACGCCGTGAACTATGTGCAACGCGGCCAGCTATTTAATACGCAACTCAAGAAGATTGGATAAGAGAATGACGACTGAAACCACGGGCGCAATCAGCGCAGCCGTTAGCGGCCAGGATACCCTGCAAAAATTTATTTTCGACAACGCCGCCGTGCGCGGCCAGTTCATCGACGTTTCGACCACCTGGCAGGAAGTGGTGTCGCGCCACGCCTACCCGACGGCCGTGAAAAAAGTGCTGGGCGAAATGGTGGCCGCCGCCGCCCTGCTGTCGGCCAACCTGAAATTCAACGGTTCCATCATCATGCAAATCCATGGCGACGGTCCCGTGCGCCTGATGGTGGTCGAGTGCGACTCCGACCTGCGCCTGCGCGCCACGGCCAAGCTGGACCCGGACGCCACGATTCCCGACGTGGCCACCGTGCCGCAATTGCTCAACGCCACGGGCAAGGGCCGCTTCATCATCACCCTGGACCCGGCCGACAAGGTGCCGGGCCAGCAACCGTACCAGGGCATCGTGCCGCTGGACGGCGATGACATGGCGACCGTGATCGAAAACTACATGTTGCGTTCGGAACAGCTGGACACGCGCCTGTGGCTGGCCACGGACGACACCGTCTCGCGCGGCCTGCTGCTGCAAAAGCTGCCCCACCATGGCGGCAAGGCCGAAGCGACGCCCGTGTCGGAAGAAGACGCGCTGGACACGTGGAACCGCGCCGTGATGCTGGCGTCGACCCTGAAAGAGGCGGAAATCCTGTCGACGGACATCGATACCCTGATGCAGCGCTTGTTCTGGGAAGAAACGATCCGCGTCTTCGATCCCCTGCACCCGAGCTTCCATTGCACTTGCACGCGCGAAAAAGTGGGCAATATGCTCAAGATGCTGGGCGAGGAAGAAGTCAACAGCACCCTGGAAGAAGTGGGCCAGGTGGGCGTGAACTGCGATTTCTGCGGCCAGCACTATGAATTCGACAAGGTCGATTGCGCGCAGCTGTTCATCACGGATGCGCCGGCAGAAGTCTTGATTCCCCCCGCGGCAAGTATTAACTAATTGTAATAATCCCCGCGCCGCCCCTCAGGCGGCGCAATTGTTTCTGCTGTCATCTTCCCGTCATCAGTTCGTCATCAGCCCGTCACGCGCCGCCGTTACGCTGCGCAGCTTGTATTACTTCCAATACTTTCCACAGGCTGATGATGAATACCCACTTGACGCTGGCCCTGCGCCGCCATTCCTTCCATGTGTTGCTGGGCGCTTGCGCCGCTGGCTTCTCCTTGCCGGCCCTGGCGCAAACGGCCGTCGCCGCCGCCGTGGCGTCCGCCGCCACCGACATGGCCGCCGTCCCCGCTGCCGATGACAATGCTCCGATGGCCACCGTAGAGATTTCCTCGCGTAAGACGCGTTCTTCCGTCGCCCTGAGCAAGAATGAAATCCAGAAAATCCTGCCCGGCACGAATCCGTTAAAGGCCCTGCAAACCTTGCCTGGCGTCAGCTTCCAGACGGCCGACCCATGGGGCAACAACGAGCAAAACCTGTCGCTGTTCGTGCATGGTTTTTCCGGCCAGCAACTGGGCTACACCATGGACGGCGTGCCGCTGGGCGACCAGCAATACGGCAACTACAACGGCCTGTCGCCGCAGCGCGCCGTGATCAGCGAAAACGTGCGCAGCGTCGTACTGTCGTCGGGCGCGGGCGACCTGGCCACGGCGTCGACCAGCAACCTGGGCGGCACCATCGAAACCTATTCCAGCGACCCGCTGGCCACGCAGGGCGCCAGCGTGCAGCAAACGGTGGGCAGCCACCGCACGTCGCGCACGTTTGCCCGCTATGACACGGGCGCCTTCGGCGATGGCAGCAGCGCCTATTTTTCCATCCTGCACCATGAAGCGCGCGCCTGGGACTTCGATGCGCGCCAGGGCGGCGACCAGTTCAACGCAAAATACGTCAACCGCAGCGAGGCGGGCAAGCTGACCCTGTTCTTCAATTACTCGGACAAGATCGAGCCGAACGAAGACAGCACCGTGCACGTGGCGGGCGAGACGAGCGCGCCGTACACGCGCCCCTTCCTGTATCCGGACTTCAAGGCGGCCCTGAATTACCTGTCGCCGACGGGCGCCACGCCTGCCGCGGACGGCAACAATTACCGCAACTACTACAGCGATGCGCAGCGCACCGATTACCTGGCCTACGCCAAGTTCGACGCCAACTTGTCCGAAGGCATGACGTGGTCGAACCAGGTGTATTACCACAAGGATGATGGCGCGGGCGTGGTGGCCGGCCCCATCGGCGTGGCCGGCTTGCCGGGCTTGTTCAGCGTGTACTACCCGAAACAGAACCTGAAACAGGTGTTCGGCAACTCGGGCTACGCCGTGCGCACGACGGAATACGACATCAAGCGGGGCGGCTTCCTTTCCACCCTGCGCAAGGAAATCGGCAATCACCAGCTGGAAGCGGGCCTGTGGCTGGAACAGAACCGCTCGTCCGCCTACCGCCGCTGGTATGCGCTGGACGTCAACAACCCGACGTCGCCGTACGACCGTCCCAGCAATCCTTTGATCACGCAGTACGGCAGCGAGATCGACAACAAGGTGGTGCAGCTGCACTTGCAGGATGAATGGCGCATCCGTCCCGATATCGCCCTGCAAGCCGGTTTCAAGTCCAGCCTGCAATTTGCCGATGGCCAATTCCCCGTGCAGCCGGCCAAGGGCGCCATCGCCGGCGGCTCGACGGCCTTGCCGGTCGGCACCATCAACACGAAAAAATGGTTCTTGCCGCAAGTAGGCGCGCGCTGGGATTTCACGCCGCAAGACCAGTTGTACTTCAATATCCAGAAAAACATGCGCCAGTTCGTCACCTATGGCGGCGGCGGCGCTTCGCCCTGGAGCTTGTCGAGCCAGGCCGCGTTTGATTTGTTCAAGCGCGACGCCAAACCGGAAACGGCCCTCACCTATGAAGTGGGCGTGCGCGGCAGCCACCCATTGAGCCTGGGCGCCATCACGGCCATCGATGGCCAGGTCAACGTCTACCACGTCGATTTCAGCAACCGTTTGCTGCAGATCAGCCCGACGCCCGTGATTTCCTCCATCATTGGCGGCAACCCCGTCCTGGCCAACGTGGGCAGCGTGCGCACGGACGGCATCGATATCGCGGGCACCGTGCACTTCGGCAACAATTTCTCGTTCTACAATGCCCTGTCATACAACCGCTCGCAGTACGCGGACAATTACAACAATGGCGCCGCGCTGGTCTTGACGGCGGGCAAGAACGTGCCGGGCTCGCCTGAATGGCTGAACAAGTTCGTCGCTTCCGCCACGTTTGGCGACATCGAAGTGCAACTGACGGGAGACTATGTGGGCAAGCGCTACGCGACGTACACCAACGATCTGTCCGTCCCAAGCTATTTCCTGATGGGCCTGGGCGTGTCGGGCAAGCTGCCGGCCATGGCCGGCTGGCTGAAAAACCCGCGCTGGCGCGTGAACGTCAGCAACCTGGCCAACCGCGAAGGCGCGCTGAACGTGGTGGTGGGCGCGGCCGACAAGACGTACAACACCTTCCCCATCGCCCCGCGTCAGGGCTTCCTCACCTTGACGGCGGATTTCTGATGCGTACGCCTATCCTTCCGCAACGGCATTTTTCGCGCCGCAGCTTCGTCCAGGCGGCCGTCGGCGGCCTGGCGCTGGCCGCCGCGCCCGGCTTTGCCGCGGGCCTGCTGGAAACAAAGCCAAGCCGGCCGCTCGTCTTCGCCCACCGGGGCGCCAGCGCCCTGCGTCCCGAGCATACCTTGGCGTCCTACGCCAAGGCCATCCTCGACGGCGCCGACTACGTCGAGCCGGACCTGGTCGCCACGCGCGACGGCATTCTCGTGGCCCGCCACGAAAGCAACCTGATCGACACCACCGACGTGGCGCGCCGGCCCGAGTTTGCCAGCCGGCGCGGCAAGAAGATGGTCGACGGCGAATGGCACGAAGGCTGGTTCGTCGACGACTTCACGCTGGCGGAATTGAAAACCCTGCGCGCCATCGAACGGCTGCCGAAAGTACGCACCGGCAACACCTTGTACGATGGACAATTCCAGATTCCGACCTGGGAAGAAATCATCGATTTTGTTGCAGCGCAATCAGCCGCCAGCGGACGCGTCATCGGCCTCGTGCCGGAGCTGAAAAGCTCCACGTATTTCCGCGATGCGGGCCTGGCGCTGGAAGACCGTTTCCTGTCGACCCTGCTGGCGCACGAGTACACGCGCCGCGCGCCCATCGAAATCCAGTCCTTCGAAGTGGCCAATTTGAAATACTTGCGCGAGAAGCTGGGACGGCGCGCCAACGTGCGCCTGATGCAATTGGTGGTGGGCGGCGATATCCGCCCGATGGACGTGGCCAAGGCGGGCGGCAAGCTGACGTTTGGCCAGATGACGACGCCGGCCGGCCTGCGCGACATCGCCGCCTACGCGGACGTGGTGGCGCCGCCAACGCGGGGAATCATCCCGCTGGGCGCCGACCAGCGCCTGGCCAAGCCCTCTTCCATCGTCGACGATGCGCACCAGGCGGGCTTGCTGCTGCACACGTGGACCTTCCGTCCGGAAAACCGCTTCCTGGCGGCCGACTTCCGCGACGGCAATGGCGAAAATGCGCGCAACGAAGCGGGATCCGTGGCGGAAATGCGGCGCTATATCGAGACGGGACTCGACGGTTTTTTCAGCGACGATCCGGGTTTGGGACGCATCGCCGCAGGATAAACATTTCGTAACAAATTCATTTTCAGGGCGTGGCCGATGGCTACGCCCTTATTATGCGTTTCTTGAATTTCTGAAATTGGAATTTGAAATTGGACGCATATCGCAAACTCCATTATTGTGCAATGCAACAACAGACCATTCATGGAGGGCATATGTCCACTTTTACCAACACCTACAGCAACGACAACGACAATTACTTCAGCAACCTGGGCCGCGCCACGCGCGCCTTCCTGGGCGCCCTGCTCGCTTCCAAGCCGTACAGCGAACTGGCGCAGAAGGAAGTCATCGCCAGCAGCGTCAGCGATGAAGAACAGCGCTATGTGCGTCCAAGCAAGCGCGATTTCGCCCTGCTGAACTCGGAAGCGAACCGCTACGAAAAACTGATGCCGAATCTGGCCGCAGAACTGCGCTTCCTGGCGTCGCGCGGTTAAAAAACGTTCATGGCGGCGTTGCCTGCGCCTTGCCGTACGTTCGGCTGGGCGCCTGGCCCTGGACGTTTTTACCTAACTAAATATTAACAAGGAAATTTTATGATGTTTCTCGAAACCGTACTGGTAAGTGTCGCCGTCGTGGTCACCGGCATCCATTTTTACCTGATCACGACCGGCAAGGCCCGTTTCTGATCAGCAAGCAGCAAGCAGCAAGACAGCCGCACGCCGCGCCATGCGGCCAATCGTGTGCAGCAGTACAAGGTAATAAGTACAAGGAAGTAAAGTGATATGTCAGCCTGGCAATCGGTCCAGGCTGGCAAGCGGGAAGTAGTACTGTCTTAATGTGGCGCCGCGGCGTCCACCGGTGTTTCCAGCAGTGGCGGGGTCTGGCCCTTGCGCACGATCTGCACGAAAATCTCATTCTGTTTGACCATGCCCAGCTCGTAGCGGGCACGCTCTTCGACGGCGCCCGTACCATCTTTCAGGTCGCGCACTTCGGATTCGAGCTTGGCGTTGCGCGCCTTCAATTCCATGTTCTTCTTGTTGGCCACAGCCACTTGGGCTTCCATGTCGGCAACACGCAGCCAGCCGCCTTTACCCAGCCAGAGGGGAAATTGTATCAACAGCAGCAGGGCTGCCAGGGCGAGCGTAATGAGGCGCATGGGGCATTCAGTTAAAAAACCGGCCGGAACATCTCCGGCCGGCCAGTGGGTTTTACATCAGCTTACTTCAGATTATAGAACGCATCGCGACCAGGGTAGCTGGCGATGTCGCCCAGGTCTTCCTCGATACGCAGCAGCTGGTTGTACTTGGCCATGCGGTCCGAACGCGACATCGAGCCCGTCTTGATCTGCAGGGCGTTCGTGGCAACGGCGATATCGGCGATGGTCGAGTCTTCCGTTTCGCCCGAGCGGTGCGAAATGACAGCCGTGTAGCCGGCGCGCTTGGCCATTTCGATGGCGGCGAAGGTTTCCGTCAGGGTACCGATCTGGTTGATCTTGATCAAGATCGAGTTGGCGATGCCTTTCGAGATGCCTTCTTTCAGGATCTTGGTGTTGGTGACATACAGGTCGTCGCCGACCAGTTGCACTTTCTTGCCCAGTTCTGCCGTCAGAATCGCCCAGCCGTCCCAGTCGCCTTCGTGCATCGCGTCTTCGATCGAGATGATCGGGTACTTGTCGCACCAGGTCGCCAGCAGGTTGGTGAACTCGGTGGCGGTCAGGCTGAGGCCTTCGCCTTCCATTTCGTACTTGCCGTTCTTGTAGAACTCGGACGCGGCGCAATCGAGGCCGATGGCGATCTGCGTGCCTGGCTCGTAGCCCGCTTCTTCGATGGCCTGGATGATCAGCTTGATGGCTTCTTCATGGTTGGCCAGCGATGGCGCGAAACCGCCTTCGTCGCCCACGTTGGTGTTCAGGCCCTTCTTGTGCAGGATCTTTTTCAGCGTGTGGAACACTTCCGCGCCGTAGCGGACGGCTTCCTTGAACGACGGGGCGCCCACGGGAATGATCATGAATTCCTGGATGTCCAGGTTGTTGTCGGCGTGTGCGCCGCCGTTGATGACGTTCATCATCGGCACTGGCATCTGCATGGCGCCCGAACCGCCGAAATAGCGGTACAGCGGCAAGCCGGCTTCTTCGGCGGCAGCCTTGGCGACGGCCATCGAGACGGCCAGGATGGCGTTGGCGCCCAGGCGCGATTTGTTTTCCGTGCCGTCCAGGTCGATCAGGGTACGGTCCAGGAAAGCCTGTTCATTGGCGTCCAGGCCCATGATGGCTTCGGAGATTTCGGTGTTGATGTTCTCGCATGCTTGCAGCACGCCCTTGCCGAAGTAGCGCTTGGCGTCGCCATCGCGCAATTCCACGGCTTCGCGCGAACCGGTCGAGGCACCCGACGGTACGGCTGCACGGCCCATCACGCCCGATTCCAACAACACATCGCATTCGACGGTCGGGTTACCGCGCGAGTCCAGGATTTCGCGGCCGATAATATCAACAATAGCACTCATGTCATTCTCCAAAGTTAAGCTTAACAGGGGGCTGCACACTGCGTTCTGATGCGCAATTGCACAAAGGGGGCAAAGAAACTCCCGGCGGGAACGATCTGGCCGGGAGCTGTCTTACGGGTAATACTGTCGCGATCGACCGCGTTATTCCGCAGCGGCGTTGGCTTCTTTGTGCGCCAGCGCTGCCTTGATGAACGACGTAAACAACGGATGGCCGGTGCGTGGCGTCGACTTGAACTCGGGATGGTATTGCACGCCCATATACCAAGGGTGGGAATTTTCACCCGTGCGCGGCAATTCCATGATTTCGCACAAATCTTCGCTCGGCGTGCGGGCCGACACGATCAGGCCAGCCGATTCGACACGGGCCAGGTAGTGATTATTGGCTTCGTAGCGATGACGGTGACGCTCGGTCACCACGCTGCCGTAGATCTCGGCGGCGAGGGTGCCCGGATTGACGGCGCAGGTCTGCGCGCCCAGGCGCATGGTACCGCCCAGGTCCGAGTTTTCATCGCGCAACTCGACTTTACCATCGTGGTTTTGCCACTCATTGATCAGTGCAACAACAGGTTGATCCGTATCAAGGTCGAACTCGGTCGAATTCGCGTTCGGCATGCCAGCCTTGTTGCGTGCGTATTCGATCAGGGCCACTTGCATGCCCAGGCAGATGCCCAGGTAAGGGATCTTGTTTTCACGGGCAAACTGGGCCGCCTTGATCTTGCCTTCCACGCCGCGCTTGCCGAAGCCGCCCGGTACCAGGATGGCATCGTACTTGGCCAGGTTGTCGCAACCGGTCGTTTCGATTTCTTCCGAATCGATGTACTCGATGTTGACGCGGCTTTCCGTGTGGATGCCGGCGTGGCGCAGCGCTTCGATCAGCGACTTGTACGACTCGGTCAGCTCGACATACTTGCCGACCATGCCGACGGTCACTTCCGCCTTCGGGTGCTCCATCGTGTAGATCAACTTGCTCCAGATCGACAGGTCGGCCGGTGCAGGATCGAGGTCCAGCGCGTCGCAGATGATCTTGTCGAGGCCCTGGTCGTGCAGCATTTGCGGCACTTTGTAAATGGTGTCGACGTCCCACACGGAAATGACGGCGTCTTCCTCGATGTTCGAGAACAGCGAGATTTTCGCGCGCTCGTCTTCCGGGATGGCGCGGTCGGCGCGGCAAAGCAGCGCATTCGGCAAGATGCCGATTTCGCGCAGCTTTTGCACCGAGTGCTGGGTCGGCTTGGTTTTCAGTTCACCGGCCGAGGCGATGTAAGGCACCAGGGTCAGGTGGACGAACGCCGTGTTCTTGCGGCCGGCGCGCAGGCTCAGCTGGCGTGCCGCTTCCAGGAATGGCAAGGATTCGATATCGCCGACGGTGCCGCCGATTTCGCACAGGGCCACGTCGTAGCCTTCGGCGCCACGGCGGATGTAATCCTGGATTTCATTGGTGATATGCGGAATCACCTGCACGGTCTTGCCCAGATATTCGCCCCGGCGTTCCTTGCGGATCACCGATTCATAGATCTGGCCAGTGGTGAAGTTATTCACCTTTTTCATGCGGGTGGAAATGAAGCGCTCGTAGTGACCGAGGTCGAGGTCGGTTTCGGCCCCGTCATCGGTGACGAATACTTCACCGTGTTGCATAGGGCTCATCGTGCCAGGATCGACGTTGATATACGGGTCGAGCTTGAGCATGGTGACTTTAAGGCCGCGCGATTCGAGGATCGCGGCGAGGGAGGCGGCGGCAATCCCTTTTCCAAGGGAAGACACAACGCCACCAGTGACGAAGACAAATTTGGTCATTGCAGATGGTGCCGAACGGCACGTGCGGGAAATTGAAATTATACACTAAAGCCCGCCTGCGTCGCTCCCCGCGCACGGAAATTTGCGCCAAATACCGACTATCCCTCCCCCTCCTGCTGTCTACGCGCAACAAAATTACCCAATAACAATAATTGAAATATTTCCAATTCCATATGTTGTGTGGGCGAGCGAACAGACCCTGCCGCGCCCCGGCGGCAGACTGGGATTTTTCAACAGGAGGTCCATCATGAGCTACGAAGAACGCGACGCCTACGGCATGTATGTCAACCGCGGCCACAAAGGCCCCGGCCCTGAACTGATGGGCGCCGACACCCTGATCGGCGACCATGTGCACAATGCCAAGGATGAACACCTGGGCGAAATCAAGGAAATCATGCTCGACATGCGCAGCGGCAAGATCGCCTACGCCGTCATGTCGCACGGCGGCGTCTTCACCATCGGCGAAAAGCTGTTCGCCGTGCCGTGGGAGGCGCTGCTGCTCGACACCGTCAACAAGCGCTTCACCCTCAACGTCGACAAGGAACGCATCGAAAACGCCCCCGGCTTCGACACGGATAACTGGCCGAACATGGCGGACAGCGCTTGGGCGACGTCGATCCATAGCTATTATGGAACGACGCCGCGCGAGTATTAATTAAGCCAAGGCGCGGGGCTTGGGCCTGCTTTAAAAGCGGTACTCCAGCCCTGCCACATACGTCCTGCCCCGCGCCGTGCTCAGCGGCGTATTCTCCTGCGACTGCGACGGCATCGAGTTCAGGCGGTTCAGCGCTTCCGAGAAATCCTTGTTCATGGCGTTTTGCACGGACAGGCGCAGGAACAGGTTCTTGCTGACCTGGTAGCTCGCATACAGGTCGATCACGGCCGGGATCTTCGGATTGTCGGCCTTGAGCACTTCCCCCGTCGCTTCATCGGCGTCATTGTCCGGCGACAGGCGGCGGTTCGAGCCCGTGTGCTTGAGGATGGCGCCCACTTCCAGCTTGTTGTCCAGCAGGCGCGTGCCCACGTCGAGGTTGTAGTACACGCTGGGCAGTTCGCTGATGTCGGCCGCGCCAAACCAGGCGCTGGCGATCGACGTGGGCTGGCGCGTCGTTTCGCGCGTGTACGACAGGCGCGCATACGCCGGCCCCAGGTGATATTGCGCTTCCAGTTCCCAGCCGCGAGAATACACGGGCGTGGCCGAGTTGATGTAGATATACATATTGGTCACATATTCATCCACATTCTGCCAGTCCTTGGCGATCACTTCCGCGATATTGCACTTGCGCCCGCTGTCGCACACGAGGAAGGACTGGCTGGTGATATAGCCGTCGATCTTGCTCTTGAAATACAGGGCCTTGAAATTCAGCGCATCGTTAGCACTCAGCAAGCCATGCAGGCTGGAATTGAAACCCAGCTGGTAGGTGCTGGCCCGCTCGCCCTTCAGGAAGGGGTTCATCGAGGCCCCGCCGTCATTCGAGAAAAACACTTCCTGCGGATTCGGCCCGCGCATGGTGCGCTCGGCGCTGGCAAACGGCTGGAACCACGGCGTCACTTGCGCGGAAACGAGCAGCGAGGGATTGATGCCATGCTCCTTCAACGCAATATTGCTTGCCCCTTGCGGGAAGCACTGCACGCGCAAGTCGCAGGCGGGCTTGTGACCCGTCAAATCAAAGTGCGTGTAGTTGAGGCCCGCATTGACTTGAACAATGCCGCGGTTGTATTGCAGGCCCGCATACAGGCTGTTGATCTTTTGCACGCCCTCTGGGCCGAACGTATTGTTTTCGATCGATTGCTGGTTCGCATCCGGGTTGTCCGGATCGTCGACCAGGCTTTCCACGTGCTTGCTGTATTTATTGCGCATCAGCTTGCCGCCGATGGTCACCAGCGCATCGCCGCCCGCCAGCCTGAAGCTGCTGGTGTTGTTGATGTCGACCGCGTCGGCGCGGTTGGCCGCATTCGTATTGATGAAATTGGTCAGCGCCTCGGGCATGTATTTCTGGTTGCCGCGGCTGCTGCTGGCCACCACATTGAGGTCGATCAACTCGGAAAATGGCGTGTAGTGATATTTTACGTAGTAGTCATCGCTGTGGATGTCGCGGCGCGTAAACGTGCTGCGGTAATCGCGCGCCGACAGTTCCAGCGCATGGAAGTCGCTCAATTTGAGGTCCAGCTTGAGCAATTGCGACTTGGGCTTTTGCTTGTAATAGCGGTTGTAGCCGAAACCGAATTCCTCGCTGTTGACGCCCTTCGCATTCTTGTAGTTGTTGCCGATCACGCTCGCGCTGGTGGCGGCCATGAAGCCCACGCTGCCGCCATCGAAGGCGGGGTTTTTCATGGCCACGGCCAGCATGGCGCTGCGTCCCACGCCGTTATTGCCGGTCCACATCTTCGTGCGCGCCCCCGTCTTTTCCCCGGCGAAGACGACGTCATCGACGCCGATGGTGCGGAAATTGGCGCTGCCGGCCAGCGCATTGACGCCGTCGCCGCCGACGACATTGCCACGCGACACATCCACGCCGATGATGAAATTCGGGTCGATCAGCGCGCCGAACTGGCTGCTGGGCACGCCGCCGTGCGACACGGACGACGGCGCGCTGCCATAGTAATTCTGGCTCACGCCATCGACCATCATGTTGACGCGCCCCAGGCCCGACAAGCCGCGGATGTTGACGCTGACGGCGCCCTGCGCCGGATCGATCTGGGTAAACGTGCCCGGCATGCTGCGCACGATCTGGTCCACGGGCTGCAAGCGCGTATCGGCCCCGCGCGCGCTGACGGCGCCCGGTTTTTCCAGCGCCTGCCGTTCCGCAGGCACCGTTTCACCCGATACATTCAGCGGCGAAAATTCCACCTTGCCACTGTCTTGCGCCTGTTGCGCCCACGCCTGCTGCGCGAGCAAGGCCATGCAGATGCCCACGGCCTGCGTCATTGTCTTGATATGCATACACCCTCGATTTGTTATGTTATTGAAAAATTTAAAATTCAGCTGGCGTCGAGCTTGAACGACACGGGCAAGGTCACCGTCACCGTGCCCTGGCGCAATACGTTGTCGGGCGGCGCAGGCAGCGGCTGCGCGCGCTGCAGCACTTGCAAGGCTTCACGGTCGAGCAGCACCGTGCCCGACGACGTGACCAGTTCGCTGGCCAGCAATTTGCCGTCGCGGTCCACCTGGAAGCGCACCCAGGCGGCGCCAGCCCGCTTGCGCTGGCGCGCATCGCCCGGATAGCGCTTGAAGTGCGCCAGGTGGCCAAGCACCTGGCTTTGCCAGCTGGCCGGCGCCGCGCTGGTCGATGGCGTGTCGCTGTTGAACGGCGCCGCCTGCGGACCGCGCACGACGGTCGGCGCCGGCGTGGCGCTGCTGCTGGCCTGCGCAGGCACGGACGCTTCCTTCGCGGCATCCTTGCCCGGCTCCGCCGACGGATTCGCGGCCGCCTTTTCCTCTTTTTCCGCCGCGACGATCTCCGGCACGGCGGCGCGCGCCAGCACCGGCAGCGCCTCTTGCTTGATTGCACTCTTTGGCGGCCGGGAGGCGCTGGACGCGGCCGACTGGCGCGCGCCCACGGCGTGCGCCACCTGCGTCTCCGGCGACATCGCTTGCGCGGCAAACACCACCATCACGCTGGCCGCCGGATTGGCGGGCGCCACGGCGACGGGCTGCCAGCCGGCCCACAGCAGCAGCGCCAGCGCCGCGGCCACCACCAGCGACGCGGCAATGCCCCAGCTCAATAGGGGGCGCGGCGCCGGCCCGGACTGCGGACTCACCCGCCCTCCCGGCCGACCAGGCCCACTTTCAGGTAGCCGGCCTGGCGCAGGGCATCCATCACGCCCAGCACGTCTTCATACGCGGCTTGCTTGTCGGCCTGGAAAAACAGGGTGCGCTGGCGGTCGCCGCCCGTTTGCGCATCGAGCAGGCTGCCCAGCTGCTCGCGCGCCACGGGAGACTCGCCCAGGTACAGGCTGCGGTCCGCCTTCAGCGACACGAACAACGGTTTCTCGGGACGGGGTTCGGGCTTGGCCGTGGCGGCCGGCAAGTCGATTTTCAAGTCGACCGTGGCCAGCGGCGAGACGACCATGAAGATGATCAACAGCACCAGCATCACGTCGATGAAGGGCGTGACATTGATCTCGCTCAACTCCGGCATGTCGGCCGTGTCGTCGTCCGGGGAGGGAAACAGGGAAGCCATGGCTCAGGCCTGCTGGCGCGTGTCGAGGTCGCGGCTCAGCATCAGCAGCACTTGCGCGGAAGCGGCGCGCAGCTGCGCCTTGTACTGGTTGATGCCACGGCTCAAGACGTTATAGATGACGACGGCGGGGATCGCCGCCACCAGGCCCAGGGCGGTGGCCAGCAAGGCTTCCGCGATGCCCGGCGCCACGGTGGCCAGGTTCGTGCTCTGGCTGACGGCGATGCCGATAAAACTGTTCATGATGCCCCACACGGTGCCGAACAGGCCGACGAACGGCGCCACGGCGCCTATGCTGGCCAGCAAGCCGATGCCTTGCGTCATGGCGCGCACCTGCTGCGCAATGAACTGTTCCTGGCGAAAGCCGGCCCGCTCCTTCAGTGCCGCCGCCGGCGCGCTGGCGTGCGACAGACTCAGTTCTTGCTGTACATCAGCGAGCAACTGTTGCGCCAGCGAAATGGCGCCTGCGCCCTCCACTTTGACGGCCGCGTCCGGCAAGGAAGTGGCCGTCTTCAGCATGGCGACGGCATGCGCCGCCTCGCGCCGGGCTTGCAGCAAACTGGCGCCCTTCACCAGCAAGACCACCCAGGTGGCCAGCGCGGCGACCAGCAAACCGATGAGCACGCTTTTGACGACCTGGTCGGCGGCGAAAAACATGCCCAGCGGCGACATGTCATGGGGTAAGGCGGACGCTTGCGCGGTGGCATGCAACAGGGAAAGAACGACACCGCAGCTGGCGGCTTTGATACGGAACAAGGGGATACGCATGAGAACTTTGACAGGTAACAGGCATGGCTGCGCCAACGGCGCGCACGCGCATGCAAAAAAATCGGACGAACTACCTGGCTGCTATGGGGGAGCTTGCTGGGGGAGAGTGCCGGGCAGAACGCCCGGCGGCGATACAAGAAATTACTTGGCGCTGGCGACGGCGGGCGTTACGGGTGTGAACCAGACGAAATCCGCCTGCGGCGCCAGCACCGTGGCGCCCTGCTGTGCCAGGACCAGCACCAGCGGCGCCGGGCCGCCCGTCAAGTCCTGCACGTGCAGCGGCACGCCCAAGTCCTTGTGCGCATGGTAGGCGCCGGCGATCAGCACGGCCGGCGCGGGCGCGGCCAGCAGGCGCTCGGCCATGCGGCGGTCGCGCTGCTGCTGCACCGACAGCATGGCGGCCAGGCGCGGCTCGTCGATCTGGTTGTCATGCATGACGCGGATGATGTCTTTCAGTTTCTCATGCACCTTGCCATCGTTGGCCAGGTTCGAATGCTTGCCCTGCACGGCTGGCTTGTCGATAAACAATTGCTTGATTTCGCTGCGGTCCAGGTTGGCCGACCAGACGGGATACGGCGCGCGCATCACGGTCATCACCAGGTCTCCATATTGCGCCCACTTCCAGCTGGGCTGCCAGGCCAGCAGCTCGGCCACGTGTTCGGGGCGCACGACGGGGTCCGTCTGCAGCCACGGCTTGACCTTGTCCACCTTGGCTTGCTGGTCCGGGTTCAGCATTTCCAGCAGCACGCTGCCTTGCGGACGCTGGCCCTGCAATTGCTGCAGCAGCCATTGCTCGATCTGGTGATGGCTGAGCTGGTCATGCTGCTCGCCGATGATCACGCGCGGCGCGGCGGCCAGCTGGGCCAGCAATTGTTCGGCGCTCACGCGCTGGCCGCTGCGCAGGTCGACGATTTCGCCCAGCTGGCGCACGTCTTGCGCGACGGACACTGCGCCGGCGCCGGCAGAAGCGTCAGTCGCTGGCGCCACGCTGCTGCAGGCGCTCAGCGCCAGCACGCAGGCGGGCAGGACTGCGGAGAAGGACAGGGGGAATTTCATGGCATGGCCTTTCGGGGTCTGAGCTGCGGGTCAAACTGTTGCAAAATAGGTATAGGCGGGCATTCTAATAGAAATGATTCTCATTTACAACCAAAGCGCGGCAAACCATGCAGGTTTTTTTACAACTGGCAAAAAATCAATATGGTGCTTCGGTGAAATTCCCGGGCGCGGAGTAGAATAAAAAAAACGGAGGACTTGCGTGAATCAAACTGACCAGTTGGCGGTACTGAAAAAACCGCTGCCCGTATCCCTTGCTGCCGTACTTTCCCTGATCTTTGCCGACCGTTTTTCCATGACGCAAGCCATGCGCGCACACCATGGCCGCGACGAGTCGAGCTATCCCCCCATGCTGCCGGACGCCGTCATTTTCGCCCATTCCACCGAGGAAGTGGCGGCCGCCGTCAAACTGTGCAGCGCGCACGACGTGCCCGTCATCGCCTACGGCAGCGGCACTTCGCTGGAAGGCCACGTGCTGGCCCTGCATGGCGGCGTGACAATTGATCTGTCGCAAATGAACCAGATGGTAGCCGTGCATAGTGAAGACTTGACGGCCACCGTGCTGGCGGGCGTCACGCGCAAGCAGCTGAACGAAGAGCTCCGCGACACGGGCCTGTTCTTCCCCATCGACCCGGGCGCCAATGCCTCGCTGGGCGGCATGGCCGCCACGCGCGCCTCGGGCACGAACGCCGTGCGCTACGGCACCATGCGCGAAAACGTGCTGGCCCTGACGGTGGTGACGGCCGATGGCCGCATCATCAAGACGGGAACCAGGGCAAAGAAATCGTCGGCCGGCTACGACCTGACGCGCCTGTTCGTCGGCAGCGAAGGCACCCTGGGCATCATCACGGAAGTGACGGTAAAACTGTATCCGCTGCCGGAAGCGATCTCGGCGGCCGTGTGCTCGTTCCCCGGCACGGGCGAGGCCGTCAGCGCCGTGATCCAGACCATCCAGATGGGTATTCCCTTGGCGCGGGTCGAGTTTCTCGATGAAAACGGCGTGAAAGCCATCAACGCCTACGACAAGATGGCCTTGCCGGAAAAACCCTTGCTGCTGTTTGAATTCCACGGCACGCCGGCCAGCGTGGCTGAGCAGGCGCAACTGGTGCAAACCATCACGGCGGAACACGGCGCCAGCGATTTCGAGTGGGCAAGCCGCCCCGAAGACCGCTCGCGCCTGTGGGCCGCGCGCCACAACGCCTACTTCGCCCTGCTGCAGATGCGCCCCGGCAGCCGCGCCATTTCCACCGATTGCTGCGTACCCATTTCGCGCCTGGCCGAATGCATCCTCGCCACCCAGGCCGATTGCGAAGCGCAAGGCCTCGTCTACGCCATCATCGGCCACGTGGGCGACGGCAACTTCCACGTGCAGATGCTGGTCGACCCGGACGATCCAAACGACATCGCCCGCGCGGAAAAGGTCAACAGCGACATGGTCACGCGCGCCATCGGCATGGATGGCACGTGCACGGGAGAACACGGCGTGGGCATGCACAAGATGGCCTTTCTCGTGGAAGAACATGGCGAAGGCGCCATCGACACCATGCGCGCCCTGAAACACGCGCTGGACCCGAAGAACATCATGAATCCGGGCAAGATCGTGCGCTGGTAATCAGGCCGTCCATTCCATGCGCATCGGCACGAAGGCGATGCCGCCCGTCTCCACCTTCGGCCCCGTGGCGACAAAGCCCAGGCTTTCGTACAAGGGCAAGGCATAGGCCGAGGAATTGACGGTAAACGCCGTGACCTTCCCCCTGGCCAGCGAGGCATCGCGGGCCGCCTGCCACAGGCGGCGCGCCATGCCGCGCCGGTGCAGCGTGCGCGGCACGAACATGTGGAACAGGTGCGTATTGTCGCGCATGGCCACCACGCCGGCCAGCTCGCCGTCGATATGCGCCAGCTGGTAATGATAGTTGGATAGCGACAGGTAATTTTCGATGGCCGGCTGGCGGCAATGTTCGATGAACTTTTCCGCCCCCGCGCCATCGGGATGCAGGGTCAAAAAGGGCATCAAGTCGTCGATCAGGGCGACGATGGCGGGCGCGTCGGCGACCAGGGCGGGGCGCAGTGTCGGTTCGGGCAAAGTAGTCATATGACAATCATGCCACCGCCTGGCCGACATTGACAAGCATCAACAGAAATCCCGGCTGCTGGTGCGCAAGCGTCCCAGCAGATGCGACATGTCGACTAGGCGCTTGGCCACCAGGTTGCGCACCAGCCCCTCGCGCTGCCACACGCCGTACACGCCCAGCAGCGGCGCGCTCAGCACTTCGCGGCGCTGGCTTTCCACCAGGTCGGGCCAGACGATGACGTTCACCGTGCCCGTCTCGTCTTCCAGGGTCATGAAGATGACACCCTTGGCCGTGCCCGGACGCTGGCGCACGGTGACGATGCCGCAGGCGCGCGCCAGTTGGCCATCCGTGTAGCTGGCCAGCGCGGATGCCGGCAGGAAACGCTGCTCCAGCAATTGCCTGCGCAGCAGCGCCAGCGGGTGGCGGCCCAGGGTCAGGCCTTGCGCGCGGTAGTCGCTGACGATGCTCTCGCCTTCCGTGGGCGCGGCCAGCACGGGCAAGTCTTCCTCTGGCGTGGTGACGCGCAGCAAATCCCTGTCGGGCACGGCGCCGGCCGCCTGCCACAGCGCCGCGCGCCGGTGCCCGGCCAGCGCGTGCAGCGCGTTGCCTGCCGCCAAGACCTGCAAGTCATGACGATCCAGGCCGCCACGCCGCGCCAGGTCGGCCACGTCGACAAAGGCGGCGATGGCGCGCGCATCCTCGATGCGCCGGGCCGCCTCGGCGCGCATGCCGAACAGGCTGTTCAAGCCCAGGCGCACGGCGGGCGCGGGGTCCTGCCCTGCTTCCAATGCCGCTTCCCAGGCGCTGACGGTCACGTCGACGGGCAGCACTGGCACGCCATGCCGGCGCGCATCCTGCACCAGTTGCGAGGGGCTGTAAAAACCCATGGGCTGGCTGTTGAGCAAGGCGCACAGGAAGGCGGCCGGTTCGTGGCATTTCAGCCAGGAACTGGCATACGTCAGCAGCGCGAAACTGGCCGCGTGCGACTCGGGAAAACCGTATTCGCCAAAGCCTTCGATCTGGCTGAAGATGGCCTCGGCAAACTCCTTGCCGTAACCATTCTCCACCATGGCATTGACGATGCGGTCATGGTAATTGTTCATGCCGCCCTTGCGTTTCCAGGCCGCCATGGCCCGCCGCAACTGGTCCGCTTCGCCAGGCGTGAAACCGGCCGCGATGATAGCCACCTGCATCACTTGCTCCTGGAAAATGGGAATGCCGAGGGTGCGCCCCAGCGCCTTTTCCAGGCCCTTGGGATAATCGACCGGCTCTTTCTGCTGGCGCCGCTGCAGATACGGATGCACCATGCCGCCCTGGATGGGGCCGGGACGCACGAGCGCCACCTCGATGACGAGGTCGTAGAATGCACGGGGACGCAGGCGGGGCAGCATGCTCATCTGCGCGCGCGACTCGATCTGGAACACGCCGATGGTGTCGGCCTGGCACATCATGTCGTAGGTGGCAGGGTCTTCGGCAGGAATATCCTGCAGGCGGAGTGGCTCGCCGCGCCGCGCACCGACCAGTTCCAGGGCGCGGCGCAGGGCCGACAACATGCCCAGCGCCAGCACATCGACCTTCATCAAGCCCAGCTCTTCCAGGTCGTTCTTGTCCCACTCGATGACGCTGCGCTCGGCCATGGCCGCGTTTTCAATCGGCACCAGGCGCGACAACTTTCCTTGCGCAATCACAAAGCCGCCCGGATGCTGCGACAAATGGCGGGGAAAGCCCAGCAGCTGCTGCGCCAGGCCGGCCCACTGCTGCGACAATGCCGCTTCCGGGTCCAGCCCGCATTCGGCCAGGCGCTCCAGCAAATCGCGCTTGCCGTCGAACCAGCGGTGCGCCTTGGCCACTTTTTCCACGATGGCCAGGTCGATCCCCAGCGCCCGGCCGCTGTCGCGCAAGGCGCTTTTCGGCCGGTAGCTGATCACCACGGCGGCCAGCGCGGCCCGCTCGCGCCCATACTTGCCGTAGATATATTGAATCACTTCTTCGCGCCGCTGGTGCTCGAAGTCGACGTCGATGTCGGGCGGCTCGTTGCGCTCGCGCGACATGAAGCGCCCGACCAGCGAGTTGCCGCGCGCCGGGTCCACTTCCGTGATGTGCAGGCAATAGCAGACGGCCGAATTGGCGGCCGACCCCCTGCCCTGGCACAGGATGTCTTGCGAGCGGGCAAAGCGCACGATGTCGTACACAGTCAAAAAGTACGCTTCATACGACAGCTCCGCGATCAGTTCCAGCTCCTGTTCGAGCTGCTCCTGCACGTTGGCCGGAATGCCCAGCGGAAAACGGATGCGCGCGCCCGCATACGTTTCTGCGCGCAGATACGTCGCCGGCGTGTGGCCGTGCGGCACCAGCTCGTCGGGATAGTCATAGCACAAGCTGTCGAGAGAAAATGTGCACAGGTCCGCGATGCGCAGGGTTTCCGCCAGCGCCTGCGGCGGATACACATTGGCCAGGCGCAAGCGCGCGCGCAGATGCTGCTCCGCGTTTTGCGCCAGCGCATAGCCGCACTCGCCCACGGGCTTGCCCACGCGGATCGCGCACAGGGTGTCGAGCAGCGGCTTGCGCGAACGCACGTGCATGCACACATGGCCGACGGCCACCATGGACAAGCCCAGCACCTGCGCGGCGTCCTGCACGGCGCTGCGGTGCGCGTCATCCTGCGCCCGCTGCAGCAGGTTCAAGCCTATCCAGCTGCGCTCGCCGCCAAAGGTGGATAGCATCCACGCCCCCTGCGCGCGCAGCGTCGCGGACTGGGCCGGATAGCCAGGCAGCAAGATCATCAGGCAGCCGGGCAGCCCTTGCAAATGGGCAAACTGCGCCGGCGGCGCGGCGAAATCGTCGGGCGTCAACAGATAGCGGCCCTTGGCCGCCCGCGTGCGCGCCATGGTGATCAGTTCCGACAGGTTGCCGTATCCGTCGGCATCGCGCACCAGCGCCAGCAGGGACGGCCCCGGGCTGCCGTCGGCCTGCGTCAAGTGAAAATGCGCGCCGATAATCAGGGGGAAACCGGCCCGCTTGGCCGTCGCATGCGCGCGCACGACACCCGCCAGCGAGCACTCGTCGGTAATGGCCAGCGCCCGGTAAGCAAGCTGGACAGAGCGCGCCACCAGCTCTTCCGCATGCGAAGCCCCATGCAGGAAGCTGAAATTACTCAGGCAGTACAACTCAGCATACTCGGGTAAGACTGCGCTCCCCATGATCTACCTCAATACTGTATATAAACACAGTATATTATACTCATCTGAAAACGGCCATCTCAGTTATGCTGAGGTTTTACCTTGCACAGTGCCCGCCATGATCGTCCACTCATTAAAATGTTTCGGCGCCGCCCCCGGTGGCGGCAATGCGGCGCTGGTCGTGGAAAACGACCACGCCAGCGAAACGCAGCGCCAGGCCTTTGCCCGCGAACGCCAGGTCAGCGCCTGCGTCTTCCTCGACCGGCAAGCGGACGGCGCGGAGGGATGCCTCGTGCTCGACTATTTTTATCCGCACACGCGCAGTCCCCTGTGCCTGCACGCCACCCTGGCGGCCGCGCATGTGCTGCTGGCGGCGCCCGGCGCGCCGGCGGCGCTGACGGTGACGACCGCCATGCACGGGCAAGCCTTGCAGCTGGTGCGCCGCGCGGAGGGATTGTTCATCGGCCTGGCGCCGCAGCCGGCGCCTGCCGTCCTGGTGGAAAAGTATGTGCCGTCCGAGCTGATGGGCCAGCACATGCACTTGCTGTCGCCGCCCGTGGTCGCGTCCGTCGGCAGCCCGAAGCTGCTGCTGGAAGTGGCCGACCGCACCACCCTGCGCGCGCTGCGGCCGAACCTGGAATTGATCGCCGACTGGAGCGCCTTGCACAAGGTCAGCGGCTGCTATGCGTATTGCCGCGTCGGCGAAAACGAATATGAGGGACGCAACTTCAACCACCTCGACCCGGCGCTGGAAGACAGCGCCACGGGCGTGGCGGCGGGCGCGCTGGCAGCACACTTGCAGCAGTCGTTGCGCCTGCACCAGGGCCACGTGACGCAGCAGCCCTGCCTGATCGAAGTGCAATACAGCACGCAAGCGATCTGGGTGGGCGGCATGGTGCAACGCAGCACCTGAATGGGGCATGCCGCACCAGCACAAGGCAAGCCAGGCAGTGGCCAAAAGATAATCAACCAGGAAACAACAGTTACAGCAAATTTGTAATAACAAAACAAAGTATCGCTGGTGAATGCCGAAAAGATGGCACTAGAATCAAGTCACGAATCTTGCTCATCAGCCACTTGGAGATACTGCGTGCCGACCCTCACCACCTTGCGTCAAGCCATCCTCATCAGCCTGTACGGCAGCGCCGCCCTGGCCGTTTTCAGTCCTGCCGCCATGGCCCAGAACACGGAAGCGGCCGCCACGGAAGGCCCCGTGCAAACGGTCAGCGTGGTCGGCTCGCGCCGGGTCGCCAGTTCCGCCACGGATACCATGGTGCCGGTCGATATCATTCCCATTTCCAAGGTGGCCGAGCAAGGCGGCCAGTTTGATCTGGCGCAATCGCTGCAATACATCTCGCCCTCGTTCAACTCCACGCGCCAGACGGGCGCCGACGGGGCCGACCTGATCGATTCAGCCGCCCTGCGCGGCCTCGGTTCCGACCAGACCCTCGTGCTGGTGAACGGCAAGCGGCGCCACACGACGGCGCTCGTCAACCTGTTCGGTGCGCGCAACCGCGGCAACACGGGCACGGACATGAATGCGATTCCCTTGTTGGCGATCAAGAACGTGCAAGTGCTGCGCGACGGCGCCGCCGCCCAGTACGGCTCGGACGCCATTGCCGGCGTGATCGACATCGAACTGAAGAAAAGCCTGGGCTGCGAAGCCGTGGCCGGCTACAGCCAGTATTCCGCAGGCGACGGCAAGAATTACATGACCTCCGCCTACTGCGGCATCGCGCTGGGCGACAAGGGCACCCTGGCCATCACGGGAGAATACCTGGACCGGGGCCGCTCGAACCGGGCCGACGCGGACAGCATGCGCATCATCGGCGACACCAAGTCCAAGAACAAGACCCTGTACGTGAATGGCGACTACGCCACCAGCCCCACGGGCAAGCTGTACTTCACGGCTGGCGCGCAGACGCGCGACGCGTCCAGCGCCGCGTTCGGCCGGGGCGGCATCGGCAGCGACGACATTCCATCGCGCAATTCGGCCGCCATGTATCCGGATGGTTTCGTGCCTTTCATCAATGGCAAGATCGACGACCAGTACGCCACCATCGGCCACCGCAGCCAGATCGGCGAATGGCATGCTGATTTTTCGCAAACCTATGGCTACAACAAGATGCGCTACGACATCAGCAACACGCTGAATGCCTCGATCGCCAACCTCGACCTGATGAACGGCGGCAAGGGCGTCAGCCCCAGCCGTTTCGATGCGGGCGGCTTTTCGTTCCAGCAACTGACCAGCAACGCCGACTTCAGCCGCTACTACGACACGGTGATGCGCGGCATGAACGTGGCCTTCGGCGCCGAGTACCGCAGCGAGGAATACAAGATCATGGCTGGCGAACCGGGCTCCTACAACGACGCCGACGGCGTGGGCGTGGGCGGCAATGCGGGCAGCCAGGGCTTTCCCGGCTTCCAGCCCGGCGACGCCACCAAGGCCAAGCGCCACAGCATCGCCGCGTATGGCGATGTGGAACTGGACTGGACGGAACGCCTGAAAACCCAGGCGGCCCTGCGCTACGAGAAATTCAGCGACTTCGGCTCCACCGTGACGGGCAAGCTGGCCGCCAGTTACAAAGTGGCGCCCAACGTGCTGCTGCGCGGTTCGGCCAGCACGGGTTTCCGCGCGCCATCGTTGCAGCAAGTGTATTTCTCGTCCACCTTCACGGACTTCATCGGCGGCGTGCCCACGGACGTGGTGCTGGCGCCCAACGGCGGCGCCGTCGCCAACGCGGCCGGCATTCCGAAGTTGAAAGAGGAAAAGTCGACCAGCTTTACCTTCGGCACCACCTGGACGCCGACGCAAGCCATTTCCGTGACGGCAGACTTGTACAACATCAAGATCAAGGACCGCATCGTGCTGTCGGGCCGCTTCAATGCCGACAACTACCCGGACCTGGCCGCGCGCCTGGCCCTCCTGGGCGTGGGCGAGGCGCAATTCTTCGTCAATTCCATCGACACGCGCACGCGCGGCCTGGACCTGACGGCGTCGCACAAGGGAGAATTGGCTGGCAACCGCCTGAACACCTTCCTGGCCTTGAATTTGAGCAAAACGGAAGTGACGAAGGTCAAGACGCCGGAATCGCTGAAGGGCTATGAAGACGTGCTGCTGTCCGAGCGCGAACGCCTGTTCATCGAACAGGGCGGCCCGCGCGCGAAAGCCACCCTGGGCTTCGACTACATCACGGGCAAGCTGGAATCGGACTTGCGCATCATTTATTTTGGCCCGCAAACCCTGGGCACCTTCAGCGGCACGGCCGAAGGCGTGCCGAATGCCCGTTACGCGGCCAAGACGTCCGCCGACCTGAGCTTCACCTACAGCATCAGCAAGAACACCAAGCTGACCTTTGGCGGCAACAACATCTTCAACGTCAAGCCCACCACGCAAAACGCGGACGAGACGGACAATGGCTTCAAATACGACAGCGTGCAGTTCGGCCTGAACGGCGCCTCCTACTTCGGGCGGCTGTGGGTGAAGTTCTGATCACCGTGTCCGCATGAAAACAGCGGCTGCGCCAGCATGGGCAGCCGCTGTTTTTTAGTTAAGCCGAACAGTTCAGCATCCACTGCACCCCGAACTGGTCCGTCAATTTACCGTAATAATCGCCCCATACCTGGATGGCGAGCGGTGTCGTCACCACGCCTTGATACGCCAGCTTGTCAAAAAGCTGTTTCGTTAACTGCCTGTCATGCATTTGCAAAATATGTGCAGACCCTCGCATGGGCTCTGCATCGTCATTATCAGAAGCAAAAAACAACACGCCTGGTCCTTCAAATCGGGCATGCATGATTTTCCCGCGCATGGCTTCATGACGGAGCGGCATGCCATCCACGCCAAAGCGCAAGACATCGCTTATCTTGCCCAGCCCGCATTGCGTGTAGAACGCCAAGGCTTGTTCGCAAGTGGTAGTAAAGAAAAGATAATTGGATAATTGCATCAGCTCATCCTTGCATCAGGTTAGGCAAAGCGAAAGTGACGGAGCGGTCGCTGGCAGGATATCCAGATGCGATCAACCGTCCAGCAGTGGCTGCAGGCAGCCCCCATGGAGGATAGCCAATTATCCATCCGAAAAACTCATGCATTGTCACGAAAACACCAGTGACCGCCGATGGACGCTGCCCCCCACAGACATGGATATCGCTTCAACGCCCCTGCTGCTCCAGTTTTCGCACAAAGTCACTTTTCCGGCCATCCCACAGGCATTTCCGGCATCGGCCTGCCTCGAACACGTGCTCGCACCGTGGCAAGCCATAGATGACCGAGGCGCATTCCGGGCACAGGCTGGCCATGCCTTCGGCGTCGTCGCGGTATCGGCTGCCGCATTCGTCACAGGTTTTCACAGCTCATACACTCCCATGCTCCAGTACCGGCTGCCTTGCCTGTTGCGGGCAAGCCAACCCAAGGCCTGCAACTCCTTGCCGATCAATCGATTCATGATGCCATGCCCGACCAGCAGCACGGGCCCCCTGGCGGCAAGCGCAACCAGCCGCTCGGCGGCGGCCCTGGCGCGCTGCCGGGTTATCTGCAACGAGTCCGATCCGCGCGCATAACCGAACAACCAGAGCAGGCGAAAAATCGCTGCCCAGGCTTCAGCCGGCAGCCAAGGGGCCTTCCAGAGTGCAAAGGGCAACCCTGCTTCAGAGAACATCGCCTCTTGCATGAATGGCAAGTCACCCAATGCCCTGGCCGATGAGCATGCCCTGGGTGCCGTGCTGGCCACGATGATCGACGCGGAAAGCGCTGCCGCAGCGCACTGCGCAGGGATGCCACCTTCTTTGATGATCGATTGATTGTAGAGATTAATCCACTGTCCCATTTGCAGCGGCGCTATCCAGCGCCCTTTGGCGAGTCGGGGCTCGCCGTGTCTCATTAATGTTATTCGCATGTCCAGTCAGATCGCCTCGCACATTTATCCGTCCGCTTCATGGGGGAACCTGCCCCTTGCCTGCCCTGCCGGCCTAGTCTTGCGGCTCCCCGCCAGCACGGCCGCCGCGAACAATCTTTGCCCTGCGGCGGAAAGCACGGATAATAGCGGCTAACTCATAAGCACAGTATTGGATTACCTCATGGAAATTAAAGTCAACTTTCTCGACAAGCTGCGTCTCGAAGCCAAGTTCGACGATTTTACGGTCATCGCCGACCAGCCCATCCGCTATAAAGGCGATGGTTCGGCGCCCGGCCCGTTTGATTACTTTTTGGCATCATCGGCACTGTGCGCGGCCTACTTCGTGAAGTTGTATTGCGATACGCGCAATATTTCCACTGAAAATATCCGCCTGTCGCAAAACAATATCGTCGATCCTGAAAACCGCTACCAGCAGATTTTCAAGATCCAGGTCGAGTTGCCGGCCGATATCTCGGACAAGGACCGCCAGGGCATCCTGCGTTCGATCGACCGTTGCACGGTGAAAAAAGTGGTGCAGGCGGGACCGGAGTTCGTCATTGAAGAAGTGGAGAACCTGGACGCCGATGCCCAGGCCTTGCTGGCCCTGAATCCCGCCCCTGGCGCGAGCACCTATATCGTCGGCAAGGACTTGCCGCTGGAACAGACGATCGCCAATATGTCCAGCCTGCTGGCTGGCCTGGGCATCAAGATTGAAATCGCTTCGTGGCGCAACATCATTCCCAACGTGTGGTCGCTGCACATCCGCGATGCGCATTCGCCCATGTGTTTCACCAACGGCAAGGGTGCGACCAAGGAAAGCGCGCTGGCGTCGGCCCTGGGCGAGTATATCGAACGCCTCAGCAACAACCATTTCTACGCCGGCTCGTTCTGGGGCGAAGACATCGCCAACGCGGATTTTGTCCATTACCCGAACGAGCGCTGGTTCAAGCCGGGCCGCAAGGATGCGCTGCCGAAAGAGATTCTCGACGCCTACTGCCGCGACATCTACGATGCCGATGGCGAACTGCGCGGCTCGCACCTGATCGACACCAACTCCGGCAATGCGGAGCGCGGCATCTGCTCGCTGCCGTATGTGCGCCAGTCCGATGGCGAGACCGTGTACTTCCCATCGAACCTGATTGAAAACTTGTACGTCAGCAATGGCATGAGCGCCGGCAACACTCTCGTCGAAGCACAGGTGCAATGCCTGTCGGAAATTTTCGAACGGGCCGTCAAGCGCGAAATCATCGAAGGCGAAATCGCCCTGCCCGACGTGCCGCAGGAAGTGCTGGCGAAATATCCGGGCATCCTGGCCGGCATCGCCGGCCTGGAAGAACAGGGTTTCCCCGTGCTGGTGAAAGATGCGTCGCTGGGCGGCGTGTATCCGGTGATGTGCGTCACCCTGATGAACCCGCGCACGGGCGGCGTGTTTGCCTCGTTCGGCGCGCACCCGAGCCTGGAAGTGGCGCTGGAGCGCAGCCTGACGGAATTGCTGCAGGGCCGCAGCTTCGAAGGCCTCAACGACTTGCCGCAGCCCACGTTTGCCAGCGAAGCCGTCACCGAACCGAACAACTTCGTCGAGCACTTCATCGATTCCAGCGGCATCGTCTCGTGGCGCTTCTTCAGCGCCAAGGCCGATTACGATTTTGTCGAGTGGGATTTTTCCGGCCACGGCGAAAACTCGAATGCCGAGGAAGCGGCGACCCTGTTCGGCATCCTCGCAGGCATGGGCAAGGAAGTCTACACGGCCGTATATGACCAGCTGGGCGCCACCGCCTGCCGCATCCTCGTGCCCGGTTATTCCGAGGTGTACCCGGTCGAGGATTTGATCTGGGACAATACCAACAAGGCGCTGCTGTTCCGCGCCGACATCCTGAACCTGCACCGCCTGGACGATGCCAGCCTGGAAGACTTGCTCGACCGCCTGGAAAACAGCGAGCTCGACGAGTACGGCGACATCGCCACCCTGATCGGCATCGAGTTTGACGAAAACACGGTGTGGGGCCAGCTGACGACCCTGGAATTGAAGCTGCTGATACAGCTCGTCCTGCAGCAATTCGAGGAAGCGAAAGAGCTGGTGGAAACCTTCTTGCAGTACAACGACAACACGCTCGAGCGCAAACTGTTCTATCAAGCATTGAACGTGGTGCTGGAAGTGGAACTCGATGACGAGCTGGAGCTGGACGATTACGTCGTCAATTTCCGCCGCATGTTTGGCGACGCCCGCATGGATGCGGTGCTGGGCTCGGTGGACGGCAGCGTGCGTTTCTTCGGCCTGACCCCGACCAGCATGCAACTGGAAGGCCTCGACCGGCACCAGCGCCTGATCGACAGCTTCAAGAAATTGCACGCGGCGCGCGCCAAGGCAGCGGCCCGCTAACGCGACAGGCGGGGGCCGGCGCGGCAGTCGCGCCTTCGCGCCCCGGCGCAGGAATCAACCCTGCGCGACCGCATGGAAAAGAGACCATGGCCACACTGGAATTCTGGTTCGACTTCGGCAGCAACTACAGCTACCTGAGCGCCATGCGCATCGATGCGCTGGCGCGTGAAAAGAAGGTAAAAGTGATCTGGAAACCCTTCCTGCTGGGCGTCGTCTTCAAGGCGCTGGGCTGGGAAACGTCGCCGTTCGTCTTGCAAAAAATCAAGGGCGACTACACGTGGCGCGACATGGCGCGCCAGTGCGAAAAGTATGCATTGCCATGGCAGCAACCGAGTTCCTTTCCCCGCGCGGCCCTGCTGCCCATGCGCGTGGCCCTGGTCGGCGCGGACCAGGGCTGGATCGCGCCGTTTGCGCGCCGCATGATGGCGATGAATTTCGCCGAAGACCGCGACATCGACAACTTCGAAGCCGTCAGCGAAGCCTTGGAAGGGCTGGGTCTCGATGCGCGCGCCATCGTGGCGCTGGCTTTGACACAGGACAACAAGCTGCGCCTGCGCCGCCAGACTGAGCAGGCGCAAGCGTTGAAGCTGTTCGGCGCGCCCAGCTTCCTCAGCGGCGGCGAACTGTTCTGGGGCAACGACCGGCTCGACGATGCGCTGGCGCATGCCGCCGCCCTCCCTTCACGATAATCAGCCGGCCAGCGCCGCGATTTCCTTCTGCATGTTTTCAATGGCCCGTTCGTTATACTGGTTGGCAAAGTATGCATCGCCGAACAGCTGGCCCGCCTGCGCCTTGCCGCACAAATGCTGCAGCGCCAGCCCCCGCTGCTCGTTGAAGCGCACGGGGTCCACGTGCGCGTATTCGCGGCCGATGGCTTGCGTGTAGGCCTGGTACACCTCGTCATCCTGGCCCAGGATGGCCAGGTCGGCGCTGAGCATGGCGTCTTTCAGCGGGTGGCTGATGCCCGGTCCCTGGAAATGGTCGGTGACGCGTATCAATTGCGCCACATCAAGGTTGTCGCCCGCATCGAGGCCGCTGGCCAGCCACAGCTGGGCGCTCGCCTCTTCGCTGGAATACAGGGCATCGTCATCGTGGCTGTAGACGGCGTCGTGGAACCAGAACGCTTTCTTGACCAGCGCGCTGTCGCGCTTGGGCGCATAGGTATTGTCGGCCCACACGCGGATTTCGGACAGGCCGTGCACCAGGTGGTCGAGGTTGTGATAGTGGCGGTCCGCGCCGCCATACGCCTGCGGCCCCGTCAGGTGGGCGAACCAGTGATCAGCCAGCGCGATGTCGGCATCGGACGCGGTGGCGTAGTTCCACAGCGCTTCCCACTCCTTGCGCAGGCAATCGAGTATCCACGCCTGATAGGCCGGGCCAGGGACGAATTTCTTCATGGTCCAGTTCCAGCCCACGGGGCCTTCCAGCGCCTTGACGAAGCTGGAACTGACGGAGCCGAGGTCGCGCGGCGGCATGACGAAAATCGTCTTGGCGCCCTGCAACACGTCCACATTCGTTTGCTGGATCAGGTTTTCATAGTCGAAATCGGCCGTCGTGCGGATGCCGCGGATCAGGTAGTCGCAGCCATGCTTTTTCGCCGCGCGCGCCGTGTAGTCGCCCTTGACGATAACCACCTGCACATTGTCCCAGCCGCACTCGCGCGCGCTCTGCTCGATGATGCGCTTGCGGTCTTCGGCGGGAAATTGCGGCTTCTTGGCGGGGTTTTGCGACAGGAACACGATCACCTCGTCGGCGAGCGAACGCGCTTCGCCGATCACCCACATGTGGCCGTTGGTGATGGGGTCGAGGGTTCCTGAAAATCCGATCTTCTGCATGCTGCGCTCCGTGGTCTGGTTCTGCTTGTTTCGCAGACAATATAGGGCCACGGCGCGCGCGTCAATGCAACATGCCAAAGATCATGGTCAAAATGCTCTTTTTGCGGCTTGCGGGAATTCCACGCGCACGCACAGGCCGCCCAGGCGCTCGGATTTGTCCAGCACCAGGCGTGCGCCATGGCGTTCGGCGATGGCCTTGATGATGGCCAGCCCCAGGCCGCTGCCGTTGGCGTCCGTGCCGGGCACGCGGTAGAAGCGGCTGAAGACGCGCTCGCGCTCTTCGGGCGGGATGCCGGGGCCGCTGTCTTCCACCGATAACGTCACGCCGACGGGACTGGCGCGCAGGTCGATGTCGACCGTGCCGCCCTGCGGCGTGTACTTGATGGCGTTGTCGACCAGATTGCGCAGCATGATGTTGAGCGCATCGGCCTGCCCCGCCACCTTGGCCGGGTCCATGTGATGCAGGCCCAGGTCGATCTTGCGCGCCTGCGCGATGCCGGCCATGTCGCCCAGCGCGCGCTTGACGACATCGTTCAAGTCCACCGCCTGCAGCTGGTCGCCGCTGGCAGCGCTCGCTTCCTGGCGCGCCAGCACCAGCAGTTGCTCGACCAGGCGCGTGGCCCGCTCGATGCCGGCGCTCACGCGGGAAATCGCCAGGCTGCGTTTTTCTTCCGATTCGGCCCGCTCCAGGCTCAATACCTGCAGTTTCAGGGCCGCCAGCGGCGTGCGCAATTCATGGGCGGCGTCGGCAACGAAATGCTGCTGCGCGTCGAACGCCGTTTTGACGCGCCCGAACAGCAGGTTCAGCTCATGCACGAGGGGCCGCACTTCGTCGGGCAAGCCCGCTTCCGAGACGGGAGACAGATCGTCCGCCTGGCGCGCCGCCACCTGCTTGCGCACGCGCGAGACGGGCGCCAGCGAACCGCTGACGACCCACCAGACGACCAGCATCAAAATAGGCGCCATCAGCGCGATGGGCCCCACCGTGCGCAGGGCCAGGCTGCCGGCCATGCGCTTCCTGACGGCCATGTCCTGGGCGATCTGCACGGTCTGGGAACTGGTTTGCACGGAAAAGATGCGGTACGTCGTGCCGTTGGCTTTCACGTTGGAAAAGCCCAGCACGGCGCGCTGCGGCAATTCCGCGCGCGTGATCGAGCGGAAGACCTGCACGCCGTCCGGCGTCCACACCTGCACCACCATGTCGTTGTTGACAGGGTCGGCCGGCAACGCTTGCGCATGGTTGGCCAGCGGCGCGCCGGAGCGCAGCGACAGGGCCATCTGCTGCATGTGGTAATCGAAGATCTGGTCGGCGTCGTACAGGGCGCTGCGGTAGGCGATCGAGGCTTGCGCCAGGGCCGCCATGATGATGGCCGCCAGCAAAAACCACAGCAGGCGGCCGCGCAGCGAATGCGTCACCGTGACCTTCATCCTCATGCCTTGGGCACCATGTAGCCGAGGCCGCGCACGTTCTGGATCAGGTCGCTGCCCAGTTTCTTGCGCAAGCCATGGATATACACTTCCACGGCATTGCTGTTGACTTCATCTTTCCAGCTGTACAGCTTTTCTTCCAGTTGCGCACGCGACAGCACGATGCCGGGACGGGCGATCAAGGCTTCCAGCACGGCCCATTCGCGCGCCGACAGGTTGACCGGGTGGCCTTCGGCGATCACTTCGCGCGTCAGCGGATTGATGGAGACGCCCTGGTGTTCGAAGATCGGTTCCGGCCGCCCCGAGGCGCGCCGCAGCAGGGCGCGTATGCGCGCCAGCAATTCGTCGAGGTCATACGGCTTCAAGACGTAATCGTCGGCGCCCGCGTCGAGACCCGCGATGCGCTGCTCGATGGCGTCGCGCGCCGTGGCCACCAGCACGGGCGTGTCGAGCTTACGCAAGCGCATTGAGCGCAGCACGTCGAGGCCATCCTTGCGGGGCAAGCCCAGGTCCAGCAGCACCAGGTCGTAGGTTTGCGTCTGCAGGGCCGTATCGGCCATGTCGCCATCCTTGACCCAGTCCACCGCGTAATGCTCGGCGCGCAGCAAATCGAGCACCACCTCGCCGATCATCGTATCGTCTTCTACCAGCAATAAGCGCATGCCCTACTCCTTCATCTTGACTGTTTTATCGACCTTGCATCCTGCGCCAGATCAACCGAGGCGCACGGGAATGAAGATCTTATCGGGGCCGCGCTGTATCAGCAAGGCCACCGACTTGGCGGATTTTTCCACCACGTCGCGCACCTGCTCGACCGTGTTGACGGGACGGCCATTCACCGACAATAGCACGTCGCCCGGCTGCACTCCGGCATTCGCGGCGGCGCCGCCCGCGTCTTCCACCAGCAGGCCGGCGCTGATGCCCGCCTCGCGTTTTTCATCCGATTGTAACGGACGCAGGGCCAGGCCCAGCTTTACCTTGCCGGCGGCGCTGTCGCTCTTCGCCACTTCGGCCACCTTGTCGGCCGCATTGCCCAGGGTTGCCGTCAGGCTGACGATCTTGCCGTCACGCCAGACATCCATGCTGATCTTGTCGCCTGGCAAAGACGTGCCCACCAGCGCCGGCAAGTCGGCCGAGCCGATGATGCGCTGGCCATTCACCTTGCGCACCACGTCGCCCGACTTCAGGCCAGCCTTGTCGGCCGGGCTGCCCCGCTCCACGTTGGCCACCAGCGCGCCTTCCGGCGTGGCCAGCTTGAACGAGTCGGCAAAGCCCTGGTTGACTTCCTGCACCGTCACGCCCAGCTTGGCGTGGCTGGCCTTGCCCGTTGCAACGATCTGGTCCTTGATGCGGCCGGCCAGGTCGATGGGGATGGCGAACGACAAGCCCTGGAAGCCGCCCGTCTGGCTGTAGATCTGCGAATTGATGCCGACCACTTCGCCGCGTGTGTTGAACAGGGGGCCGCCCGAGTTGCCGGGGTTCACCGCCACGTCCGTCTGGATGAACGGCACATTGCTGTCGTCCGGCAAGGAACGGCCCTTGGCGCTGACGACGCCAGCCGTCACCGTGCTGTCGAAGCCATAAGGAGAACCGATGGCCAGCACCCATTCGCCCACTTTCAGGTCGCTCGAGTGGCCGAGCGGCACGATGGGCAGGTTGTTGGCGTCGATCTTCAGCACGGCGATGTCCGTCTTCGGATCCGTGCCCAGCACCTTGGCGCGGAATTCGCGGCGGTCGTTCAGCTTGACGGTCACTTCGCGCGCATCGCGCACCACGTGGGCATTCGTCATGATGATGCCGTCGGGGCTGACGATGAAGCCGGAACCGAGGCCGTGCGTAGGCACGTCGCGGCCGCCGCGCTGCCCGCCTTGCGGGCCCTGGAAGCGGCGGAAGAATTCGAGGAAGGGGTCGTTACCGAAGTCGTCATTGCCGGCCTGGGCCGATGGATCGTACGCCACCTTGGTGCTGCCCGTGACGCTGATATTGACGACGGCCGGGCTGTTGCGCGCGGCGATCTGGCTAAAGTCGGGCAAGGCCACCAGCGGCGCGCTTGCTGCAGGCGCCACGGCGGCGGCCACGGGTGCGGCGGGAGTGCCTGCGGCGGCATTCGCGCCGGCATTGTTCTGATGCATCACCATGGCGCCACCGGCGCCCAGCACACCGATCGCGGCCAACGCGGCTACGGTGCGTTTGATTTTCAGCGATGCGGTATTCGTTTGCTGTTCCATGAATTGCTCCTCATTCAATGAGATTTTGATGTATGCAATAGTGGGCCACGAGTCTTAGGCGGTGCTTAACATTTTTCCATTTGGAAACAGGCATTTGCGCCTTTAAGCGGGGTTTAATCTTGCGTATCATGGGCAACCAATGGAAGCCCTGAATGCGGCCCGAACGGGCTCCGGACGTGACACTGGCCGGATTGACCGGCCAGTATTTTACTGCATGGGGAGGGAATATTCCCTCCCGCCAATGCCGGCGCGTGGCGCCGAAATCAGCTCAGCTCAGCTCAGGCTGCCTGGCGCTGTTCCAGCGCGCTGACGGTGGCGCCAGTGGTGGTGCCGATCTCGATCTTGCGCGGCTTCAGCGCTTCCGGCACTTCGCGCACCAGGTCGATGGTCAGCATGCCGTTTTCAAACGTGGCGCCCGTGACTTTCACGTGGTTGGCCAGCTGGAAACGCTGTTCGAAATCGCGGGCAGCGATGCCGCGGTGCAAGAACGTGCGCTCGACGCCATCTTTCTGCTTGCGGCCCGTGACGTGCAGGGAATCGCGTTCCGTGATGATGTCGATCTCTTCGCGCGAGAAGCCGGCCAATGCCATCACGATGCGGTACTTGTCTTCCGATACGAGTTCGATGTTATAGGGCGGGTAGCTGGGCTGCGCATCGGCGCGCTGTTCGTTGAGCAATTGTGCTAGGCGGTCGAAGCCGATGGCAGAACGGTACAGGGGAGCAAGGTCAAAAGTACGCATGATAAATATCCTTTTCATTAAAGCGATAAGAGGGGCGGACCTCACCATGAGCATCCGCCTGTTACCGATATACGGCCTGCCAACGCCCTTTCAAGGCCTTGAAATTGGCAAAAAACGCCCCAGACGGCAAAGAATTTGTAAGAAATTTTTACATGCCCCATCCAGGGATGGGTTGCATGACGCCCCTCATGCAGGGTCGGCTTTTGGTGTATGCTGGCGGCATGAACAATGACACCGACATCCAGCTCAGCGGCCCCTTCAAGGCCACCGACGGCTCCGGCCGTGCCCACGACATCAAGGCCATCCGCATCTTCGACGAAGGCTACGGCATCATCGACGTCTACGTCGATTTCGCCGCCCCGCTCGAAGCGGGCGCCTGCAAGGACAAGACCCTGGTCGGCCACATCCTGGCCCGCCTGCGCAGCCTTGGCTATGTAGGCCCCGACTTCGGCCATGGCGACCTGGGCTTGCAAGACAAGAAACTGATCGTACTGGAAGCGCCCGAGGAATTTTCCGCCTTTGCCGTGAGCAAGGGCTGGAAGGATCTATCCGCCGAATTTGACGAAGACTGAGAACACCTGACCAAATCTACTGCGCGTCGCGCTTTGCGGCCGGCGATGCTCACCGTGCTTTAGCACGGCTGCGCTTCTCGGCCACAAATCACTGCCGCTCGCTACGATTTTGTCAGGTGTTGTAAAGTACCAATAGTATCCGCGCCGCGCCAGCTTCTGCTGCCGCGGCGTTTTTCATGGGCGACCGCTTGCTTGCTTAGCTGATATAGCGCGCGCTCCAGGCAGCGATGACGTTGGCGACATAGGCCGCGTCGTCGCGCCCCGTCAACAGGTGGTCGGCATCGTCGAGCGAAACGAAGCTTTTCGGGTGCTTGGCGGCCGTAAAGATCTCCATCGCGTTCGACAGGCTGACCGTCGTGTCGTTCGGCGCGTGCATCACCAGCAAGGCGCGGCGCAGGCCGGCGATGTGGTCTTTCAAACTGTGGCTGCCCGCGTCGTCGACGAATTGCTGGCGGATGCGGAAGGGACGCCCTTCCAGCTGCACCAGCGCTTCGCCTTCGGCGGCGATTTGCTCCAGGTGCTCGCTGAACATGCGCGTCACGTAGGCGGGCGTGCTGGGCGCGGCCAAGGTGGCGATGGCGGTGGCTTCCGGCACTTGCGACGCGGCGGCCAGCACGGCGGCGCCGCCCAGGCTATGGCCGATCAGCAATTGCGGCGCGGCATGTTTTACCCGCAGGAAATCAGCAGCGGCAACCAGGTCGTCCACGTTCGACGAGAAATTGGTGGCGGCGAACTCGCCTTCGCTGGCGCCCAGCCCCGTAAAATCGAAGCGCAGCACGGCGATGCCGTGTTCCGTGAGACCTTGCGCGATGCGCCGCGCAGCCAGCACGTCCTTGCCGCAGGTAAAACAGTGGGCGAACAGCGCATAGGCGCGGATGGCGCCGTCAGGCGCATCGAGCCGCGCCGCCAGCACATGGCCATGCGCGCCGGGAAAATCTTGCCGGGTGGATTTCATTGTCTCAGATCAAAGCTGCCGCGCAGGGCGGCCGAAGGCGCATTGTAGCGCCGCCCGGCCGCCGCCGCTGGCGGCTGGCAAGCTTCAATCACGCTTGGGAATATCCACGCCCCTGGCAACGGCTGGCCTGGCAAGGAAGGCGTCCAGCGCGCGCTGCACGTTCGGGAAGTTGGCAAAGCCGACGAGGTCGCCCGCGCCATAGAAACCCACCAGGCAGCGCACCCACGCGAAGATGGCGATGTCGGCAATCGTGTACTGGCTCCCCATGATCCAGTCGCGGCCCTGCAGGCGCTGCTCGAGCACGCCCAGCAGGCGCTTCGCTTCGCCGATATAGCGTTCCAGCGGCCGCTTGTCCTCGTAATCCTTGCCGGCGAATTTGTGGAAGAAGCCCACCTGGCCAAACATGGGGCCGATACCGCCCATCTGGAACATCAGCCATTGGATCGTTTCATAGCGCAAGCCCGCGTCCTGCGGGATGAACTTGCCCGTTTTCTCGGCCAGGTACAGCAGGATGGCGCCCGACTCGAACAGGGCCAGCGGCTTGCCATCGGGACCGTCCGGGTCGAGGATGGCGGGAATCTTGTTGTTCGGATTGAGGGACAGGAAGGCGGGCGACAGCTGGTCGTTTTGCTCGAAGCTGACCAGGTGCGGCTCGTACGCCAGGCCCAGCTCTTCCAGCAGGATGGAGACCTTGATGCCGTTCGGCGTCGGCAGCGAGTACAGCTGCAAGCGCTCGGGATGCCGGGCAGGCCATTTTTGGGTGATGGGGAAGTCGGAAAGTTGGGACATGAAAATCCTTTTGAGGTGTATGACGTGGCACAAGCAGGCAAGTATAGCCAAGCATGACAGTTTCAGCAGGACAACGCATTCAGCCAAACAAGCCATGCAAAAACCAGCGCGGCGCGGCATCTTCTCCGCTGCCGGCGATGCGTTCGCGGTAGACCCAGTAATGGGCGTGATCGAGTCCTTCGGCAATGAAATAATCGCGCGCCTGCGACTGCCCCCACCAGCCCGCCTCAATGCGTTCGGCGACGGACACCATTTTCAACGGCGAGCCATAAAACGGCCGGTGTTCGCGCATCAGGAGGGCGATGGGCTGGGCCAGCAGCCAGCCGGGACGGGGCATGCTGGACAAGCCGGGCGGCAAGTCCGGCTGCGCGTTTTGTGCGCCTGGCTTGGCCGGCAGCGGCAGCCACTGGTTGGCCGCCTCGGGGCGATAATCGGCGCGCGGCGCCGCCTGCAAGACATTCTCGGCGCCCAGGCGCGCCACCAGCAATTCCAGCAAGCGCTGGCGCTCCTGCGGCGTGCCGCCCGGCTCGGGAAACAGGGTGTCGCTGGGCGGCGCCATCGGCTGCACCTGCAGCGCTTCCAGGGTGAGGCCGATCACGGGCGCGTCCAGCACCAGCTGCGCCAGGCGTTCCTTGAGCAAGCGCAATAAATGCTCGTCGCGCCAGACGGCCTCGCCCAGGGCCAGGTCGATGACGGTGGGCGGGCGCGCCACCCTGCCCCGCTCGTGCGCCAGCAGCAATTGGATGCGTTCGACGGCGAATTGCCGCGCGCACAACCAGCCCGTCATTTGCTGCAGCAGGCGGCGCGCGCCGAACAGCAGCGCTTCCGCGTGCTCCACGCGGTCGAACAGTTCCAGGCTGGCGCAAAACGTGGGCGGCGCTTCGAGCCACAGGTACAGTTCCGTGCCGTGGCCATGCGCATCGTCGAGCATGTCGAGCAAGGCCCCGCCGCAGCGGCGCTGCAAGCCGGGCCGCGGCAAGTGGCGCAACTGTCCCAGGGTGCGGCAGCCGATGCCGTCCAGCCATTCCAGCCAGGGGCGCGCGGGCGGCAGCAAGGCGCATGGCAAGCCGTCGAGACGGCGCACCAGGCTCTCCATGCCCAGCACGCGGCTCCGGCGCGTCCCGGCGCGCGCCAGCAGCCAGGCGCCGCGCGCCGTGGGGGCGCACGACAGCTGAGCCGTGTAGCCCAGCGCGCGCAAGCTGGCCGCAATCTGCCGGCACAGGGCGCGCACGCCCCCGAACAGGCGCAGGCTGGCGCCCGCATCGACGAGCAGGGTCGCTTCCTCGCCCTGCGCCACCAGCGGCGAATATTGCAGCAGCGCCAGCGCCACCGCTTGCAGCGCCTGCGCCTCCAGTGCCAAAGAGCGCTCGTGCAGGCGCGCCTGCGGCGCCAGCATCAGCGCGCCCGCGCGGCGCATGCCCGGCCGGATGCCCGCCGCCCGCGCCAGCGGCGACACGGCCATCACTTGCTCCTGCTCCAGCACCACGCCGAGAAGGTCAGCCGACCAGCGCGGGCAAAACACTTCGAGCGGGAGCCGGGGCAGGTACAGGCCGATCCAGAGTCGCATGGCGTAGCAGTAATGAAGGAGGTTGCAGGGGCAGGAACAGGGGCGCGTCGCGCTGCGGTCCCCGGCGCTTGATGAAGCCGATCTCGATGCCGCCGGCGGCCGGGCGCACGGACAGGCGCAGCGGCGCCGGCGACGCATCCTGCGCGCCATGCAAGGGGCGCAGCATGCAGAACAGGGTGTTGCCGGACTGCGCGGCCAGGTGCAGGCGGCGCAGGCTGTCGGCGCGCACGTGCGGCTGCCAGAACAGCAAGGCGCCGCACGTGCCGCTGCGCAAGATGTTTTCCGCCGCCCACAGGGCATCCTTGCTGCCGGCGCTCTTCAGCCACAGCAGTTGCGACGGCGCCAGCCCCTGCGCGGCCAGGGCCAGCGCCTGCGGCGGGTGGGGCGGTTGCAGCAGCACGATGGGCAAGCCGGGCAGCTGCGCCAGCGCGGGCGCCAGCAGCCGCACTTCGCCGCTGCCCGGCTGCTGCACCAGCAGATCGATGAGACTGCCGCAGGGCCAGCCGCCGCCGGGCAGCTGCGCGGACAGGGCGGCAAAGCCCGTGTCCAGGCAGCGCGTGGCGCCCTGCCCCAGCTGCGATGCGCGCCACAGGGACGGGTGCAAGGCTTCCGGCGAGGCCATCAATTGGGAATGTTGCATAATTGAATATGAAGATGAATACTGTATGCATATACAGTACTATCCAGTCCCCCTTTTGGCAAGGCATATCTGCGCATCCCCATCCGGGGGCCGTCCCGCGACGTCCGAAAAACACCGTTTTTCACATCGATTGCTGTACCATAAGCACTCTCCTTACCGCTCGGCAATGCACCGGGCGGCTTCCTCCGTCCATAAGGAAACGCATTTGACCACCATCCAACTCATCAGCGCCATCGTCTTCGGCCTCGCGCTCATCCATACCTTCGCCGCCAAGTCGTTTGAAACATTATCGCGGCGCCATCCCCGCCATGCGGGCTTGCTGCATTTGCTGGGCGAAGTGGAAGTCGTGTTCGGCTTCTGGGCTTTCATTTTGATCATCATCATGGCCTTTGTCTCGGGCGGCGATGCGGCCATCGAGTATGCCGAGTCGCGCCATTACACGGAGCCGCTGTTCGTCTTTGTCGTCATGGTGGTGGCCGCCTCGCGCCCCGTGCTCGACGCCGTGCAGCGCCTGTTGAAGGGCGTGGCGCGCGTGATGCCGCTGCGCACGGAACTGGCCCTCGTCTGGCTGGGCCTGGCGCTCGTGCCCCTGACGGGCTCCCTGATCACGGAACCGGCCGCCATGACCCTGGCCGCGCTGATGCTGGCGCCGCAAATCTTCCGCCCGGGCATCCCTGAATGGCTGAAATACGGCGCGCTGGGCGTGCTCTTCGTCAACGTTTCCATCGGCGGCACCCTCACCTCGTACGCGGCGCCGCCCGTGCTGATGGTGGCCACCACGTGGAACTGGGACAGCGCCTACATGGCCACCCACTTCGGCTGGAAGGCCGCCATCGCCGTGCTGGTCAACGCCACGGGCGTGAGCATCTTGCTGCGCAAATATCTGCACAGCAACACCTCCGACATCAAGCCGAAGGCTGGCGAAGTGGAAGCGCCGAAAGTGCCGCTGGCCGTCAGCCTGGTGCACATGATCGTGCTGGCCGGCGTCGTCACCCTGGCGCACCATCCCGTGCTGTTCATCGGCCTGTTCCTGTTCTTCCTCGGCTTCGTGCAGGCGTATGAGCGCTATCAAAGCCCGCTGATCCTCAAGGAAGGCTTGCTGGTCGGCTTCTTCCTGGGCGGCCTGGTGGTGCTGGGCGGCATGCAGCAATGGTGGCTGCAGCCCATCGTTTCCAGCCTGAAACCGCTGGCCCTGTTCTTCGGCGCCCTGGGCTTGACGGCGATTACAGACAATGCAGCCCTCACCTACCTCGGTTCGCTGATCGTCGGCATGACGGACGAAGCGAAATACATGTTGATGGCCGGCGCCGTGGCCGGTGGCGGCCTGACCGTCATCGCCAATGCGCCGAACCCGGCCGGCGTGGCCCTGCTGCGCCGCGGCTTCAAGGATGAATCGATCGGCGCCGTCGGCCTGCTGGCGGGTGCCCTGCTGCCGACGGCCGTGGCGGGCCTGGCCTTCCTGGCCCTGTAAGACACTACACGGGGCGGCTGCCGGCCGCCCCTGTTCTCCCTCGTTCTCCCTCCTCAGTTACCTTCCTCAGTTTCCTTCATACACGAGGAAATGCAGCCGGTCATAGAACAGGCTGTAGGCATAGTCGAACGTGCCCACGCTGCGAAAACCCTTGTGCAGATACACTTGCAGCGCTTCGCTCTTTTCCCACACCGTCAGGGTGATGCGCGCGCAGCCCTTGCGGCTGGACAGGTCGCGGATCTCATGGAACATCTGCCTGAATAAACCCTGGCCCCGGTATTTTTCGTCGATGGCCAAGCTGCTGACGAAACAGTCGTCGGCGCGCGCATGCGCGAGCACGAAGGCGTCATACGCATCGTCGAGCGCCTTCATGTCATCGCGGTAATACGAGACGGCGCCGCAAGCCTGGAACTCGTCCATCGTCGCGGCCGTAAAGAAGCCGATGAAGCGCCCGTCCTCGTCATGCAGGCCGTGGATGTGCGCCAGGTACGGGTCGATGTTCTGCCGCCGCTGCAATTCGACGAACTGCAGATTGAGTTTATTGCCGAACGAACAGTATTCCAGGTAGCTGGTGGCAAACAGCAATTTGGCCATGCGGTTCTTTGCCTCGTCGCCCAGCAGTTCTCCCGGCACCAGCGTGAGCGGCGCATGCGACAGCAAGCCCGCCTGAGCCTGAACTTCGTCGCCGGACGGGGCGGTATCGCCGGCGGTTGGCATGCGGCTGCCGTGGCGGCCCACGGTGGGGCGCCAGAAGTTGCCGGCGGCAATATGCTGCGAACGATGGGCCAGCAGGTAGCGGCAAAAAACGTCATTCACGCGGTCGAGCTGCGGATCGTCCGACAGCACCGAGTAATAGTGGAAATGCTCGATATCCGCCCGCAATTGGGCAGCATACGCCATGCGCGGCACTTCCTCGATATTGAACACGTCGACGATATTGGGCAAGATCAAAGGATCGTCGAGTTGCCAGCCGATTTCGTCGAGCCGCGCCACGCAGCGCGCATACGCGCGCCGTTCCTCGTCGCTCAAGGGGATGTGCATGTCGGTAATGATATCGTCCAGCAGGCGCATGCCGCGGATGCCACCCGCCACCGCTTCCCGCGCGCCGTCATACAGCACGCAATAGCGCTGGTAAAACTCGGCATGGCTGAGCAGGGTCACGCCCAGGTTTTTCTTCCATTCGGCATAAAACTGGCCGAACAGCCGCGCCTCGAATTGCGGGCAGGAACGGGGAATCTGCGCATCGATACCCGCATACGCGCGGTTCACATTGCGCTGGATCACACGCAGCGCCGCATCGTTCTTCTTGGCGATCAGCATGCCCGTTTCATCGAGAAACAAATTCATCCAGCTGACATGCCGGCGCTCTTCGCTGTCATCATCCTTGCGCTGGAAATAATCGGGCACTTCCGGCTTCATCAGGAAAATCGTCGCCGGATTGTGCGGGATCGTATCCACATCCATATACAGGCCGCCGTACTCGCACATGATGAGGATGCGGAAATAATCGGACAAGGTGGCGAAGTAGCGCTGCGTATGCAGGGTATCGAGGATATCGAAGCGGGCCGGCGCGAAGTCCAGCGCCAGCGCGCGCAGCGAATTGATATGCAGGGTCGTGCCGCCGATGTCGTAGCGGCCTATCGTGTAGCGCCCGGCGCCGCCCGTGGGGCTGAAGCGCTCGTCATCGCGCAACTGCTGCGCGTCCCACACCCACAGGATGGAAACATACGGCGCGCCGCCGTTGCAGCGCACGTCGTCGAGCGCCGCGCCCCACTGCTGGACCGCCTCGCAGGCGATGGCCGGCAAGGGTCCGCCCATCCAGATGCGGTGCAGGTAACGCTCGTCCTCGCCGAGCGCGCGCGTGGGAATGCAGCTGAGCGAGGAACAGCTTGCCGCATTGAAATGGTTGAAGTTCAGGGCGACGAAGCTGCGCAGGGCCGCGATGCCCGCCTGGTGCTCCGCGGCCAATTGCTCCAGGTCGCTGCCGGCCGGCCGGACATCGGCCAGGGTGATGTAATCGAGTTTCAGCCGGTTGATGCGAAACTCGTATTCCAGGTTGAAAATCTTTGCTTGATCGTGTTTCGAGGCCAGGTCATCTATTTTCATGGGCGCACCATTTTCCGCAGGAGAGTGTCAATAAACGTCGCAGGAGGTAAAACAAGGTCGACAACATGCGCATCGTTGCGCCATCAGTGCCGGGCGAGCAGCACCTCCCTTTCCCGGCGTCCCGCCATGCCCCGTGTGAACAGCAGCAGGCAGGCCGTGATGACCACGATGACGGGGATATTCAGCAATGCATACGTTTCCAACGCATAGCCGAAGCGCTGGCACAGCACGTTGTACAGCTGCAGCCAGGCGGACAGATAAATGCAGTACAGCAAGCTCATGGCGGCCGTCGTCAAGGTCATCGATTCCCTGCTGGCCGTGAGCGCGCTGCGGATCAGGGCGCCGTTGAACAGGCCGAAGCCGATGGAATAGACAAACATGCAGGCCGCAAACACGTCGACGTGATGGCGGCCCGCGCCGGCGCCCAGCATGCCGGCGGCCGCGATCAGCCCGCCCAGGCGCAACAGGGACACGAGGGGGAAATCCTGGCGCAGGCGCTGGATGGCGATGCTGCTGAGAACGAAACCGGACAAGATCACGCATTGCAGGGCGATATACGTGGCGTAGGAGGCGCCCATTTCCTGCAGCACGAAGAGGGGCGAAAAGCCGATCCAGGCCGTCAGGGGCACGGTGGCCAGCCCGGCCGTGAACATGCCGAACATGAAGCGCCGATTGCTGAAAATAGCGCCATAGCTGCGCGCGATGGCGCCCAGGTCCAGCCGAGCGACCGGCGCCGGCGTGCGCGGCATGGTCTTGCACAGGCCCAGCAAGGACAGCAGCGCCAGCAGGCCGGAGAGGAAAAACACGTAGCGCCAGTCCAGCCGGCTGATGATGGCGCTGCCGAGGATGGGACCGGCCAGGGGCGCGAGGATGGTGGTGCTCGACAGGATGCTGCTCAGCTTGACGGCCGCCATGTCGTCGAACAGTTCATGGATCATGGCATAGCCGACGAAGATGAAGCAGCAGCCCATGCCCTGGATGAAACGCGCGACGAGAAATTGCTCGATCGAAGCGGTCAATGGCACGGCCAACGTGGCCAGCAGGAACAAGGTATTGCCGGTCAACACGAGCTTGCGCTTGCCGATGGCGTCGGCCAGGGGCCCCAGGAATATCTGCAGGGAACTGCCGCCCAGCAGATACAGGCTCAGGGACAAGGGGACGAATTTCGCCTCCGCCTGGAACTCGCCGACGATGCCCAGCATCGCCGGCATGATCATGTCGTTCGACAGATAGATATTCAGTTCAAAGACGAGGAAAAACGCAAAAAACCACAGCAACTGCTTGGACTTGATGGACATGGCGCGTTCCGTAACGTGGGTGGCTGCCGTCAGTGCGTACCGGCTGTCGGGGCATGGGACGGCGGACACGACTTCACTGAAAACGTGTACCAATTGTATACCAGTTAGTATTTTTAGCGCCTATTTTTGTGATTTTTAAATACCGCAGCAATACCACTTAATGAAAAACCGTGCTGCTGCGGCATTGGAAATCGGCGCCGGAAAGGGCGCGGCCGGCGTGCCGGCGTGCGGCAGCGGCCCTGCGAGGAAGGGAAGAACGATGCGTACCAGTGCCTGCGCACCGTTGCGGCGCGCGGCACGGCGGCTTATCGGCGGCGGTGGCTGGCGAAGAAATCGAGCAGCATCTTGCTGGCGTCGGGCTTGGCCTTGTCGTTGAACGGCAGGCTGGCGTCGCCGCCGCTCCAGGCGTGCTCGAGGTGCTCGACCTGCGCCACGCGCAGCAGCACCTGCTTGTCCACCTGGTAATCGTGCAGCGCATACGCATGGGCCGGATTGCGCCCGCCCGCCGCGCCGCCAGGCAGGCGCTGCGCCGTCACCACGGTATCGACCGGCAAGCGGTTGACGCGCACGCTCTGGCGCACCAGTTGCGTCTGGTTGATGGGCCGCACCACCTTGTCAGCCAGCCCTTGCAGCAGGATGGTGGGCAGGCGGGGAAACGCGGGCTGGCGCACCAGCACTTCATCGATGGCCGCGTCGGCGCGGGCGGCCGCGCCATGCTGCATCACGCCCAGCGCGCCGATCAGGTTATGCCCGGCGCCAAACACGGGCCCGGAATGCAGGCCCAGCGCGGCGAACAGCTGCGGGTGGTTCAGGGCCACGATATGCGCCATGCCGGCGCCGGCGGAAATGCCGCAGATATAGATGCGCGCGCGGTCGATCGCATAGCGGGCCGCCACCTGCTCGATGGCGCCGACGATCAGGCGCACGTCGCCGCCGCCGTCCTGCGTCAGCTTGTCGTACCACTTCCAGCAGCGGCGTGCGTGCGAGCGCAGCGATTGTTGCGGATACAGCACGGCATAGCCCTTGCGCTCGGCCAGGCGGTTCATGCGCGTGCCTTCGGCAAATTGCGTGGCGCTCTGCTCGCAGCCGTGCAGCATCACCAGCAGCGGCCGGCCCCGGCTGCGCATGGCGGCGCTCGGCGCCTTCTCGGGCAGGTACAGGAAATATGGCAGGCGCCGGCCCGGCAACTGCCCCAGTTCCGGCAACGGCGCATAGTGGGCGGCCAGCCACTTGCCCGGCGGGGGCGCCGTTCGCTTGCGCACGCGCGGTGGCGACAGGGGCGTGGCGAAGGGCGCCAGGGCGGGCAGCGCGTCGCTGGCGGGCCTGGCGCGCGGCTTGTGGCTCGCCTGCGTGGTCTTGGCCACGACCTTGCTGCGGGCTTTGGCCTTGGGCTTGGCCGGCACGGGCCCGAACAGCACCTTGGCCAGCTTGCTGGCCGTGCGCTGCTGCGCCTTACCGGCGCGCAGCAGCCCGCGCAGCCATTTGGTGGCGGGCTTTACCATGGCAAGCGGCGCGCATGGCGTGGTGGAGCGTACCGCAAGTTCATCCCACTGCATCGTTGCATCGTCAGCATGTGCGGCCTCCTCCGTAGAATGCATAGAGTACCGCAATTGTCTGGCAACACCGTACGTTTGCACACGGATAAAAGTGCCGCTGGCACGATTGAGGCAGATCAAGCGCGACCTCGTGCGCATGCTTAATCTGGATGTTCGATCCGCACTTCACCAGAGGAGAGAACACCATGAGCTATCTGGACCGCGACATCCTGGGCATGTACCGCAACCACGACGGCCCGGGGCCGGCACTGATGGGGGCAGATACCCTGCTCGGCGACGATGTCTACAATCACAACGACGAGGAGCTGGGCGACATCAAGGAAATCATGCTCGACATGCGCACGGGCCAGATCGCCTATGCCGTGCTGTCCTTCGGCGGCATCCTGGGCATGGGCGACAAGCTGTTTGCCGTGCCCTGGGAACGCCTGACCCTGGACACCGTCAACAAGCGCTTCCTGCTCAACGTGGACAAAGACCTGCTGAAAGACGCCCCCGGCTTCGACAAGAACAACTGGCCCGACATGGGCAGCGAAGCATGGAACCAGCAGATGGAAGCCTTCTATGGCAGCGGCACGCGCTACGGCAGCGGCGCCATGGCAGGCAGCCGCATGCCATCGGGCAGCGACCTGCGCGGCGGCGCCAGCCTGCAATCGGGCAGCGAAGGCAGCATGTCCGGCACCTCCATGAGCGGCAGCCGCGCCGGCACGGGCAGCAGCCAGGGTGACTCGCGCTCATCGCTCGGCGATGATGAGCAGGATCAACGCCGGCCGGACTAGCGGTAAAACCGCGTCATGCGACCTACGCGTGGGCCGGGGGCAAAAAACCTAGCGCTGCATGGACTCCCATACCTTTTGCAGGCGCTTGGCCGAAACAGGCATCGGCGTGCGCAATTCCTGCGCGAACAGCGACACGCGCAGCTCTTCCAGCATCCAGCGGAAGTCGACCAGTTTCGGGTCCGTGTTCTTGCCAGCCTGGCGGTCCTTGGTCTGGCGCACATACGGCGCGGCCGCCGATTGCCACTCGGCCATCAACTTGGTGTCGCGCGCTGGGTCGGCGCGCAGCTTTTCCAGGCGCACATTGATCGCTTTTAAGTAACGGGGGAAATGCGCCAGCTGCGTGTACTCGTTTTCCGTCAGGAAACGCTTATGCACGAGTCCCTGCAGCTGCGACTGGATATCGGTGGCCGCCGCCGCAGGAATATTCTGCAGGCGCTTGGGCAAGCCGTGGAATTCCGTCAGTACTTGCGACAGCAAACGGGCGATTTCATTGACCAGCAAGACCAGGCGCGACTTGCCTTCCGCCTGGCGCTTGGCGAACGAGGCGGCGTCCAGCGGCAGCGGATCTTGCAGGCAAGCAATATCGAGCGCCTTGTTGATGATTTGCTCGCGCAACTCTTCCTGCGAACCGAGGGCCATGAATTGCATGCCCATCTGCTGCAAACCGGGGATGCTTTTCTCGACGTACTTGATCTGCTCCTTCATTTGCAGCGCGAACAGGCGGCGCAACCCCACCTTGTGCGTGCGGGCGGCCACCGTCGGGTCATCGAACACTTCCAGGTCGCAATGCGTGCCCTTGTCGACCAGCGCGGGGAAGCCGATCAGGGTCAGCTTGCCTTGCACGATTTCGAGCAACTCCGGCAATTCGCCAAAGGTCCAGCCCGTCAAGCCCATGTGCTGCGAGACGGTGGCATTGCCTGATGCCGGCGCCGCAGCAGCGGCTGCGCCCTTGGCCGGCGCGCCGCCCTTGCCAGCGGCAGCAGCGGCACCCTGCGCTTGCGCCTGCAGCCGCGACGCCACTTGCGCGCCCGCCACCTTGGCACCGGGCGTGCCCGTGCCGGACACGCCCGACACTTCGGCCAGTTTCTGGAAACTCTGGCGCGCCTGGCCGCCGAATTCCGCTTGCAGGGTGGCCAGGTTGCGGCCCATGTCCAGTTGGCGGCCATGCTCGTCGATCACCTTGAAATTCATGAAGTGATGGGCAGGCAAGGTTTCCGGCTTGAAATCCGTCGTCAGCACATTGATCGTGATCTGCGTGCGGATGTCGAGGATGATGGCGTCGATCAGGTCGCCGCGGCCAAACACGCCCGCTGCATGCACGCGCTCGCAGAACTTGGCCGCGTAATCGGGCAGCGGCACGCAGTGGCGACGCAGCTTTTGCGGCAGCGATTTGAGCAGCAGATGCACTTTTTCCTTCAGCATGCCCGGCACCAGCCATTCGCAGCGTTCGCGCGGCAACTGGTTCAAGGCATACAGGGGTACCGACAACGTCACGCCATCGCGCACGCTGCCCGGCTCGAAGTGGTACGTGAGGCCCATTTCCAGGCCCGTCACGGACATGGTTTTCGGGAACAGGTCGGTGGTCACGCCGGCCGCCTCGTGGCGCATCAGCTCTTCGCGGTTCAGGTACAGCAGCTTCGGATTCTCGCGTATGGCCTCTTTATGCCATTTCTCGAAACCGGCGCCATTGCACACGTCCGCCGGCAGCAATTTGTCGTAGAAGGCGGCGATCAGTTCATCGTCGACCAGCACGTCCAGGCGGCGCGATTTGTGCTCGAGGTTTTCGATGTCCTTGATCAGTTTATGGTTGTGCGCAAAGAACGGCGCGCGCGTGTCGAAGTCGCCGCCCACGAGCGCATCGCGGATGAAGATTTCGCGCGCTTCCGGCAAGTTGAAATTGCCGTAATTGATGCGCCGCTGGCTGTACACCACCAGGCCATACAGAGTAGCCCGCTCGGACGCCGTCACCTGCGCCGAGCGTTTTTCCCAGCGCGGCTCGCCCCACGATTTCTTCAGCAGGTGCTCGCCCACCTTTTCCAGCCATTCGGGCTGGATCTGCGCCACGCAGCGCGCGTACAAACGCGTCGTGTCGACCAACTCGGCCGCCATGATCCACTTGCCCGGTTTTTTCAGCAGCGAGGAGCCGGGCCAGATATGGAACTTGATGCCGCGCGCGCCCAGGTAGCCCGCGCCCGGCTCGTCCTCTCCCTTGAAGCCGATATTGCCCAGCAAGCCAGTCAGCAAGGCCATATGCAGATTATCATAGGTGGCCGGTGCTTCGTTCAGGCGCCAGCCCTGTTCCTTGACGATGGTCAACAACTGCGAGTGCACGTCGCGCCATTCGCGCAAGCGCATCTGCGACAGGAAATTCGTGCGGCAATTGTCTTGCAGTTGGCGGTTGGTTTTCTTGTGCTCGATGGCGGACTCGAACCAGCGCCAGATTTTCAGATAGCTGAGGAATTCCGATTTTTCGTCGGCAAATTTCTTGTGCGCCTCGTCGGCCGCCTGCTGATGCTCCATCGGGCGGTCGCGCGGGTCTTGCACGGACAGGGCAGAGGCGACGATCAGCACTTCCGTCAGGCAGGCGTTGTCGAGCGCGGCCAGGATCATGCGGCCCACGCGCGGGTCCAGCGGCAGCTTGGCCAGCTTGTTGCCCAGCGGCGTGAGTTTATTGACTTCATCGACGGCGCCCAGCTCCTGCAGCAGCTGATAGCCGTCGGCCACCGCGCGCGCCAGCGGCGGCTCGATGAAGGGGAAGGTTTCCACGTCCGTCAGGTGCAGGGATTTCATGCGCAGGATGACGGCCGCCAGCGAGGAGCGCAGGATTTCCGGCTCCGTGAATTTCGGGCGCAGCAAATAATCCTGCTCTTCGTACAGGCGGATGCAGACGCCGTCGGCCACGCGGCCGCAACGCCCGGCGCGCTGGTTGGCGGCCGACTGGGCGATCGGCTCGACCTGCAGCTGTTCCACCTTGTTGCGGTAGCTGTAGCGCTTCACCCGCGCCAGGCCCGCATCGACCACGTAGCGGATGCCGGGCACCGTCAGCGACGTTTCCGCCACGTTGGTAGCCAGCACGATGCGGCGCGCATTGCTGGTTTTAAAGACGCGCTCCTGCTCTTCGGCCGACAGGCGGGCGAACAGGGGTAAAATTTCCACGTGCGGCGGGTGGTGCTTGCGCAGCGCTTCGGCGCAGTCGCGGATTTCGCGCTCGCCCGGCAAGAACACCAGCACGTCGCCCGAACCGATGCGGCACAGCTCTTCCACGCCATCGACGACGGCATCCATCAAATCGCGCTTTTCGCGCGCGGCAGCCGTCCTCTGGCCAGGTTTGTCAGGGTTGGCGGCACCCGGCATGGCCACCTGTTCGCGCTCCACGGGGCGGTAGCGCACTTCCACCTGGTACAGACGGCCCGACACTTCGATCACGGGCGCCGGTTTTTCCGGCGTGCCAAAATGGCGCGCAAAGCGTTCCGCGTCGATGGTCGCCGAGGTGATGATGATTTTCAGGTCGGGCCGGCGCGGCAGCAGCTGCTTCAGATAGCCGAGCAGGAAGTCGATGTTCAGGCTGCGTTCGTGCGCTTCATCGATGATGATAGTGTCGTAATTTTTCAACAACGGGTCGGTCTGCGTCTCGGCCAGCAAGATACCGTCCGTCATCAGCTTGACGGACGCGCCCTTCGTCAAGGTGTCGGCAAAGCGGACTTTAAAGCCGACCGTCTCGCCCAGCGGCGTGCCCAGCTCCTGCGCGATGCGCTTGGCCGTCGACGAGGCGGCGATACGGCGCGGCTGCGTGTGGCCGATCAAGCCCTTCTGTCCGCGTCCCAGTTCCAGGCAAATCTTCGGCAATTGGGTCGTCTTGCCGGAACCCGTCTCGCCCGAGACGATGATCACCTGGTTTTCCGTCAGGGCCTTGGCGATTTCCGCGCGCCGGCCCGAGACGGGCAAGTCTTCCGGATACGTGATCGGCGGCAGCGGGTTGCGGAAAGCCTTTTCCGCTTCGCGCGCGGCGCGGGCAGCGTCGCGGGCTTCGCGGCTTTCCTGCCCCTCGCGCGGCGGGCGCGCGGCCTGGGGCTTGCCCTCTCCCGATCGCTGCTGCTGTTGCTGTTTCTGCTGTTCCGCGCGCGGAGGCTGCTGCCTTTGCTGGCTCACGGGCGGGCGTGGACGGCCCTGCGCAGGCGTGGCGGCAGGCGCGGAAACATCCCCGCTGGCGGGCACATTTGCAACGGTGGAAGGAGGGGAAGACTTATTGCTGGCTGAAGACATTGTTTTTTACAGGTATTTTAAGCGCGCACATCGCGCAGCGAATTATAATGCGCTTAATGGAAAACCCTACCCAATTCGTCCAATGGCTGCGCTCAGTCGCGCCCTACATCCACGCCTTTCGCGGCAAGACCTTCGTGGTCGCCTTCCCCGGTGAACTCGTCAGCGCCGGGGCGCTGCAGGTGCTGGCCCATGATTTGTCCCTGCTGCATGCGCTGGACATCAATGTCACCGTCGTCTACGGCTCGCGGCCGCAGGTGGCGGAACAACTGGCCTTGCGTAACGTCGAAGGCCGCTTCCACAACGGCGTGCGCATCACGGACATTGCCGCGCTGGAATGCGCGAAGGAAGCCGCCGGCGAGCTGCGCCTCGATATCGAGGCCGCGTTCAGCCAGGGCTTGCCGAACACGCCCATGTCGCATGCGGCCATCCGTATCATTTCCGGCAACTTCATCACGGCGCGCCCGCTGGGCGTGATCGATGGCGTGGACCTGGAACTGACGGGCATCACGCGCAAGGTCGACGCCGAAACCATCCATTCCATCCTCGGTTCGGACGGCCTGGTGCTGCTGTCGCCGCTGGGCTTTTCACCCACCGGTGAAGCGTTCAACCTGACCATGGAAGACGTGGCCTGCAGCGCCGCCATCGCCCTGCACGCGGACAAGCTGATTTTCATCACCGAAACACCGATGATGGAAGACGCGACGGGCGTGGAAATCCGCGAACTGTCATCGCACCAGGCCGAAGCCGTGCTGATGGCGGGCTTCTTGCCCGACGCCACGGCGTTTTACCTGAAACATTGCGTCAAAGCATGCCACAACGGCGTCGAGCGCTCGCACATCGTGCCGTTCTCGATGGATGGTTCCGCCCTGCTGGAATTGTTTACCCATGATGGCGTGGGCACCATGATCAGCCATGAAAACCTGGAAAGCTTGCGCCAGGCCACCATCGAAGACGTGGGCGGCATCATCAAACTGATCGAACCGCTGGAAGCGGACGGCACTTTGGTGAAGCGGGGCCGCGAGCTGATCGAGCGCGAAATCGATTATTTCTCCGTCATCGAGCATGACGGCGTGATCTTCGGCTGCGCCGCCCTGTACCCGTTCCCCGCGCAAAAGATGGCAGAAATGGCATGTTTGACGGTGAACCCGGAAGTGCAAGCCCAGGGCGACGGCGAACGCATCCTGAAACACATGGAAAACCGCGCCCGCGCCGCCGGCCTGAACAAGCTGTTCGTGCTGACCACGCGCACCTCGCACTGGTTCAAGAAACGGGGCTTCGTGCCGGCCACGGTCGACGATTTGCCGAAGGACCGCCAGCATATGTATAACTGGCAACGTAAATCCCAGGTGCTGATCAAGACACTGTAAAACTGAAAAAGCCCGGCATGCCGGGCTTTTTCTTTACTGAAACATCATTACTTGATGTTCAGCGGGGCAAACGACTTGACCAGGTCGTCGAGCGCCTTCAATTGCGCCAGGAACGGTTCCAGCTGGTCCAGCGGCAAGGCGCTGGGGCCGTCGCAGCGGGCGTTGTCGGGATCAGGGTGGGCTTCCAGGAACAGGCCGGCGATGCCGACAGCCAGGCCGGCGCGGGCCAGGTCCGCCACTTGCTGGCGACGGCCGCCCGAAGCGGCGCCGCCGGGGTCGCGTTGCTGCAGGGCATGCGTGACGTCGAAGATGATCGGCAAGTCGTCGCACGTCTTCTTCATGACGCCAAAGCCCAGCATGTCGACCACCAGGTTGTCGTAGCCGAGGCAGGTACCGCGGTCGCACAGGATCAATTGATCGTTGCCCGCTTCCTTGAATTTCTCGACGATATTGGCCATCTGGCCAGGACTGAGGAATTGCGGCTTCTTGATGTTGATGACTTTACCGGTTTTCGCCAGGGCCACGACGAGGTCCGTCTGGCGCGCCAGGAAGGCGGGCAATTGCAGCACGTCCACCACTTCGGCCACCTGCTGCGCCTGCCATGGTTCATGCACGTCGGTAATCACGGGCACGCCGAACGCCGCCTTCACGTCCTGGAAGATGCGCATACCTTCTTCCAGGCCCGGACCGCGGTAGGAATGGATCGATGAACGGTTGGCCTTGTCGAAACTGGCCTTGAACACATATGGAATGCCCAGTTTTTGCGTGACGCGCACGTATTCTTCGCAAGCGCGCATGGCGAGATCGCGCGATTCGAGCACGTTGATGCCGCCAAACAGCGCAAAGCTGCCTGTATTGCTGACATCGATGCCATGGACTTTCACTGAGGTCATAGGGATTCCATATTGGTTAATTGCTACTACTTGGTTGGAAGAGGCGCCGCCAGCGGCTGGCGCGATAAGGCATCTTACTAGCTAGGGCGGCGCAGATCAAATTTGATCCAGCGCAAGGGCGCGGCAAACGGCTTGTCGCCAAGCCGCGACGGCCCCGCGAGGGCAGGCGCAAAGTGCCTTATAATCACGCTTTATCTCTACACTGATTCAGGAGCACAGATGGCCCGCACGATCCACTGCATCAAACTCAACAAGGAAGCCGAAGGACTGGATTTCCCGCCGTACCCGGGCGAACTGGGCAAGAAGATTTACGAATCCGTGTCGAAGGAAGCGTGGGCTGCCTGGCTCAAGCACCAGACCATGCTGGTCAATGAAAACCGCCTGAACCTGGCCGACGCGCGCGCCCGCAAATACCTGGCCACGCAGATGGAAAAGCATTTCTTCGGCGATGGCGCCGATGCGGCCATGGGTTACGTTCCACCTACGGAATAAGCTTTATCGCTTGCCCGTGACCACGTCACGGGCAGTTACGCCTTCGTTTCACGCCGTTCCCCGCCGTTTCACGGCACCGCCTTCCCGTTTCGTCGCAAGCCGCTCGCCGCCCACGCCGCCTGCTGGCACAGTACGTCCATCGACAACCTCACACCAAGGCGGACACCATGTTGCAGCAAATCTTCAGCCACACTCCCCTCTACGTCTGGGCCATCCTGGGCTTTCTCGTCTACCGCGGCGTGCTGGCCAGCCGCGCCCGCGAAGTGACCTTGCGCAAGCTGTGCATCATTCCGCTGGTCATGCTGGCCCTGTCGCTGAGCGGCGTACATGGCAGTTTCGGCTTGGCCGGCGTGGCGCCGTTCGCCTGGGTCGCCGGCGCCCTCGCCGGCGCGGCACTGGCCTGGATGCTGACCGATGCGCGCAAGATAGTCGCCATTCCCGAACGGGGCAGCGTGCAGCGCCCCGGCAGCTGGGTACCCATGATCTTGATGATGAGCATTTTCTGCATGAAATATGCAGTCGCCGTGACCCTGGCCGTCGCCCCCGCCTATGCCCATGCGGCCAGCTTCATCGTACCTGTCTGCCTCGCCTATGGCTGCTTCAGCGGCATCTTCCTCGGCGGCTTGCTGCGCACCGTGGCCGTGTACCGCCAGGCACACATGACAAGCGGCCCGCAAGGGGCCGCCGTTTAACACATCTATGCCGGCGAACGCCGGCTATCATCTTAGTACGCCAGGGTACGCACGCCATCCGGCATGCCCAGCAGGCAAACGTTGGCGCCGCGCACGGCGAACAGGCCGACAGCGATGACGCCGACGATCTGGTTGATCTGCTGTTCCAGCGCCACCGGGTCGGCAATTTTCAAGCCCAGCACGTCGATGATCTCGCCGCCGTTATCCGTAATGAACGCTTCGGTGGTGCCTGCCTTCAGGCGCAGGCGGGGCGTGCCGCCCAGCGCGGCCAGCTGGCGCGACACGGCGGCGCGCGCCATCGGCACCACTTCCACCGGCAGCGGGAAGGCGCCCAGGGTTTCCACCAGCTTGGAGCCGTCGGCGATGCAGACGAACTGTTTGGATACGGAAGCAACGATTTTTTCACGCGTCAATGCCGCGCCGCCGCCCTTGATCATGGCGCCGCTGGCCGTGATTTCATCGGCGCCGTCGATGTAGACGGCGATCGACTCGACATCGTTCAAGTCGAAGACGGGAATGCCATGGCCGGCCAGGCGCGCGGCCGTCGCTTCGGACGACGCAACCGTGCCTTTGATGCTGTCCTTGATCTTGGCCAGTTCATCGATGAAGAAATTGGCGGTGGAACCGGTGCCGACGCCGATGATTTCACCTTTTACTACGTAGTCGATGGCGGCGCGGGCTACGGCTTGCTTCAATTCGTCTTGGGTCATGGCATTCAGGCTAAAGTGAGGAATGGCGCTATTTTAACGGATTGCCAGCCCGGCCAGCCGGCCATCATGACCGACAAGGCGCCGCGATACAACAGGCAAGCGCGAAAACCTTGCCCTAAGGCAATTGCGCGTCCATTTACACTCTATGCCCTTTAAAATATGCGAAAATGGCACGATTGACCGATATGACGTTTCAGGAATAGCACATGAATCACAGTAAACAGGTACTTGTTGTCGATGACAGCCGGGTTTCACGTTTGATGTCGCATCAGTTCATCCTCAGCAAACATGCCGACTGGCAAGTGATTGAGGCGGCGACGGGTGAGGAAGCCCTGGAGAAAGTCAAGACCGCCACCCCTGTGCTGATACTACTGGATGTCAACATGCCCGGCATGGGCGGCATCGCGGCGGCGGAACAATTGCGCGCGCTGTGCCCGCAGACGCACATCATTCTCGTCACGGCCAATGTGCAGAACGCCACCCGCAACCGCGCCAGCGAACTGGGCGTCGGCTTCATGGAAAAACCGATCACGGAAACGCGCATCCACCAGCTGATCGAATCACTGGGACTGTGAGCATGGTCAATCTTTCCGAACTCGAGAATGATGCCCTGGTAGAGATATTCAACATCGGGGTGGGCCATGCGGCGGCGGCCATGAGCGAGATCGTGAATGAAGAAGTCACCATGTCGGTGCCGTCGATCACCTTCCTGAACCGTGCCGACGCGGCCGCCTTGCTGGGCAGCAAGAAGGATGGCGAACGCATCTGCGGCGTCAGCCAGCATTACGATGGCGCTTTCGCCACCGAAGCCATCCTGATGTTTCCCGAGGACAAGAGCCTGGAAATCGTGCGCCTGATGGTGGGCGACGCCATGCCGCTGCAGGAACTGACGGAGATGGAACAGGAGGCGATGAGCGAGATCGGCAACATCATCCTCAACTCCTGTGTCGGGACCCTGGCCAACCTGTTCGACAGCGAACTGCATGGCTCGCTGCCCCTGTACCACGTGGGCACCAGCGCGGAAATCCTGTCCTCGTTCGGCGGCCAGGATGACGAAGCCGTCGTGCTGATGCTGCATATCGACTTCGTGCTGTCCAAGCACCAGATCCATGGCTATGTGGCCTTCGTGCTCGACCTGTCCGCCCTGCACGACCTGAAACAGCAGGTCAGCCGCTACCTGGCCAAGGTCCTGGGACAGGCGTGACGATCATGCCGGATGCATTGCATCGACTCGCCCTGCTCGAGAGCATACTCGGCGCCGTGAACCTGGGCGCCATCGTGCTCGATGAACAGCACCGCATCGTGCTGTGGAACAGCTGGATGGCGCGCCACTCGGCCCGCCAGGCCGACGCCGTGCTGGGCCAGGATTTCTTCGCCGTCTTCCCGGAAATGCGGCACAAGCGCATCGATTCGGCCATCACCCAGGCCCTGCGCGACAATTTCCAGTCGCTGCTGTCGCAAACCCTGCACAAGGCGCCGTTTGCGCTGTACACGCATGGCGCGGCCACGGGCGGCAACGACGCCGAGGAACGCATGCAGCAAGCCATCGCCGTCACACCGATCAATTTACCCGATTCGCCGCGCCACTGCCTGATCCAGATCAATGACGTCACCATCGCCGTGGGACGCGAAAAGCTGCTGCGCGAACAGACCATGGTCTTGCGCTCGCAAACCTTTTCCGACGGCTTGACGGGCATCGCCAACCGCCGCCACTTCGACGTGGCGATCGAGAAGGAAGTGCGGCGCGCCATGCGCACCAGCAGCCCGCTGTCGCTGCTGATGATCGACATCGACCATTTCAAAGATTACAACGACCATTACGGCCATCAGCAGGGCGATGATTGCCTGATCCGCGTGGCGGCCGAGCTGGCCGCCATGCTGCAGCGCCCCACCGACTTGCTGGCCCGCTATGGCGGCGAAGAATTTGCCGCCATCCTGCCCGATACGGACGCGGCGCAGGCACTGCGCATGGCCGAGGCGATCCGCCAGCATGCGGCCGACCTGCGCATTCCGCATGCCAAGACGGGCAATGAAGTCAAGCACATCACGGTTAGCATCGGCATCGCCACGCAGTACCCGCAGCAGCCGCTGGCCATCTCCGCCCTGATCGGCGCCGCCGACCGCGCCTTGTACCAGGCCAAGGGCGCCGGGCGCAACCGCGTGATGGCGCAGCCGCTATAAAAAAAGCAACGCAGAGCAAATGATTCCAGTAGACATCTTTACGGCGTGTGCGTAGACTCGTCACTGATTGCAGCAACAATAACAAGAATTTATCTGTGGTATCTATCCCTGCGCATGGCCCACCCATGCGGGACATGGCCAGGAGCGCTTGTGAATCTCGATCCTCCCCTCAAATCCGGCTTGCCGGGTGCCGGCATGGATACGACCATGGTGAACGGCATGCGCCTGCTGCTGTCGAGCGCCACCTTGCTGACCCTGTTCATCGACCCCGAAAGCGCCGGCAAACTGAGCAATATCACCTGGCTGATCTTTTCCGCCTACACCATGCACAGCCTGTTGCTCTATGTGCTGGCCCTGCTGGGCTTCAGCCTGCCGCAGGACATCCTGCTGTACTGGCTGGACGTGACCTGGTATGCGCTGATCGTGTTTGCCACCAGCAGCCACAACAATTTATTCTTCCTGTTCTTTTTCTTTGCCATCCTGACCTCGTCGTTCCAGCGGGGCTTCGAGGAGGGCGCGCGCATCACCCTGGCCTCGGCCGGCCTGTTTGCCGCCACCGCCCTGTTCGGCGAAACGGATGCTGAACTGTCGCGCCTGCTATTGCGCACCACCTTCCTGCTGGCGCTCGGCTACATGATCGCCTACTGGGGCGGCTCGGCCATCACCCAGCGCAGCCACCTGGCGCTGCTGCGCGATGTCAGCCAGCTGTCCAATCCGCGCTTCGGCGTCGACCAGACCATCACCTCGGTGCTGGAAAAAACCCGCAGTTATTTCAACGGCCGCAGTTGCCTGCTGATCATGCAGGACAAGGGCACGCGGGTCTGGTCGCTGCGCAGCGTGATTCATACGGGCACGGGCGTCGTGCATACGAGTTCGTTCCTCAGCGACGACGCGGCCAGCCCCCTGCTCGCTTTCCCGTACGACAAGATCGCCCTGTACAACCAGCCCGCCGGCCGCTGGCTGCCATGGTCCGGCGGCGCGCGCATGCTCGAGCCCGACAGCGGGCGCTGGCTGCGGCACGACGACGCGGCGGGCGGCCGCCTGGCCGAACTGCTCGAAGCGCACGCCTTCATCAGCGCACCGCTGCCCTTGCGCAATGGCAAAGGCCGCATCTTCATCGTGTCCGCCACCAGCATGAGCAAGACGGACGCCCTGTTTCTCAGCCATATCGGCGCGCAGGCCTTTCCCGTCATTGAAAACATCGATCTGCTCGACCGCCTGGCGTCGCAGGCGGCCTCGCGCGAGCGCGAAAAGATCGCGCGCGACTTGCATGACACGGCCGTGCAGCCGTATATCGGCTTGCGCCATGGCCTGGCCGCCCTGCGCAACGAAGCCACACCGGGCAACCCGCTGCTGCCGGAGCTGGAAAAGCTGATCATCATGTCGGGCCAGGTAATCGCCGACCTGCGCAGCTACGCGCGCACGTTCAAGAACGGGCAGGTGCAAAGCGAGCCGGAACTGCTGGTCGCGCTGCGCCGCCAGGCCACGCAGATCCGCGAATTCTATGGCATCGACATCGCCCTGCATATCGAAGGCGACCTGCACATCAACGACCGCCTGGCGGCCGAAGTGTTCCAGATCGTCAACGAGGGCATGAGCAATATCCGCAAGCATACGTCGGCGCGCCACGGCGCCGTCAAGCTGACCTGCGTGCAGGGCGCGCTGCACATCAGCATCGACAACGAATGCGCCGCCGCGCACGTCCCCGACTTCCTGCCCGACTCGCTGGCCGAGCGCGCCGCCGCCTTAGGCGGCACCGCCCGCGTCACGCATGGCATGCTGGGCAACACCTCCGTGCAGATCGAGATCCCCATATGAATGACTTACGCCACATCCCTCCGGCCGGCCATGTCATCAGCGTCATGCTGGTGGACGATCACAAGACCATGCTGTGGGGCCTGGAGCGGCTGATCGGCGGCGAGCACTCGGGCATGCGCGTGGTCGCCACGGCGTCCGACAGCGCCGAGGCGCTGGAGCAGGCGAAGGCGCTGCAACCGGATGTGATCGTGCTGGACCTGGACCTGGGCGGCATCAGCTCGCTGGCCATCCTGCCCGCGCTGGCGCAATGCGGCAGCACGCGCGTGCTGGTGCTGACGGCCAGCCACGACCAGGCCATCCTGGACCAGACGGTACTGAAAGGCGCGCGCGGCATCGTCAGCAAGGACGCGCCGGCGGAGATGGTCTTGAAAGCCATCGAAAAGGTGTACCAGGGCGAACTGTGGCTGGAACACGCAATGCTGGGACGTATGCTCACCCATCTGACGCAGCCCGGCGGCGGCTCGGCGCAAGCCATCGCCATCGCCAGCCTGACCCTCAAGGAAAGGAAGATCATCGCCGCGCTGGTGCACGGCAGCGGCACGCCGGCCAAGCTGCTGGCGGACCAGCTGTTCATCTCCGAACACACCTTGCGCAATCACCTGACGTCGATCTACCGCAAGCTGGGCGTGTACAACCGCCTGGAACTGTACGCCTACGCCACCAAGCACCAGCTGGGCCAATTGCCGCCCGGCGCCTGACGCCGCTACCCCCCCCCGCACGGCCACTGCACGGCCGCGCACGCCCTCCCCCCGCAGCCCCCTGCGCCAACCACCGGCATGGCCTCCCTTCGCCCGCGCGCGCCCAACTCGACCATGACAATTGTCACGAAAAAAACAAGCAGTTCCTCCTCACGATAAAAGGATGTTCTTCTGATGTAGATCAAGGTGCCGACTTCTATAGTGGCTCTACCGGAGTGCAAATCACCGCGCGGCCCACCACGACACGGAGCACAGCATGCGCTTTGACAAGTTTCTTCCGACAGCCCTGATCACCTATTTGCAGGGCAAGGAAAAGGCTGCGTTCTACCGCTATGCACTTGTGGCGGCCCTCATGGCGGTGGTCTGCATCATCGGACTGCTGGCACTGGGCGAAAGTCCATGAGTGCGCCAGGAAGCAACGCTGCCATGCCGTTTTACCCACCGCTGTACCTTAACCACCACCAGGAGTTGTCATGAACCTCATCAAAAACTTTATCCGCGAAGAAGATGGCGTCACCGCAATCGAGTATGGCCTGATCGCCGCCCTGATCGCCGTGGTGATCATCGCTGCCGTCACCATCGTCGGCACGCAGCTGAAAAAGACATTCAGCACCATCGGCACCAAGCTCACCGCCGCCAACACCGCTGCCGCCTGAGCACGGTACTCCGGGCTGGCACGTCGCCAGTCCGGTTACCGCCAGGTCAACGCCACAGGCAAGTTTCCCCTGCTCACCTATCAGAGGCCCATCGTGAAAACTCTTTTCAGCCGTTTATCCGACGAGTCCGCCGTCACGGCGATCGAGTACGCGCTGCTGGCGGGCCTGATCGCGGCAGTGCTGGTGATCACGATCACCCTGCTCGGTGACCAGGTCCGACTGCTGTTTGTCTACGTCAAGGACCAAGTGGTCCTGGCCCTGTCATGAATACCCTGCGCGCCTCGCTGCGCAGCCACCGCGCCCTGCTGCTGATCGTGCTGCTGTATGCCGCCGCCGCGGCACTGCTGGCCGGCGGCCTGCCCAGCGCCTCGGACACCCTCAACGTGCTGGCCGGCTTCCTCGTGGCCATCCTCACGGGTCCCGTCTTCATCCTGTGCGGCTACACAATCCGCGTCATGGTGGTGAAACGCCCGCACCGCCTGTGCCACTATCTGTACCACGATCTGCGCCGCTACCTGAGCAACGAGCGCCTGCTGCACGCGCTGCCAGCCATGCTGCTGATCCCCATATTCGCCTCCAGCTTCACCGTCTTCAAGGCCGCCATCCCCCGCCTGCATCCGTACACCTGGGATGCCAGCCTGTCCGCCTGGGACATGGCGCTGCATGGCGGCAAGGCCCCATGGGAAAGGCTGCAGCCGCTGCTGGGCCACCCGCTCATCACGGGCCTGCTCAACTTCAGTTACCACTTCTGGTTCTTCCTGTTCTACGCCATCCTGTACTGGCTCATCCTCGATACCCGCCGCCCGCTGCTGCGCATGCAGTTCCTGCTCAGCTTTGCGCTGACCTGGATCGCCCTGGGCAGCATCCTGGCAGTGCTGTTTGCCTCGGTCGGCCCCTGCTACTACGGCCACCTGCATGCCAGCGACCCGTACGCGCCGCTGATGGCCTACCTGCATGACGCCAACCAGCACGTCCCCGTCTGGGCCCTGCAAGTGCAAGACATGCTGTGGCAAGGCTATCAAAGCAAGGGCACGAACGGCGAATTGGGCATCTCCGCCATGCCCAGCATGCATGTGGCCACGGCCGTGCTGATGGCGCTCATGGGCTGGAAAGTGAGCCGCGCCGCCGGGCTCGCCCTGTCCGCCTTCGCCGTGCTGATCCTGCTCGGCTCCATCCACCTGGGCTGGCACTATGCGCTCGACGGTTATGTGGGCGCGGCCGGCGCGGCGCTGGTGTGGCGCCTGGTAGGACAGCTGCTGGGCAGCCAGGCCGCGGCACCCGCCATGAACCTGTCCACGGCGCCCTGCCTGAGCAAGGGAGGACTGACATCATGAGCGCCCGCCTGCCCATGCTGCTGTGCCTGGCCGTGCTGGCCACCCTGCTCGCTGCCGCGCTGTGGCACGACCTGCGCACGCGCCGCATCCCCAACCAGCTGGTGCTGTGGGGCACGCTGGCGGGGCTGATCCTGAACAGCTTCGTACCATCCGGCAACGGCCTGTTCGACGCCTCCTTCGGCGGCCTGGGCCTGCTGCAGGCGCTGGCCGGCGCCGGCGCCGGACTGGCCCTGCTGCTGCCCATGTACCTGCTGCGCGCCCTCGGCGCCGGCGACGTCAAACTGATGGCCATGTGCGGCGCCTTCCTCGGCCCCGATGCGGTGCTGGAAGCGGCCCTGCTGACCTTCCTGTGCGGCGGCGTGCTGGCCCTGGCCGCCGCGCTGGCAGGCCGCCGCCTGCGCCTGGTGCTGCGCAACACCTATCACATGATGCTGGGCGCGCTGCTGCACAGCATGGCCGGCGGCGCCGCCACGATCGCCGAACCGCCGCCAGCCACCGGCAAGCTGGCCTACGCCTTCGCCATTGCCAGCGGCACCGCGCTGCAGGTGTTCCTGCAATACCACCATCTGTGGAGCCTGCGCTGAAACGCGCCGCTCCGACGACCAGCCACCACAGGACCCGACCATGCACACCCTCGCCACCCTCTGCCACTCGCGCCACGCCAGCCTGTTCACCAGCATCGCCATGGCTTGCCTGTGGACCTTCTTCGCCAGTGCCCACGTGGTGGGCTACCTGCACGGCGGCGACTGGAGCTATTTACTGTTCTGCGCCGCAGAAACCCTCGCCGCCCTGTTCTTCGTCGTGCGCTCGGCCCCCGTCAGCGTCTCCACCGATGCGGGCGACTGGCTGCTGGCCATCGGCGCCACCTTCGCCCCCTTCCTGCTCTCGCCCGCCGATATGGCCATCTGGCCCGGCGCGCGCTACCTGCTGGCCCTCGGCAGCCTGCTGCAGATCGCCGGCCTGCTGTCGCTGAACCGCAGCTTCGGCCTGGTGGCGGCGCAGCGCGAAATCAAGACGGGCGGCGCCTACCGCGTGGTGCGCCATCCGCTGTATGCCAGCTACCTGATTTCCCTGAGCGGCTACCTGCTGGCCAATACCTCGCCCGAGAATGGTGTCGTGTACGTGCTGGCCATGCTGATGCTGGTGGCGCGTTTGCTGCGCGAAGAGCGCTTCCTGTCTACCGACGTGCGCTACCGCGTGTACATGCGGCAAGTGAAATACCGGCTTCTGCCATTCATTTTCTGACTTCGCCATCCGGCAAAAGGAGCGATCATCATGCCCGATACCTACCCAGAAGCGCCCGCAGACGGCAGCATCATGCCGGCCATGCAGCGCGCACCGCGCAACGTGGCTGAAACAGGCCTGCCCTTCCTGTTCCTGGTGGAACTGCTGGTGAAGGTCATGTTCTTGCGCGGCCAGATCGGTTTGCCGGCCCTGTCGTCCCATGTAAAACTGGGCGCCGGCGTGCTCGAACCGCTGCTGACCTTCATGCGCGCCGAAAAACTGTGCGAAGTGCAACGCAACGGCTATAGCGGCACGGACGCCGACCAGCACTATCACCTGGGCGACCAGGGCCGCCTGCGCGCAGCCGACTATTTGCGGCGCAATGCCTACAGCGGTCCCGCCCCCGTCACCCTGGCCCACTACAGCGCGCAGGTACTGGCGCAAAGCGTGGCGCACATGCACGTCACGCGGGAAACCATGATGCAGCAATTTCATGACGTGGTGGCCTGCACCTCGGTGCTCGACCAGTTGGGCGCGGCCATGAATTCGGGCCGCGCCCTGTTCCTGCACGGTCCCGCCGGCAGCGGCAAGACGTATCTGGCCGAGCGCCTGCACGGCTTGCTCAGCGGCACCATCGCCCTGCCGCACGCGGTGATGGTCGATGGCGAAGTGCTGCCCTTCCTCGATCCCATGCTGCACACGCTGGCCACCGACGTAGCGCCGCCGGCCGACCCGCGCTGGGTACGCGCCTGGCGCCCCACGGTGCTGACGGGCGGCGAACTGACGCTCGACATGCTCGACCTGCAATTCGATCCCGGTGCCCGCCTGTACCAGGCGCCGCCGCACCTGAAGGCGAACAATGGCATCTTCATCATCGATGACCTTGGCCGCCAGCGCTGCTCGCCCGTGGAACTGATGAACCGCTGGATCGTGCCGATGGCGCGCCGCATCGATTATCTGTCGCTGCACACGGGCTACAAATTCCCGGTGCCCTTCGACGTCATCGTGGTCTTTTCCTCGAACCTGGCGCCGCAGCAGCTGGCCGACGACTCCTTCCTGCGCCGTATCGGCTACAAGATCCATGTCGGCGAATTGAGCGGCTACCACTACGAAGCCGTGTTCCGCCACGTCTGCGAACAATTCGGCATGACCTTCAACCATGCCGCCTACCACTACCTGTTGCAGCTGCACGGCCAGCACGCGCGGCCCCTGCTGGCCTGCTATCCACGTGACATCCTGGCCCAGCTGTGCGACATGGCCCGCTATGAGGGCCGCCCGCCAAGGCTCGAAGCCGACGCGCTGCACTGGGCCTGGAACAATTATTTCGGCGCCGCCGACGGCTCCGCCGGCATACAGAACGGACCGGCTGCGGTCCTGCATAAAGGAGTATCAAAATGAGAAACGCACGCGCTCTGACGATGATGGCCTTCGCGGTCATCCTGGCGTTCGTGGCGGTCATCGTGGCCGCTCGCTGGATCAATGCCCAGGCTTCGGGCAATACCAACAAGGTCGCTGTCGCCCTGGTCGACATCAGCCTGGGCGCACGCATCGCGCCGGAAATGGTGCGCATGGTCGACTGGCCCAGCAGCGCACTGCCGCCGGGCGCCTTCAACGACCCGAAACTGCTCGATGCGCGCGTCACGCGCACCAGCATCCAGCTCGGCGAACCGATCATGGAAAGCAAGCTGGCGCCCCCCGGCACCCAGGGCGGCCTGTCGGCCGTGGTGGGCGAAGGCAAGCGCGCCATGACGGTGCGTGTCAATGACGTGGTCGGCGTGGCCGGTTTCGCCCTGCCCGGCAACTACGTCGACATTCTCGTCAACACGCAGGATGACGTGGCCAAGACGGGCTCCGGACGCGACCCCAGCATTTCAAAAATCGTGCTTGAACGCATCCTCGTGCTGGCCATCGCGCAGGAATCGAACCGTGACGACACCAAGCCCAAGGTGGTCAATGCAGTGACCCTGGAACTGACGCCCGACCAGACGGAAAAACTCGACCTGGCGCGCAGCGTGGGCACCCTGTCGCTGGTGCTGCGCAACCAGATTGAAGACAAACCCGTCAACACGGAAGGCGCCACCAAGACCAGCCTGCTGGACGCCAAGGTTGCCGCCCAGGTAGCCGCCCCCGCCCCCCGGCCAGTCGTGCGCCGCCGCATGGCGCAAGGGCCAACCGGGCCGCAAGTCGATGTCATCAAAGGGCTGGAACGCAGCTCCCAACAATTCTGAACAACGCCACGCTGATCGTCATCCGATCAGCACCACGAGGAGCATGCCATGAATACCATGAGCAAACTGAGCACAGCAAACGGAGGCCGCATCCTGCGCATGGCACTCGCCATCGCCGCCATCGGCGCCCTGATCCCGGCCGCCCATGGCGAAGCAGGCGCGCCTGCCACGTCGCCGGGCCTGTCGACCACGCCGCCGGGCGCCACGGCGTCGGCATCAGCTGCGGCTGCGGCAACCACGCCGCCGCCCAAGGTCGTGCGCCGTGCCCCGCGCATGAAACCCGTGGCGCAGCAAGCCATGCTCGATACGGCGGGCGGGCGGGCCGACCTCAGCCGCAACATGGCCCTGGCCGAAGGCAAGTCCACGCTGATGCACCTGCCGTTTCCCGTTGCCCGTGTCTCGGTGGGCGATCCGCGCATCGCCGATGTGATCCTGCTCAATACCACCGATGTCTACCTGCTGGGAAAATCCGTGGGCACGACCAACCTGATCGTGTGGAACCGCAACAATGAAGCGAGCATCATCGACCTGTCCGTCAGCATCGACGCCAGCCTGCTGCAGGCGCGGCTGGCCGAACTGCTGCCGAATGAAAAAGACCTGCACGTGACGGTGGCCGGCGACACCTTGATACTGTCGGGCGTCGTCAGCGACACCGTCAAGGCCGACCAGGTGATGTCGCTGGCAAACGCGTATGCGCAGCGCGGTTCGCGCCCCGCAGCCGGCGCCGCCGCTGCCGGTGCGGCGCCCGCCGCGGCCGGCGCCGCGCCCGACCCTTCGGGCGGGCCATCGGCCTCGCCGCGCGTGATCAACCTGATGGCGATCGCCGCGCCACAGCAGGTGATGCTGGAAGTGAAGGTGGCGGAAGTGTCGAAAACCCTGGTCGACCAACTGGGTGCGAACCTGGGCCTGAGCAAGACCATCGGCGGCTGGACCTATTCGCTGCTGTCGAACTTGCTCAGCAACAATCCCAGCAGCATCGGCGCCAGCAACAGCCGCAATGGCAATTTCCTGGGCCTCGATGCACAAAAGCGCGATGGCTTGATCAAGGTACTCGCCGAACCGAATATCATGGCCATCAGTGGCCAGGAAGCCAGTTTCCTCGCCGGTGGCAAGATCTTCATCCCCGTCAGCCAGACCAACAATGGCGGCACGCCCACCATCACGCTGGAAGAAAAAGAGTTTGGCGTGGCCGTCAAATTCACCCCCACCGTGCTCGAAGGGGGGCGTATCAACCTGAAAGTGTCGCCGGAAGTATCTGACCTGAACAAGGAAGGCATCGGCATCACGGCCACCGGCATTTCGACCACCGCCATCCTGCCTTCATTTACCACGCGCCGCGCCACCACCACGGTGCAGCTGTTCGATGGCCAGAGCTTCGCCATCGGCGGCTTGATCAAGAACAATGTGACCAGCAATATCAAGGCCTTGCCGGGTCTGGGCGAAGTGCCCGTGCTGGGCGCCCTGTTCCGCAGCACGGACTTCCAGACGGATCGCTCGGAACTGGTCTTCATCATCACGCCGCACCTGGTCAAACCGCTGCCACCCGACTACAAGCTGCCCACCGATCCGTACGTACAGCCTACGCGCGGCGACATGTTTATCCAAGGCAAAATGGAAGGTACAACGCCAGCGCCACAGCCAGCGCCGGCACCGATGCCGATGCCAGCGCCAGCGTCTGCTCCACCGCCGGCAGCTCTGGCCGCCCCCGTACCGCCAGCCCTGCCGGTAGCCATGCCCGTCGCCACACCGACGGCAGGTAACAACGACGTGCCGCAATACCGCGCCGTGCCGAAAGCCGATGCGGGCACGCCGTCGGCCAGCGTCATCGATGATCTCAAATAGGAGCATTCCCATGAAAACCTTCGCAACCACCCTGCCCCGCTGCCTGCTGTGCGCTGCGGCGATCAGCGCGCTGGCCGGCTGTGCCGCAACCACCACCCCCGTACTCGACAGCCATTTCGGCGAGTCGGTGACCTTGCTCAAGCAGCAGCAAATCCTGTATCCGGAAGCCGTCTCCAACCGCAATCCCGTGCTGGGCCTCGATGGCAAGGCCGCCGTCAGCGGCTACAAGCTGTACCAGAAATCCTATAGCGCACCCGATCCGATTCCCGATGTGCTGACGATCGGCGTGAGCAAACGCTGAACCGTGCCCCATCCACCCAGCCACTGCCGGAGCCTGCCGTGAAAATCTTCATTATCTCCAGTAACGAAAAACAACTGGCCGCGATGACGGCGCTGTTGCGCGAGCGCCATGCAGGCGACGATATCGACAGCGCCGTCGGCAGCCTGGAACGACTGGCCGGCACGGCTGAAATGGCCGCACCAGACGTGCTGTTGCTGACGCAGCCCTTCATCGACGATGCCGATCTGGTGCGCATCGAACGCCTGGCCAGCCGCCAACCCGCCATGGCCATCATCCTGCAGTGCCAGCACCAGGGCAGCGACTTCCTGCTGCAAGCCATGCGCGCGGGGGTACGCGAAGTGCTGCCGCAAGCAGACAACGGTGCCGCCCTGAATACGGCGCTGCAGCGTATCGAGGACAAGAGCGCGCGTCACGAGCGGCGCGACGGCAAGATTATCGCCTTCGTCTCGTGCAAGGGCGGCAGCGGTGCTACCTTCCTCGCCGCCAACCTGGCGTATGCGCTGGCGCAGGACAACCAGCGCGTGGCGCTGTTCGACCTGAACCTGCAGTTTGGCGATGCGGCGCTGTTTGTCTCGGATCAGAAACCGGCCGCCACGCTGTCGCACGTGGCACAGCAGATCCACCGCCTCGACCCCTCCTTCCTGAACGCCAGCATGGTGCAGGTGACGCCGAACTTCAGCATCCTGGCAGCTCCCGAAGATCCCGGCCACGCAAGCGACATCAAGCCCGAACACATCGACCAGCTGCTGCATCTGGCGCGCCACGAATACGACTTCATCGTGCTCGACACAGGCCGCGGCCTTGATGCCATCAGCGTACGCGCGCTCGACCACGCCGACATGATCTGCCCCGTGGTGCAGGCAACCCTGCCCTACATCCGCGATGGCAAGCGGCTGCTGCAGGTATTCCAGTCGCTGGAATACCCCGCCAGCAAGATCCACCTGATTCTGAACCGTCATGCGGGTGCCGATGAAATCCGCGGGCGCGACCTGGAAGCGGCCTATGGCCACCGCATCTTCCATGCCATGCCAAATCACTACCCAGTGGCGGCAGCCTCGGTCAACCAGGGCGTGCCCGTGCTGAAGCTGGCGCCCGGCAGTGCGCTGGCAAAATCATTGCAGGAGTGCGCGCTCAAGCTGGGCGGCACGCGCGCGGCCAGTACGCCCGGCCTGTTTTCACGCCTGTTCCAGCGTAGCCGGCCCATTCATCTTCGAGGGGAAACAGCATGAGCATCGACATCAATGGCGCCAGCCCCAGCCTGCGCGAACGCCTCGGCAGCGCCCCGGGCGCGAACAGTAATACGGCCTTCGGTGCCGTGCGCGGCGGCAGTATCGACAACCCCGCCTACCAGGAACTCAAGCAGCACGTGCACCAGTCCCTGCTCGACCGCATCGACCTGGAAGGCATGCAGCGCCTGTCCCAGGAGCAGATACGCGACGACCTGAAGATCCTGGTGGGGCGCTTGCTGGAAGAAGACAGCGTCGTCATCAACGACCTGGAACGGCGTACCCTGGTGCGCGACATCCAGGACGAAGTACTGGGCTTCGGGCCGCTCGAACCGCTGCTGAACGACCCGTCGATATCGGATATCCTCGTCAACACGCACCGCCAGGTATATGTCGAACGCCATGGCCAGCTCGAGCTGAGCAACGTCCGCTTCACCGACGATGCGCACCTGATGAAGATCATCGACAAGATCGTCTCGCGCGTGGGGCGGCGCATCGATGAATCGAGCCCCATGGTCGATGCGCGCCTGCCCGACGGTTCGCGCGTCAACGCCATCATCCCGCCGCTGGCCATCGACGGCCCCGTGATGTCGATACGGCGCTTTTCAGCCCAGCCGCTACGGCTTTCCGACCTGGTCGAGCATCACAGCCTGACGCTCGAAATGGCGCAAATCCTGCAGGGCCTGGGCAAGGCCAAGATCAATATCCTGATCTCGGGCGGCACGGGCAGCGGCAAGACCACCATGCTGAACGCGATATCGGGCTTCATCAGCGGCACCGAGCGCATCGTCACCATCGAGGATGCAGCGGAACTGCAAATGCAGCAGCCGCACGTGGTACGCCTGGAAACGCGGCCAGCGAACATCGAAGGCAAGGGCGAAGTGACGCAGCGCGCGCTGGTGCGCAATGCCCTGCGCATGCGGCCCGACCGTATCATCCTCGGCGAGGTGCGCGGTGCCGAGGCGCTCGACATGCTGCAAGCGATGAATACGGGCCATGAGGGTTCGATGGCCACCATCCATGCCAACACGCCGCGCGATGCCTTGACGCGGCTGGAAAACATGATCAGCATGGCGGCCTCCATGTTGCCGGGCAAGGCCATGCGCCAGCAGATCAGCGCAGCCATCGGTGTGGTGGTGCAGGTGGCGCGCCTGACGGACGGCAAGCGCAAGGTGGTGTCGATCCAGGAAATCACGGGCATGGAAGGCGAGATGATCACCATGCAGGAAATCTTCACGTTCCGCCAGACGGGCGTGGCCCAGGACGGTGCCGTCAGCGGCCACTTCCAGGCCAGCGGCGTGCGTCCCCGTTTCCTCGATCGCCTGCGCGCCTTCGGCGTCGTCGTGCCGGAAAGCCTGTTCGATCCCAACCGCCAATACCATTGAGGAGCCACGCCATGGACTACAGTTATTACGTCTTCGGGGCACTGATCTTCATCGCCGTGGTACTGCTCGTCACGGGCCTGTACCAGAGCTGGAACAACGTGCGCGGTCCGGAATCGGAACGGGTGGCACGGCGCCTGCGCGTGATGTCGGCCGGCGCCCACGCGGGCGAGCAGAACACGTCGATGATCAAGCAGCGCCTGCTCAGTGAAACGCCGGTGCTGCAGAAATTATTATTGGAAGTGCCCCGCGTGCATGCACTCGACCGCCTGCTGGAACAGTCAGGATTGACGTGGAGCGTGGCGCAGTGGGCCATGCTGGTGTTGCTGGCCTTCCTCATCGGTCTGGTTGGCGCCAGCCTGATCAACCTGCCCTGGCTGCTGCGCCTGCTGGTAGCGGCCGCCTGCGCGCTGCTGCCCTTTTACTACATCGAGCGCGCCAAGGCACACCGCCTGCAGCGCATCGGCCAGCAATTGCCAGACGCGCTGGAACTCATGAGCCGCGCCCTTCGCGCCGGGCATGCCTTTCCCACAGCCCTGAAGATGGTCGGTGAGGAAATGAACGCGCCGCTGGCCGACGAATTTCGCATCGCCTTCGACGAAGTCAACTTCGGCATCGCCATGCCGGACGCGCTGATGAACCTGGCCACGCGCGTGCCCAGCACGGACGTGCGCTATTTCGTCATCGCCGTGCTGATCCAGCGCGAGACGGGCGGCAACCTATCGGAATTGCTCGACAGCATCAGCCACATCATCCGCGAGCGCATGAAGCTACTGGGACAGGTACGCGTGCTGTCAGCCGAGGCGCGCCTGTCGGCGTGGATCCTGGCGCTGTTGCCATTTGGTGCGGCAGCCATGATTCAGCTGACCAACCCCACCTTCCTGGAGCTGCTGTACCGCGATCCCGGCGGGCAGAAAATGCTGGGTGGCGCCCTGTTGCTGATGCTGCTCGGCGTCATCTGCATGCGTAATATCATCCATATCCGGGTATGATTTTTTTGAGGGGAACGACATCATGACTACCATGCAAATGGGCTTTCTCGGCTTGCTGTTCGTCGCCGTTTTCGCCGGTGCCATGTTCGTGCTGCTGCTGGCCGTACCCGACCCGCTGCGCCACCGTATCAACAGCGTGGGCGCGGCCGGGACGGGCGGCGCCCGCCACTGGCTGACGCATTTCGTCAAGCTGAGCGGACCGCTGGCGCGCCTGTCCCTGCCAGAAGAAGGTTGGGAGACGTCGAAAATACGCCTGCGTTTCATGCATGCGGGCCTGCGCCATCCCTCCGCCCCCCTGCTGTATTTTGGCGCCAAGACAGCCCTCGCCGTGGGCCTGCCTGTGCTGCTGTTCCTGGGCCTGAGCTTGGCCGGCGTGCATTACAGCGGCACGGCATTACTGCTGTGGCTGCTGCTGGCCGCCGGTTTCGGCTACTACCTGCCGAACGGCTGGCTGAACCGCCGCATCCGCCTGCGCCAGCGCGATATCTTTGAAAGTTTTCCCGATGCGCTGGATCTGATGACGGTCTGCGTGGAAGCGGGCTTGGCCATGGATGCGGCGCTGGCGCGGGTGGCTTCCGAAATCACGCTGAAAAGCGCCGTGCTGGCCGAGGAACTGCACCTTCTGACGCTGGAATTGCGCGCCGGCAACTCGAAGGAACGAGCCTTGCGCAACCTCGCCCTGCGCACGGGCGTGGAAGATGTCGATGCCTTGGTCGCCATGCTGATTCAGGCAGAACGCTTCGGCACCAGCATCGCCGCTTCCCTGCGCGTGCAATCTGACCAGTTGCGCACCAAGCGCCGCCAGCTGGCCGAGGAGCAGGCTGCGAAAATTGCCCTGAAGCTACTGTTTCCCCTGATCTTCTTCATCTTCCCTTCGCTGCTGGTCGTCCTCATGGGACCAGCCTTCCTGCAAATCTATCGCGTATTGCTGCCTGGCATGGCCGGTGGCAATTAGGGCCGCAGCCTTCCCGCCTGCTCCCGGCAGTCAGCGCTGCCGGGGGCCAAAGATATCCCCCACCACTCCAACCGCCATTTGCCTGTTCTCCTGCCGCCTCCCTGGGTAGCGGGTAGTAGCGGGTAGGGTCAGGTCTGCCATTCAGACACGGTCTCAACTGTGCAAGAAGACCTCCTGTGCACGACATCTGAGCGAGCGCAACATTCTCAAGTGCGGATCGATTATCGTTGTCCGCATGACGCGACCTCTCCGACTCGAATTTGCGGGCGCCCTCTACCATGTGACTTCACGAGGCGATCGCCACAAGGAAATTTATCGAGACGATACCGACCGTATCGCCTGGCTGCGCGTGCTTGGCCTGGTTTGCCAGCGACATCACTTTATCGTGCATGATTTTTGCCAGATGAGCAATCACTATCATCTGCTGATTGAAACAGCTGAAGCCAATTTATCGCAAGGCATGCGCCAGCTAAATGGCGTGTACAGCCAGCATTTCAACCGGCTGCACCGCCTTGTCGGCCACCTCTTCCAGAGGACGAGACAAGGCTATTTTAGTGCAGAAAGAAAACTATCTACTGGCGCTGATCCGCAGTATTGTCCTCAATCCCATCCGGGCGCGCATGGTGTCCTCGCTCGATGCCTGGCACTGGAGCAGCCATCATTACTACATCCGCGAGGCGGCGCCTCCTTGCTGGCTAGAAACGGATTGACTCCTGCGGCAGTTCGGTGCCAGGCGCAATGAGGCCGTGGCCGCCTACTGTCGTTTCGTGCTGGCCGGTATGGGCACGTCAAACCCACTTGCCCACATTCGCCATCAAGTTCTGCTTGGCAATGAAGCATTCGTCGCAGTACAGCAGCAGTCGCAACGCTCCGGCGAACTCAGGGAAACGGTGATGGCCGAGCGGAGAGCGGTGGCGCTGTCATTGGCGGCATATCGCAGCACCTATGCAAATAGAGATGAGCCAATGGCACGCGCGTATCTGTCGACAGCCTATACCATGCCGCAAATCGCCACCGCTTTTGGCGTGTCAACCAGAATGGTCAGCCGGGCACTGTCCGCGTTTGAGAGCATCAAGAACACCATTGACTAAGGACGAGTTCGTGTCCGAATGGCAGACCTAACCCTCTACTCTGCAAGTGCAAAGGCAATAAAAAAGGGCCGGAGGGGACATCCGGCCCTGGCCATCTGTTTTCCGTATCTACATGCTGATACGCAAAATGGCCGAAGCAAGTTTCTCGAAGCAGGGTTTCAACTCGTCGGAATTGGCTGCATGACAATAAATGCCAATGGGTTGACCGGCGCCCGCCTTCACACAGCGCGACAGGGCATCCGGCGTGTTGGCCATGCACTTGAGGATGTCTTCGCCCTTGTCGCTGGGAGCAGGGCCATTGGCATTCGTCAGCTCACTGCCCAGGCCCAGGGTGAACACATACATACCCTCGCTGCGGGCCTTGCTGGCAACCGCCTCAAGCAGGTTGCGCGAGGCCCTGTTGACATTGATCCAGGTGGCCGAATTGCTGCTGGTATCGTTTGTGACCGCACGTGGCGTGGCCGTGATGACGGGAAACTCCTGCAGGGCCGGCAGGTTGGTCGGATTATGCGCGTTATACCATTGCGGCAAGGCGGCCGCATCGAGATTCTTGACAATGTTTGAACCCTGGTTGCACTTGCCGGCAGCTGTCGTGCCCTGTTTGTTGATCAGCCACAGGCCGGCCGGCGTCCCGGTGCTGGTACCGTCGCCCGTCACCAGCGAGCCTGGCGTGGTGCAGTCGGCCGGAGTCTTGAACTTGAAGACGGAAGAAATCGTATTGGGCGAACCGTCGGAAAAAAACACGATGACGCGCAGGCTGGAGCGGTTGGCAAGAGCGATGCTGTTGAGCTGGTCGCGCCCATTCCACATGCCTTCGGCCGAATTCGTCAAGCCGTCAAACGAATACTTGCCTATGGTCGTCTTCATTCCCGCTTGGTCGAAACCGCGCGCCACCTTGCTGATCGGCGTATCGACCTCGGCGCCGTAGGAAAAATGGATCAAGGCCATGCGGTCCAGCGCCGGATTGAATTTGCTGAGAAACAGCTGCGCACTGCTGATGACGGTGGAGCCGACGGGCGACAGCGAGCCCGAGGTATCCATCACGAAGGCCAGATCCAGGTCCTTGCGAATAGTTTGCGCCGCGGCGCTGACTGTCAGCAAATTGAACCCCAGCACACGCATCAGGGTCACGGGCACGACGGCAGTGGCCGCCGCATCGATCGTCACCTTGCCGGCATCAAAGGTCACGGTGGGATCGTTGAAAGTGGGCGTTGCCCCCAGGTAGCCAGTGGGAAAATTCGCGGCAAAGAACTTTTGCGCCGCCGCCTGGGCGCTGGCCCGCTGCGCCGCCTCGCCAACGCCTTGCGTGACGGCGCGCGCAGCGGCGATGCTGGCCGCATCGACGGCCGCATTGAGCTTGGAACGGATGATGAAGCCCAGGCCGGAATCGATGGCCAGCCCCACTGCGCCGATCAGCACCACCATTGACAAGCCGATGACGATCAGAACTTGCCCCTTTTGTTTTCCATTCCGCCTGCGTATGCTTTTCATGATGTTCTCCCAGCGCCTGCATGTGCGCCTGCACAATGATGACAGCGTGTCTAAAAAATGGTTTTGGCGTACAAATTGCCGCTCAGCTGGGGCGTTTGCGCACCAAAGCCCAGACTCATGCCGGCAAACAGGATATTGGCGCGATACAGTCCCTCGACGACATAAATGACTTCGCCATTGGCCAACTGGTTGCTCATGGCATCGTTGATGGGCGAACCCGCGCTGGGAATGCTGGTGCATTTGCCCGTGCCGTCGCTGGCCCAGCTGCTGCAGCTCCATACCTTGCTGGCCTGCTGCGGCCCCTGGATCCAGCGGTAATGTTCGAGAATGACGTTTTGCTTGCCGGGGCCATTGCCCATGATCTTGCTGATGTACATGCTGCCATTGCTGGCCATGTCCAGCGGCGGCGTCGTCATCGCCAGCGCCGTCATGATGGTTTGCGGGTCTTGCGACGAGCGCGAGGCCAGGTTGGCGCCTTCGCGGCTCAGATTGGTAAGGATCATGTCGCCTTGCACGATGCGCGCCAAGTCAAAGACGGGTATCGCCATCATCAACAGGAAAGGCAGGACCAAGGCGAATTCCACAGCGGCCACGCCCTGCTGGCTGCGCGCGCGTGCCAATAGTTTGGATGGTGTCATCAGAAAGCCTCGTTACGCATGGTGGCAGCGACGCTGAACGAGTACTGGCCGGGCGCGCTGGTGGACGTTTTAGGATTGAGCAAAGCCATCAAGCGCCATGCGGGGGTGATGACGGGCCAGGTACAGTTCACCTGTAGCACAACGATATCGCCCGCCGCGCCAAACATATTGTTGTTGTACGCGGATGGCGCTTGCGAGACGCCATTGACCACTACCACGGGGCTGACCATGGTATACAGGCCCACCGAACTGTCTTTGATCTTTTGTAGCACAGCCTCATAGCGCTGCTTGTTGGCGCTGGCGGGATCGAGGTTGTTCTGTCCCGTGATGGAGTAACGGGCTCCTTCGCGCACCGCGTACTGCATCGTCAGGTTAACCCAGAACATGACTCCCAGTTCCATGATCATGGCGATGAGAAAAAAAAGAATAGGGGCGATCAAGGCAAACTCCACCAGCGCCGCGCCGCACGATGGTTTTTTCATTCGCAACATTCCCCTACAGTTGTTTCTAGTCTGCATAATTTACTCGCTTGGACAGGTTGCTCTCGGTCTTGTGCCGACGTTGCAATAAAACTAAATAAATTGTTCTTTGTATAATTTAATTTAGGTAATGCAAAGCCGAAAGTCAAGGTCTGAATATGCAGAAATTTATGCGCGTAGGAAAATTCGCGGGGGAAAGAAAATTAGCGCGGCAGCAAGGCGCGGTCACGTGGATCGAGCAAGAAGCCCTGCAGGATCTCCTGCAGTTGCGGCAGCTTCGCCACATAGGCGGGGATGCCCAGCTGGCGCGCGCCGAAGTAGTGGGCGATGAGGTCGCCCTGCTGTTCCATGTTGAAGTCGGACAAGACGCCGCCCGCCTGCGCGTCGTAGCGGTAGGCGCGCTGCCGGATGTAGCCGCCGCACAGCGCCAGCAACACGCCATGCAGCAGCACGCTGTAGCCGAGCTGGTATTGCCACACATGCACCATCTCGTGGATGAAGAACAGCTTGCCGCCGTTGCCTTCGCGGGAAAAATCGTCGCGGTACTGGGCCGGCATGAAGTGCAGGCTGCCGCGCGGCGTCATCGCCGTGTTCTGGTCCTGCAAGCCGAATGGTAGAAAGGAGCCGCGCACGACGCGCACGCGCGCGTAGTCGATGGCGCCCTGGAAGACGCTGCGGGCCATGGCGGTTTCGCCGATGGTGAGGGGACGGCGCAAGACGCGCATAAGAAGAGGAGAAGAAAGCGCGGCAGGCATGCAAGCCTGCCGCATTATCAAAGCGTCAAGTTCCTGACAGAAGCGTAGCGAGCGGCAGCGATTTGTGACCAAGAAGCGCAACCGTGCTGGAGCACGGTGAGCATCGCAGGCCGCAAAGCGCGACGCGCAGTAGCTTATGTCAGGTACGACTAAACCGAGCGCAGGCCGCTGGCTGCCTTGGCGATTTCCGTGATGCGGTCCCAGTTGCCGGCCGCGATCGCGTCTTTCGGCGTCAGCCACGAACCGCCCACGCAGGCGACGTTCTTGCACGCCAGGAACTGCGATGCCGTCTCTTGCGAGATGCCGCCCGTCGGGCAGAACGTGATGTCCGGCAGCGGGCCGTAGATGGCGTTGAGCATGCCGATGCCGCCCGCCGGCACGGCCGGGAACAGTTTCAGCTGCTGGAAGCCGTTTTCACGCGCGGCCATCACTTCGCCCGGCGTCATCACGCCTGGCAGCAGGGGCAAGCCGCTGCTTTTCGCCGCCGCCACCAGGGCGGACGTCAGGCCTGGCGAGACGCCGAAGACGGCGCCCGCATCGCGCGCCTGGGCGAATTCCTCGGGACGGGTCAGGGTGCCCACGCCGACGATGGCACCCGGCACTTCCGACATGGCGCGGATCGCTTCGAGGCCGTGTTTCGTGCGCAGGGTCACTTCCAGCACGCGGATGCCGCCCGCCACCAGCGCGCGCGCCAGCGGTACGGCGTGTTCAGGATCGTCGATCGCAATCACGGGGATCACGCTCGAGGTGCGCATAATTTCCAGTAGTGTCATGGTCATCTCTTATTTCCTAGCCAAAAAGTCTTCATCGGAACCCGGTACGGTATCACCGACATTGTCGGCGTCGTGCAAGGCGACGGTGGTGGGAATCGGCGACGGCAGGCCGAAGGTGGTGGCACCCTCTTCCGCCGCGCTGACGGTGGAACGGAACATGGAAAACAGCTCGCGGCCCATGCCGATGTGGTTCGGCGACAGGTCGGCCGTGACCAGCGAGCGGGCATGCCAGACGTCGGCCGGCACCAGCGCTTCGAGCACGCCCGTGAAGGCGTCGAGGCGGATGATGTCGCCATCGCGCACGAGGCCCAGCGGGCCGCCGGCGAGGATTTCAGGCGAGACGTGGATGGCGGCCGGCACCTTGCCCGACGCGCCCGACATGCGGCCATCGGTGACCAGCGCCACGTGACGGCCCGCATCCTGCAGGTTGGCCAGCGCCGGCGTCAGCGCATGCAGTTCCGGCATGCCGTTGGCGCGCGGGCCCTGGAAGCGCAGCACGGCGACGAAGTCGCGGTCCAGCGATCCCGCCTTGTAGGCGGCCATGAACTCTTCCTGCGAATTGAACACCAGCGCCGGCGCTTCCACCGTGCGGTGCTGCGGCTTGACGGCCGACACTTTCATCACGGCGCGGCCCAGGTTACCTGCGACCAATACCATGCCGCCGTCCGGCGCGAACGGGTTCGAAGCCGGGCGCAGCACGTTTTCGTCGGCACTGGCAGCCGGTGCATCTTTCCAGAAGACCTTGCCGTCTTCGCCCAGGAACGGCTCCATGCAGTGCGCGCGCAAGCCATGGCCCAGGATGGTATTGACGTCTTCGTGCAGCAAGCCCGCGTCCAGCAATTCGCGGATCAGGTAACCGGTGCCGCCGGCCGCGTGGAAATGGTTCACGTCGGCGTCGCCGTTCGGGTAGATGCGCGTGAGCATCGGCACGATGGCCGACAGCTCGTTGAAATCGTTCCAATCGATGACGATGCCGGCCGCCTTGGCGATGGCCACCAGGTGCAAGGTATGGTTGGTCGAACCGCCCGTGGCCAGCAAGCCCACGACGGCGTTGACGATACATTTCTCGTCGACAATATGGCCGACCGGCAAGTAATTGGCGCTTTGCGCCGTGATGACGGCGGCGCGCTGGGCGGCGGCGGCGGTCAGCGCATCGCGCAGCGGCGTGTTCGGCGTGATGAAGGCGGCGCCCGGCAAATGCAGGCCCATCACTTCCATCAGCATCTGGTTGCTGTTCGCCGTACCGTAGAAGGTACAGGTACCGGCGCCGTGGTAGGCTTTCGACTCGCCTTCGAGCAAGTCTTCACGCGTGGCCTTGCCTTGCGCATACAGCTGGCGCACCTTGGCTTTTTCCTGGTTCGACAGGCCCGACGTCATCGGACCGGCCGGCACGAAGACGGCCGGCAAGTGGCCGAAGTGCAGCGCGCCGATCAGCAGGCCCGGCACGATCTTGTCGCACACGCCCAGGTACAGGGCCGAGTCGAACATATTGTGCGACAGCGCCACGGCCGTCGACATGGCGATGGTGTCGCGCGAGAACAGCGACAGTTCCATGCCCGGCTGGCCTTGCGTCACGCCATCGCACATGGCGGGCACGCCGCCGGCGAACTGGGCAACAGCGCCCACTTCGCGCACGGCTTGCTTGATAATCTGCGGGAAGCCTTCAAACGGCTGGTGCGCCGACAGCATGTCGTTGTACGAGGAAACGATCGCCACGGACGGCTTCTTGTACTCCTTCAGCGACAGCTTGTCGTTGGCGGGAAAGGCGGCAAAGCCGTGCGCCAGGTTGGTGCACGACAGGGCGCCGCGCTGCACGCCCTGGATGCGGGCAGCATCCAGGTGCGCCAGGTAGGCGCCGCGCGATGGCCGGCTGCGCGCGATGATGCGCGCTGTTACGGATTCGACTACTGGATGCAGCGCCATATGGATTTCCTTAAAAATGAGTATTTCGTGAAATTTTACTACAAAACGACGAAGAAGAAGCACTCTTGCGTGGGCCAACAACACAAATAAGCCGCGGATTGCGGCGTATCAAAGCAAACCCGGTCAATATCGCGTATCAGCACCGGCCAACCCCTCCCTTGTATACCACTGGCGCAATCGCTAAAAAAAGCACAACAAAATCAGCGTCACATCACAAACTGTAGTGAAATTACGTTTTTCTGATGTATTATTCTCACATCAACGCCGGATCCGCAGTTCGCCACCCCGAACGCGCCGCGCTCCTTTCAACCGAGACAAGCACCCAAGCCGACCGCCATGCGCCAGCCAGCACCTACTCCTGCCATCACCGCCACCGCCAGTTTCCAGTCCCTGCAAGCGCACAGCACCAGCCTGCGCGACGTGCATCTGCGCCAGCTGTTCGCGGCCGACCCCGCGCGCTTTGCCAGCATGACGGTGGATGCGGCCGGCCTGCTGCTCGATTACTCGAAGAACCGGGTCGACGCCACCGCCATGGGCCTGCTGATGGACCTGGCCCGCGAGCGCGGCGTGGAAGCGCAGCGCGAAGCCATGTTCACTGGCGAGAAAATCAATCTTACCGAACATCGGGCCGTTCTGCATACCGCCTTGCGCGCGCCGCGCGGCACGAAGCTGGTGGTCGATGGCCAGGATATCGATGCCGACGTGCAAGATGTGCTGCAACGCGTCAAGGCGTTTACGGACAAGGTGCGCAATGGCAGCTGGCTCGGCTACACGGGCAAACCGATTTGCGACATCGTCAACATCGGCATCGGCGGCTCGGACCTGGGCCCGAAAATGGCGTGCCTGGCGCTGCGCTCCTACGCCAACCCGGGCCTGGAAATGCACTTTGTTTCCAACGTCGACGGGCACGACATGGAAGCAACCCTGTCGAAAGTCGACCCGGAAACGACGCTGTTCATCGTCGCGTCGAAAACCTTCGTTACGGCTGAAACCATGCTCAACGCCAACACGGCGCGTGCCTGGTTCCTGCTCGAAGGCGAAGAAAGCGACTTGGCCAAGCATTTTGTGGCCGTCTCGACCAACACGCAAGCCATCGTCGACTTCGGCATTTCGCCGGACAACATGTTCCCGTTCTGGGACTGGGTCGGCGGCCGCTATTCCGTCTGGTCGTCGATCGGCCTGGCCGTGGCACTGTCCGTCGGCTTTGAATACTTCAGCGATTTCCTCGCCGGCGCGCATGCAATGGACCAGCACTTCCGCCAGGCCCCGCTGGAACAGAACATGCCCGTGGTGCTGGCCATGGTGGGTTTCTGGAACCGCCAGTTCCTCGATTGCGGCTCCGTTTCCATCGCGCCTTACCATCAGGACTTGAGCCGCTTTGCTGCCTATCTGCAACAGTTGGACATGGAAAGCAACGGCAAGCGCGTCACCAAGGATGGCGTGCCCGTCGACGTGCCGACCGGCCCCGTCATCTGGGGCGATTGCGGCACGAATGCGCAGCACGCGTATTTCCAGCTGCTGCACCAGGGCACCGACATCACGCCCATCGACTTCATCGCCGCCCTGCGCGCCACGCACGATTTGCCCGGCCATCACGACGCCCTGCTGGCGAACTGCTTTGCCCAGTCGGAAGCCTTCATGACGGGCAAGACGGGCGAGGAAGTGCGTCTTGACTTGCAGGCGCAAGGCTTGCCGGACAGCGAGATCGAAGCGCTGGTGCCGCACAAGACTTTCCCCGGCAACCGCCCCAGCAATACCATTTTGATGGACCAGCTGACCCCGACCACCCTGGGTGCCCTGATCGCGCTGTACGAACACAAGACCTTCGTGCAGGGCGTCTTGTGGAATGTCAACAGTTTTGATCAGTGGGGTGTGGAACTGGGCAAGGTACTGGCCAAGAAAATCCAGGCCGAACTGACGGGCGAAGCCCGTCCCGACCATCACGACAGCTCGACCAATGGCTTGATTGCCCTGGCGAAAGCCGCCAAGGCGGCGTATTAACTTAATTGAGGTTTATGAACATTTACGAAATCAAAGTAGTCAGCGACAAAGCCATGCAAGTGGGCGAATGCCCGCTATGGCATGGCAAGGAAGCGGCCCTGTACTGGGTCGACATCGATGGCCGCGCCGTGCACCGCCTGCACCCCGCCAGCGGCAAGCATGAACAGTGGAGCATGCCGACGGAACCATCGGCGCTGGCCATCAACGCGGGCGGCGGCCTGGTCGTGGCCTTGCGCAGCGGCTTTGCCCACCTCGACACGAAGACGGGCAGCCTGGCGGAAATCGCCCCGGCGCCGTTCGACATGGCCACCACGCGCTTCAACGATGGCAAGGTCGACCCTGCCGGACGCTTCTGGGTCGGCACGATTTTCGAGCCGCGCAACGCCGATGCGGCAGAAATGTTCGTGCTGGAAAAGGGCAATGTGCGCAAGGTCTGGTCGGGCGGCATGACCGTATCGAACGGCCTGGGCTTTTCCCCGGACAAGCGCACCATGTACCACTCGGATACCACCACGCACCGCATCGACCGCTTCGATTTCGACGCGGCAAGTGGAGCCATTTCCGCGCCGCAACCATTCCAGCGTTTTTCCACGGACAAGAAAGCCTTTGATTACGGCGGGCGCCCCGATGGCGCGGCCGTCGACAGCGAAGGCAATTACTGGTCGGCCATGTTTGAAGGCGGCAAGATCTTGCGCTTCGCCCCCGATGGCCATCTGCTGGGTGAAATCGCCGTGCCCGTGCGCTGCCCCACCATGGTGACGTTCGGCGGCCCCGACCTGCGCACCTTGTACATCACCAGCGCCAGCCATAACCGCTCGGCCGAGGAAATTGCCAACCACCCTTTGAGCGGCCACGTGCTGTCCGTGCGTGTGGACGTGGCGGGACAGCCGGAACACCTGTATCAGGCGTAATCGTTTGCCCGCATAAAAAAAGCGCCGGACCCTCGCGGGTACCGGCGCTTTTTCACATGCGAGCGCGCAAATCAGCGCGCCAGCACTTTACGGATCGTCTCCGCCAGTTCAGCCGCCACAAACTTGGCGACATAACCATCGGCACCCACGCCCTTGACGTGGTCTTCGTTGGTCGACCCCGTCAGCGACGAGTGGATCACCACGGGGATGTTGGCGAAGCGGCCATCGTTCTTGATGTTGCGCGTCAGGGTAAAGCCATCCATTTCCGGCATTTCCAGGTCGGTCAGCACCAGCGCGACCTTGTCTTTCGCCGTCTTGCCTTCCGTGGCGGCCTGGGCCGAGATCGCCTGCAGGCGCTCCCACGCTTCCTTGCCCGTCTTGGTCATGATGAAAGGCACGCCCATCGCTTCGAGCCCTTTCTCGATCAGCGAGCGGGCCAGCGAGGAATCGTCGGCCGCGAGGATCACGGCGCCGGCCGGCAAGCGCACTTGCGGGCCGATGCTGTTCTCGTCCACGTCCGGGTCACCCGACGGCAGCACGTTGCGCAGGATTTGTTCCACATCAAGCACTTGGGCCAGACGCGTCTTGTCCGTGTCGCCATCGAGGCGCGCGATGCTGGTGACGAGGCCGCCGCCGACGCTCGATTCAGCCGACAGCACCTGATTCCATTCCAGGCGCACGATTTCATCGACCTCTTCCACGGCAAACGCCTGTGTCGAGCGGGCAAATTCGGTCACCATCAGGATCTTCAAACCATTACTCTTGCAGCCGACCGCCATCGGCAAGTCGATCACGGGCACGATCTGGCCACGGATGTTGACCACACCCAGCATGTGGGGGTGCGAACCGGCCACGGCCGTGATGGCCGGCATTTCCATGATTTCACGGACTTTGAACACATTGATGCCGAATAGTTCGCGGCTGGTCGAGTGATCACTGGTGCCCAGCTTGAACAGGAACAGTTCGAATTTATTATTGCCTGTCAGGCTGGTGCGTTCATCGACATCTTGCTGCATTGAATTCATTGTGTCCCCTTGAGCCGTCTTGTAAAGTTAAGTCGCCTGCCCTGATGCTGCGGACAGTGCGGACTGCACGTCGCATGGACGTCGGATGGCGGGTTCGGGGCATGGCCGGCGCTAGCGGTGCAGTGTATATCGTACAATTTCTTACAACCAATAGTTGCTATCGATTCGAGCTTGAATTATACGGTTTTTTACTTTCTTCAAAGCTACTTTACGCTGCCAACAGCGATCCTGACAGTATTTCTTGATTTGCTTGTTGCTACAGCGCAAATGATGATGGAGAGAATCGAAAATTTCCCTGGCAACCATGGTTGCTTTGAAAAGCCAATGCAAAGCAGGACGCTGCGCCGGCGCCGGCGAACGGCATATAATGGCCGTGCCGGCATCGCTGGCATGCATACCGGGCAAAATGGCGACGGCAGCGGAGGGAATGTAGTAAAATTTCTTGCAATTGCCTGTTCTACGTAGTAAATTTACACCATCGATTATAGTAGCGACAGACTGGCACTTCCGGTCGGCTTCCTCCCCGCTCCGGCCCTTTTACTTTTGCGACGACACTCACTTATGGCACTTACCGATTTTGACCTGGTCCTGTTTGGCGGCAGCGGCGATTTAGCAATGCGCAAGTTGTTGCCTGCAATGTATGCGCGCGACGTCGCGAACGATTTGCCGCCGACGGCGCGCATCATCTGTGTGGGCCGCCAGGACAGCGGCCAGGATGCTTTCCTGAAAATGGTAGAGACCAACTCGCGTCCCCACATCAAGGCCAGCACCCTGAATGCCGCCACCTGGAGCAAATTCTGCGCGCGCATCGTGTATGTGTCGCTCAACGCCAGCGATGCGGCCACGTACGCACCGCTGGTCGAAGCGCTGCGCGGCGATGCCGACCTGACGCGCGTGTACTACCTGGCGACGCCGCCGCATTTGTTCGCCCTCATCTGCGACAACCTGGAAGACAACGGCCTGGTGACGCCGAATTCGCGCGTGGTCCTGGAAAAACCGCTGGGCCGCGACCTGGCCAGCGCCAAGCAGATCAATGCCGAAGTGGGCAAGGTCTTCCAGGAATCGCAGATTTACCGCATCGACCATTACCTGGGCAAGGAAACCGTGCAGAACTTGCTGGCCCTGCGCTTCGGCAACATCCTGTTCGAACCGCTGTGGCGCCGCGAATGGATTTCCGACGTGCAGATCACCATCGCCGAAAAGCTGGGCGTGGGCAACCGCATGGGTTACTACGACACCTCGGGCGCGCTGCGCGACATGCTGCAAAACCACTTGCTGCAACTGCTGTGCATCGTCGCCATGGAACCGCCGACCTCGATCGCGCCGGACGCCGTGCGCGATGAAAAACTGCAAGTGCTGCGCTCGCTGAAAAAATTCACGCCCACCACCCTGGCGCAGAACATCGTGCGCGGCCAGTACCGCGCCGGCCACGTCGATGGCGCCACCGTGCCGAGCTACCGCGACGAGCCGGACGCGCCGGAACACTCGCGCACCGAAACCTTCGTTGCCCTGAAGGCGGAAATCGACACCTGGCGCTGGGCCGGCGTGCCGTTCTACCTGCGCACGGGCAAGCGCATGGCCGACAGCCTGGCCGAGATCGTCGTGCGCTTCAAGCAGATTCCGCACTCGATCTTCAACCAGCCGACGTCCAGCTTCCAGCCGAACTGCCTGGTGATCCGTTTGCAGCCGGACGAAGGCTTGCGCATGAACCTGATGGCGAAAACCCCAGGCGACGGCATGCGCTTGAAACCGGCGGAACTGGAACTCGATTTCCGCGAATCGTTCAAGACCCCGCGCATGGACGCCTACGAGCGCCTGCTGCTCGACGTCCTGCGCGGCCAGCTGACCCTGTTCATGCGCGGCGACGAACTGGAAGCGGCCTGGGAATGGGTCGAGCCGATTCTCGACAACTGGGAACAGAACGACAGCGCGCCGATTCCCTACACGGCCGGCACCTGGGGCCCCGCGGCCGCCAGCGCCCTGATCGGCCGCGATGGCTTGCAGTGGCGTGAAGAGGCGCTTCCTGAAGACTAGTTTGGAAGCGCAAGGAGTCTGGCCTTGCAAGGCCAGACCGTTACGCAGGCGTGGAGCGGTGCTCCACGAAACCCCTGCTTCACCCCTGCCAGAAGACTAGTTTGGCAACGCAAGGAGCCTGCCCATGCATGGACAGGCCGTTACGCAGGTGCGGAGCGGTGCTCCGCGAAACCCCTGCTTCACCCCTGCCAGAAGATAGAAGACTAATTTAATGCTGCTTGATTCCATCCGCACCCAGCTCGATTCGCTCTCCAAATCGGAGAAGAAGGTTGCCCTGGCCGTGCTTGACCAGCCTAACCAGACGGTCAGCCAGAACATCACGGCGCTGGCGAAAAGCGCGCAGGTGTCGGAACCGACCGTGGTGCGCTTTTGCCGCACTCTGGGCTACGACGGCTGGCATGAATTCAAGCTGAAGCTGGCGCAGGGCCTGGCCCTGGCCATGCCGGGCGCGAACGAGCAGCCGGCGCAGGACGACCTGGCTGCCGACCTGGTGAATAAAATCTGCAGCCGCTCGATCAACACCCTGCTCGACCTGCGCAACAACCTGAACCCGGAAGCGATCCAGCGCGCGCTCGACATCCTGTCGCGCGCCAGCAAGATCGAATTCTATGGCCAGGGCACGTCGGGTATCGTGGCGGCCGACGCGCAGCACAAGTTCTTCCGCTCGGGCGTGCCGACGGTGGCTTACAGCGACCCGAACATCCACAGCATCGCCGCAGCGCTGCTGCGCGGCGGCGACTGCCTGGTGGCCATCTCGCAGCGCGGCAACAGCCCCGCCTTGGTCCGCTCCGTGAAACTGGCGCGCCGCGGCGGCGCCGACGTCGTCGTGCTGGCCCCGTCCGGCACGCCGCTGGCCGACCTGGCGACCGTCCTGATCCCGATCGACCTGGTCTTCAACACCGACCCCTACACCCCGATTTCCGCCCGCCTGGCCTACCTGGTGGTGATCGACGTACTGGCCGTGGGCCTGGCCCTGCAACGAGGACCGGAGTTCCGCAAGAAGATGCAGAACGCGCAGAAGGCGCTGCAGGAATTCGACATGCAGTTCGACTCCTTCATCGGCTGATCCCCCCATCGGCTCTAGCCTCGCTGGAGCCTCTGCTTTGTGCGACAGGCATCAAGGCGTATTAATTTCACAATTTCTTTCATCTCAACAGTTCCGTCAAAAAAAACGGTCTTTGTCAGATGGATCAATTTTGTCAACAGAATAGCTTTCGGCTAAAAAGCAGTCATGGATTTCCTTCCAGACTTTGGATGAGTTTTCTTTGGAATTCAATAATTTCTTGAGTCTCCTTTATATCTTCAACTGACAAAATATTGATGTCACGTAACAACACCCTTTCCAACGTAAGTAAGGTCGCTTTTTCCCTCTTCAATTTTTGTCTGCGACGCTCATCCCGATACTCCTTCGTCGGCACCGGATACCCCTTGATTTTTCCCGGCCACTCCGGCCGGCTCGGTCCGTAATGCGACGCCACGGCGCCCACGCTGCCATCTTCATAGACGATCAGCCAGATATCACCTCCCTTCCCATCCGGATACGGTGGAATGCTGACCGTCTCGCGATGAAAGGTCGGGTCCGGGGACAACTGATATACCACCACCACCTTCAAATCCGCATGCCACTTTTCCGGCACGCTGAAACAGCATATCGATCCGCCCTGCCCGTATGGACGGATCGAATCGCCACCGCCGCCGCTGTTGGTATTGCCAGGATTTTCAACCGCGATGTAATCGACTTCGCGCGCAGAATAATTCAGCGCCTGAATGCTCGCAGCCATGGCGAGGCCGGGTAAACACGCGGCCAGCAAGAGACCTCCCCATAGTTGCCTCTTGAGTAAGGTATTCATGATTTCATCCCTATGCATCAATGCCAAGACTCAGAGCGCGTACCTTGGCGCCATTGCTAACGGTCAGTTGCGCATCCAGTTTGCATTGCCAAACGTCACTGCCATGCGTATCTTTACCACCGGGAAATGCACGATACAAGCGCGCCACATTGCTATGAGAATGAAATGCCATATCCCGTTTCATATTATTATTGGTGCCGTCGAAAAAGAAGTCGAAAAACAGATTGACATCACATGACGAAGGGAAACCTGGAAGTGGGCACTCACGATCCATTGCAAAACCGCCAAGAACTTGTTTTTCATTTTTCGCATTAAAAAAGCAATGAAATCAGAAGGGTCATTTTTTATGACTGGATAAATATCAACCAAAAAAAGCAGTCATTTATCATTTTCCTCAAGAAAATTAATAAGCTTTTTACTATATTCAATTGCCCCCTTCAATCTCATCAACTCTACAGGAGTTAGGTCGCTCACATCGCCATCTAATGCATTCTCCATAGAATGTAGAACAGCCTTTTCTCTTTTTATCTTTTCCTTGCGGCGTTCATCCCGATACTCCTTCGTCGGCACCGGATACCCCTTGATTTTTCCAGGCCACTCCGGCCGGCTCGGTCCGTAATGCGACGCCACGGCGCCCACGCTGCCATCTTCATAGACGATCAGCCAGATATCACCTCCCTTCCCATCCGGATACGGTGGAATACTGACCGTCTCGCGATGAAAGGTCGGGTCAGGGGACAACTGATAGACCACCACCACCTTCAAATCCGCATGCCACTTTTCCGGCACGCTGAAACAGCATATCGTGCCGCCCTGCCCGTATGGACGGATCGAATCGCCACCGCCGCCGCTGTTGGGATTGCCAGGATTTTCAACCGCGATGTAATCGACTTCGCGCGCAGAATAATTCAGCGCTTGGATGCTCGCGGCCATGGCGAGGCCGGGGAAACACGCGGCCAGCAAGAGGCCTCGCCAGCAATGGTGCTTGAGTAAGGTATTCATGATTTCATCCCTATGCATCAATGCCAAGACTCAGCGCGCGTACCTTGACGCCATTGCTAACGGTCAGTTGCGCATCCAGTTTGCATTGCCAAACGTCACTGCCATGCGTATCTTTACCACCGGGAAATGCACGATACAAGCGCGCCACATTGCTGTGCGAGTGAAACGGCACATCCCGCTCCATATTATTGTTGGTGCCGTCGAAGAAGAAGCCGAAAAATAGATTCGCATCGCATGAGGGAGGAAATCCTATGGAAGGGCATTCTCTTTTTTCAGTAATTTTTTCAATTTTTGACAGTTCTTTTTGCCTGTCAAAAAACTGAATTAAACCCGATGGGACATTTTTATTAGCGGGATAAATATCAGCAAAAAAATGCCGTCATGGTTTTATATCCTCAAGATATTTTATAAGACTTTTCTTTCGCTCAATTGAATCTTTAATACCAATAATCTGATCATTTGACAACGCACTAGTATCCTCTGTCAAACCCTTCTCCATAGCGCTCAACCAAGCCTTTTCTCTTTTTATCTTTTCCTTTCGACGCTCATCCCGATACTCCTTCGTCGGCACCGGATACCCCTTGATTTTTCCCGGCCACTCCGGCCGGCTCGGTCCGTAATGCGACGCCACGGCGCCCACGCTGCCATCTTCATAGACGATCAGCCAGATATCACCTCCCTTCCCATCCGGATACGGTGGAATGCTGACCGTCTCGCGATGAAAGGTCGGGTCCGGGGACAACTGATAGACCACCACCACCTTCAAATCCGCATGCCACTTTTCCGGCACGCTGAAACAGCATATCGATCCGCCCTGCCCGTATGGACGGATCGAATCGCCACCGCCGCCGCTGTTGCGATTGCCAGGATTTTCAACCGCGATGTAATCGACTTCGCGCGAAGAATAATTCAGCGCCTGAATGCTCGCGGCCATGGCGACGCCGGGTAAGCATGCAGCCAGCAAAAGACCTCGCCATAGTTGTCTCTTGAGTAACGCATTCATGGTTTCCCCCTATGCATCAATGCCAAGACTCAGCGCGCGTGCCTTGACGCCATTGTTAACGGTCAGTTGCGCATCCAGTCTGCATTGCCAAACATCACTGCCATGCGTATCTTTACCACCGGGAAATGCACGATACAAGCGCGCCACATTGCTGTGCGAGTGAAACGGCACGTCCCGCTCCATATTATTGTTGGTGCCGTCAAAAAAGAAACCGAAAATTGGATTCGCATCGCATCTAGGGGAAAGCCTGTGGTGGGAAATTCCCTTTTTTGACTAAATCACCTAATATTTTCAGTTCTGTCTCGTCATCAAAAAACTTAGATAAATCTGCTGACTCATTTTTTTCAGCAGAATAACTAGCGGCAAAAAATTCAGTCATGGATGCATTCCCTCAAGGCTCTGAATGAGTTTCTTCTTATATTCAATTACATCCTTTAATTCATCAATTTCAGTGGCCGTCATCTTATTACTATTACGTTCCAATCCTTTTTCCATAGTATCTAACCATTTTCTTTCCAATTCTATTTTTGCCTTACGACGCTGTGCCTGATACTCCTTCGTCGGCACCGGATACCCCTTGATTTTTCCCGGCCACTCCGGCCGGCTCGGTCCGTAAAGCGACGCCACGGCTCCCACGCTGCCATCTTCATAGACAATCAGCCAGATATCACCTCCCTTCCCATCCGGATACAGTGGAATGCTGACCGTCTCGCGATGAAAGGCCGGATCCGGGGACAGCTGATAGACCACCACCACCTTCAAATCTGCATGCCACTTTTCCGGCACGCTGAAACAGCATATCGATCCACCCTGTCCGTATGGACGGATCGAATCGCCACCGCCGCCGCTGTTGGTATTGCCGGGATTTTCAACCGCGATGTAATCGACTTCGCGCGAAGAATAATTCAGCGCCTGAATGCTCCCGGCCATGGCGACGCCGGGTAAACATGCAGCCAGCAAGAGGCCTCGCCAGCAATGGTGCTTGAGCAACGTCGTCATGATGTCATCGCTATCTATAAAATCGCCAAATGAATCTACCCGGCTCCAGCCGCGCTGAAATCACGCCCTATGCGAGCGCCTCGATCCGCGTTGCATAGCGCTGCTGCGCCAGGTAAATCTCTTCATCGGCTTTGGCTTGCGCAATATCCTGTGTTAAGTTTTCACTCCACACGAATTTTTCGGGTGTTTCTTCCGCCTGGATGCCGGCCGTCGGCATGCGTTGCAGTTCCTTCTCGTGCACGCTTTTCCGGAAAAAGCCGCTTTGCGGGTAGTAGCCACGGCGCAAGATATAGCCGCCACCCTCGCGACGCGTATAGGTTTGCGTGGTGATCACCGCACTGCGCATGTCGGCGCTGTCGGCATCCGTACGGATCGGATAGGGAGTGCCGTACTGCGCTTCCTTGACCAGCGTCTCCTCTTCCGGCGTCAATGCTTCGCCATTCTTCTGTTTCAGTTGCGCGGCTTCGGTCTTCCGGCTCAGTTCATACGCGCGTTTATAAAAGCCTTCTTCAGGCGGTTTATCGGCGAACGAGGCGAGCTTGGCCCGCTTGTCGTATTCCGTCACTTCGCCCGCCATATAGAATCCGGCCAGGGAATCGTGTACATAGTCGTCAAAAAAACGCATCACTTCGGGCGGCAGCGGTTTGGGGTGATCGAATATGTCGAGCGCCCAAGCTTCCCAGTCATCCAGCGGTGTATGATTTTGCGCGCGATAGTATTGCCAGTGATTGATGCGCGCAATATCCCGGGCGCTGAACGGTTTATCCTCATCGCCATGACGAAAGGCTTTGCGTGCGCGCAGCGCTTCCAGATCGCCTGCCAGCAAGCGGTTGTAGGAACCCAGATCCTCCCGCTCTTGCGCGTTGGCCGCATTGAAGCTGGCCGTGGCTTCCAGGGTCTTGACGCGCACGGCGCGCCAGCGGTAATACAGCTCCATATGCTTGCTCAGCAAGCCGCCTTGCTTGTTAAGCTCGGCGGTATAAGCTTCCCATGCCTTGGCAAGCTCTTGACTGACCTGGAAATCAACTTGTACCGTAGCCTCGAGTTCGCTGAACGGCCTCAAAGGTACGCCCTTGAGGCGCGCCTCCTTGAACATATGTGCCAGCGGGATTTGCGACAGCAAGGCCGCTTGTCCGCCACGCCCCTTTCCCTGCTCGCCCGGACCATAGCCGCCTCCCACGTCGGAGTGCACGCCAGGAAAATATACTTCCTCGATTTTCCCTGTCAGGCGCGTGACAGGAAAATTCATGCGCTGCTCATGCGTGGCAATGCAATGCAAGCCTGCCTGAACGCAGCGAGGCAGCGGCTTGAGCAATTCGTTGGCCCAGGCCCAATGACCATCGAACATCGCGCCAGGAGCGATCGTGGTTTTCGCTACAGACGCCGAACTGCCCACGGTTGCCACCGTGTCGAATACGCCAAGAAAATCGATGCTGGCTAGGATGCCGGCAAACTCCTGCACCTTACCTTCGCGTGGCGTGAGCAAATCGGCAAACAGCTGGCAAAACGCCACCGCCTCGGCGGCGCCACGCGAAAAACCGAACACCGACAAGGTCAGCGATGGAATATGCGGCTTGGGTTGTGCCGCCACCGCCACTTTGAGTTTTTCAATATGCTCAGCGAACCAGTCCGAGTGGGTCATGAAGCGCTCCCTGCCGGTTGAGGGATGCGGTACCTTTTTGTGGCCTACGGCATTATCATAAGTACGGGCAAGTTCGCCAGCCTCATCTGATTCATACATTAACTTACCAACAACAGTCAGATGAACTGCATTTAAAACCTGCAACAACCCCCATATAATACGCGGCTGCCCTCCTTTGGCAAAAGCCTTCCCCTCGTCCGACTCAGTCAATTCACCAATTTCCTTAAATGGCGTTCCGACGCCAGGAATATAATATCGGAAATAACCGGCATCCCGCTTATCAGATGGAAAACTCGAAAATAGCCGCGCCACATTGCTATGACTGGCGCTATTGGCGTCAACTACAGCATTACTTATAGGAATAGGCTTCTTTGTTTTAGGGTCGAGCACGCCCGTTCTAACCCCATTTCTATCGCGTTCCAAGTTATTATTGGTTCCATCAAAGAAAAGCCCAACCCTCACTGGAATACTGCACGGCGCACCATCTTTATTAGCACATGCCTCCTTCGCAATTTTTGATTGTTCTTTCGTCGACGGATTCAAAAAAAAATCGACGGGAAACGGCGCGGAATTGGGAGTTTCGCTGATCATAATATCAAGGAATATTGGCAGGTTTTCCGGAGTGAAAAATAGGATGATTTTTACTATGGCCGTCCACATTTGACACAACCACTCTCACCTCGTCATTGGGAAAAAAATGCATATAGATATCTCCTGGCCTATCATATTTCTCCACTTCCACCATTTTTTCTTTAATAATATGTTTTAGTCCATCCGGCATATCCCACCGCACCCGAACCATCATTCCCGGATACCACACTCTCGGGATAGAGGCGCAACAGATTTCTGCCCCCCCCGCCCCCCATCTGGCCATATCCGCACCTCCGGCCCCATCCACCGACGCGGAGTAAATGAAATTCCCGGTATGATTCACAATACCCACCTGCGCTGTCGCGGTAGGACTTGGGCCAGCTTGCTCAGCCTGCCTGGCCTTAAACGCGCAGCCGCTCAGCAGCAAGGCCGCACCAAGATAAATAATCCATTTCATCATTTGCACCTTATAAAAAATACCACGCCATTTTTCATTTTACTGCCACATATGACAATAGAAAACATAGAACTCCCACGTGTCGCAAATGGTTTAAGAAAAACCAGGAAAATGTGCAAGAGTGGAGTTTCATTGATCGCAATAAACCTCTAAGGATTGATATTTCCCGGCTTTCCATAGTGACGTATTGGATGAGCAGTGCTATATCCGGGATAAACTGAAACCACAACCCTAACTTCGTCGTTTGGAAAAAAATGGATATAAATACTTCCTGTTTCATCGTATTTTTCCACTTCCACCATTTTTTCTTTGACAATATGCGTATGTTCTTCTGGCATATCCCACCGCACCAGAACCATCATTCCCGGATACCACACTCTCGGGATAGAGGCGCAACAGATTTCTGCCCCCCCCGCCCCCCATCTGGCCATGTTGGCGCCTCCGGCCCCATCCACCGATGCGGAATAAATGAAATTCCCGGTATGATTCACAATACCCACCTGCGCTGTCGCGGTAGGACTTGGGCCAGCTTGCTCAGCCTGCCTAGCCTTAAACGTGCAGCCGCTCAGCAGCAAGGCAGCGCCAAGATACATAATCCATTTCATGATTTTCCTTTTATAAAAATAGGCAGTTGAAGGAACAAGGCTAGGCAGCCGAGCGCGCCTGCCAGAAATCGTCGGGCAGCGTGTCGAGTTCGGACAGGTAATTCGCTCCCTGGCGCGTCCGCCGCAACAGGCTGGCCATCGCAGGATGCAAGGTAAAATCATCGGCCAACATCAAGGCCAGGGCGCTGAAATGCTGACGCTGGCCAGCCGCTTCGATGCCGCTGGCGCTTGCCACTAGTAAATGACGCGCCACGCGCGCGTGGCACTCGGCCGGGGTGCCGAAATGAAACAGGTCCGGCTGCACATCATGCAGATTGGCCAGGATGGCATCGGCTTCGGCGATATCCACCAGGGCTGCGAAGGCGGCGTCACTGAGGGGGAACTTGTCAAACTCCGCCGGAACGGGACTGGGCAGCGCCTCGCCCTGCCAACTGATCAGGGAACCATCGCGCTGCACCGACCACCAGCGGTAGATGGGGCTCAGCAAATGCGCATATTGGGTTTGCGTCAAGGCCGCCAGCAAGGCCGGCAATGTGCGGCTATCGGCCCAGCGCACAGGCCATTCGACGGTGTCTGGCGTGATGGCAATCAAATAGGGGCGCAGATGCTGCTCCAGCCGGTCGATATCGAGCGTGCTGGCGATGATGCTGAGCATGGGCTTGCCCGCGCACAGCGAGAACAGGCGCTGCAGCCACTCGGCCTGCTCGCTGCTTGCCTGTGGCGCCGCCATTAAATGCGGTGCGGCACTCTTGAAGTTTTGCAGCGAGGTGTGCGCATACAGCGACTGGCGCCGCAAGCGGCTCGGGTAGCGCTTGGTGAAAAACTCCTCATCGCAGGCGCCGTCCAGCAGCGCCAGCAAGTGCAAGGGCTGGCCGCCGTTCGCCACCGCCGCTTCCTCACGCAAGGCTTGCAGTTGCTGCGCGATCTGCGCTGGAACCGCAGGGTCAGGAAGATCGATGGCAAAATACATCAGGATTCCTTTTCTAGGCTGCCGTGGGCGCGACAAACGGGCTGCCGCTACGCAACGCCGCCAGCAGGCACGCCTTGCAGACGCTGGCAGGCAGCGCCGGCAATGGATAAGCGAGCCGTTCCGGCCCGATAAAACTCTTCTTGCCGGCATGCACCGTGATCTTGCCCGGACACTGCACGGTGATGTTGCCGCCCTCGATCGTGATGTTCGCCCCGCCCGCCGTCGACAAACGGATGCTTTTCGCCGCCGCCCAGTCGATGTGCGCGGCGGCACTGACGATGTTGACTTCCTCGCGCGCCTGCACGTTGAGCACGTCGGCCTGCGCCTGCAGGTCGATGGCCTGTTTGGCGGCGATCAATTGCAGGCCGATATTGTTCTCGCCCGCCTTGACGACGCCGGCCAGCGCGCCGATGGCCTGGCCGCTGTGCACGCGCAACTGGCCGCCGCCGACGAACTGGGTGTCCAGACCGCTCATCAAGGAGGTGGTTTCGCCGTTCGCCAGCTGGATATCCTGGCCCGCCAGCACGCCCAGGCCGGCGCGGGCGGCGATGGCGATGATGGCGTCGCTGCTGTGCGGCAACTTGTCGTCGCCGGGGCTGGTCGGCTTGCCCGCCGCGTCGCGCCTGGCGGCGGCAGTATCGTCCTGGCTCAGCATGCCGGAGACGCTCGTCAAAAACGCCGGCAAGGGCGACGCCTTCTCGTCGAGCACGCTGGCATTCGCCTTGGCCGGCCCCAGGTGGCTGGCATACGCGACCGTCTTGTGCGTGACGGCGGCGGCGCTGAAGGTTGCGCCCAGCTTGGCCGCCTGCTTGAGCAAGACCATGCCCGGCGCATTGTCGCCGGCCGGATCGCGCGCCTGCGCGTCGTGATTGACGAGGTAGCTGGAAATCAGGAGGCCGGCGCCGGCCCGCACGGCGCCGTAAGCGTCGGTGCGCAGCTCGGCGCCCGTGCCGCGCAGGCTGCCCCGGTAATTGTCGGCCGCATGGATCAGGTGGCCAAGATTGAGTTCGCTTGCCGCATGGCTGCTCTTGAGCTGGATGCGCCCCTGCTGGTCGGTATCGTCGAACAGCAACTGGTTGTAGCCGGCAGCGCCGAATTCCTTGCTGCGGATACCCCACTGCGCCGCGCCGTTGCGGTGGCCGGTGCTGCCGCCGGCCGCGCCATGCCAGACCGGGCTGTTGCCGCCGGCCACGTTGCCCTGCGCCGACGGCGCATGGTCGCGCGCCGGTTCGAAGACACTGGCATCCGCGGGCTTGTCCGTGATGCCGCCCGGCGAGGGCGCGACGCCGCCCTCGCCCTGCCCGTTGTACAGGGCGCCGACGATGATGGGGCGGTCGATATCGTTTTCCAGGAATTGCACCAGCACTTCCTGGCCGATGCGCGGCAGGAACTGGCTGCCCATGCCGCCGCCTGCCGAGCGCTGCGCCACGCGTATCCAGCAGGTGGCGCCGCCCTCCTGCTGCCAGTGGAAACGGATGCGCACCCGGCCCAGCTTGTCGCAATGGATCTCGCTGCCGCCGCTGGCGCTGGCGCTGGCGCCGCCGTCGGCACCGACGACGATGGCGCTCTGGCTGCCGCGGGCCGTCGGCTTCGGATGGTGGCGCGCGTCGTTGTCGCCATGTACAGGACGCCATGGCGTCGCCGCGGCGATCATCTCGATGCAGTTGGCGTAACCGCTGGCTTGCGCCTGCGCAATCGCGGCGGCAAAGTCGGCAAAGCCGTCGCCCAGCCCGGGCATGGCTTCGTCCAGCAGCTCGGGCACTGGGCCGAACAGCTCAGCCAGCGCCTGGGAGGCGGGCGCCGGCAGGTTGTTGATGCCGATGCTGGCCACCCGGAGCACGACATAGTCGGACGCGGCGCCATCGGCCTGCGGCAACGGTCCCTGCGTCAGGGTAAACCGCGTGCCGGCGCGCAAGGTGCGTACCGTCGAGCGCGCCTGCCACAACTGGGCGCGCGCTTCGCGGGCCTGCATCTGCAACGCGACATAGTGCTGTGCCTGCGCGCCATTTGCATACCAGTACTGGCCCGGCGTATCGTAGCTTTCCAGCACCGGCGCATGCTTGCCGCCGATGGCCATATTCGTCGGCACGCTGGCGGCGACCACCTTCTTCGCCTTGTAATCGTAGCTCAGCACGCTGCTCAGCCCGACGTGCAGGCTGCGCCGCGCGCACAACGCCTGCACGCTGTCGCTCGCTTCGCCGGCCCTGGCGCCATGAAAGCGCAAGCCGCCGCCTTGCGCGCTGCTGGCATCCTCGGGCGTGGCGCAGGGCTGGCTGCTGTCGGCGAACAAAATCAGTGTGTGCTCGTCGAAGCGCCAGGCGATGCCCTCTTCCGTCAGCAGCCGGCGCACGAAATCGAAGTCCGATTCCCGGTACTGGCAGCAATAGCTGCGCTCTCCCGCCTGCTCCATGCACTGCGCCACCTCGTCGCTCCATTGCCACAGGGCAAGCGGCGCATAGGCTTGCAATACCTCGTCGACGATGGCCGTCACGCTCCGATCTTGCCAGACGCGGCTGTTACGCACTTGCGTCAGCAACCACAGCCAGGGCGTGATGCGCAGCCGGTAGCGCGCCAGGCCGCCATTGCTGCCCAGCATGGCCGCTGCGCTGATATAGCCGGAAAACTGTGTGCGCGTGCCGTCGGCCAGGCTGATTTGCAGGCTGGCCGGCTGTCCCAGCAAGGAGGCCAGCGCAACATCGGCATTCGTGGACAAGGCGATAATCTCGCGCACGCCAAGCTCCTGCAGCCGTTCATCGGCGGCAAAGGCTTCGACCAGCAAACCGCTGTCCTGGCCATCGTCGCCGATGGCCAATGCATACAGGCGCGTCGCGCCATTGAAGGCGGCTACCGCGCTAACGATATCTTGTGTCAAAGGATGCTCTTCATCTGGAAAGTGGCATCGCACATTACTTGTCAAAACAATGTGCAAAATAAACAAGTCCAGGCAATTATGCGCGAGTTCTTAAAAAAGCAAGATTCAATTGAACAAGGAGTGCGCGGGCAAGACAATAGTCGCTGCTTCGGGCAAGGGATTCGGTACAATACTCCGGCAAGCCCATTCACTCTTTCCCGTGCAGCCATGAACCAACTCGAACAACTGAAGCAATTTACTACCGTGGTGGCCGACACCGGCGACTTCCAATCGATCCAGGCTTACACGCCGCGCGATGCGACGACGAATCCGTCGCTGATCCTGAAGGCCGTGCAAAAGGATGAATACAAGCCGCTGCTGGAAAAGGCCGTGCGCGACCATCCGAATGCCTCCACCGCGGAAATCATCGACCGCCTGCTGATCGCCTTTGGCGTGGAAATCCTGCAAACCATTCCCGGCCGCGTCTCCACCGAAGTCGATGCGCGCCTGTCGTTCGACACGGAAGGCACGGTGGCCAAGGGCCGCGACCTGATCGCCCTGTATTCGAACGCGGGGATTGCCCGCGAACGCGTGCTGATCAAGATCGCCTCCACCTGGGAAGGCATCCGCGCCGCCGCCATTCTGGAAAAGGAAGGCATCCGCTGCAACATGACCCTGCTGTTCTCGCTGGCCCAGGCCATCGCCTGCGCCGAAGCGGGCGCGCAACTCATTTCGCCGTTCGTCGGCCGCATCTACGACTGGTACAAGAAATCGACGGGCATCGACTACATGGGCGCGGAAGACCCGGGCGTGCAGTCGGTCCGCCGCATCTACAACTACTACCGCAAGTTCGGCTACAAGACCGAGGTGATGGGCGCGAGCTTCCGCAATACGTCGCAAATCCTCGAACTGGCCGGCTGCGACCTGCTCACCATCAGCCCCGACCTGCTGCAACAGCTGGCCGACAGCGATGCGCCGGTGGAGCGCAAGCTGAGCGCCGAAGCGGCGCCATCGACCAACATCGTGCAAATGTCGCTGAACGAAGAAGCCTTCCGCTTCATGATGAATGAAGACGCGATGGCGACGGAAAAACTGGCCGAAGGCATCCGCGCCTTCTGTGTCGACTCCGGCAAGCTGAAACAGATGATCGCGGCACTGCGCTAATCGCGATAATTACGACGGACGAAAAAAAAGCGGCGCCGTGCAGTGCACGGACGCCGCTTTTTCATGCCCGCGCGATCAGGAGCAGCGGAATGTCGCCATGCCCTGGTAATTGGCGCCATTCGCCAGCTGCGCCTTGTAAGCGGCAATCAGCAGATAACGGCCAGCGCCGCCGTCGCCCAGCATCAGCTGCGCTCCCGTACCACTCGACAGATAGTTGCCGGTGATGCTGCTGGATGCCGCCGAGCCCATGCTGGTGGAAGCCGTTACTTTGCCCGTGCTGCCGCCGGCGCTGGCGTCGATGGACAGCACCACCTTGGCACCGGAGGCATCGAACGAGACGCTGGCCGTGCCGCTGGCCGTGCCGAAGTAAGCGCTCGACGAGACGCTGTTGCCGCCCGTATAGCTCGGCGCCGTGAACGCGCCCGCATCGCAGGTCAACGTGCCGGTCGCTGGCAGTGCGGCGAGCACGTTATAGGCGACGTAATGTGCGCTGGCATTGTTGCCGGTCAAGGTCGTGGCACCGGAACTATAGCTGAACGCGCCCTTGAACCAGCGGCCCTGCGCGAAGGCGGCGTCACCGCTGATTTCACGCGTCACGGACGGGTTGCCCGTCAGGAAAATGCCGCCGATAGTGCTCAAGGCACCGGAGGCATCCTGTACCACCAGGCTGGCCTTGCCACTGCTCTGCAAGCCGATCGACGTAAAGATGAAACGGCTGTTGTCGCCATTGACGAAACGGGCGCTGACGGTGCCCGTGTTTTCGCCAGTGGCCGTCGGCGTGACAGGTACCACTGGCGGCGCAACAGGCACCACTGGCGGGGCAACAGGTGCCACAGGCGTCACGGGTGGATTCACGGCGACTACCGGGTCAGTTGGGGAGGACGAGCCGCCACCGCCACAGGCAACGAGAGAGCCGGCGATCAGGGTCAAAACAAAAGCGTGATTCAGTTGCATACGATTCCGATAAAAAAGCAAGACATAAGGAATCCTTGGCACATGCCAAAAATTCAACGTCCAATATTATGCAACATTTCTCAAGAGAATGGTTGCCTTAAAGAAATTTATTAATACTAACAATGTGACTATAACGAGCGCGACTGTGTCGTGACGCCACGCTGGCGGTAAAATAGCTGGCCATACGCCGTCAACAACTACGCATGCAATCACCGATCACCATCCGCCTGGGCCGCCGCGCCCGCGCCCGCATCGCCGACAACGGCTTGCGCGCGCTTGACGTCGCCATCGTCCCTGCCGCCGCGGGCGGGCCAAAAGGCTTGATCCTGCACCAGTTCGATTGCTGGCTGTTCGGCGACTTCCTGGCGCAAGCGCCGCGCCCGCGCCACTTCGTCGGCGCCTCGATCGGCGCCTGGCGCATGGCCGCCGCCGTGTTCCCGGACCCGGTGGCAGCGCAGCGTCGCCTGGTGCGCGAATACGTGGGCCAGCGCTACCCCGACAAACCCGATGCGGCACACGTCAGCCGCACCTGCCGCGCCCTGCTCGACGCCGTCCTCGATGGCCAGGATGCGCAGCTGCTGCAGCACACGCAGCACAGCCTGTCCGTGCTGGCCGTGCGCGGCATCGGCGCGCTGGCGCAGCCGGGTAAATGGCGCGACCGGCGCGGCTTCCTGCTGGCGGCCGCCGGCAACGCCGTGGCGCGCGCGCGCCTGGCCGCATCGCTGGAACGCGCGGTGTTCCATGCGGGGCCGGACGGCGCCAGCTGGCTGCGCTCGCGCTTCGACGCCTTTCAATCCCATTTCGTGCCGCTGGCGCAAGACAACCTGCGCGACGCGCTGCTGGCCTCCGGTTCCATCCCGCTGGTGCTCGATGCGGTCACGGACATCGCCGGTGCGCCGCCGGGGCGCTACTGGGATGGCGGCCTGGTCGACTACCATCTGCACCTGCCCTACCAGCGCGAACCGGACCTGGTGCTGTACCCGCATTTTGCCGACCATATCGTGCCGGGCTGGCTGGACAAGGCCATGCCCTGGCGCCGCGCGCGCAGCGGCGATAGCGCGCTCGACAACATGATCCTCGTCTCGCCCTCGCCCGCCTTCGTGGCCAGCCTGCCCAACGGCAAGCTGCCGGACCGGCGCGACTTCGCCCATTACGGGCAAGACCACGCGGCGCGCATGCGCGACTGGCGCCGCGCCATCGCGGAAAGCGAGCGCATGGCGGCCGCCTTCGCCCGCTGGGCCGAGCAGCCGGACCTGCGCCAGGCGCTCGATCTGTAGCACGGGCGAGACTGCAACAGGCGCCAAAACAAGCGCGCTTTTCCCTCGCCTATTGGTCACTTATCAGTGCATACTATGTCGCACAGGCAACCTTCAATCCCTCTGCGACAGGAGTTCCGACCATGCACGCCCTCTCCCACCTTCGTATCGGCACGCGCCTGGCTGCAGGCTTCGCGCTGGTGCTGCTGCTGTCCGTGATCTCCACCTCGTACGCGCTGTACAGCGCCCATGTGAATGCCGAAGCGACGCGGCAAATGATGGAAAAGCCGCTGGCCAAGGAACGCCTCGTATCGGACTGGTACGTGCTGATTTACTCGGCCATCGCACGCACCTCGATGATCGCCAGGAGCACCGATGAAACGCTGTCGAACGTATTTGCCGACACCATCGCCGACAGCACGAAACAGGGCAGCGAACTGCTGAAGAAAATCGAGGCGCTGCTCGACAGCGATGAAGAAAAAGCCATCTTCAAGTCGTCCATCGCCGAGCGCGTCAAATACCAGGATGCCAAGACCCTGGTCATGAATGCGCGCAAGGCGGGCAATGCGGCGCAGGCGGAAAGCACCTACCGCGACAGCTTTGCGCCGGCCGCCACCAATTACCAGAACAACGTCAAGGCCCTGCTGGCGCAGCAGCGCCAGGCCATCGACGCCACGGCGCAAGCCATCGAGGCGGCCAACGAACGCAGCTTCACCCTGCTGCTGACCTTGTGCGCGCTGGTGGTGGCCCTGGGCAGCGTCTGCGCCTGGCTGATCACGCGTTCGATCACGCAACCGCTGAAGGCCGCCGTGAAGGTGGCCGAAACGGTGGCCGACGGCGACTTGCGCACGCATTTCGGCACGCCTGCCAGCAATGAAATCGGCGACCTGATGCGCGCGCTGCACGGCATGAACGAGGCACTGCGCAAGGTGGTGTCGGAAGTGCAGACGGGCACCAATGCGATTGCCACGGCGTCGGGCGAAATCGCCGCCGGCAACCAGGATTTGTCGGCGCGCACGGAACAGCAGGCCAGTTCGCTGGAAGAGACGGCGTCGTCGATGGAAGAACTGACCAGCACCGTGAAGCAGAATGCGGACAATGCGCGCCAGGCCAACCAGATGGCGGTGGCCGCCTCCGGCGTGGCCGAACGGGGCGGCAGCATCGTCAGCCAGGTGGTCGACACCATGGGCGCCATCGATACGGCATCGACGAAAATCGTCGATATCATCGGCGTCATCGACGGCATCGCCTTCCAGACGAATATCCTGGCCTTGAACGCGGCCGTGGAAGCGGCCCGGGCCGGTGAGCAGGGACGCGGCTTTGCCGTCGTCGCCACGGAAGTACGCAGCCTGGCGCAGCGCTCGGCGGCGGCGGCGCGCGAAATCAAGACCCTGATCGGCGACTCCGTGGAGCAGGTCAACAACGGCACGCGGCTGGTGCAGCAGGCCGGCAACACCATGGGCGAAGTGGTCGACAGCGTGCGCAGGGTCACCGACATCATGGCCGAGATCACTGCCGCCAGCGCCGAGCAAAGCATGGGCATCGACCAGGTCAACCAGGCCATCGCGCAGATGGACCAGGTGACGCAGCAAAATGCGGCCCTGGTGGAGGAAGCGGCGGCCGCCGCCGAAAGCATGCAGGACCAGGCGGCGCGCCTGGCGCAAGTGGCGGCCGGCTTCCAGCTCGAACACATGGCCGCGGCGGCGCCGGTACGCGCCGCGCGGCCAGCTGCCGCCCAGCTGGCCAAGCCGGCGGCCAGAAGCACACCCGCCAGGCAGCCAGGCAGCGCGGCCAGGAGCGCGCCTCCTGCACGCAAGCCCCAGGCGCAGGTGGCGGGCGAGCAGGATTGGGAAGAGTTCTAAGGCTGACGGCGGCGCCAGTTGAAAGGGTTTGACAGCGCCCTGGCGCGCGAGGATACTTGTTTCAGGTGGCATGGCGCACCACCGGCAGCAATACGTGTTGCGCCTGACATCGTTCTGCGGGAGCACGAACATGAAATGTATCCGCCGCGTCAGCGCACAGCTGCGCCTGGGCTTCCTGTCCCCCTTGCTGCTATGTGCAGCCATTGCCGGCTGCGCCACGACACCCGCCACCCCGCCTCCGCCCGACCTGTTCAACGATGCCAGCTTTGCCGCACCCGCCGTGCCGGTCGACCCGCAACAGGCGTTCGCCATGAGCGAGGCCATGCGGTACTACCTGCGTGTCGATGTCGCGCGCGAGGCACGCAACAAGAATCCCCGCCGCGCGCTGGCCGAGGCCCTGCGCAACAGGTCCGGGCTGCAGCTGGAATACGATGCCGCCATGACGCGCACGGCGGCCCAGGCGTTCGACGCGCGCAGCGGCAATTGCCTGTCGCTGGTGCTGATGACGGCCGCGCTGGCCAAGGAAATGGGGCTCGATGTGCACTACCAGCTGGTCCTGGGAGAGGAAAGCTGGAGCCGCAGCGGCGGCATGTATTTCGTTGCCGGCCATGTCAATCTCGCGCTGGAACGCCGTGCCGTCAGCAATACCGTCGGCTACGACGCCGATGCCATCCTGCTCATCGACTTCCTGCCAGGCGAAGACCTCGCCGGCCAGCGCACGCAGCAAATCAGCGAGGCGACCATCCTGGCCATGTATCTCAACAATCGCGCTGCCGAAACCATGGCCAGCGGCGAGCTCGATCAAGCCTACTGGTATGCGCGCGCTGCCATCCTGCAAGACCCCACGTTTGCGGGCGCCTTCAATACGCTGGGCATCATCCAGCTGCGCCACGGCGACACCGAACCGGCGCGGCGCACGCTCGCTTACGCACTGGAACGCTCGCCATCGAATACCGTGCTGCTGTCCAACCTGGCGCAGGCACTCGACGGCCTGGGACGCGCGGGCGAAGCGCAGCTGCTGCGGCGCAAATTGCTGGCCCTGCAGCCAGAGCCGCCCTTCCACTTTTTCAACCTGGGCCAGCGCGCCATGGAGGCCGCCGACTATCAGGAAGCGGCACGCCTGTTCAAGCGCGAAATCGCGCGCGACCCCTACTACCATGAATTCCATTTCTGGCTGGCGCAGGCGTATGCGCGCATGGGCCAGCTGGCGCAGGCCGGACGCCAGCTGGAACTGGCGATGGACAACAGCACCACGCGCAGCGAGCACGGGCTGTACGCGGCCAAGCTGCAGCGCCTGCGCGCCGCCGGCGCGCATTAGCAGGCGCCATTAAGGCAGTCAGTCTTCCAGGAACATCTGCTGCAGGTCGTTCAGGAAGGACAGTCCCAGCGCCGTCGGGCGGATGACCTGGTGGTCGCGGTACAGCAAGCCTTTGCCTTCGGCCGCGTTCAGCGGCTGCTCGATGGCGTTGAGGGCCAGGCCCGTGCGCTCGGCGAACAGGTTCGGCGAAAATCCCTGCGTCAGGCGCAGGGTATTGAGCATGAATTCAAAACCCATTTCCTCGCGCGCCAGTTCGCGCTCTTCCTGCACCGGCTTACCGGCGATGACCGCGTCCATGTAGGCGCGCGGCTGCTTGTAGCGTGCCTGGCGCAGCACGCGGTGCGGAAACGAAATCTTCGAGTGGGCGCCTGCGCCGATGCCCAGGTAGTCGCCGAATTCCCAGTAATTGCGGTTGTGCTTAGCCTGGCGGCCCGGCTGTGCATAGGCCGACACTTCGTAGCGGCCATAGCCCGCCTGCGCCGCGCGCGCGGCCACCATGTCGGCGATGTCGGCACTCTCGTCGTCGTCCGGCAGCACGGGCGGATACTTGGCGAACAGCGTGTTCGGCTCCAAAGTCAGGTGGTACAGCGACAGGTGCGGCGGCGCGAACGACAGCGCCGTTTCCAGGTCCTGCTGCGCCTCGGCCAGGGTTTGCGTGGGCAGCGCATACATCAGGTCGAGATTGAAATTATCGAAGTTCGCGTGCGCGATCTCCACCGCGCGGCGCGCTTCGTTGTCGTCATGGATGCGGCCCAGCGCCTGCAGGTGACGGCCGTTGAAACTCTGGATGCCGATCGACAGGCGGTTGATGCCGCTGGCCCGGTAGGACTTGAATTTTTCCGCTTCGAAGGTACCCGGATTGGCTTCCATGGTGATTTCGCAATCGGGCTCCAGGGGCAGCAAGGTGCGCACATCCGACATCAGCCGGTCCAGGCCCGCCGCCGACATCAGGCTGGGCGTGCCGCCGCCGATGAAGATGGTGTGGATCTTGCGGCCCCAGATCAGCGGCAGCGCCATTTCCAGGTCCAGGCGCAGGGCCGCCAGGTATTCGGCTTCCGGCAAGTCGCCGCGCACCTCGTGCGAATTGAAGTCGCAATACGGGCATTTCTTCACGCACCACGGGAAATGGATGTACAGCGACAGCGGCGGCAGGGCCGTCAGGTTCAGCGCGCCCGGCTGCAGGTATTTCAGGGCCGCCCCGGCCGCGCCGGAAATGCCTTCCTGCGGCACGGGAGCGGTATGGGGCTTGGCTGCCGACTTGGCAACGGCGCCCACCAGTTTGATCGGGATCATCGCAGCTTTTCCACCAGCGCGCGCAGGGCCTGGCCACGGTGCGACAGCGCGTTCTTTTCATCGGACGTCAGTTCGGCCGCGCACTTGCCCAGCGCGGGAATGAAGAAGTGCGGATCGTAGCCGAAGCCGCCGTTGCCGCGCGGCGCGGCAATCATCTCGCCATTCCAGCGGCCGTCGGCGATCACCGGCTGCGGGTCGTCCGCATGGCGCACGTAGACCAGCACGCAATAGTAGTACGCGGACTTGTCGGCATGCGCCTCGAGGTCGGCGATCAGCTTGGCGCTGTTGGCGGCATCCGATTTCGGCTCGCCGGCATAGCGGGCCGAATACACGCCGGGCGCACCACCGAGCGCATTGACGCACACGCCGGAATCGTCGGCCAGCGCCGGCAAGCCCGTCAGGCGCGACGCGTGGCGCGCCTTTTGCAGGGCGTTTTCAACGAAGGTGTGGAATGGTTCGTCGCTTTCCGGCACGGCGTACTCGCCCTGGGCGTGGACGGAAAAACCGATGGTCGAGAGCAGCTCGTTGAATTCCTTGAGCTTGCCGGCGTTGTTGGAGGCGAGGATGAGGCGTTGGGTCATGTCAGTAGTCCGGTTGAAGTGCCGACATTGTAAACCTTTTGCGCCCCCCTCACCTCGCCCCAAAGGTGCCGCAAGAAGCGGCAGCTGTGGGCTTTTTGCCCGGCGCGGCGGGCCAGCGGATGTAAATCTGTGTAAAGATCAGATCCCCAATGCCTGCTTCTGCAGGGCGATCAGGTCGGCGATGCCGCCCTGCGCCAGGTCCAGCAGGCGGTTCATGCCGGCGCGGTCAAAGGCGGCGCCTTCGGCCGTGCCCTGCACTTCGATGAAGTGGCCCGCTTCCGTCATCACCACGTTCATGTCCGTGTCGCAGCCCGAGTCTTCCACGTAGTCCAGGTCCAGCACCGGCATGCCCTGGTAGACGCCCACCGAGATGGCGGCGACAAAGCTTTTCACGGGAATAGCGGCGATCGCGCCGCGCGCCTGCAGCTGGGAAAACGCGTCATACGCGGCCACCATCGCGCCCGTGATCGACGCCGTACGCGTGCCACCATCGGCCTGGATCACGTCGCAATCGAGGTGCAGCGTGCGTTCACCGAACGCCTGCAAATCGAAGGCGGCGCGCAGCGAGCGGCCGATCAGGCGCTGGATTTCCTGCGTGCGGCCGGACTGCTTGCCGCGCGCCGCTTCGCGGTCCATGCGCGTGTGCGTCGAGCGGGGCAGCATGCCGTATTCGGCCGTCAACCAGCCCTGGCCCTTGCCTTTCAGGAAACCCGGCACCTTGTCTTCGATGCTGGCGGTGCAGATGACCTTGGTGTCGCCGCACTCGATCAGCACCGAGCCTTCGGCATGCTTGGTGTACTGGCGGGTGATGCGGATGGCGCGCAGCGCGTCGACGGCGCGGCCGCTCGGGCGGGATTCAAATGTCATGGGATGTCCTGTGTGATTGGGGTTGCGGCAGCGATTTTACCACCGCGCGTCCGTCTATTTGCAGTCATGCAACAGCGCAAGACGCAATGGCAGGCGGCGCACACATGATCCCTACAATCCTGCCCCACCAAACACAATTTTCTTTACAATGCCGTAAAACGCACACTATTCAGCAATTTTCAGGCCATCAGACCATGCGGTTCTGTTTTTGCGGCGCGGGCGGTATTGCCTGCGCTGGCTGATTAAGTGTATAAGTGACTGTATACAAGACCAAATCGGGGAATCCTTTGAGCATTTCAAGCATGACAGGCTACGCGGTTGCCACCAGCGAAGGTGCTGCAGGCACACTGACAATTGAAATCAAGAGCGTCAACTCACGCTTTCTCGACCTGCAATTCCGGATCAACGACGATCTGCGGGCCCTGGAGCCTGACTTGCGCGCCGCCGTCATGTCCGCCATCACGCGCGGCAAAGTCGAGGTACGCCTGAGCTTTGGCCGCAAGGCCGCCACAAACGGCACGCAGGCGCTGAACCTGCCCCTGCTGACCGAACTGGCGCGCCTGCAAAACGAAGTGGGCCAGCATTTTGTCTCCGCCCCCGTCATGACGGTGGCCGAACTGCTGCGCTGGCCTGGCGTCATCGAAGAAGCGCAAGTGGGACAGGAATCCCTGCAGGCGGATGTGGGCGCGCTGACCAAACGCACCGTGGCCGCCTTCGTCGACAGCCGCAAGCGCGAAGGCGCCGCGCTCGAAGCGGTGCTGGTGTCGCGCATCGAAGCGATGGAAGCCATCGTCAAGCGCATCACGCCCCTGATTCCGCAAGTGGTGGCGGCCTTCCAGCAAAAAGCCATCGAGCGCATGCAGGACGCGCTGGGCCTGGCCAGCCAGGGCTCGAATTCGGCCCTGTCGCGCCAGGACGCCATGGAACGCATCCGCCAGGAAGTCATCCTGTACGGCATCCGCATCGATGTATCGGAAGAACTGGCGCGCCTGTCGGCCCACCTGGGCGAAACGCGCCATATCCTCACCAAGGGCGGGCAAGTGGGCAAGCGCCTCGACTTCATGATGCAGGAACTGAACCGCGAAGCCAACACGCTGGGCGCCAAGGCGTCCGTCAAGGAACTGGCCGACGCCTCGATGGACTTGAAACTGCTGATCGAGCAGATGCGCGAACAGGTGCAGAACCTGGAATAAACCCCGTCAGGCCAGGCGCGCTCCGGCGCGCCCCTGGTCGCTGGCGGCGATGACGACGCAGGCGACAAACAGCACGATGCTGTATTCCACGCCGCCGGCGCCATGCTCGCCCACGAACCAGCCCTTGGCCGCATGCACGATGGCAATGCCGCCGATGCAGATCACCATCAGTCCGGCCGCCGCCCAGCGCGTGTATTTGCCGACGATGAGCAAACTGCCGCAAACGATCTCGACGACGGTAATCGCCCACACCACGGCCAGGCCGTAAATAAACCCCTTGTCTTCCAGGAAACCGGCAAAGCGGGGAATGGTGCCATTGGCGATGCGCGTGATGGCGTGCGCCATGAACATCACAGCGATGGCCACGCGCAGCAACAACATGGCCTGGGCGGAACTGAGAAACGGGAAATTCTTCATGCGCGCATCCTGTCAGTAGAATAGTTATTGAGAAAAAACCATCCAAATTAGATAACTATTTCCTCAGGATAACAAGCAAAATATGCACAAGCGGGGCGGCGAGGCGCATCGCGGGGCTGGCTCGCCGCCTTGCCTCTTGGTAAAATACCGAATTGGGCGGCACCCACGCAAGCGCAAACGCCGCCATCACACGCAAATGGAAAGATCCGCATGAGCCACCCTACCGCCTTCTCCGGCAGCCTGTTCGTGGTCGCCGCGCCCTCGGGCGCCGGCAAATCGACACTGGTCAATGCATTGCTGGCGCAAGAGCCCGGCATCAAATTGTCGATCTCGACCACCACGCGCGCCCCCCGTCCGGGCGAGCAGCATGGCCGCGAGTACTATTTCACGACGGCGGAAGACTTCGTCGCGCGCGCCGAACAGGGCGAATTCCTGGAATGGGCGGAAGTGCATGGCAATTACTACGGCACTTCGCGCATCATGGTGGAGCAGCAAATGCTGGCCGGCACCGATATCCTGCTGGAAATCGACTGGCAGGGCGCGCGCCAGGTGCGCAAGCAATTCCCCCGCGCGGCCGGCATTTTCATCCTGCCGCCATCGATCGATGCGCTGGAAGAACGCTTGAACAAGCGCGGCCAGGACGAGCCGCACGTGATCACGCGCCGCCTGCTGGCGGCCGGCGGCGAAATCGCACACGCTCCCGAGTTCGAGTATGTTATTATCAATGAAGAGTTTACGGTCGCTTTGTCCGAACTGAGCGCGATCGTGAGAGCGGCCCGTTGCCGGTTTGCGCAACAAGCGGCCCGCAACGCATCGCTATTCGCCCAGCTGGGCCTGCACGCAGAGTAATTCGCCTGCACGCCAGTTCACACAGCACCACGCAAAAAATTTTAGGAGTTACTATGGCCCGTATCACAATCGAAGATTGCCTGAAGCAGATCCCTAACCGTTTCCAGCTGACCCTGGCTGCGACTTATCGCGCACGTCAGTTGCTGCAAGGCCACACCCCTAAGGTGGAAGCCAAGGACAAGCCTACCGTTGTTGCACTGCGTGAAATCGCTGCCGGTAAAGTCGGCATCGAAATGCTGAAAAAGGTCCCGATGTAAGTGGGAACCCGCGTGCCGGAACAGTGCTGACCCCTGGTTCTACCGTATCCTTTATTCACACTGTGAAGCAACGCGACGTTTTATGAGTCTGACCCCAGCCGACACGACTTCCGCAGCATTGCCGCCCCTGGCCTCGCGCCAGGCGGCAAAATCGCAGGGCGCAACCACGCCCGGCGTCGGCACGTCCGGCAGCAACATCCCCGCAGTACCGCCAGCGCCCGCCCTGGGCGTGGCCTCCGTCAGCCACCTGGCCGACAAGCTGGCCGAATACCTGTCTCCCGCCGACCTGAAGAAAGTCAAGGAAGCCTACCGCTTCTCCGACGAAATGCACCTGGGCCAGATGCGCCGTTCGGGCGAGCCGTATATCTCGCATCCGATCGCCGTCGCGGAAATCTGCGCCGACTGGAAGCTCGACGCACAAGCCATCATGGCCGCCCTGCTGCACGACGTCATGGAAGACCAGGACGTCAAGAAGGAAGAATTGATCGAGCGCTTCGGCGCCCCGGTGGCGCATCTGGTCGACGGCCTGTCGAAGCTGGAAAAGATCGAATTCCAGAGCCAGATCGAAGCGCAGGCGGAAAACTTCCGCAAGATGCTGCTGGCCATGGCGTCCGACGTGCGCGTGATCCTGATCAAGCTGGCCGACCGCCTGCACAATATGCGCACCCTGGACTTCATGACGGCGGCCAAAAAGCGCCGCATCGCCAGCGAGACCATGGAAGTGTACGTGCCGATCGCGCACCGCCTCGGCCTGAACAACATCTACCACGAGCTGCAGGACCTGTCGTTCTCGCACCTGTATCCGATGCGCTACCGCACCCTGGCGAAAGCCGTCAAGGCGGCGCGCGGCAACCGGCGCGAAGTGGTCAACAAGATCATGGAAGCCGTAAAAAGCACCTTGTCCATGGCCGAGCTCGATGCCGACGTCACGGGCCGCGAAAAGACCCTGTACGACATCTATAAGAAGATGCGCAGCAAGCACTTGTCGTTCTCGCAAGTTCTGGACGTGTACGGCTTCCGCGTAGTGGTGGGCAGTTTTGCCGACTGTTACGTGACCCTGGGCACCCTGCACAGCCTGTACAAGCCCATGCCGGGCAAGTTCAAGGATTACATCGCGATCCGCAAGCTGAATGGTTACCAGTCGCTGCACACGACCGTCATCGGCCCCTACGGCACGCCCGTCGAATTCCAGATCCGCACGCAGGAAATGCACCGCACGGCCGAATCGGGCGTGGCGGCGCACTGGCTGTACAAGAGCGGCGAATCGAACCCGTCCGACCTGCAGCAGCGCACGCATGCCTGGCTGCAATCCTTGCTCGACATCCAGCAACAGACGGGCGACTCGGCCGAATTCCTCGAACACGTCAAGGTCGACCTGTTCCCCGACTCCGTCTACGTGTTTACGCCAAAGTCGAAGATCATCGCCCTGCCGCGCGGCGCCACGGCCATCGACTTCGCCTATTCGATCCATACGGGCATCGGCGACCAGACCGTGGCCGTCAAGATCAACAACGAAACCTCGCCCCTGCGCACCGAGCTGCACAACGGCGACATCGTGGAAATCATCACCGATTCCTCATCGCGCCCCAGCCCGACCTGGCTGTCGTTCGTGCGCACCGGCAAGGCCCGTTCGGCCATCCGCCACCATTTGCGCACGATCAACCTGCCCGAATCGATCGCCCTGGGCCAGCAACTGCTGTCGCAGGCGCTGCACGCGCTGAACATTGACGCCGACCTGCCGGTGCCGCTGGTGGAACGCCTGCTCAACGAATCGAGCGCCAATTCCATGGACGAGCTGTACGCGGACATCGGCATCGGCAAGCGCATGGCCACCCTGGTGGCGCGCCACATCTTCGGTTTGATCGGCGGCGAAGCGGCCAGCATGCCGGTGGAACACAATAGCGGCAGCGAACTCGACCCCGTCACCATCTGCGGCAGCGAAGGCGTCTCCGTGCAGCTGGCGCCGTGCTGCCTGCCGATTCCCGGCGACCAGATCATCGGCCAGCTGCGCCGCGACCAGGGCTTGCTGGTGCACACGAGCGACTGTTCGCAAGCGAAGCGCCAGCGCGCCAAGGAACCGGACCGCTGGATCGCCGTGCGCTGGGGAACGGAACTGAACCGCCGCTTCGACTGCCGCATCAAGGTGCTGATCAACAGCGAACGGGGCATCTTGGCGAGAGTCGCCGCCGAAATCGGCGAATCGGACGCCAACATCATCTACGTGGGCATGGACGAAGACAAGGACAACGTCCTCGACCAGCTGCGCTTCACCGTGCAGGTAAAAGACCGCGTCCACCTGGCCGCCCTGCTGCGCAATGTGCGCCGGGTCGCCGGGGTCAATCGGATATTGCGCGAGCGCAACTAGAAAACGGCTGGCCAGATTCTCTGCCCAGCCGTTTTTTCATGCGGAACACATCAGTTCAAGTCTCCCCCGGCGCCGGATACGTCACTTCCAGCAATTCCAGTTCCTGCTCGCCCAGCGGCGTGTTGAGGGTGATCACGTCGCCTTCGCGCGCCTTGGTGATGGTGCGGGCCATGGGCGAGACCCAGCTGATCTTGCCGTTCAAGGGGTCGAATTCATCGATGCCGACGATGGTGATGGTGTGCGTTTCGCCGTCGCTCGTGCGGTAGGTGACGGTGGCGCCGAAAAACACCTGGTCGTTGCCATGGTGCACGCTGGGGTCGACGATGGCGGCCAGATCCATGCGTTTCGTCAGGAAGCGGATGCGGCGGTCGATTTCGCGCAGGCGCCGCTTGCCGTAGATATAGTCGCCATTTTCCGAACGGTCGCCATTCGACGCCGCCCAATGGACGATGCGCACCACTTCCGGACGGTCGACGTCGATCAGCTGCAGCAGCTCATCCTTGATGCGCTGGTAACCGGCCGGCGTGATGTAGTTCTTGGCGCCGGCGGGAATGGCCAGCGCCAGCGCGGCCGCTTCTTCATCGTCGTCGTTGTCGGATTCTTTTACAAAGGCTTTATTCATCTGTCTATTGTAGCCCCGCCAGGGAGCCACGGGCACACGGGATGCGGGGGCAAACGGGCTTTTTTGACGTATCATCGTGGCAATCGCGGCAAACCTGCGCCGCACACGGAGACGGATGAAAAAATTCTACAGAGTCAGGCGCTGGCTGTTCGCGCCGCTGGTCTACCTGGCTGCCATCTTCCTGCTGATCGAGGAATGGCTGTGGGCGACGGGCGCGCGCCTCATGCAGGTGATCGCGCAATTTCCGCCCCTGCATGCGCTGGAAGCGTGGATCAAGCGCCTGCCGCCGTACTGGGCGCTGGCCATCTTCGTGCTGCCGGCCGTGCTGCTGTTCCCCGTCAAGCTGCTGGCCCTGCTGGCCATCGCGCGCGGCCATGCCTTTTCCGGCATCGGCGTGATCGTCATCGCCAAGCTGGGCGGCGCGGCCGCCGTGGCGCGCCTGTACAGCCTGACGCGCCCTACCCTGCTCAGTTTGCCATGGTTTGCCCGCTGGCATGGCCTGTTCATGGAAACCAAGGACCGCTGGATCGCCCGCCTGCGCGCCACGCGCCCCTGGCGCCGCGTCAGCCGCCTGTCGGCCGCGCTGGGCCGCGCCCGCCGTGCCTGGTGGCAACGCTTGCGCAAGGGCACGCCAGGACGCCATAATTCGCGCCCGGCCAGGGTGCTGCGCCGCTTCGCCGCCTTCTGGCGCGCCCGCCGCTGATGAAGAAAGGCCACTCCATGCACGACACTCCCCGCCTGGCCCCCGCCATGCGCGCGGCGGCGCCGGAAATCTACCTGTACGACGCGGCCAGCTTGCAATTGCTGGACGCCAACGATGCCGCCTGCGACAACTTGCAGTATGCGCGCAAGGAATTGCTGGCGATGACGCCCTTCACCCTGGCGCCGCAGCTTGACGCGCAGCAACTGGCCGCCGTGCTGGCGACCCTGGACGACAGCATCGGTGCACAAGCCCTGCTGCACGTGCAGCAGCGCCGCCGCGACGGCAGCCTGTATTCGCTCAGCCTGCACCTGTCGCGCGCCAGCCGCCACGGACGCGCCCTGCTGCTGGCCGAAGGCGAAGACTTGCGCACGCCGCAGGCGACGGCAGCCGCCCTGGCGCAGGTGCAGTCGCGCTTCAACGCCATCGTCTCGAATACGCCGGGTCTCGTGTACCAGTTCTGCCTGCATGCGGATGGGCGCGCCGCCTTCCCCTACCTCAGCGATGGCTGCCAGGCCCTGCTGGGCTTGGGGCCGGCGCAGCTGCACGCGCGCCCGGAACTGTTTTACCAGTTGATCCTCGCCGACGACCGCGCCTCGTACCTGGAATCGATGCAAGCGTCGAAAAACGCCTTGTGGAGCTGGAACTGGGAAGGCCGCATCTGGATCGATGCCTGGAAGGATGTCAAATGGATCAACCTGCGCTCCACGCCGCGCGCGCTGGCCGATGGCACGGTGCAGTGGGAAGGCATCATGACGAATATTACGGAAAGCCGGCTGGAACAGAGCGAAGTGCGCCAGTCGCGCGCCCGCCTGGCCGAGCTGACGGCGCATATCGACAAGGTCAAGGAACACGAACGCACGCGCCTGGCGCGCGAATTGCACGATGACCTGGGCGGCAATTTGACGGCGATCAAGATGGCGCTAGCCATGCTGGCGCGCCGCCTGCCGCCGGACGACCGGCAACTGCAGGAAAAGGCCGACTATGTCGATGCCCTGGTCGACCGCAGCATCGACGCCGTGCACCGCATTTCGCTGGACTTGCGCCCCTCCATGCTGGACCTGGGCCTGGTCGCCGCGCTGGACTGGCAAGTGAAGGAATTCGCGCGCCAGGCCGGCATCGAATGCCAGTTCATTTCGAACCGCCAGCACATCGAACTGGAGCTGGACCAGGCGACCAGCCTGTTCCGCATCGCCCAGGAGGCGCTGACGAATATCGCCAAGCATGCACAGGCGAGCAAGGTCTGCGTGCGCCTGGCCCGCCAGCGCCAGCATATCAGCCTGTCGATCGCCGACAATGGCGTCGGCATGCGCCTGTCCGACCGCGCCAAGCCGCAATCGTTCGGCATCCGCGGCATGGCCGAACGGGCCAGCGCGCTGGGCGGCGCCCTGAGCCTGATGGACGGGCCGGACGGCGGCACCATCCTGAGCATAAAAATCCGGCTGACCACGCCGCGAGAGGCGATAATAGCGGCTGCAGCCAGTGCGCCCGCGCACAGCGGGCCGCCACCAGAAGCGGCCAGTGGGTGAATTAGATAGGAAACAACGCAGTCATGAAAGAAAAAGCCACCATCCGGGTATTCATCGCCGACGATCACGCGATCGTGCGCGAGGGCTTGAAGCAAATCCTCGCCGATACGAAGGACATCATCGTGGCCGGCGAGGCCGAAAATGGCCACGACGCCATCAAGCTGTTCCGCGGCTCGAAATGCCAGGTGTTGCTGCTCGACATCTCCCTGCCCGACCGCAGCGGCATCGAGGTGCTCAAGCAGATCAAGAAGGAAAAGCCGGAACTGGCCGTGCTGATGCTCTCCATGCACCGCGAGGACCAGTACGCCATCCGTTCGCTCAAGGCGGGCGCGGCCGGCTACCTGACGAAACAGAGCGCGCCGCGCGAACTGGTCACGGCCATCCGCCAGGTGGCGCAAGGCTTGAAATACATCAGCGCCTCGCTGGCGCAGGAACTGGCCAACACGGTGGGCGACGACCACGAAACGGCCTTGCACGACACCTTGTCGGACCGCGAATACCAGACCCTGGTCATGATCGCCTCGGGCAAGGCCGTGGGCGCCATCGCCGAAGAGCTGAAATTGTCCGTGAAAACCGTCAGCGAATACCGCGCCCGCCTGCTCGTCAAGATGAAACTCAAGAACAGCGCCGAACTGACGCATTACGCCATCCGCAACCAGCTGGTGGATTGACGGCAAAGCGGCATGCCCGCTGGCATCGGGCGAATTGACAGGACTTCTCCTTGCTTCTCGCACAATAAGTTCTTTGCCAACTCGCATATCATGAGGATAATTAGAAATATCTAAAAAGGCTGTGCCTACATGTCCAGTAAATTGCCAACTTCACCAGCAAGCGCTCCCGCCGGCGCCACGAATACCGCCGCCGCTGCGGCGATGAACCCTGCCGATATCGCCCGCGAAGCGTTTCGCCGCCTGGCCACGCGCCGCATCGCCCCCACGCCAAGCGCCTACCGCGATATCTACAATGAAATCGCCGGCATCAGCGAACCGGCGGAGACGCCCGGCGCGCCTGCCGCGGTCCTGGCCGCCAGCGCACCCACGGAGAGTGGCGCGGAAAACGTCCTGACGCAGTTTGCCGCCAAGATGAGCGAATCGGCGGGCGAACTGGGCGACTTTGGCCGGCGTTTCCAGCGCGCCCTGAAAGCGCGCGACTGGGACAGCTATGCGCGTACCCTGGCGCAACTGGCGGAAAAACAGGTGAAGAAAGGCGGCGGCATCGAATTGCCGCCCCTGCCGGACGGCGAACAGACGCGCACCCTGCGCGAGTTGCTCAGCCGCACCCTGGGCTTTGCCGTCGCCACCTTGCTGACGGGCACGCCCGCGCTGGTGGAAGAGGCCGAATCGCTGGGTGCGGCCATCAAGCTGGCCCACACGGAAGAAGCGCTGAACGAAGCGGCGCTGCGCCTGAAACAGCTGTGCTACCAGATCGAACTGAAAAGCGGCGACACGGCCGAGCAGCAGGAATTGCTGCTGCGCCTGTTCAAGTTGCTGCTGGACAACGTCAGCCAGTTGCTCGACGACGACAGCTGGCTGCGCGGCCAGGTCGATGCCGTGCAAAACCTGATCGCCGGCCCGCTCGACCAGCGCGCGCTGGAAGACGCCACGCGCAGCCTGAAGGAAGTCATCTACAAGCAAGGCCAGCTCAAGCACAGCCTGTCCGACGTCAAGCTGACGGTCAAGAACATGATGATGACCTTCATCGACCGCCTGGGGCAAGTGGCGGCCAGCACGGGCGACTTCCATGAAAAGATCGGCGGCTATTCGGAAAAGATCAGCCAGGCAGAAAATATCAGCGAACTGAACAGCGTTCTCGACGAAGTCTTGCGCGAAACGCGCATGGTGCAGAACGAAGCCTTGCGCGCACGCGACAAGATGGTGCTGGCGCGCCAGGAAGTGCAGGATGCGGAACAGCGCATCCACACCCTGGAAGCCAAGCTCCAGCATATGAGCGAACTGGTGCGGGAAGACCAGCTGACGGGCAGCCTGAACCGCCGTGGCCTGGACGACGTGTTCGAGCGCGAGACGGCCCGCTCCGACCGCCGCGGCACGCCGCTGTGCATCGCCATGCTGGACCTGGACGATTTCAAGCGCCTGAACGACACCTACGGCCACCTGGCCGGCGATGCCGCCTTGAAACACCTGGTGAAGATCGTCAAGGAAACCCTGCGCTCGATGGACGTCATCGCCCGCTTCGGCGGCGAGGAATTCCTCATCCTGCTGCCGGAAACCACGGTCGAGGCGGCCTCGTCGACGATGACGCGCTTGCAGCGCGAGCTGACCCGGCATTTCTTCCTGCACGACAACGAAAAAGTCTTGATCACCTTTTCCGCCGGCGTGGCCTTGCGCCTGCCCAACGAAGACCAGGCCGAGCTGGTCAAGCGCGCCGACCGCGCCATGTACCAGGCCAAGCAGACGGGCAAGAACCGCGTGGTGGTGGCCGACTAAGCCCGGTCCGCTTCACGCCATGCAGTCCCGCCAACCGGCCGGACGGCATTTTTCATGGCAAAAACAATAACATTCATCGCCTTCCCGCCTTCCGCCGGCGTCCGCGCAATATAAAAATAAAACTATTTTTACCCTCAAGTTTCTTTAAATCATGTCGTCTAGCGCGCGGCCGGCGGCAAACTGAAGGGCTAAAAATTAAAATTTAAAGCACTTTTCGCCATAAATTTTCCCGCAGAGCAACCGTTACCCTAAACAACAGCGGCTTGATTGTCCCGGAACAGCGGGGCAGGCCAAAGTGACTAGCACATAGCGCAATGTAGTACCTGTTTGGAGAATTATCATGGCTGCAGTAATTAATACCAACATCTCGTCCCTGAATTCGCAACGCAACCTGTCGACCTCGCAGTCGGCCCTGAGCACCTCGCTGCAACGCCTGTCCTCCGGCATGCGCATCAACAGCGCCAAGGATGACGCCGCTGGTCTGGCAATTTCCGACCGCATGACGTCGCAAATCCGCGGCATGACCCAAGCCACCCGCAATGCAAACGACGGCGTCTCGCTGGCCCAAACGGCTGAAGGCGCGTTGGCAAGCTCGGGCGACATCCTGCAACGTATCCGCGAACTGGCCGTGCAATCGTCGAACGCCACCAACTCGGCCAGCGACCGCCAGGCGCTGCAAACAGAGGTAGGCCAACTGGGTTCGGAACTGAACCGCATCGCCACCACGACTTCGTTCAACGGCCAGGCGCTGCTGGACGGCACCATGGGTACGGCCAACTTCCAGGTCGGCGCAGATGCCAATCAGCTGATTTCCGCCAGCGGCGCGAACTTCCTGACCAGCACCTACGGCAATAACCGCGTGGAAAATGATGCGACCGCCGTCCTCGCCACCTCGGCAACGGCAACGGCAGGTTCGGTGGTCGTCGCCGGCGCACGCGGCACATCCACCGTCACCACCAAAGCCAACGACAGCGCGCAAGCCATCGCCGCCAGCGTCAACAAGGTTAGCGCCGACACGGGCGTCACGGCAACGGCAAAAACCGCCACCAGCCTGAAACTCGGCTCCACCGAAGCGTACTCGTTCACCCTGGTGGGCGACAATACGGCCACCGGCAAGGAAGCGCAGATTTCCTTCTCGGTGGGCGCAGGCCAGTCGGCTTCGGACTATGCGGCAGGCATCAATGCAATCAATGCGCAAACGTCGAAAACCGGCATCACCGCCGAATACGATGCATCGACCAGCAGCATGAAACTGACGCATGCTGACGGCGCCGACATTGCCATCAAAAACACGGCAGCTGCCGGTAACACGGTATTCAATATCGACTCCTACAAGGCCGACAAAACCTTGACGGGTTCGGCGTTCGACGCAAAAGCCAATAACGCGGTCGCCGTCGCCAACGGCACCGTTACCTACGATGCGCCGGGCAGCTTTGCCATCACCGACACGTCGGGCTTGAAAGCCACGAACAAGACATCGGACTTGAAATCGGTGGCTTCGCTGGACGTGACGTCGTTTGACGGCGCCCAGTTGGCACTGAAAATTGCCGATGCAGCACTGGCAACGGTGAACGGCCAACGCGCCCAGTACGGTGCTTTGCAATCGCGCTTCTCGTCGGCGATTTCCAACCTGCAATCGACCACGGAAAACCTGTCCGCATCGCGCAGCCGCATCGTCGATACCGACTTTGCATCGGAAACGGCCAACATGACCCGCGGCCAGATCCTGCAACAAGCTGGTACGGCCATGCTGGCACAAGCAAACTCGCTGCCAAACGGCGTCCTGAGCCTGCTGCGTGGCTAATCCCTGATTAGTAGCGCAACAGCGTAGGACTCTGATTCCCCTGCCGGATTTTTTCGGCCGGGGAATTTTCACTAGGAGAGCACCATGACTATCGACACGATAGCGGCCGCCTCCGCGGCCCGGATAGACAAGAGTTACGTGTCTGCGGACACGCCGCCGGCGCGTCCGGCAACGCCACGTTCAGCAACGGAAAACGGCACGGCTGCACCACAGCAAGCCAGCAAGGAACCCAGCCGCGAGCAGTTGAACAAGGCGGTATCGGAGCTGAACCAGTCGTCGCAAATAAAAACGCAAGGCATTGAATTTTCCATCGACGAAGACAGCCAGCGCACGGTGGTCAAGGTCATCGACCAGGAAACCAAGGAAGTGCTGCGCCAGATTCCCACCAAGGAAGCGCTGGAATTGGCCAAGACCTTTGACTCGGCCAAGGGTTCGCTGATCCGCCAAAGCGCCTGATGATGGCATGGCACACGGACATGCGACATCGCGGCAGCAGGCATCAGCATGACCACGGGGTTCGGTAGCCTGGCTATCCGGCCCCGTTTTTTATTGCAACTCGTACAATATTTTCCTATCTCTTCCCCGCTTTTTTGCTCCCGCTGAAAACAACGCGGTAAATCCCCCTCTCAAGTCCTGATTGATTCTGCCGATAACAGCTTATATTAGCGTTTTCCTAGGAGTATTCAGTGGCCATCACACCTACCCTTTCATCCATAGGCATCGGCGCCGGCGCCAGCGGCCTGGATGTGAATGCCATCATCGACAAGCTGATGACGGCCGAAGCCGCGCCGCTGGGTACCTTTGACAAGAAAACGGCCTCGTACCAGGCCAAGCTCAGCGCGCTGGGCACGCTGAGCGGCGCCGTCAGCACTTTCCAGGGCTCGTTGTCAGCGCTCACCAACTCAAGCAACTTCCGCGCCGTCAGCGCCACGCCGTCCGATCCACTGGTGCTATCGGCCAGTGCCGGCGCCAAGGCCGTCGCCGGCAGCTATAACATCAATGTTTCCCAGCTGGCCCAGGCGCAGACGCTGACGTCGGGCGGCATGGCCAGCAAACTGTCGACCATCGGCAGCGGCGCCAAGACCACGATTTCCTTCCAGCTGGGCTCACTCGCCGGCGGCACCTTTGGCGTAACGGGCACGACACTGAGCGGCAGCACCCTGCTCACGGGCGTAAGCAACGGCTCGCTGATCATCAATGGCACGGCCATTCCGACGGACGCCAGCACCAAGAGCGCACGCGCACTGGCGGACGCCATCAACGCCAAGAGCAGCACCACGGGTGTGACAGCCACGGCCCAGCCGACGGCCAGCAACGCCACCATGTTCAACGGTTTCGGCAATATCGAAACGGGCGCGGACGGCACCTACTCGCTGTCGATAGGCGGCATCGAGATCGTGACCCAGGGTAACGGCGTCGCCGCAGGCGCCGGCATTACGGCCGCGTCGCTCGACACGACGCTCGAAGGCCCGAATGCCGTCTCGAATGCACTGGCCGCCGCGAATATTACCGTCACCGGCAAGGCCGCCGACGGCACCCTGAAATTTACGCGCGCCGACGGCTCCAACCTCAACATCGAGGAAGTGGTGACGGGTTCCGTCAAGGGCGGCATCGGCCATGCATCGAACTCGGTCAATGACGGCTCGAACGTAACGATTGCCAGTTCGATTACCCTGGCCTCGGGCAACGCCAGTCCCATCGTCGTCGGGGGGAGCAATCCTGCCGCAGCAGGGCTGACCGCGGGCACGGGCGGCAGCTACATGAACACGAACTTTACCCAGGATGGCACGCAGGCGACGGGTTCGGTGGTGATCGATTCCACCAACAACAGCTTGCAAGGCATACGCGACGCCATCAATAACGCCGGCCTGGGCGTCACCGCCAGCATCGTTTCCGATGGCACGGACAAACCGTATCACCTGGTGCTCAGTTCGACCAAGACAGGCGCCAATTCGGCCATGAAGATTTCGCTCAGCGGCAGCGATGGCCAGCCCGCCGACAGCGCCCTGAACGACTTGCTGTCGTACGATGCGGGTGGCACGCAAAACCTCAAGCAGAACAGCGCGGCGCAAAACACCATGTTCAGCGTCAACGGCATCGCCATCACCAGCAGTTCGAACAACGTCGATACGGCCATCGAAGGCGTCACCTTGGGCATTACCAAGATAGGCACGTCCAGCCTGTCGGTGGCCAAGGATACAACGACGGTCAAGACCAGCATCACTGCCTTCGTCAAGGCCTACAACGAGCTGAACACTTCGATCGGCAAGATGACAGCCTACAATCCCGAAACCAAGACGGGAGGCATCTTGCTGGGGGATTCGACCGTTCAATCGATACAAAGCCAGTTGCGCCGGCAGCTGGGCGCACCGATTACCGGCTTGAGCAGCGGCATGAGCAATATGAGCCAGGTGGGTATTTCATTCCAAAAAGATGGCAGCCTGGCCTTGGATTCCAGCAAGCTTGACAAAGCCATCAGTACAAATTTCAATGATATCGCCGGTCTGTTTTCAGCCATCGGCAAGGCCAGCGACAGCAACGTCGCCTTCACCAGTTCGACGGCCGCCACGAAGCCCGGCACCTATGACCTGAGCATCACGACAATGGCCAGCCAGGGTTCGCTCACGTCCGACGGCGTGCTGGCAGCCAGCACCACGATTGCCAGCGACACTACCTGGAATATCACCCTCAATGATACGGATCCCAGCTCCGCCAAGAATACGGCCCAGGTGTCGATACCGGCGGGCACCTATACTCCGGCGCAGATGGCATCGCTGATACAATCGTCGATCAACGGGGTGAAGGCTTTTTCGGACATTGGCTCAACGGTCTCCGCGTCGATCGACGGCACCGGCAAACTGGTCCTGGTGTCGAGCCGCTATGGCTCGGTATCGAATCTGGCCTTGAGTAACGGCAAGGGGACCGGTATCGAGACCCTGTTTGGCACCGCCAAGCCCGTCAAGGGCGCGGACGTAGCCGGCACCCTTGGAGGGCAACCGGTCGTCGGTTCCGGCCAGAGCCTGACGGGCGCACCCGGTTCGCCAGCGGAAGGCTTGAAAATTGAAGTGACCGGCGGCACCACCGGTTCGCGCGGCACGGTCAGTTTCTCGCAAGGCTATGCCTATCAGTTGAACAACCTGGCCACGTCCTTCCTCGGCACAAAAGGCATGATCACCGGACGCACGAGCGGCATCAACGAAACCCTGAAGTCGATAGCGGCGCAGCGCGACAAGTTCAGCGAGAAGCTGACCGACATCGAAGCGCGTTACCGCGCGCAATACTCGCGCCTGGATGTGTCCCTGAATAAATTGCAGGGCATGCAAACCTATTTGACCCAGCAGCTGGCCGCCATCGCCGCCAACCGTTAAGCCCATTCATCAGGAGAATTACATGTTTGGAACCCAACAACGCGGCGTCAACGCCTATGCCAAGGTCGGTCTGGAAACGGGCATCGTTTCGGCCTCGCCGCACAAGCTGATCGTGATGCTGTACGACGGCGCCCTGGTGGCCGTGCTCAGCGCGCAGATGCACATGAAATCGGGCAATGTGCCGGAAAAAGGCAAGTCCATCTCGAAAGCCATCCAGATCATCGACAATGGCTTGCGCGCCAGCCTGGACAAGGAAGCGGGCGGCCAGATCGCCGAAGGCCTCGACGCCCTGTATGAATACATGAGTGCGCGCCTGCTGACGGCCAACCTGCACAACGATATTACCCTGCTGGAAGAAGTGCAGCGCTTGCTCACCGACTTGCGCGAAACCTGGAACGCCATCGGCGCCACTCCCGCCGCCATGCCTGGCGCCGATCTGAAACGTATGCCCAGCCTTGCGAGCGCCTGACCCATGATGACGAATCAAGAAGTCCTGACCACCTACGAAGCCATGCAGACCCTGACGGGCCAGATGGTGACCGCCGCCACCAATGCCGACTGGGATGCGCTCGAAGCGCTGGAACAGCGCATCAGCACGCATGTGGCCGCGCTGAAGGCGAATGAAGAAAAAGTCGTGCTGGAAAGCGCTGGCCGCCAGCGCAAGGTCGCCCTGATCAAGCAGATCCTGGAAGACGACCGCAAGATCCGCGACCTCACCATGCCGTGGATGGCGCAATTGTCCAAGCTGATCAGCAGCACCGGCACCGAGCGGCGCCTGGCCAACGCCTACGGCGCGTAAGCGCCCACGGGGCAAGGTCCGCTATCATGTTGCCGAAGATGGATGCAATCGGCATGACGCCCTTGACCCCGATCAAGGGCACTCGCCCGGCCGACACCGTCGCCGACCCGCGCCAGGCCGAGTTCCAGCGCTCGCTGCAGGGACTCATCGGCAAATCCATGCAGGGACAGGTGCTGGCCCGCATGGGCGACGGCAGCTTTCTCGTGCGCGTGGCCGGCACGCCGGCCCGCATGCAGCTGCCTGCCGGCGCCCAGCCCGGCACGGAAATCCCGCTGACCTTGATCGGCATCAATCCCCGCCCCTCTTTTCAAATCGGCAATAACCGCGACCAGCCCGCCAGCGCCCTGCTGACGTATGCGGATGCGGAAGCCGAACCGGACGCCGCTGAAACGCGCGGTCCCCAGCCCGGCGCCGCCCAGGCGGGCACGCGCGCCAGCAGCACGGCCGCCACCCTGCTCAGCCGCGCGCCCCTGACGCCGGCCAATCTGCTGCCCGCCCTGGCTGGCGACACGCCCGCGCCCGAGCTAAGCACCACCGCGCGCGCCATCAGCACCGTGCTCAGCCAGGCGGAAAGCGTGCCCGGCGCGCCCCTGTCCCTGGTCGGCAAGACGCCGCTGATGACCACGCCGGGCGCAGCTCCGGCCCAGGTGGCGCAAAAACTGCAGGAGGCGGTGGGCAGCAGCGGCCTGTTCTATGAATCGCATGTAGCCGAATGGGCCGAAGGCAAGCGGCCGCTGGCGTCGCTGCTGCTGGAGCCGCAGATGCAGAAGGCGGCACAGGGCGACGCGGCCAGGACGGGGACCGACCTTGCCTCGGCACAACTGATCAATTTGCAGCTGCATACGCACGAACAGGCGCGCGTGCAGTGGCAGGGCGAAGCGTGGCCCGGCCAGAAGATGCAGTGGGATATCAGCAAGGATGCGCCGGAAGGACAGCAGCACGATGGGCGCGACGGCGACGGGGAAGCGACGGCCTGGCGCAGCAACGTGCGCTTCCAGTTTCCCCTGCTGGGCGACCTGGCCGCGCACGTGGTCTTGCAGGGCGGCCGCGTGGCCATCCAGCTGCAAGCAGGCAGCGAAGGCAGCGCCGACACCTTGCGCCAGCATGCGGCGGCACTGGAAGCGTCGCTAGCCGCGGCCGGCTGGCCATTGACGTCGCTGACGATCGCCGGCAAGCCGGACGCCGCCGGGCCAGCGGAAGCGGACGATGCTTGACGACACCAAGCGCAAGGTGCCGCAGACGGCCGTCGCGCTGGCCTACCAGAGTGGCGCGCCCGCCCCCAAGGTGGTGGCCAAGGGCAGCGGCCTGATCGCGGACCAGATCATCAGCACGGCGCGCGAACACGGCGTCTTCGTGCATGAATCGAAGGAATTGGTGGCGTTGCTGATGGATGTCGACCTGGACCGCCAGATTCCGCCCGGCCTGTATCGGGCGATTGCGGAACTGCTGGCCTGGTTATATCATATTGAATCTGCGAATGGCGGGCCCATCCCGCCGCCGCCCGACACCAGCATCAACCTCACCGATACATAGACAGGCATCAATGCAAGCACATATTATGGATTCCGGCCTCGAAAACTGGCATGATTTTGAAGTGGAATCGCGGCGGGAAATCATCGCCTTGCTGCGCAGCATAGGCGAAAAGAACCAGCTGATCCGCATGCTGATCCACGGTGAATCCGATGTGTGCGTCACGTCCATCCTGGAAGTCGATGCCGACCACGATAGCGTCATCCTCGACCGTTCCGTGAATGCCGACCAGAACCGGCGCATGGTGGCCGCCAAGGGCATTTCGTTTGAAACCTCGCTCGACAAGATCCGCATCCTGTTTGCCAGCGCCCTGGTGGAAGAGTGCAATTACGGCGGTACGCCCGCCTTGAAAATTGCTATTCCAGAAACACTGATCCGCTTGCAGCGGCGCGAGTATTACCGCATGACTACGCCCGTGAGCAATCCCGTGCGCGTGGCGATTCCCCTGCCGCCCTCGCTGGGCGGCGCCGACACCCTGTTCCCGCTGGCCGACATCAGCTGCGGCGGCATCGCCATCCTCGACAATAAACTGATGCTGGGCGAAACCATCGGCCGGGACTATCCCGGCTGCCGCATCGACTTGCCCGACGTCGGCATCGTCACCGCGACTTTGCAAATTCGCAACTCGCTGGACATGACCTTGCTGAATAATAAACTGAACCGCCGACTCGGCTGCCAGTTCGTCGACCTGCCGCGTAGCATGCTGGCGCATGTGCAGCGCTATATCACGCGCCTGGAGCGCGAGAGAAACGCCCGCATGGCGGGGTTGGGTTAACACCTTACCAACCTACTGCGCGTCGCCATTTGCGGCCTGCGATGCTCACTGTACTAGAGTAAAGTTCCGCTTCTCGGCCACAACTGGCTTCCGCTCGCTACGGTTTGTAAGGCGTTCGTGACGTACCAATACACTTGCCTGTATCAAACCTGCATATTCATAATTTCATGATATGCAGAAACTAATTTATTCCGCACCTGCACCGTCGCCTGGAATTCGATGCTCGACTTTTGCATCGACACCATCACGTCCGACAGGCTGACCTTTTCGTCGCCCATGGTAAAGCGCTGGCCCAGTGCGGACGAGGCTTTTTGCGCGCCGCTCACGGAGTCGAGCGCGCTCTTGAAGGCATCGGCGAAATTCACCTTCGCCGCCGGCATCTCGGTCTGGATCGCCGGTATTTTCGCCTCCGGCCGCGTGGCCGCCGACTTCAGTTGCGCGATCATCGCCTCGATCCTGCTGCTATCGATACCGCCTGTTTTCACTTTGCCTCCCGATTCTGGTGTGCTTCGTAACTGTTCCATGCCTGTTGCACCCAGAGAACAAAACCCTGGCTTGCAAGGCAACGACGGGTACAATAACTTCCGTCACATGTTGCCAGGGTTCCACAATACCAGCGCCAACGCCAGCCGCTCGGCCGAGCAGGCGGCAAAAGCGCCTTCTATTTGGACGATTGAAGCGCGTGACAGTGGCGGATAATTCTGCATATCGCCCAATCCTCCCGAGGAAGCGGCCCCCACGCACCACCCAATACACGTAAATACACCGCCCTGGAAGGCAATCATGGCTGTAGCCGAAGAAATCGATGTGAACCGCATACCGCCGGAACCGGCGCCTGCCCGCTCGCCCGTGGAGTCCGTACAAGCGTTCGCCAAGACGCCGATGGGCAAGAATTTCCTGCGCGGCCTGGGCGTGGCGGCACTGGTCGCCATCGGCGTGGCCCTGTACATGTGGAACCAGCCGCCCGAATACAAGGTCCTGTTTTCCAACTACACGGACCGCGACGGCGGCGCCATCACCGCATCGCTGGACCAGCTGGGCATCAAGCACAAGTTTTCCGAAGGCGGCGGCGCCATTCTCGTGCCATCCGAGCAAGTCCACGACGCGCGCCTGAAACTGGCCGCGCAAGGCTTGCCGAAGGGCGGCAACGTGGGTTTCGAGCTGATGGAAAACCAGAAGCTGGGCGTCTCGCAATTCCTGGAACAGGTCAATTTCCAGCGCGCACTGGAAGGCGAACTGGCGAAATCGATCGAATCGGTGTCCGCCGTCGACACGGCGCGCGTCCACCTGGCCCTGCCCAAACCGTCCGTCTTCGTGCGCGAACAGCAAAAACCGACGGCTTCCGTGCTGCTGAACCTGCACCCGGGCCGCGGCCTGGACCAGCTGCAGGTGAGCGCCATCGTGCACCTGGTGGCGTCCAGCGTACCGGAATTGCTGCCAATCAATGTCACCGTGGTCGACCAGGCCGGCACCCTGCTGTCGAACCAGGAAAAGGACAAGGACCGCGCCAACGGCATCAAGAGCCTGGACCCGAACCAGCTGAAGTACGTGCAGCAATTGCAGCAAAGCGTGATCAAGCAGGTCGAATCGATCCTGTTGCCCATCGTCGGCGAAGGCAATGTGCGCGCCGAAGCGACGGCCGATGTTGATTTTTCGCAAAGCGAGCAGGCGGCCGAAACCTACAAGCCGAATTCCCCACCGGAAGCGTCCACCATCCGCAGCCAGCAGACGAGCGAATCGACGGGCGCCGGCAATGCCAACCCATCCGGCGTGCCGGGCGCGCTGTCGAACCAGCCGCCAGGCGTGGCCACGGCGCCATTGACGGCCGAGGCGCCGGGCGCCCCGGGCGGCGCGCCGACGGCACCGACACAGAAGGAATCGACGACGAATTATGAAGTCGACAAGACCGTGCGCTACGAACAGAAATCCATGGGCGGCCTGCGCCGCCTGTCGGTGGCCGTCGTCGTCAACTACCGCCGCAGCTTCGACAAGGATGGCAAGGTCACGGTCAAGCCGATTTCCCCAGCAGAAATGATCCAGATCAATAACCTGGTCAAGGAAGCGATGGGCTACAACAAGGAACGCGGCGACAGTTTCAGCGTGGCCAACTCCCCCTTCGACGGCATCGACCGCGCGCCGGAAGGCAAGCTGGAGTGGTGGCGCGACCCCGCCAACTTGCCGCTGGCCAAGGAACTGGCAAAATTCCTCATCACGGCCCTGATCCTGCTGTATATCTTCATCAAGATCGTACGCCCGATGCTGCGCCCGGTCATGCGCAAGATCGACGATTTCGGCGCCCCGCCGCCCGTCATCGAGCCGGAACTGAGCAAGGACGGCGAAGAAAACGAAGTCCTGCTCAGCGAAGCGGAGCTGGAAGAACTGGAAGAAGATACGGCCCGCGGTTATCGCGAAAACCTGGCGATGGCCCGGAAACTGGCGCAGGAAGACCCGCGCGTCGTGGCCAACGTAATCAAAGCATGGATAGGCAATAATGACTGAGACAACGGGACTGCAAAAAGCATCGATCCTGATGCTGGCACTGGGCGAGAGCGAAGCGGCCGAGGTCATGAAATTCCTCGGGCCGCGCGAAGTGCTGAAACTGGGCGCCGCCATGGCCACCATGAAGGGCATCGCGCACGACCAGGTGGTCGAGGTGCTCGACGACTTCCGCGCGCAGACGGAACTCAATTCCACCGTCGGCCTCGATTCGGACGAATACATCCGCCAGGTGCTGACCAAGGCGCTGGGCGACGACAAGGCATCCGTGCTGCTGTCGCGCATCCTGGGCGGCAAGGATGCGTCCGGCATCGAATCGCTGAAGTGGATGGATTCGCAATCCGTGTCCGAGCTGATCCGCAACGAGCACCCGCAGATCATCGCCACCATCCTCGTCCACCTGGAACGCGACCAGGCCTGCGAAATCCTCGGCCACTTTACGGACCGCCTGCGCAACGACGTGGTCTTGCGCATCGCCACCCTGGACGGCGTGCAGCCGGCCGCCTTGCGCGAACTCAACGACGTGCTGACGAAACTGCTGTCCGGTAACGAAAACATCAAGAAATCGTCGCTGGGCGGCGTGCGCGCGGCGGCCGAGATCCTGAACTTCATGAGCGGCGAGCAAGAAGGCTCCGTCATGGACAATATCAAGAATTACGACAATGACATGGCGCAAAAGATCATGGATGAAATGTTCGTGTTCGACAACGTGATCGATATCGACGACCGCGGCATCCAGCTCCTGCTGCGCGAAGTGCAGTCGGAAATGCTGATCATCGCCCTGAAAGGCGCCTCGCAAGAGCTGCGCGACAAGATCTTCAAGAACATGTCGCAGCGCGCCGGCGAGATGATGCGCGAAGACCTGGAGTCGAAAGGCCCCGTGCGCCTGTCGGAAGTGGAATCGCAGCAGAAACAGATCCTGCAGATCGTGCGCCGCCTGGCGGACGAGGGGCAGATTGTCTTAGGCGGAAAAGGCGAGGATTCGTTTGTCTAGTTTAATTCCCAAAGAGCAGCAAACCGCGTACCAGCGCTGGGAAATGACCTCGTTTGGCGACGAGCGTCCCAGCGTGGTGGCGGCGCGCAAGCTGCTGGAACCGGACCCCGAACCCGAATTCGACCCCTTTGCCGAGTTGCCGGAAGAAGAGCCAGCCCCGCCGCTCGAATACCCGACGCAGGAAGAACTCGACGCCATCCGCGAGGAAGCGCGCGCCACGGCCTTCGACGAAGGCCGCGCGGCCGGCTATGCGGAAGGCCATGCGGCCGGGCATGCCGACGGCCACGCCCAGTCGTATGCGGAAGGCAAGGCAGCGTCCGCCGTGGAACTGGCGCACCTGCAAACCATCGCCGTCGATTTCGGCACGGCCGTGCACCAGGCCGACGAGCTGATCGCCAATGACGTGATGGAACTGGCCTTGCAGCTGGCCAAGGGCATGCTGAAGACGGCCCTGCCCGTGCGCCCCGAGCTGATGCTGCCGATGGTGCGCGAAGCCATCGAATACTTGCCTGTACTACAACAACCAGCCTTGCTGATGCTCAACCCGGACGATGCGCAAGTGGTGCGCGACGGCATCGGCGATGAGCTCGACAAGGGCGGCTGGCGCGTCATCGAAGACCCATCCGTGGAACGTGGTGGTTGCAAGATCGACACGGCCAGCAACCAGATCGATGCGCAGACGTCCACCCGCTGGCACCGCCTGACGCATGCGCTGGGCAAAGACCTGGACTGGCTGGCGCCGTGAGCGAGCCCGTCAAAGGCCCTGCTGCCCATGCGGCGCGCTGGCGCGCCTACCTGAGCGACTGTACGGCCGTGGTCGGCTTTGTCGAACCGATGCAGATTTCAGGCCGCGTCACGCGCGTGGCCGGCCTGGTGATGGAAGCCGTGGGCCTGCGCCTGGCCGTCGGCGCCGCCTGCACCGTGCCGCTGCCGAATGGCGGCCGGGTCGAGGCGGAAGTGGTCGGTTTTGAAGGCGAACGCCTGTTTTTGATGCCGCAAAGCGACGTCGAGGGCATCGTGCCCGGCACGCGCGTGTTTTCCGTCGAACCGGCCATTCCCCGTCCCGGCAGCGTGGCGCACCCGCGCCGCCGCCCCAGCGACCGCGCGCGCCACCTGCCCGTGGGTCCGCAACTGCTGGGCCGCGTGCTCGACGGCGCGGGCCGTCCGCTCGACCAACTGGGCCCGCTGCACACGACGGACAGCGCCCCCATCAATGTACGCCCCGCCAATCCCCTGGGCCGCGCACCCATCGTCGATACCCTCGACGTGGGCGTGCGCTCGATCAACGCCATGCTGACCGTGGGCCGTGGCCAGCGCATGGGCCTGTTCGCCGGTTCCGGCGTGGGCAAGAGCGTGCTGCTGGGCATGATGGCCCGCTACACGGAGGCGGATGTGATCGTCGTCGGCCTGATCGGCGAACGGGGACGCGAAGTAAAAGAATTCATCGAGCAGATCCTGGGCCCCGAAGGCCTGGCCCGCTCCGTCGTCGTGGCCGCGCCGGCCGACACCCCCCCGCTGATGCGCCTGCAAGGGGCCGCGTATGCAACGGCGATTGCCGAACATTTCCGCGACCAGGGGCAAAACGTGCTGCTGATCATGGATTCGCTGACCCGCTACGCCATGGCGCAGCGCGAAATCGCCCTGGCCATCGGCGAACCGCCCGCCACCAAGGGCTATCCACCGTCCGTCTTCGCCAAGCTGCCCGTGCTGGTGGAGCGGGCCGGCAATGGCGAGGAAGGCGGCGGCTCGATCACGGCCTTCTACACCGTGCTGACCGAGGGCGACGACCAGCAGGACCCGATCGCCGACTCGGCGCGCGCGATTCTCGACGGCCATATCGTGCTGAACCGGCGCCTGGCCGAAGCGGGCCATTATCCCGCCATCGACATCGAGCAATCGATTTCGCGCGCCGCCCACTCGATTACCACGCACGAACACCAGCAGCAGGCGCGCAAGCTGAAACAGCTGTATTCGCGCTATGAACGCAGCCGCGACCTGATCAGCGTGGGCGCCTACAGCGCCGGTACCGACCCCGTACTGGACCAGGCCATCGCCCTGCATGAAAAGATCGAGGCGTTTTTGCAACAGCAAATCACGGAGCGGGTCAGCATGGACGAGAGCTTGGGGCAACTTACCGCTCTATTCGACTGATTAGGGCTTGCATAGCGGGAATATAATCAGCCATGGCTTCTCCTTCCCAACTTGCAACCCTGATCGACCTTGCCCAGCGCGAAACGGACGACTGCGCCAAGCGCCTGGGCGCGGCCCTGAAAGCGCTCGACGATTGCCGCCAGAAGCTCGACATGCTGTCAGGCTACCGCGACGACTACGCCAAGCGCTTCGAGACAAGCATGAGCAGCGGCATTACGCCCATGGCTTACCGCAACTTCCAGGCCTTCATGGTCAAGCTCGACAGCGCCATCCTGGGCCAGCAGCAGGTAGTCGAGCATGCGCAGGCGCGCAGCGACAATGAAAAGATGCGCTGGCAGTTGGCCGAACGCAAGCGCATGTCGTACACCACCCTGAACAACCGGGCGCAGGAACAGGCGCTGAAGCTGGAAAACAAGCGCGACCAGAAAGCAATGGATGAGCACGCGGCGCGACAAGCCTATTACAAACGCTAAGCAACACTGAGGCAGCATCATGCAAACCCAGCCAACCCCGATTTCCCAGATTGTCTCGCCGAACGCCACGCCGGGCGCCGCCAACCGCAGCCAGCCGACCACCAGCGGCACGGCGGGCGACTTCCAGCGCACCCTGAACCGCCAGATCGAGCAACGCCAGGCCAGCCGCAATATGGCGCAAGCGCAAGTACAAGCGCCTGCGCCGGCGGCCCGTCCTGCCAGCCCTGCGGCCACGCAGGCGCCGGCCCAGGCGCCAGCGAGCGAAGCGAAACCGGCGCCAACGGGTACCGAACAGGCGGCCAGCAGCGAACAGCCGCCAGCGCAGTCCAGCGAGGCGGCCGCGCCCGCCACCGACGACAACACCAGCACCCCGGCCGAGGCCAGCGTACCCGCCGCCCCCGCTACCGCGACAGTCGCGCCGCCAGCCGATCCGGCCGCCGAGATGCTAGCCCTGGTAGGCAGCATCCAGCTGGCCATCCAGCCGCCGGCCGCAGCCGCCAAGGCCGTGCCGGAACTGCCCGCGCGCGCCAGCGTCAAGGCCGACGGCAAGAACCCGGCCACAGGCCCCTTGCTGGCAGCCGGCCAGGGCAGCGGCAAGGCCGCCGCCACCGCCGCCGCGCAAACGGACAGCGGCGACTTTGCCGACAGCCTGGGCCAAGCCCAGGGCAAGACGGCCGCCACACCAGGCGCCAGCGTGCCAACCGGCAAGGCCGAACCTGGCAAGCTGACTATCGACGCCCAGCTGGCAGCCACCGCCAAGGCGGGCGCCGCCGTGGCCGAACCGATCATCAAGGAAACACCTGCCGACCTGAGCCGCCTGGCGGCCCAGTTGCAGCCGGGCGCGCTGCAGCAGGCGGCGGCCGCCGTGGCCGTGCCGGCCGACAAGCTGACGGGCCGGGTCGGCACGCCGGCCTGGGACCAGCAGCTGGGACAGAAAGTCGTGTGGATGGCGGCCGGCGGCGACCAGAGCGCCACCCTGACCTTGAATCCGCCCGACCTGGGACCTGTGCAAGTGGTACTGACAGTCACCAATGACCAGGCCGATGCCGCCTTCATGTCAGCCCAGCCGGAAGTACGCCAGGCGCTGGAAGCGGCCATGCCGCGCCTGCGCGAGATGATGAGCGAAGCGGGCATCGCCTTTGGCAGCGCCACCGTCTCGGCGGGCACGCCGGAACAGCAGGACCAGGGTAACCGGGAAGCATCCGGCGGACGCCGCGGCAATGGCCAGGGCGGCGGCGTAACGGGTGGCGAGATCGCCATCACGCCGGCGGCAGGCGGACGCAGCAGGCCCAGCCTGAGTGCCGTGGATACCTTTGCCTGAGGACAATTCGTCGTCCGCCAGCCGCTGGCGCGCCCCCTGACGTAACTTTTCGTCTAAAAACAGCGAGTTGAGGGCGCTTCCGCCCTCTTTTCACTGCATCCTTCTGCGCAGAATTTGCCGATAATGACATAATGGCGTCGTGATCCACTTCCATGCACTCGAGTACCATTGAAAGCAAATCCAAAAATGAAAGCAGATCCGAAAGCAGATGCAGGCCTGGCTCCCGCCGGCGCCTCGAAAAAGAAGCTTCTGATCATCGTGCTGGCCTCGGTGCTGGTGGCTGGCAGTATCGGTGGCGGTGCCGCCTGGTATTTCCTGCATGGCAAGGCCGATAAAGAAGAATCGGCGCCCAGCAAGAAAAAACATGCCGCTTCCAAGGCAGGTCCGCCCGTCTTCGTGCCCATCGATGCCTTCACCGTCAACTTGCAGCCGGAAAATGGCGAGCAATACCTGCAAATCGCGTTTACCTTGCAGGCCAGCAGCCCGGAAGAAATGGACTTGATCAAGGTCAACATGCCGAAAGTGCGCAGCCGTTTATTGCTGCTGCTGTCCGGCAAGAAGGCGTCCGAACTCAATACCGTGGAAGGCAAGCAGCAACTGGCGGCCGAAATCATCAATCAGGTGAACCAGCCGTTCGAGGACAAAGGGCCGGAGCAGGACGTGACGGACGTATTATTTACCGCATTCATCATTCAATAAGCAGCCATGGCCGATAATTTCCTCTCCCAGGAAGAAGTCGATGCCCTTCTGAAGGGCGTCAACGGAGACCAGGACGACGCGCAGGCGCCGGAAGATGTCACGGGAGTTCGTACCTACAACCTGGCAACCCAGGAGCGCATCGTGCGCGGCCGGATGCCAACGTTGGAAATTATCAACGAGCGTTTCGCCCGGCTGCTGCGCGTGGGCCTGTTCAACTTCCTGCGCCGCAGCGCCGAAGTGTCGGTCGGTTCCGTGCGCGTATCGAAATACAGCGAGTTCATCCGTAATCTGGTGGTGCCGACCAATCTGAACCTGGTGCACATGAAGCCGCTGCGCGGCACGGCCTTGATGGTCTTCGATCCGGGCCTCGTGTTCTTGCTGGTCGACAACCTGTTCGGCGGCGACGGACGCTTCCATACGCGCGTCGAAGGGCGCGACTTTACGCAGACGGAGCAGCGCATCATCCTGCGCATCCTCGACATCGTCTTCGAAGCGTACACCAAGTCGTGGGAGCCGGTCTTCCCCGTCGAGTTCGAATATATCCGTTCAGAAATGAACACGCAGTTCGCCAACATTGCCACGCCGAACGAAGTGGTGGTGGCGTCCACGTTTACGGTGGAATTGGGCTCCGTTTCCGGACAAATCCACTTTTGCATGCCGTATTCGATGATCGAGCCGATCCGCGATTCGCTGACCTCCAGCCTGCAGGGCGAGGCGCTGGAAGTGGACAAGCGCTGGATCCGCCTGATGACGCAGCAGATCCAGATCGCCGAAGTCGAGCTGGTCGCTTCGCTGGGCACGGCGCGCGTGTCGTTCGATGAAATCCTGAACATGAAGGTGGGCGACATCATCCCCCTGAATATTCCCGAACTGATCGCCGCCACCGTCGACGGCGTGCCCGTGATGGATTGCACGTACGGCGTGTTGAACGGACAATATGCGCTGAAGGTTGAAAAGTTGCTGGCTAACGCCGATAACATGAACAATCATTAAAAAATACCCGGGCCGCTGCGGCCCGCATCTGTACAACAGGAGAAACACATGTCTGACAACCAAGACGACCAAAGCGCGGAAGACGATTGGGGCGCGGCCATTGCCGAGCAGGCCAAGGCGGAAGCCGAAGCGCTGCAAAACCAGGCCGCCAATACGGCCAGCGCGGCCAGCGCCGCCGTGTTCAAGGACTTTTCCAAGCAGGCATCGAAGTCGGAAACGCACAACGATATCGATTTCATCCTCGATATCCCCGTGCAGCTGACGGTCGAACTGGGCCGCACCAAGATCGCCATCAAGAACCTGCTGCAACTGGCGCAGGGTTCCGTGGTCGAGCTCGACGGCCTGGCCGGCGAACCGATGGACGTGCTGGTGAACGGCTGCCTGATCGCCCAGGGCGAAGTGGTGGTGGTGAATGACAAGTTCGGCATCCGCCTGACGGACATCATCACGCCTTCCGAACGCATCCGAAAATTGAATAAATGAAGCCTGGCCTGTTGATTTCCACTGTGCTGCCGTTCCTGGCGGCATGCAGCATCGCGCACGCCGAACCGGCATCGGCGCCGGCGGCCAGCGCCGCCAGCGCTTCCGTCGCGGTGGCAAGCGAGGCATCGCCAGCCGCCACGGCGCCGGCCGCCTCAGCTGCAACGGCGGTGCCGGCCTCCGCGCCTGCCGCCGCCCTGCCCGCCATGCCGCCCGGCGCGCCGATGACGATGGCGCCGACCAGTTCGGCCGGCAGCTTGCTGCAAACCATCTTCGCACTCGTGTTCGTGCTGGCCCTCCTGATCGGCCTGGCCTGGTTCATGAAGCGCTATGGCCCCAAGGTCATGGGCGGCAACAGCAAGATGCGCGTCGTCAGCTCGCTCAACCTGGGCGGACGCGAACGCATCGTCCTCGTCGAAGTGGCCGACCAGTGGATCGTCGTCGGCGCCTCGCCCGGCAGGATCAACGCGCTGGCCACCATGCCGCGCCAGGAAGGCGACTTGCCGCAACTGGCCACGGCGCAAAACGGCCCCGCGGCCGCCAATTTTTCCGAGTGGCTGAAACAGACCATCGAAAAACGCAATGGGAAATAAGCAGCAGATGGCGTGGACCACCTTGAAGACTCCCCTGACCTGGCTGCTGGCGGCCGCCGCCCTGGCCTTGCCGCTGTGGGCGATGGCCCAGCCGGGCATCCCGGCCTTCAACAGCACGCCGGCCCCGGGCGGAGGCCAGAATTATTCGTTGCCGGTGCAGACGCTCATCCTGATGACGTCGCTCACCTTCCTGCCGGCGGCCCTCCTGATGATGACCTGCTTTACGCGCATCATCATCGTGCTGTCCCTGCTGCGCCAGGCCATCGGCACGCAATCGGCGCCGCCCAACCAGGTGCTGGTGGGGCTGGCCCTGTTCCTGACCCTGTTCGTCATGGGACCCGTGTTCGACAAGATTTATACGGATGCGTATCTTCCTTATCAGGAAAACAAGATCACCATGCAGCAGGCGATGGACAAGGGCGTCGATCCCCTGAAAACCTTCATGCTCAAGCAGACACGCCAGGCCGACCTGGCCCTGTTTGCCAAGATGTCGCGCTCGCCGGCCCTGCAAGGTCCGGAAGACGTGCCGCTGCGCATCCTCGTGCCCGCCTTCGTCACCAGCGAACTGAAAACGGCGTTCCAGATCGGCTTTGCCATCTTCATCCCGTTCCTGATCATCGACATGGTGGTCGCCAGCGTACTGATGTCGATGGGGATGATGATGATGTCGCCGGCGACGATCTCGCTGCCGTTCAAGCTGATGCTGTTCGTGCTGGTCGATGGCTGGCAGTTGCTGCTGGGCTCGCTGTCTCAGAGTTTTTACTAGGGGAAATACGATGACACCCGAAAGCGTCATGACCCTGGGCCGCCATGCGATGGAAATCACCCTCATGGTGGCCGCGCCCATGCTGCTCGTCGCCCTTATCATCGGCTTGATCGTGAGTATTTTCCAGGCGGCAACGCAGATCAACGAGGCGACCCTGTCCTTCATCCCTAAGCTGGTCGGCATTTTCGTCGCCCTCGTCGTGGCGGGCCCCTGGATGCTGTCCGTCATGCTCGACTACATGCGCCAGGTCTTCACGGGCATCCCGAACCTGGTGGGCTAGTGCCGCGCTTGTTGCCATGCTGACCCTGTCCAGCATCGAACTCAATACCTGGATCGCAGCACTGCTGTGGCCGCTTAGCCGCATCCTCGGCCTGATCGCGGCCGCCCCCCTGTTCGGCAACGCGGCCGTGCCGGCCACCGTCAAGGTGAGCCTGGGCGCCCTGCTGGCCATGATCATCGCCCCCACCGTGCCGGCCTTGCCGGCCGTCAACCCAATGTCCTTGCCCGGTTTATTGATCCTCACGCAGGAGATGCTGGTGGGCCTGGCCATGGGCTTTTCCATCCGCATCGTGTTTTCCGCCATCGAAATGGCCGGCGAGATCAGCAGTCTCACCATGGGCCTGGGCTTCGCCTCGTTCTTCGACCCGCAAACCAAGGGCAGGTCTTCCGCCATCAGCCAGTTCCTCGTCATGCTGGCCACCTTGATGTTTTTGACCGTCAACGGCCACCTGGTCTTGCTGGCGGCCCTGGCGGAAAGCTTTGTCAGCCTGCCGATTTCATCGAGCCCCATCAGCGGCGGCGGCTTCCAGCAATTGGCGGCGTGGGGTGGGGAAATTTTCCGTTCCGGCCTGCAAATTTCGCTGCCCATCATCGCCGCCCTGCTGCTGACCAACGTAGCCCTGGGCATCTTGACGCGGGCCGCGCCGCAGCTGAACATCTTCGGTATCGGTTTTCCCGTCACCCTGGGCGTGGGCTTGCTGGTGATCAGCATGGTCCTGCCCTACCTGGCCACGCCCTTCCAGAACATGTTCCTGCGCGGCATAGAAACGGCGCGCCTGCTGCCGCGCGGCTTTGCCACGCGCGACCGGCCGCCGCCGCCCGCGCCGCCGAATCCCTTGCGCCCTCCGGCGCCGGCCGCGCCGGCACGCTGACTCACCGCGGGTCGCTGCTCAGCGCCGCGCGCCAGCGCCGCACGTCGACGTTCAGGCGCAACTGGTGATGCTTAACCAGGTAGCGCACGCCGACCAGCGCCGCCGCCAGGCCCGACAAGGCGGCTATGCCCAGCGCCCAGCGCGGGCCGAAGGTGTCGGCCACCCAGCCCACGATGGGCGCGCCCAGCGGCGTGCCGCCCGCCGAGATGGCCAGCACGATGGCCATCACCCGGCCCCGCATGGCGGGCGCCGTCGACAGTTGCACGCTGCTGTTGACGCTGGTGGTAAAGGTTTGCGCGGCGATGCCGATGACTACCAGCATCATGCCGAACAGCCAATAATTGGGCATCACGGCTGCCAGCGCGCTGGCCAGGCCGAACAGCGCAGCGGCGCCCAGCAGCAAGGCCAGCGTAGGCTGGCCGCGCCCGGCCGCCAGCAGGGCGCCGGCCACGGAGCCGCAAGCCATCACGGAACTGAGCACGCCATACTGGCCGGCGCCCGCATGGAAGGCCGTCACGGACATGGTCGACAGGAAGATGGGGAAATTCAGGCCGAAGGTACCGATCAGGAACAGCATCAGCAAAATGGCCATCAGGTCGGGCCGCTGGCGCACGTAGCGGAAACCCTCGCCCAGACTGGCCCGCGTGGCCTTCAGGCGCGGCGCGCGGCGCAGCAATTCCACGCGCAGCAGCAACAGCGAACCGATCACGGCCGCAAACGAGACGGCGTTGATGATGAAGACCCAGCCGCTGCCGACGCTGCTGATCAGCAAGCCGGCCACGGCCGGGCCCAGCATGCGCGCCGCATTGAACGAGGTGGAATTGAGCGCCACGGCATTCGTCAAGTCTTCCTCGCCGACGATTTCGGCCACGAACGTCTGGCGCACGGGCGCATCGAAGGCCGTCACGCAGCCCAGCAGGAAAGCAAACACATACACGTGCCACAGTTGCACGAGGCCGCTGATGCACAGCAAGCCCAGGCCCAGCGCCAGCAAGCCCATGGCCGCCTGCGTACACAGCAGCAATTTCCTGCGGTCGAGCAAGTCGGCCGCCATGCCCGTCAGGGGCAGCAACAGCAGTTGCGGGCCGAATTGCAAGGCCATGACGATGCCGACGGCGCTGGCATTGTGCTGCGTCAATTCGCTCAGCACCAGCCAATCCTGCGCCGTGCGCTGCATCCAGGTGCCGATATTCGACACGAGAGCGCCGCCGGCCCAGATACGGTAATTGGGTATGCGTAGCGAACGGAATGTGTTGTTCATCTGGGCGTGCGGGCTCCTTGCCGGGGTCGTGGTGGAAAATTCAGCGGATCACTCCGCCAAGCGTTTGAGTAATGCCACCGCACGGTTCAGTTCGGTGACTTCGTCCGGCGTGAGCCGGGTTTCGATGGTGCGCGCCAGCCAGTCTTCGCGCGCGGCACGGCTGGCCGCGATCCAGACGCGGCAGCTGTCCGTCAGGGTCAATATCGTCTGGCGTCCGTCTGCCGGGTCGGGCGACCCCGTCACCATCCGCGCCTCGGTCAGCGCCAGCACGGTGGCGGCCATCGACTGGGGCCGCATGCCTTCGGCGCGCGCCAGGCTGCTGGCCGTGGCGGGGCCGTCGCGTTCAAGACGGCTGAGCACGGATGCCTGCGACATGCTGACATCGCCCAGGTGCGCCTCTTCGCGCAGGCGGCGGCGCAGCTTGCCGACCAGGATGCGCAATTCGCCGGCCAGTTGCAGAACTTGTTCGTGGTCTTCTTGCGGGGTGGTCATGGCAGTCATGTAGTGGATCAACGGCCTCCACTATAGCAGATATGCAGATAGACTGCACAGTTTGCCTGTATATCTTGCCAGAACGGCCATCTTGCGGACGTAAAAAAGCCGGGGCGGGAGATGTCCTCCCTGCCCCGGCTTGCCGGTTATCCGATGCGGGCCGCTTAGCTGATGTAATTGAACAGCGACAGGCCCGAGATCGAGGTAAACGACTTCTGCGCCGCCTGCAGGGTGATCTGTTGCTGGCTGAACAGGGAAATCGCCTTCACCATGTCCAGGTCCTGCAAGCCCGACAGGGTGCTCGCATATTGCAGGTCGAGGTCGTCGCCGGCGCTGTCGAGCGTGTCAAGTTCCTTCAGGCGCGAACCGACTTCCGCGCGCACCGACAGCACGTTGTCGTAAGCCGTATCGAGGATGTCGTGCGCCGCGTTCAGACCGGCCGTCAGGCGCGCCTGTCCCGCGTCGCCCGAGGCCGGCTGGCCCAGCACACCGATCAGGTTGGTAATCGTGCTAAAGATCGATTCCTTGCTGCTGGGCTCCAGGGTGAATTTGTCCAGGTCGGCCGGCTTGCCCGCGACATTGACTTGCTGGCCGTCAAAGTTGATGGCATCGCCCGACTTGTAGGCCACCGGCACGGCCGGATTCGGGATGGTCTGGCCCAGGGTCACGTCCGTCACGGTATAGGTCGTGACGGCGGCGGTGCCCGTGCCCGTCACCTGGAAATCGATCGAGTACTTGTGCCCCGTCAACTTGGTGGGATCGGTGACGGTGCCGCCGGAAATGATGCCGGCGCCGCCGCGCGTGAAGTTGCCCGGATCGGCCGCCGTGGTGAACTTGCCGTTGCCCGTCAAATTATTCTCGAACACGGCCGCGCCCGAATCGCTGGTGGCCAGGTAGCGGGCCGAGCCCACTTGCAGTTCGCGCTGCCCCTGGTCACCTGCGTAGGTGGCGCCGCCCGGCGTCTGGCTGAACGGTTGCGTCGTCGACTTGTAGCCGCCGAACAGGTAGCCGCCCGCGTTGTCGGACGTGTTGGCGATGCCCAGCAGGTCCGTCAAACGGCCCTGCAGTTCCGTGGCCAGGCTCTGGCGGTCGACATCCTTCAAGGCCGGATTACCGGCTTTGAGCACCAGTTCCTGCACGTCGGCGAGCAGCGAGGTGGTGCTGGCCAGGGCCAGCTCTTCCTGCGAGAGGAAATTCTTGGCGTTCGAGCGGTTCGTCACGAATTGCGTGTTGATCGTTTGCGACTGCGTCACTTCCAGCGCGCGCGCCGAGGCGATCGGGTCGTCGGCCGGCGTCAGGTTGCGGCGATTCGCCGACAGCTGCATCTGACTACGGTTCAACGCGCCCTGCAGGTTGTTCAGCTGCGTGCTGCCCGCGTCATAGATCATTTTGGTACTGATGCGCATGATGCTGCCCTTCCTGATAGCGGCGGGGCGCTAAGCGCCGCCGCTTGAATAATTAACGTCCGAGGCCGATGACCACGTCGAACAGGGTGCTGGCGATCTGCATGACCTTGCCGCAAGCCTGGTAGGCTTGCTGGTAGCGCAGCAGATTGGCCGCCTCTTCATCGAGGTTGACGCCGGAGACGGCTTGCTGCTGCGTGCTGGTTTGTTGCAACAACGCAAGACTGGCCAAGCCGCTGACCTGTACTTCGCGCGTCTTGTTGCCGACAAAACTGACGGTTTCCGCGTACGAACCCTGGAACGTGGCCTTGCCGCCGTCGAGAATGTTTTTCGTCTGCAAGCCCGCCAGCAGGGAGGCATTGCGGTTGTCGCCCACGCCGCCCGAGTTCGGCCCGATGGTGAACTTATCGCCCTGCGCGGGCGCCCCCGTCATGTTGACGTTGATGCCGCCAAAGCTGAAGCTGTCGCCTTCCGTGTACGGGATGTTCGCCGTCCCGGCCGGATACGTGGTGGTGGCGCCATTCAAGCCTTTCACGGTCACGGCCTGGCCCGCGGGGAAACCCGACAGCGAAGTGGTCGCCTTGTCGTACGTCAAGGTGACGGGGCCCGTCAAGGCGTTGCCTGGCGTCAAATACGCCTTGTCCACGCTACCTGCGCCCAGCTTGCCGCTACCCGTGTTGCTGACGGGCGCAGCCGTGACGATGGGCGCGCCGGCGGCCAGCTTGTTGCGGTCGGTAATCGCCACGGCCAGGTCGGAAGCGCCGTGCGCCGTCGGCCTGACCATGAAGTTGTCGCCTTCGGCGGCCGCGCCCGAGATCGAGAAATCCACGCCGTCGATGGTTTGCGGCACGGTTTGCGGATACGGGTTGATGGTCGTTTTCGCGCCGTCGCTCTGGCGCGTCACCACATAATTGGAGCCGTCATACTTGACGGCATAATCGCTGGCCGTCAGCTTGGTCGGATCGCTGACCTTGGCCGACAGAACGGTCGTGCTGGTCGCATTGTTGCGGTAGTCGGCGCCGATGACGGGATCGGGCAACTTGAAGAAGTCGGTCCCCATGTCGCCATTCAAGTCCTGGCCCAGCTTGTGCTGCTCATTGAAGGTGGACGCCAGTGCGATGGCGACCTTGCCCAGCGAATTCTGGATGCGGTCCAGGCTGCCGCTGCGGAATTCCAGCAAGCCGCCCAGCGCACCGCCGCTGAGGGAGCTTTCCGACAGTTTGCTGACGCTCGAGCCCGTCACATAGCCGATGTCCAGGCGGTTCGGGTCCGTCGGCGACGGTGTGGTGGCCAGTTCAAAGTTCTTGTCGCCCACCACCAGCGGCTGGCCCGAGCCGATCGAAACGGTAATCGAGTTGCCGGCGCCAGGCTGAACAGTTGCCTTGACGTATTTGTTCAGTTCCGTGATCAACTGGTCGCGCTGGTCCAGCAAATCGTTGGGCTGATTGCTTTCATTCACGGTCAGGTTGGTAATCGAGGTATTCAGTTCCGCGATCTGCTTGGCGTAGGAATTGATCACCTTGACGTTCGACGTGATCTGCGAATTGACGCCGTCGCCGATCTCCGTCAGGCGCGCGCTGAGGCCCTGGAAACGGGCCGTCAGCGAGTTTGCGCTCGACAACAATGCCTGGCGCGACGAGACGGACGAGGGATTCGAGCTGAAATCCTGCACGCCCTTGAAGAAATCGGCCATCGCCGGCGACAGCCCGGCCGTCGGGTCCGCCAGCATATTGTCGATCTGGGTGATCTGCGTGTAATACGCGTCGAGCGAACTGGTGGCCGACTGCGCGGCATTCACCTGGGCCGCCATGAAACCGTCGTACTGGCGCTTGACTTGCGATACCTCGGTACCATTGCCAACAAAGCCATAACCGGCATTGTTGAACTGCGCCGTCTGCTGCAGCACCACCTGGCGGTTGTAACCGTCCACGTTGGCATTGGTGATGTTATGCCCGGTCGTCGACAGGCCCACCTGCGCTGCAAGCAAACCGCTCTTACCGATGCTGAGTAGATTCGAAGTCATGGTGTCTTATTGGTTACCGTCAAATGTATTTACGGCAGCCGCGGCGAAAACTTGAAGCGCGCGGCTTGCACGGGGGCAAGGCGGGGCGTCAGCCGACCAGAGAATTTTTAATGATTTTTGTCAATTTGGCAGCGTAATTCGGGTCCGTCGCATAACCGGCTTTCTGCAAGCCCTGGGCGAAGGTGCTGGCGTCGCCCGCGCTGGCCAGGACTTTTTCGTAGCGTTTGTTGTTGGTAATCAACTGCGCATAATCCTTGAAGCTGTCGGCATAGCTGTCATAGGCGCGGAATTTTTCCACCTTGCGCTGCGCCTTGCCATTCACGTATTCCGTGGTGACGGCTTCCGTGACCTTGCCCTTCCAGTCGCTGGAAGCCTTGATGCCGAACAGGTTGTGGCTGCTGCTACCGTCGCGGCTGATGATTTCGCGCTTGCCCCAGCCCGTTTCCAGCGCCGCCTGGCCCAGCATGAACTTGGCCGGGATGCCCGTGGCGCGGCTGGCTTCTTCCGCATGCACGCCCAGCTTTTCCTGGAAGGCGCGCACGTGCGGCGCCTGCGTGGCGTTGGCCTTGTCGCTCAGGGTCTTGCCGCTGGCGGCGGCGCTGCCGCTCCCCTCGGCGAGGGCGCCCTGCTGCTGGCGGAAGGCGGCCAGCGCCTGCGCCATGCTCGAGGAACGGGGCGACGGCGCTTCGGCGCCATCGGCGGCCAGCGCCTGGTTCGACGACGACAATTGGCGGATCAGCACATCCGCCAGGCCCGTGCCCCGCTTGGCCAGGTTCTGGCTCGTCTGCTGGTCCAGCATCGAGGTGTACATCTTGCTTTGCTGGCTATCCATGATGCCGTCCTGCGGCGTGGCTTCGCGCATGCTTTTCATCATCATGTTGATGAACATGGCTTCGAATTGCGTGGCCGCCTCTTTCAGGGCGGCGGGGTCCTTCGCCTTGGCGGACTGGCGCAAGCCATCCATGCCCTTGACGTCATAGGCGGCGGTATTGCTGAGGTCGGTTTGACTGATCATGGCGTGCCCATCAAATGATTTCAAGTTCGGCGCGCAGCGAACCGGCCGCCTTCATCGCCTGCAGGATGGCCAGCAAGTCTTGCGGCGAGGCGCCGATGGCGTTGAGGGCCTTGACCACGTCGGACAGCGAGGCGCCGCCCTTGACCAGCATGACCTTGCCCGGTTCCTTCTTGATATCGATCTGCGCCGTCTGCGTGACCACCGTGCGCCCGCCCGACAAGGGGGCCGGCTGGCTCACTTGCGGCTCGACATTGATGGTGACGGACAGGTTGCCGTGCGAAATGGCGCACGTTTCCAGAGTCACGGACTGGTTCATCACGACGGAACCGGTGCGCGCATTCATGATGACCTTGGCCGCCAGGCGGGCCGGGTTGACTTCGATGCTTTCCAGCTGGCCCAAAAAGGACACGCGCTGGTCGCTGCCGCTCGGCGACTGCACCTGGATCACGCGGCCGTCGAGCGCGGCGGCCGTGCCGGCGCCGTAGCGGCTGTTGATGGCGTCGACCACGCGGCTGGCGGTGGCGAAATCGGTGGCGTTCAATTCCAGGCGGATAGTGTTGTTGGCGCCCAGCGCCGAAGGCACGGTGCGCTCGACGGTCGCGCCGCCCGAGATGCGTCCCACGCTCAGGTGATTGATGACGACGGAACTGCCGGCCGCCTGCGCGCCCACGCCGCCCACCAGCACGTTGCCTTGCGCCATGCCGTACACCTGGCCATCGGCGCCCTTCAGCGGCGTCATCAATAAAGTGCCGCCGCGCAAGCTTTTCGCATTGCCCATCGACGACACCGTCACGTCGAGCAACTGGCCCGGCTGGGCAAACGCGGGCAAGGCCGTCGTCACCATCACGGCGGCCACGTTTTTCAGCTGCAAACTAGTGCCTTGCGGCAAGTTGATGCCCTGCTGCTGCAGCATCGCCGCCACGCTCTGGATGGTGAACGGGGTTTGCGTGGTCTGGTCGCCGCTGCCGTCGAGGCCGACGACGAGGCCATAGCCCATCAGCTGATTCTGGCGCACGCCGGCGATGCTGGCCAGGTCCTTGATGCGTTCGGCTTGCGCCACGGGCGCCAGCAGGGAAATGGCCAGGCCGAAAATGGCGAGAAAGCGGGGAAAGGTCGACGTTGCCATGATCAGAACGGCAACAGGCTGAGGAAGAAGCGCGACGCCATCGAGGCCATTTCGGCGCGGTCGATCTGGCTGTTGGTGCGGTATTCGACGCGCGCTTCGGCCACCTGGGTCGAGGGCACGACATTGCCCGTGCCGATGGTGTCCGGATTGACCATGCCCGAGAAGCGGATGAATTCCGTGCCCTTGTTCATGGCAATCTGTTTTTCGCCGGCGACGATCAAGTTTCCGTTTGGCAATACCTCGATCACCGTCACGCCGATGGTGCCGGAAAACGTGTTGCTGGCGGACTGGTTGTCGCCATCGGCAAATTTCGTCGCGCCATTCGCCGCCACGGTGCCGCCGAAACGGCCCTGGGCGAAGCCGGGCGTGGAAAAGCCCACGCTGCCGGACTTGTTGCCGGAACTGGCGCCCGCCTTGACGGCATTCGTGCGCTCGGTGATGGCGATCGTCATCGTGTCGCCCACGTGGCGCGCGCGGCGGTCTTCGAAGGCGGGACGGTAGGTCGACGGCTGGTAGATGGAACCGTTGTTGACGACCACGGGTTCCGGCATCGGCGCGCGCGTGGTGGTGGGATATTGCACGATGGACGTAGGCGTGATGGCGCAGCCGGACAGCAGGACTGCAGAGAACAAAGCGATGATGGGGTATTGCATGGCGAACCTCCGCTGCCATCCGGCGGCGGATGGCATGACGACTATGAAAATTAAAGTTGCGACAATTTCTGCAGCATTTGATCGGATGTGGTGATGGCCTTGCTGTTGATCTCGTAGGCGCGCTGCGTCTGGATCATGTTGACCATTTCCTCTGCCACGTTGACGTTCGACGTCTCGATATAGCCCTGCATCAGCACGCCGGCGCCGTTCGTGCCCGGGGTGTTGGTTTGCGCCACGCCGGAGGCGCCCGTTTCCATGTACAGGTTTTCGCCCTTCGATTCCAGGCCGGCGGGGTTGACGAAAGTGGTCAGTTGCAACGAGCCGATTTGCGATGGCGCAACAGTGTCGGGCAAGGTGACGGACACGGTGCCGTCGCGCGCCACGGTCAGGCTCAGCGCATTGGTCGGCACGGTGATGGCGGGCTGGATGACGAAGCCTTCCGAGGTGACGAGCTGGCCGTTGGCGTCCGTCTGGAACGAACCGTCGCGCGTGTAGGCGGTAGCGCCGTCCGGCATCAGCACCTGAAAGAAACCGGTACCGTTGACCATCACGTCGCGCGAATTGCCCGAGGCCTGGGGATTGCCCTGCGTATGGATGCGTTCGGTCGCCACGGTGCGTACGCCCGTGCCGATCTGCAAGCCCGATGGCAGCTGGGTCTGCTGCGACGATTGCGCGCCCGGCTGGCGCACATTTTGATACAGCAAGTCTTCAAACACGGCGCGCGACTTCTTGAAGCCCGTGGTGCTGACGTTGGCCAGGTTATTGGCGATCACGTCCATCTGCGTTTGCTGCGCTTCCAGGCCGGTCTTGGCAATCCAAAGGGAACGAATCATGATATTTCTCCAATAACAGCGCTAACCAGCCCTGTAGACTATTTCTATGCGACCATTATGCGGTGGCCCCCATCAATTCAAAGCGAGGATCTGGGTGGCTTTCGCCGCGTTATTCTCGGCATTCTTCAACAAGCTCATTTGCGTTTCGAACTGGCGCGCCAGGGCGATCATGCTGACCATCGAGTCGACGGGACTGACATTGCTGCCTTCCAGCGCACCGGTGGTCAGCTTGACGGCCTGGTCGGCCTGCGCCACCGTGCCATCCTTCAGGCGGAACAGACCGTCGTCGCCGCGCACCAGTTGCTGCTCGGGCGGGTTGACCAGCTTGATGCGCCCCAGCACCGTCGAGGGGCCGGGCGGCACGTCCGTGGAAATCGTGCCCACCGTGCCGTCGCTGGCGATGGCCACCGTCACGCCGGGCGGAATCGCCATGGGGCCCGTGTCGCCCTGCACCATCAGCCCGCCCTGCGTTTGCAGCATGCCGTTTTCATTGAGCTTCAGGGCGCCGTTGCGCGTATAGGCTTCGGAACCGTCGGCCGACTGCACCGCGATCCAGCCGCCGTTTTCCACGGCCACGTCGAGCGCGCGGCCCGTGTGCTGCATAGGACCTTGCGTGAAATCGGAACCGACCGTCGAATCGACGACGAAGGCGCGCGTCGGCATCATGCCGTCGGCCACCACGGGCACGGCGCGGAACGAGTCGAGCTGGGCACGGAAACCCGTGCTGGTGGCGTTCGCCAGGTTGTTCGCCGTGGTCGCCTGCTTGTCGAGGATGTGCTTGGCGCCCGAGCCGGCGGTGTAGATGAGACGGTCCATGTGTTTTCTCCGTGCAAAACGAAAGCCGGGAGCAGTCCGAAAGAACCGCTCCCCTTACTCTTAACGCAGGTTGACTAAGGTTTGCAGGACGGAATCCTGCGTCTTGATGGTCTGCGCATTCGCCTGGTAAGCGCGCTGGGCCGTGATCATGTTGACCAGCTCCGCCGTCAGGTCGACGTTCGACACTTCCACCGCCGAGGCGCGCAAGTTGCCCAGGGTGCCAGTCTTCGGCTCGCCCGTGATGGGCTTGCCCGAGGCCGAGCTTTCCACCCAGGCGTTGTTGCCCAGCGGTTCCAGGCCGTTCGGGTTGGTAAAGTTGCTCAACACCACTTGGCCCAGGGCGCGCGTCTTGCCATTGTTGTACTGGCCCTGGATGACGCCGTCGTCACCGACGATGAATTGGCTCAGCTGGCCCGCCTTGTAGCCGTCCGCTTCCGTTTTCTTTTCCGCCGTGGTGGTGCCCAGCTGGGTCGACCTGGTGAAATCGACCTGGACCGACAGGGTCGCATTCGCGCCCGTGGCCGGGAAGATCGGCAGGTTGACGGTAACGGGCAAGGTTTGCGGCGGCGTCAGGGCCAGCATGGCGGCCCGGTCCAGGCTGCCGACCGTGTTGAAGACCAGAGAACCTGTCTTTACGGCCGGCACCACGGTCACGTTGCGGATGGCCTCGTCGATCTGGTCGGGCGTGCGGCTCGAGTTGACGCCGTTCGGCACTGCGCTGCCGTAGGTGGCGGCGATGGCGGCCAGTTGCGCCGGCGTGGCGCCCGCGGCGGCGGCGGCGGCCGAGACGGCGGCACCGACCGCATTGCCATAGGCGACGGCGGCGGCCGTCACGTTGGCCGGCACCAGCGGCACGGCCGTGGCGGCGGCCTGGTAGGCGGCGCGCGCGGCCAGCGAGGCTGGGTCCGTCTGCAGGGCGGCCGCGACTTTCATGCTGGTCACTTCCGTGCCGTCAATGGCCGAGTAGACATCCCAGGTGTTGGTGCCCGTCTTGACATAGAAATTCGCCATGTTGTGGGAATTGCCCAGCGAATCGAAGACTTCGACGGGGAACTGCTTGTGGTAGGAGGTGTCGTCCGTCGACTTGAACGGCACCGTGGTCGGCATGGCCGTGTTCGAATTGAGGTTGACTTGCGTGTCGACCTTGGTCGTTGCCTGGGGCTTCATGTCCGACTGGTCGATCTGCAGGGGCACGACGGCGCCGGCGACGATCTTGCCGTTGACGTCGGCCGGATAGCCGGTCAGCTGCGCCAGCTGGGCGTTGACGATGAAACCGCTCTTGTCGACCTGGAACTGGCCATTGCGCGAATACTGGATGGCGCCATTCACGCTGGTACGGAAGAAACCGCCGCCATTGATGGCGATGTCGAGGGGATTTTGCGACGTTTCCAGGTTACCCTGGTTAAATTGCTGGGCGATTTGCGAGACCGACACGCCGATCCCCGCCTGGTTGCCGCCCACGCCATACAGCGAATTGGCATAAATGTCGGCGAACTGGGCCTGCGACTGCTTGAAACCCACGGTCGACGAGTTGGCGATGTTGTTGCCGATGACGTCCAGCGATTTGGCGGCGCCATTCAAGCCGCTCAGGCCTTGTTGGAAAGACATTGTGTTCTCCTGGTAGAAATTAGGGGTAGAGGGTCACGCTAAGGGGAAGCGGCTTACAAAATCTGTTTCACGTCGGCCATGGTGATGCTGCCCACGCCCGGCACATTCAATTTCACGCCATTGGCGCCCGTCGACACGCTGGCGACCGAACCGAACATCAGCGCCGTTGCATCCTTGAGCTTGGTGCCGCCGCGCGTCGCTTCCACGGCGAAGGTGTAGGCGCCGTCGGCCAGCACGACCGGCTTGCCATCCTTGTCGAGGTCGGCGGTGGAACCGTTCCAGCCCAGCGGCAAGGTGCCCGCCGGCTGGGCGCCCAGGTCGATGGAATGGACTTCCTTGCCATCCTTGTAGATGACGACCTTGACCTTGTCGGCGGCCGTGGCCAGGTCCACGCCCAGCAGCGCGGCGCTCTTGCTCAGGTTGATGTCCTTGCCCGCCGTCAAGACGCCATGGCCGATGATGTTGGCCGCCTGCATCGATTCGGCTTGCTGGTAGCTCGCTTTCAAGCTTTCCACGGTGGTATTGAGCTTGTTGACGCCCGTCACCGTCGACAGCTGGGCCAGCTGGCTGGTCAGCTGTGCATTGTCCAGCGGATTCATCGGATCCTGGTTTTTCAGCTGGGTAACCAGCAGGGTGAGGAATTTGTTCGTTTCCGCTTCGACACTGCCTGCCTCGGCCGTCGTCTTCTTCGGATTCATCGTCGCCATCAGGTCGGTGACTTTGGAGGTGTTCGTATCGATGATTGCCATAATGATCAGTCAGCCTTACTGGCCGAGGGTGAGGGTTTTCAGGAGCAGCGACTTGGCCGCGTTCATGGTTTCCACGTTGGTCTGGTACGAGCGCGAAGCCGACAGCATGTTGACCATTTCGTCGACCGTATTCACGTTGGGCATGGTGACGTAGCCCTTCTCGTCGGCCAGCGGGTTCTTCGGGTCGTAGACCAGCTTCATCGGCGACGGGTCTTCGATCACCTTCTGCACCTTGACGGCCGTGGCGCCGTTGGCCATGGGCACGGCTTCGAACACCACCTGCTTGGCGCGGTAGGCTTCGCCCGTGGCGCTGGTGGCGCTGTCGGCATTGGCCAGGTTGCTGGCCACCGTGTTCAGGCGCTGCGCCTGGGCGCTCATGGCCGAACCGGAAACATTGAAGATATTAAATAGCGACATGATTATTGTCCTCCCTGGATGGCCGTCAGCATGCCCTTGATCTGCGAATTGAGGAACGTCACGGCCGCCTCGTAGCGGATGGCATTGTCGGCAAACGCATTGCGCTCGAGATCCATGTCGACCGTATTGCCGTCGACGGCGCCCTGGGCCGGCGCGCGGTACAGCAGCGGCGTGCCGTCGGCCAGGGTCTCGACCTTGCCGCCACCGGGTGCGCCCGCAGCTGCGGCCACGCCCTTGCCCGGCATATGCTGCGGTGCCGTGCCCTTCAGGGCCGGCGGCACGCCATCCTTGCGCGCCATCGCCCCCTTCAGCGCGGCGGCGAAATCGACGTCGCGCGCCTTGTAGTTGGGCGTGTCGGCATTGGCGATATTCGAGGCGAGCAATTCCTGGCGCGTCGAGCGCAGGCTCAGCGCCGTCTCGTTGAAGCGCATGTAATCGTCGAGTTTCCCTATCATGTCAGGCTCCGGAAAGATCTGCCACTGGCGCCCGAGATGGCGGAAGGATGGCGGATTAGTGATGACAGGAAACATAGTAAGGTGCCCACCAGCAAGACCATCGCCGGATCAGACCGTACTTTTACCCCTTAATCGGCGCTTCGAACGGGGCGGCGCGCACTATCATGGCACTATTCCAGAGGCCTATCACCATGAAAACACCGCTCGCTTTCTTCTTTGCTTTTGCCGCCCTGCCACTGCTGGCGCAGGCGCAAAACGCCGGCCGGCAAACGCCGGAAGCGCTGCGTAACAGCGTGGAACAATTCCTGCAAGTGCAAAGCAACGGCTTGCCCGGCAAGGTGACGGTCACCGTCGGCGCCGTCGATCCGCGCCTGAACCTGGCTGCCTGCCCCGCGCCGCAGGCGTTCATGGCGCCGGGCGCGCGCGCCTGGGGCAAGACCACCGTCGGTGTGCGCTGCACGGCGCCCTCCAGCTGGACTATTTATTTACAAGCGAACGTGGCCGTCGTCGGCGACTACGTGGCCAGCGCCGTGCCGCTGGCGCAAGGACAAGCCATCGACGCCAGCCAGCTGGTGACGATGCAGGGCGACCTGGCCGCATTGCCGGCAGGCATCGCCACCGACATGGCCCAGGTCGTGGGCGCCAGCACGAATATTTCCTTGCCGCCAGGCACACCGATGCGCCTCGACACCCTGCGCCGCAAGCCGGTGGTCATGCAAGGCCAGCTGGTGCGCGTCGTTTCGAGTGGTAACGGTTTCCAGGTGGCATCAGAAGGGCGCGCCATCGGCAGCGCCGGCGATGGCCAGACGGTGCAGGTACGCACGCAGAGCGGCCAGCAGATCAGCGGCGTAGCGCGGGCTGGCGGCCTGGTGGAGGTGGCGTTTTAAACACGGATGGACAGCGATATTGTGGTCTGGCGCACTAAAGTTTCGGCAAAAGGTGCCGATAATGACACATATCCCGGAGTTTTTTGACTTCGACCAGACGAGGATCACGCTGTGAAAATTACCGATAACACCATTAAAAGCAATCCCGGCCTGCCGGTGGCGCCCGCGAGTACCTCCGGCGCCCGGAATGCCGAGAAAGCCCAGGCAACACCGACAACGTCGGACAATGTACGCCTGTCGCCGCAAGGACAGGCATTAGCGGCCAGTGCAACTGCCGGCAGCGGCGCCGTGTTCGACACGAAGAAAGTCGAACGCATCAAGCTCGCGATCGCCGACGGCCAGTTCCAGGTCAACTCAGAAAAAGTGGCGGACGGTCTCCTCGACACGGTCAAGGACTTGCTGCACTCACGAAATAGATAGGTTCCCTCATGCAATCAGTGACTCCGTTTTCCAGCCTGCGCGACGAGCAACAGCTCATGACCACATTGCTGGCATTGATGAAAGAAGAACAGCGGCATCTGGTTGCGGCTGACATCGATGCAATCACGGAACTCACGGCGCGCAAGACGGCACTGGTAGGACAATTGAGCCAGCTGGCGGCGCAACGCCACCAGGCGCTGGCGGCAGCCGGTTTCACGGCGGCCGAAGCGGGCATGGAAGACTGGCTGGTCGGCGCCAATGAAGCCGACGCGGCGCCCCTGTGGAAAGCCCTGCTCGAGACGACGCGCGAAGCCAAGGAGCAAAACCGCCTGAACAGCCTGCTCGTCAACAAGCACATGCTGCACACGCAAGGCGCCCTGAACGCCATGCGCCCCCCGGCCCAGAGCGGCAATTTCTACGGCCCCAGCGGCCAACCGACGACGAACACGGCCAGCCGGCGCGTCGTCATCGGCTAACAGCCTTGATTCGACGCTCATCCCAACAAATCGGGAAACACGAACGACCCGCACAGTATTAATCCATTGCTGCACGCATGCGCCGTGGCCGCCGCCACATAGGCGGGCGCCAGGCCCAAGCTGCGCGCCGCCAAGTAGCTGGCCGCGAAGATACCTCCGGCAATCAAAGTCATGCTGGCATGCAAAATGCCGGAGCCGCCCATGACATGCAAGAGGGAAAACAGTATCGCGCTGGCCAACAGGCTATAGCCGGCACGCACCTTGTAGCGGCGCAACACTTCAAGCGGCAGCCACTGCCCGATGAGCGTCTCGAACAATGGCGCCCAGACGACGACTGTCCAGAATATCCGGACCGTACCGGCACCTTCCAGCGATGATGAAGCGGAGCCGCCCAGCTGCTGTGGCGAGAACAAGGCCAGGGCTGCCAACAGCAACAGCATGGCAATGAAAAAATTGACGGCGCCCGCGCACAAGCCCAGGCGCATGGCGCCCCGCATGGGGCGCTTTGCCATGCTCGCCCGCAGCGCAGCCAAGTTGCCAGCCAGTCGTGGCATCGGCAAGTTCGTCGCTTTCAACATCCGTGTATTGCTCCTCATGGCGTACCCTGCCCACATGGGCACATATACGACCATCATAGCCCGGCACAGCCATGCGAAACCACATCAATTGTTGCAAAAAAGCATACAGCCCAGCGTATGTCAGCCGTGCGCGGCACGCCCCGCATGCTGGCGGTATTTCGCCACGATGGCTTGCGCCCTGGCGCTGGCGGCCGCTTGCTGCTCCGGCGTCAGTTCCGCCTGCAGCCAGTGCCAGTATTCGTCCTGGTAGGGATTGGTGACGCCGGGCGCGAGGATATCGTCGTAGACCTGGCGCAGCGCCAGCAGGTAGCCATACGCTTGCGGCGCATCCTTGCGCACCACGTCGCCATCGCGCAGGTAGGCCATCATCAGGGTAGCCACGCTGGTCAGTTCCGCCTCGTCCGCCTGCGCCGTCAACTGGGCGATCGCTTGCCGCTTCCACGCCTGCACCAGCGGATCGTCGGGACGGTTGCGCAGCGCGCTGCGGTCGCCGAACGGCCCTTCCGACAGGAAGATGGTCGCCGCGCCGGGCACGCCCGCCCTGGCGGCAGTCGCCAGGTAGCCGAGGCGGTCCTCGCGCTGGCGCTGCGTCAGGCCCGCGCACAGCTGCTGCTGGGCGGCTTTTTCCTGCGCCGTCATCTCGCGCCCCAGCTCGAATTCCATCCCCGGCAAGCGCCCTTCCTGCTGGAAGACGATGCAATCGTCGAGCAGGTTATATGCCGCATACGCGTCTTCCGGCTTGCCGCTGGCCGCCAGACGTTCGAGCTGCTGCGCCAGGGTGACGGGCATCGGCGCGGCATCGGCGACCGGGCTGGCATCGATATTCAGATACGATTCCAGGCTGCGTCCCGCCGACGCGCCTGCGGCGGAGGTGGCGGCAGCTTCCGGCGCGCCGCTCTCGGGAGCGGGCCAGTACACGAGCGCCAGCGCTGCCGCGATAGCGGCGGCGATGGCCAGGCCGGTGAATTTGACGTTCATGGTGAGGAAGCGCGTGGATGGGAAACGCACGTTACCACAGGCGCGCGGCGGCGGGCCGCACGCCTCCGCACGCTCAGCCGCCGGCCTTTTTCGGCTGGTGGCCCAGCTTGGCCAGCGCAGCCAGGATGGCGTCGACATGGTCGCCCTGCACTTCGATCACGCCATCCTTGACGGTGCCGCCCGAGCCGCACTGCGTGCGCAACTGCTTGCCCAGCAGGGCCAGCGCGGTGGCGTCCAGCGGCAAGCCCTTGACCACGGTGACGCTCTTGCCGCCACGGCCCTTGGTCTGGCGCGAGACGCGCACCACGCCATCGCCCGCGGGCGCCGCCTTCGCTTGCGCCTTGCACGCGCACTGCGCCAGCGGCTGGCGGCAGGCGGGACACATGCGGCCCGTTTCAGTGGAATAGACGAGACCGCCCAGGGAGCTACTTTTCATGAGGAAACGATAAAAGAGGAAGAAAGCGCGATTGTACCAAGCGGCAGCCCGCAGTTGACGAGCGTCAATTGGCCGGCGCAGGCGCCACGGGCGCCGTCGGCACTTCCGTCACCGTTTCGGGGATGCCCGACAAAATCGTCACGGCGACCCGGCGGTTGCGCGCGCGCCCTTCCGGCGTGGCGTTCGGCGCCACGGGGATATTGTCGGCGTGGCCCACGGCCGTCAGGCGCGACGCCTTGACGCCGCTGGCGATGAACAGGCGCACCACGGCGCTGGCGCGCGCGGCCGACAACTCCCAGTTCGAGGCAAAGGTCGAATTGCTGATCGGCTGCACATCCGTATGCCCTTCCACCTGCACGTCGTGCGTGTCGTCCTTGAGCAGCACGGCCACGGCGCGCAAGGCCTGGTCCGATTCCGCCGTCAGGCCCGCCGCGCCCGGATCGAACAGCACGCTGGCATTGATTTCCACGCTCACGCCGCGGCTCGTCTGCGTGACCCGCACCTTGCCTTCCTTGACCAGCGGCGCCAGGGTCGACGTCAGGTCCTGCGCCAGGCGCGTCATGTGTTCGCGCTCGCGGCGGATGGCTTCCGTGCGGCGTTTCAGGGCGGGATTGGGCAACGGGATGGCCTGCGGCGCTTCCATGATGATGGGCGGCGCGCCCTTTTCCAGGCTGAAGGCCTGGCCGATGGCGCTCTGGAAGACGCGGTATTTTCCTTCGTTAACTTGCGAAATCGCATACATGACGACGAAAAAGGCGAACAGCAGGGTGATGAAGTCGGCGTACGAGATCAGCCAGCGGTCCTGGTTATCCGGTTCCTCGTCATACTTCCTGCGCGCGCGCCGCATCATGGTCAATGCTCGTGCAAGAGGCTGGACACGCGCTCTTCGATGATGCGCGTGTGGTCGCCCGTGGCGATGTCGTACAGCACGGCGGCCGTGATTTCATACTGCACCACGCGGCGCGAAACGATGGCCTTGAGTTTATTGGCCACCGGCAGGAACAGCAGGTTGGCCAGGCCCACGCCATAGATGGTGGAGACGAAGGCCACGGCGATGCCGCCGCCCAGCTTGCTGGGGTCGGTGAGGTTTTCCATCACGTGGATCAGGCCCAGCACGGCGCCCAGGATGCCAATGGTGGGCGAATAGCCGGCCGCCGATTCCCACACCTTGACGGCCTGGCGCTCGGCCATTTCGTAGGCGGAGATTTCCACGTCGAGCAGCTGGCGCAGCTTGTCGGGCGCGATGCCGTCGACGATCATGCGCAAACCCTTGGCATTGAAGCGGTCGGCCGTGTTTTCCATCAGGCGTTCGAGCGCCAGCGGGCCGTCGCGGCGCGCCGTCAGGCTCCATTGCCCGATGTCGCGCGCCAGCGCGGCGCGCGTGTCCGACGGCGGCAGGAAGACCCAGCGCAGCATTTCCAGGCCGCGCACGAAGGTGCGCAGCCGCGTCTGCAGCAGCACGGCGCCGAAGGTGCCGACGATGACGATGGCAAAGGCGGCCGGCTGCAGCAGGGAGGCCATCTTGCCGCCTTCCAGTGCCTGGCCGACCAGCAGGCCCGCCAGCGCCAGCGCCAGCCCGATTACGCTGGACCAGTCCACGCCAGCTCCCTCAAGGTTGCGCGCAGGCGCGCGACGGCCTGGGTATGCAGCTGCGAGACGCGCGATTCGGATACGCCCATCACCGCGCCGATCTCCTTCAGGTTCAGCTCTTCTTCGTAATACAGGCCCATGAGTATTTTCTCGCGTGGCGGCAGCGCGTCGATGGCATCGATCACGGATTGCCGGAAATCGGTATCGAGCAGGGAACGCAAGGGGTCGCTGTCCTCGTCCACGCAGTGGCGGTCGAGGAAGCTGTCATTGCCGTCCGGGTCATGAAAGTCTTCGTAGTACACGAGCTGGTGGCCGCCGCCGTCGCCCAGCATTTCCTGGTAGTCGGCCAGCGACATTTTCAGCAGCTTCGCCACTTCCGACTCGGTCGGCGGATGGCCGAGGCGCTGCTGCAGGGTGCTCATCGCCTCTTCGATCTTGCGCATGTTCTGGCGCATGCTGCGCGGCAGCCAGTCGCTGGTGCGCAATTCGTCGAGCATGGCGCCGCGGATGCGCAGCACGGCATACGTCTCGAACTGCGCGCCATGCGTCTCTTCATAGCGCGTAATGGCATCGAGCAGGCCGATCATGCCGGCCTGGATCAGGTCATCGACCTCGACCGAAGGCGGCAATTTCGCCTTCATATGGTGCGCCAGACGCTTCACCAGCGGAATGTGCTCCGTCAGCAAATAGTCCTTGTTCGATTTCCCTTTGACCGTGTACATAGGCTGCTTATTGTTTTCTCATCTTATCTGGTGCTGCGGTTCGATTCAGGCGCTGAACTGGTGCGGGCTCCCCGTCTGGTACAAGGTGCCGCCAAGCACCGGCGCCGCCGAACGGGCCAGCCGCTCGGCCAGTCCGCGAAACGCCACCGACGCTCCCGCCAGCGGAAACGCATCGACCACGCTGCGGCCCAGCCGCGCCGCGCGGTGCAGATACTCGTCGGCAGGCACGGAACCCATCGAAGTCAGCTTCACGGCCAGGTAGCGGCTCGCCGCCTGCGCCATATTATCGTATACCACTTTTGCTTCGGATTCGGAAGCGCCGGTGACGAGAATGCCGAACGGACGGCGTCCCAGTTCCTGGCTCAGGCGCTTGATCAGGCAGTACGCCGCCTTGATCGAGGTGGCGCTGGTCGAGACTTGCACGACGATATCCGACGATGCCATCAGCGGCACGGGGAAGCAGGCCCCCTCGTCCGCCACGACGCCGTCGACCAGCACGATGCCGCTCTGGCGCGCCAGCACCTCGAACGTCTTGCCCAGGCGGCGCAGTTCATCCTCGCCCGCATAATCCATGCTGTCCATCAAATGGTTGCGCGCGCCCAGGCTGGCCACGCCGAAGCCTTGCGGCACCTGGTGGATGACCTGGTTCAAGCCGCACTGCTGGCGCGCCACGTCGCGCAGGCTGGCGCCGTGCGCCAGTCCCAGGCGCGATGCCACGCCATCGCTGCCGCCGCTGGCGTCGAGCAGCAGCACGTCATTGCCGCCGTAGACGAGCGACGCGCCCAGGTTGACCAGCATGGCGCCCTTGTCGTCCTGCGGCGTGGCCGAGAGGAACGTCATGACGCGCGGCTGCGGGCCGGCCAGCATGCGACGCAAGCCTTCGGCCTGGTCGAAATCGAAATTAGCCAAGGTGCACCCCGCGCGCTTCATTGTTGCGGGCGGCCGCCTGCGCCATCAGCAGCGGCAGTTCGGCGTCGGAAAACTGCGTCGCCGCCGCATCGCGCTTGAGCTTGAAGGCACGGTCGATCAGGTAGCCGCGGTCGGCCAGGTACAGGTCTTCCGGCACGCGCTGGCCGTTCGACACATAAAACAGGTTCAGCTTCTGGCGGATCACCACGTCGAGCACATTGCCGATCGAGGCCGCTTCATCGAGCTTGGTCATGATGCAGCCGGCCAGGCCGCTGCCCTGATACGCGCGCACCACTTCGTTCAACGTTTCCTGCGTGGCCGTGGAGTTCAGGCACAGCAGGCGCTTCACGTCGGCGCCGGCGCCCGACAGCATGGCCACCTGTTCCGTCACCATCTGGTCGCGCTGGCTCACGCCCACCGTATCGATCAGTACCGTATGCTTGTTCTTCAATTCTTTCAGGGCGATGCGCAAGTCCGCCTCGTCCTTCACGGAATGCACCATCACGCCGAGGATCTTGCCGTAGATGCGCAACTGTTCATGCGCGCCGATACGGTAGGCATCCGTGGTGATCAGCGCCAGCTTTTCCGGGCCGTGGCGCATCACGCAGCGGGCCGCCAGCTTGGCCGTGCTGGTGGTCTTGCCGACGCCCGTCGGGCCCACCAGGGCAAACACGCCGCCCTGCTCCAGCATGGCGTCTTCATTGGCCACAGTATTCAGGTTACGGCTCAGGACCGTCTTGATCCAGCGCATGCTTTGCGCGCCCTCGAGACCGGCCGGCAGCTTGTCGATCAGGTAGCGCGCCAGGCTGGCCGAGAAGCCGGCCGCCAGCATTTCGCGCAGCACGACGGCTTTTTGCGGCTCGCGCTGCTGCGTCGAACCCCACGAGATTTCCGCCAGCTGGGTTTCCATCATGCCGCGCATGGCGCGGATTTCATTCATCATGCCGCTCATCTCGGCGGCGGCGTTTTCCTTGACGTGCGCCAGCGCGCTGGCCATCATCTGCTGCATGCGAGCCATGTCCACTGGCTCGGAGGCAGCCTGGCGCGGCGCGGCAGGACGTGGCGCGGCCGGGCGCTGGGCCGGGGCGGCCGGACGCTGCGGCGTGGCGAACTGGGTCTGCAACTGGGGACGGGGCTGGGCCATTTCGGAGGCGGCCGGCGGCGAGGCCAGCGAAGCGGCGTCGTCATTGGCCAGCGCGAGGATTTCCACCACGCCATCGGCCTGGCGGTTCGACAGGATCACGGCATCGGGGCCCAGCGCTTCGCGCACCTTGCGCAGCGCATCGCGCGACGAGGCGCCCGTAAATTTCTTCACATTCATGACCGGCCTCCCAGGGCGGGGGTGGCGCAATATTGGCTGAACTGTGTGACCATCGTCGACTCCTGTTGCTTGAGTGCTGTCTTCCACATGGACACAGATCACCCGGACAGTTTCCATTATTAGCGATGCTTGCAGGAAATGATCGAAGGAACAGGACGGGAAAGTACCCGTTATTCAGTTTGCCGAGAGGAAATTGATGTTTATTTGACCAAAAGCAAGCACCGGGAGTCCGTCCCGCAGGAACCGACCCCGATGCCGCTCATCACAACTACTGCGCGCCCACCAGCGCCGTGACGCGGATGGTCTTGGTTTCCGGCACTTCCGCATGCGACAGCACTTTGAGCTGCGGCAAGGCGCGGCGCAGGAAACGCGACAGCAAGGCGCGCAGCGGCGCCGGCACCAGCAGCACGGGCGTCAGGCCCAGCGCTTCCTGTTGCTGGGCAGCCAGGCCCGCCTGGTGCGCGATGGTGTCGGCCAGGCCCGGCTCGATGCCGGCGCCGTCGCCGCCATTGCCCATCGCCTGCATCAGCAGCCGCTCCAGGCGGCTGTCGAGGGTCATCACGGACAGTTCGGCCGAGCCGGGGAACAGTTGCTGCACGATGGCACGGCCCAGGGCCACGCGCACCAGCGCCGTCAGGTCGTTCGGGTCTTGCGTGCTGACCGTATGCTCGGCCAGGGTTTCGATGATGGTGCGCATGTCGCGGATGTGCACGCCCTCGGCCAGCAGGTTCTGCAGCACCTTTTGCAAGGTCGACAGGGACAGCATCTTCGGCACCAGGTCTTCCACCAGGCGCGGCGACTCCTTGCCCAGGTGGTCGAGCAGCGATTGCACTTCCGCGCGGCCCAGCAGCTCGGAAGCGTGCGAGGTGATCAGGTGATTCAGGTGCGTGGCCACCACCGTCCCCGCGTCGACCACCGTGTAGCCCATCGATTGGGCCTGGTCGCGCAGGCTGGCGTCGATCCAGGTGGCGGGCAGGCCGAAGGCGGGGTCGTTCGTGGCCAGGCCGGGCAAGGTGCCGCTGGCCATGCCGGGATTAATCGCCAGGAACTGGCCGTTGAACGCTTCGCCCACGCCCACTTCCACGCCCTTCAGGGTGATGCGGTAGGCGGACGGTTTCAATTCCAGGTTGTCGCGGATATGCACGGGCGGCGCCAGGAAACCCACTTCCTGGGCAAATTTCTTGCGGATGCCCTTGATGCGCTTGAGCAATTCGCCGCCCTGCGTCTTGTCGACCAGGGGGATCAAACGGTAGCCCACTTCCAGACCCAGGGTATCGACGGGCATGATGTCTTGCCAGCTGGCTTCTTCCTGCTCGGGCGCCACGGTCGCTTGCGGCACTTCGGCCGGCTTTTCGGCCGCCGCCTTTTCCTGCGTGCGCTTCTTGCTGATCAGATAGGCGGAGCCGGCCAGCAGCGAGGCCAGCAGGATGAAGACCATGTTCGGCATGCCGGGAATCAAGCCCATGCCGCCGATGATGCCGGCGGTAATATAGAGCACTTGCGGTTTCGCAAACAATTGCCCCACCAACTGGGTGCCGATGTCCTGTTCGCTGGCCACGCGCGAGACGACGATACCGGCCGCCGTGGAAATGATCAGCGAAGGAATCTGCGCCACTAGGCCGTCACCGATGGCCAGCAAGGTGTAGTTCTTGAGCGCGTCGGCAAAACCCATGTCGTGCTGCAGCAAGCCCACCAGCAGGCCGCCGACGATATTGATGACGGTGACCATGATGCCGGCGATGGCGTCGCCGCGCACGTATTTGCTGGCGCCGTCCATGGCGCCATAGAATTCCGCTTCCTGCGCCACTTCCGTGCGGCGGCGGCGCGCTTCGTCTTCGCCGATCAGGCCCGCGTTCAGGTCGGCATCGATGGCCATCTGTTTACCAGGCATGGCGTCCAGCGCGAAACGGGCGCCCACCTCGGCGATACGGCCCGCACCCTTGGTCACCACCGTAAAGTTGATGATCGTCAAAATGATAAACACGACGATACCGACCGTGTAGTTGCCGCCGATCAAGAAGTGACCGAACGCTTCGATCACTTTACCGGCCGCGTCGGCGCCCGTATGGCCTTCCGTCAACACCACGCGCGTGGACGCCACGTTCAGCGACAGGCGCAGCATGGTCGACACGAGCAGGATGGTCGGGAACGCCATGAAGTCGAGCGGCTTGACCGTGTACAGCGCCGTCAGCAGCACGATGATGGACAGCGCGATATTAAAACTGAAGAAGATGTCGAGGATGAAGGCCGGCAGCGGCAGCACCATCATCGCCAGCAGCATGATGATGATGACAGGCGCGGCGATGCCCTTGCTGGCGTTGCCACCCATTCCGCTGAGCCAGGCTGGCATTCTCAGGCCGTTCATGGTGTACTTCCTTTATTCTTGTCTTCTGCGCCGGCTGCGGGCGGTGTCTGTGAGGCGGGATTCTGCGGGTCGAGCTCGGGCGGCACGTCGAGTTTCTTCGGCTTGTCGGGACGCTCGCCCTGGCCCTTGCCATAGCTGCGCAGCTGGAACACGTAGGCCAGCACTTCGGCCACGGCGCCGTACAGCGCCTCGGGAATCTCGTCGCCGATGTCCGTATGCTTGTACAGCGCGCGCGCCAGGGCCGGCGCTTCCAGGATGGCGACCTTGTGTTCGCCGGCCAGTTCGCGGATCTTCGCCGCCACCTCGTCGACGCCCTTGGCCACCACCTGCGGCGCGCCGCGCGAATTCTCGCCATACTTCAAGGCCACCGCGTAGTGGGTAGGGTTGGTCACCACCACGTCGGCCGTCGGCACGTCGGCCATCATGCGGCGGCGCGACATTTCATGCTGCATCTGGCGGATCTTCGCCTTGATCTGCGGATTGCCGTCCGATTCCTTCGACTCTTGCTTGACTTCCTGCAAGGACATTTTCATCTTGTTGGCGTAATGCCACATCTGGTACGGCCCGTCGATGGCGGCGATCAGGCCCAGCGCGCCGACGATCAGCAGGAAAGCCGTGATCAAGAGGCTGATCAGATGGGCCGAACCGGCGCGCAGGGATTCCACCGACAAGCCCAGCACGGCGTCCTTTTGATGCTGCATCACCATCCAGGCGACGACGCCCACGACGAGGGTCTTGGCGATGGCCTTGAGCAATTCCACCAGCGCATTCTTCGAAAACATGTTGCCCAGGCCGCGAATCGGGTTGAGCTTGCCAAAATTGGGTGTAAACGCCTTGGAACTGAACAGCCAGCCGCCCACCAGCACGGGCGAAGCCAGGGCGACGAGCATGATGGCCAGCGCGTACGGCAGGCACGTCAGCAGGACCGAGCCCACGTCATAGCCGATGCGCAACATCATCGCGTCGGGATTGAGTATCTGCTCCCGGTCCAGGGTCAGCCCGGACACCATGACGGCCGTCAACCGCCGCACGATGGCGTCGCCGGCAAACCACAGGCAACAGCCGGACGCCATCAACACAGTGAACGTTGCCACTTCACGCGATCGCGGAACGTCGCCTTCCTCACGCGCCTGCTCGAGGCGCTTCGGTGACGCGGCTTCGGTCTTTTCTGCGTCGCTGTCTTCCGACATCAATCAACTCCGGTGAAGTCCTGCAGCCTGGCTAGGCGCAATACGGACTGGGCATGTGGCATTATCGAGTCAAGTGCCTGTTTACCATCGGCGGAACAGGAGGACAAATGCCCTGTATTTCCTTTACTCCCAGTAACCTTAGCGGGACTTGCGCGCCTCGGCCTGTTTCACGGTCTGTTCAATCGCGCCGAACAGGGATTTACCGTCATCGCCCAGCATTTCCAGCCGGACCACGTCGCCAAACAACAGGAATGGCGTGCTGGCGACGCCATCGGCGATCATCTCCTGGTTACGTCGCTCAAAAATACTGGAAAATCCTTTCTTGACTTCCTTGTTGGCGACCCCGCCCGCGCTCACCACGCTGCCGGCGCGCGCGTTGCGCGTCTGGCACAGGTGGGCGAGCAATTGCGGATAATTGAACGCCATGTCGGCGCCCGCATGGGGCTGGCCCGTCAACTTGCCGTTCAGGCTGCAACGCAGCGCGTAATGCACCTTGCCGCCGCGCCAGGCGTCTCCCAGCTCGTCGGGCGTGATGGCGACTGGAGAGCACGCCATGGCCGGTTTCGCCTGCAGGAAACCATAACCACTCGCCTGCTCGTCCGGCGCCAGGTTGCGCAGGGTGATGTCGTTGACCAGCATCAACAGCTTGATGTTCAGGTGCGCCTGGTCCGGTGTCGCCCCCATGGCCACGTCGTCCGTGATGGCGGCGATGCCCGCTTCGTAGTCGATGCCCCACTGCTCGTGCGCCAGCACGATCTCATCCTGGGCGCCCAGGAAATCGTCGCTGGCGCCCTGGTACATCCGTGGCGCATCGCGCAGATTGGCGGGCGCCTCGCTGCCCGCCGCCTTGCAGGCGCGCTCGATCTGCTGCAGGTAGGCTGCGCCAGCCACGCGCAGGCTGCTGCGCGGCAAGGGCGCCATGCAGTTGGCGGGATCGAATTCGAAGGCGCGATGGCCGCGGCCGCTATTGATGGTCTGGTACAGCAAATCGAGCTGGGGCGCGATGAAACTCCAGTCGTCGAGCGCCTTTTGCAGGGTCGAGGCGATGCCATCGGCCAGATGGGCCGTTTTCAGGTCGCGCGAGACGACAGCCAGCTGGCCGTCGCGCGTGCCATCCTTCAGGGTAGCTAATTTCATGTGCGGGAAACTTCGTCAAATGCAGGCAATGGAGACTAAAGACGCCAAAAAGCCGGGATATCCCCGGCTTTGGCGGTCAGGAAGGGGCTAGGCCAGGAGCGCGATCTGCTCGGGCGTGAGGTAGCACCACTCGCCTTCGGCGATGCCCAGCGATTCCAGGGTCAGGCTGCCGATGGCGGAACGGTGCAGCGCGCTGCAATGGTTGCCGGCGGCGGCCAGCATGCGCTTGACCTGGTGGTACTTGCCCTGTTCCAGCACGATTTCCAGCTGGTGCTCGCCGCGCTTGACGCAGACGAGGGCCGCCAGCGGGGCCGGCTCGTCGTGCAATTGCACGCCGGCCAGCAGCAGGGCCACCAGCTCATCCGTCACGGGCTCTTGCGTGGTGGCCTGGTAAATCTTCGGAACGTGGCGCTTCGGCGACGATTGCGCATGGATAAACGGGCCATCGTCGGACATCAGCAGCATGCCAGTCGTATCGTGGTCGAGCCGGCCGACGGGCTGGACTTCGCGCCAGGTGAATTGTTCCGGCAGCAGGGTCAGCACGCCAGGATGATGGCTGGGCTTGCGCGAGCATTCGAAGTTGGCGGGCTTGTTCAGCGCCAGGTACAGGTGCGCGCGGTACACCCATTCTTCTTCGAACACGTGCAGCACCAGGCCCTCGGTCTCGACGGTGGTGCGGTAATTGGTCTGGGTGACGCCATCGATGACGACATCGCCATCCTCGATGAGGGAACGACAATATTTACGGGTGCCAAAACCCTGCGATTGCAGGATGCGGTCTAGGGATAATTTACTCATGGGCGTGACTTTACCAGAAGCGGCTGGCAGCGTGAAGCGGCGGCGCCTGGCGTCCGCGCGGCGGTCCAGGCGGCACGAAACCATGGTGCACGCAGAAATACCAAAAAGAACAAGGTGAGATTTGGCGAGAAATGGTTGATTCCTTTGAGAAATATCAAGCGCTCGGAATATCGCGTTGATAGACTGAAACTTCGTTAGGAATCCGCCTAACGAGGTTTAGGAATAATAACTAGGCAACGACTGACAAGGACATCGTATGGAGCATACCGATACCATCGCCTTACAAGGCAACATCGCCGACATGCGCCTGCGCATCGCCGCAGAACAGGCGGCCATGCATAAGGTCAGACTCGGCGTGGCGCGCTGGAGCACCGCCCCTGCGCCGCAGGATGCGGACGCGCCGCCATCGCCGGCAAGCCAGACGCGCTGGCATGCCGAGGCGCAATGTCATTTCATGTGCTGGCTGGAACTGGGCGGTTTTGCGCACGCGGATGCGCAGGCCGACAACGCGACCGCGCCCGTCATGGCGGACATGCCGTCCGACATCGGCAGCAACGTTGACGCCGGTGCAACAGCAGCCAGGGAAACCAGCGCCGTTCCCCTGCCCGTGCACTGCAACGGCTGCGCCGTCTGAGCGCGGCCCATCCGACCAGCCATGCCACGCCCTCGCATGCCTGCCTTGCCAGCACGCTCAACCTCCTCCGGCGACACCGGACCATCGAACATGAACGACGCACAAAAGGAAACGGCGGCATTGCGCCGCCGTTCCCAAGCCCCATCGGGACTTTAGTGAGGAATGTAAATTCACTCAAAACCACATCTGCGATGCGGCGAGTAGTTCCAAGACCTGCCAATCAAGTTAGTACTGACAACATAGTTGATATATCGCCCCTCCTTGAAAAGAACTACGCTTTCACTATAGCCCAAGCAGCCCTATTTTCAAGCCAATTTACCACCTTATTGAAAATCATTCTCGACTGGCTTGCCTGCCTGCCAAGAGTGATGTCCTCAGCGCAACGCTGGTTGCGACTGCTGCACGGCCGCCTTCATGGCGCCCGCCCCCATGGCGGCGCCAAACTTCTTCAGCACCCGTTCCGGCAAGCCTTCATGCTGCGTGTAGTCGACGATGTCTTCCGCCTTGACGACGTCGCGCGCCACGCTGTCGACCGTGCCGAAATCGTCGGCCAGGCCCATTTCCACGGCTTTCGCGCCCGTCCAGTACAGGCCGGAGAAGGTATCGGCCGTTTCCTTCAGGCGCTTGCCCCGTCCCGCGCGCACCACGTCGATGAATTGCTGGTGGATTTCATTGAGCATGCCTTGCGCATACGCCTTGTGTTTTTCCGTCAGGGGGCTGAACGGGTCCATGAAGCCCTTGTTCTCGCCCGCCGTCAGCAGGCGGCGCTCGACGCCCACCTTTTCCATCACGCCCGTGAAGCCGAAGCCATCCATCAGCACGCCGATGGAACCGACCACGCTGGCCTTGTTGACGTAGATGCGGTCGGCGGCGGCGGCGATGTAATAGCCGCCCGAGGCGCACATTTCATCGACCACCACATATAAAGGCTTGTCCGGATAGCCCTTGCGCAGGCGCTGCATCTCGTCGACGATCATGCCGGCCTGCACGGGACTGCCGCCCGGACTATTAATATGCAGCACCACGGCCACGGAACCGGCATCGGAAAACGCCTTGTCCAGCGCGGGGATGACGACGGCGGCCGAGCCGCTGCCTTCGGACTCGATGGCGCCGCTGATGTCGATCAGGGCCGTGTGGCGGCCCAGGGTTTCGCTGTCGTCGGCCGTGTTGTAGTCATAAAACACCCACAGGGCGAACAGCACGATCAGCAAGCCGAAGACCTTGAAAAAGATGCTCCAGCGGCGGTGCGCGCGTTGCTCTTGCAAAGTGGCAAATACCAGCTTTTCCAGCACCTCGCGCTCCCAGTGTCCCGCAGGGGCGCCGTGGCCGGCGGCTGGCGCGCTACTGTCCAGCTTGTCATTCGTGTTATCGCTCATGGTTCACTTTGCGTAAATTACAGAAGGCCTGCCCCGGCCTCAGGCCGGCAGCGGCTGGACATACTCGTCGGGTTGCCAGTACAGCTGGCCATCGCGTTCGGCCACGGCGATCGGGCGCAGGCGCCCGCCCTTGCAGGGACCGCCCGCACAGTAGCCGCTTTCCGGCACATAGATGGCGCCATGCGTCGAACACATCAGGTACAAGCCGCTGGACTCGAAAAACTCGCCCTCCGCCCAGTCCAGCTCGATCGGCACGTGGGCGCAGCGGTTCAGGTAGCCATACGCCTTGCCGCCATGGCGCACGACAAAGCCCGTGGTGGCTTCACCGCCGGCCGAGACGGGAAAGCGCACGCCCTTGCCGCCATCGGCCACGGCGTCGGCGGCACAGATGAAAACGTCGACAACATCGTTCATCATGCGTGCTCGCTCAGCCATTGATGCAGCTCGGCCACCGTGGCGGCCGAATACAGGGGATTGCAAGCTTGCAACTGCGCCACCGGATGCGCTCCATACTCTACGGCAATACCAGCCGCACCCGCATTGCTCGCCATCAATAAATCATGGCTGGTGTCGCCGATCATCACGGTGCGGCGCATATCCTGCCCCAGTTCCCGCGTCAGCTCCTGCAGCATGGCCGGATGGGGCTTGGAAAAGGTTTCATCGGCGCAACGCGTCGCATCGAACAGGGACAGCAGCTTGACGGCATTCAAGGAGCGGTTCAGGCCGACGCGGCTCTTGCCCGTGGCGACGGCGAGGAAATACGCTTGCTGCGACAGTTCCTGCAGCATCTCGTAGACGCCAGGAAACAAAGCCAGCTCATGGTCGCGCGACAGATAGTGATAACGGTAGCGTTCCGCCATGCGCGCATGGTATTTCGGCTCCACGTCGGGCATCACCAGCTGCATGGCTTCCTGCAAGCCCAGGCCGATCACGTGCGAAGCGAGCAACTCGGTGGGAATTGGCAAGCCCAGGTCTTTGGCCGACGCCTGGATGCACTTGACGATGGTCGAGGTACTGTCTATCAGGGTACCGTCCCAATCGAAGACGATCAGATCAAATTGCTTTCTTGCCATGTTTCCCGACGGCATAGCCGCCGGCTCCTTGAGAATGAATGCTGGCGACTGACTACCTTGTGAGTAGTGTCGCGCGCACGGTGGATATTTAGCGTGCGGCAACGGCCAATGGTTTGCCCAAGCTTACCAAGAAACGCTCGCATTCGGCAGCCAGCGGCGCGTTCAGGGTCATCGTCTTGCCCGTTTCCGGATGCGTGAACGTGATCTGGTGCGCGTGCAGGAACATGCGTTTCAGGGCGCCGCGCGTGCTGTCAGCTTTCAACAGGGCACGGTTGAGGGCAAAGTCGCCATATTTATCGTCGCCGGCGATGGGGAAACCGGACGAAGACAGGTGCACGCGGATCTGGTGCGTGCGTCCCGTCTTCAATTCCGCTTCCAGCAAGGCGAAGTTGTGATATTTATGCAACAGTGAAAACACCGTGTGCGACGCCAGGCCATCGGCCTGCACGGCCACCCGGCGCTCGCCTTCGGCCGTCGTATATTTGTGCAACGGCAACTTGATATGCTGGCGCGCATTCTTCCAGTCGCCCGCCACCAGCACCAGGTAACGCTTGTCCGTGACGCCGTCGCGCATCTGTTCATGCAGATTCGTCAACGCGGAACGTTTCTTTGCCAGCAACAACAAGCCGGACGTGTCGCGGTCCAGGCGGTGCACCAGTTCCAAAAACTTGGCGTCGGGGCGCGAAGCGCGCAATTGCTCGATCACGCCGAACGACACGCCCGAGCCGCCATGCACGGCCACGCCGGCCGGCTTGTCGATGACGAGCAGCTGCGCATCTTCGAAGATGATCTTGAATTCGGCGGCCGGCGCGCCCGTGGCGGCCTTTTCGGCCACGCGCACGGGTGGAATGCGCACCACGTCGCCGGCGGCGAGACGGTACAGCTGATCGATACGGCCTTTATTAACCCGCACTTCTCCCGATCGCAAGATCCGGTAGATGTGGCTTTTAGGCACTCCCTTGCACACTCTTAATAAGTAGTTGTCGATGCGCTGGCCTGCTTCTTCCTCGGCGATCGTTACGAATTGGGCTTGCGGCTGAACCGGGGGTGTTGAAGGGGGAACAACATCATTTTGACTCTTCATTTACTATGTCTTCCCAGAAATCTCTCTAAGTCCTTCATTTTGAATATATAATTGTTTTTGCTGCGGCCCTGGCTGCTGCGAGTGTAAGAATAAAAGCACATTTTACACAGGGGCGTCTCCACCGGCCTCGCCAAATTGCAAATTCGGTGGAAAAAAATGTATATGCACCATCCCTGCGCGAATCAAGGTTGCACCGTAGTTGTAATCGGATAACGCGTGGAGATGCTGAAGTGAGTGTATTGGATTATAAGGATAAGTACCCGTTAGCGCGACTTATCGAGTCGGGCTCGCGGGTTGATGAAGTTGATAACGCTTGCCGTTTTCGCCAAACCCCGTATGCGGCCACAATACTGAGGGTTGTCGATGAATAGGCTGAGGCCAAGCCTCGCCATCGCGATCCCTGTAATGAGCCGGCTTACGATTTGGCTCTGAATTTGCTGACCACTTGCATTCTCTGCCCCCGACATCCGGGCTGCTTCAGATGAGTTGCAGGTGTCCTGTGCACTCGGCATGACGATCGACCTCACCGCGCCTGTTGCGGCCGTAACGTATACCTCGTACGCGTTGTTGCTCCGCACGCCTAGGCATTTCCCCCGCCAGCACTCCCGTTCTCGCATATATCCCTGTACTTCGCCGCTTCCCCGGAAGCGGCTTTGAGATGGCCTACGGGTCGCGGAGTTATAAAAATGAAACGCATGTTGTTTAATGCCACGCAGCAAGAAGAACTGCGCGTAGCGATTGTCGACGGACAAAAACTGATCGACATCGATATCGAGACAGCCGGGCGCGAACAGCGCAAATCCAACATCTACAAGGGCGTGATCACGCGCATCGAGCCATCGCTCGAAGCGTGCTTCGTCAGCTATGGCGAAGACCGCCACGGCTTCCTGCCCTTCAAGGAAGTTGCCCGCACGTACTTCCGCGAAGGCGTGGACGTGCGTAACGCCTCCGTCAAGGAAGCGCTGCGCGAAGGCCAGGAAATCATGGTCCAGGTGGAAAAGGAAGAGCGCGGCAACAAGGGCGCCGCCCTGACCTCGTTCGTCTCGCTGGCCGGCCGTTACCTGGTATTGATGCCGAACAACCCGCGTGGCGGTGGCGTATCGCGCCGCGTGGAAGGTGAAGAGCGCCAGGAATTGCGCGAAACCATGGATAAACTGGACTTGCCAGCCGGCATGTCCGTCATTGCCCGCACCGCCGGCATCGGCCGCAACGTCGATGAATTGCAGTGGGACTTGAATTACCTGATGCAACTGTGGCGCGCCATCGAAGGCGCCGGCAAGTCGGCCAACGGCGCTTTCCTGATCTACCAGGAATCGTCGCTCGTCATCCGCGCCATCCGCGACTACTTCCAGCCCGACATCGGCGAGATCCTGATCGACACCGACGAGATCTACGACCAGGCGCACCAGTTCATGAGCCACGTGATGCCCGACATGGTGCACCGCGTGAAACGCTACAGCGACGACGTGCCGCTGTTCTCGCGCTTCCAGATCGAACACCAGATCGAAACGGCGTACAGCCGCACCGTGCCGCTGCCATCGGGCGGCGCCATCGTGATCGACCATACGGAAGCGCTGGTCTCCGTCGACGTCAACTCGGCCCGCGCCACGCGCGGCTCGGACATCGAGACGACCGCCTTCAACACCAACTGCGAAGCGGCCGAAGAAGTGGCCCGCCAGCTGCGCTTGCGCGACTTGGGCGGCCTGATCGTCATCGACTTCATCGACATGGAAGTGGCAAAGAATCAGCGCGAAGTGGAACAGCGCCTGAAAGATGCCCTGCACCATGACCGTGCCCGTGTACAAATGGGCAAGATTTCCCGCTTCGGCCTGATGGAACTGTCGCGCCAGCGCCTGCGTCCTTCGCTGTCCGAAGGCTCGCACGTGACGTGCCCGCGCTGCTCCGGCACCGGCCACATCCGCGATACGGAATCGTCCGCCCTGCAGGTGCTGCGCATCATCCAGGAAGAGGCGATGAAGGAAAACTCGGCCACCATCCACGTGCAAGTGCCCGTGGACGTGGGCGCCTTCCTGCTGAACGAAAAGCGCGGCGAAGTGCTGAAAATCGAAAACCGCCACCGCATCGCCGTGATCCTGATCCCGAACAAGCATCTGGAAACGCCGCACTACAAGCTGGAACGCATCAAGCACGACGATCCGCGTCTGGAGGACAGCCAGGCCAGCTACAACCTGGCCGAAAGCGCTGAAACCGACATGGCTTACAGCAAGCGCCAGAAGGAAGAAGCCAAGCCGCGCCAGGAAGCCGTCGTCAAGACGATCACCCCTGACCAGCCGGCACCGCTGGTCGAGCGCAAGCCCGTCGAAGCGAAACCGGCTCCCGTGGCCGCGCCTGCCGCGCCGCAAGGCCTGATCGCCAAGATCATCAGCTTCTTCACCGGCGCCCCGGCACCGGTGGCACCGGCGCCCGCCCCTGTCGCCCCAGCCAAGCCGGCCGGCGCCGACCGCGGCGACCGCAACAGCCGTGGCCCGCGTGGCCGTGGCCGCAACGGCAAGCCTGGCCGCGAAGAGCGCGAACCGGGCCAGGGCCGTCCAGCCCAGGACGATGCCGCGAAAGAAGCGGAAGCACTGGAAAAAGCGGCCCGTCCGCCACGCCCGCCGCGTCCGCCACGCGAACCGCGTGAAGCACGCGAAGGCGGCGATGCAACGGCAGCGCCACGCGAACGGGGCGAACGTCCTGAACGCGCGGAACGCCCGGAGCGCGCCGAGCGTCCGGAACGTGCCGAACGTCCGCCACGCCAGCCACGCGAAGGCCGCGAACCGCGCGCCGACAAGGCTGTTGTTGCTGAAGTGAAAGCTGAAGAGCTGGCACTGGTTGGCGCCACCGCCAGCGCAGTGAACGTCGTCGTGCCGTCCAACGGCCCGGAATCCGACACCGCACCGGCCAACCTGCTGAAAGCACCGGCGAATGCCGGTCCTGAAGGCGAAGAGACGGAAAACGACGTGGAAGGCGAAGAACCGCGCCGCCGCCGTCGTCGTGGCGGCCGCAACCGCAACCGCCGCGACCGCGAAACGGGCGAGCTGATCGAATCGGCAAATGGCGAGAACGAAGGCCAGGATGCGCCAGTGATCAGCTTTACGGTTGCTCCGGCGCCAGAAGCCGCTGTCGCTGCCGCGCCAGTGGAAGCTGCCGCCGAAGCCGCGCCAGCCGTCGTGGCTGAAGTGGTGGAAGTGGCCAAGGTCGTGGACATCGCCAAGGTCGAAGAAGCCGCTCCTGTCGCAGAAGTTGCCCCAGCTGCTGAAGTGATCGTGCCGGCAGCCCCTGTCGAAGCCGTCGTTGCTGCAGCGCAAGCTGAACCAGCCGCTGCTGAACCGGCACCGGTTGCCGAGTACAGCTTCGCCGAGAAAGCGCAAGCTGCACCTGCGCCTGCGCCAGCGGAAGTCATCGTCGAAGCGGCGCCAGTCGTGGAAGCAGTTGCTGTCGTGGAAGCAGTTGCTGTCGTGGAAACGGTCGTCGTGGTGGAAGAAGCGCCGGTAGCCGAAGCGGCACCTGTCGTGGCGGAAGCCGCGCCGGTGGTTGCCGAAGTTGCTCCTGCTCCTGCTCCTGCTCCAGCGCCGGCACCTGTCGCCGCGCCTGCCCCGGCACCTGCCGCGCCAGTGGCCGCGCCGCTGGACTTGAGCGCAGTGCTCGGTTCGGCCGGCCTGACCCTGGCTGCCACCGATCCGGAAAAACTGCGCCTGGCGCAGGAAGCGGCCGCCAAGGCAGTCGCTCCGGTACGCAAGCCGCGCGAACGCAAGCCATTGCCGCCGCAATCGGATGAGCCGTTGATCCAGGTCAACACGCAGCGTCCATAAGCGTGCCGGGTTCGCCCAGCCGCCGATGATGAAAGGGGAAGCTCAGGCTTCCCCTTTTTTACGCCCCCCCCCTTGCCAGCCAGCCGCCATGCACGAGAACGCCAACCAACTTCCCTCCCCCGTCAGCCTGCGCAGCGCCTTCTGGTACTGGCTCAAGCTCGGTTGCGTCAGCTTTGGCGGTCCGGCCGGACAAATCGCCATGATGCATGCGGAACTGGTGGAAAAGCGGCGCTGGATTTCCGAACAGCGCTTCCTGCACGCCCTGAATTACTGCATGCTGCTGCCGGGGCCGGAAGCGACCCAGCTGGCCATCTACATCGGCTGGCTGATGCACCGCACGCGCGGCGCCCTGGTGGCGGGCCTGCTGTTCTTGCTGCCTTCGCTGCTGCTGCTGATCGTCCTATCCTGGCTGTACATGGCGTATGGCCACGTGGCCGCCATCGCCGGCATCCTGTACGGCGTCAAGCCGGCCGTCGTCGCCATCGTGCTGGCGGCCGCCTGGCGCCTGGGCCGGCGCACCTTGCGCAGCCCCGGCCTGATCGCCATCGCGGCGGGCGCATTTGTCGCCATCGCCGCGCTACAGCTGCCATTTCCGCTGATCGTGCTCGCCGCCGCCCTGCTGGGCATGGCGGGCGGCCGCTGGCTGCCGGCCCACTTCCATGTCGGCGCCGCCTCGCATGGCGGCGCGGCCCGCTACGGCGCCGCCCTGATCGATGACGACACGCCCACGCCGGAACACGCGCGCTTCAGCTGGCCGCGCCTGCTTGGCACGGCGGCCGTGGGCCTGGCCCTGGCCTTCCTCGCCTGGCTGGGCCTGGCCCTGGCGGGCGGCGCGGACCAGCCGCTGGCGCAGATGGGCGTGTTTTTCAGCAAGGCCGCCCTGCTGACGTTCGGCGGCGCATATGCCGTACTGCCCTACCTGGTGCAGGGCGCTGCCGAGCACTACCACTGGATCACCGGCGCGCAAATGATGGATGGCCTGGCGCTGGGCGAAACGACGCCCGGTCCCCTGATCATGATCGTCGCCTTCATCGGCTTTGTCGGCGGCTGGAGCCACGCCGTGACGGGAGAACACCTGTGGCTGGCGGGCGTGTGCGGCGCGCTCGTCGCCAGCTGGTTCACCTTCCTGCCCTCGTTCATCTTGATCCTGGCCGGCGCGCCGCTGGTGGAAGCATCGCGCGGCAATCTGCGCCTGAGCGCGCCCCTGACGGCCATCTCGGCGGCCGTGGTAGGCGTCATTGCCAGCCTGGCCCTGTTCTTTGGCCGCCATGTCTTCTGGCAAGAAAACCCGCTGCCGCACTGGGACTGGCTGGCGATTGCCATCGCGCTGGCGGCCGGCGTGGCGCTGATCAAGTTTCAAGTGGGCACCATCAAATTGCTGCTCGCCTGTGCCATCTTCGGCCTCGTGCTATCGTATCTGCCTTGAACGACTCAACGTAAGTGGTATCACCTTTCATGGCTGACAAGATTATCTACCTCGCCGAAGCCCGCAATGGGGCTTTGGCGATTCCTGCGCAGCTGGATAGCCCCAGCGGCAACGTGGCCGACAGCCTAGGCCGGCCCCTGCACGACTTGCGCATCTCGATTACCGACCGCTGCAATTTCCGTTGCGTGTATTGCATGCCCAAGGACGTATTCGACAAGAACCACGTCTACCTGCCGCACACGGATTTGCTGTCGTTCGAGGAAATCACGCGCGTGGCGCGCCTGTTCGTCGCGCACGGGGTGGAAAAGATCCGCCTGACGGGCGGCGAGCCGCTGCTGCGCAAGAATATCGAAAAGCTCATCGCCATGCTGGCAGAACTGCGCACGCCGTCGGGCCAGCCGCTGGACCTGACCCTGACGACCAATGGTTCCTTGCTGGCAAGAAAAGCGCAGGCACTCAAGGATGCGGGCCTGAACCGGGTCACCGTGTCGCTCGACTCGCTCGACGACGCCACCTTCAAGCGCATGAACGACGTCGATTTCGCCGTCGCCGATGTGCTGCACGGCATCGATGCGGCGCACGCGGCGGGCCTGGGGCCCATCAAGATCAACATGGTCGTCAAGGCCGGCATGAACGAGCAGGAAATCGTGCCCATGGCGCGCCACTTCAAGGGCACGCCCTACATCCTGCGCTTCATCGAATACATGGACGTGGGCGCCTCGAACGGCTGGAACTTGCAGGAAGTCATCCCTTCCGCGGAAGTGGTGCGGCGCATCGCCGCGCACCTGCCCTTGCAGCCCATCGATCCGAACTACGCGGGCGAGACGGCGGCGCGCTGGCGCTATGCCGATGGCAGCGGCGAGATCGGCCTCATTTCCAGCGTCACGCAAGCGTTTTGCGGCGAATGCAGCCGCGCCCGCCTCTCGACCGAGGGCAAGCTGTACACGTGCCTGTTCGCCAGCAGCGGCCACGACTTACGCAGCCTGCTGCGCGGCGGCCGCAGCGATGCGGAAATCTCCTCGGCCGTGGCGCAACTGTGGCGCGGCCGCGGCGACCGCTATTCGCAATTGCGCACCAGCCAGACGGATTTGACGGGCGGTGCGCTTGAGCACGGTAAAAAGAAAGTGGAAATGTCGTACATCGGCGGCTGAATCGGGCGCAGCACGCGCCCGCCGCTGCTACCATGGCGCATGCACCAATTTTCCTACCTGACATGATCAACAAACACGACATTACCGGCCTGATCCTGGCCGGCGGCCTCGGCACGCGCATGGGCCAGCGCGACAAGGGCATGTTGCCCCTGCATGGCCAGCCCCTGGCGCGCCACGTGGCCCAGCGCCTGGCGCCGCAAGTGGGCCAGCTGGCCCTCAGCGTCCACGCGGATGCGGGCGACTACGCGCACTTCGGCCTGCCCGTGTGGCCGGACGTGCTGCCAGGCCAGCTGGGGCCGCTGGCCGGCTTACACAGCGGCATGCAGCACGCCGGCACGCCTTATCTGCTCACCGTGCCGTGCGACTCGCCCCTGCTGCCGCCCGACCTGGCAACGCGCCTGGCCGCCGGTTTGACGCAAGACAATGCCGACCTGGCCATCGCCGTCACCGAGGAAATCGATGCGGCGACGGGAGCGGCCGTGCGCCGCCCCCACCCCGTCTTTTGCCTGGTAAAAACATCCGCCCTACCCCAGCTGGACGCCTATCTGCGCGGCGGCGAACGCCGCATGCGCACCTGGCACGGCCCCTTGAAACTGGCCGAAGTACTATTCGAAAACAATAGTGCATTCGGCAACATCAATACGCCGGACGAGCTGGCTACCCTGCAGGCGCAGGGCCTGTCCGTGCCGATGGCGCAAGCCATCCTGGCCGACACGGTCGCGCCCGTCGCCGAGATCGAGGAACTGCCGCTGCCGCAAGCGTTCGAACGCATCCTGGCGGCCGACATCATCTCGCCCATCAGCGTGCCCGCGCACGACAATTCCGCCATGGATGGCTATGCGCTTTACGGAGCTGACCTTGGCGCCGACCTCGGCGGCGACACCCCCGTGACCCTGGCCGTGGTCGACACCATCCTGGCCGGCCGGCCCGGCACAGTCAAAATCGGACGCGGCCAATGCGCGCGCATCATGACGGGCGCCGTCATGCCCGATGGCTGCGACAGCGTGGTGCCGCAGGAACTGGTGCTGCAAGCGGGCGACGCCAGCATTACCGTGGCACCGGACTGCATCCGCGCCGGCGACAACCGCCGCTTCAAGGGTGAAGACTTGATGCGGGACAAGCCGGCCCTGCTGCAAGGCAAGATACTCGGGCCGGCCGAGCTGGGTTTGCTGGCCTCGCTGGGCATCGCCACGGTGCCCGTGCGCCGCCGCCTGCGCGTGGCCTTCTTTTCCACCGGCGACGAATTGCGCTCGATCGGCGAGCCACTCGACGCGGGCTGCATCTACGACAGCAACCGCTACACCCTGCTGGGCATGCTGACCCGCCTCGGCTGCGAAGTGCTCGACATGGGTATCGTCAAGGACAATCCGCAAGCGCTGGAAGCGGCCCTGCGCGGCGCCTGCGCTTCGGCCGACGTCATCATCACGTCGGGCGGCGTGTCCAGCGGCGCGGCCGATTTTACGCGCGACATCCTCGCGCGCCTCGGTGAAGTGGCCTTCTGGCAAATCAACATGCGCCCGGGCCGCCCCATGGCCTTCGGGCGGATTGCCAGCGAAGGCGAATCGGCCTTGCTGCTGGGCCTGCCAGGCAACCCGGTCGCCGTGATGGCGGCGTTTTATTTCCTCGCCCGCCCCACCCTGCTGCGCCTGATGGGCGCCGACGCGGACACGTCCGCCCTGCCGCTGCTGCAAGTGGCGGCGCAAGCGGCGATCCGCAAGAAACGGGGCCGCACGGAATACCAGCGCGGCATCGTCGAGCGCGGCGCAGACGGGCGCCAGCACGTGCGCGTGACGGGCGCGCAAGGCTCGGGCATCCTGCGCTCGATGACGCAAGCCAATTGCATGATCGTGCTGCACGAAGCGCAAGGCCACGTGGCCGCCGGCGACCTGGTCGATATCGTGCTGTTCCAGGGATTGGTATGAAACTGATACTGGCACTGGCCCTGCTGCAGGGCATGGCGGCGTACGCCGGCGAAGTGCACAGCAATGGCTACACGGTGCGCTTCGATGAACGCATCGAGGATGCGCACGGTGACTTGCACGGCGACACCGTGGGCCGCATCCGCCTCGTGCGCACCAGCGACCAGGCGCTCGTGTGGCAGGAAAACACGCCCTTGCGGCCCGGCTGCGGCGCCGTTGCGGCCGTCACCGCCCTCGACGACCGCTTCGTCGCCCTGTGCGGCCACCTGGGCGGGCGCCATTACACGCAAAAGATCATTTTCATGCAAGGCAACTCACCCGCCATGGTGAGCGTGGACCAGTACGATGCGCCCAGTCCCGTGCGCATGGAGCGGGACGGATCGCTGGCCATCGACGTCCTGCGGCGCGACCGCTTTCCTGGCGAACTGACGGGCCCGCATTACTTTCCCACCGTGTACCGCTTGCACCGCGATGACGCCACGTTCGGTTTCGTCCCCAGCTTTGATGGCGATGCCGCCGGGCGCTACTGGCAGCACTACCGCGCCACGCGCCAGGCGGCGCCGGCGGCGTCCGTGCTGCCGGAACTGCTGGCCTCCCTGCTGGCGGCCCAGGCCGGCAAGCAATCGATCTGCGCGGAACTGGACACGCTCGCCGCCGACTTGCAGCAAGGACGGCAGTACGATGCGCAAGGCGCGCGCACCTTGATGCGCACCTGGCTGCACAAGCTGCCCGCCATCGGCTATCCCGCCTTCGATACGCAAGCCTGCCCGGGCCGCATCTAAGCATCCCTTGCCGCGCCGCCGCCGGCGGCGCATCCCCAAGCTTCCCCTCCCGAACGGCCCGCCTTGCGCGGGCCGTTTGCATTGCCCCTTCGCAATCAATTTTCTTCCCGGAAACTGCTCGGCTATCGAGATAAAAATGTTAATTATTTCTTTAAATAATATATCAACAAACATAACACTAATTGTAATTATTTTATTTATTTGTTGATATTGAAGTTTCTTCGGTGATAACATCCGAACTTATACGAAAAGTTCAATTTTGATATTGTTTTCACGAGGAAACTAATAATGAGACATCGCTCTTGGAGCGCGGGCGCCAGCATGCTGGGAGCGGCTTGCCTGCTTGGCCTATTGACCCTCGCGCCGCCGCCCGCCTACGCAAAAGGGGCCCCCCGGGCCGACGTACTGGACAACTGCAGCTGGAACCGCCCCGGCGCCGACCCGTTCATGGGCGACGTCGTGGCCGCCGTGGACAGGTACCCGGACATCGCGCCGCAGGTGCGCGAGCAATTGAAGGCGCGCATGCGCGCGCGCCAGTATGATGAAATCGTCGTGATCAGCCGCGACGCCATCCGCGGCAAGGGCAATTACGATGCGCGCATCAGCGACATGCATTTCGGCCCGGGCCGCGTCTGCCGCAATGTCACGCGGGCAGGCTGGAGCGAGCAGATGCAGGAAAGGGGACTCGTGTACTGCGTGCAGGGCGCCTGCATCCTCGTGCCCACCGTGTGCCGCAATGTCAGCCGCATCACGCAGGCGGCGGCCGGGCCGCGCGGCGCTGGCGCGGCCCCGGTTGGCGCCGCGCCGGGCGGTGCAACGCCGGCAGCGGCCGCGCCGGCGGCAACGGGCGTGCCCGTCATCGAGCATCCCGTCGCCGCGCATGGCGGTTCGCTCACAGGCGCGGCGCCGCCGGCCGTGGTGGCCGGCCTGCCCCTGCCGGGCTTCGATTTCGTGCGCGGCAGCCGCGACACGATGTTGCCGTCGGGCATAGGCGGTGGCCAGCCACCGCGCGGCAGCAGCATCATCGTCGAGCCATTCAACCCCACCGTCATGCTGCCTTCGCTGCCGCCCACCGGCCTGTCCGTCCTGCCCGCCGTGCCGGAACCGCAAACGTGGGCCATGCTGCTGGCAGGACTCGCGCTGACCGTCTGCACCACGCTGCGCCGCCGGCCTGCGGCGGCGGCCTGAACGGCGGCGGTGCTATTCGCCGTCCGCTTCGGCGGACAGCCCCGCGTCCGCCTTACCCAGCAGCAAGGCAGCCGCCTCGCCCGGCAAGGCTTCCACGGATTTCAATTTGCGCGCCATTTGCCGGCTGCGCACTTCCGCGCTTTCGATATTCTTCGCCGCCTTTTCCAGGGTCAGCCGGGTCTGCGACAGCACGTCGCCAAACTTGCCGAATTCCGTCTTCACGGCGCCCAGCACTTGCCACACTTCCGACGAGCGCTTTTCCAGCGCCAGGGTGCGGAAACCCATTTGCAGGCTGTTGAGCAAGGCCGTCAACGTGGATGGCCCCGCGATGCTGACCCGGTGCACGCGCTGCAATTCATCGGCCAGGCCCGGGCGGCGCAACACTTCCGCATACAAGCCTTCCGTGGGCAGGAAGAGGATGGCAAAGTCGGTGGTCAGCGGCGGCGCCAGGTATTTGTCCGCGATGGTTTTCGCTTCTCCCCGCACGGCCCGTTCCAGCTCGCGTCCGGCCAGGGCCACGCCGTCCGCATCGGCCCGCTCGGCCGCTTCGACCAGGCGTTCGTACTGTTCCTTGGGGAACTTCGCATCGATCGGCATCCACACGGGCGGCCCGCCATCGGACAGGCCCGGCAGTTTCAGGGCGAATTCCACGCGCGCGCCGCTGCCCGGCAAGGTTTCCACGTTCTTCGCGTACTGGTCGACAGTGAGTACCTGCTCCAGCAGCATTTCCAGCTGCACTTCACCCCACGTTCCCCGCGTCTTGACGTTGGTGAGCACCCGCTTCAGGTCGCCCACGCCCAGCGCCAGCTGCTGCATTTCACCGAGGCCCTGGTGGACTTTTTCCAGCCGCTCCGACACTTGCTGGAACGAGGCAGTCAAGCGCGTCTCCAGCGTCGCGTGCAATTTCTCGTCGACCGTCTTGCGCATCTCTTCCAGGCGCGCGCCATTGTCGGCCTGCAAATCGCGGATCTTGCTTTCCAGGGTGGCGCGCACTTCCAGCATGCGCTGCGCATTCGACTCCGTCAGCTGCGCCAGGGTCTGGTTGGTGCTGTCGGCAAAGCGCGCCAGGCTTTGCGCCTGTTCCTCGCGCCCGACTTTTCCCTGCGCCTGCATCTGCGTGCGCAGGCTGTCGAGCTGCTGCAGGGTCGCCGCCTGGAATTGCGCCAGGCTGGTGGCCAGGTCTTGCCGCGTCGCCTGTGCCGACGCCTGCAGCTGCAGCCGCACTTCGCGCTCGACCCGGTCGATGCGCTCCAGGCTTTGCTGCTGGTGCTGCTGCACCAGGGCCAGGGTGGTAGCGCCATCGCCGGCCGCGCCGCGCGGGCGCAGCAAGATCAATAGCAACAGGACGATGGCGACGATGGCGGCGCCCAGCAGGCTGTAAAACTCGATTGGGCTCATGGGTGTCAGTCAGGTTTGTTGCGCATCCAGTCGGCCGTCTGATAGAACGATTCCATCAGGCGCACGCGCAAGGACTCTTCGATGCCCGTGTCTTCCATGGCCCAGGCCATGGCGCGCAGCCACTGGTCGCGCTCGCTGGTGCCGATGGCGTAGGGCAAGTGACGCGCGCGCAGGCGCGGGTGGCCGAATTTCTCGATATACAAGTCCGGCCCGCCCATCCATCCCGTCAGGAAGAAATACAGCTTGTCGCGCGAACCGTCCGTCGAAGGCGGATGCATGACGCGGATGCCGGCGAACTCGGCTTCGAGTTCCATCAAGTCATAAAAACGATCGACCATTTCACGCAGCACGGGGGCGCCGCCGATGGTCTCGTAGAGGGTGGGGGCAGTGGTATCAGTCATGGCCGCCATGATAGCGCAAGCGCCGGCGGCCCATGCGGCGCCAGCTTCCGCTGCCGGCATAAAAAGCAATATACTTGACTACTCAAGCTTTTATCAACTACCATGCAATCTTTAAACACGGACAGGTCAACCATGCCCACCACCGCAGAACCTCCTTTGCTACGCAATACCAACTTCCGCTGGCTGCTGGGCGGCGGCCTCGTCTCCATGCTGGGCGACCAGTTCAGCATGCTGGCCCTGCCCTGGCTGGTGCTGAGCCTGACGGGCGATAGCCTCAGCCTGGGTATCGCCGTGGCCCTGATGGGCGCCCCGCGCGCCGTGCTGATTTTGCTGGGCGGCACCATCGCCGACCGCTATTCGCCCCGGCGCGTGATGCTGCTGAGCAAATACGCGAACGCCGCCATCCTGCTGGCGCTGGCGGGGTTGCTGCTGCTGGACCAGGCCAGCCTGGCGCTCGCGTATGCGGCCGCGCTGGCGCTGGGTATCGCGGCCGCCTTCGGCATTCCCGCCGGCACGGCCATCCTGCCGCAAGCCGTGCCGCCGCAATCGCTGCAGAACGCCAATGGCTTGCAGATGGGCGCGCGCCAGCTGTCCCTGCTGGCCGGCCCCCTGCTGGCGGCGCTCGTGCTCGGCGCCCACGATGGCGCGCAGCACACCTCCATGGCGGCGCTGGCCGCCGCCTTTGCCATCGATGCGCTGACGTTCCTGTTCTCTGCCTGGACCTTGCGGCAAGTGAGCCTGCGGCCACTGGCCGCGGCGGCGGCGCAGGGCATGTGGCGCGACATGGCGGCGGGCCTGGCCATGGTGTGGCGCGACCTTCCCTTGCGCAGCTGCTATGCGTACTGGGCGGTGGTGGCGTTCTTCGTCATGGGGCCGCTGCAAGTGGCCTTGCCCGTGCTGGCCAGCGAGCGCCTGCAGGGCGCCTCCGCGCTGGGTTTGCTGATGGGCGCGCATGGCGCCGGCACCCTGGCCGGCATGCTGGCGTCCAGCCTGGGCGGCGCCTGGCTGCGCCGCCACTTCGGCGCCACCCTGCTGCTCGTCGACGCGGTCGTCGGCCTGCTGCTGATGGCGCTGGGACAAATCAGCTCGGCCTGGCAAGGCGCGGCCCTGCTGGCCGTGACAGGGTTGCTGGGCGGCTACTTGCAGGTGGCCATCTTTACGTGGATACAGCGGCGCGTGGCGCCCGCCATGCTGGGCCGGGCGATGGCCCTGTTCATGGGCATCTTCCTGGGACTGGCGCCGCTGTCGGCGGCAGCCACGGGCGCGCTGCTGCGCCACCTGAGCGTTGGCGAGCTGTTCTGCGGCGGCGGCGCCCTGCTGCTGGCGGCCGCCGTGGCGGCCGCATTATTTACCGCCATCCCGCGCATCGCCGGACCGGAAACGATTACCCAAACGATATCGGAGAAGTAAAACATGGACAAGACACGACAGGCAACATTGAAAGCGCACTACCGGCAACAGCCGCCGCCGCTGGGCATCATCGCCTTGCGGCACTTGCCCAGCGGGCGCACCTTGCTCGACAGCAGCCGCAACGCGCCCGGCATGCTGAACCGCCACCGCTTCGAGCTGAACCTGGGCAAGCACCGCAACGCCCTGCTGCAGGCGGACTGGCGGCGCGACGGCGCGGCGGCCTTTTCCTGCGCCGTCATCGATACGCTCAAGCTGCCCGACGACCCCGCCTTCGATGCGGACGCCGAACTGGGCGCCCTGCTGGAACTGCACCGCGCACAGTGGCTGGAGCAAGGCCAGCCGCTGTATTGAGCGGCATTGCTTTACACTTGCGTACTCAAGCATTTCGCAATGGATAAAATGGACGCCATGAACGATCACACTCTCCCGTCGCCGGACGCCGATGGCGCGCTGGACTTTTGCCTGCGCCTGGCGCGCGCCCAGGCGCTCATCGTGCGCCGCTTCGACAGCGCCCTGGGCAATTTGCATGGCCTGAGCTTCAGCGACTATCAATTGCTGTACCAGCTGCAGCGCGCGCCCGGTGCGCGCCTGCGCCGCATCGACCTGGCCGAGCGCCTGGCGTTGACGGCCTCGGGCGTCACGCGTTCCTTGATGCCACTGGAAAAGATCGGCCTGGTGGCGCGCCAGGCCGATGCACGCGACGCCCGCGTCGGCTATGCCGTGCTGACTGCCGCCGGCCAGGAATTGCTGGGACATGCGAGCGCCACCGCGCAGGCGGTGGGGCGCGAATTGCTGCAGGATGCGCCGGCAGAACAGCTGGGAGCGCTTTCCGCCCTCCTGGGCCGGCTGGCCGGCTGAAGCCCCTACACGAGCGCCAGCCTGCGCAGGCGCCGCGTCGATGGCCAGTGTTCCACGCCCGCTTCGGCGCGGATGGCGGCGCAGCCCGCCAACACCCGCTCGATGGCCGCCCCGTCGAGCCCCGCATTGAGGGTCAGGCGCACGAGGGCGCGGTTCTTCGCCGTTGCCGGGGCGCAAAACATGGCGCCGTAAATGCCTTGCCGCTCCAGCGCCTGGCGCAGGACCAGGGTGGCCGGTTCGCCGCCCGCCTCCAGCGCCACGATCTGCTCCGTGCCATCGCTGACGTTGTAGCCCAGTTCGCGCAAGCCTGCGCGCACCTGCAGCGTATGGCGTTGCAGGGTGGCGCGCCGCTCGTCGGCAGCCATGATGAAATCGAGCGCCGCGCCCAGCCACGCCAGCTCATGCGCCAGCAAACAGGAACTGAAGATGGCGGGGCGTGATTCGGACAAAAAATAGCCCTTGAAGCGGCTGGAACAGCTGATGAAACCGGCCCGGCCCGCGAAGGCCTTGGCCAGCGACGCCGTGCGGAAATGCACGCGGTGGCCCAGTCCCCACGCCTCCACCAGGCCCGCCCCCTGCGGGCCATGCGTGCCCAGCGAGTGCGACTCGTCGACCACCACCACGCAGTCGCTGCGCTCGGCGATGTCGAGCAATTCCAGCAGCGGCGCCAGGCTGCCGTTGGTGCTGTACAGGGCGTCGACGACGACCACGCCGCGGCCATGCTTTTCCACCTGCCGCCGCAAGTGCGTCATGTCGTTGTGCAGGAAGGGCACGGCCTGGGCCTGCGCCGACAGCACGCCTTCCCACAGCGAGGCGTGGGCCTGCATGTCGAGGTAGACGGGAATGCCGGGGCTGGCGATGCACTGGATCAGCCCGACGTTGGCCGCCATGCCGGACTGCGCCAGGATGCCGTCCTCGCTGCCCATGAAGCGGGCCAGCCGGCTTTCCAGCCGGTGCTGTTCGCTGCCTTCCTGCAAGTACACGGCCGACATCAGCATGCCGCCCGCATGCGCCTGCAGGGACGCCACCTGGGCCGCCACCAGCGCCGGCTCGGCGGCGATGGACAGGTAGTCATTGCCGGCCAGGAAAATGGCATGGGCGGGTGTCGGTTGCCAGGCATGGGGATGCTGGCCGCCCAGCAGCTTTTCGATGCGCGTGACGTGGTGCGCATCCATGCGCCGCACGATGTAGTCTGGCAAGCAGTGTTCGGCGCGGACGAAGGATGGGGCATGCAAGCTGGTAGCGATGGTCATGAGTTTTCTCCTAGGGAAAGGTTTGCTGCGGCTTAAAGCCTTGACCGTCTCGCGAACCCATCCATTGACGTATATCAATGTCCGATGAGATAACCGTTCAACCAGGAAAATTTACGCGATGATAATGTTCTGAAGAGAATCAAGGCAGAGTCATGACGCAGCAATTGCAAGGACGATGGACACACTGGCGCAGGCGCCTGCTCCATTCGCTGCTGCATGAACGCATGCCCCATGAAAACCTGGCCGGCAGGGTCGCCATGCTGGCCGCCGTGGGCACGGTGGCGATGCCGCTGTACTACCTGCTGTGGAATTACTTTTTTCCGCAAGCCTATGAAAACCTGACCTTGCGCCTGACGGGCGTGGGCATCTGCGCGGTCGGCCTGTTTGCGCGCCACTTCTCGGCCCGCTGGCTGTCGCGCTACCTGCTGTTCGCGCTCAGCTACATCCTGCCCTTCTTCTTTACCTTCATGTTTCTGATGAACCACGCGTCGTCCATCTGGAGCGAATCGCTGCTGATCGGCCTCGTCGTGCTGTTTCATTTCGAGACGAAGCTGGCTTGCCGCGCCTACCTGATCGGCACCAGCACCGCCTGCCTCGCCGTCATCCTGCAGGGAGAAGGCGACTTCCTGCTGCAGCGTGAAGTGCTGCAGCAACTGCCCGTGCACTGGTTCACCATAGCCGCACTGTCCGTGGTGAAAGTGGGCAGCAAGGTGCTGGAACTGGAACGGCTGGCCGGCCTGTCCGCCGGGCTCGGTTCCGTGGCACACGAGCTGCGCACGCCGCTGACCAGCGTGGAAGCCAATGTGCGGGGCATGCGCCGGCTGCTGCCGCAGCTGGCCGGCCAGGCGCACGACTTGCCGCCGCTGCAGGAAGCCCTGTCGCGCATCCAGTTCGAAGTGCGCCACATGCAGCACATGATCGATTTGTTCCTGATGAGCGCCAGCGCCGTGAACCGCAACCTGCAGCCCAGCCAGGCGCTGTCGATGCTGGCGATGGTGAATTCCGTGCTGAAGCGCTACCCATTCACCGGCAACAGCCAGCGCAGCCGCGTCAAGGTGGACGTGCGCGCCGACTTCCAGTTCGCCGGCCAGGACGAACTGTGCGTGGTGATCCTGCTGAACCTGCTGAGGAACGCGCTGAAAGCCATCCAGCGGGCCGGCAAGGGCCGCGTGCGCATCATCATCGACGGCGCCCGCCCCGTGCCCAGGCTGCTGTTCATCGACACGGGCTGCGGCATCGCGAAGAACCGCCTGCCGCTGATCTTCGAGCGTTTTTATTCGTATCCCGTGCATAACGGCAGCGGCATCGGCCTGGCCCTGTGCCGGCAGATCATCACGGCCTGGCAGGCGCGCATCCGCTGCGTGTCGCGCGAGCATGCGTATGCGATTTTCATCCTGGAATTTCCCCAGCCCCTGCCTGCCCGCTTACAACCCTCTTCCCCCGCAAGGTGATGCATGCAACTGCCCGTCTACTCCCATCCGACCCTGACCGTATTGATCGATGACAGCGATTCCTTCCTGAAAAGCCTGGCGTTCCAGCTCGATCCCGCGCTGGCGCGTCTGACCTTTCATGACACCAGCAGCGCGCTGCACTGGCTGCGCCACAGCACGCAGCCGGGCGAGACGCCGCTGCACGTCAATTTCGATACGCAAAACCTGCCGCGCGACCAGCGCAACGTGGCGCTCGACCTCGAACGCATCTGGCGCATCAGCGGCCAGGCGCAGCGCTTTGCCGTGCCTTCCGTGCTGGTGGTCGATTATTCGATGCCGCAGATGAATGGCCTGGAATTCTGCCAGGCCGTGCGTGACTTGCCGTGCAAGAAGATTTTATTTACGGGCGCGGCCGATGAAAAAGTGGCCGTGACGGCCTTCAACCGGGGCTTGATCGACCGCTACATCAAGAAGAGCGACGACGATGCGCTCGATATCCTGGAACAGGAAATCGTTTCCCTGCAACGCGAATTCTTCCTGCAGCAGTCGGACACCGTGCGCGACTTGCTATTGCTGCACGACTATAGTTTCCTGCAAGACGAAGCCATGGCCGCCGTCGTGCAGGAGCTGTGCCGGCGCCATGGCTTTGTCGAGTTCTATATTTTCCCGAATCCCTGCGGCATCCTGTTTTTCACGCGCGACGGCCAGGCCCGCCTGATGATCATCGAGACGGAACGCAGCCTGCACACGCAGTACGAAATGGCGCGCGACAGCGACGCGCCCGAGTCCCTGCTGCTGGCCTTGCTGGAAATGCGCGTGATCCCGTACTTTTCCGATGCCGACAGCGACGGCATGTATGCGGCGCACATCGGCGAAAACTGGTTCCGCTATTGCGCCGCACCGACCATCTGCCTGGGGCGCGAAACCTACTTCTGGGCCCTGTTCGACGTGCCGCCGCACCAGCTGGGGCAGCCAGTCATGTCCTACTCGCAATTTTTACGCGCGCAGGCGGACGACAGCGTGGGAGCCTAGCTTTCCCGCAAGGTTTGCAGCGGCGGATGTTTCAGCACATTGCGCAAGCCCAGCCAGCCGCCGGCGATCGCGCACAGGGCGCCGGCCAGCAAGCCAAAGGCCCACACGCCGGGCGCGAAGCTCCAGGCGAACTTGAACTGGTACGTGGCCAGCGCCCAGCCCATGGCCGCCGCGCCCGAGGCCGCCAACAGGCCGGCCAGCGCGCCGACGAGGGAAAACTCGATCAGCTGCGCCTGCGCCAGCTGGCGCCGCGTTGCGCCCAGCGCGCGCAGCAGGCCCGCTTCGCGCGTGCGCTCGTCCTGCGAACCCATCAAGGCCGCATACAGCACCAGCAAGCCAGAGGCCAAGGTAAAGGCAAACAGGAATTCGACGGCCGTCACCACCTGGTCCAGCACGCCCTGGATTTGCTTGAGCACGCCGCCCACGTCGACCACCGTCAGATTCGGGTAGTCGCGCAGCAAGGCATTGCCCAGGTCGGCCTGCGCGGGCGGCAGATGGAACGCCGTGATCCACGTCTGCGGCGTGTCCGCCATGGCGGCCGGGTTGATGATGACAAAGAAATTGACGCGCATCGAGCCCCATTCCAGCTTGCGCAAACTGGTAATGGCCGCTTCCACGGGCTGGCCGGCGATGTCGAAGCGCAGCTTGTCGCCCAGCTTCAGCTTCAGGGTCTTGGCGATGCCTTCTTCCACCGACGCCTCGGCTGGCGCGCCCGGCGCATTGCCGAACCACTTGCCGGCCACCAGCTTGTTTTCTTCCTGCATGGTGGCCATCGTCGACAGGTTGAATTCGCGGTCGGCCAGGCCCTTGGCGCGGTCGTCCTCATACGTGGTTTCCGTGATGGCGTTGCCGTTCACGGCCACCAGGCGCCCCCGTATCATCGGATACAAGGGCGCATTGGCCACGCCGGCCTGGGCCAGGCGCGCGGCGATCGGGTCTTTCTGTTCCGGCAGGATATTGATCATGAAGCGGTTCGGCGCGTCCGGCGGCGTGGCGTTGCGCCAGGCCACCATCAAGTCGCCGCGCACCACCGTCAGCAGCAGCAAGGCCATCAGGCCCAAGGCCAGGGACACCACCTGGATGACAGTGGCACCCGGGCGGCGCTGCAGGGACGTGACGGCGAAACGCCAGCCCTGGTGATTGAAGGCGCCGCGCAGGGTTTTCAGCGAGCGGATGCCCAGCCAGCCGGCCAGGCCGAACAGGGCGAAGCCGCCCAGGAAGCCGGCCGCCGTCAGCAGGGCCAGTTTCACGTCGCCCGCTTGCCACAGGAGCAGCACGACGAAGGCGGCGATGCCCAGGCCGTAGGTGGCCAGGGCCAGCGCCTGCGGCGGCTCCTGCTCGCGACGGATCACGCGGTTATGGGGGACATTGCGCAACTGCAAAATCGGCGGCAAGGCAAAACCCAGCAGCAACAGCATGCCGGTGGCCACGCCTTGCAGGGCGGGCAGCATGGATACGGGCGGCAAGTCGCTCTGCACCAGCTTGCCCAGCAGCTCCAGCAGCACCAGGTGGCCGCCGAAGCCCACCATCACGCCGACGACGCTGCCGGCCAGTCCCACCAATAAGAATTCGATCACGTACATGGCAGTGACCTGGTTTTGCGTCAGCCCCAGGCAGCGCAGCATGGCGCAGGCGTCCAGGTGGCGCAGCATGAAGCGGCGCGCCGCCATGGCCACGGCGACGGCCGCCAGCATGGCCGACAGCAAACCGACGAGGGACAGGAAGCGGTCGGCGCGATCCAGCGTCGATTGCATCTGCGGGCTGCCCGATTCCAGCGATTCGATGCGCACGCCTTTGATCGCTTGCGTCTTGATCTGGCTTTCCAGCCAGGCTTGATATTGCGCAAGCTCGCCCGCCTTGGCGGGCGGCGCCGACAACAGCAAGCGGTACGACACGCGCGAGCCGTTCTGCACCAGCGCCGTGGCGGCCAGATCGCTCAAGGGCAGCATCACGCGGGGAGCGAAGTTGAGGAAGGAGGCGCCGCGGTCCGGCTCGCTGGCGATCAGTTGCGTGACGGTAAACGCCTTGTCGCCCAGGGTCAGCGTGTCGCCGAGCTTGGCGTTCAGGCTGGACAGGATGGCCGCATCGACCCACAGGGTGCCGGGCGCCGGCACCTGGTCCGTTGGCCGGCCGACGGCATCCTGCGCCTCGCTAACCTGGGTGGTGATTTTCAGCTTGCCCCGCTGCGGGTAGCCGGGCGAGACGGCCTTGATGGACGCCAGCTGCGACAGCGACTGCTCGCCCTCGCCCGCCTGCGCCATGCTGGGAAACGTCACCGTATCGGCCAGGATGAAGCCGCGCTTCTGCGCCTCCGCGCGCCAGGCCTCATTGACGGGCTGGTCGGCGCTGATGACCAGGTCGGCCCCCAGCAACTGGTGCGCGTCGCGGTTCAAGCCCGCGCGCAGGCGGTCGACGAAGAAGCCGACGGCCGACAGGGCCGCCACGGCGACGATCAGCGCGACGAGCAGGAAACGCAGTTGCCCGGCGCGCCAGTCGCGGCCGGTCATTTTCAGGGAGAGGCGGAACATGGGCGGCGGGTCTTTATAGAGTTACTGCGCGCTGCCGTGGGCGGCGGCGTGCTGCGCGAAATACGCATCGACGGTAGCGAGGAAGGCGTCTTTCTGCGCCTGCTGCAGGAAGGCGGCGATGAAACCGTTGCGCGCCAGGCGTTGCGCGTGGGATAGGCCCAGCGGCAGCGCATCGAAGATGGCGTCGAAATTGTCGTTCATGTAGCCGCCGAAATACGCGGGATCGTCCGAGTTCACCGTCACCAGCAAGCCCGCGTCGAGCAATTGCACCAGGTTATGGTCGTGCATCTGGTCGAACACGCGCAGCTTGGTGTTCGACAGGGGGCAGACGGTCAGGGCGATCTGTTCGCGCGCCAGGCGGGCCGTCAGTTCCGCGTCTTCCAGGCAGCGCACGCCATGGTCGATGCGTTCGACCTGCAAGTCGTCGAGCGCCGTGCGGATGTAGGCCGGCGGGCCCTCCTCGCCCGCGTGGGCCACCAGGTGCAGGCCCAGTTCGCGGCAGCGGGCAAACACGCGCGAGAATTTCTCGGGCGGGTTGCCCACTTCCGAGGAATCGAGGCCGATGCCGATGAATTTGTCGCGGTGCGGCAAGGCGTCTTCCAGCGTCTCGAACGCCTCTTTCTCGCTCAAGTGGCGCAGGAAGCACAGGATCAGGGCCGCGCTGACGGGACTGTCCTGGCAGGCGCGGTGGATGCCGTTGATCACGTCGGCGATGGGCACGCCGCGCGCCGTGTGGGTTTGCGGGTCGAAGAAGATTTCCGTGTGCAGCACGTTATCGGCTTCGGCGCGGCGCAGGTAGGCTTGCGTCATGTCATAGAAATCCTGCTCTTTCAAGAGCACGCTTGCGCCAGCGTAATAAATGTCGAGAAAAGACTGTAAATCCGTAAAAGCATAGGCGCTGCGCAAGTGTTCCACCGATTCATAGCCCAGAGGCACGCCATTGCGCTCTGCCAGTGCGAAAATCAGTTCTGGCTCCAGCGAGCCTTCGATATGGATATGCAGTTCGGCCTTCGGCATGCCGCGGACGATCGCGCGCAATTGGGGGTTCATCATGGGTGTTCCTTATAGGGTGACGATAAAAATGCTGGCTCGCGCACGCGCACGCGCTGCGCGCAGGGCCATCAGACATGCAGGCATCTTAGCGCAAGATGGCCAGCCTCACCGGCGCCAGGCCGCCATGGCGCAGGCTGCGGCGGCGCCATGGCCGGCTCCGGCACGCGCTGGCGAATTGTCGTATGATGGTTTAAAAGGTATACAAAAGTTCATTGGAACCGATGAAAAATTTGATGATTTATCCAATTAAATCAACAATTTACAAACAAGTATTAAGGATATGCCGACATATCTTTTGACTTCCTGATCCTTTAGAGCAATAATAAATTTCATGGGGTAATGGTAGGTGCAGCAAGCGCTATCAACAGTGAAAAAAAAGCCGGCTGGCCACGTCAGCACACGGCATCAAGCGCCAGTTTTTTGGTCCGGGCAATCCGGACTCGCAAAGACAGCCGGGCTTGAAACAACAATAAAAATCGATACGGGGTACAGGAAAAGTTCAAGCGGCAAGCCCAGGCGAGTGCCAGGCGGGCGGCCATGGTGACTGGCAGTACGGGTTTACATTAAAGGACATTGACATGACCATTTTTGATAACTATGCAGCACGCTACGAGCGCACCCGCGAAGAGGAAATGTCGCTCACCGACTACCTGGCCCTGTGCAAGAAGGACAAGCTGACGTACGCCAGCGCTCCCGAACGCATGCTGGCCGCCATCGGCGAGCCGCAGCTGGTCGACACGCGCAACGACACGCGCTTGTCGCGCATCTTCGCCAACAAGATCATCAAGATCTATCCCGCCTTCCGCGAGTTCTACGGCACCGAGGAGGTGATCGAGCAAGTCGTCTCATACTTCCGCCACGCGGCGCAAGGCCTGGAAGAGCGCAAGCAGATCCTGTATCTGCTGGGGCCCGTCGGCGGCGGCAAGTCGTCCATCGCGGAAAAACTCAAGTCGCTGATGGAACACGTGCCCTTCTATTGCCTGAAAGGCTCGCCCGTCAATGAGTCGCCGCTGGGCCTGTTCAACGAGGAAGAGGACGGCACCATCCTGGAAGAGGATTACGGCATCCCGCGCCGCTACCTGCGCAACATCCCCAGCCCGTGGGCCGTGAAACGCCTGCATGAATACAATGGCGATATCAACCAGTTCCGCGTCGTCAAGCGCTATCCATCCGTGCTGAAACAGATCGCCATCTCGAAAACGGAACCGGGCGACGAAAACAACCAGGACATTTCCTCGCTGGTGGGCAAGGTCGACATCCGCAAGCTGGAAGACTATGCGCAGGACGATCCGGACGCCTACAGCTATTCGGGCGGCCTGTGCCTGGCCAACCAGGGCTTGATGGAATTCGTGGAAATGTTCAAGGCGCCGATCAAGGTCCTGCACCCCTTGCTGACGGCCACGCAGGAAGGCAATTACAAGGGCACGGAAGGCTTCGGCGCGATTCCGTTCGACGGCATCATCCTGGCCCACTCGAACGAGTCGGAATGGAAGACGTTCAAGAACAACCGCAACAACGAGGCGTTTCTTGACCGTATCTATATAGTCAAGGTGCCGTATTGCCTGCGCGTCTCCGACGAAATCAAGATCTACGACAAGCTGGTGGCCAATTCCTCGCTCGTCAAGGCCCCGTGCGCGCCCGGCACCCTGCGCATGATGGCGCAGTTCGCCATCCTGTCGCGCCTGAAAGACCCGGAAAACTCCAGCATCTTCTCGAAGATGCTCGTCTACGATGGCGAAAACCTCAAGGACACGGACCCGAAAGCCAAGTCCATGCACGAATACGTCGATTACGCGGGCGTGGACGAAGGCATGAACGGCCTGTCGACGCGCTTTGCCTTCAAGATCCTGTCAAAAGTGTTCAACTTTGACAATTCCGAAGTGGCTGCCAATCCCGTGCATCTATTATATGTACTGGAGCAGCAGGTCGAGCGCGAGCAGTTCGCGCCGGAACTCGAGCAGCGCTACTTCTCCTATATTAAAGAGCACCTGGCGCAGCGCTACGTGGAATTCATCGGCAAGGAGATCCAGACGGCTTACCTGGAAAGCTATTCGGAATACGGGCAGAACATCTTCGACCGCTACGTGACGTTTGCCGATTTCTGGATACAGGACCAGGAATACCGCGATCCGGACACGGGCGAAAGCTTCGACCGCGAATCGCTGAACAATGAACTCGAGAAGATCGAGAAACCGGCGGGCATTTCCAATCCGAAGGATTTCCGCAATGAAATTGTGAACTTCGGCTTGCGCGCGCGGGCCTCGAACGGCGGCAAGAATCCCGCCTGGACCAGTTATGAAAAGTTCCGCACCGTCATTGAAAAGAAAATGTTTTCGAATACGGAGGAATTGCTGCCCGTGATTTCCTTCAATGCCAAGGCCAGCGCCGACGATGCCAACAAGCACGCCGACTTCGTGGCCCGCATGGTGGAAAAAGGCTATACGGCCAAGCAGGTACGCCTGTTATGCGAATGGTACTTGCGCGTGCGCAAGTCATCCTAGCGCGGACAGCGGAGGCGCGCTCCCGCCCGAGGGCAGGCGGGGCGCGCAAGACGAGAAGCAAGGAGGCACCCTTTGACATATCTCATCGACAGGCGCTTGCAAAGCAAGAATAAATCCGCCGTCAACCGCGAGCGTTTCCTGCGGCGTTACAAGGGCCAGATCAAGGATGCCGTGGGGCGCGCCATCAAGGGGCGCTCGATCACGGACGTCGAGAATGGCGAGAAGGTCAGCATCCCCGTCAAGGACGTGGGCGAACCGTCGTTCGGCCACGCGCATGGCGGCGTATGGGAAGTGGTCAATCCCGGCAACAAGGAATACCTGAAAGGCGACCAGATCGCGCGGCCGAAAGGCGGCGGCGGCGCCGGGCGGGGCAAGGCGGGCAATAGCGACGAGACGACGGAAGACGACTTCATCTTCGAATTGTCGCGCGAAGAATTCATGAATTATTTCTTCGAGGACCTGGAATTGCCGCACATGGTGAAAACCCAGCTGACGGCCACCACGGAATTCAAGAACCAGCGCGCCGGCTACAATATGTCGGGCACGCCATCGAACATCCACGTGCTGCGTTCCCTGCGCGGCGCGCTGGGGCGGCGCATCGCCGTCGGCGGCGGCGCCCGCAAGCAGCTGGCGCAGGCCGAGGAAGACCTGGCCGAACTGCTGCACGAAGGCGCGCCCGACAGCGACCCGCTCGTCACGGAACTGCGCCGCCTGATCCACCACCTGCACACGCGCCTGCTGGCCATCCCCTTCATCGACCCGTTCGACTTGCGCTACAGCAACCGCATCAAGGTGCCCAAGCCGATGACGCAAGCCGTCATGTTCTGCATCATGGACGTGTCCGGCTCCATGGACGAGTCGCGCAAGGACACGGCCAAGCGCTTCTTCATCCTGTTATATCTGTTCCTCAAGCGCGCCTACGACAAGATCGAGGTCGTCTTCATCCGCCACCATACGGCGGCGGCCGAAGTGGACGAGCATGAATTCTTCAATTCGCGCGAGTCGGGCGGCACCGTCGTGTCCTCCGCGCTGCACTTGCTCAACACCATCATCGACGAACGCTATGGCGCCGGGCAATGGAACAGCTATGTGGCGCAGGCGTCCGACGGCGACAACTGGGACAACGATTCCGTGCTGTGCCGGCAATTGCTTATTAATACCATCATGCCCAAGGTGCAGTACTACACCTATGTCGAGATCACGGACGGCCCGCAGCAAAACCTGTGGGAGCAATACGCGGGCGTGCTCGACCATCACGCCCATTTCGCCATGCAAAAGATCGTCACGCCGGCCGATATCTACCCGGTCTTCCGCGAACTGTTCAAGAAACAGGTGAAATGATGAGTGCAGCCTTTGACCGCGCCAGCAACACCCCGGGCGAACCGTTCGCGCGCCTGCGCCACCCGAACGCCCTGCCCGAGCAGTCGGAATGGACGTTCGAGCTGATCGAGCAAATCCACGAGGAAATCCGCCGCGTGGCGAAACAGTTTGGCCTCGACACCTATCCGAACCAGCTGGAAATCATCACGGCCGAGCAGATGATGGATGCCTATACCTCGGTGGGCATGCCCGTTTCCTACAACCATTGGTCGTTCGGCAAGCATTTTTTATCGACCGAGAAAAGCTACAAACGTGGCCAAATGGGCCTGGCCTACGAGATCGTCATCAACTCGAACCCGTGCATCGCCTATTTAATGGAGGAAAACAGCCTGACCATGCAATCGCTGGTGATCGCGCATGCGGCGTACGGCCACAACTCCTTTTTTAAAGGCAATTACCTGTTCCGCGCCTGGACGGATGCGGACGCCATCATCGACTATATGGTGTTTGCCAAGAATTACATCGCCGAATGCGAACAGCGCCATGGCGTCGACGCCGTGGAATTGCTGCTCGACTCGTGCCACGCCATCCAGAACTATGGCGTGGACCGCTACAAGCGCCCGGCGAAACTGTCGATGGCGAAGGAATATGCGCGCCAGAAAGAGCGCGAAGCCTATGTGCAGTCGCAGATCAACCAGCTGTGGCGCACCCTGCCCCGCCGCGAAGATGAGGAGGAAGAGGAAGACCAGCGCAAGGCCGCGCCCCGCTTTCCGCCCGAACCCGAGGAAAACCTGCTGTATTTCATCGAAAAGTATGCGCCGCTGCTGGAACCGTGGCAGCGCGAGATGGTGCGCATCGTGCGCAAGATTTCCCAGTACTTCTATCCGCAGCGGCAAACCCAGGTCATGAACGAGGGCTGGGCCACCTTCTGGCACTACACGATATTGAACCAGCTGTATGACGAAGGCGTGGTGGGCGACGGCTTCATGATGGAATTTCTGAAAAGCCATACCAACGTGGTCTACCAGCCGCCCATCGACAGCCCGTATTACAGCGGCATCAACCCGTATGCGCTGGGTTTTGCCATGATGAGCGACATCCGCCGCATCTGCGAGCACCCGACCGACGAAGACCGCGCCTGGTTCCCCGACATGGCCGGCAGCGACTGGCGCAAGAGCCTGGACTTTGCCATGCGCAATTTCAAGGATGAAAGCTTCATCGCCCAGTACCTGTCGCCGCGGTTGATCCGCGAATTCCACTTCTTTACCGTGCTCGACGACGACAAGAATGAAAAACTGGCCATTTCCGCCATCCACGACGATGCCGGCTACCGCTACGTGCGCCAGCAACTGGCGGAACAGTACAACCTGGGCAACCGCGAGCCGAATATCCAGGTCTGGTCCGTCAACACGCGCGACGACCGCGCCTTGACCCTGCGCCACACGCAATTCCAGCGCCGCCCGCTGAACCAGCAGGCGGCCGAGGTGCTCAAGCACGTGGCACGGCTGTGGGGCTTCGATGTGCACCTCGATACGGTCGACCCACAGGGGGCGGTGCTGGGCACCTTGAATTGCCGGCGCGAGAAGCGCAACCGGCGCGATGACCCGGTTGCCAAGCCATGAAATGATTTGTTGATAATAATCAATAGCAAGAATATAAGCGCTTCCTATGCCTATATAGGAATTCAGTATGGCCTGGCGGCCTCGAAACGGCTGTCAGGAGCGCCTTTTTTGACCTGGGTGAAGTGCGTTCCGCACCCGTTTGGTGCGCGCGACGGGCTAAGTGGTCTGGTTCCGAGCCAAAATATTTCCAAAAAGAAAGATTTTTCTCCAAATTTAGCAGTTTCCATATTGAATATCACGAAATATAATTCCGCCAGATCGACACATCGGAGAACTTAGCAGCGGTCGCCCAAAACGGCTGTAAAAAACCGATAAGACCGCCTTTTTTTATGTCCGAAAGCGTGCAAAGATGACATAAGCAAGTACGTTTTCAGGGCGCAAAAGCGCCAAAAATTTAACCGGTTTTAGGCGTTAAAAATCTGTGTAAAATAAAGAATTCGTATGTATAATTCGGCGACGTCCCGGATACGGCTGGAGCTTTGTGTCGTCATTTTGGGGTTCAGTTGCAAGACAAGAGATGGTATTTGGAGAAAGCAGGCATGAATTTTTCGAACGAGAAAAGTCCCAAGAACTACACAGGCATCACTATCGTTGTCCTGCTGCACGTTCTCGCGGCTTACGGGATCGTGACGGGCTTGGGCAAGCGGTTGGTCACCAAAATGATGGAACCGGTTGAAACCAAGATTATCGAGGAAGTCAAACCGCCTCCACCGAAGGATCTTCCACCGCCACCACCGCCGCCAGAAATGAAGGCGCCACCGCCGCCATTCATTCCGCCAGTCGAGGTGAACGTGCAGCAGCCGCCACCACAGCAGAACGTGATTGCAAATGCGACTGCCGTGAAGCCAGCCACGAATGTATTGGCACCGCCATCGCCGCCTGCACAGCCTGCGCCAACTCCTGGACCAGCCAAATCGGTGCGTACGCCGGCCGTGGTTGACTTCAGCGTCTGCGAAAAACCGGCTTATCCAAAGTCGTCGCAGCGTAACGAGGAAACCGGTGTGGTGACACTGTCGTTCCTGATCGGTGTAGACGGCAAGGTCGCTGATTCGAAGATCGTGAAGTCCAGCGGCTTCAGGGACCTGGACAAAGCCGCGGTGCAAGGTATCAGCCGCTGTACATTTAAGCCGGCAACAGTTGACGGCAAGCCGGAACAAGGCTGGCAGCAAATGCAATACGTTTGGTCGCTGGATTAAAACCCGAGACAGTTATCCCCTGTCTCACACTATGATTTCGTTGTCATTACGTTCAGCGATCTGTTATTTTTAATTTTGGAGGAAGCATGTTTAAGAATACCCGTTTGTCCGCATTTTTTGCCGCGGTTCTGTTGTCCGTTACCGCTACTACCGCTCTGGTAGCAGCTCCGGCATTCGCTGACGCGCCAGCATCGGCTGCCGCTTCGGCTCCTGCGGCAGACGCTGCACCAGCACCAGTTGCTGCAGATGCCGCCGCTCCAGCAGCAGACGCAGCAGCAGCTCCAGCCGCTGATGCAGCCGCTCCAGCCAAAACCGAAGAAGTACACAACCCGTTCGGCCTGCAAGCAGTGTGGGACGGCGGCTTCGTGCCACGCGCCACCCTGATCATCATGGTCATCATGTCGATCGGTACCTGGTACATCATCATCACCAAGCTGATCGATCAAATGAAGATCTTCAAGCAAGCTAAAGAAGCCGCTGCCAAATTCTGGAAAGCTCCTTCGATCGCTGCTGGTTCGGCAACCCTGGAAGAAGGTTCGCCATTCCGCTTCATCGCTGAATCGGGCACCAAGGCAACCGCTCACCATGACGGCGCCCTGCTGGAACAAATCGATCTGTCGACCTGGGTGACGATGTCGATCCAGCGCGCTTCGGACAAAGTCCAATCGCGTCTGCAAGATGGCCTGTCGTTCCTGGCAACCGTTGGTTCGACCGCTCCGTTTATCGGTCTGTTCGGTACCGTTTGGGGTATCTACAACGCACTGACCGCTATCGGCATGACCGGTAACGCATCGATCGACAAAGTTGCAGGTCCAGTTGGTGAAGCACTGATCATGACCGCTTTCGGTCTGCTGGTCGCTGTTCCTGCCGTTCTGGGTTACAACTGGTTGGTTCGTCGTAACAAAACCGCAATGGAAGACATCCGCTCGTTCAGCGCCGACGTTCACTCGGTTCTGGTTTCCGGCGTAATGTCCACCAGCGAAGCTGGCCGTGCTGCCGGCGCTAAAAAGATCGGATAAGTCATGTCGATGTCCGTCGGCTCCGACAGCGGAGATCAAGATCAAGTAATGTCAGAAATCAACACGACGCCGCTCGTCGACATCATGTTGGTTTTGCTGATCATTTTCTTGATCACCAGTCCAGTTGTCCTCAAGCTGCAGAAAATCGATCTGCCGATCGAGGCCAACCAAGCCCTTCAAACCAAGCCGCAAAACGTTAACATCGTTGTTAACAAGGATGGCGAGATTTACCTGGGCCAGACCAGACTGAGAGACACGAACGAATTGTTCGATTATCTTAAAGTTGAAGCAGTGAAAGTACCGCAGCCGGAAGTACACGTTCGTGGCGACCAAGAAACACGCTACGAATCGATCGGCCGGGTTATTTACACGACCCAACGTGCCGGGATCCAGAAGGTCGGCTTCATCACCGAACCACCTGACAAGGGCTGATAGCGACTGACAGCGGCGTCCCGGCAACAGGGGGGCGCCACTGAAGGAAGCTTGCCGGGCGGCAGTTTCGCCCGGTGCTTCGTTGGACTTCTTAAAGGAAACACTATGAGTATGAATGTCGGTTCGGGAAGCGCAGCAGGCGCGGATCCGGAACCAATGATGGAACTGAACATGACGCCCCTCATCGACGTGATGCTGGTGCTGATTATCATGTTGATCATCACGATTCCTAAGCAAAACCACTCGGTGAACCTGAACATGCCGGTCGGCACCCCGCCGCCACCGACAACCGAACCAGTGGTCGTCACGATCGATGTCGATTTTGATGGCACTATCTTGTGGGACAATCAGGTCGTACCTGATCGTAATACGCTGGAAGCCAAACTGAGCAACGTTGCTGCGCAAGCAGATCAGCCAGAAGTGCATCTGCGTCCTAACAAGCTGGTGGAATACAAAGTCGTCGCCGGTGTGATGGCGTCGGCGCAGCGTCTGGGCGTGACCAAAATCGGTCTGGTCGGCAACGAGCAATTCCAGTAAGCTGCAGCAATCAGGTTATCTTTACATCCGAATAGGCAGGACTTCCTGCCTATTCGCTTTTTACTGAAAGACTTTCTCATGTCCAAGTTTCGTCTCGCTCATCTCGGCCTCGTCATGGCCGCTATCGGTTTTACCGCAGCAACTCCCGTAATCGGCCTGGGCTCGCTGGCATATGCCGCGGACACCGTGCGTGCCGAAGTGGGCAAGCCATTGCAAGAAGCGCAAAAACTCGCTGGCAGCGGCAAAAACAAGGAAGCACTGGCCAAGCTGCGCGAAGCTGACAGCGTCGGCGGCAAGACCGCCTTTGAAAGCTACCAGATCGAACGCGTGCGCGCCTCGGCTGCTGCCGCCGCTGGCGACAACGGCACCGCCATCAAGGCTTTTGAAGCCGTCATCAATTCCGGCCGCCTGAGCGCCGCCGAAGCCCCCAAATTCACGCAAGCGCTGGCAGGCATGTACTACCGCGCCAAGGATTGGCCAAACACCATCACCTGGATCAAACGCTCGCTGAAAGACCGCGAAGATCCACAGATGCGCGAACTGCTGATCCAGACCTACTACGTCAGCGGCAACTTCGCCGAAGCGGCAAAAGAACTGCAAGCACGCGGCGGCAACTCGGAAGCGAGCCTGCAAATGCTGGCCAACATCCAGCTGAAGCAAAACGACAAGGGCGGCTACGTCGCCACCCTGGAAAAACTGGCATCGAGCTATCCGAAAACCAGCTACTGGGCCGACCTGCTGAACCGCGTTTCGGGCAAACCTGGCTTCTCGCAACGCCTGGGCCTGGACGTCCAGCGCCTGCGCCTGGCCAACGGCCTGTTCAGCAAGCCTTCCGAATACATGGAAATCAGCCAACTGGCCCTGCAAGCAGGCAATCCTGGCGAAGCGCTGAGCATCATCGAGCAAGGCTACAAAAAAGGCGTGCTGGGTACCGGCGCCGATGCGCCACGTCACCAGCGTCTGAAAGACCTGGCCCTGAAAACCCAGGCTGACCTGAAAGCCAACGCAGCCAAGTCGGAAGCGGAATACACCAAGAACAAGGACGCCGACAGCTTGAGCAAGCTGGGCTTCGCCCTGGTCTACGATGGCCAGGCCGAAAAGGGTCTGGGCTTGATGAACGACGCCGTGAAGCTGGGCACCGCCAAGTATGCGGAAGAAGCCAAGCTGCATCTGGGCATCGCCTACATCCACGCCGGCAAGAAGTCCAACGCCACGACGGCACTCAAAGCCGTCAAGGGCACGGATGGCGCGGCTGACCTGGCCCGCTACTGGACCTTAATGAATAAATAAGACAACACCGCCAAGGCGTTGTCGGGCAGCTAGTCGAGTGCCATCCAAAAGCGTTGCCAGCATACCCGCCGGCAACGCTTTTTATCATTTCAGCAGTGAAATTCGCCCTGCGTCCGCCCTGCCGGGTGTGCATCCCTGAAACAGTCCGTATAATCCCCCTTTTGGCACAGTTTTTCATCAGATTCCTATGAAGGTATTCCGCGGACTTCCCAATGCCCAGGCACGAGCGCCTTGCGCTCTGACCATCGGCAATTTTGACGGTGTCCACATCGGCCATCAAGCGTTGCTGGCGCGCGTGCGCGGCGCGGCAACCGAACTCGGCATTGAAGCGGCCGTGATGACGTTCGAACCGCACCCGCGCGAATTCTTCGCGCAGCGCGCGGGCGACCTGTCCAAGGCTCCGCAGCGCATCGCCAACTTGCGCGACAAGCTGCAATCGCTGGATGACGCCGGCATCGACCGTGTCGTCGTCGAGCACTTCAGCGCCCAGTTCGCCGCCTTGACGCCGCAGGAATTCACGGAAAAAGTCCTCGTCGATGGCTTGCACGTGAAATGGCTGATGGTCGGCGACGACTTTTGCTATGGCGCCCGGCGCGCCGGCGACGTGGCCATGCTGCAGGAAGCGGGCCGCAAATATGGTTTCCATGTAGAAACATTGCCTACCGTGATGAACGGCAGCACGCGCATCTCGTCGTCCGCCGTGCGCCTGGCGCTGGCCGCCGGCGATTTCCCGCTGGCCACGCAGCTGCTGGGCCATCCGTACGCCATTTCCGGCCATGTCATCCACGGGCAGAAACTGGGCCGCACCCTCGGCTTCCCCACCCTGAACCTGCGCGTGGCGCACCGTCCCGCCCTGTCCGGCGTCTTCATCGTGCAAGTGCACGGCCTGGCGCCGCAGCCGCTGCCGGCCGTGGCCAGCCTTGGCGTGCGCCCCACCGTCGACGACAGCGGCCGCGTCTTGCTGGAAGTGCATCTGTTTGATTTCAATCAATCCTGCTACGGCAAGCTGGTGCGCGTGGAATTCCTGGAAAAGCTGCGCGACGAAGAAAAGTACGACGATTTGCCCACCCTGACGGCCGCCATCGAGCGCGACTCGAACCAGGCGCGCGCCTATTTTGAGCAGCGCAGCGGCGCCATTACCGCCACCGACCGAATTTGACGCCGGCCAACTCCGCCGCCTGGCGGCACTTGCCGTCGCAAACCCGCTGCAAAAATATACTCCATACCATTAAAGAAGATTATGTCCGATCAAAACAAGCCAGCCACGCCCAAGCAGAACAAGAAGCCTGAAAGCAAATACCCGGTCAACATGACGGAAACCCCGTTCCCGATGCGCGGCGACATGGCCAAGCGCGAGCCGCAATGGGTACAGCAATGGCAAGACAAGAAAATCTACGAGCGCGTGCGCAAGGCTGCCGCCGGCCGTCCGAAATTCATCCTGCATGACGGCCCGCCGTACGCGAATGGCGATATCCACCTGGGCCACGCCGTCAACAAGATCTTGAAGGACATGGTCGTCAAGTCGCGCTCGCTGGCCGGCTTCGACGCGCCGTATGTACCGGGCTGGGATTGCCACGGCATGCCGATCGAGATCCAGATCGAAAAACTGCACGGCAAGAACCTGCCGACGGCCGAAGTGCTGGAAAAGGCCCGCGCCTACGCCAACGTGCAAGTCGAGCGCCAGAAGAAGGACTTTATTCGCCTGGGCGTGCTGGGCGAGTGGGACAACCCGTATCTGACCATGGCGCACGGCAATGAAGCGGACGAATTGCGCGCGCTGGGCAAGCTGCTGGAAAAAGGCTATGTGTACCGCGGCTTGAAGCCCGTCAACTGGTGCTTCGACTGCCAGTCGGCGCTGGCCGAGGCGGAAGTGGAATACGCGGAAAAGCGCGATCCCGCCATCGACGTCGGATTCAAGTTCGCCGAGCCGGAAAAACTGGCAGCCGCCTTCGGCCTGCCTTCCCTGCCGACCGATAACGGTTTCATCGTCATCTGGACCACCACGCCGTGGACCATCCCGTCGAACCAGGCGCTGAACGTGCACCCGGAAGTCAAATACGCGCTGGTGAAAGCCGAGCGCGAGGGCCAGCCGCTGCTGCTGATCCTGGCGCAAGACCTGGTCGTCGCCAGCCTGGCGCGCTTCAAGCTCGATGGCACGACCATCGCCACCTGCGACGGCGCGGCCCTGGCCGGCATCAGCTTCCGCCACCCGCTGCATGCGGCCGATGCCTTCTATGACCGTCTGTCGCCCTTGTACCTGGCCGAATACGTGACCACGGAAAGCGGCACGGGCGTGGTGCACTCGGCGCCAGCCTACGGCCTGGACGACTTCATCTCGTGCAAGGCGCACGGCATGAAGGACGACGACATCATCAAGCCCGTCATGGGCGACGGCAAGTTCGCCTCGACCCTGCCCCTGTTCGGCGGCATGACCATCTGGGAAGCGTCGAAGCCGATCTGCAACGCCCTGCGCGAAGCCGGTGCGCTGTTCGAAGTCAAGATGTTCGACCACAGCTACATGCATTGCTGGCGCCATAAGACGCCGATCATCTACCGCGCCACCTCGCAGTGGTTTGCCGGCATGGACGTGACGCCGAAAGACGGCGGCGCGACCTTGCGCGAAACGGCCTTGAAAGGCATCGCCGACACCGAGTTCTTCCCCGACTGGGGCCAGGCGCGCCTGCACGGCATGATCGCCAACCGTCCCGACTGGACCCTGTCGCGCCAGCGCCAGTGGGGCGTGCCGATGGCTTTCATCGTGCACAAGGAAACGGGCGACCTGCATCCGCGCACGCCGGAACTGCTGGAGCAAGTGGCCAAGCTGATCGAAAAAGGTGGCATCGAGGCCTGGCAGGCGCTGGACCTGGCTGACCTGATCGGCGACGAAGCGGCCATCTACGCGAAGAACAAGGACACGCTGGACGTGTGGTTCGATTCCGGCGCCACGCACCAGACGGTGCTGGGCGGCCCGCAAGCGCACGGTTCGCACTCGACGCAGCTGCAATTCCCGGCCGACCTGTACCTGGAAGGCTCGGACCAGCATCGCGGCTGGTTCCACTCGTCCCTGCTCGTGTCGTCGATGCTCAATGGCCGTCCGCCGTACAAGGCCCTGCTGACGCACGGCTTCACGGTCGATGGCGAAGGCAAGAAGATGTCGAAGTCGCTGGGTAACACGCTGGCGCCGCAAAAGATCTCGGACACCCTGGGCGCGGACATCCTGCGCCTGTGGATCGCCTCGACCGATTACACGGGCGAACTGTCGATCTCCGACGAAATCCTGAAACGCGTGACGGAATCGTACCGCCGCATCCGCAACACCCTGCGCTTCCTGCTGGCGAACACCTCGGACTTCAATCCGGCCACGGACGCCGTGCCGGTGGCCGAGATGTTCGAAATCGACCGCTATGCGCTGGCCAACATGGCCTCGCTGCAAACGCAGATCGAGAACAACTACGCGCGCTACGAATTCCACCCGGTCGTGTCGAAGCTGCAGACGTACTGCTCGGAAGACCTGGGCGGCTTCTACCTGGACATCCTGAAGGACCGCCTGTACACCTCCGGCCTGACGTCGCACGCGCGCCGTTCGGCGCAGACAGCCCTGTGGCACATCACGCAAAGCCTGCTGCGCCTGATGGCCCCGGCCCTGTCGTTCACGGCCGAGGAAGCGTGGGCCGTCTTCGCCGGCAGCGAAGCGTATGCCGCCAGCGATGAAACCATCTTCACGCAAACCTGGTGGCAGCTGCCGGAAGTGGCGGATGCGGCCGACCTGCTGGAGAAATACACGGCCCTGCGCGCCGTGCGCACGGACGTGACGAAGCAGCTGGAAGACTTGCGTACCTCGGGCGCCATCGGCTCGTCGCTGCAGGCGGAGCTGACGATCAAGGCCGCGCCGATGAAGTACAAGCTGTTGACGACCCTGGGCGAGGACTTGAAATTCGTCTTCATCACCTCGCAGGCCAGCGTGGCCGAAGTGGCCGACGAAGCGGCCGAGGAAATTGTCGTGGCCGCGTCGACGGCGCCGAAGTGCGAGCGCTGCTGGCACTACCGCAGCGACGTGGGCACGGACGCCGCGCATGCCACCCTGTGCGGCCGCTGCGTCAGCAACCTGTTTGGCAAGGGCGAAGTTCGCCGCTTCGCCTAAACAACGGCGTCAAAATCTGCTGCGCGTCGCGATTTGCGGCCTGCGATGCTCACCGTACTAGAGTACGGTTGCGCTTCTCGGCCACAAATCGCTGCCGCTCGCTACGATTTTGCCCGCCGTTGTATGCTATCCGTCCAACCGCCGCCTGCTGCCAGGCGGCGGCTTTATCTTCCCTGGAAAAATATGGCCACTAAAAACCGTTTTTCATCGAAACCGCAATCGCCGCTGACGCTGTGGCTGGGCATTGCCGCCATCGTCATCCTGTTCGACCAGATCACCAAGATCACGATCCTGAAGACCTTCCGCTATGCGCAGGAAATGGTCATCACCTCGTATTTCAACCTGGTGCTCGCGTATAACAAAGGCGCCGCATTCAGCTTCCTGTCCGACCAGGGCGGCTGGCAGCGCTATTTCTTCACCGGCATCGCCCTGGCGGCCGCCATCTACATCATCTACCTGCTGAAAAAGCACGCCGGCCAGCGCATGTTCTGCTGGGCCCTGTCGCTGATCCTCGGCGGCGCGCTGGGCAACGCCATCGACCGCCTGATGTACGGCCACGTGGTCGACTTCCTCGACTTCCACTGGAAAAGCTGGGGCCATTTCCCCGCTTTCAATATCGCCGACAGCGCCATCTGCATCGGCGCGGCCCTGTTCATCATCGATGAACTGCGCCGGGTAAACAAATAAACACGCAGGAGAACGGCATGGAACTGTCCGGCAAAAAAATCGTCCTGGGACTCTCGGGCGGCGTCGCCTGCTACAAGGCGGCGGAATTGTGCCGCGCACTCACAAAAGCAGGCGCCTCGGTGCAAGTGGTGATGACGGATGCGGCCAGCCACTTCATCACGGCCGTCACGATGCAGGCCCTGTCCGGCCACCCCGTGCACACGAGCCAGTGGGATGCGCGCATAGCCAACAACATGGCGCATATCGATTTGACGCGCCATGCGGACGCGATTTTGATCGCGCCGTGTTCCGCCGACTTCATGCGCAAGCTGGCGCACGGCGTGTGCGACGACCTGCTGTCGACCCTGTGCCTGGCCCGCCCATCCCACCTGCCCCTGCTGGTGGCGCCGGCCATGAACGTGGAAATGTGGCAAAACCCCGCCACGCAACGCAATGTGCAGCAGCTGCGCGACGACGGCATCAAGCTGTTCGGCCCGGCCGCCGGCGAACAGGCGTGCGGCGAAACGGGGCTGGGCCGCATGCTGGAACCGGAACAGCTGCTGACGGAGCTGATCGCCGCCTTCCAGCCGAAGGTATTGGCGGGCAAGCGCGTGCTGGTCACGGCCGGCCCCACGTTCGAAGCCATCGACCCCGTGCGCGGCATCACCAATCTGTCCTCGGGCAAGATGGGCTATGCGGTGGCGCGCGCGGCGCGCGAAGCGGGCGCCGAGGTGCTGCTCATTTCCGGCCCCACGGCCCTGGACGCCCCCTTCGGCGTGCGCCGCATCGACGTGCAAAGCGCACAGCAGATGCACGATGCGGTACTCGCCCACGTCGATGGCCAGCATGTCTTCGTCGCCGTGGCCGCCGTGGCCGACTGGCGCGTGGCCAACGCCAGCGAACAAAAGATGAAAAAGCAGGCCGACGGCTCCGTGCCGGAGCTGCAGTTCGCGCAAAATCCCGACATCCTGGCCACCGTGGCGGCGCGCACCAACCTGGCCGGCTATCCGTACTGCGTCGGTTTTGCCGCCGAATCGGAAAACCTGGTGGAATTCGGCTCGACCAAGCGCGAAAAGAAGGGCATCCCCTTGCTGGTCGGCAATATCGGCCAGAACACCTTTGGCCAGGATGACAACACCATCATCCTGTTCGACGAGGAAGGCCATACCGTACTGCCGCGCGCCCCGAAACTGAACCTGGCGCGCCAGCTGATTTCGGAAATCTCGAAGCGGCTGGCCAAGAATTCGCTGCTCAAATAACCTTTTATACGACTTAGCTTAGTTAGTTAGATTAATGAAAAATATCGACATCAAGATCCTCGACGCCCGCATGAAAGAAATGCTGCCGGCCTACGCCACACCCGGCAGCGCCGGCCTGGACCTGCGCGCCTGCATCGACGAGGCGATCACCATCGAAGCCGGCCAGACCGTGCTCATTCCCACGGGCCTGGCCATCCACATCGGCGACCCGTCGTATGCGGCCATGATCCTGCCGCGCAGCGGCATGGGCCACAAAAACGGCATCGTATTGGGGAATCTGGTAGGCTTGATCGACTCCGATTACCAGGGCCAGTTGATGGTATCGACCTGGAACCGGGGCCAGAGCGCTTTCACGCTCAATCCCATGGAACGCCTGGCGCAACTGATTATCGTGCCGGTGCTGCAAGTGGGCTTTAACGTCGTCGAGGAATTCGGCGACAGCGAACGCGGTGTTGGCGGTTTCGGCAGCACCGGCAAACATTAAGGATCGTCTTATGCCAGGTTTCCGCCATCTGATCACAGCCCCAACTTCGCTGCGCCAACTGGCCACTCCCCTCCTGCTGGCCAGTGCGGCCATGCTGGCCGGCTGTACCACGCCAACGACGCATGTCAGCGGCCCGTTCAACGTGGTGCCGGCGCCCGATGCGCCCGCCCCGACGGCGCAGCAAAAGGCGGCGCAGGAAGAACTGGTGAAGATGGTGGCCCTGCAGGACCGCCTGTCGAAAGTCTCGGCGCCCCTGCTGATCAACAATGCGGACCTGTGCAAGACGTATGCGCGCAACTTGCTGGGCTTCACGGCGCAGAACAAGTATTCCTACCCCGGCATCTATGCCGACGCGGCGCAGGCGGCTCTCGGCTACGGCGAACAGATGCAAGTCTCCGGCGTCTTGCCGGGCAGCGGCGCCGCACGCGCCGGCTTGCGCAAGGGCGACGGCTTGCTGGCCGCCGAAGGCAAGCCGCTGCCGGCCGGCCCAAAGGCGGAAGGCCCGTTTGGCGCCATCGTCGGCCCGCTGGCCTCGAAAAGCGCGAACCTGAACATGACCATCGCCCGCGACGGCCAGCAGCAGGACCTGAAGATTCCCGTCACGCGCGCCTGCGCCTTCCGCGTCGCCCTGGGCAATGCGGACAATATCAACGCGTATTCGGACGGCGCGCGCATCATGCTCACGCGCGGCATGGTCAATGCGGCGCAAAACGACGAAGGCATCGCCTTTGTCATCGCCCGCGAAATGGCGCACAACATCCTCGACCACGCGCGCAGCCAGCGCACGGCAGGGACGGCCGGCAGCATCATCGACAGCCTGGGCGCCGTGCAGCCCGACGTGTCGATGCTGACGGGCGCCGCCGGCATCAAGGCCATGCCGCAGGAACTCGACGTGCAAGCCGACACCCTGGCCATCTACCTGCTGGCGCGCGCAGGCTACAACGTCGACAACGCGGCCCGCTTCTGGCAGCGCCTGGCCACGCAAGTGCCGGCCACGGTCGCCAACGGCTACACGGCCCTGCATCCGGGTACCAACTCGCGCATGGCCGCCGTCAACCGCGCCGTCATCGACGTGCGCGCCAAGCAGGCGGCGAAGAAACCGCTGAAGCCTTAGAGCGCCTACCATAACCTACTGCGCGTCGCGCTTTGCGGTCTGCGATGCTCACTGTGCTCAATCCTGATCAAACAGGGTTTGCTCAGGCCCCCGGGAAGTTGGGGAAGTAGGTGCCCATGATCCAGGTCAGGGCACCGCAGAACACCACGGCTAGAAACAGGACAATGAGCAGCTTGCCGAACTTGGGAATACCCTCTTCTTGCGTCTTGACTTCATTTGACATGAAAATTCTCCGCAGGGTGGTGGAACAGGTAGTATATCCACAATCTTGAATACTTTTCCATACTTTGCCGCAAACATGCGGCATGTAACTCGCGCGCGCCATGGACAGCATCGACCTTGAAGTTCTGAAAACCAGCGCCGCCTGGCTCGCCGCCGGCCGCCGCTGCGAACTCGTCACCGTCATCAAGACCTGGGGTTCCAGCCCCCGTCCCGTGGGCGCCACCCTGGCCATCTGCGACGATGGCACGGTGGTCGGTTCCGTTTCCGGCGGCTGTATCGAAGATGACTTGATCGACACCGTGCGCGTGCACGGTATCGTGCGCAGGCGGCCCGAAATCGTCAGCTACGGCATCAGCGCCGACGAGGCGCACCGCTTCGGCCTGCCCTGCGGCGGCACCATCGAACTGGCCATCGAGCCGCTGCACGCGGGCAGCCGCGTGGCCGAACTGCTGGCGCGCCTGGAAGCCCATGAACTCGTCGAGCGCCGCCTCGATCTGCGCAGCGGCGCGGTCACCCTGCAGCGCGCCACGCCGGGCGCCGTGCTGGCCCTGGAAGACGGGGCGCTCACCACGCAGCACGGCCCGCGCTGGCGCCTGCTGATCATCGGCGCCAGCCAGCTGTCGCGCTTCGTGGCGCAAATCGCCACGGCCATGGATTACCACGTCATCGTCTGCGACCCGCGCGAGGAATACCGGGGCGGCTGGAACGTACCGGGCGTGCCCCTGCTGCACGCCATGCCGGACGACCTGGTGCTGGAATTAAAGCTCGACAGCCGCAGCGCCGTCGTCGCCCTCACGCACGACCCCAAGCTCGACGACCTGGCCCTGATGGAAGCATTGAAATCCCCAGCGTTCTACGTGGGCGCCATCGGCTCGCGCGCGAATAACGCCAAGCGGCGCGAACGGCTGCTGCAATTCGACGTCAGCGCCGAGCAGCTGGCGCGCCTGCACGCCCCCATCGGCCTGTACATCGGCAGCAAGACGCCGGCCGAAATCGCCATTTCCATCCTGGCCGAACTGACGGCCGTGAAAAACGGCGTGCCCGACGCGCTGCAGATCCAGCACGCGGCCGCCTTGAGCCCGCCCAACCCTGACCTCTGCGTGCGCTGAAGCCTGCAAAGCAAGAAACGGGATGCGCCAGCATCGTCCCCCTGATACCTTCCCTGACTTTGGCCCGCCATGACCCTGCTGCACTGGACCCTCCCCCTGCCCGCCGGCTACCGCCGCGACGACGTCATCGCCTTCCACAGCCGGGATACGCAAGCCGTGGCGGAACAAGTCACGCCGACAGGCCTGCGCAAGGGCATCCTGCTTGCCGGCGTACCCGTCGTACTGGACGTGGCCTTCACGCAGGATGCCGCCATCTGCCAGGCAGACCTCGACGACAATGACGACACCGTCGCCGACCTGCAAACGCCGCTGCACGGCGCCCTGCTGAACATCCTCGGCCTGCGCATCGACCCGCAGCCGTTCGCGCACCTGGCCGCCGCCGACCCGCTGCTGGCGCCCTTGATCCGCGTCAACCCGGGCTTGCGCATCGTGCAATCGGCCAGCCCCTTCGAAGCGCTGACCTGGGCCATCATCGGCCAGCAAATCAACCTGCCGTTCGCCATTTCCCTGCGCCGCACCTTCATCGTGCAGGCGGGACGCCAGCATGGCAGCGGCTTATGGTGCTACCCGGAGGCACGCGACGTGGCGCGGCTATCCGTCGAGGATTTGACGAGCCGCAAATTCTCGCGTGCCAAGGCGGAAACCGTGCTGCGCCTGGCGCATCTCGTCAACGATGGAGAACTGTCGCTGGAGCTACCCCCTTCCGGCGACGTGGCGGCCATTTCGCAGGCGCTGCTGGCCGTGAAGGGCATCGGCCCGTGGACCGTCAACTATGCGCTGCTGCGCGGCTACGGCTATGCCGACTGCTCGCTACATGGCGACGTGGCCATCCGCGCCGCCCTGCAAAAGCTGCTCGGCGAAGAGGTCAAGCCGGACATGGCGCGCACGGAGCAGTGGCTGCGCCAGTACGCGCCGCACCGCACCATGGCCGCCGCCCACCTGTGGGCCAGCCTGCACGCGCCGGAAAAAAATATTTTGCCGGCCGGGGAATAAACGGCGGGCGGCACGCGTCTATCCCTTGCAAGCCCCCAAAACCTCAAGGAGACCACCATGCGCTTTACCACTTTTGCCGCCACCGCCCTTTTCACCGCCTTGTCCGCCCCGCTGGCCTTTGCCGCCGACGTCATGCCCGCCAACGGCATGCTGGTCAACGCCAGCGGCATGACCGTGTATGTGTTCGACAAGGATATCGCCGACAGCGGCAAGAGCGCCTGCAGCGGCGGCTGCCTGGTGGCCTGGCCCGCCGTCATCGCCACCGAAGCGGCGCCCGCCGCCCCGTATGGCAGCATCAAGCGCGAAGACAACGGCGCCATGCAGCTGACCTACAAGGGCAAGCCCCTGTACCTGTACAAGGAAGACAAGAAACCGGGCGACGCGGCCGGCGACAATTTCAAGAACGTGTGGCACGTCGCCAAGCCTTAAGCACGCCATCCCGCCGCCACGATGACCACGCAAGAGGACAGCCGCCAGCTGCAAGCCTGCCTGCCCGGCCTGCGCCGCTATGCGCGCGCGCTGGCGGGCGCCGCGCACGCGGACGACCTGGTGCAGGATACCGTGGAGCGGGCCTGGCGCAAGTTCGACCAGTGGCAGCGCGGTGGCGAGATGCGGCCCTGGCTGTTTTCCATCATGCATAACCTGCACGTGGATCAACTGCGCCGCCCCGGCCTGGCGCTGCAGGAACTCGACGACGACGCCCTGCTGCCCGCGCCGGAGCGCGCGCCAGGGCAGGCCATCGCCATCGGCGAAATGGATGCGGCGCTGGCCCGTTTGCCGCTGGGGCAGCGCGAAGTCATCCTGCTCGTCGCGCTGGAACAGATGCCGTACGAGCAGGTGGCGTCCACGCTGGGCATCCCCGTCGGCACCGTCATGTCGCGGCTGTCGCGCGGGCGCGAGCGGCTGCGCGAACTGCTCGACGGCCGCCCCGCCGGCAGCCATGGCGCCCCTACCCTGAAAGTCGTGAAATGACAACGCAAGCCATCAGCGAAGCGCAATTGCACGCCCTGGCCGACGGCGTCCTGCCCGAGGAGCAGCGCGCGGCCATCGACGCCCACCTGCGCGCGCACCCCGAGGACGCCGCCAGGGTGGATGCGTGGCGCGAACAGAACTGGCAATTGCGCGCCCTGTTCGATCCCGTGCTGGACGAAACCGTGCCGCCGGCCCTGCGGCAGGCGGCATCGCCAGCGGCGGCAAACGGCGCCTGGCGCCGCCCCGCCATGCAGGCGGCAGCGGCCATCGTGCTGCTCATCGCCGGCGGCGCGGGCGGCTGGCTGCTGCGCGGCGGCGATGGCACGAGCGCCAGCGCCAGCCCCCTGACCCTGGCGCGCAGCGCCGCCATCGCGCATGCCGTCTACACGCCCGAAGTACGCCACCCCGTCGAGGTGGGCGCGGCACAGGAAGCGCACCTGGTGCAATGGCTGTCGAAACGCCTGGGCACGCAACTGCAGCCGCCCGCGCTGTCGCCACTCGGCTATCACCTGATCGGCGGGCGCTTGCTGCCCGGCGACGGCGACGGCCCCGTAGCGCAATTCATGTACGAAGATGGCGCTGGCAAGCGCCTGACCCTGTACGTGGCCAAGGAACGGGCGGGCAGGCAGGAAACGGCTTTCCGCTATACGCAGGAAAAGGATCTGAGCGTGTTTTACTGGATCGACGGCCAGCTCGGTTATGCCCTCTCGGCGAGCCTGCCCAAACGGGAACTGGGCAAGATCGCCGACGCCGTGTACGCGCAGCTGGAGCAAGCCCGCTAAGCCCCTCCATCCATGCGCAAGTGCGCTGAACGCCAGTCAAGTATCAGCCCAGCGCGCGCTTGAGTTCCGCATACGCGTCGACCAGCCGCTCCTTCGAATAGCCGCGATTGAGGCCACTCGGATTGGGCAAGATCCACACGCGCGCGCCGCCGAAGCGCTCTGGCTGCTCGCCCCACGCCAGCTGGCGTTTTCCCGTCATCGCCGCGTAGGCGGCCTTGCCCAGAAAGGCGATCCACTGCGGCTGCGCCCATGCCAGCTTGTGCCGCAGGCCCGCCGCCGCTTGCGCAAATTCGTCCTTCCCCACCTGATCCGCGCGGCTGGTCGGTCGTCCGACGGCCGCCGTCAAGCCCAGCCCGAAACCGAGCACGCTGGCATCGTCCTGCGGCGCCACCAGGTGCGGCGTGAAGCCGGCCAGGTGCAGCACGGGCCAGAAGCGGTTGCCGCGGCCGAGAAAATGGTGGCCGGCGGCCGCCGCGTCCACGCCGGGATTGAGGCCGCAAAAAACCACCTGCAAGCCGGGAGCGAGGATGTCGGGCAAGCCCGGCGCCGTTGTGGGGTATGTCATGGAAAACTCCGATATCAGAAGCCGCAGTATGCCACCGGCGCCATCTCCTGCAGCGCAGGGCGAGCGGTGCTACCATCCCCTACTGATGAGCTAATCCGTCTGGCGGATGGCCGTCGCGCTGTCCCGCACCATCCCCACTCCGAGGAATACACATGACGACCCTGACCATCAATGGCAAGCAGCACGACCTTGCACTGCCTGAAGACACGCCCCTGCTGTGGGCCCTGCGCGACGAACTGGGCATGACCGGCACCAAATTCGGCTGCGGCATGGCCCTGTGCGGCGCCTGCACCGTGCACCTCGATGGCGAAGCCATCCGCTCCTGCGTGACGCCCATGTCGGCCGCCGCAGGCAAGAAGATCACCACCATCGAAGCGGTGGGCGAAGACAAGGTCGGCCTTGCGCTGCAACAAGCCTGGCAGGAACACGGCGTGCCACAATGCGGTTACTGTCAGGCCGGGCAAATCATGTCGGCCACGGCCCTGCTGCACAAGACGCCGAGACCGAACGACCAGCAAATCCGCGAAGCGATGAGCGGCAATATCTGCCGCTGCGGCACCTACACGCGCATCCACGCGGCCATCAAGCAGGCTGCAAGCAGCATCCACGCAAAAGGAGCGGCCAAATGAGCATCCATGACACTGCCGCAGCACATTCGCCTGCGCGGCGCAACTGGCTCAAGGCCGCCGGCGCGCTGACCGGTTTGACCCTGTTGGCCGGCCCTTCCGGCCTCGTGATGGCGGCCGATGCCGTCAAATACGGCGGCGACAATATGGCTGGCGGGGTGGTCGACGACACCCTGGTCTTCCTGTCGATCGGCGCCGACGGCATCGTCACCATCGTGGCGCACCGCTCCGAAATGGGCCAGGGCATCCGTACCAGCCTGCCCATGGTGGCGGCCGACGAACTGGGCGCCGACTGGGCGCAGGTGCGCGTGCAGCAGGCGCCCGCCGACGAAGCGCGCTACGGCAGCCAGGATACGGACGGTTCGCGCAGCATGCGCCACTCGTTCCGCGCCATGCGCCACGTGGGCGCCACGGCGCGCCTGATGCTGGAAACGGCCGCCGCCGTGCGCTGGGACGTACCCGTGACCGAAGTGAAAGCCGTCAATCATGCGGTCGTGCATGCGGCCAGCGGACGCTCGCTGTCCTTCGGCACGCTGGCCGAAGACGCGGCCAAGTTGCCCGTGCCGCCACGCGCGCGCATCAGCCTGAAAACGGCGGGCGAGCTGCGCTACATCGGGCAAACCAGCACGCGCGGCATCGACTTGCACGACATCGTCACGGGCAACACCCACTTCGGCATCGACACGCGCCTCGATGGCATGGCGTATGCCGTCATCGCCCGTCCGCCCGTCTTCGGCGGCAAGCTGAAAAGCGTGGACAAGACGGCGGCCCTGAAAGTGCCGGGCGTGCTGCGCATCGTCGAACTGGCGGGCAGCCCGCCGCCGGCCATGTTCAATCCGCTGGGCGGCGTGGCCGTCATCGCCAGCAACACCTGGGCCGCCATCAAGGGCCGCGAAGCGCTGGTGCTGGAATGGGACGACGGTCCGAACGGCGCCTACGATTCGAAAGCCTTCCGCAAGACGCTGGAAGCGGCCGTGCGCCAGCCGGCCAGCCCGGCGCGCGACCAGGGCAAGACGGTGGCGACCTTGGCCGCCGCTCCCGCCGCGCGAAAATTCAGCGCCGAGTACTATCTGCCCCACCTGGCCCACGCCACCATGGAGCCGCCCGCCGCCACCGTACGCATCGCCAACGGCAAGGCCGAAGTGTGGGCCTGCGTGCAGGCGCCGCAGGCGACGCGCAGCAACGTGGCCAAGGCCCTGGGCCTGGCGTATGACGACGTGACCGTCCACGTGACCCTGCTCGGCGGCGGCTTCGGGCGCAAATCGAAACCCGATTTCGCCGTCGAGGCGGCGCTGCTGTCGAAAGCCATGGATGGCGCGCCCGTCAAACTGACGTGGACGCGCGACGACGACCTGCAGCACGACTACCTGCATACGGTATCGGTCGAACGGCTGGAAGCGTCGCTCGACGCGAAAGGCATGCCGACGGCCTGGCTGCACCGCACGGCCGCCCCCACCATCACGTCGACCTTCGCCGCCGGCGCGAACAAGCAGGCGCCGTTCGAACTGGGCATGTCGGCCATCAACGTGCCGTTCGCCATTGCGAACATCCGCGTCGAAGTGCCCGAGGTGCCGGCCCACACGCGCATCGGCTGGTTCCGTTCCGTGTCGAACATCCCGCACGCGTTTGCCATCCAGTCGTTCACGGCCGAACTGGCGCATGCGGCGAAGAAGGACCACCGCGACTACCTGCTGGCGCTCCTGGGCCCCGCGCGCAAGATCAACCCGGCCGACCTGTCCGACGGCTGGAACTATGGCGAAGATCCGGCGAAGTATCCGGTCGATATCGGCCGCATGCGCCACGTGATCGAGCTGGCGACGGCCAAGGCGGGCTGGGGCCGCAAGCTGCCCAAGGGACGGGGGCTGGGCCTGGCCGTGTCCTACAGTTTCGTCACCTATGTGGCGGCCGTGATCGAAGTGGAGATCAATGCGGCCGGCGAAGTCATCGTGCCGAGGGTCGACATCGCCATGGATTGCGGCCCGCAGATCAACCCGGACCGCGTGCGCTCGCAGATCGAGGGCGCCTGCATCATGGGCCTGTCCCTGGCCATGAGCGGCGAAATCAGCTTTAAAAATGGTCGGGTCGAGCAAAGCAATTTCCACGACTACGCCGTGCTGCGCGCCGCCGACGCGCCGCGCGTGATCCACACGCACCTGGTGCCGGGCACCCTGGACATGGAGCTGGGCGGCGTGGGCGAGCCGGCCACGCCGCCCATCGCGCCCGCCCTGTGCAACGCCATCTTCGCCGCCACGGGCAAGCGCATCCGCGCCCTGCCCGTGGGCATGCAACTGGCGAAGAAAGGCTAGCCGCGCCGCGCCGCCGGCAACTGCAGCAGCAAGGCGGCGGCGGCGACCAGGGCGGCGCCGGCCGCCAGCAGCCACATGGGCCAGTCCAGCAGGAGCAGCACCCCGCCCGTGGCGGCGCCGATGGCGCTGCCCAGGTACAGCGCTGATTCGTTGAGGGCGATGGCCAGGTTGCCGTCGCCCTGGCGCGCGCGCACGGCCAGCAGTCGCTGGTTTTGCGGCACTTGCAGGGCCCAGCCGGCCGCGCCCCACAGCACGATAGGCGCGAGCATCAGCCAGGCCGACCAGCCGGCCGCCAGCGGCAGCGCGCCCAAGGCCAGCGCCAGCAGCAGCAAGATGAGCCAGGTCAGTTTCGGCGCCGCCACCTTGTCCGCCCATGGCCCGACCAGCACGCTGCCAACGATGCCTCCCACGCCCCACGCCCACAGGAAAGGCGTGGCGGAGATCGCCAAGCCCTGCGCCGACCACGCCAGCAGCGGCGCGATGAAGGTGTACATGCCCAGGCTGGCGATAGCCGCCAGCAGCGACACGAGCAGGATGGCCAGCACCTGCCCGTCGGCCAGCAAGGCCAGCTTGCGGCGCAGCGAGATGGCCGGCGCGGACGATGCGGCAGGCAGCGCGGGCAGCTTCCACAGCAAGCCCGCCAGCGCCAGCGCACCGAGAAGCGCCACCAGCCACAGGGCCGCGGCCCAGCCCAGCTGCTGCGCCAGCAGCAAACTCAAGGGCACGCCCAGCACCGTGCCGCCCGCCATGCCGCCCATGATCACGCCGATGGCCTTGCCCCGCTGCTGCGGCGCCGACACGCCGGCCGCCGCCGCGATGCCCAGCGCCAGGTACACGCCCGCACCGATGCCGGCGATGGCGCGCCATGCCAGCAAACCGCTGAAACCGGGCGCCAGCGCGCTGGCCCCGTTAGCCAGCACGAACACGCCCAGGGCGACCAAAAGGCCGGAGCGCTGCGCGCGCGCCGGCAGCAAAGCCACCATCAGCGGCGAGCCGAGGCCATAGGCCAGCGTAAACGCCGTCACCAGCTGCGCCGCCATCGCCAGGGAAACGGAAAACGCGCCGGCGATCATCGGCATCAGGCCTGCCGTCACATACGACGCCATGCCCAGCGCGAACGCGCCCACGGCGATCAGATAGACGGTGGCGGGCAGCACGGCGGCGGAAGTGCCAGTACTGGCGTGAGAAGAATAGTCGGACATGGGCAAGCCTTCGGGAAGAAAGCAGGCATTCTGGAATACAATATAAACAATTACAATTTAACTGTTTATGCTATTACTGATAGCAACAGGCTTACCTGAAAGGCAGCACCATGCGCACTTTGGCCCGCACCCGCCACGAACTGGCCGCCTACCTGCAGGCGCGCCGCGCACGCCTGTCGCCGGAAGACGTGGGTTTGCCCGGCGGCGGGCGGCGCAGGACGCCCGGCTTGCGCCGTGAAGAAGTGGCGGCGCTGGCCGGCGTGGGACTGACCTGGTACACCTGGCTGGAACAGGGGCGCGACATCGGCGTCTCGAGCGCCTTTCTCGACAAGCTGGCCGAAGTGCTGAAACTGGACGCGGGCGAACGCCGCCACCTGTTCCTGCTCGCGCACGCGCGTCCGCCGGCCGAAGAGGGCAAGACGTTTTGCGTGGTGCCGCCGCCGGTGCGCCGCCTGATGCACGAACTGGCGCATCCCGCGTATGTGCTCAACCTGCGCTGGGACGTGCTGGCGTTCAATGCGGGCGCGGACGCCCTGTTCGGCTTCGGCGCGCATGTGCCGGCGCGGCGCAATCTGCTGTGGCTCTTGTTTACCGATCCGCTGCTGCGCTCGCGCTTCATCGGCTGGGAAGAGCAGGCGCCGCTGATGCTGTCGAGCTTTCGCCGCGACTATGCGCGCGCCACGCAGGAAGCGGACATTCACGCGCTGGTGGACGAACTGGAAAAAGTCTCGCCCGAATTCAAGCTGTGGTGGCGCCGCCACGACGTGCATGCGCCATGTGCTGGCGTGCGCTGCCTGGACGTCGGCGGCGAAGGCATCGCATATGAGCACACCTCGCTGACCATCGATGCGGACCGCCACCTGCGGCTGGTCGTGTATGCGCGCCAGCTGCCAGAGTAAACACCGCCGCACAACGAAAAAACCGCTGACCCTCTTGCGAGGAATCAGCGGCTTCGAATTGGTTGCGGGGACAGGATTTGAACCTGTGACCTTCGGGTTATGAGCCCGACGAGCTGCCAGACTGCTCCACCCCGCAGCAGAATTATATACCAGATTGTTGCGAGGCGTAAAGGGCAAGATTTGACAATTGCATGCGCGCCCCGCCTCGCGAAGATTGCCGATAGGCAGATGATGGGGTGCGCCAGGCGGAAATGAAAAAAGCCGCCGATCTTTTGCAAGAATCAGCGGCTTTCCGGTATTGGTTGCGGGGACAGGATTTGAACCTGTGACCTTCGGGTTATGAGCCCGACGAGCTGCCAGACTGCTCCACCCCGCACAAGAATTATAAGGGCAAACAGGTGACTTAGGCAATAGCTATCTCAACTTAGACCGCAATAGAGCCATTTTATTAAAAATGCGTTCCAAAGTGCGTCAAGCAGCTTGGCCAATTGCCGGTTGGCATTGTGTCCGCCCGTCACGCCACGCCGCACGCAATCGGTGTACAGTAAGCGGTGTACAGTAAGCGTTACACTAGACATCATTCTTTTCCTAAGCCCGCCCATGAAATTCTGCTCCGAATGCGCCCATCCTGTCAGCCTGTCCATCCCGGAAGGCGACAACCGTCCACGCTATGTGTGCGCCAACTGCGACGCCATCCATTACCAGAACCCGAAAATGGTGGTCGGCTCGATTCCCGTCTGGGAAGAGGATGGCCAGTTGCAGGTCTTGCTGTGCAAGCGGGCCATCGAACCGCGCCTGGGCTACTGGACCCTGCCGGCCGGCTTCATGGAAAACGATGAAACGACGTCGGATGCGGCCGAGCGCGAAACGGTGGAGGAAGCGGGCGCCAATATCGAACTGGGGCCCCTGTTCTCGCTGCTGAACGTGCAGCGCGTGCACCAGGTGCACCTGTTCTACCTGGCGCGCCTGCGCGACCTCGATTTCGCACCGGGCATCGAAAGCCTGGACGTGCAGCTGTTTACGGAAGCGCAGATTCCCTGGGATGACCTGGCCTTCCCCACCATCCGCGCCACCCTGGAACTGTTCTTTGCCGACCGCGTGAAAATCCGCGAAGGCGGCAGCTACGGCGTGCATACGGGCGACATCACGCGCCCGATGGCACGCACGGATGCAGAATAAGCTCCCCTCACCTGCCACCTTTGACGCCGCATGATTCCCTGGCTCGACATCCACACCCCGTTCCCCGACGTCTCGCGCGCCCTGACCGACGAGGCGCCCGGCCTGCTGGCGGCCGGTGCCGACCTGTCGCCCGCGCGCCTGCTCGACGCCTACCGGCGCGGCATCTTCCCCTGGTTTTCCGAAGGCCAGCCTATTTTGTGGTGGAGCACCGATCCGCGCATGGTGCTGATGACGGAGCATTTCAAGGTCTCCGACAGCCTGGCCAAGGCGATCCGCAAGGTCGAACGCAGCGCCGCCACGGACGGGCGCTGGCAGCTGCGCTTCGACGGCGATTTCGACGCCGTCATGCGCGCCTGCGCCGCGCCGCGCAAGGATGGCCCGGGAACGTGGATTTCCGACGAAATCATCGCCGGCTACACGGGCTTGCACAAGCTGGGCTACGCGCACTCGTCGGAACTGTGGCTGGACGGGGAACTGGTGGGCGGCGCGTATGGCGTGTCGATCGGGCGCATGTTCTATGGCGAGTCGATGTTCGCGCGCGTGACGGATGGCTCGAAGATCGCGCTGGCGCACCTCGTGCGCTTCCTGAAGGACCGCGGCGTGGCCATGATTGACTGCCAGCAAGAAACAAGACACCTGGCGTCGCTGGGCGCGGCGCCCATTTCGCGCGCGCGCTTCCTGGCCCACGTGCGCGTCGCCATTGAAGCAGCGCAAATCACGGATTGGCAGGCTGCACCGCCGGCATAAAAAAGCTATGATATCTCCACGCAGACTTCCATTGCCGCGGACAGACCAGACAGGATCAGCATGACGCACCTGAACGAACTACCGTTTGCCACCCTGCAGTTCTACACGACGGCGCCCTACCCGTGCAGCTACCTGGACGACCGCCAGGCCCGCTCGCAGGTGGCCACGCCCTCGCACCTGATCAACAGCGACGTGTATTCGGAACTGGTGCGCAACGGCTTCCGCCGCAGCGGCATTTTTACTTACCGCCCGTATTGCGATGGCTGCCAGGCCTGCATTCCCGTGCGCGTCGTGACGGGCGAGTTCACCCCGAACCGCAACCAGCGCCGCGCCTGGAGCCGCCACGCCGACCTGCAGGCGGGCGTGGCCACCCTGTCCTTCCTCGACGAGCACTACGAGCTGTACCTGCGCTACCAGAGCACGCGCCACGCGGGCGGCGGCATGGACCAGGACAGCCGCGACCAGTACGCGCAATTCCTGCTGCAAAGCCGGGTCAATACGCGCCTGGTGGAGTTTCGCGATGCCGAAGGCATCCTGCGCATGGTCAGCATCATCGACGTGCTGGCCGACGGCCTGTCGTCCGTCTACACCTTTTTCGATCCGGACGTGCCGGGCGCCTCCTACGGCACCTACAACGTGCTGTGGCAAATCGCCCAGGCCCGCGAACTGGGCCTGCCCTACATCTACCTGGGCTACTGGATAAAGCAAAGCCCGAAGATGGCGTACAAGATCAATTTCAAACCCTTGGAAGCCCGCATCAAGGGGCAGTGGGTCATCCTGTAAAAAAAGGGGCTCGCGCCCCTTTTTTCATGCCTGCCGTACCGGCTTACCTGCTCTTGTCCGGAAACGCAGGACGCTTGGGCTGCACGGGCGGATTCTTCGCCAGTTCGGCCTGGATCACCTCGATCGCCTTTTCCAGCTGCGGATCGCGGCCGGCGATGACGTCGGCCGGCGTTTGCTCGACGTCGATATCGGGCGGTACGCCTTCATTTTCCACGCCCCAGCCATTCTCGCGCGTCCAGAACGCCAGGTTCGGCGCCGTGATGAAGCCGCCGTCCATCAGCACGGGGAAGCCCAGTACGCCCACCAGGCCGCCCCACGTCGCCTTGCCGATCAGCGGACCCATGTTGTTTTTGCGGAACATCCACGGTAGCAGGTCGCCGCCCGAACCGGCCGTCTCGTCGATCAGCATGGCGCGCGGCCCCTGGATCGAGGCGGACGGCGTCTTCATGTCGGCGCCATAGCGCATGGTCCACCAGGCGATTTCCTTCTTCTGCAGGATCTCGATGTAGTAATCGGCCACGCTGCCGCCGCCGTTGAAACGCTCGTCGACAATGATGGCCTGCTTGTCCGCCTGCGGGAAGAAGTAGCGCTTGAAGTAGGTATGGCCCAGCCCCGCCGTATTCGGCACGTACACATACGCCACCTTGCCGCCCGTGGCCGCATTGACCTTGCGCATATTGCCTTCGATCCAGTCGCGGTTGCGCAAGGCATCCTCGGTCGGAACGGGCACCACGGTGATCGTGCGCGCGCCCTTGCCATCAGCCGACGGTCCCACGGTCAGGTCGACGGCCTTGCCGGCCGTATTTTCGAAGGCGCTGTAGATATTCGTCGGCGGCAGCAAAGGACGGCTGTCGACGGCCAGCAGGTATTCGCCCGCCTTGACGTTCAGGCCCGGCTCCGTCAGCGGCGCGCGCAGGGCCGGATTCCAGTTCAAGCCGCCATACACCTTCTTGAAGCGGTAATGGCCGTCGCGCACTTCATAATCGGCGCCCAGCAAGCCCCCCGGCACCTTCTTCGCCTCGATAAAATCGTCGCCGCCGCCGCCCCGGTGGTGGCCGACGGCCAGTTCGCTGCACATCCACTGTATCAACCGGTTCAGGTCCGCGCGGCTGGACAGCTCGGGCAGGAACACGGCGTACTTGTCGCGCATGGCCTTCCAGTCCATGCCATGCATGCCCGGGTCATAGAAATAATCGCGGTTGATGCGCCACACCTCGTTGAAAATCTGCGTCCATTCGGCGCGCGGATCGGCCTTCACTTCGATGGCGTCGACCTTGATCTTGCCCTCGCCCGGCGCCAGCAGCTTGCCCGTGGCCGACCCCATGGCCCAATTGTCCTTCTGGCGGTACAGCAGCTTCTTGCCATCGGCCGAGACTTCGAAATCATCGGCTTCCGCCACCACGGTTTCCGCCTTGCGCTCCTTCAGATCGAAGCGCTGCACGGCCTTCTTGCCGTCGCTTTCGCGCAGCAGGAAGATTTGCCCCGCAGCGCCAGCCGTCAGGCTGGAGAACTGCGCGGCCGGCAGCGGCAAGTCGACGATGCGCGTGGCGATGCCGTCGAAATCGATGTGGATCGGCGCCACCGGCGCCACGACCACTTTCGGGTCGTCGCGCCCCGTCTTCGGGTCGACCTTCGGCTCGCTCTTCGCTTCCGCTTCCCCCTTTGCCGTGTCTTTTTTACTCTCCGCGCCGGCCGCCTTTTCCTCGTCGCTTTCCTTGATCAGGGGCGACGGCAAGTCGCGCCGCAGCACGGCCATCCACACGGTGCGCGTCACCAGATTGTCTTCGTTCTGCTGCGAGAACCAGTTGTTGCTGGGGCCAGCATTCGTCGAGGCGAAGAAGTACAGGTATTTGCCGCTCTTGTCGAACACGGGCTGGGCCACGTCGGACAAGCCGTCGGTCACCGGCATCGACTTGTTCTGCTCGACGGAATAGATGTAGGCGCTGCGCGTGTAGGTGGGCGAATTGAGCGTATAGGCCAGCCAGCGCGAATCGGGCGCCCACGAGGCGCGCATGCTCTTGTCGACGCCATACATCGGCTCCGTGGCGATTCTTTGCACCTTGCCCGTGCCGACATCGATCACGTACATGCTCCAGCCATTGTCGGCAAATGCGATCTTCCTGCTGTCAGGCGACCAGACGGCGTTGTCATAGAAACCGCTGCCATTGAGCTTGAGCTTTTTCACGGCGCCCTTGCCGTCCTGCGAGCGCACATGCAGTTCATATTCTCCCGACTCGTCCGAGAAATACGCGACCGAGCGGCCATCGGGCGACCAGATGGGCGTGCGCTCGTGGGCGCCGGCCGTCTGCGTCAGGTTGCGCACGTCGCCCTTGTCGGCGGGGATGGTGACGATTTCGCCCCGGTATTCGAAGGCGATGCGCGCACCCGACGGCGAAATCGACGCGTCGCGGATGTATTTCGCGTTCTTGACCCAGCGGGGGCGCGCCTGCCCCAGGTCGCTGGCCACGGCGATGACCAGCTTGTGCGCCTGGCCGCTGGCGATGTCGAGCGAGTGCAGATAACCGGCCTGCTCGTAGACGATGGTGCCGTTCGCCGCCGACGCGTTCAGCACGGGGAAATCCTTGTGCTGCGTCAACTGGCGCACGGCTTTCGTCTTGACGTCGTAGGCAAACAGGTTGAATTCGCCGTTGCGGTCCGAGCGGAAGTACACGGTATCCTTGATCCACATCGGATCGACGTCGTTCGAGCGCGTCGTCGGCTGGGGGATTTTTTCAATCGATTTGTCGCTGGACGAAAACAGCCACAGCCAGGAATTGGTGCCGCCCCGGTAGCGCTTCCACTGCTTGAAGGCGGGCGCCAGCGGGTTGTAGGCGATGCGCTGGCCATCGGGAGAATACGTGGCGCGCGACGCGTTGGGGATTTCCAGCTGGGTTTCCACGCCGCCCGCCACCGGCACCGTGAACAGCTTCTGGAAGCGGTTGTTGAAGGCGGCGCGGGGCGAGGTGAACATCACGGACTGGCCATCGGGGGTGAACGATTGCGCCAGATCAACACCCGGGTGGAAGGTCAGGCGGCGCGGCACGCCGCCGGCGGCCGCGATCACATACACGTCGACATTGCCGTCGATGTTCGCGCTATACGCGATCAGGCTGCCGTCGGGCGAAAACACGGGGTTCGATTTGTCGCCCAGATCGGAGGTCAGGCGCCGCGCGCCGCCACCGTCCAGGTTCGATAGCCATACGTCGCCCGCATAGATGAAGGCGATGTGGCGGCTGGAGACGGCCGGTTCGCTCAGCATGCGGGTGTCTTGCGTATTGGGCAGTGCCAGGGCCGGATGGCTCAGCAGCAGTGCGCTGGCGGCTGCGATGGCGGTCAGGATGCGTGTCTTTTTCAATCGATGTCTCGCTTATGAAGTCAACAGAACAAAGAAAAAACAGGAAGGTCCACGGTCGAATGCGAATTAGCAAGGATTCAATATTGCATTAGACCAACAAGAACTATACACCCGGCAGCCGCGCGGAACACGGTAAAATACGCCACTTATTTCGCGCGCCGCCAGCCCTTCCCGGCAGCCCGCATACCTACTCAAAGCGCCCCATGTCTGAAAAATTCCTGTACTCCCTCGCCCGCCCCTTGCTGTTTTCGATGGATGCCGAAGCGGCCCACCATCTCACCCTGCCCGCCCTGAAACGCGCCAGCGCGCTGGGCCTGACGAAACTGGCCGGCAAACCGGCGGCGGACCCGCGCACGGTGATGGGCATCACCTTCCCGAACCCGGTCGGCCTGGCCGCCGGCCTGGACAAGGACGGCGCCTACATCGACGCGCTGGCCGACCTGGGTTTTGGCTCCATCGAAGTGGGCACCGTCACGCCGCGCGCGCAGGCGGGCAACCCGAAACCGCGCATGTTCCGCCTGCCGCAGGCGCAGGGCATCATCAACCGCATGGGCTTTAACAATGGCGGCGTGGACGCGTTTGTCGCCAACGTGCAGGCGTCGAAGTTCTACCAGAACCGCGCCGGCGTACTGGGCCTGAACATCGGCAAGAATGCCGACACGCCCATCGAGCGCGCGGCCGACGACTACCTGCTATGCCTGGAAAAAGTCTACCCTTACGCCAGCTATGTGACGGTGAACATCTCGTCGCCGAACACCAAGAATTTGCGCCAGCTGCAGGGCGCGTCGGAACTCGACGCCCTGCTGTCGCAGCTCAAAGATGCCCAGGCGCGCCTGGCGGACAAGCACAAGCGCTACGTGCCGCTGGCCCTGAAAATCGCGCCGGACATGGATGGCGAACAGGTGAAGAGCATCGCCGAGTCGCTCACGCGCCACCAGATCGACGGCGTCATCGCCACCAACACGACCCTGTCGCGCAGCGCCGTCGAAGGCATGCCGCACGGCGCGGAAGCGGGCGGCCTGTCGGGCGCGCCCGTGTTCGAGCTGTCGAACAATGTCATCCGCCTGCTGAAGGCGGAACTGGGCGACGCGCTGCCCATCATCGGCGTGGGCGGCATCATGCAGGGCAGCGACGCCGTGGCCAAGTTCGAGGCGGGCGCACAGCTGGTGCAGCTGTACAGCGGCCTGATTTACGCCGGTCCCGCGCTGATCAAGGATTGCGCGCGCGCGCTGCACGGCAAGCAGGCCCGCTAAGGACGGCGCATGGAAAAGATCAAGCTGGGTACCAGCAGCCTGGAAGTCAGCAGGATCTGCCTGGGCACGATGACCTTCGGCGAACAGAACACGGAAGCCGAAGCGCACAGCCAGCTCGATTACGCGCTGGAACGGGGCATCAACTTCATCGACACGGCCGAGATGTATCCGGTGATGGCCAGCGCGCAGACGCAGGGCAGCACCGAGCGCCACATCGGCAGCTGGCTGAAAAAAAGCGGCAAGCGCGGCAGCATCGTGCTGGCCAGCAAGGTGGCCGGGCCGAATTCGCGCATGCACTGGATACGCAAGGGAAAGACGGACCACGACGCGGTCAATATCCGCGCCGCCGTCGAAGACAGCTTGCGCCGGCTGCAGACGGAGCACATTGACCTGTATCAATTGCACTGGCCCAGCCGCAACCTGCCCATCTTCGGCGCCAGCGTGTACAACCCGCGCAAGGAGCACGCTTGCGTCGCCATCGAAGACACGCTGGCCGTGCTGGGCAAGCTGGTCGAGGAAGGCAAGATCGGCCACATCGGCGTGTCGAACGAATCGTCGTGGGGCGTGTGCGAATACATCAAGCAGGCGGAACTGAAGGGCTTGCCGCGCATCGCCTCCATCCAGAACCTGTACAACCTGACGGCGCGCCATTTCGAGACGAGTTTGCTCGACGAAACCTGCCACCGTGAAAATGTCAGCTTGCTGGCCTACAGCCCGCTGGCGTTCGGCCAGCTGACGGCGAAATACCTCGACGATCCGCAAGCCAAGGGCCGCCTGACGCGCTTTCCGGCCGGCTGGAGCCCCCGCTACGTGCGCCCCGCCACCATCGCGGCCGCCGGCCAGTATGCGGCGCTGGCCCGCGCGCACGGCTTGACGCCGGCGCAACTGGCGCTGGCCTGGTGCTACACGCGCTGGTTCGTGGCCTCCACCATCATCGGCGCCACCAGCGTGGAGCAGTTGCAGCAAAATATCGACGCCCATCAAGTCACCCTGTCGCCGGAACTGGTGGCGGCCGTCGACGCCATCCACGCCAGCGCGCCCAATCCGGGGCAGTAACCGCCCTGCGTCTGGCGGCGCATGCCGCCGCCAGGCTCCCCCCTCTCCTCGCAGATAGTCGTTTTTATACAACAGCTGGCAATTTACTGCTGTGCAGCATTGCGGCCTTGCCTTGCCCGGCCGTATGCTGGAAACGAGGCCATATGCGCTACTCGCGCCATGTTGACGTGTTTCAGATATTTATTGCATATCGATAGACAGAACGATTCGTAAGCACGCCACGTGCCCACTGTTAATCTGATTTCATCGTCGGACCGCCATGGTCCGCGTAACCACCAACCGAAGAGATATCGTCGATGAGTTCAAGCAACGCCCGCTCCCAGCTTCCCGCCCTGCCCGTAAAAACCGTTATCGCCGCCAGCCTGATCGCCTGCTTCAGCCTGCCCATGCAAGCGCAAGCGCAGCAAGAGCTGCCGGCCGAAGGCGAATTGCAATCGGTGGTTGTCACCGGCACCTTCGCCAAGAACCGCCGCACCATCGATTCCGAATCGCCGATCGACATCCTCACCTCGCGCGACCTGCAAAGCACGGGCTCGGCCGAACTGGCCACCGTGCTTGCGCGTTTGCTGCCCTCGCTGAACTTCGCCCGCGCCACGGGCGCCGACGCCAGCGACGCCGTGCGCCCTGCCCAGCTGCGCGGCCTGTCGCCCGACCAGACCCTGGTGCTGGTGAACGGCAAGCGCCGCTACACGTCGGCCGTCGTCAACGTCAACGGTTCCCTGGGCCGCGGCTCGGCGCCCGTCGACCTGAACGCCATCCCGCTGGCCGCCATCGACCACGTGGAAGTGCTGCGCGATGGCGCGGCGGCCCAGTACGGCTCCGACGCCATCGCCGGCGTGATCAACATCATCCTGAAAAAAGGCGCGGCCGGCGGCGACGTCGAAGTGGGCTATGGCCAGACGCAGGAACGCGACGGCAAGCAAAAATCCATCAAGGGTTCGGCCGGCTTCGCCCTGGGGGAGGACGGCTGGGTGCGCGTCTCGGCGGAAGTGGCCGAGCGCGACCCGACCAACCGCGCCGGCGCCGACTTCCGCAACCCACTGGAACCGCGCTACGGCAAGGTCAACCAGCGCTATGGCGACCCGGAAAGCAAGCCGGCGACGATTTTCCTCAACAGCGAATACCGCATCAGCGACAACCTCGACTGGTATGCCTTCGGCAACTATGGCAAGCGCGACACGTCGGCTGCCGCCACGTGGCGCACGGCGCTGATCCAGGATGCGGTCACCAAGGCGTATTCGCAGCGCACGCCGATCTACCCGGAAGGCTTCTTGCCGCTGCAAAACAGCACGCTGACGGACCAGTCCATCGTCACGGGCTTGCGCGGCGAAGCCGCCGGCTGGCGCTGGGATGCCAGCCTCAATTACGGCAGCAACAAGTTCGAGCTGGACCTGGACAACACGGTCAACCAGTCGCTGGGCGCGAACAGCCCCACGCATTTCTATGCGGGTTCGCTGAAAAACGAGCAGACCGTGTTCAACCTCGATGCGGCGCGCGAATTCCCCGTCGCCGCCTTCTCCGGCCCGCTGACGGTGGCCGTCGGCGCCGAAGCACGCCATGAAAAGTACAGCATCGGCGCAGGCAACGCAGCGTCGTACACGGGCGGCGGCTCGCAAGGCTTTGCCGGCTTCCGTCCTGCCAACGCGGGCAGCCATTCGCGCCACAACGAATCGATCTATGTGAACCTGGAAGCGGAAGCGACGAAGAAACTCTCGGGCGGCGTAGCCTTACGCCATGAGCGCTACAGCGATTTCGGCAGCACTACCTCGGCCAAGGGTTCCGCCCGCTATGCGTTCACGGATGCGCTATCCCTGCGCGGCACGGTATCGAGCGGCTTCCGCGCGCCATCGCTGGCACAGCAGTACTACACCATCACCACCACCAACTTCCAGGTCATCAACGGCAACAATACGGCCATCGAGACGGGCACCTTCGCCGTCAATACGCCGCAGGCGCGCGCCCTCGGTGCACAGGACCTGAAACCGGAAAAGGCCCGCAACTACAGCCTGGGCCTGCAGTTCCAGCCCAGCCGCAACTTCACGACGACGGTGGACGCCTACCGCATCGACATCGACAACCGCATCCTGTTCTCGGCCAACCTGGCGCTGAACGACAAGCTCAAGGCCCAGCTGGCCGCGCAAGGCACGCCGGTGGGCGCGGCGCGCTACTTCACCAACGCCGTCGACACGCGCACGGAAGGCGTGGACATCGTCAGCACCTACCGCATCGACCTGCAGGAGAAGGACCGCCTGGACCTCACCGTGGCGTACAACCACAACAAGAGCACGGTACGGAAAATCGCCGACAATCCGGCCATCCTGACGGCCAACAATCTGAAACTGATCGACCGCCAGAGCATCGACCGCATCACGGTGGCGTCGCCGAAGGACAAGTTCAGCCTGGCCGCCGACTACAGCTTCGGCATCTGGAATGCGCACGGCGTCGTGACGCGCTACGGCAGCTTCACCGTACCGCAAAATGACGTCAAGCTGGACCAGACGTACGACCCGCAATGGGTGCTGGACGTGTCCGGTTCCGTGAAGCTGGGCAAGAACTGGCGCCTGGTGGCCGGCATCGACAACGTCACCAACCGCTACCCGGCGCAAGTGACGAGCGCGGGCAACCTGAACGTCAACGGCACCCAGCCCTACAGCATCTTCGCGCCGAACGGCTTCAACGGCCGCTATTACTACGCCAAGGCCGGCTATAGCTGGTAAATGGCGCTCTGCCATGCAAAAAGCCTGGAACGCATCGCGTTTCCAGGCTTTTTTTTCATGCGTCAGCGCATGCGCCCGCAGGCGCTGCAGGCTCAGGCGCGGCGGCGCGCGGCAAATCCGACCAGGCCAAGGCCCAGCATCAGCATGCCGTAGGTCGCTGGCTCAGGCACTGCCGAAACCGAATTGAACGCGCGGAAATTGCTCAGGCCACGCGGCAGGTTGGCAATGGTGACAACCGTATTGGCGGCCAGCGGCGTGTCCCAGTGGAACAACAGTTCGCCACGGCCATAATGCACGGCCAGGTAGTCAAAGCTGGAGTTGACGGTGAACGAACCAGAGTTGCTGCTGGCCAAGTCGCCCTGGGCGGCAAAGACCAAGGAGCCGGTACCGCTGGACGGCAGGCCGAACGTGCTGCTGACCAAACTCTGGATGGCGGCCGCGCTTTGCGCGCCGGGCGGGTTGGCGCCGTCATAGACCCAAACCGAGTCCGCTGCCACGCTGCCATAGGTGACGGTCTTGCCGCCCACCGAAAAGCCCGTCATGGCAGGATCGGTGATTTCCACCCAGCTCGCCGCCTGGGCCAATGGCGCCAGGCAAGCCGCGGCGGTCAGGCAAAGCCCCAGCAACGCGCGTTTGGTCATGTTCATATATTTCCCTGATATAAATATTTCAATAAATGCAATATTGATTATTTTTCTGTCACTTCACATCGCAGAGCAAAAGATATCATTCAGGAAATCGAAATACAATAAAAGAAACAATTTTTACCATTGGCATTTTCAATTGGCCTTATCGATTTATGGCCGGTGCCGGCTATCGCGGGGCATGCCGCCCTCCCTGCCATGTCCGGGCGCCGCTCCTGGCAGCAGGATTGTTGTAGATCGGCACATGCCAGATAGCGGTGTAGCCCTGCGGCAACGGCAAGCCGGAAGGTAGGCGTGGTCATCCTGGCACGCAATCGGCTACCATGGGCGTTCCTCTTCTTGATGACGGATAACCATGCCCAGCTGGCACCTGGCCGACGCCGCAGAACTGGCGGCGCGCCATCCCTACACCTTCTACAAATCGCCGCCCGAGGCCATCGCCCAGGTGCGCCCCGGCGAGGTGGTCAAGCTGATCTTCGCCTTCCACAGCGACGATCCGCAGGCGCCGGGCGCCGAGCGCATGTGGGTGCTGGTCGATACGGTGGACGCCGGCGGCCACTTCACCGGCAAGCTCGACAACACGCCAGGCTACATCCGTGATCTGCAAGCCAAAGACCCCGTCGCCTTCGCGGCGCGCCACATCATCAATACGCAGCACGACGATGACGATAACCTCGTCAACCGCTATGCGGGCCTGTGCTTCGTCACGAAAAAAGTGCTGGAAGACGGCGCGCCCGTCGGCTATCTGTACCGCGAGGAACCGGACAACGCCGACGACAGCGGCTGGCGCTTCACGGCGAATGATGAAAGCGACAACTACATCAACGACAGCGCCAACGTGGCCCTCGTGTCGCTGGGCGCCGTGCTCGGCGTGGATGACCGCTTCATTGCGCTGCTGGACGCACCCGCCGGCGCGGCCTATGCCTTCGACCATAACACCCAACAATTCATGGCGGTTGACGAATGACAAGTGATGAACTGAAAGACGTTTGCGCGGCCCTGCCCGGCGCGCAAGCCGTGCTGTACGGTGCGCCGTCGAACATCCTCGTGTATGAAGTGAGCGGCAAGAAGTTTGCCTATTTTAAGACCAGCGCACCCGAGCAGTGGCGCTTCAGCCTGCGCGCCAGCGCCGGACGCTTTATCGAACTGACGGACATGCCCGGCGTGAAACCGGCCCGCTACATGGGCCGCTTTCACTGGGTGACCATCGTCGACGTGGCGCACTTCCCGTCCGATTACCTGGCGGAACTGGTGCAGGATAGCTACGCGCGCGCCGTGGCCAGCCTGACGCGCGCGCAAAGGGCTGCCATCGCCTAGAGGGCGTCCTCACCCGCCATGGCGCGGTCGATGTCTTCGCGCGTCAAGTCCGGCGCCAGCTGCAGGATGAACTCGTAGGCGTAGGCGCGCAGGTAGGCGCCCCGCCGCACGGCCAGGCGCGTCGTGTTGGTGGCGAACAGATGCGACGCTTCCACGGCCCGCAGCCCCTTGTCGCGGCCATGGTCGAAGGCCATCGAGGCGACGATGCCCACGCCCAGGCCCAGCGCCACGTATTGCTTGATGACGTCGGAATCCATGGCCGTCAGGATGATATCGGTCGCCACGCCCGCCTTGGCAAAGGCGTCGTCGATATGGCCGCGCCCCGTGAAACCCTTGTCGTAGGTAATCAGCGGATATTTCGCCAGGTCTTCCAGGCGGATGGGCGAATGTTCGAGCAGCGGATGGCCGTCGGGCACGACGATCAGATGGCTCCAGCGGTAGCACGGGAACGACACGAGGTCGGGGAACTGGCTCAAGCCTTCCGTGGCGATGCCGATATCGGTCTTGCCGGACAGCACCCATTCCGCGATGTGCTCGGGCGCGCTTTGTTGTAGCGCAATACGCACTTCGGGAAAAGCGGCGCGGAAGCTTTGCACCACTTTCGGCAGCGCATAGCGCGCCTGCGTGTGCGTGGCCGCCACGGACAAGGTCCCGCTGGTCTGGCCGCTGTATTCGAGGCTGGCCTGCTGCAGGTTTTCCGCCTCGATCAAGAGACGGTCGACGATCTTCAGGATACCCTTGCCCGGCTCCGTCAAGCCCGTCAAACGCTTGCCGTTGCGCTCGAAAATCACCACGCCCAGCTCGTCTTCGAGTTCGCGGATTTGCCGGCTCACGCCCGGTTGCGACGTGAACAGGGCGTTGGCCACTTCCGTCAGGTTATAGCCGCGGCGGGCCGCTTCGCGGATCGATCGCAATTGTTGAAAGTTCATGGCTATCCTGTATCAAGTTCGGGTGGGTTCAACAAATACATGGAGGCGTTTCGGGCGGACAACCAATGTCTCGCCTTCCTTCAGCTGCAGGTGGGTAAAACGCTCGTTCGACATCACCGCTTCGATCAGTTCGCTGTTATCCACGCGCTGCAAGTCCAGCTGGGCCAGCGGGCCGATCGCATGGGCGCGGCTCAGTTTCACGACGATGCCTTCCGCGCCCTGCGTGTAGCGGTCGATTTCCAGGTCGTGCGGACGCACATAGGCCGTACCCTTGCTGTCGCTCACGCCCGCGTAGTCGGGCACCTCGAAACTGGCGTCGCCCGTGGCCATCACGCCGTCATGCACGCGGCCGTGGAACAGGTTGACGTTGCCGAGGAAGCCATACACGAACGGCGACGCGGGGTGGTTATAGACTTGCTCTGGGGAACCGAGTTGCTCGACCGTGCCCTTGTTCATCAGTACGACCTGGTCGGCCACTTCCAGCGCTTCTTCCTGGTCATGCGTGACGAAAATACTGGTGACGTGCAAGTCGTCATGCAGGCGGCGCAGCCAGCGGCGCAATTCCTTGCGCACCTTGGCATCCAGGGCGCCGAACGGCTCGTCGAGCAGCAGCACGCGGGGCTCGACGGCCAGCGCGCGCGCCAGGGCGATGCGCTGGCGTTGCCCGCCCGACAATTGCGGCGGATAGCGGTCGGCCAGCCAATCGAGCTGCACCAGTTCCAGCAAATCCTTGACCTTGCGGCGGATCTGGTCTTCCGACGGGCGCTCGCTGCGCGACTTCACGCGCAAGCCGAAGGCCACGTTCTCGAACACGGTCATGTGCTTGAACAGCGCATAGTGTTGAAACACGAAACCGACCTGGCGCTCGCGCACATGGCGGTTCGACGCGTCTTCCGCGTCCAGCAGCACCTGGCCGCTGTCCGGATGTTCCAAGCCAGCAATAATGCGCAGCAAGGTTGTCTTGCCGCAACCGGACGGGCCCAGCAAGGCCGTCAGTTCGCCGGCGGGAAAGTCCAGCGAGATATTGTCGAGGGCGACGAAATCGCCGAAACGCTTGTGGATGTTTTTAACTGCGATGGTCATATCAGTGCTCCGTGGAACGTAAGGCGGAATCGTCGGCGTCGCTCTCGTTCAAACGCCACTCAATGAAGGCTTTCAGGGCCAGGGTCACCAAGGCCAGCAGGGCCAGCAGCGAGGCGACGGCAAACGCGGCGGCAAAGTTGTACTCGTTGTACAGAATCTCCACCTGCAGCGGCATGGTGTTGGTTTCGCCGCGGATATGGCCGGAGACGACGGACACGGCGCCGAACTCGCCCATGGCGCGGGCATTACACAGGATCACGCCATACAGCAGCCCCCACTTGATATTTGGCAAAGTCACGCGGCGGAAGGTGTTCCAGCCCGAGGCGCCCAGCACGATGGCGGCCTCTTCCTCTTCGCTGCCCTGCGACTGCATCAGCGGGATCAGCTCGCGTGCGACGAACGGGAAGGTAATGAAGATGGTGGCCAGCACGATGCCGGGCACGGCAAACAGGATCTTGATGTCGTGCGCCTGCAGCCACGGGCCGAACCAGCCCTGGGCGCCAAACATCAGCACATAGATCAGGCCGGAAATCACGGGCGAGACGGAAAACGGCAAGTCGATCAGGGTCAGCAAGATACTCTTGCCACGGAAGTCGAACTTGGCGATGCACCAGGAAGCGGCCACGCCGAATACCAGGTTCAGCGGCACGGCAATGGCGGCCGTGATCAGGGTCAGCTTGATGGCGGAAATCGCGTCCGGATCGATGATGGCGGCGATATACGCTTCCCAGCCCTTCTTGAACGCTTCCGCAAACACGGCCACCAGGGGCACGATCAAAAAGGTCGTCAGGAACAGCAGGGCAATGGTGATCAATACCGTGCGCACCCACAACGGTTCCAGCACGACGGGGCCGACATTCGGCTCGAAGCGGCGCGCCGTCGGGCGCGCATTGTCCACGCCAGCGATGGCAGTCGTATTCGTACTCATGATTTCTTCGCCTTTCCGCGCGTCCATGCTTGCAGCAGGTTAATCGTCAACAACAGCAGGAAAGACACCACCAGCATCACCACGGCGATGGCCGTGGCGCCTGCGTAATCGTATTGTTCCAATTTGGTAATAATGAACAGCGGCGTGATTTCCGACACCATCGGCATGTTGCCGGCGATAAAGATCACGGAACCGTACTCGCCCGTGGCGCGGGCAAACGCCAGCGCAAAGCCCGTCAGCAAGGATGGCAAGATCGTGGGGAAGATGACGCGGATAAACGTTTGCAATGAATTGGCGCCCAGGCTGGCGGCCGCTTCTTCCAGTTCCTTTTCCGCGTCTTCCAGCACCGGTTGCACGGTGCGCACGACGAAGGGCAAGCCGATGAAGGTCAGCGCCACCACCACGCCCAGCGGCGTGAACGCCACCTTGATGCCCAGCACGCCTTCGATGAACTGGCCGAACCAGCCGTTCGACGAATACAAGGCCGTCAGGGTGATGCCGGCCACGGCCGTCGGCAAGGCGAACGGCAAGTCGACCAGCGCGTCGATGATGCGCTTGCCGGGGAATTTGTAACGCACCAACACCCAGGCCAGGATGCCGCCAAACACCACGTTCAACAGGGCGGCGATCAGGGAAGCGCCAAACGTCAGGCGGTACGAGGCCATCACACGGTCGGACGTGACGGCGCTGAAGAAGGCGTCCCATGTCATGGTGAAAGTTTTCAGGAACACCGACGACAGCGGAATGAGAACGATCAAGGCCAGGTAAAAGAGCGTGAAGCCCAGTGACAGCTTAAACCCCGGCATGACACGAAACGGCGCTCCGCGCGCCTTGAGCGGTGCTGCTGATGCTGCAGACATAGAAACTCCTTCTTATTACATTTTTGAGTTATAGAGTGCAATAATCACATGCATTCGTTATAAAAAGAACTAACCATTTCTCATTTGCTTAGATGGATTTTGCATACTTGCCCTACGAATCGTTGGGCAAAAAAAAACGCACCGGTGAGGTGCGTTTTTGTGGGAACAAGAGCGCCGAATAAAACGTTCAGGGCTAGGCGCCTTGCCGAAGACAGTACGAATGTACGGCGAGGCAATGCAACAACGCCATGGACGTTTTTTCGGTGCTCTTATTTGTTTGGCTGCGGCGTGAGGCGCAAGTATGGCTTGGCTGCCGTAAATCCCTTCGGATATTTCTGCTTGATCACGTCCGGGTCTTGCACCGTCAGTGGAATGATGACGTCGTCGCCATCTTTCCAGTTGCCGGGCGTGGCCACCGTGTAGCCGTCCGTCAGTTGCAGGGCGTCGATGACGCGCAGGATTTCATTGAAGTTGCGGCCCGTGCTCAGCGGATACGTGAGGATCAGGCGCACTTTCTTGTTCGGGTCGACGATGAAGACGGAACGCACGGTGGCCGTGACGGACTGTTCCGGGTGAATCATGTCGTACAGCACCGATACTTTCTTGTCGACGTCGGCGATGATGGGGAAGCCCACCACCGTGTTTTGCGTCTCTTCGATATCCTTGATCCAGCTCTTGTGCGACTCGGCCGCATCCACGGACAGGGCGATGGCCTTCACGTTGCGCTTGTCGAATTCCGGCTTGAGCTTGGCCGTCAGGCCCAGTTCCGTCGTGCACACGGGGGTGAAGTCGGCCGGGTGGGAAAACAGCACCACCCAGGAATTGCCCGCCCACTCGTGGAACTTGAGGGGGCCGATCGAGCTGTCTTGTTCAAAATCAGGGGCGACATCGCCCAGGCGTAAAGTCATCGTGATCTCCTTGAGAGGTTGTGTGGCAATGGGATGTGCGTCGAATCAGGCTGCCTGACGGTGGCGTTTGTCGCTTTGCGCCAGATCAAACAGTGTTTGCAGTTGCGCCTGGCCATAGACCCAGTCACCAAGGCGCGACTCGGCGTTGATATGGCCCAGCGCACCGCCATCAATATACTTGCAATTCCAGCGCCGTGCCCACTGCGCCGCGTGTTCGGCCGTCATCCACGGGTCCGTCTGGCTGGCGATCAGGATGCCGGGGCAAGGCAGGCGCTTTTGCGGCAAGGCCTTGGCCACGCCAAACTTGTCGGGATCGGCCGGCCCCACCAGCAGCACGCCGGCCACGCCCTGCGGGTCGCGGGCCAGGCTGTGCGCCGTCGTCAGGCAGCCGAAGCTGTGGGCGACGATCAGGGTAGGACGCGCATCTTGCCGCCGCACCTGGTCCAGGCGCGCCGACCAGGTAGTCAGGTCGGGAGCGTTCCAATCGTCCTGCTCGACCCGCTCGAATTGCGGATACAGGCGCTGCCAGCGGCTCTGCCAATGCTCGGGACCGCTGTTATGCAAGCCCGGCACGATCAGTACCCGGTAATCGGAAAAGCTGCGCAGCGCCATGATGTGTCCTTGCGTGATCGATTCCGGCAAGCGTTGCCGCCTGCCAGTGAAGATTACTTCGGCTGATAGATCTGGTCGAAGATGCCGCCGTCGGCAAAGTGCGCCTTCTGTGCCGCCGTCCAGCCGCCGGCCACTTGCTCGATGGTGAACAGGTTGACCTTGGCGAACTGCGACGCGTATTTCTTCGCCGCCTTGTCCGTTGCCGGACGGTAGTAGTTCTTGGCGATAATGTCTTGCGCTTCATCCGTGTACAGGTAGTTCAGGTAAGCCTCGGCCACCTTGCGCGTACCGTGCTTGTCGGCAAACTTGTCGACGACGGCGACGGGCGGCTCGGCCAGGATGCTGACGGATGGCGTGATGATGTCGAACTTGGTCGGACCCAGTTCCTTGACGGCCAGGTAGGCCTCGTTTTCCCAGGCGATCAGCACGTCGCCGATACCCCGTTCGACGAAGGTGGTGGTGGCGCCGCGCGCGCCGGAATCGAGCACGGGCACGTTTTTATACAGTTTGCCGAGGAAATCCTTGGCTTTGGCTTCGTTGCCGCCCGGCTGGCGCAAGGCATAACCCCACGCGGCCAGGTGGTTCCAGCGGGCACCGCCCGAGGTTTTCGGGTTCGGCGTGATGACGGACACGCCCGGCTTGATCAAGTCATTCCAATCCTTGATGCCTTTCGGGTTGCCCTTGCGCACCAGAAACACGATGGTCGAGGTGTAAGGCGAGCTGTTGTGCGCCAAACGCTTTTGCCAGTCGGCGGCCAGCAGCTTGTGCTCGGCCAGCGCGTCGATGTCGTAGGCCAGGGCCAAGGTGACCACGTCCGCTTCCAGACCGTCGATGACGGCGCGCGCCTGCTTGCCGGAACCGCCGTGCGATTGCTTGATCTTGACGTTGTCGCCCGTCTTGCCTTTCCACTCCTTGGCAAACGCCGTATTCACATCCTGGTACAGCTCGCGCGTCGGGTCGTATGACACGTTGAGCAGGGTGATATCGGCAGCCTGCGCCGTTTGCAGAAGGGCAAACGCGCTGATGGCGGCGGCAGTGATGATTTTTTTCGACAGCATCTAAGATCCCCGTGTGGTTGAACTTTCAGAGCCACCAGATTACGGCGCTATGGCCGCAAAGAGAACGAAGCGTTTCGCCGTTTGATATACATTTTTCGCATATGGACGGCGCGCAACGGGGATAAAGCGGTTAATAGAAACGGTTGAACAGCACCACGGCCCACGCTGCAAAAGCCAGGATGCAGGTCAGCAGCACGGCCGCGCTGCCGAAATCCTTGGCGTTCTTCGACAGCGGATGGCGGTCCAGTGAGATGCGGTCGACCACGGCTTCGATGGCGGAATTGATCAGTTCGACGATCAGCACCAGCAGCAGCACGCCGATCAGCACCAGTTTTTCAAAGGCGGAGATGCGCAGCAGCAAGGCGATCACGGTGCCGACGACGAACAAACCGAGTTCCTGGCGGAACGCGTGTTCATGGCGCCAGGCCGCTTTCAAGCCATCGAGCGAGTAGAAAAAAGCGGAAAAAATCCGTTTCAAGCCACTTTTACTTTTGAATTCGTTTACAGGTTGCATAGTTTTCCATATGTAAAGCAGGCGCAGTGGGCACATTATGGGGGCGACATAGCACTGTGACCATTTATTCGCTGAATATCTCGGAACATTTCACTATTTTTTCACATCATGGTATAAAGAAGCATGAATACTGCATTGCACCAAATCCATCATGAAAATTGAACCGGTCGCTGCCCCGAAGACGACGATCCAGGTGATCGAACGCATGGTCGCCCTGCTCGATGCCCTGGCCAAATATTCCGACCCGGTCAGCCTGAAGGAATTATCCAAGGTTTCTGGCCTGCACCCCTCGACGGCGCACCGCATCCTCAACGACATGGTGCTGACGCGCTTTGTCGACCGCATCGAACCGGGCACGTACCGGCTGGGCATGCGCCTGCTGGAACTGGGCAATGTGGTGAAAAGCCGCCTCAGCGTGCGCGAAGCGGCGCTGGACTTCATGCGCCAGCTGCACAAGAAAACCCAGCAAACCATCAACCTTTCCGTGCGCCAGGGCGACGAGATCGTCTACATCGACCGCGCCTTTTCCGAGCGTTCGGGCATGCAGGTGGTGCGCGCCATCGGCGGGCGCGGTCCGCTGCACCTGACCTCGACGGGCAAGCTGTTCCTCTCCGTGGACGAGCCGAAAGCCATCCGCGCCTATGCCACGCGCACGGGACTGGCCGGACACAACAAGAATTCCATCACGGATCTGCAAAAGCTCGAGCGCGAGCTGAGCCTGGTGCGCGAGCGCGGCTATGCGCGCGACAATGAAGAGCTGGAACTGGGCGTGCGCTGCATGGCCGCAGGCATCCGCGACGATACAGGCAAGCTGATCGCCGGCCTGTCGATCTCGGCCCCGGCCGACCGCCTGCAGGATGAGTGGCTGGTGGATCTGGTGGAAACGGCGAACCAGATTTCCGTCACATTAGGTTATATCCCGCAAGACTGAGAACGCCTGACCAAACCTGCTGCGCGGCGCGCTTTGCGGCCTGCGATGCTCACCGTACTAGAGTACGGTTGCGCTTCTTAGCCACAAATCACTACCGCTCGCGACGGTTTTGTCAGGCGTCGTGACGACAACTTTCTGCATTAACCACCAGGCAGGCTCATGTTGGCTGGTTTCAAGGCTTCCAGCCACTTGCGCATGCGTCCCGCGTCAGCCGTACGCGACTGTTTCCCCTTGGAATCGAGGAAGACCATGATCACGGCCCGTCCTTCGATGACCGCCTGCATCATCAAACAACGTCCCGCCTCATTGATGAAGCCCGTCTTTTGCAAGCCGATTTCCCAGCCCGGATTGGCCACCAGGTGATTCGTATTGCCAAACTGCATGGGCTGGCCGCTGGCTTCGACGATGGCTTTCGGGTCCGTCGAGTACTCGCGCAGCAGCGGATGGCGGAAGGCGGCCATGGCCAGCTTGCCCAGGTCGCGCGCGCTGGCCACGTTCATCTTCGACAAGCCGCTGGAATCGACGTAATGCGTATCCATCATGCCCAGCTGGCGCGCCTTGCTGTTCATGGCGTCGACAAACGCCGGCAAGCCGCCCGGATAATTGCGGCCCAGCGCCGAGGCGGCGCGGTTTTCCGAGCTCATCAGGGCGATGTGCAGCATATTCGCGCGCGTCAATTGCGAGCCCACTTTCAGGCGTGAGCTGCTGAACTTGGCGCGGTCGACGTCTTCGTCCGTGATCGTCAGCAACTCATCCATGTCCTGGTGCGCTTCGACCACCACCAGGCCCGTCATCATCTTGGTGATGGAGGCGATGGGCAAGGCCACATTGGAATTCTTTTCAAACAGCACTTCCGCATTGGCCTGGTCCAGCACCAGCGCCACGCTGGACTTCAGATCGAGCGGATCGCGCGTCAGGTTCAGGCCGGCCAGGTCGCCCATGGTGGGCATCGGTGCGGCCATGGGCACGGCCACGCTGCTGACTTTTTGATAGATGACCTTGCGTTTGCCGCGCACCATGACGACCCGGCGCACGGTCTTTTCGCGCGGCGCGGCCGTCGCGCCCTTGCGCAGCACGACTTTGACTTTCTTGGTGTTGTGTTTCTTCGAGGCTGAGGATTTGCCGTTCGCTTCCTTGGCGTGCACGGCCGCAGCCGGCGCCAGTGCAAACAGCAGGGAAGCCAGGATACCCAGCGCAAGTTTAAACTTAGCCATTCGATAATTCCCCGTGAAGCTGTTGCCTTATTGCAGTGTAGCGAAATGCAGAGCAATCGCAAGCCTATTTAACAGTTAGGACAGTATTTATTGCAGCAATGAAATACAAATCGTTGGCGATCAGCAAACAAACTCATCCTTAACCGGCTGTTTTTCTCCGCCCGTCGCCAGTAATGTCTATTTGTCCATGAATTTAACAAAGCCGGCCAGCGGCTCGCGCTCCGTGTTCAGGCGGTTCTCGACCTTGTCCGGGTCGGCATAACCGAGGGCCATGCCGCACACCACCATTTCGCCGGCCGGCACGCCCAGTTCGTCGCGGATGATGTCATGGTAATGGATGAAGGCCGCTTGCGGGCACGTGTCGAGTCCCCGCGCGCGCGCGGCCAGCATGATGTTTTGCAAAAACATGCCGTAGTCGAGCCAGGATCCCTGCTCCAGTACCCGCTCGATGGTGAAGATCAGGCCCACGGGCGCATCGAAAAACTGGAAATTGCGCCCATGCTGGGCCGCCATGCCGGCCGTGTCGCCCCGTTCCAGACCCAGCAACTGGTACAGGTCCAGGCCGATCTTGCGGCGGCGCTCGATGAACGGCGCCGTCCACTGGCGCGGGTAATAGATATATGAGGCCGTGCGCGCGGGCGCATCGGGCGCCTTCGGTGCGGCGTAGGCGGCCAGGATGCGCTGCGACAGGCGCAGGCGGGCCTCGCCCGACAGCACATACACTTTCCACGGCTGCATGTTGGCGCCCGAAGGCGCGCGCGCCGCCACTTCCAGGATGCGCGCGATCTCGTCCTGCGCCACCGGCGTGGGCAAAAAGGCGCGGATGGAACGGCGCGACAGGATGACGCTATCGACGGCTTGCTGCGCCGCTGGTGTTTCCAATGCTTGCTTGTTCACTGCCCTGCTCTCCCGCTATAGCTTATTATTTCTTGACCACGAACACCACGCCGACCACGGCCACCAGCATGCCGGCGATGCCCAGCATATTAAAGGCTTCGCCAAACATCAGCCAGGCCATCACGGCCGTCGTGGGCGGCGTCAGGTACAGCAAGCCCGTCACTTTCGTCGCATCGCTGCGGCGGATCAGGGCGAACAGCAGGAAGATGGCGCCGATGGACAGCACGAGCACCGACCACAGCAAGGCGCCGATGAAATTCGCCGTCCATTGAACATTGCTGAAATGCAAGTCCAATCCTTCGTAATACAGGGCGAATGGCAAGACCACCACGATGGAAGCGGCAAACTGCACCACCGTGCCGGTGCGCAAGTCAAAGTGCGGACAGTGGCGTTTTTGGTACATGGTGCCGGCCGTCATCGACAGCAGCGCGAACACGCACAGCAGCACGCTTTCCACGGTCAAGCCCACGAGGTTGATCTTCGCATACACGACGAGGGCCACGCCCAGCAAGCCAAAGAACAGGCCCAGCCACTGGCGCGGGCGCACGGATTCGCCGATCAGGGGTGCGGCGCAGGCCGTCAGCACGGGCTGCATGCCGACAATCAGCGCAGACAGGCCGGCCGGCATGCCCAGCTTGATGGCGCACCACACGCCGGCCAGGTAGCCGGCCTGCATCAGGATGCCGGCCACGGCGATCTGGCGGAATTGGCCCACGGGCCACGGCGCGCGCAACAGCAGCACCAGCGGCAACAAAATGACCAGCACGCCCAGGAAGCGCAGCAGCAAAAAGGTCAGCGGCGGCGCATACGGCAAGCCGAACTTGGCCACAATAAAACCTGTGCTCCATAACAACACAAAGAAGCCGGGCAAGGCCATCGGCGCCAGGTTAGTCAGGAAAGAGGCTTTGCCGCTGGCGCCAGCCGCGGCGGGAAGATTGGACATGGTATCGACTCGGGAAACGGGATCGGCACCGGGGCGTTGCCCAGTGCGGGAGGCAAAGTCTAGCATGCTGCGCCGCGATCGTCCCCGCAGGCACTGGAAACGATAGTTTAAGCACAAACCATTAACAGGTAGAAATCAAATATTTCTCTTTAGAAACAATGACTTTTGATGCAAATCTATTCAATTGTTGCATCGCACAAGAATCGCTTGACTTACGTTTTTTTCGCCGTAGAATAGGGTTTGTTGCGTTGCACAATTCTTGTTCAGCTTGAAAAATTTAGATTCACCTGCTTTCCCAAACGGTACACGCAGCATCAAATTAACCAGATTTCGATTTTTTGGAGATTTATATGTTTTCAATTCCTGAGCAATTTTCGTCCGCTACCAAAGCCAACCTGGAAGCCCAATTCGCCCTGTTCTCGTCGCTGACGGGCAAGGCCTTCGAAGGCATCGAAAAGATCGTCGAACTGAATCTGACCGCTGCCAAGGCAACGCTGGAAGAATCGACCGCCGCCGCCAAGCAATTGCTGTCGGCAAAAGATCCACAAGAATTCTTCTCGCTGGCCTCTGCCCAAGCCCAGCCTGGCGCCGAAAAAGCCATCGCTTACGGCCGTCACCTGGCTGCCATCACGTCGGGCACGCAAGCCGAATTCAGCAAAGCTGCTGAATCGCAGATCGCTGAAACCAACCGTAAAGTCCTGTCGCTGGTGGAAGAAGTCACCAAGAACGCACCAGCCGGTTCGGAAAACGCCGTCGCCATCCTGAAAAGCGCCATCGGCAACGCCAATGCAGGCTACGAGCAATTCTCGAAAACCAGCAAGCAAGCCGTCGAAGCCATCGAAGCGAACCTGACGTCGGCCGTGAACCAGTTCACGCAAGCGGCTGAAAAAATCGTGCCGCGCACTGCCGCCAAGTAATTATCAAGCGACCGCCACGGCGGTCTGCTGTTATCGGCTCCTCCAGGCATCCATCCCGCACTTCCCCGACGGATGCCATTATGCCCCAGCCCAGCTGGGGCATTTTTTATGCCTGAACACTTCCCGAACGCGCTTACTCGCCCAGATACGCCGCCTTCACGCGCGGGTCGTCGAGCATGGCGGCCGCGTTGCCGCCCATGGTGACCAGGCCGGAATCCATCACATAGCCGCGGTGCGCCGCCTGCAGGGCCAGCCGGGCATTCTGTTCGACCAGCAAGATCGTGATGCCTTCGGACGACACCTTGCGGATCACCTCGAAGATTTTCTCGACCATGATGGGCGACAGGCCCATCGACGGTTCGTCGAGCAGCAGCAGCTTCGGATGGCTCATCAGGGCGCGCGCCATGGCCAGCATCTGCTGCTCGCCGCCGGACAGGGTGCCGGCCATCTGCGCCGCTCTTTCCTTCAGGCGGGGAAACACGTCGAACCAGCGGGCGATGTCGTCCTCGACGCCCGCCTTGTCCGTGCGCGTGTAGGCGCCCATCATGAGGTTTTCGCGGATCGACATGCGGGTAAACACGCCCCGCCCCTCCGGCACCATGGCCAGTTTCCTTTCCACCAGGTGGAACGATTTCGTGCCCTTCAGCGATTCGCCCAGGTAGCTGATCGTGCCCTCGATCTTGCAAGCAGGCAAAGTGCCCGTGATGGCTTTCAGGGTCGTCGTCTTGCCGGCGCCGTTCGCGCCGATCAGGGCGATCAGCTCGCCCTCGTTGACTTCCAGGTCGATGCCTTTCACCGCCTTGATGCCGCCGTAGGCCACGTGCAGGCCCGCCACCTTCAATATATTGCTCATGCGTGCGATCCCCCCAGGTAAGCCTCGATGACGGCCTGGTTTTGTTGTATTTCGGCCGGCAAGCCTTCTGCGATGCGCTTGCCATATTCGAGCACCGTGATGCGGTCGCACAGCCCCATCATCAGTTTCACGTCATGCTCGATCAGGAGCACGGTCTTGCCTTCCGCCTTGATTTTCACCAGCAACTCGCGCAGGGCCAGCTTTTCCGTCGCGTTCATGCCGGCCGCCGGCTCGTCGAGCGCCAGCAGAGTCGGGTCGGTGGCCAGCGCGCGGGCGATTTCCAGGCGCCGCTGGTCGCCATACGACAAAAAGCGCGCCGTCCGGTTGGCGAACTGGGCGATGCCGACGAAATCGAGCAACTCCATGGCCCGCTTGCGGATGGACGCCTCTTCCTCGCGCGCCGCCTTGTGGCGGAAGATGGCGCCGAAGACGCCCTGGTGCGAGCGCACGTGGCGCCCCACCATGACGTTTTCCAGCGCCGTCATGTCGCCGAACAAACGGATGTTCTGGAAGGTGCGCGCGATGCCCGCCTTGGCCACCTGGTGCGGCGCGGACGGCGAATACGGCTTGCCGGCCAGCTCGAAGGTGCCCGTGTCGGGCTGGTACAGGCCCGTGATGACATTGAAAAACGTCGTCTTGCCGGCGCCGTTCGGGCCGATCAAGCCATAGATCTGGCCCTGGCGGATGGTGATGCCCACGTCGGTGAGCGCCTGCAAGCCGCCGAAACGCTTGTTTACGCCGGCGATATTGAGAATGATCTGTTCGCTCATGTGATTCCCTCCCTTAAGCGGACACGACGCCGGTGGATTTGTTCGGCTGGTCCACATCGTGGTCGGGCCGGTCTTCGTGCTTCGGCGATGGCCACAGTCCCGCAGGACGATTGAGCATGATCAACACCATGGCCAGGCCGTACAGCAGCTGGCGCAGCACTTCCGCCTCGATCACCACGTGGCCGAACAGCGCCTGCTGGGCCGGCTCCACCACATGGCGCAGCACTTCCGGTATCGAGGCGAGGATCACGCCGCCGAGGATCACGCCGGGGATATGGCCGATGCCGCCCAGCACCACCATGGCCAGCACGGCGATCGATTCCGTCAGCGAGAACGATTCCGGCGAAACAAAGCCCTGGAAAGACGCAAACATGGCGCCAGCCACGCCGCCGAACGAGGCGCCCATGGAAAAGGCCAGCAATTTCACGTTGCGCGTGTTGATGCCCATGGCCTTGGCGGCGATCTCGTCTTCGCGGATGGCTACCCAGGCGCGGCCCAGGCGCGAATGCTGCAAGCGCTTGGTGAAAAACACGACGGCGATGCACAGGAAGAGGAACAGGAAGTAATAAGCGTTGACGGACGGCATGGAAAAACCGGCCACCGTCACGGTGCTGTTGGTACCCGCCTCGCCCGCCAGGTTGACGCCGAAGATGCGGATCGGATCGATCAAATTGATGCCTTGCGGACCGTTCGTGAAATTGATCGGATCGTTCAAATTGTTCATGAAAATGCGGATGATCTCGCCAAAACCCAGGGTCACGATGGCCAGGTAGTCGCCGCGCAGTTTCAAGGTGGGCGCGCCCAGCAGGGCGCCGAACAGGCCTGCCACGGCAGCGGCCAGCGGCACGATGATCCAGATCGACAGGTGGATGCCGTTTTCGCGGATTTCCGGCCCCATCAGCTGCACCAGGGATGCACCCAGCACCGGATATTGATTTACCACCGATTCGAGCAGGATGGCGAACTGGGGCGACGCCAGCAAGGCCGTCAGGTAGGCACCCACGGCATAGAAGGCGATGTAGCCGAGGTCGAGCAAGCCGGCGAAGCCGACGACGATGTTCAAGCCCAGGGCCAGCATGATGTACAGCAAGGCCACGTCGATGATGCGCACCCACGAGTTGCCGAACTGCGCGGCAAAAAACGGGAACACCATCAGCAGCGCGGCCAGGCCCAGCATGCCGGCGTAGGCTTTGGTCGGATTTTTCTTAGCGTCAAAATCGAGTAGTGCCATGATTCAGTCTCCCAGTTTCACATCAGGCACGGTCGGCCACACGTTCGCCCATGATGCCGGACGGGCGCAGGGTCAGCACGATGATCAGCACGACGAAGGCAAAGATATCCTGGTAGTGGCTGCCCAGGAAGCCGCCCGTGATGTCGCCGATATAGCCGGCGCCCAAGCTCTCGATAATGCCCAGCAAGACACCACCCAGCATGGCGCCGTAGATATTGCCGATGCCGCCCAGCACGGCCGCGCAAAAGGCTTTCAAGCCGGGGATGGCGCCCATGGAAAACTGGATGGAGGCGTAATTGGCGCCCCACATCACGCCCGCCACGGCGGCCAGCGCGGCGCCGATGGCAAAGGTGGCGACGATGACCTTGTCGGAATCGACGCCCATGAGGCCCGCCACGCGGGGATTTTCCGCCGTGGCGCGCATGGCGCGGCCCATTTTCGTTTTTTCCACCAGCAACACCAATCCGCCCATCGACAGCGCGGCCAGGGCCAGCAACAGCACTTGCGTTTGCGAAATCACAGCGCCCCCTATGTTGATGGGGTCCGTCGACAGCAATTGCGGGAAAGGCAAGGGATTGCGCGTCCAAATCATCATGGCGAAGGTTTGCAGCAGGATGGAGACGCCGATGGCGGTAATCAGGGGGGCGAGGCGGGGGGCATTGCGCAGGCGGCGGTAGGCGACCCGCTCGATGATGATGTTGACCAGAATACAGATGGGAATGGCGCCGAGGATGGCGGTGGCCAGTTTCAGATAGCCGGGCCAGTCCGGTACATAAATGCCCAGCAGCTTGAGTATGCTCAAGCCCACCATGGCGCCGATCATGAGCACGTCGCCGTGGGCGAAGTTGATCAGATTCAAGACGCCATACACCATTGTGTAACCGAGGGCGACTAAGGCATACATGCTGCCCAACACCAAGCCGTTGATGATCTGCTGGATGAATGTATCCATGATTGCCCTATCAAATATGCATTTTTCGGGAACAACTTCCGCCAGAACATGGGTCGCTGATACAAAAACGGCACCGGAGGAAGAATTCCTGCAGTGCCATCCCTGGACCGTTCTCACCAGCATGGTGCACGCACTCAAAAAGGGCGTGACCTTGCTTAGTCATAACGACAACATATTCAAGCTTGAGGCAATCATAACGATCTTTTGCAAAAACTAAGCTTGGAATAAATCGATCATTTCCGAATTAAATTCGGTTTTGAGGTAACTATTTCATCGATACTCAACAGCCGTACAGACTCAGGCGACGTCGCGCTTGAGGCCATCGAGGCCTTTCGGCATCGGGAACGTGACGGCTTCCTGTACGCCGTCGAGCGGGCGCACGCTCTTCACGCCGCACTCTTTCAAGCGGTCGATGACGGCTTGCACCAGCACCTCGGGCGCCGAGGCGCCGGCCGTCACACCCACGCGCAGCTTGCCTTCCAGCCAGGCGGGATCGATTTGCGAGGCATTGTCGACCATATAGGCAGGCGTGCCCATCTTCTCGGCCACTTCGCGCAAGCGGTTCGAATTCGAGCTGTTCGGGCTGCCCACGACGATCACCACTTCCACTTGCGGGGCCATGAATTTCACGGCTTCCTGGCGGTTGGTGGTGGCGTAGCAGATGTCGCCTTTTTTAGGCTCGGCGATATTCGGATATTTCGCTTTCAAGGCCGCAATAATGTCGCTAGTGTCGTCAACTGACAACGTTGTTTGCGAAACATAGGCCAGGCTTTCCGGATTGGCAACTTGCAATTTCGCCACATCCTCGAGCGTTTCCACCAGATGCATGCCCATATCGGCCTGGCCCATCGTGCCTTCCACCTCGGGATGGCCATCGTGGCCGATCATGATGATCTCGCGGCCTTCGCGGCGCATCTTGCTCACTTCCATATGCACCTTGGTGACCAACGGGCAAGTGGCGTCAAAAATGCTCAGGCCGCGCGATTCCGCCTCGGCGCGCACGGCTTTCGACACGCCATGCGCGGAAAACACGAGCGTATTGCCTGCAGGCACGTCATCGAGGTCGTCGATGAAGATGGCGCCCTTGTTGCGCAAGTCGGCCACCACATAGGCGTTGTGGACGATTTCATGGCGCACATAGATCGGTGCGCCAAATTGCTGCAAGGCGCGCTCGACGATTTCGATCGCCCGGTCGACGCCAGCGCAAAAGCCGCGGGGCTGGGCCAGTAACAGTTCCTTATCCATCGCTACTCCTTACAGGACCGAGATGAGCTTGACTTCAAAACGCAGCGGCTGGCCAGCCAGCGGATGGTTGAAGTCGAACAGGGCCGAGTCCTCGCGCATTTCGCGCAGCACGCCGGCAAAGCGGCCGCCGCCCGGCGCGGCGAAATCGACCAGGTCGCCGATCTTGTAGTCGGCGCCCGGCACGGAGTTCTCGTCCAGGGTGGCGCGCGAGACGGACTGCACCAGCTCGGGATTGCGCTCGCCGAAGCCTTCGCCCGCCGCCAGCTCGAACGTCTGGTGCGTGCCTTCAGGCAAGCCCAGCAAGCGCTGCTCGAGGAACGGTGCCAGCTGGCCCTGTCCCAGCATCAAGGTAGCAGGATTTCCGCTAAAGGTAGTGACAATATCAGTACCGTCAACAGTAGCAAGACGATAATGCAGGGTGAGGTAAGCCGCTTCGGTGACGACTGCTGGTTGCTCGTTGGACATAGTGAGTTTTCAAGTAGCTGATGCAAAACGATATTGTAAGCCACACTGGCCGCGCCTGCCCCATGGCTTCGTCAAAGAAGACCATGCCGGGGCACGCGCCGGTGACAAACAGGAGAACAGCATGGGCATCAAGGACTGGCCGGCCGGCGAACGGCCGCGCGAACGCCTGATCGAGGATGGCGCGCAATCGCTGTCGGACGCGGAATTGCTGGCCGTCTTCCTGCGCACGGGCGTGCGCGGCAAGAGCGCCGTGGAACTGGCGCGCGACACGGTCGAGCACTTCGGCTCCCTGCGGGGCTTGTTTGGCGCCAGCCTCGTGAGCTTTTCCGCCGTGCACGGCATGGGCAGCGCCAAGTTTGCCCAGCTGCAAGCAGTGCTGGAACTGGCGCGGCGCGCCATCATCGAAGACTTGCAGGCGGGCCAGACCCTCAATTCGCCGCACGCCGTGAAAGATTATTTGCGCCTGACCCTGGGCCACCTGGCGCATGAAGCATTCCACGTGTTGTTTTTGGACGTCAAGAACCGCCTGATCACGACCCAGGAAATGTTTCGCGGCACCCTCACCCACACCAGCGTGTATCCGCGCGAAGTCGTCAAGCAGGCGCTGCTGCACAACGCGGCCAGCGTGATGCTGGCGCACAACCACCCGTCCGGCGCGCCCGAGCCCAGCGAATCGGATCTATTGCTGACGCGCGCGCTGGTGCAAGCGTTGTCGCTGGTGGACGTGCGCATCCTCGACCATTTCGTCGTGGCCGGACGGCACGTGCATTCGTTCGCGGAACACGGCCAGATCTAGGCCAGGGCTGGCCAGGGCTGGCCAGGCGGCAGTTAACCATGTGTAAACAAGGACATACGTCACTGCAGCGAGACGCTTATCTAACAGTAAACAGCGCTGTTTACCAGTGCATTCCCCTATGAAGAAGGGGAAAAGTCAAATTGTTAAATTATTTCAATACAACATGACACAATTGTTTTTCGCAAGTCATTGATAAATCGGCTTATTTTGGATATACTCTCGTTTTTCCAATTTGGAATATCTTTAAGGAGTGCGCCATGGCACGTGTTTGCCAAGTCACTGGGAAGAAGCCGATGGTCGGCAACAATGTTTCCCATGCAAACAACAAAACCAAACGTCGTTTTTTGCCTAACTTGCAAAATCGTCGTATTTTTGTTGAATCTGAAAACCGCTGGGTCTCCCTGCGTTTGTCCAACGCCGGTCTGCGCGTCATCGATAAAGTCGGCATCGACGCCGTATTGGTCGATATGCGCGCTCGTGGCGAAAAAGTCTAATTAGCAGAATAAGGGAGCTATCATGGCAAAATCAGGCCGCGACAAAATCAAGTTAGAATCGACCGCCGGTACGGGTCACTTCTACACGACCACCAAAAACAAGCGTACGACGCCTGCGAAAATGGAGATCATGAAATTCGATCCTAAAGCACGCAAGCACGTAACGTACAAAGAAACCAAAATCAAGTAATTGATATTGTGTTCTGTAAAAAGAGCCGCTCCGATGAGCGGTTTTTTTTCGCCCTGATTTTCCTCCCGCCGCTCTCCCCTTGTGCCGGGACGAAAAAAAGGCCCTGGAAACCAGGGCCTTGATATGACGCAACAGCTTACTCAGGCATAGCTGCGCAGGCGCAAGGAAAAGTCTTGCAGCGACTTGATGCCCGACGCTTCGGCGCGCGTGCACCAGTCTTGCAGCTTTTGCAGCAATTGCTCACGCGTAAAGTGCGAACGCTCCCAGATGGCGCCCAGCTCCACGCGCATGTGGTGCATGGTTTCCAGCGCCTTGCTGTGCTGGAACAATTCCGACAGCTGTTCGTGGTGCGCATCGGCCAGCTTGCCCGGCTCGCGCTGCATCAGCTTGCGCGACGATTTCAGGAAGCGCTTTTCCAGTTCCGCCTTGTGCTTCAGGTGTTCCAGCTCTTCCTTCCAGGCATGCTTGATCGATTTCGCATACTTGGCCATCACGTCGTAACGGTTGGCGATGACCGATTGCAAGGTCTCGAAGTCCGCTTCCAGCTTGCCGTGCGAGAACTTCGGCTCCGGCGCCAGCTTTTTCACCTTGGCCAGGCCCAGCATTTCCAGCGCGCGGATATACGCCCAGCCGATATCGATTTCATACCATTTCGACGACAGCTTGGCCGAGGTCGCATAGGTATGGTGATTGTTGTGCAACTCTTCGCCGCCGATCAGGATGCCGAACGGAATGATGTTGGTGGCCGCATCGGCGCAATCGTAGTTGCGGTAGCCCCAGTAGTGGCCGATGCCGTTGATGATGCCGGCCGCCGTGATGGGGATCCACATCATTTGCACGGCCCACACGGAAATGCCGATCACGCCGAACAGGATGAAATTGATGACGAACAGCGACACCACGCCCAGCCAGCTGTACTTGGTGTACAGGTTGCGCTCGATCCAATCCGTCGGCGTGCCGTGGCCATATTTCGCCATGGTTTCCATGTTCTTCGATTCAGCACGGTACAGCTCGGCGCCTTCCCAGAAGACTTTCTTGATGCCGCGCGTCACGGGGCTGTGCGGATCTTCTTCCGTATCGCACTTGGCGTGATGCTTGCGGTGGATGGCCGCCCATTCCTTGGTCACCTGGCCCGTCGTCAGCCACAGCCAGAAACGGAAGAAATGGCTGGGGATCGCATGCAATTCCAGCGCCCGGTGGGCCTGGTGGCGGTGCAGGTAAATCGTGACGCTGGCGATGGTGATATGCGTGACCACCATGGTGTACAGGAAAACTTGCCATGCGGACAGATCGGTAATGCCAGTTGCCATGAACTGCAAAACGTCGTGTAAAACGGAACTCAATGTCATTACTACTACTCCAAGTGGACAGGGCGTGCGCACGGTCGCTCCAGTGACTCTGGAGGTCCGGCAGAGTTAATTTTAGGCGTGATTGTACGCCCTAATGGGTGCGGTCAGGCAAAATCGGAGGCAGGCAGCGAGGTTAAGGCTGGGTGCCGGATGGGGCGGACTCACCCTCTGCCGCGCTGGCGAGCGGGGCAGGAGGCGTACCAACAATACGCAATTCGCGTTGCGGAAACGGTACAGTGACCTTATGTTCCTGCAAGGTGCGCCAGATGGCGCGGTTCACATTCGACTTCACGCCGCCGGTGCCATTTTCCGGGTCCGCAATCCAGAAGCCGATCTGCACATCGAGGCCGTCGGCGCCGAAACGCACGAGGGTAGCCGATGGCGGATTGCTTTGCGACACACGCGGCACCTTGGCCGTCGCCGCTTCCAGCAAGGGGAAGATGACATCCAGATCCGTTTCATAGCCCACCGACACGGCCGTCGACAGCCAGACCATGCGGTTGCTCAGCGACATGTTCTGCACGCCGCCGGAAATCAGCATTTCATTCGGCACGATGGATTCAACGCCATCGCCACCCAATAACACAGTATAGCGCGTATTGATTTGCGTGACCTTGCCCGTGAATTGACCCACCGTAATCATGTCGCCGATGGTCAGGCTGCGGTCCAGCAGGATGATGAAACCGGACACGAAGTTCGCGGCGATCTTTTGCAAGCCGAAGCCCAGCGCCACGCCGAAGGCGCCGCCGAACACGGACAGCACCGTCAGGTCGATGCCCACCAGCGACAGGCTGACCAGCACGGAAACGAGGATCAGCACGGCGCGCCCCATGCGCGACAGCACCACGCGCAAGGAAGTGTGCAAGCCCTGCATTTTCATCAGGCGCTCGTCGAGCGAGGTACCGGCCCACATGGCCAGCACCAGCAGCACGGCCACGGAAATAGCGGCTTGCAAGATGGCAGCCACGGACACCTTGTTGCGTCCCAGCGGCACGACGATGCTTTCCAGGAAGGTGTGCAATTCCGGCCACAGGCCCGTGATGTACAGGGCCATACCGGCCCACACCACCACCGTGAAGATCTTTTCCAGCAGCAACATGGTCGGGCTGATGTCGCCGTGGCGGGCAAAAATGCGGCGCAGCACATAAAACCCGAAGCGCACCAGCGCCATCGAGGTGCACAGGGGAATGGCAATACTGAGCAGGTTCACGGACTGGAACTTGGCCAGGAAATGCTGCGCAATGCCCAGCAGCATGGCCGCCAGCACGGGCGTCAGGATGCGGATGAAACTATCCGTGCGCTGCAAGGTTTCCGGCGTGGCCGGGACAGTGGCCGCTTCCGCCCGCTGATGCAGGAACACGCGCAACTGCCGCACCAGCAGCCAGCTCAGCGCCAGGCAGGCGACGATGACCAGCGCCTGCCACAGGATGGCCGGTTGACGGAAATCATCGACAAAGTCAGTGATCAGATTCAGCAGTGGGGTTTCATTCATGGCGGATGCGGTCCGGAAGGTGAGACGGGTGGGACGGAGGTGATACGGAGGGGCTAGGCCCATGCCGCCAGGCGGGCTGGCGGCATTGAAAGCCGCCACTGCCAGGTGCAGCGGCGGCCCGTGACAGGCTTACTCGGCTTGTTCAGCGTCAGCATCGTCGGCCGGTTTTTCATCGGCGTAGACTTTTTTCGGCATGACCTTGCGCTCGAACACGGCGGCGAAGAAGCCGTCGGTCTGGTGCAAGTGCGGCAACAATTTCAGGTAGTCGCCCATTTCCAGCTCGATCTTCTGTTCGGCCAGCACCTTGCTCATCGGCACCAGGGTGAAGTCCGGATGGGCGGCCAGGAATTGCTCGGCGATAAAGTCGTTTTCTTCGTTCAGGAAGCTGCAGGTGGCGTACACCAGGCGGCCGCCGCCCTTGACCAGGCGCGCCGCGCCGGCCAGGATGGCTGCCTGCTTGGCTTGCAATTCCACGATCGAGTTCGGCTGCTGGCGCCATTTCACGTCCGGATTGCGGCGCAGGGTGCCCAGGCCGCTGCATGGGGCGTCGACCAGCACGCGGTCGATCTTGCCGGCCAGGCGCTTGATCTTGGCATCGCGCTCATGCGCGATCTGCACCGGATGCACGTTCGACAGGCCGCTGCGGGCCATGCGCGGCTTCAGCTTGGCCAAACGCTTTTCCGACACGTCGAACGCGTACAAACGACCCGTGTTGCGCATCAGCGCGCCCAATGCGAGGGTCTTACCGCCCGCGCCGGCACAGAAATCGACGACCATCTCGCCGCGCTTGGCGCCGACGATCTGCGACAGGATCTGGCTGCCTTCATCTTGCACTTCGATGGCGCCGCTCTGGAACAATGGCAGGTTTTGCAACGATGGCTTCTTGATCACGCGCAAGCCCAGCGGGGCATACGGCGTCGGCGTGCTGAGGATAGGCGCTTCGGCCAGGGCCAGCATCACGTCGTCGCGCGTTGCCTTGAGCGAGTTGACGCGCAAGTCCAGCGGCGCCGGCGCGTTCAGCGCATCGGCCAGCTTCATGGTTTCCGCTTCGCCGAACTGGGCGATCAGCTTGTCGAACAGCCAGGTCGGCATGTTGGCGCGCATGTTCGACGGCATCAGGCTGCGGTCGATCTGCGTGATGCGTTCCAGCCATTCCACTTCTTCTTCCGTCAAGCCGCCCAAGGAGTCGGCACCCACCGCTTCGGCCAGGCCGAGGATGGTCAAGCGGCGCATGGTCGGACCGCTGCCCGCTTCGGCGAAGTCCGTGAAGAACGATTTGTTGCGCAGGACGGCATAAATGCCTTCGGCGATGGCGCCGCGTTCGCGCGAACCGAGGCGCGGATGGTCGCGGAAATAGCGCGACAGGGTGGTGTCGGCCGGGGCCGTGAAACGTAAAATTTCGCGCAATACTTCTTCAGCATTGGCAAGTATCGCTGGTGGCAATCTCATTGTTATTCTTCCTGTAATATTTTATTGAGGGTCCACGCGGACCTGGCCATGCTCGACTGACAGTTTATCGTCAATGAACAGGCGGATGGCGCGCGGGTAAAGCAGATGTTCCTGTACCAGCACGCGCGCCGATAAGCTGTCTTCTGTGTCGCCTGGCAAGACTGGCACCACCGCGCTCGCCACGGCCGGGCCATGGTCAAGCTCGGCAGTCACGAAATGCACGGTCGCGCCGTGTTCCGTCACTCCCGCCTCGAGCGCCTGGCGGTGCGTCGCCATGCCCGGGAACAGCGGCAGCAGCGACGGGTGGATATTGAGCATGCGCCCCGCGTAATGCTCGACGAAGGGCGGCGTCAGGATGCGCATGAAACCGGCCAGCACGACCAGGTCGGGGGCGAAGCCGTCGATCACGGCTTGCAGCGCCGCATCGAACTGTTCGCGGCTGGCATAATCCTTGTTGGCAACGACTGCCGTCGCTATCCCGTGTTCCGCGGCAAAAACCAGTCCCTGGGCATCGGCCCGGTTACTGATGACGGCGGCAATACGGGCTGGCCATTGCTCGGCTTGCGCCGCGCGGACGACCGCTTCCATGTTGCTGCCGCGTCCGGAAATGAGGATAACGATATTTTTCATAGCGCGCATTGTACCCGCTATGGCGATGCGAATCTAGAAAGGCCGGTATTATTGTTGCGGCGCAACATGAGCGCCGGCGCGCCGCAGCCGCCCGGCGATGCCGGTTTTCACCTGCGCCGGAGGCCCGCTTGAGGGCGCTGCGGCAAGAGTAAGTATTTACTCAAACGAATAGAAGACGCGGAACGGGACTTTCTTCTCGGCCCAGTAGTCGGCCGCGTCGCGGAACACGTCGAGCAGGATCTCGCGCGCTTCCTTGTCGAATTTTTGCGTATTTGGCAATTGCTCGAGCACCACCAGGAAGCCCGTTTGCGTGCCCGCCTTGAACATGGTATCCGTCAGGCACAGGCGCAGGGCGTCGAAATTCTTCGCCAGGTTCTTCGGAAACAGGAATGCTTCTGCAATAATGCCGATGACTTGTTGTTTGGTCTGTCCAGCGTTGCAATGCGCATATAAAAAGTGCTGCCCGAGACGGATCGCCTCGTCTTGTAATTCGGTCACGCGAAAGGCACGGATGGACTGGACAAGGTTGGGCGGCACGGTTAGTAACAAACTCATTTTTCCCTCAAATCGACCTGTTATGTATGGATATCTTCTAGCTGCTCTTCTTATTGCATCCCCGCACGCGGGTCAATGCGCACGCGGTGATTCGATCTGTATCAACTTTTATGCGATTCAGTGCGATTTTATATAAGCCATACGCGTATTAGGGTAACGTGTTGTCCTGCATGAATCAACCCGAATATGATGTCAAACGCAAGATTTGTTACAAACCGCTGGTTTCAAGTCACTTCAACATCTTGTATCGATTGAAAGTGCATGTTACAGACTGTGGGGCAAGGGGCTTGGGCTGTTACATTTTGTTGCCACGCGAAACACTTGTCGCCGCCCGGCGGGATTACTATAGCCCCAAGTTGTAAAAAATACCCTGAAAGATTCTCTAGATAACGAGGTTACAAATGAACTTGCAAGCCAAATTGATGATGTCAGCCCTTTGTATCGGTGCATTGCCACTCGCCCAGGCCGCCGACTTTGAAGATTTCGGCAAGGTCGTGCGCGTCGTGCCGCAAGTGGAACAGATCAATCGTCCACGCCAGGAATGCCGTACGGAATACGTGCAAGTCCAGGCACCGCCGCAACAGCGCAGCGCTGGCGGCTCCATCGTCGGCGGTATCGCCGGCGCCCTGCTCGGCAGCCAGGTCGGCGGCGGCAATGGCCGCACGGCTGCGGCAGCCGCTGGCGCGATTGCCGGCGCCGTCGTCGGCGACCGTGTCGACAACCAGAACAACTACCAGGGCGGCATGCAGGAACAAGCCGTCAAGCAATGCCGTCAGGTCGACCACTGGGAATCGCGCAACAATGGCTACCAGGTCACGTACGATTACCGCGGCCGCAACTACACGAGCATCATGTCCTACGATCCGGGCGAACGCATCCGTCTGCGCGTATCCATCGAGCCTGCTCAACAGTAAGCGCGGCAACCGGCCCTTACCATGCCAGCCCCAGCGGCTGGCATTTTTTATGGCGCCCCGGCACGGGCTATAATGCGGCACACTTTCAGGCCGCCTTATGCTTATCAAACGAAAATCCATCGAACAAGTCGAATCCTCGCGCCCTGCGCGCAAGCCCCGCTACGCCCCTGTCACCCTGTCGGAAATGGATGGCGTGCGCTATCTGCATTTCGGCACGGAATGGGTGCAGGGCGCCATGCGCATCCGCAAGCCGGACTGGCCGGAACTCGAATACGCGCAGCAGATGATGGCGTGGATGCTGTGGATCGAACAGCCGCAGCGCCTCGCCCAGCTGGGCCTGGGCACGGCCGCGCTGACCAAGTTCTGCTACCGCCAGTTCCCGCAGGCGCAGGTCGAGGCCATCGAACTGAACCCGTCCGTCATCACCATCTGCGCATCGATGTTCAAGCTGCCGCCCAACGACGAGCGCCTGCACGTGCGCGAGATGGATGCGCTCGACTACGTCAATGATGACGCCAACCACGGCACGCTCGACGCCCTGCAAGTGGACTTGTACGACGCCACGGCGCGCGGTCCCGTGCTCGACAGCGCCGAGTTCTATTCCGCCTGTTGCGCCTGCCTGGCGCCGCACGGCATCATGACGGTCAACCTGTTTGGCGACCATCCCAGCTATGCAAAGAACATCAAGGCGATGAAGTTTGCGTTCGAACAGGTGATCTGCCTGCCGGAAGTCCATGATGGGAACGTGGTGGCCATCGCTTTCAAGACGAAAGTGGCACTCGATGCCGAAGCGCAAGCCGCCCTGCTCGAGCGCGCCAAGCAGATCGTCGCCGAGACCAAGCTGCCCGCCAAGTCCTGGGTCAAGGGCATCGTCAGCACCCTGTAACCGCCGGCAAGTCCAGGCAAGGCCGGCAGCCCGGAAAGGCGCCGGCCATGCCCGCATCCCCTCCTTCTCCCGATACGCCGCTGCAACTGTCGCAACTGCTGGCCTGGTTGCAGGAAGACGGCTTGCTCGACGCGGCGCAAGCGGCCGCCATCGGCGCCCAGGCCGCCCTGCTGCCGGCGCCGGCCCTGCATCCGCTGTGCAGCATCGCCCACGGCGCGCTGACGCTCGACACCCTGTGCGCCTGGCTGGCGCAACGCGCAAGCCTGCCGTATGTGCGCATCGATCCCCTGCACATCGATTTCAGCCAGGTGGCCGACGTCATGACGGCCGGCTATGCGGCCCGCTTCAACATCCTGCCCGTGGAAAGCACGCCGGAGCGCATCGTCATCGCCACGGCCCAGCCGTACGCGCTCGCTTGGCAGGCACAGCTGGGCAAGCTGGCGCCGCGCAAGCTGAGCCTGGTCATCGCCAATCCGCTGCACATCGCCGACGCCATCACGCAATTTTTCAGCCTGGCCAGTTCCGTCAAGGTGGCCCGGCAAGCCTCCACGCAAGACCTGGCGCTGCGCCAGAATGTCGAACAACTGGTGGAACTGGGCCGCAACAAGGGTAACCTGGACGCCAACGACCAGCACGTGGTGCGCATCGTCGACTGGCTGTGGCAATACGCGTTTGCCCAGCGCGCCTCCGACATCCATCTGGAACCGAAGCGCGACGCGGGCCTCGTGCGCCTGCGCATCGACGGCCGCCTGCACCAGGCCTACCAGTTGCCGCCCGTGGTCTTGCTGGCCATGACGGCGCGCATCAAGTTGCTCGGACGCATGGACGTGGTGGAAAAGCGCCGTCCCCAGGATGGCCGCATCAAGACGCGCAATGCGCAGGGCCAGGAAATCGAGCTGCGTTTGTCGACCTTGCCCACGGCCTTCGGCGAAAAGCTCGTCATGCGCATCTTCGACCCGGAAGTGGCCGTCAAGAGCCTGGCCGAGCTGGGCTTCCCACCCGCGGACGCCGAACGCTGGCGCCAGCTGACGGCACGCACGCACGGCATCGTGCTGGTGACGGGTCCCACCGGCTCGGGCAAGACCTGCACCCTGTACAGCACCCTGAAGGTGCTGGCCGGCAGCGAAGTCAATGTGTGCACGGTGGAAGACCCCATCGAAATGGTCGAACCGGCCTTCAACCAGATGCAGGTGCAAACCCAGGCCGGCATCGAACTGTCGTTTGCCGATGGCGTGCGGGCGCTGATGCGGCAAGATCCCGACATCATCATGGTGGGCGAAATCCGCGACCTGGCCACGGCCGAGATGGCCATCCAGGCGGCGCTGACCGGACACCTGGTTCTGTCGACCCTGCACACCAATGACGCGCCCTCGGCCGTCATGCGCCTGCTGGAACTGGGCTTGCCCGCCTATCTGCTGGAAGCATGCCTGGCCGGCGTGCTGGCGCAGCGCTTGCTGCGCTGCCTGTGCGCAGCCTGCAAGCAGCTGGACGCCGCTCCCGGCGCCGCTGCCTGGCAGCGCCTGACGGGCGGACAGCTGGAACGGCCGGCCGCAGCGTACCGCCCCGTCGGCTGCGCCCTGTGCCGGCACAGCGGCTACCTGGGGCGGGCCGGCATCTATGAACTGCTGGGCGTGACGGAAACGTTCGGCCAGCTGGTCAAGGCGGGCGCCGACCTGCACGCGCTGCGCCGCCAGAGCCTGCTGGACGGCATGACGCCGCTGCGCATCGCCGGCGCGCGCAAGATCATCGATGGCACGACCAGTCTCGACGAAGTGCTGAAGCTCACGGCGGCCCTGCCTTAGCAGGCCGGCACTTTCTCGCAGGAATGCTTTGCATTCTTTTTCAACTGATATATAATGCGGCCTCTTTCGGGTCGTTAGCTCAGCTGGTAGAGCAGCGGACTTTTAATCCGTTGGTCGCAGGTTCGAATCCCGCACGGCCTACCACGAATGCGCAGTACTAAAAAGCCAATCCTCCGGGATTGGCTTTTTTCGTTTCCAGCCCCCGGTTATACTGGCCCTTCGTCTTGCCAGCCCTGAAAGAAAAGCATGAAACTTGCCGCCACCCTCTTCCTCCTGGCCTGCGCCTGCCTGTCCGCACAGGCGCAAACACCCATCGTGCTCGACGGCCAGTACAGCGCGCGCACGGACGAGATGAGCCTGGAAATCATCGGCAACCGCGTCTGCTTCGCGCCCGACAAGGCGCAGTGGGGCCGTTTGCCCCGCCCTGCCGCCACGCACGATGCGTGGTTTTGTTTCAGCAACGATGGCGAGGCGCGGCGCCTGCTGCGCGTACCCGCGCGCCAGGCCGACAATTGCGGTTGGCAGGCGCGTGCGCGCATCGTCATTGATACGTATCAACCATATGTGGAGCAAGGCGACGGCAACGACATGGCGCGCCTGGCGTCGGTCATCAAAGTGGCGCAACCGAACGCCATCGCCTGCGAATAAATCAGTCGAGTTCGTATTCCTGCAGATAACGGGCGAACAGTTCCCCATCGGCCAGCGGGCACGCAAACCCCGCGCCCCAGTCGGCCAGCAGCAACCGTTCCTTCAAGGGCAGCAGCAACAGCTCGGGCATGCCATCGCTGCACCACAGGTCGCACACGATGCCCTTGTCGTCCAGGCCGGCGAACAGGGTTTCCGTGTGCTCGCTGCCAAAGGCCAGCACGTTCTTGCATTCCACCCGGTAACTGCTGTAGCCCGTGTAGACGGCGTCGTAGGGCGGCAAGGCGTCCGCCAGCGCCAGGCGCAGCTGGTCCGCCGTGAGGCCCAGCGCGCGCAGCGGCGACGGCGGCGCCTCGGGCACATACATGTCCGTCCAGCCGGCGCCGCTGCGGTGCGCGTCGGCGAACGCCTGCTGCTCGCCCATCTGCGTCAGACAGTGCTGTAGATTATCCAGCGGCAACAATTCGATCATGCAAAAATCGTCTTCGTGGTAGTACGCTTCCCGCATGGCTCAATTCCCCAGCAAATCTTGCAGTTGCACATTGCGCCGCGACGTCAGCCGGCCGGCCCAGGTCTCGCTCGTCACGGCTGGATAGCGCACGGCGCCAAAATTCATCCAGGCATCGCGGTACGCCAGCCACAAGCGCTGGGTGGCGCGGATGCCATCCTTACCCACAGCGCCCGCATGGGTTTCCGCCGGCTTTTTCATGAGCTTGCCGTAGATGGCGTTGAGTTCCTTGTCGAGCGCCGCCGCCTGTTCCTTGGACATGCTTTCTGGCAACTTGCCCGCTTCATACTCGCGCAGATCGTGCGCCAGTTGGTCGAGCTCGGCCGTGCGGGCGGCGATGCTCAGGGCGGCGCGCGCCGTGCCGCTCAAATCCGTTTCATTCGCCGCGCGCGCGTCGGCAAACTTGCTTGCCGCCGCCTGCAGCTTTTGCAGCGACGCTTGCGCCACGGCCGGCATGGCCGCACTGACCTTATCTGTCGCCTGCGCGCGCACGCGCTGCTTTTGCCGCGCATCGATGGCGCTGCACACGCCCATCATGTAGCCGCTGGTGATGTCGTCGCACAGGTCGATCATGCCGCGTCCGCTGGCATTGATCTGCTGCAAGTGCTCGATGCGTCCCCGCATCTCGGCCGGCGCCGCATCGATGCTGCACGCATACTTCAGCGCCAGCAACGGGTCTTTCTGCACGCCCTGCCCATTCTGGTACAGCATCATCAGCACGGCGCTGTTCTGCGTGGCCATGGCGCAATGGCGCGCGGGACGCCAGTCGGCCGGCTTGGGCGAGGACATACTCTTGGTATCGTAATACAGGTCCGTTGCCTGGCATTGCTGCAGGGACGCCACGGCGGACGGCGCCGGCAAGTCGGCCGGCGGCGCCGCATCCTTGACCTTCAGGCAAGCCGCATACCAGGCCGTGCTTTCCGCGTGACCCACGCCCATGGCGCTGGTATTCGGGTACGGTGCGGCGGCAGCGGCAAAAACCGGGGCGGCCAGCAGGCAGTTCGCGCCCAGCAATAGCGTTTTCAATAAGGGTAGACTAATTTTCATGTTGAATCGGCGCCAGCGTGAGTAAAGCGGCAAGTTTAACTGATCGGATACGCCCCACCCGTCCGCCATGCGTGCGCCGGCCTGGTAAGTAACGGTACACAGCCTTGGCAGTGCAGGAAACGATGGGCAATAATGTTGCCCGCTGTACTTTTTTCACTACTCCGGACCACGCCCATGACCTCACCCCGTCTTCGCCGTTCCCTCGGCTCGCTGCTGATCGCAGCGGCCTGCGCCTCGCTGGCAACGACCGTCCACGCCGCCAATACCAAGGCCACCACCCCAGTTGCCGCCACGCAGGCCAGGCACGCCATCACGCATGAAGACGTGTGGCTGATGAAACGGGTGGGCGCGCCCGTCGCCAGCCCCGATGGGCGATGGGCCGTGTTTTCCGTGGTCGACAGCGCCTACGACAACAAGGACCAATCGTCCGACCTGTGGATCAAGTCGCTGCTTGACGACAGCCCTGCGCGCCGCCTGACCTCTTCCAAGGGCGGCGAAAGCGCCGTGGCCTGGTCGCCGGACAGCCGCCAGCTGGTCTTCGTTGCCAAGCGCGACGGCGATGAAGCGGGCCAGATTTACCGCCTCGACGTGGCCGCCGGCGGCGAAGCGCAACGCCTGACCTCGCTCACCCTGGGCGCGCGCATGCCGAAATGGAGTCCGGACGGCAAGCAATTGCTGTTCATCAGCGACATCTATCCAGGCAACAAGACGGAAGCCGACGTCAAGCAAAGCGCGAAAGAGCGCAAGGAGCGCAAATACAGCGCCCGTTCGTATGAAACGACGGCGCCCCGCTATTTCGACAAGTGGCTGACCGACAAGCAGGTGCGCCTGTTCATCGTCGATGTGCAGCCTGATACGAAAGGTGAAAACACGCCGCGCGACATCCTGTCGGGCACGCAACTGGTCACCCTGCCGGGCTTCGGCGGCGGCCAGGGCGACGAGGGACAATCGCTGGACGCCGTCTGGACGCCGGACGGCAAAGCCGTCGTCTTCAACGCGGCCACCAACCGCGATGCGGCCCAGCGCGAAGCCGTCTACTCGCAACTGTATCTGCTGCCCGTGGCGGGCGGCGAAGCGCAGCGCTTGACGCAGGACAAACATAGCTACGGTTCCCTGAAATTTGCCGCCGACGGCAAGACCCTGTTCGCCCTCAGCGACGCGCAAACGCCCGGTAAAGTGTATGACGTGAAGCGCCTGGCCAGCTTCGCCTGGCCGATGAGCAACCCTGCACCGACCATCCTGACGGCCAAGCTGGACCGTTCGATCTCCCGCTTCGTGCTGCCCGAAGGCGGCAAGCGCGTCCTCTTCAGCTATGAACATGCGGGCCTGGAAAAGCTGTACTCGATCGACGCCAGGGGCGGCGACGTGCGCGAAGAGCCATCCTTGCCTACGGGCACCATCAACTCGCTGAGCAGCGGCGGCAAGGCCTTGGTCGGCGTGTGGGAGTCCGCCATCAACCCGCCGGAAATCTATGCCTTCAACGGCAAGCAACCGAAACGCCTGACGGCTTTCAATACGGACAAGGCAGATAAGATCGACTGGCAGGCGCCCGAGCACTTCTGGTTCACGACGGCCGACGGCCGCCAGATCCACAATATGCTCGTCAAGCCAGCCAATTTCGACCCGAACAAGAAATATCCGCTGTTTACTGTCATCCACGGCGGCGCGGCCAGCATGTGGCGCGACCAGTTCGTGCTGCGCTGGAACTATCATTTATTGGCCAAGCCCGGCTATGTCGTGCTGCTGACGGACTACAAGGGTTCCACCGGCTATGGCGAGGAATTCTCGCGCTCGATTCAATTCGACCCATTGAAGGGCCCGGGCGACGAAGTCAACCAGGGTGTCGATGAAGCCATCAAGAAATATCCATTCATCGACGGCACGAAACTGGCCGCCGGCGGCGCCAGCTATGGCGGCCACCTGGCCAACTGGCTGCAAGCGACCACCACGCGCTACAAGGCCATCGTCTCGCACGCGGGCGAAATGGACCTGATCATGCAGTGGGGCACCAGCGACGGAGGTTTCGGCCGTGAAACGAATGCAGGCGGCCCCGTCTGGTCGAACCTGCCCGTGTGGCGCGACCAAAGCCCGGTCATGCAAGCGGGCAACCACGAAAAAGGCACGGGCTTTACCACGCCGATCCTGATCACCGTGGGCGAGCTCGACTATCGCGTGCCGGCCAACAATGCCTTGATGAACTTTGCCGTGCAACAACGCCTGAACGTGCCGGCGAAACTGCTGGTCTTCCCGGACGAAAACCACTGGATTTTGAAGGGCGAGAACAGCCGCTTCTTCTACAGCGAACTGGAAGGCTGGCTGGCCAAATACCTCAAATAAGTCCTGAAACGTTCTTGAAAAATGAAAAAGCCAGGCTCCGCACACGCGGACCTGGCTTTTTTCATGCGGGCTGGGCGGAGGCCACGGCCGCCTTCTGACGTTGAATTGCCAGCACCATCAACGCGGCGACGAGGCAGGCGGCGCCGGCCGCGAACAGGGCCGGGTTGTAGGTCAGCATCAGGGTGCGGATGCGGCCCGCGCCATACGCGGCCACGGCGGCGCCCAACTGGTGGCCGGCGAAGATCCAGCCGAACACCATGCCCGCCCGCTCCCGGCCAAACGTGGCCCCCACCAATTTGACGGTGGGCGGCACGGTGGCGATCCAGTCCAGGCCGTAGAACATGGCGAACAGCGACAGGCCGTACAAGGTAAATTCCGAATACGGCAGCCAGAACAGCGACAAGCCCCGCAAGCCGTAGTACCAAAACAGCAATTTCCGGTTGTCATAGCGGTCCGACAGCCAGCCCGACAGGATCGTGCCGAACAGGTCGAAGGCGCCCATCATGGCCAGCACGGACGCGGCCGGCACGGCGGACAGGCCCGAGTCGCTGCACAGGGAAATGAAATGCGTCTGGATCAATCCGTTGGTGCTGAGGCCGCAGATGAAGAAGGTGCCGAACAGTATCCAGAAGGTGCGATTCGCGGCAACACTGCGCAAGATCAAAAAGGGCGTGGCAAACGTCATCTTCGCTGCTGGCGGTGGCGCCAGCGGCGTGGCCGGATCGGCGCCATACGGACGCAAGGCCACATCCTGCGGACGGTTGCGCATGCACAGGAAGGCCAGCACGGCGACGATGGCGCAGGCGGCAAACACGGGCATGACGGCCGTGCGCCAGCCGTAATGCTCGATCAGCCAGGCGCCCACGGGCAGGAACAGCAGCTGGCCCGTAGCCGAGCTGGCCGTCAGCACGCCCACCACCAGGCCCCGGTGCGTCTCGAACCAGCGGTTCGCCACCACGGCGCTCAAGACCAGCGCCGTCATGCCCGAACCGAGGCCCAGCAAGATGCCCCACAGGGCCACCAGGTGCCAGAACTGCGTCATGCGCGTGGCCAGCAGCATGCCGGCGGCGATCAGGCCCAGGGCCACGCAGATGATATTGCGCAAGCCGAAGCGCTCCATCAGGATGGCGGCAAACGGGCCCATCAAACCGAACAGCACGAAGCGCACGGCCAGGGCCGAGGAAATCTGCTCCGCATCCCAGCCGAATTCTCGGCTCAACGGTTGCATCAGCGCGCCCGGCAAGCCCAGCGCGGCCGACGAGGTTAATGCCGTGAGAAAAGTGATGGCGACGATGACCCAGGCAAAGTGGATGCCGCGCCGCTCCAGCCATTGCGAAAAAGGATAGGAAAGCATGCAGTCCCCATGAGAAAAGAGTTAGCCCAGCACCGCCTGCTGGCGGGCTTTTTCCCATGTTATATTATGATCGTAATTTATACAATCAAAAAAAGCTGGAGCTGCACTGCTGCGTGCGGCTCCAGCCCTGGCCTTAACATCTGTACAAAATGCGCTTACTTCACTTTCAAGCCATTCTTCACATCCGTCACGCCTTCCACGCCACGGGCCAGGTCGGCCGCTTTTTTCACTTGCGCCTGGGAAGGCACGAAGCCGCTGAGCATGACGACGCCGTTCACCGTTTCCACGTGCACATCGAGCGCTTTCAAGTCATTGTCCTTGACGAGGTCAGCCTTGATCTTGGTGGTGATGACGGAGTCGGCCACGGCCGTCTTCGTGCTGCCGGCCGCGTTGCGCGTCACGCAGGCAGCCTTGGCCGTCGCCTCCATGGCGTCGCAATTTTCCTTCGTCGTGGCGGGCGGATTTTGCGCCACATTGGTGCCGGCCCTGGCGCCCGTTTTCGCGTCGGCCAGGGCCGCCGTTTTCGCCGCCTTGGCATCGTTCATGCACGTGGTTTTATCGGCGCCAGTGCGGTCGCCGCACTTGGCCCTGGCCAGGTCATACTCGGCATTGGCGACGTCCTTGCGGGCCTTGCCCAGCTCGCGCGGCGTGTTGCGGTACTGGGCCACGGCGTCCGAATCGGCCTTGGCGCGCGCCACCCTGGCTTCTTCCACGCAGACTTTTTTCGCGTTGCCGCTATGGCTGTCGCAGGCGGCCTTGGCCTGCTTGTAATCACTGGATGCCTTGTCCGTCAAACTCTTGTATGAGGCATCCTGCGCATACGCGGGCGTGGCGGCAAGCAAGGCGCTGGCACTGGCGGCCAGCATGAGTGCGATCATTTTGTTCATGATGGTTCCTCTCTGGTTAATTGATGCCCAGATTAGACCCCTGCCGGACGCAAAGCTCCGTGCGACAGCACACGCTGACAGGCCATCCGCGTGAAAAATCATGTTTATTTGTCGCCGCTCAAGCCCTTCCGCCACAATACTTGCGCCTGTTCAAATGGTGAAGCGGAGTCATCAAATGCACCCGCGCCATCGGCCAGCGCCAGCCATGCCTGCGTGGCGTGCGAACCATCCACGGCCTCGCCAGCCGCGCGCACGCCGCGCATCCAGGCCAGCACCTGCTGGTACTGGCCGGGGTGGCGCCCATGCATCCAGGCCAGAGCCACCAGATCCGCATAGGCCTCTTCACGGCGCGTCTCGCACAACTCCTGCGCCAGCGGTGTCAACCTGCCCCGCTGCATGCTGAGCGGCTCGACAAAGCCGCGCGGCAAGGCATGCCAGTCGCCCTGCGCATAGCGCTGGCAATGGCCGATTTCATGCGCCGTCATCGCTTCGATCATGAAGCCGTCGCGCGCGGGCGGCACGCCCTGCAGGACAGTATCGGCCATGGCATTGCCGCGCAAGGACAGCACCAGCTTGCAGCGCCCGGCTGCGTAGCCCAGCGCCAGCGGCACGGCGCCGGGCGCCTCCTGCGGCTGCACGATGATATCGATGGGCAAACCTTGCGCCCGCGCAAACGCGATCACGGGCTGGCCCGCCTGCAGCCAGCGCACTTCCAGATCGGTGAGACTGGCGGCAGCCACGGCGGGCAAAGGAGATAGGGCGATGAGCAAGCTCATCAGTAAGAGCGGATTGGGCATGGGGTCGACAGGACAAATGGGGCAGCAACCATTGCAGGGTAAGCGGCGCGGATATTTCCACAAGGAAAAACTGGCAACTTTTCACAAATAAAGACGAAAAAAAACCGGCGCAAAGGCGCCGGCTTTTCACACTGAGAATAGTCAAGCTCGGGCTTATTTCTTCGCCGCCTTGTCCAGCGCGCGGGCCGTGACGAATTCCGGACGGATATCGTTGGGCACGGCCTTCATCTTGTCGAGCGCCACCTGCACTTCCGGGCGGATGACCACGTATTTGCTCATCATCGCTTGCGCGCGCGCATAGTCGCCCGTCGCCTCGATGGTCAGAAATTCGCGGTCCAGGTCGATCACGGCTTGCTTGATCTTGCCAAAATCGACGCCGAACTTGCCATCGCCCAGCGACACAAAGCCGCCCTTGTCGAGGATGTAATTCATCTGGATGGCCATGCCGCGCGCATGCGAATCCGTCAAGCCGAAATGCAGGGTGCGGAAACCGGAAGCGAGGAAAGTGTTGTACAGCTTGCGCTCGGCCACGTCGCCCTGGCCCAGGGTATCGTTCAACTGGCCCTTGTCCATCATGTAGCGCAGCGCAAACAGGCCCGTGATGTCGGCCTTGGCTTCTTCGATGGTGGAATACGCTTCCTTCAAGTCCTGGCGCGGCGTCGATGGCTTGCCGTCGACGATGGTGGCGTGCGGGCCCAGGCCGTGCATGATTTCATGCGCGAGGATGTGCGTGAAGAAGGAATTGAAATCCACGTCCTGCTGCGCTTCGGGCGTGAGCACCAGTTTCGAGATCGGCGTCAGGGTGGCCTTGAACTTGGCTTCCTGCACGTTTTTCAGCATGACGCGCTTGGAACCGCGCGCGCTGATGATGCGCTCGTCGTTCGGCAAGTTGTAGGCGGCCGTCTGCACGGCCATGTTGCCGTCGCCCGCGCCATACACTTGGTTGACCACCACCATCGGCGCCAGCGCGCCCACTTTCGGGTTGCGGTACTGGGCGTCGAGCGGCAGGTTGTCTTCCAGCTCCTGCATGTGCTTGGCGAAGAAGTTCAGTTTTTGCGTTTCTGCCTGGTCGCGGATGTTCACGTAGGCTTCGAAGGCGGCCTTGTAGCCGAACAGCTCGTCGTTATACGTTTCGTACGGGCCGATGGTGATGTCGACGGGCGAATCGAGGTCCATCCAGGCGAAGTCGGACGGCAGATAGTCGTTGTCGAGGAAAGCCTTGGCGCGCAGGGTCAGGAATTTCTTCAGCGATGCATTGTCCGTGGCGGTGGCCGCCTCGTCGAGCAGCTTGGCCAGTTGCTTCAGTTCCACCTTGTACTCGTCCGAGTATTTGATCGTCTGGTATTTGCCGTCCTTGCCCGCGCGGATGGTCGTGAAAAACCATTGCGCCTGCTGTTTGTCGTCTGGCGACAAACCATTCATCCACGTTTCCAGGCTGGCCTTGGTGGCGCCCTGCGGATAGAAATTGCCCGCTTCCGGCTTGTGCGCGGGAATCGTGATGCCGGCATAGCTGGCCGGCATGAACGAGGCGTGGGCGTCGAGCACCGACCAGGGACCCTTGTTGATCCAGAAATAGTTCAGACGGGCCTGGCCCAGGGCCGACTTGTCCTTCTTCAAGGCCGCCCACAGCGCTTCATTGCCGGACCAGCGCTGGCGCAGCTGCAGCACGTCGACCAGCTTGGCCGCCTCGACCAGCTTGGCGATGGCCTGGCGGTCGCCCGCGGACAGGTGCGTGACATCGGCCGTCAGCGCGACGGGCGCATAGCGGGCACTCATGCTGGTCAGCTGTTGCGCGGTGGCCGGGGTGGCTGGTGCGGCGGCTGGCGTCGCGGCGCAGGCGCTGCCGACGGCAGCGGTCATCAGCAGGGGAATCAGGATGTTTTTCATGGGGCCTCGGTGTATGGTTCACAGCAAGCAAGCGCCCCGCACCATCACGGCGCGGCCGCTTCCTTGTTCAGCCTGCGATTGTCCCACCTGCCCCATGGCATGGCAAGCGGCTTACCAGACCTTGTATACCTGTCCCGTCTGCGCCCCTTCCACGCTGCGGCTGTAAGCCAGGGCCACGCGGCTGGCGGCGACCGGTTCGAAGCCGTAGAAGAAGGGGCCATACGACTCCAGCGACTCTTCCAGCACCGTGGGGCTGACGACATTGATGCGCACGCCGCGCTGCAACTCGATGGCGGCGCCCCGCACGAAACCTTCCACGGCCGCGTTGGTCATGGTGGCGGCCGTGCCGAAGCGGATGGGCTGCTCGGCCACGATACCGCTCGTGAGCGTGATCGAGCCGCCGTCGTTCAGGTATTCCTGCGCCACCAGCGCCACGTTGACCTGGCCCATCAGCTTGCTGTCCAGGCCCAGCTGAAATTGCTCGGGCGTAAATTCGGCCAGGGGGCCGAAATGCAGCTTGCCGGCCGTGACGACGACGGCATCGACCTTGCCGATGCGCTTGAACAGGGCGCGCACTTGCGCGATGTCGCCCATGTCGGCCTGGTGCGTGCCACTGCGGCTGCCCACCTCGATGATTTCATGGCGTTGCGCCAGTTGGGCGGCGACAGCCGTGCCGATGGTGCCGCTGGCGCCGATGATAACGATTTTCATGATGCTTCCTTGTCTGGTTGAACGATGGAGCCAGTATGCGCCGCTTACAAAAAGGAATAAATACGCTAGAATTTACAAGATTACTAATCTACAGTTTGCAATCAAGGCGCCATGGATAAATTGCGCAGCATGGAAATTTTTGTCGCCGTCGTCGATGCGGGCAGTTTCACGGCCGCCGCCGAGGCATTCCAGATTTCGCCCGTGATGGTGGGCAAGCACATCAAATACCTGGAAGAGCGGCTGGGCGCGCGGCTGCTGGCGCGCACGACGCGGCGGCAAAGCCTGACGGAAATCGGCCAGCAATATGTGGAGCAGTGCCGCCAGATTTTGGCCAGCATCCATGCGGCCGAACGGGGTGCGGAAGCCATGCGCACGGCGCCGCGCGGCAAGCTGAAGATCACGGCGCCCGTGTCGTTCGGCAGCGAGTGCATCGCGCCGCTGCTGGCCGACTACCTCGATGCGTATCCGGAAGTGAGCCTGGAATTGAACCTGAACGACAGGACGGTGGACCTGGTGGAAGAAGGATTCGACGCCGCCATCCGCATCGGCAAGCTGGAAGATTCCGCCATGGTGGCGCGCGCGCTGCGGCCGTATGCGATGGTGATCTGCGCCGCGCCCGCCTACCTGGCCAGACACGGCACGCCGCGCACGCCGGCCGATCTGGCGCGCCACGAATGCCTCGATTTCATGCAGTGGACGCGCCATGTGCGCTGGCGCCTGGCCAGGAGCGGCGACGACGACGGCAGCCCCGTGCGCGAGAGCCGCTTCCGTTCGAACAATGGGCAGGCGCTGCGCGTGGCGGCCCTGCACGGCTTCGGCATCGTCATGCAGGCGGAAATCCTGATGGCCGGCGATATCGCCGCCGGCAAGCTGGTGCCGCTGCTGGCCGACTACGTACCGGCGCCGCGCCCCATGCACCTCGTGTATGCGCGCGACCGCCAGCCCACGCCGAAGCTGACGACTTTCATCGATTTTCTGCTGGAACGCTACGGGCCGGCGGCGACACCGCCGCCGGCCACGCTCACGTAACTGGAGGAGCCTAGTTGGCCTTTGCGGCGGGCGCCGACGCCAGCTTGGCCAGTTCGCCGTCCGGCTGCCAGCCGGCACCAAGGGACCTGGCCACGGCGACCGTCGCCAGCAGGCGCTGGGTCTTGATCTGCGCGGCGGCGCGGTCCGCCGCCAGCGAGCTGCGTTGCGCATCGGTCACGTCCAGGTAGGACGAGATGCCGCGCTCGTAGCGCGTGCGCGCCACCAGGTAGGCGCGCGCCGCCGCTGCCTGCGACAGGGCCTGGGCGTCGCCCTGCAACTGGCGCTGCTCCACATCGGACAGCGCATCTTCCACTTCGCGCAAGGCCGTCAAGAGCTTTGTTTCATGATTCGCCACGGCTTCCGCATAGCGCGCCTTGGACAAATCCAGGTTGGCCTGGTTGCGGCCACCGTCGAAGATGGGCAGGGACAGGGCCAGCGGACCAAAACTGAACTGGCGCGAACCGCCCTGCGCCAGGTCGCGCAGCTTTTCGGACGCATAGCCGAAATTGCCCGTCAATTGCAGCGAAGGGTAAAACGCGCCTTCGGCCACGCCCACCTGCGCATTCGCCGCGCGCAGGCCCGCCACGCTGGAAACCAGGTCCGGGCGGTGCGCCAGCAGGCTGGCAGGCAAGCCGACAGGGATACCTGGCGGCAGCGGCAGGCTGGAAGGCTCGGCGGCCACCGGCAGCTGCAGCGCCGACGGCGGCTTGCCCGTCAGGGTGGCCAGGCTGTTTTCCAGCTGGTTGCGCTGGCGCTTGACTTCATGCAGGTCGGCTTGCGCGTTCGACAGTTCCACTTTCGCGCGCGCCAGGTCCAGCTCATTCGTCAGGCCCGCGTTGAAGCGCGCCTCAACCAGCTGGGCCGATTCGCGGCGCGTGTCGAGCGCGCCATTCAAGATCGCCATTTCCGCATCCAGCCCCCGCAGCTGCCAGTAATTGCTGGCCACTTGCGCCGACAGCATCAGCAGCACGCCGTCGCGGTCCGCCTGCGCCGCCAGCGCCTGCGAGTCCGCCGCTTCGACCATGCGTTTGACGCGGCCCAGCAAGTCGACTTCATACGACAGCGTGCCGCCGACGGAAAAATTGTTGCCGCTGATGGAGCGGTTGCCCAGGGCCAGGCCCTGCGAGGTGTTGGCCGAGGTGCGCGAGTTCGAAATGCCCGTGCTGACGTTCACGCTCGGGCCCTGGTTGGCGCGCGCCGTGCCGCTTTGCGCCAGCGCCTGCAGCAGGCGTTCGCCGGCCGCTTTCACGCTCGGGTTGTCGCGCAGCGCGGCTTGTTCCAGCCGGTTCAGGGTGTCGTCGCCGAATACGTTCCACCATTCGGCCGGCAATTGCGCGGCGTCCGCGCTACCCGCGCCGTGGCGGAACGTGGCCGTGTCGATGCCGGCCAGATTGGCGGGCGCCTTGAAATCCTGGCCCACGGTGCCGCAGGCGGCAAGCAGCACGGCCAGCGAGGCGGCTGCGGCGATTTTGGTCATAACTGTGTTCATGATGTGTACCTTCTTGTTCTTGAGGTGCTGCACGTGCGGCCTGTGCGCGGTCAATGACCGCCGCCACCGCCACCGGGGGCTTTGAGTTTGTCGGCCAGCCACAGGGGCACGATACAGGCCAGCAGGATGGCGCCGACGAGGAAGAAGCCGTCGTTGTAAGCCATCACATACGCTTCGCGGCGCACGATGCCGTCGATCGCCTGCAAGGCCTGGTTGCCGGCCGTGACGGCGTCATAGCCCTTGGCCATGAACGAGGACGTCAACTGGTCGATGCGCAGCTGCGTGGCGCTGGAATACGCGTTGATCGCTTCACCCAGGCGCTGCGAGTGAAAGTGCTCGCGGGTGCTCAGGGCGGTGGCCAGCAGGGCGATGCCAATCGAGCCGCCCAGGTTGCGCGTCATGTTGAACAGGCTCGAAGCGGACGCCATGTCCTTCGGCGCGATACCCTTCATGGCGAAGTTCGACAGGGTCAGCATGACGAAGGGCTGGCCCAGCGCGCGCACCACCTGCGACCACAACAACTGGTCGTAACCGGTGGAAGCGTCCATGTAGGCATTCATCATGCACGAACCGCCGAACAGCAGCAGGCCGAACGAGCACAGGATGCGGTTGTCCACCTTCGACGACAGCTTGGCGACAAACGGCATGATGAACAGCTGCGGCAAGCCCACCCACATGATGACTTCACCGATCTGCATCGGCGAATAGCCGGCGATCTGGCCCAGGAACAGGGGCAGCAAAAAGGCCGAGCCATACAGGCCCATGCCCGTCACGGCCGACAGCACGGTGGCGACGAGAAAATTGCGCTGGCCGTACAGGGCCAGGTTGACGAACGGTTCGGCGCGCGTGGCGCTGGTGACGACCCAGCCCAGGATGCCCGTCAGGGCCAGCGCGGCGAAGGCGATGATGAAGCCCGAGTCGAACCAGTCCTTCGAATTGCCCTCTTCCAGGAAGATGGTCAGGCAACCGAGGCCCAGGGCCATGAAGAAGATGCCCAGCCAGTCGGCTTTCCAGAACAGCTTCAGTTGCATCGGCTCCTTGTCCAGGCCATAGATCATGCCGGCAATCAGCAGCACGCCCGGTACCCAGTTGATGTAGAAGATCGAAGGCCAGCCATACAGCTCGGAGAGGTAGCCGCCCAGAGTCGGGCCCATGGCCGGCGCCAGGGTGGCCGTCAGGCCGAAGATGGCCATGCCGACGGCGCGCTTCGACGCCGGCAGCTTGAGCATCACCAGGGTGAACGCCATCGGTATCAGCGCGCCGCCCGTAAACCCTTGCAGCATGCGGAAGACGATCATGCTTTCCAGGTTCCAGGCCGCCCCGCACAGGGTGGAGAACAGCAGGAAGAAGGCGGTGGTGCCGATCATGTAGGTACGCAGTCCGAACACGCGCGCCAGCAGCGCGGTGAGGGGAATGACGATAATTTCGGCGACCAGGTAGGCCGTGGAAATCCACGAGCCCTCTTCCTGGGTGGCCGACAGCGAGCCAAGGATATCCTTGAGCGAGGAGTTCGTGATCTGGATGTCGAGCACCGCCATGAAGGCGCCCAGCATGCCGGCGGCGACCGCCAGCCAGGTGCGCCCGGAGACTTTCTCGTCGATCACGGGAAACGCTGGCGGCTTCGCCAGCGTGGTGGAGGAGCTGCTCATGGAAGCTTAGCGGGTGGCGGTCTGGGCGGCAGGAGCGGCGGCGTGGCGCGCATCCTTTTCCGACACGGGCTGGTTCACTTCCACTTCGGCGATCACCGACATGCCCGGCACCAGGCGGCCATTCATGGCCTTGATGTCTTCCGGCTGGAAGACGATTTTCACCGGCACGCGCTGGACGATCTTGGTGAAGTTGCCGGTGGCGTTATCGGCCGGCAGCAGGGCGAACTGCGCGCCCGAGGCAGGGGCGAAGCTGTCCACGGTACCCACCAGTTTCTTGCCCGGCATGGCGTCGATCGTCACGTGCACGCTCTGGCCGCGGTGCAGGTCGGCCAGCTGCGTTTCCTTGAAGTTGGCGGTGACCCAGACGTTGTCCTGCACGATGGCCGTCAATTGCTGGCCAGGCTGCACGCGCATGCCCGTTTCCACGTTGCGCTTGCCGATGCGGCCGGCGACGGGCGCCAGGATGCGGTTGTATTGCAGCTGCTGTTCCGCGTCCTTCAATTGCACGCGCAGCACGGCCACTTGCGCCTTGGCCACGTCGCGCGCGGCCTGGGCGGCGCCGATCTGCGCCTTGGCGGCCGAAGCGCTGTCGCGGCGGGCGGCCAGGTCGGCCACGGCGCTCGAGCGGGCCGCATTGGCCGCGTCGAGTTCCGCTTTCGAGACGGCTTTCATCTGGCTCGTGTACAGCTGGCCATAACGCTCCGCATCCTGTTTCGCGCGCAGCAGCTGCGCGTCCGCTTGCGCCACTTGCGCCTGGGCGCCGCTGGCTTGCGCCTGCACCTGGGCGATCTGCGCATCCGCCTGCAGCACTTGCTGTTCGGCGCTGGCGATCTGCGCGGCGATCTGCTCGGTTTTCACGCGCTGGTCGAACGGGTCGAGTTCGGCGATCACGTCGCCCTCTTTTACGATTTGATTGTCGTCAATGAAGACCTTGGTGACGACGCCGGAAATACGCGCCGAGACGGGATGCACGTGGCCGGCCACATAGGCGTTTTCCGTTTCCACGAAGTAGTGGCTGCGGTACCACATGCGCGCGCCGGCGCCCAGGGCGACCAGGACGATCAGGCCGGCGATGATTTTCACGCGGTTATTCGGTGCTGCGGAGCTGGCGGAAGCGGCAGGCGCGGAAGATGCGGCCGGGGCCGCGGGTGGGACGGCGCTCAGCACCTTGTGCTCTGCTTGGCCTGGCTGGTTGGACATACTCGCTCCGGAAATGAAATGATGTAGGTTCATTATTGGGCAAAGAAAAGCCAAAGTCAAGAAATGAAACGATTGCATTTCATTTTAATTTGCACTACAGTGTGAGCCATCACTTACCTTCCCACTTATAAAGAGACCCAGACCATGCCCGATCCCGGCCTCAGCGATACCTTGCCAACCGATAAAGAATCCGACGAGACCGCCCAGGAGCTTTCCTGCTGCGGCAAGCCAGCCGGCCGCCCGCGCGCGGCCGACATGGAAGCGCGCATGGAAAACCTGCTGCACACGGCCGGTTGCCTGTTTCTGGAAAAGGGGTATGGAAAGGTCAGCCTGGAAATGATCGCCCGCGAAGCCCACGTGGCCGTGCGCACGATTTATGTGAAGTTTGGCGGCAAGTCGGGCTTGTTCAATGCCGTGGTGGAACTGCGCCGCGCCGCCTACTTCTCGACCATGCCGGCGCTGGAAACGGATATGCGGCCCCTGCCCACCATTCTGGGCGAGTTCGGCCTGCTGTTCGTGCAGCTCGTCACCATGCCGGCGGCGATCCGCCTGAATCGCATGGTGGTGGCCGAGGCGGCCACGCACCCGGAACTGGCGGAAACGTTTTACAAGGTGGGGCCGGGACAGACGCGCGAGATGCTGGTCAAGTTTTTCAGCCGGCCCGACATCGCGCCCCTGTTCCGCGCCGAACTGACGCCGTCCATGCTGGCGCTGCACCTACTCAATTGCCTGCTGGGCGACCAGATGTCGCGCCTGCTGTTCCCGCCACAGGCGCAACCGGACGTGGCGCAATTGCGCGCCAAGGTGACGGTCAGTCTCGACCTGTTCCTGCGCGGCACCCTGCGCCAGCCGCTGGCGGGCTGACGCGGGACGGCTGGCCGGCCAGGTCAGCCAGGGCGGCTGCAGTCTTCCGTCACCGCCGCGTCGGCGTGTTCATCGTTCAAGCCCAGCGCGCGCAGGAAAGGCTGGGCCGCCGATGCGCCATCAAGACTGAGTGAAGACTCACTTCCATCGTAGCGCTCGGGGCCATAGCGCATCAGGTCGAACGACGTCTCAAAGCGCTGCGCCAGGAAATACGTGCGGAAGTAATCGAAGGAAAACGCCACCTGGCCATCGGCCCGCAGCAGCAAGCCATGCGCATACAGCGGCGCCAGCCAGTCCCCGGCCGCCATGCTCCAGCCCTTCACGCCACAATAGTCGCCGGCAAAGCGCTCCAGCTCTGCCGCGCTGAGGAAGACGGTCTTCGCTTCGAACATCACGAACGCCAGCTCCATCAGGAATTCGCGCGCATCGGCAGCCGCGCCGGCGTCCACGCGCCGCGGCGCGCCCGCCATGCCCAGCAAGCCATCCAGATAGGCGCGCTCGCCTGCCAGTTGCGGCAGCAAGGTGGCAAACACATACTCGGCATCCACCTGCCCCGTTTCCTGCCCATTCGGCGTGTACAGCACCGACAGGGCGAAGTTCTTGCTCACGTCATCGAACTCGCGCAGGGACACCGTCCACTGCGTACCTGCCTTGCCGTCATCGGCCGCGGCCGCATCCGCACCGAACTCGAGTACGGCAAACGCCGCCATCTGGCCATGCGTACCGTACAGGCTGCCGGGATTGCTTTTAAACAAGATGCCCAGCGACTTCATCAGCGAACTGGCATCGCCCGTATGCTGGTGGCCATGGAACACGGCGTGGATATTCTTGTAGTGCGCGCGCTGCTCGGCACTGGCGTGCTCATCGGCGGAGAAAAAGCTGAAGCCGGCATTGCCCAGCGCCGCAGCCGCGACACCCTGCGCGCGGCTGCCCGGCACCAGGTAGAACCGCGCGCCGGGCAAGCTGGCCGCCTGCAGCAAGGGGCGCAGGAAGTATTCGTAGACATACACGGGCGTCGTACCGGCACAGGCGTCGGGCGCCACCAGCTGGCCCGTGAAGAAAATTGCATCGATCCTCTTGCCCGCCGCCAGAATAGCGGCCACATCCTGGTATAAGGCATGCAGCATCACGGCTTGCTCTTGCTCATCGGCCCGGCGCAAACGGACATCGGCAATATGGAGGGCGGTAAATTTTTTCATTGTTGCAAAACTTTCTTGGGGCCTATCCCAGTAGGGAGCGTCTTCTGCTGGCAGTTCATCAGGAGCGCGGACAAGGCGTGAGGAGCACGCGGGGCGAGCCACGCGACGACGGTCACCGCAGTCCCCGCTTCCGAGGAGCGCCAGCAGGGGATGCATTCATCCACCGGGGCAGGCTCTCATCGGTACAGCGGAACTTGACCGAACCCCACGCTGGCAACATTCCTGGAAAAATCACACGCTTCCATTGCAACAAAAAGAAGAACATGGTGACAGACCTCCATTCTGCCACTTTTTCCATACGGCAATACTCACCAATTTTCACATGGGGCGTATCCGCCACGCCCCATCTGCGATTTACGCTGCCAGGATCAAGGGATATAAAAAAACCCGCAATCGCTTGCGGGTTTTTTATACTGAAAATTAACTCTTTATCAGCGCTTGCGCGGCAGCGGCAAGTCCGTGCATACGCCTTCGTACACTTCCGCGGTTTTTTCAACCTGCAGATCGATTCACGCAGGGTCGGGTGCGGGTGGTAGCCCGCTCCAATAAAAAACCCGCAATTGCTTGCGGGTTTTTTAGTGTGACATGGTATGGCTACGGCATCAGCGCTTGCGCGGCGGCGGCAAGTCCGTGCACACGCCTTCGTACACTTCGGCGGCCATGCCGATCGACTCGCCCAGGGTAGGATGCGGGTGGATGGTCTTGCCGATGTCGGTGCCGTCGCAGCCCATTTCGATGGCCAGCGCGATCTCGCCGATCATGTCGCCCGCATGTGTGCCGACGATGGTGCCGCCGATGATGCGGTGCGTTTCCGCGTCGAACAGCAGCTTGGTGAAGCCTTCGGCGCGGCCGTTGGCCACGGCGCGGCCCGAGGCGGCCCAAGGGAAGTGGCCCTTCTCGACCTTGATGCCCTTGGCTTTCGCTTCGTCTTCCGTGATGCCGGCCCATGCCACTTCCGGATCCGTGTAGGCGACCGATGGAATCACCTTGACGTCGAAGTGCGACTTCTGGCCGGAAGCCGCTTCCGCGGCCACATGGGCTTCATGCACGGCCTTGTGCGCCAGCATCGGCTGGCCCACCAGGTCGCCGATGGCGAAGATGTTCGGCACGTTGGTGCGCATCTGGCTGTCGACATTGATGAAACCGCGGTCCGTCACTTGCACGCCGGCCTTGTCGGCCGCCAGCTTCTTGCCGTTCGGGCTGCGGCCCACGGCGACGAGCACCAGGTCGTAGATCTGCGGCGCCGGCGCCGTGGCGCCCGCTTCAGCCGCTTCAAACGTGACCTTGATGCCTTCCGGCAACGCTTCCACTGCGACCGTCTTGGTTTTGGTCATGATGTTGTCGAAGCGCTTCTCGTTGAACTTTTGCCACACCTTGACGGCGTCCCGGTCCGCGCCCTGCATCAGGCCATCCATCATTTCGACCACGTCGATGCGCGCGCCGAAGGTGGAATAGACGGTCGCCATTTCCAGGCCGATGATGCCGCCGCCGATGACCAGCATGCGTTTCGGGATCTGGCGCAATTCCAGCGCACCCGTCGAATCGACGATGCGCGGGTCTTCCGGCACGAAGGGCAGCTTCACCACGGACGAACCGGCGGCGATGATGGCTTGCTTGAACTGCACGACTTTTTTCGAGCCGTCGGTAGCCGTCACCTCGATGTGGTTCGCGGAGAGGAACTGGCCCACGCCCGTGACGACTTGCGTCTTGCGCGCCTTGGCCATGCCGGCCAGACCGCCCGTCATGTTCGAGATTACGCCTTCCTTGTACTTGCGTACCTGATCGATATCAATGGTCGGCTTGGCAAACGTCACGCCCGTGTTGGACATGTGCGCCGTTTCATCGATGACGGAAGCGACGTGCAGCAGCGCCTTCGACGGGATGCAGCCCACGTTCAGGCACACGCCGCCCAGGGTGGCATAGCGCTCGACGATGACCGTCGACATGCCCAGGTCGGCCGCGCGGAACGCCGCCGAATAGCCGCCAGGACCGCCGCCCAGCACCATCATGTCGACATCGATGTCGACCTGGCCGCTGTAATTGCCGGCCGGGATGGCGGCAACGGCTGCCGGTGCTGCCGCCGGGGCAGCCGCCGGAGCAGCTGCTGCAGGCGCAGGAGCGGCTGCCGGTGCAGCTGCCGCCGCGCCTTCAGATGCTTCCAGCACCAGCAGCGCGCTGCCTTCGGCGATCTTGTCGCCGACCTTGACTTTCAATTCCTTGACGACGCCTGCGTGGGTCGATGGAATCTCCATGCTGGCCTTGTCCGATTCGACCGTGATCAGGGACTGGTCCACCTTGATGATGTCGCCCACCTTGACCATCAGTTCGATGACTTCGACTTCCTTGAAGTCGCCGATATTCGGTACTTTTACCTCTACTGTGCTCATCAATCGCTCCTTACAGCAGAATTTTGCGCATGTCGGCCAGGACTTCGCCGAGGTACACGGAGAATCGCGCGCCCATCGCGCCATCGACCACGCGGTGGTCGTAGGACAGCGAGGTGCCCATCATCAGGCGCGGCTGGAAGGCCTTGCCATCCCATACCGGCTTGATCGAGGCTTTCGACAGACCCAGAATAGCTACTTCCGGCGCATTGACGATAGGCGTGAAGTGCGTGCCACCGATGCCGCCCAGGGACGAAATCGTGAAGCTGGCGCCCTGCATGTCGGCCGGTTTCAGCTTGCCTTCGCGCGCCTGCAGCGACAGTTCCGTCATTTCGCGGGCGATCTGCGAGACCGACTTCTGGTCCGCGCCCTTAATCACGGGTACCACCAGGCCATTCGGCGTGTCAGCCGCGAAGCCGATGTTGTAGTACTGCTTGAGGATCAGGTTTTCGCCCTTGGCATCCAGGGAAGCGTTAAACGCGGGGAATTTCTTCAGCGCGGCGACGGAGGCCTTGATGACGAAGGCCAGCATGGTCAGCTTGGCCGCATCCTTGTTCTTCGCGTTGGCCGCGTTGGTGTCGACGCGGAACGCTTCCAGGTCCGTCACGTCCGCTTCGTCGAACTGCGTGACGTGCGGGATCATGACCCAGTTGCGGTGCAGGTTCGGACCCGAGATTTTCTTGATGCGCGACAGCGGCAGCAATTCGGTCGTGCCGAACTTGCTGAAGTCCAGCGACGGCCAAGGCAGCAGATCCAGGCCCACGCCCGAACCGCCTTTGGCAGCGACCGGTGCGTTCGGCGCGGCGACAGCGCCCGACATCACGCCCTTGACGAAATTCTGCACGTCTTCCTGGGTGATGCGGCCCTTCGGACCGGAACCGCCCACGCGGGCCAGGTCCACGCCCAGTTCGCGCGCAAACTTGCGGATCGAAGGCGACGCGTGCGCCAGCTTGCCATTCACGGCAGGGGCGGCGGCAACTGGTGCCGGGGCAGCAGCGGCGACCGGCGCCGAAGCGACGGCGGCGGCAGGTGCGGCGGCAGCTTGCGCCGGCGCTGCGGCCGGGGCGGCAGCGGCAGGAGCGGCGCCACCGGTCGTTTCCACGACCAGCACCAGCGAACCCTTGGCCACCTTGTCGCCGACCTTGACTTTCAATTCCTTGACGATACCGGCGTGGCTCGATGGAATTTCCATGCTGGCCTTGTCCGATTCGACCGTCAGCAGCGACTGGTCGACCTTGATGCTGTCGCCCACCTTGACCATCAGTTCGATGACTTCGACTTCCTTGAAGTCGCCGATATCGGGCACGGTCACCTCGACCAGGGCCGGCGCGCCGGAAGCGGCAGGCGCTGGCGCGGGAGCGGCGGCTGGTGCAGCTTCAGCAGCCGGTGCAGGGGCGGCAGCGGCAGGCGCTGGCGCTGGCGCCGAGGCGTCGTCCGCCACTTCCAGCAGCAGGACCAGCGAACCTTCGGCGATCTTGTCGCCCACGTTGACTTTCAATTCCTTGACGACACCGGCGTGGCTCGATGGAATTTCCATGCTGGCCTTGTCCGATTCGACCGTGATCAGGGATTGGTCGACCTTGACCGTATCGCCTGGCTTGACCATCAGTTCAATGATCTCGACTTCCTTGAAATCGCCGATATCCGGGACTTTGACTTCCACAATGCTCATAGCTTGCTCCGTTATTTTATTTGTCAGATGGACCCGCACACACGCCAGGGCGGCACTTTCGCACCGCCCTGGCATCATCGGGTCCGCACAACGATTACTGGGTCACCGGATTCGGTTTGTTGGCGTCGATGCCGTACTTGGCGATCGCCTGCTCCACCACCGACACGTCGATCTTGCCTTCGTCAGCCAGCGATTTGAGCGCAGCCACGGTGACATAATAACGGTTCACTTCGAAGAACTCGCGCAGCTTGGCGCGGCTGTCCGAGCGGCCAAAGCCATCGGTGCCCAGCACTTTATAAGTGCGGCCCTTCGGCATGAAGGCGCGGATCTGTTCTGCAAACGCGCGCATGTAGTCGGTCGTGGCGACGATCGGGCCATCCGTGTCCTGCATCAGCGACGTCACGTAAGGCACGCGCTGCTCTTTCGACGGGTTGACCATGTTCCAGCGTTCCGCATCCTGGCCATCGCGGGCCACCAGGGTCAGCGACGGCGCCGACCACACGTCCGCAGCCACGCCCCAGTCGTTGGCAAGCAATTCGGCGGCGAAGATCGATTCGCGCAGGATGGTGCCGCAGCCGATCAGCTGTACGCGCAGCTTGGCGTCCGCCGGGCCTTCCTGCAGCTTGTACATGCCTTTCAGGATGCCTTCTTCCTGGCCTGGCTTGATGCCTGGCTGGGCGTAGTTCTCGTTCATGATCGTGATGTAGTAGAACACATCTTCCTGGTTGGCGATCATGCGGCGCAGGCCGTCCTGGATGATGACGGCGACTTCATGGCTGAAGGTCGGGTCGTACGGCATGCAAGTCGGGATGGTCGCGGCAAAGATATGGCTGTGGCCATCTTCGTGCTGCAAGCCTTCGCCGTTCAGGGTCGTACGGCCGGCCGTGCCGCCCATCAGGAAGCCGCGGGCGCGCATGTCGGCCGAAGCCCATACCTGGTCGCCGATGCGCTGGAAGCCGAACATCGAGTAGAAGGTGTAGAACGGGATCATGATGCGGTCGTTGGTCGAATACGACGTCGCCGCGGCGATCCACGAGCTCATGCCGCCCGCTTCGTTGATGCCCTCTTGCAGGATCTGGCCAGCCTTGTCTTCGCGGTAGTACATGACCTGGTCTTTGTCGACCGGCTCGTACAACTGGCCTTTCGGGTTGTAGATGCCGATCTGGCGGAACAGGCCTTCCATGCCGAAGGTACGCGATTCATCGACCAGGATAGGCACGACGCGCTGGCCCAGGTTCGGGTCTTTCAGCAGGGTCGAGATGACGCGCACGAATGCTTGCGTGGTCGAGATTTCACGGCCTTCAGGCGTCGCTTCGAGCACGTTCTTGAACGCGTCCAGGCCAGGCACGGGCAGGGTTTCTTCCGACTTCTGGCGGCGCTGCGGCAGGTAGCCGCCCAGGGCCTTGCGGCGCTCGTGCAGGTAGACCATTTCCGGCGCATCGTCGGCAGGCTTGAAGAACGGGATGTCGGCCAGCTTGTCGTCCGGGATCGGCAGCGAGAAGCGGTCGCGCATTTCGCGGATGGCTTCGTCGTCCAGTTTTTTCGTCTGGTGCGCCGTGTTGCGCGCTTCGCCGGACTTGCCCATGCCGTAGCCCTTGATGGTTTTCACCAGCAGGACGGTCGGCTGGCCCTTGTGTTCCTGGGCGATCTTGAAGGCCGCGTAGATCTTGTGCGGATCGTGGCCGCCACGGGTCAGACGCCAGATGTCGTCGTCCGTCATGTTGGCAACCATTTCCAGCAGCTTCGGATGCTTGCCGAAGAAGTGCTTGCGCACGTAGGCGCCGTCTTTCGCTTTGTAGTTCTGGTATTCGCCGTCGACGGTTTCCATCATCACGCGCTGCAGGATGCCTTCCTTGTCCTGTGCCAGCAGGGCGTCCCAGCCCGGGCCCCAGATGACCTTGACGACGTTCCAGCCGGCGCCGCGGAATTCGCCTTCCAGTTCCTGGATGATCTTGGTGTTGCCGCGCACAGGGCCGTCCAGGCGCTGCAGGTTGCAGTTGACCACGATGACCAGGTTGTCGAGCATGTCGCGTGCGGCCAGGCCGATCGCGCCCAAGGACTCCGGCTCGTCCATCTCGCCATCGCCGCAGAAGGCCCAGATCTTGCGGTTGTCGGTTTTCGCGATGCCGCGTGCGTGCAGGTATTTCAGGAAGCGCGCCTGGTAGATCGCCATGTGCGGGCCCAGGCCCATCGACACGGTCGGGAACTGCCAGAAATCAGGCATCAGCTTCGGATGCGGGTACGAGGACAGGCCCTTGCCGTCGACTTCCTTGCGGAAGTTCAGCATTTGCTCTTCCGTCAAGCGGCCTTCGAGGAAGGCGCGCGCGTAGACGCCGGGCGAGGAGTGGCCCTGGATGTACAGCAGGTCGCCGCCGTGGTCGGCCGTCGGCGCGTGCCAGAAGTGGTTGAAACCGATGCCCAGCATGTTCGCCAGCGAAGCGAACGAGGACAAGTGGCCGCCCAGGTCGCCGTCGGCGCGGTTGGCCTTGACGACCATGGCCATGGCGTTCCAGCGCATCCACGAGCGCAGGCGCTCTTCGTATTCCAGGTTGCCGGGGCAGTGTGCTTCTTGCTTGGTGGGGATGGTATTGACGTAGGCGGTGGTGCTGGAGAACGGGATCTGCGCGCCGCGGCGGCGGGCCAGGTCAACCATGCGCTCCATCAGGTAATGCGCGCGTTCCGGACCTTCATTTTCCAGAACGGCTTCGAGCGCGTCCAGCCACTCCTTGGTTTCCTGCATATCCGGGTCGGTGCCGATCTGTGTCGTTACCTGGTTCAGTTGAGCTGACATCTGTTGAGTCTCCTTTGTGAACGCCCCACCCCGATTTTCCGGATCGCTGTCGGACGGTATTTCGCTGATTATTTACTATTAAGTCGGTTTAGTGTGGGGATTCTAACAGCGTATTTACTATTTTTCAAATTACGATATAGCATTTCGTATTGTGAAATTGCCCTATGAGATTTATGCTGCACTGCCGCAAATTCTGCCCGGAAATTAGGGTGATCAGAGTAGCAAATAGCGCCGAAACCGGAAAACTTGCATGCCCTGGCCGCCCCTGCTCTACGAGCACATCAGCAAACCGAGTTAAAACCCCAGTCGTCCGCGCAGGCATACCGGGCCAAGCGGGCCTGAAAAATGTCGAGGGCAAGGCGCGGCGACGCAGACAGTACGCCAGTACGGCAAGGAGCTGCAACGCCGCCATCGGCATTTTCTCAGGCTCGCGTCTGTGGCCCGCTTTTATGCCGGGGCAGGCGGGCCTGAAAAATGTCGAGGGCAAGGCGCGGCGACGCAGACAGGCCAGTACGGCAAGGAGCTGCAACGCCGCCATCGGCATTTTCTCAGGCCCGCGTCTCCGGCCCGCTTTTTAACGTCACGGCATTGGCGCCAAAACCGCCCCTTTGCGCCGCCCGGCTTTATAATCTGACTTTTCCCTCCCACTGCTCTCAGCCTCCCTACCATGCCAGCACAACTGATCGACGGAATCGCCCTCTCCCAAAAACTGCGCAGCGAGATCGCCACGCGCGCCGCTGCCCTCACGGCCAAGGGCACCCAGCCCGGTCTGGCCGTGATTCTCGTCGGCGAAGACCCGGCCAGCCAGGTGTATGTCCGCAACAAGGTCAAGGCGTGCGGCGACGTGGGTTTCCACTCGGTGCTGGAAAAATATGAAGCGGACCTGTCCGAAGCGGACTTGCTGGCACGCATCGCCAGCCTGAATGCCGACCCGGCCATCCACGGCATCCTCGTGCAAATGCCCTTGCCCAAGCACATCAATCCGCACAAGGTCATCGAAGCGATCGCCACGACGAAAGACGTGGACGGCTATTCCGTCCTGAGCGCCGGCGAACTGATGACGGGCTTGCCCGGCTTCCGCCCGTGCACGCCGTACGGCTGCATGAAACTGATCGAAAGCACGGGCGTGGACTTGCGCGGCAAGCACGCCGTCGTCATCGGCCGCAGCAACACCGTCGGCAAGCCGATGGCCCTGCTGCTCTTGCAAGCGAACGCTACCGTCACCATCTGCCATAGCGCGACCCCGGACCTGGGCCTGTACACGCGCCAGGCGGACGTGGTCGTGGCCGCCGTCGGCCGCCGCAACACCCTGACGGCCGACATGGTCAAGCCGGGCGCCATCGTCATCGACGTGGGCATGAACCGCGACGACGACGGCAAGCTGTGCGGCGACGTGGATTTTGCCGGCATCAAGGAAGTGGCGTCGCACATCACCCCGGTACCGGGCGGCGTGGGTCCGATGACGATCACCATGTTGCTGATGAACACGGTCGAAGCCGCCGAGCGCATTTAAGAGGAGCACCTGAGACAATGCTCATGGTGGCGTTGCCTGGCCTTGAACATTTTTCAGGCGCTCCATATATGAAGACAGAATGGACGAACCGACGATGAATACCAACCCCCTGCTTGATTTTTCCGGCCTGCCACGCTTCGACGCGATCACACACGAGCATGTCACGCCTGCCATCGACACCCTGCTGGCCCAGGCGCGCGCCACGGTGGTGCAGCTGGAAGCGCCCATGGAAGAAGTGAGCTGGGAGAACTTCGTCACGCCACAGGACCAGATCGACGAAACCCTGGGCCGCGCCTGGAGCATCGTCAACCATCTCAACAGCGTGGTCGATACGCCGGAACTGCGCGCCGCCTACAATGCGAACCTGCCCAAGGTGACGGAATTCTGGACCGAACTGGAGCAGAACGACATCCTCTTCGGCAAATACAAGCAACTGCAAGCGAGCCCCGCTTTCGCCAGTATGTCGCCGGCGCGCCGGCGCATCGTCGACAATGCCGTGCGCGACTTCCGCCTGGGCGGCGCCGAGTTGCCCGAGGACAAGAAAGAGCGCTTCGGCGCCATCCAGGAAGAACACGCGGCCGTGTCGACGCGCTTTTCCGAAAACGTGCTCGACGCCACCAATGACTACAAGTTGCTGGTCGAGAACGAAGCTGACCTGGCCGGCTTGCCCGACGACGTGAAGGCTGCCGCGCGCGCCGCCGCCGACAAGGCGGGCAAGCAAGGCTATGAATTCTCGCTGCACTTCCCCTCGTATTACCCGATCCTGCAATTTGCCGACAACCGCGCGCTGCGCGAAACCATCTACCGCGCCAACGCCACCAAGGCATCGGACCAAGGCGACGTCTTCAGCAAGAAGGACGAGTGGGACAACACGCAGAACATCGTGACCCTGTTGCGACTGCGCAACGAAGAGGCACAACTGCTCGGCTACGCCAATTTCGCCGAAGTGTCGCTGGTCTCCAAAATGGCCACTTCGCCCGCGCAAGTCATCGCTTTCCTGGAAGACCTGGCCCAACGCGCGCGCCCGTTCGCCGAGAAAGACTTGTTAGAACTGAAACAATTCGCAAAGGAAGAACTGGGGATTGCCGAACTGCAAGCATGGGACGTGCCGTACGCTTCCGAAAAGCTGCAGGAACGCCGCTACGCGTTCTCGGCCCAGGAAGTCAAACAGTATTTCCCTGAACACAAGGTGATCGACGGCCTGTTCCGCCAGATCCAGAACCTGTTCGCCGTCGAGATCAAGCTGGATACGGCGCCCGTCTGGCACAAGGATGTGCGTTTTTACCGCATCGAGCGCGACGGCAAGCTGATCGGCCAGTTTTACCTGGACCTGTATGCGCGCGCGGGCAAGAGCGGCGGCGCCTGGATGGACGACGCGCGCGGCCGCCGCGCCGACGCGCAACACGTGCAAACGCCAATCGCTTATCTCACCTGCAACTTTACGGAACCAGCCGTGGTCGACGGCAAGGTACAGCCAGCCCTGTTCACGCACGATGAAGTCATCACCCTGTTCCACGAATTCGGCCACGGCCTGCACCACATGTTGACGGTGGTCGACGAGCTGGGCGTGTCGGGTATCGCCGGCGTCGAATGGGATGCCGTGGAACTGCCATCGCAATTCATGGAAAATTTCTGCTGGGAATGGGAAGTGCTCGAGCACATGACGGCGCATGCCGTCACGGGCGAACCGCTGCCGCGCGCGCTGTACGACAAGATGCTGGCGGCCAAGAATTTCCAGTCCGGCCTGCAAACCCTGCGCCAGGTGGAGTTCTCCTTGCTCGACATGCATTTGCACTATGACTACGATGCCAGCACGGGCCAGAGCGTGCAGCAGCTGATCGACGGCGTGCGCGCCAAGTTTTCGCTGCTCATCCCGCCGCCGTTCAACCGCTTCCAGAATTCCTTTGGGCACATCTTCGCCGGCGGCTACGCGGCTGGCTACTACAGCTACAAGTGGGCCGAGGTGCTGTCCGCCGACGCGTATGCGGCGTTCGAGGAAGCCAAGGTGCTGGGGCCTGCCGCCACCACGGCGGCGGGCAAGCGTTACCTGCAGGAAATTCTGTCCGTCGGCGGCTCGCGCCCCGCGCTGGAATCGTTCACGGCCTTCCGCGGCCGCGAACCATCGATCGACGCCCTGCTGCGCCACAGCGGCATGGCCGCCTGAGTCCGCCATGAGCCGCGTCGATTTTCACAGCAACGTGCCGGACAAGCTGGCCTACGCCTGCCGCCTGGCGCGCAAGGCCTATATGGCCGGCAACAAGGTCGTCGTCCTGGCGCAAGATGGCGCCCAGCTCGACGCTTTGAACAGCGCCATGTGGACCATTTCCGCCACGGATTTCCTGCCCCACGTGCTGGCCGGCGATCCGCTGGCGGCGCAGACGCCCATCATCCTGACCGATGACGCAACGACGGACTTGCCGCACCACGACATCCTCGTCAACCTGTCGCAGTTGCCGCCCGCTAATTACGCGCAATTCCAGCGCGTCTTCGAGATCGTCTCCATGGATGAGCAAGATGCGCAAGCGGGCCGCCAGCGCTTCCTGCACTACCGCCAGCAAAACGTGCAACCGACCCACTTCGTGGCAGGCAAGTCATGAGTGATCAACCATTCGACCAGGGCATCCCCCTGCTGACGGAAGTACTGCTGGGGCCGGAAGTACCGGAACCTGTCGCTCCAGCTGCGGCTGCGCCTGCCGTCGAGGAAGCGCCGGTGTTGCCCCCGAGCATAGTGCAACCCGACTGGGACGCCATCGAACAGCGCCTGACGCAGCGCATCCTGCACCAGGTGCAAGGCAAGATCGACCACCTGCTGGAAGAGCGCATTGCCCACGTCCTGCAGACGGCCCTGCAAAACGCCCTGATCGGCATGCGCGGCGCCCTGCGCGAAGACTTGCAGCAGTCTCTGGAACAGATCGTCGCGCATGCCGTCAGCCATGAATTAGGTCACCTGCACCCTCCCGCACACTAAGACACCTGCAAAAACCTACTGCGCGTCGGTATAGGCGGCCTGCGATGCTCACCGTACCCTGGTACGGTTGCGCTTCTCAGCCACCTCTCCCTTCCGCTCGCTACGGTTTTATCAGGTGCTGTCAGTTTACTAGGCATATTTGGCCTGATTTCTCTACACCTGTATCCCTCCCAACGCCATTCTTTGGTGCGCTCGCGCCTGCGAAATCGGTGCATCGCGCCTCACTTTGGTGATTGTTGCGACAAAATGCAAAAAGCCCAAAAAGCGGCTTTGCGCCGCCTGTTTTTTGTTGTACCTTCTTCAAATGCACCGCCCCTCGAAGCGGTTTTCACGAGACGCCGCCGTATCTTTATCCATTGGAGAATGTTTATGCTGCTCAAGACCAAAGTCCTTCCTCTCGCCGTCGCCCTCGCCTTTGCCGGCCATGCGGGCGCGCAGGAAATCATCAAGATCGGCCACGTCGCCCCGGTCTCTGGCGCCAGCTCCCACCTGGGCAAGGATAACGAGAACGCGGCCAAGATGGCCATCGAGGATTTGAACGCCAAAGGCTTCAAGATCGACGGCAAAGCCGTGAAATTCGTGCTGGTGCCCGAAGATGACGCGGCCGATCCCAAACAGGGCACGGCCGTGGCGCAAAAGCTGGTCGACGCCAAGGTCAACGGCGTCGTCGGCCACCTGAATTCGGGCACGACGATTCCCGCCTCGCGCATTTACTTCAATGCCGGCATTCCGCAGATTTCGCCTGCCGCCACCAACCCGACGTATACCCAGCAAAAATTCAACACGGCCTTCCGCGTGGTGGCCAATGACAACAAGCTGGGCGGCACCCTGGGCGCGTATGCCGTGGGCAAGCTGCAGGCGAAGAAAATCGCCGTCATCGATGACCGCACGGCCTACGGCCAGGGCGTGGCGGAACAATTCGTCAAGGGCGCCAAGAAGGCGGCGCCCGGCGTGCAAATTGTCGGCAAGGAATTTACCAATGCCAACGCGACCGATTTCAATGCCATTTTGACCAGCATCAAGTCGAAAAATCCCGACCTGATCTTCTTTGGCGGCATGGATTCCGTGGGCGGCCCCATGCTGCGCCAGATGAAGGCGCTGGGCATCAAGGCCAAATTCATGGGCGGCGACGGCCTGTGCACGGAACCGCTGGGCAAGCTGGCGGGCGACGCCGTGGGCGAAGACATGGTCACCTGCGCGGAAGCGGGCGGCGTGACGGGCGCGCAGCAAAAAGGCATGGACGATTTCCGCGCCCGCTACAAGCAAAAGTACAACATGGAAGTGCAGCTGTACGCGCCCTACGTCTACGATGCCGTGATGACCATGGCCACCGCCATGGCCGATGCCAAATCGTCGAAACCGTCCGTCTACCTGCCATTCCTGGCCAAGGTGCACTACCAGGGCGTGACGGGCCCGATCTCGTTCGATGCCAACGGCGACATCAAGGATGGCGCACTGACCTTGTTTACATATCGAGATGGCAAGAAGACCAAGATGGAAGTGGTCAAATAATAGAACCTACTGCGCGGCGCGATTTGCGGCCTGCGATGCTCACTGTGCATTCGCACAGCTCCGCTTCTCAGCCACAACTCACATCCGCTCGCTACGGTTCTTGCTGTCCGGCCACATAAGCCAGTAATCCTTCGGCCAGCGCGTCGAAGGTGGCGCGGCAGCGCAGGCTGCCGCGCAAGTCTTCATGCATGGTGACCCACGTTTCCATCGGCAGCGCAAACGCCTGCGGCAACACGCGCCGCAGGGCCGGATCGCGCGCTGCCAGCCCCGCCTGGCACACGCCGATACCCGCGCCCGCGCGGATCAGGGCCAGTTGCGCCAGATCGCTGTCGCTGCGCCAGGCAAAGTTTTCCCGCGAAAATCCCTGGAAGGCGGCGCCCGCGTTGCGCACGAAGGGGCTCGCTTCGTCGTAGCCGATGACGGCATGGCGCGCCAGGTCGGCCAGTGCCAGCGGCATGCCGTGCCGCGCCAGGTAATCCACGTGCGCGTGCAGGCCCAGTTCAATGTCCCCCACCTTGCGCGCCACCAGCTGTTCCTGGCGGGGCCGCAGCATGCGCACGGCGATGTCCGCTTCCCGGCGCAGCAAATCCTGCACTTTATTGCTCAATACCAATTCAATGGTCAAGTCCGGATGGCGCGCGCGCAACCGGGCCAGGATAGTCGGCAGCACTTCCACGCCCACCACTTCGCTGGCCGCGATGCGCACGACGCCGGCCACGCCCTGCCCTTGGCTGCTGGCGGCACGCTCCATCAGGGCGGCAGTGTGCTCCATGGTTTCCGCATGGGGCCGCAACGCCAGCGCCACTTCCGTGGGGAGCAAGCCCAGCTGGGAGCGCGTAAACAGGGTCGCTCCCAGCGCCTGTTCCAGCGCGGCGATATGCCGGCCGACGGTGGGTTGCGTGATGCCCAGCGCGCGGGCCGCGCCGGACAGGGAACCGTGCTTCAGCACGGCCAGCAGCGAACGATAGTATTCCCAGGCAATCGAATTGATCATACATAAATGTATAGCCTGTGGTCGATGCTCGTCAATTCCCAATTAACCTTGCGCGGCAGATACTGGCTCCATCAACCACACGGAGGTCAGGATGGAAAACACGAAAAACACGGCATTGGTACTGGGCGCCACGGGCGGCATCGGCGGCGAGATGGTGCGCCAGCTCCTGGCGGCGGGCTGGCAGGTGCGCGCCCTGACGCGGGGAGAAACGCCGTCGCCACGTGGCGATCACGTCGAATGGCTGCGCGGCGATGCGCTGTCGCGCGCGGACGTGCTGGCGGCCGCGAAAGGCTGCGCCGTCATCGTGCACGCCGTCAACCCGCCCGGCTACCGCCACTGGGGCCGGCTGGTGCTGCCCATGCTCGACAACACCATCGCCGCGGCGATTGCCGAAAACGCCACCATCGTGCTGCCTGGCACCGTGTACAACTTCGGCCCCGACGCCTTTCCTGTCTTGACAGAGGACGCGCCGCAGCGCCCGCTGACGCGCAAGGGCGCCATCCGCGTGGAACTGGAAGCGCGCCTGGAACGGGCCGCCACGCAGGGCGCCAGGGTCCTGATCGTGCGCGCGGGCGACTTCTTCGGCCCCCGCGCCGGCAACAACTGGTTTTCGCAGGGGCTGGTGAAACCGGGCCAGAGTGTGCGCAGCATCCTGTATCCGGGCGCGCCCGGCGTGGGCCACCAGTGGTCCTACCTGCCCGACGTGGCGCGCACGATGGTGCGATTGCTGGCCATGCGCGCTACCTTGCCCGCCTTTGCGCGCTTTCACATGGCGGGCCACTGGGACCACGACGGCCGGCAAATGACGGGCGCGATTGCCCGCGCGGTGGAGCAGGCGACGGGCGCCAAGCCCGCCATCCGGCGCTTTCCATGGTGGCTGGTGGCGCTGGCGTCGCCGTTCGTGGCCACCCTGCGCGAAATGCGCGAAATGCGCTATCTGTGGCAAACGCCCCTGTCCATGGACAATGCACGGCTGCTGGCCGTGCTGGGGCAGGAAGCGCATACGCCGCTCGACGAGGCCGTGCGGGCGACACTGGAAGGCATGGGCAATCTGAAGGCGACAGACAAAAAAAATGCGCCGGGATTGCCGGCGCGCTGACTGCAGGTACTGCGGCACAGATTATTTCTGTGCCAGTACCCATTTGACCAGGGTGTGGGCTTCAGCATCGCTCACTTGCGGGTTCGCTGGCATCGGGATCGCGCCCCAGGTGCCGGAACCGCCCTTCATGACTTTCGCCACGAGCTTGGCTTCCGCGTCTTTCTGGCCAGCGTACTTGGCTGCCACGTCCTTGAACGCAGGGCCCACCAGTTTCGTGCTCACCGCGTGGCAAGCCATGCAGTTTTTTGCTTTCGCCAGGTCCGGATTGGCCAACGCTGCTTGCGATGCCAGAGCCGATACGGTCAATACACTCACCAACATAAAACGTTTCATTGTCTTTTCTCCAAAGTTACTTCCTGCGGCATTTTACTGTGTTTCCGCAGATGCACCACGAGCCCAGATCAAGCGTTTCAATGTAGTAACGCAATGTAGACGAGAGGCAGTCATATTCTGCCCCATCTGCGCGCCCATGACCATGTTGTTTGTAAGGCGATGTAACGACAGCCGGCCCCGCGCAGCAGATCGGGGCCGGCTGTCTTACCTGCGCAACAAATCAGCGCTTCTTCAGCTGCGACAGGTCGCGCACGGCGCCCCGGTCGGCCGACGTCGTCAGGGCCGCATACGCCTGCAGCGCCTGCGATACGTAGCGGTCGCGGTTGACGGGCAGCCAGGCCGCATCGCCCTTCGCTTCCATGGCGGCGCGGCGCGCGGCCAGTTCGGCATCCGTCACGCGCAGGTTGATCGTGCGCTCGGGGATGTCGATGTCGATGAAGTCGCCCTCTTCCACCAGGCCGATGGCGCCGCCTTCGGCCGCTTCCGGCGACGCATGGCCGATCACCAGGCCCGAGGAACCGCCCGAGAAGCGCCCGTCCGTGAACAGCGCGCACGCCTTGCCCAGGCCCTTGGATTTGATGTAGGACGTCGGGTACAGCATTTCCTGCATGCCGGGGCCGCCTTTCGGGCCTTCGTAGCGGATGATGACGACGTCGCCTTCATGCACGGTGTCTTCCAGGATGGCAGCGACGGCCGCGTCCTGGCTTTCGAACACGCGCGCCTTGCCCGAGAATTTCAAAATGCTTTCATCGACGCCCGCCGTCTTGACGATGCAGCCCTTTTCGGCCAGGTTGCCGTACAAGACGGCCAGGCCGCCATCCTGCGAGTACGCGTGGGCCTTGTCGCGGATGCAGCCCGTGCTGCGGTCCGTGTCGACGGCAGCGAAGCGCTCCGACTGCGAGAACGCCGTCTGCGTCGGCACGCCGCCCGGCGCGGCGCGGAACAGTTCATGCACGGCCGGATTGTCCGTGCACATGATGTCGTTTTGCGCGATGGCGTCAGCCAGGGTGGGCGCGTGAATCGTCGGCAGGGTCGTGTTGAGCAGGCCGGCGCGCGCCAGTTCGCCCAGGATGCCCACGATGCCGCCCGCGCGGTGCACGTCTTCGATATGGTATTTGTCCGTCATCGGCGCCACCTTGCACAGGCACGGCACCTTGCGCGAGATGCGGTCGATATCGGCCATCGTGAATGCCACTTCCGCTTCGTGCGCGGCGGCCAGCAAGTGCAGCACGGTATTCGTCGAGCCGCCCATGGAGACGTCGAGCGCCATGGCGTTTTCAAACGCGGCCTTGGTGGCGATCGAGCGTGGCAGCACGCTGTAATCGTCCTGCTCGTAATGGCGCTTGGCCAGTTCGACGATCAGGCGGCCCGCGCGCAGGAACAGCTGCTGGCGGTCCGAGTGCGTGGCCAGGATGGTGCCGTTGCCGGGCAGGGCCAGGCCCAGGGCCTCGGTCAGGCAATTCATCGAGTTGGCCGTAAACATGCCGGAGCAGGAACCGCAGGTCGGACAGGCCGAGCGTTCGATTTCCGCCACGTCGGCGTCGGACACCGTGCTGTCGCCCGCCTTGATCATGGCGTCGACCAGGTCCAGCTTGATGATCTTCTGCGTGCCGTTGACCACCTTGACGACCTTGCCCGCCTCCATCGGCCCGCCGGAAATGAACACGACGGGGATATTGATGCGCATGGCGGCCATCAGCATGCCCGGCGTGATCTTGTCGCAGTTCGAGATGCACACCATGGCGTCGGCGCAGTGGGCGTTGACCATGTATTCGACGGAGTCGGCGATCAGGTCGCGCGACGGCAACGAATACAGCATGCCGCCGTGGCCCATGGCGATGCCGTCATCGACGGCGATGGTGTTGAATTCCTTGGCCACGCCGCCGGCCGCTTCGATTTCGCGCGCCACCATCTGCCCCAGGTCTTTCAGGTGCACATGGCCGGGCACGAACTGGGTGAACGAGTTGACGACGGCGATGATCGGCTTGTCGAAGTCGCCATCCTTCATGCCGGTGGCGCGCCACAGGGCGCGGGCGCCAGCCATGTTGCGGCCGTGGGTGGTGGTGCGGGAGCGGTATTGCGGCATGATGGACCTTCCAAAAGTGTTGGTGCCTGACTGTGCGGGCTTACAGAAAAATTTGCAGTAAAACCCTGCATGCAGTGGGGGTACGCCAGATTGCCTTGCGCGCGTCCCACTGTCAAATATATGATGCACGTGTCTGTGAGTCGTTTTATGTATCACAGCATCCGATCAGCATGGAAATGCATATGAATCTTGAATTACGACAACTTCGCTATTTCGTCACGGTAGCCGAGGAATTGCACTTCGGCCGCGCCGCCGCGCGCCTGCACATGACGCAGCCGCCCCTGTCGCAAACCATCATGGCCCTGGAAGACTTGCTGGGCGCGCCCCTGTTCGTGCGCACCCGGCGCGAGGTGCAGCTGACGCCGGCCGGCAACGCCCTGCTGCCCGAGGCGCGCCGGCTGCTGGCCCAGGCGCAGGACTTGCCGGCGCTGGTGCGGCGGGCCGCGCAGGGCGAGGCGGGGCGTCTGAGCCTGGCGTTTGTTTCCTCGGCCGATTACAGCGTGCTGCCGCCGCTGCTGCGCGCGTATCAGACGGCTTATCCGCAGGTGCAGATCGCGCTGCAGGAAGCCACGTCCGACCTGCAGCTGGACGAATTGCTGGCCGGGCGCACGGATGCGGGCTTGCTGATCCCGCCCCTGCCCGAGAAGGCGAAGGGGGAACTCGATTACCTGCCCGTGCTGGCCGAACCGCTGGTGCTGGCCGCGCCGTCCGGCCTCGACATCTTGAACACGCCGGGCCCCGTACGCCTGCGCGACGTGCCGGCCCTGCCCCTGATCATCTTCCCGCGCGCGATCTCGCCCGCCCTGCATGACGCCATCCTCGGCGTGTTCCGCGCGGCCGGCATCACGCCGCAGATCGGCCAGGAAGCGATCCAGATGCAAACCATCGTCAGCCTCGTCTCGGCTGGCATGGGCATCGCGCTTGTGCCACAATCGGTATCGAATCTGATGCGCCCGGGCGTAGAATACAGGCCGCTGCAGGACGCCACGCCGCTGGTGGAAACGGGCCTGGCCTGGCGCCGCGACAATCCGTCCGCCGTGCTGCAAGGTTTTCTGGCGCTGCTGCGCAAGCAGATCGGCGGTACTGCCAGTTAAATTAAGTGGCCGCTAAGGCAAAAAACCGCAAGCGCCCCCATACTACGCAACCTTAGCTTTAAACAAAGAAAGAAACCCCATGCTGATACACCCGATGCCCGACCCGATAGCCATCCAGATCGGCCCGCTCGCCGTGCACTGGTACGGCCTGATGTATGTGCTGGCCTTCGCCCTGTTCATTATCCTGGGCCGCGTGCGCATCAAGCAGCCGCATATCGCCGTGCTGGGCTGGAAGAAGGAAGACCTCGACGACATGCTGTTCTACGGCATGCTGGGCGTGGTGATCGGCGGGCGCCTGGGCGAAGTGCTGTTCTACCGCCCCGAATACTTCCTGCACAATCCGCTCGAGATCTTCATGGTGTGGCATGGCGGCATGTCCTTCCACGGCGGCTTCCTCGGCGTCATCCTGGCCATGTACCTGTGGAGCCGCAAGGCGGGCCGCAACCTGTTCGACGTGCTCGACTTCATCGCGCCGCTGGTGCCGCTCGGCTACGCGGCCGGCCGCCTGGGCAACTTCATCAATGCCGAACTGCCGGGCCGCATCGCCCCGGACACCCTGCCATGGGCCATGCAATGGCCGGGCATCCCGTATCCCGTGCACCCGTCGCCGATCTACCAGATGCTGGTCGACGGCATCCTGGTGTTCATCATCCTGTGGCTGTATGCGCGCAAGCAGCGTCCGCGCATGGCCGTGGGCGCCATGTTCACCCTGCTGTACGGCTGCGCGCGCTTCTTCACGGAATACTTCCGCACGCCGGACTGGGAAGTCGTGTGGCTGGGCGTGCCGATCACCTCGGGCCAGATGCTGTCCTTGCCAATGATCGTCGGCGCCATCGCGCTGCTCGTGTGGGCGTATAAAAGCCAGGTGATGGGCACGCCGCCCACCAAGGCCCGCCCCGCCAACACGTAAAACCGCTGTTCCCCCGATGGCGCGCCAGGCAGGCGCGCCATCCCCCTCCTCCGGCAACCTTTCCCTCAAAGCAGCACAATTTCCTTGCGGAATGAATCTTCACTTGCGATAGCGCAATGATCGCTTTACCCTGCAACAAGAGCAAGGCATGCAATCATGCTGTGTTGGCAATTCGAGCGGGGAGTCCCATCCATGCAGTATGCGAGGAAGACCACGACATTCTGGCTGGCGCTGGCGAGCGGCTACGTGCTGGCGCAGCTGGCCTTGACGGCCTGGGCCGGGACGCGCGGTCCCGCCGTAAGCTACCTGTTCGGCGTGACGGCGCCACTGCTGGCGCTGGCCGCCTGCTGCCGCAACGCCAGCCTGAGCGCACCCGGCGTCGTGCGCACGGGCTGGGGCCTGTTTGCGGCCGCCATGCTGTTCTGGAGCGTGGGCATGGCCCTTTCCGCCTGGCAAGACCTGAGCGGCCATGTGGCGTCCGACACGACGTATTTCTCCGATTTTGCCTATTTCATGTATGGCGCGCCCTTGCTGCTGGCCATTTCCTCGGTCAGCGACCGCCACCCTTCGCGCACCCTGCAATGGCTGGACGCCGTGCAAGTGCTGCTGGCTGCCTACCTGACCTACACGGCCATCTTTTCCGTCTCGCCCTTCGACCAGCGCTCGATCGCGCCGATACCCGCCAGCCTGCTGGTGACGACGTACAACGTGGAAAACCTCGTCCTGGCCTGCTGCGCCTCGCTGCGCCTGCTGGCGCACCGCCGCGATGGCGCACAAGGGCGTTTCTACCTGCTGCTCAGCGTGTTCCTGTGGTGCTACGCCGCCTGCGCGGGCGCCTATAATTACCTGACCCTGCACGCGCTGGCCGAATCCGGTCCCAGCGAGATACTGCCCAGCATGCCTTTCCTGCTGCTGGCGGTGCTGGCCATGCGCGTGCAGCCGGGCGAGGAAGAGGCGGCGCGGCCGCCGCGGCCGTTGACCTTGCTGATTGACAACTTCAGCCCCATCTTCTTCACGGCAGCCCTGCTGGGATTGGGATTCGTCGTGCTGCGCGAGAATTTTTACCTGGCGGCCAGCGCCCTGTTTGTCGCGCTGACGGTCCACGCGCTGCGCTCGGCCACCCTGCAAAGCCGCTACATGCAAAGCGAACTGGCCTTGCGCGCGGCGCATGACAAGCTGGAAAAGCTGTCGCTGACGGATGGCTTGACGGGCATCGCCAACCGGCGCTGCTTCGACCAGACCCTGCAGCTGGAGTGGCAGCGGGCCGCGCGCAACCAGCAAGCGCTGGCGCTGCTGATCATCGATATCGATTTCTTCAAAAGCCTCAACGATACCTTCGGCCACCCGTATGGCGACGCGTGCCTGGTGCAGATCGCGGCGGCCCTGCATTCCGCGCTGCCGCGCGCCAGCGACCTGGCGGCCCGCTTCGGCGGCGAGGAGTTTGCCGCCATCCTGCCCGCCACCGATGGCCCGGGCGCCCTGGCGGTGGCGCAGAAGATGCAGGAAGCGATCGCCGCGGCCGCCATCGCCCACGCGCCGTCGCGCGGCGGCCTGGTCACGGCCAGCATCGGCCTGGCCTTGAGTGACGCAGGACAAACGCCGGAAGCATTGCTGGCCGCCGCCGACCAGGCCCTGTACCGGGCCAAGCAGAATGGCCGCAACCGGGTCGAAGTCTAGGCTTTCAGCTTGCCGGTAATGACTTTCCATTGCGCCGGCGTCACGGGCGTGATCGACAGGCGGCTGCCCTTCTTCAGCAGCAGCATGTCTTCCAGCTCCGGCATCTGGCGCATCTCGGACAGGGGCAGCAGCGCCGTCTTCTTCAGGCCGCGCACATCGACGCTGATCCAGCGCGGCTGTTCAGGCGTGGCCTTGGCATCGAAATACTTGCCACCCGCTTCAAACTGGCTGTGATCGGGATACGCGCCGCTGGCCACTTCGGCCACGCCCGCCACGCCCGGCTGCGGACAGCTGGAATGGTAGAACAGCACGCCATCGCCCGGCTGCATGCCATCGCGCATGAAGTTGCGCGCTTGGTAGTTGCGCACGCCAAACCACGGCATGGTGTGCTGCGGCGCGGCCATCAGGTCGTCGATGCTCACTTCATCGGGTTCGGATTTCATCAGCCAGTATTGTTTCATGTTCACTCCCTATCAAAAGCAACAGGCGTAAAAAAACGGCTGAGCATGATGCTGCAACCGTTTTCTTTGTACTGCAAATTGGGCCCCGCCTGTGCCGCTATGCCGGCATCCCGAACCAAACGGTTCAAGGTGGTCACGTTAGTTCAATTTCGGGTTCGTCGAACGAGCGACGCTCACTCCCATCAAACAAAATTCGCAACCGATGCGCATAAATGGTTCAAGGAATATATGGCAATCGCGAACACCGCAGGGTAGACCCAAGTTTACTCCTTTGATCGCGCATCGCAAAGACAAATCGTCGCGTACGCGCTTAAAAAAGGTTTTCCTGGGGCGTCAGCGCACTATCCAATACTGTGTGCATGGCCGAGATTTTCTGCTTCACTTCCAGTATCGTCAATTCCGACAGCGGACCTTGCGGCGACTTCACGGACAGGAATTCCGCAGCCACGCCCAGGGCGGCCAGCACGGCGATGCGGTCGTTGCCCTTGACCTTGCCCGCGTCGCGGATGGCTTTCATTTTGCTATCGAGATAGATCGCCGCTTCGCGCAGCGCGCGCTCTTCGCCGTCGCGGCACACCATGCTGTAGGACTGGCCCATGATATTGACATCGACACGCGGCATTACGCTTCCTTCTCGTTCTCGGCAATATAGGCGCCCGCTTCCGAAGCGGCTTGCTCCAGGCCAGCTTGCACCAGTTCGGGAATTTTTTCCAGCAACGCTTCCACCCGCTCCTGCGCATCGCGCATGCGTTGCACGTACAGGGCGTTGTCGGCGGCCAGCGCGGCATTGTCCTTGCGCAATTGCGCGTTTTCACGGCGCAGCGCATGGGTCATTTCGGCCAGCAGGCCTATTTTGTCGGATAATTCGTTGAATTCGGAAATCATCCCGCCACTATAGGGCGGACGCTCCATGGGCGTCAATCGAATCACGCCGCTGTCACACATATTTACATCAATGCAGGGCAGTTGGCGGACAATACACGCTTTTTCCGGCGCTTTTCGCCATCTGCACGCATCCGCCAGCGCCGCGATGGCAGCGTTTTACTCGTCGACGTAATCGGGTTCGATATCCAGTCCGCCATAGCGGTTTTCGCAAGAGCGGCGCGTCAGCGTCTGTTGTCCACTCTTGCCGTCAAGCACCATCGTCAAGTCGCGGCAAGTACTGCGGTAGCTGCCAGGTTTGGCGTCCGTCCCCGAAGGCGTCAGGCGCACTGCCAGCGGCACCGCATTGCCCAGGCCCTTGTTGCTCCACTGGCGCGTCTTGCCATCCTCTTCATCCTTCAAGGTGCGCACGGCAGCCGTCAGCAAGGCTTTCTGTTCCTTCGCATTCAGCTTGGCGATGGTCACGTCGGACAGGAATGGCGGATACACGACGGGTGCTGGATCCTTGCCCTGCACATCCCAGTTGCCGCTGTTTTGCGAACAGGTGCGGCGGCTCAGGTCCTGCGACTTGCCAGCCGCCGTGACGACGAATTTCAGGTCGCGGCAGACGTGCGCCTTCAGGCTGTGTTCCGTCATGCCGGAGTTGCTGAAGTTATACGTGACTTTCACCAGCATGCCGCGGTCGCCGCCGTTGTCCCACACATGGGCTTCCTGGTCGTCGTCATCCTTGTTCAAGTCGTTGAACAAGTCATTGAGCAGCATGTTCTTTTCCAGCGGGGTCAGGGCCGCCACGGTGATTTCATCGACGATGGTGGGCGTTTGCGCGGCGGCATTGCCCAGGCAGGCGAGGCCGATGACGGTGACGGTGACGCCCAGCAGGCGCAGGGCGGGACGGGAAAGCGGGAATGGCATGGTTTCTTTCTGGCGCGAGCGGTGATATGTGGCGATATTGATATGCAATTGCAATCATCTTATCAAATTTCATAGTCAAACTCTGTTTCCTGTGCGTACAGGAACGCCCCCTCTCCGAACGACATGCTAGAGTCGCGCCTGTTGCTGACGCCCGGGAACGAGGCTTGTGCTGGCGCAAACCCTGTGTAGATGCAGGCTCTGCTCAGCATCTATCTATATGTTCCCCTTGAATAAGCCCTTGAAGTTGACCCTTAGCGTCCCTATAATTAGCACTCGTTAGTAGAGAGTGCTAACAAACTCTTTCGTAGCAATCCTCAGGACATGATGGTGTATGCCGGACAACAGCAGGGAACGCTACGCGGCGGGCGACGCCGCGATGCCACCACTGCCCAGCGCCGGCACGCACTCGATGACATGGGGTTTGCTTGACCGTTGCGGGCTGCTTTCAACGGCGGTCACTGAAAGCACGCCTGGCGCTGCGCCAGGCATGTATTCATTTAGCAACACCTATCCATTGAACTTTAAGGAGTTTTGTATGAATCTGCGCCCATTGAACGATCGCGTCATCGTCAAACGCCTCGACCAGGAAACCAAAACTGCGTCCGGCCTCATCATTCCTGATGCAGCTGCTGAAAAACCGGATCAAGGCGAAGTCCTTGCCGTAGGCAATGGCAAGATTCTCGACGACGGCAAAGTCCGTCCTCTGGATGTCAAAGTGGGCGACCGCGTCCTGTTCGGCAAGTACGCCGGCCAAACCGTCAAAGTTGACGGCGATGAGCTGCTGGTCATGCGCGAAGAAGACATCATGGCGATCGTCGTCAAGTAATTGTTTCCACGTTGTAGACAGATACATCCCGAAACTCAGGAGAATTGAACATGGCAGCTAAAGAAGTAGTATTCGGCGACGCAGCGCGCGCCAAGATGGTCGAAGGCGTCAACATCCTCGCCAACGCAGTCAAAGTAACGCTGGGCCCGAAAGGCCGCAACGTGGTCCTGGAGCGCTCGTTCGGCGCCCCTACCGTCACCAAGGATGGTGTGTCGGTAGCGAAAGAAGTTGAACTCAAAGACAAGCTCATGAACATGGGCGCGCAAATGGTCAAGGAAGTTGCTTCCCGCACCAGCGACAACGCCGGCGACGGCACCACCACCGCGACCGTGCTGGCACAAGCCATCGTGCGCGAAGGCATGAAGTTCGTTGCCGCCGGCATGAACCCGATGGACCTGAAGCGCGGTATCGACAAAGCTGTTGCAGCCACCGTCGAAGAACTGGCGAAAATCGCCCGTCCTTGCACCACGACCAAGGAAATCGCCCAGGTTGGCGCGATCTCGGCGAACTCGGACTACTCGATCGGCGAGCGTATCGCTGAAGCGATGGAAAAAGTCGGCAAAGAAGGCGTCATCACCGTAGAAGACGGCAAGTCGCTGAACGACGAGCTGGACATCGTTGAAGGCATGCAGTTCGACCGCGGCTACCTGTCGCCATACTTCATCAACAACCCAGAGAAACAAGTTGCCGTACTGGACAGCCCATTCGTCCTGCTGTGCGACAAGAAAATCTCGAACATCCGTGACCTGCTGCCGGTACTGGAACAAGTCGCAAAAGCTGGCCGTCCACTGCTGATCATCGCGGAAGACATCGAAGGCGAAGCGCTGGCGACCCTGGTTGTGAACAACATCCGCGGCATCCTGAAAACTTGTGCAGTGAAAGCCCCTGGCTTCGGCGACCGCCGCAAAGCCATGCTGGAAGACATCGCTGTCCTGACCGGCGGCCAAGTGATCGCTGAAGAAGTCGGCCTGACCCTGGAAAAAGTGACCCTGGCCGAACTGGGCCAAGCGAAACGCATCGAAGTGGGCAAGGAAAACACCATCGTTATCGATGGCGCCGGCGAAGCTGCCTCGATCGAAGCACGCGTGAAACAAGTGCGCGTACAGATCGAAGAAGCGACCTCGGACTACGACCGTGAAAAACTGCAAGAGCGCGTCGCCAAACTGGCTGGCGGCGTTGCCGTGATCAAGGTTGGCGCAGCCACCGAAGTCGAAATGAAAGAGAAAAAAGCCCGCGTTGAAGATGCACTGCACGCAACCCGCGCTGCCGTGGAAGAAGGCATCGTGCCAGGCGGCGGCGTAGCCCTGCTGCGCGCACGCGCCAACATCACGGTCAAGGGCGACAATCCTGATCAAGACGCTGGTATCAAGATCGTCCTGCGCGCAATGGAAGAGCCACTGCGCATGATCGTGCAAAACGCTGGCGAAGAAGCTTCGGTCGTCGTGGCAGCCGTACTGGCTGGCTCGGGCAACTACGGCTACAACGCTGCCAACGGCACGTATGGCGACATGGTTGAAATGGGCGTCCTGGACCCAGCCAAAGTGACCCGTTCGGCGCTGCAAAACGCCGCTTCGATCGCTTCGCTGATGCTGACGACCGACTGCATGGTCTGCGAAATCGCTGACGACAAAGCAGGCGGCGGCATGGGCGGCGGCATGGGTGGTATGGGCGGCATGGGCGGCATGGACGGCATGATGTAATGTCCGGCGGCCATCCGCGCAGGCGACGGCGCGACTGGCCGCATACGCAGGGACAGGGCTGGCAGACCAAAAGCTGCCAGCGCCTCCCGGCGGCCCCGAAAGCCACCTTCTACGGAAGGTGGCTTTTTTTCGCCTGGCGATTTGGCAAACCCGCTTCGCAAACCCGTTTGGCAAGCCCGGCGATTGCCGGCCTGTGCGTTTTGCTTTAGCATGGCCGCCATCGTCCCTCTTTCTCATGCTCACCATCATGCCGCCACGCGCCTCCTCTTCCAAAACCACCATCATCGCCGGCATCCTGGCCGGCTTGCTGGCCGCCGGGCTCGGCGCGTTCTACCTGCACCAGCAATCCGCGCCGCAGGCAGGCAATGCCCCGGCCGCGAGCAGCCAGACGGCGGCGCCGGAGCAGAACGCGCGCGCCATCGATGCCTTGATGGCTTTGCCGGAAATCAAGGCCTGGTCGGCGCATATCGAAAAGGCGTCGGGCGGCCGCGCCCATGGCGCCGTGATGGAAACGTCGCCCGAGACGCGCCTCGTCGATGGCGTCGCCTGTTATCAGCTGAGCTTTTTCGAAAATACGCCCGATGCGGCGCACCGGTGGGAGAGTTTCGTCGTCTCGCCCGACGGCAAGCGCATCCTCGTCGACGACATCGTCAGCGCTGAGCTGATCAGCCTGGAACAATGGCGCAAGGACAATGCGCCCATGCAGCGCGTCGCCACCCAGTAACACCCCTGCGCCGGCGACGGGCGCGATGGCCAGGGACGCTTGCCTTGCAGCACAAGCTTTACTTTCTGGCATCGAAGCCCGATACTCGCCCACATGCCAGCCATCACTGTCCGCCCCCTCGCGCCAGACGACGTTGCCGCCTACCGCGCGCTGCGCCTGGCCGGCATCGCCGAACTGCCCGCCGCCTTCTGCACCACGCATGCGGCGGAAAGCGGCTTGCCGCTGGCACAGATAGCCCAGCGCTTGCGCGCCACTTCCCACCAAATAATATTTGGCGCTTTCGACGAGGAACAATTGATCGCGCTGGCCGGCCTGCGCCGCGAACCGATTGCCGTCGTGCATGACAAGGCCAGCCTGTGGGGTGTGTACGTGGCACCGCAGGCGCGCGGACGCGGCGCGGGACGGCAACTGGTGCAGGCCGCCATCACCCATGCCTGCGCCATTCCCGAACTGGGCCGCGTGCGCCTGGCCGTGGCGCAGGACAACCACGCGGCATTGACCCTGTACCTCGCTTGCGGTTTTACCCTGGAAGACTGTCCCGCATCGGATGGCATGCTGCAAATGCAGCTGTGGCTGCCCCGCCCGGCGCGTGCAAGTGCCGAAAGTAATGTCTTTATGAAAATCAATACCTTACAAATCTCTGCGAAATAGCGGACAGGCCGTTTTTTCTGTTGCAAGCAAACGCGGCAGGCCTTAGCATCGCGGCTTACAAAAAAAACTTGGGGGAGAGCCAATGTCATCGGCCGAGACACAAACCGCCACGGGCAAAATGCCGCGGCAAATACCGTACATCATCGCCAACGAAGGCTGCGAACGCTTCAGCTTCTATGGCATGCGCAACATCCTGACGCCATTCCTCATCAGCACCTTGCTGCTGATGATCCCGATCGACCAGCGCACGGGCGAAGCCAAGCACGTCTTCCACACCTTCGTCATCGGCGTGTACTTCTTCCCACTGCTGGGCGGCTGGCTGGCCGACCGTTTCTTTGGCAAATACAACACCATCTTCTGGCTCAGCCTCGTGTATTGCGCCGGCCATGCCTGCCTGGCCCTGTTTGAAAACAGCGTCAACGGCTTCTATTTCGGCCTGTTCCTGATCGCTTTCGGTTCCGGGGGCATCAAGCCGCTGGTGGCCTCGTTTGTCGGCGACCAGTTCGACCAGACCAACAAGCACAAGGCCAAGCTGGTATTCGACCTGTTCTACTGGATCATCAACTTCGGCTCCTTCTTCGCCTCGCTGCTGATGCCGATGTTCCTGCGCGACTTCGGCCCGTCGATCGCCTTCGGCATCCCCGGCCTAATGATGCTGGCTGCCACCATCGTCTTCTGGATGGGCGCCAAGAAATACGTGCACGTGCCGCCGGCGCCGCCGAATCCCGATTCGTTCACCCGCGTGGCCCGCACGGCCCTGCTGGCCCGTGTCGACGGCGGTTCGCGTCCCGGCCTGTACGTGGCCTACGTCGGCGTGATCGGCGCCCTGTATGCGTTCTACAGCATTCCCGAATGGGGCTTCGTGATTGCCGCGTGTACCGCGCTGGTATTGCTGCTGGCCTTCGGCAGCATCGGCACGGCCATGCAGCTGGAACGCGCACGCGGCATCCACCCTGACGAAGCCGTCGAAGGCGTGCGCGCCGTGTTGCGCATCCTCGTCATCTTCGCCCTCGTCACGCCGTTCTTCTCGCTGTTCGACCAGAAGGCCTCGACGTGGATCGTGCAAGCGAACACCATGGAAAAACCAAGCTGGTTCCTGCCGGCGCAGATGCAGGCGCTGAACCCGATGCTGGTGATGCTCTTGATCCCGTTCAACAACCTGGTGCTGTACCCGATGCTGAACCGCTTCGGCCTGGAAGCGACGGCCCTGCGCCGCATGACGGCCGGTATCGGCTTTTCCTCGCTGGCGTGGATCGTCATCGGTCTGCTGCAGCTGGCCCTCGATAGCGGCAACGCCGTCTCCATCATGTGGCAGATCCTGCCGTACGCCCTGCTGACGTTCGGCGAAGTGCTGGTCTCGGCGACGGGCCTGGAATTTGCGTACAGCCAGGCGCCCGTGTCCATGAAGGGCGCCATCATGAGCTTCTGGAACCTGTCGACCACGGTGGGCAACCTGTGGGTGCTGATCGTCAACCGCAGCGTCATGAACGAAGGCGTGATCGGCAAGATCGCCGAGAGCGGCATCAGCGTGACAGCCTTCCAGATGTTCTTCTTCGCCGCCTTTGCCGCCGTGGCCATGCTGGCCTTCGGCCTGTATGCGAAGCGCTACAAGATGGTGGATAACTACCGCCAGGCGGTCATCCCGGCGAAAGCGTGATGCCGGTTTGATGTAACGCAAAAAGGGCGCCCTCGGGCGCCCTTTTTTACGTCGTCACCGTCGGCCCATCGCGCCCCGTGCGTGCGCGGATCTGCGCCACTGTTTCCGCCACGGCGATCAGCCCCGCCAGCGCTTGCTGGGTCGGCAAGTCATGCTGCGCCGGATCGGCTGCGTAGCGCTCCAGGTACAGGCGCAGGGTGGCGCCTTCGGTACCCGTGCCGGACAGGCGCAGCACGATGCGCGCGCCGTCCGTCATGATGATGCGGATGCCCTGCTGCGTCGCCACCGAACCGTCGACGGGGTCCGTGTAGCTGAAATCGTCGGCCAGCGCCACCGTGTAGCCGCCCAGCGCCTGGCCCGGCAAGGCGGCCAGCTGGCCGCGCACGGCTTCCATCAGCTGCGCCGCGCCGGCGCTGTCGATGTCTTCGTAATCGTGGCGCGAATAGTAATTGCGCCCATGGGTGGCCCAGTGGGCGCGCACGATCTCTTCCACCGATTGCTTTTTCTCAGCCAGCAGGTTGAGCCAGAACAACACGGCCCACAGGCCATCCTTTTCGCGCACGTGGTTCGAGCCCGTGCCGTAGCTTTCTTCGCCGCACAGGGTGGCCAGGCCCGCGTCGAGCAGGGTGCCGAAGAACTTCCATCCCGTCGGCGTCTCGTAGCACGGTATGCCCAGCGCGCTGGCGACCCGGTCGGCCGCGCCCGACGTGGGCATGGAGCGGGCGATGCCTTTCAGCCCGGCGCGGTAGCCGGGCGCCACGGTGGCGTTGGCGGCCAGGATGGCCAGGCTGTCCGAGGGCGTCACGTCGAAGCGGCGGCCGACGATCATGTTGCGGTCGCCGTCGCCATCCGAGGCGGCGCCGAAGTCGGGCCCATCGTCGGCCGCCATGATGGCGATCAATTCCTGCGCGTTGACGGGATTCGGGTCCGGGTGGCCGCCGCCGAAATCTTCCAGGGGCACGCCGTTGATGACGCTGCCCTTGGGCGCACCCAGCATGCCTTCCAGGATGGCCGTCGCATACGGGCCGGAAACGGCATGCATGCCGTCAAAGCAGATGCGCAAGCCGCCCGCGAACAGGGCGCGGATGGCGTCGAAGTCGAACAGCTGCTGCATCAGTTCCGCATAGTCGGCAACGGAGTCTATGACTTCGACCGTCATCTGTTCGATGCGCACCACTCCCAGGGTATCGAGGTCGATGTCGGCAGCGTCGCTGATGCGGTATTCGGTGATCGTTTGCGTGCGCGCAAACATGGCCTCGGTGACTTTTTCGGGCGCCGGGCCGCCATTGGCGATGTTGTACTTGATGCCGAAATCGCCGTCGGGGCCGCCCGGGTTATGGCTGGCCGACAGGATCAGGCCGCCGCTGGCGCCATGCTTGCGGATGACGCAGCTGACGGCCGGCGTCGACAGGATGCCGCCCTGCCCCAGCAGCACGCGCGCGTAGCCGTGCGCGGCCGCCATGCGCAGCACCGTCTGGATGGCCGCGCGGTTGTAATAACGGCCGTCGCCGCCCAGCACCAGGGTCTGGCCGCGGCAGTCGCCCAGCGTGTCAAAAACGCTCTGCACGAAATTTTCCAGGTATTGCGGTGCGCTGAAGACAGCCACCTTCTTGCGCAAGCCCGAAGTGCCGGGCCGCTGGCCGGCTATCGGCGCCGTATTGATGATTTGTATAGCCATCTTGCCTCCATATTAACTTCCCATGTTAACGCATGCCAGGCAAGCGGCAAAGCGTTGTACATCTGCCACGGTGCGCCAAGCCGCTTAGCACCACATCCCGGCATGACATATAATGAGAATCATTCTCATATGCGGCATTCCTGGCTGCGGACTCATACATCGGACGCCGTGGTTGCACGCTATTACCAAGAACTGTTGAACTTTTGCTGGCGCAGCTTGCGCAACCGCGAGGCCGCTGCCGACCTGGTGCAGGAAAGCTATGCGCGCGTGCTGGGTGAAGCGGCCGTGCGCGAACCGCGCGCGCTGCTGTACCGCACGGCGCGCAACTTGCTGATCGACAAGCACCGCCGCGCCGCCTTGCGCCAGCACGAGGAGCTCGACGCCCTGCCGGAGGCCGCGCATCCGGCCGCCCCCCGTCATCTGCAGCCGGAACAGGCGCTGGAAAGCAGCCAGGACTGGCAAGCCTGCGTGGCCGCCATCGACGCCTTGCCGCCCCGCTGCCGCGACGCCTTCGTGCTGCACGTGTTCGAGGAATTGCCGCACGCGCAAATCGCCGCGCGCATGGGCATTTCCGTGAGCATGGTGGAAAAACATATCGCGCGCGGCATGCTCAGTTGCCAGGCGCAGTTGCATTCTTTGCGGGAAGCCACATAATGGCGCCCATGACCGCCCACTCGCCCCGCCATGATTTCGGCCCCTCTGCCCAGGAGCAGGCGGACTTGCGCGAGTACGCCGACTTTGCCGCCACACAAGATGACGTGGCGCTGGCGGCCGCCACCTGGTTCAGCCGGCACGGCAACCTCGATGCGCAGGGCCAGTCGGCGTTTGCCGCCTGGCTGGCGGCCGATGCGCTGCACGCGCAGACATATGCGCAGCTGCAGCAGACCCACCGCGCAGCACGGCGGATTCCCGCGCAAGTCGCCGCGCGCTGGGCGGTGCCCCCGGCTGCGGCGCCATTGCCGCGCCGCCCGTTTCTGCGCTCCCTGCCGTATGCGGCCGCCGCCATGCTGCTGCTGAGCGTGGGCGCGGGCGGCTACCAGTGGTGGCAACAGCAAGCCGTGTTCAGCCAGTCATATGCCACCGTGCGCGGCCAGCGCCTGGCCGTCGCGCTGCCCGACGGCAGCCAGCTGCAGCTCGATACGGCCACGCAACTGCACGTCACCCTGTACCGCCAGCGGCGCGAAGTGCGCCTGGCGCACGGCGAAGCGCTGTTCCAGGTGCAATCGAAGCAGGGCCAGCCCTTCGACGTGCTCAGCGGTCCCTTGACAGTGACGGTGGTAAGCACGCAGTTTTCCGTGCGCAATACCCTCGAACACGACGGCAAGCTGCGCGTGGCCGTGCAGCATGGCCAGGTGCGCGTGGCGGGTGCACGGCAAGACCGGGTCGACCTGCGGGCCGGCCAGGGCGTCAGCAGCGATGCCAGCGGCCGCCTGTCTGCCATCGCCAGCCTGGCCCCGGGCAGCGTGGCGTCGTGGCGCGACGGCAGGATCACCTTCGACAATGTGCCGCTGGGCGCGGCGCTGGCCGAGTTCGAACGCTATGGCGACACGGGCTTCGTCGTGCGCGATCCCGCCGTCGCCAGGCTGCGCATCGGCGGCAGCTTCAGCCTGACCCAGCTGGACCGTTTCGCCGCAGCCCTGCCGCAGCTCTTGCCCGTGCAGATCGTGCGCAGCGGCACCGTCAGCACCATCGGCATGGCGCCGAAAGCCGCCGCGCAGGCACCGGCCATGCAACTGCAATAAATGAAAATAATTCGCATTCGCAGGTGAGGGTTTTCTCCGCTGCCGCGTCTACCAAGTTAATCGACAATAAATTAACCTGGAGAAATGCAACATGTGGTCCCCCCGCCTCAATCTGACACCCGCTCCCCTCGCCCTGGCCGCCATGCTGGCCTTGGGCAACATCCCCCTGGCACAGGCGCAAACCTTGTCCCCCGTCAAACTGGCCATCGCCGCCCAACCGCTGGGGCAAGCCCTGAATGAGCTGGCACGGCAAGCCAATCTGCAACTGCTGTTTGCGCCGGAACTGGTGGCCGGCAAGACGGCGCCTGCCGTCAGCGGCACCCTCAGCGTGGCCGACAGCCTGGAACGCCTGCTGGTCGGCAGCGGCCTGGCCGCCAGCATCGACGGCAACAGCGTCATCATCCGCCCCGCGCCCGCCGCCACGGGCAAGGTGGCGACCCTGGCGGAAATCACCGTCAGCGCGCGCCAGGACGCGACCATCGATACCGAGCTGACGAAGTCGTATGCGGCGCAAGCGGTGAGCATCGGCAAGGGCCGGCAAAGCCTGCGCGACATTCCCCAGTCCGTCTCCGTGCTGACGCGCCAGCAGCTGAACGACCAGAATTTGCTGAGCCTGGACGACGCCATGCGCGGCGTGACGGGCATCACCGTCGAAGCGAGCAGCACGGGCGGCAACCACGGCAATTTTTACTCGCGCGGCCATGCGCTTGACTCGGTGCAGGTCGATGGCGTGATGACGCCCGCCAGCACGGGTAACGACCTGTCGGCCGGCTACGGCCTGGCCATCTATGACCGCGTGGAAGTGCTGCGCGGCCCCGCCGGCCTGTTCCAGGGCGCGGGCGACCCGGGCGGCACCATCAACCTGGTGCGCAAGCGGGCGCGCGACACCTTCGCCGCCAGCGGCGTGCTCAGCGCGGGTTCCTGGGACCGCTACTATGCGGAAGCGGACGTCACCGGCCCCCTGAGCGCGGATGGCAAGGTGCGCGGCCGCCTGGTGGCCGCCTATGAACACCGGCGCTCCTTCGTCGACCACGTGTATGCGGAAAAACCGCTGCTGTACGGCACCGTGGCCATCGACGTGGCGCCGGGCACCGTGCTGACGGGCGGCGTCACCTGGCAGGAATACAAGGGCCGTCCCGCCTTCGGCCTGCCCGCCTATGAAGACGGGCGCCTGCTCGACGTGCCCCGCTCGACCTACCTGGACCCGGCCTGGAACCACATCACGGAAAAGGTCACGGAATATTTTGCCGAACTCGATCACAAGCTGGGCAACGGCGGCCAGTTCAAGGTGACCGCCCTGTCCCGCGAACAGGACGAACCATCGCGCCATTTCGGCTGGTCCGATTGTTCGGCAGACCCTGTCACGGGCGACAGCTGCCTGATCACCTGGAGCTACCGCAGCCACTGGAAGACGCAGGGACTCGATGCTTACCTGGCCACGCCCTTCCAGGCGTTCGGCCGTAGCCACGACCTGATCGTGGGCGCCGACTACCGCCAGGTGCACAAGAATTTCCGCTACGGCGGCGGCAAGGACACCCCGATCAACATCTTCCATCCGGATAACAATATCCCCCAGCCCAGCTACACTTTTACTGACGGCAACGACAACCGCACCAAACAGTTCGGCCTGTATGCGCGCACCCGCCTGCAGGCAACGGACCGGCTGGCCGTCAACCTGGGCGGGCGCCTGACGCACCGGAACAACCATACCATCAGCCGCAATACGTATTTCAACCAGTTCACCGACGTCAGCAACACCATCAAGGCCAAGTTCACGCCGTACGCAGGCCTGGTCTATGAGCTCGACAAGCAGGTATCGGCCTACGGCAGCTACACGCGCATCTTCTCGCCCCAGACCACCACGGACGCAGCAGGCCAAACCCTGAAGCCGCGCACGGGCCAGCAATTCGAACTGGGCTTGAAGGCGGAGCTGTTCGACAAGAACGTCAATGCGCATGCGGCCCTGTTCCGCATGGAAGACGAGAACCGCGACATGCCCGATCCGGCCAACCCTCTGTTTTCCATCGGCGCCGGCAAGATGCGCAGCCAGGGCCTGGAAGCCGAGCTGAGCGGCAGCCCCCTGCCGGGCTGGAACATCACGAGCGGCTATTCCTACACCAGCACGCGCACCCTCGAAGGCAGCGATGACCAGAAAGCGCAACTGTATTCCTTCATCGCGCCACGCCATAACTTCAACCTGTGGACCAATTACCGGCTCGCCGGCGCGCTCGACAAGATCAGCGTGGGCGGCGGCTTGCGCAGCGTCAGCAGCATGTACCGCCTGAACGGGCCCGTGAAATTCGAACAGGGCCCCGTCACCACGGTGGGCTTGCAGGCGGGCTACCGCCTCAGTCCCACGCTGGAGCTGTCGTTGACGGTGAACAACCTGTTCGACAAAAAGTACTACACGCGCGTGTGGGCCGCGTATGGTTCCAACTTCTATGGCGAACCGCGCAACGCCATGCTGACCCTGCGCGGCCAGCTGTAAACTCCGCGCTCCCGCGCACGCACGGCCGCCGCGTCACTGCGGTGGCCGTGCGCGTTTACAACATCACACTCTTGCATGTCTCGCAACCTCGCACTATAATAAGAATAGTTCTCATTCACATTTGGATTCCATTCGGAGTCTGCATCTCGCATATCCCGCCTGCCATCGACCGGCCAGGACGGCATGGCCGATGCGCAGCTGGATGACACGCTGCGCCAGCCAGGCATCCCTGCCAAGCAAGCCTTCCCATATCGATAACGCAAAAAGGTCGTTTCATGGCGCGAGCACGTTCGCTGGCCGGCGCTGCCGCCGCCACTTTTCGGTACTTTGCACCGCTGCGACAACCACGTTTCTCACCACAAACTAAGGCATACACCATGCACCTCACTTCCATCGCGCGCCTCGGCGCCCTCGCCGCCGCCCTGCTGGGCGCGGCCCTCGTTTCCGGCGCGGCCAGCGCGCACCAGATCTGGCTGCAGCAGGACGGCAAGACGGCCAGCGTGTACTTCGGCGAATTCGGCGACAACCTGCGCGAAGCCTCGCCCGGCTTGCTGGACAAGTTCAGCATCAAGAACGTGACGTGGGTGTCCGCCAAGGGCGCGCAACCGTTGCAGGCGAGCAAGACAGCCGGCGCGTTCATCCTGAATGGCAAGGTGGGCGCCGGCGAAAGCATCATCGTCGAGGAAGACAACTACCCGTCGTGGGAAGAGAAAAAGGATGGCAAGGCCACGCGCACCGTGTGGGTCCCGGCCGCGCGCCTGGTCGCCGACGGCAAGGCGCAAGCGCCCGCGCTGACCCTGGACCTGGTGCCGACCGGCAAACCAGGCCAGTTCCAGGTCAGCTACCAGGGCAAGCCGCTGGCGCAAGCCAAGGTCAACGCCGTGGTGCAGTCGGGCTGGGGCAAGGAAGTGTGGAGCGATGCGCAAGGCCTGGTCAGCTTCCCGCTGCCATGGAAGGGCACCTATGTGCTGGAAGTGCAACACACGGACAAGACGGCCGGCCAGCGCGGCGCGCAAGCCTATGACAAGGCCATGTTCGTGACGACCCTGAGCCTGGTGCAGCCGCAGGGCGTGACGCCGCTGCCGGCCGGCCCGGCCCTGCCACCGAGCAAGGATCACGACTGACCATGCAAGCGCCAGCCACCACTGAAAAAATGCCGCGCCTGCGGCTCTCCGCCGGGGCCGTGTACCGCCTCGGCGTGGCTTCGCGCAGCGTGGCGGCCATCGTTGGCGGCTACGTGCTGGCCGCGCTGGTCACCATGCTGCTGTCGGTGAGCCTGCCCATGGCCCGCTCCGAAGCCGTCATGACGGCCACCCTGCTGTCGTTTGCCATCTATACCTGCGCCGTGATGTGGGTCTTCGCCACGCGCAGCGCCCTGCGCGCCTGGCTGGGCCTTCTGATTCCCGCCGCCGTCATCGCCGCCATCCTGCAGTGGATGGACGCACTATCCTGGAGTCTCGCATGAAAGAAGGTTTCCGCCAGTCGATGGCATGGCTGCACACCTGGTCCGGCCTGCTCGTCTGCTGGATCTTGCTGCTGGTGTTTTGCGCCGGCACGGCCAGCTACTACCGCAATGAAATCACCCTGTGGATGCAGCCCGAACTGCATGGCGCCGCCGCCAGCGAAGTGACGACGGAAGTGGCGGCCAAGGTCGCGCAACAGGCGATGGAGGAGCGGGCCACGGGCGCCACGCGCTGGTTCATCAGCCTGCCCGGCGAGCGCAATCCCGCCACGCAGCTGGGCTGGAGCAAACCGTCGCAACCGGGCGAAAAGAAACGCGGACGGCGCGGCAATTTTCATAGCGAAAAGGCCGACCCGGCCACGGGCGAAGTGCTGTCCAAGCCGCGCGAGACGCGGGGCGGCGAATTCCTCTACCGCCTGCATTTCGACCTGCACTACATGTCCGCCATCTGGGGCCGCTGGATCGTGGGCTTCTGCGCCATGTTCATGTTCGTCTCCATCATCAGCGGCATCGTCACGCACAAGCGCATCTTCAAGGACCTGTTTACCTTCCGGCCGAAGAAGGGCCAGCGCTCGTGGCTGGACGCGCACAACGTGACGGCCGTGCTGGCCCTGCCCTACCACATGATGATCACCTACACGGGCCTCGTCACCCTGATGTTCCTGTACATGCCGTCCGGCGCCACGGCCGCCTACAAGGGCGACCAGGATGCCTTCTTTGCCGAAGCCTTCCCGGGCCGCTCGGACGAGCGCAAGGCGGCCGGCGTGGCCGCGCCGCTGACGCCGTTCGCGCCCCTCGTGCGCCAGGCGGAACAGCACTGGGGCGGCGGCAAGGTCGAGCGCATCTCCGTGAATAATCCGGGCGACGCCAACGCCACCGTGACGCTGTCGCGCGCGTCCGGACGCGACATGTCGTCGAAGCAGCCGTCGCTGGAATTCGATGGCGTGTCCGGCAAGCTGCTGGCCACCGACGGCGACGCGCTGCCCGGCGCGGCGGCCACGCACGGCGTGATGTATGGCTTGCACATCGCCCGTTTCGGCGGACCGCTGCTGCGCGCGCTATTCTTCCTGTCCGGCCTGGCCGGCTGCGCCATGGTCGCCACGGGCGCCTTGCTGTGGGCCGTCAAGACGCGCCAGAAACAGGCCAAGGCGCTGGCCGCCGGCAAGCGCGCCAGCTTCGGCCTGCGCCTGGTGGAAGCGCTCAACATCGGCGCCATCGCCGGCATCCCGATCGCCTTCGGCGCCTATTTCTGGGCCAACCGCCTGCTGTCGGTGACGATGGAGGACCGGCCGCAGGAGGAAATCGCCTGCTTCTTCGGCGCCTGGGCCCTGGCCGCCATCATCGCCCAGCTGCGCCCGTCGCGCGCCATGTGGCGCATGCAGCTGGCCGCCGGCGCCTTCCTGCTGGCGTCGCTGCCCGTGCTGAACGTCTTCACCACCGAATCGCACCTGGGCGTGACCCTGTTCCTGGGCCGCGGCCCCGTGGCGGTGGCCGCCTTCGACCTGGTGGTGCTGGTGCTGGGCCTGGGCCTCGCGTATGCGGCGTTCAAATTGAAACCGCTGCCCGTGAAGGCGGCCAAGGCACACAAGGCAACGGATGCGGTAAAACCGGCGCAAACGATGGAGGCCGCGTGATGGAACTGTTAGCCAATTTCCTCGTCTTTGCCTTGTGCTACGCAGGCCTGTCCTCACTGTGCCTGGCGATGGACCGCCACTACGCCGACTTGCACGGACGCGGCGCCGAACCGCCCGCGCCGCTGCGCCGCAGCCTGCAGTGGACGGGGTGGCTGGCGCTGGCGACCGGCCTGGCCTGGGCCATGCACATCGCCGGCGGCGGCTACGGCCTCGTCTACTGGGTCGGCAGCCTGACGGGCTGCGGCTTGCTGCTGATCTGGCTGCTGCCCTACGCGCCGCACCAGGCCATGCGCCTGGCGCGCCTCATCGGCGGCGCGGCCGTGCTGGCCGCCATCGCGCTGGCCGTGCTGTAGCGGGACTGGCTGCGCCGCCACGCGACGGTCATGCGTGGCGGCGCAGCAACAGCGCATTGCGCCGCCACGCCCGCCGCGCTAAAATGAGAATAATTCTTATTTGCATTAAGGTTTTCCCCACCATGCCAGGCAGTCCGTTCGCGCCCTCTCCCCTGCTGCCCACGCAGCTGGAAAACCATTACCGCGCGCACCACGGCTGGCTGGCACACTGGCTGCAGCGGCGCCTGGGCAATGCTTTTGATGCCGCCGACCTGATGCAGGATACCTTCGCGCGCCTGCTGGCCGGCGCCCCGGCACAGCCGCAGACACCGGCCCTGCGCGCGCCGAAAGCCTACCTGGCCACCGTCGCCAAGCACCTGCTGATCAACCACTTGCGGCGCCAATCGCTGGAACGCGCGTGGCTGGCAGCGCTCGCTGCCCTGCCCGAACAGCATCTGCCATCGACCGAGCAGCGCGCGCAAATTCTGCAGGCGCTGCAAGCGGTCGATGCCATGCTCGACGGCCTGAAACCGAAGGTGCGCACCGTCTTCATCCTGGCGCAGATCGAAGGCCATGCCTATGCGGACATCGCCGCGCAACTGGGCATCGGCGAGCGCTCCGTGAAGCGCTACATGGCCGAGGCGCTGACCGAATGCGTGCTGCTGGCGCCGGATCTGCTGCCATGAGCGCGGCCGCTCCACCGTCTCCTCTGCTGTCGCGCAAGGTGGCGCGCCAGGCCGTCGAATGGTATTTGCTGGAGCAGTCGGGCCAGGCCACGCCGGACGACCTGGCCGCCAGTGCGCAGTGGCGCGCGCTCGACCCGGAACACGCGCGCGCCTGGAACAGGGTGCAGCAAGTGAGCCAGACCGCCGGTCTGCTGCCGCCGGAGCTGGCCGTGCCTGTGCTGCGCCGTCCGCAGCGCCGCGTGGCCGTGCAGCTGCTGCTGGCGCTGATGGCGGCGCCCGCCGCCTGGCTGCTGGCGCGCCACGAGATACTGGCCGATTATCGCAGCGGCGTGGGCGAGCGGCGCGACATATCCTTGCCCGATGGCGGCACCCTGGTGCTCAACACGGACAGCGCCGTCGATGTGGCGTATGGCCCCGACGAACGCCGTCTGACCCTGCGCCGCGGCGAAGTGCTGGTGCAGACGCGCCCCGACCACGCGGGCAGCCGCCCTTTCATCGTCGCCACCTGCCATGGGCGCATCCGCGCGCTGGGCACGCGCTTCACCGTGCGCGTCGACGACGACGGCAGCCGCGTGACGGTGCTCGAACACGCGGTGGAAATCACGCCGCGCGCGCCCTCGGCCACCGTCCGCACGCTCATGGCGCACCAGCAAGGCCGCTTCGACGCCAGCCACGCCAGCCTGCCCACGTCGGCGCCGCCGCAAGCCGACGCGTGGGCGCGCGGCATGCTGGCGGCGCAGGACATGCGCCTCGACGCCTTCGCCTTCGAACTGTCGCGCTACCGCCCCGGCCTGCTGCGCGTGGAACCGCAGGTGGCGGGCTTGCGCCTGTCGGGAGCCTTCCAGCTCGACGACACGGACGCCGTGCTGGACAGCCTGGCGCGCATGCTGCCCGTCGACGTGCTGTACCGCAGCCCGTACTGGGTCACCATCGCGGCCCGCAAAAAATAACTTACAAAATTGGCCCCTTTTTTCACCGCTGCCTGTCCTGTGAGTATTACAACGACACTCACCGGAAAGGCAAGACCATGCACCCTCCTCGTCTGACTCCCCTCGCGCGCGCCATCGGCAGCGCCGTGCTCCTGCTGTCGCTGGCGCAGGCGCCGGCCATGGCAGCCGATGCCGCCGCCGCGCCAGTTGCCGCGCAAACGGCCTTCAACGTGCCGGGCGGCGAGCTGTCCGCCGCCATCGCCAGCTTTGCCATCGAGGCGAAGGTGAGCGTGGGCGCGGCTGCCGAACTGCTGCAAGGCGTGCGCACGCCGGGCCTGAGCGGCAGCTACACGGTGCCGCAGGCGCTGGCCCGCCTGCTGGCCGGCACGGGCCTCGAAGCACTGCCCAGCGGGGAGCGCAGCTACGTGCTGCGCAAGTCGGGCGCTGCCTCGCCCACCGCGCCGATCGCCGCCACGCTGGGCGAAGTGGCTGTCAGCTCCAGCGCCCTGCGCGACGGCACCACGGAAGGCAAGCGCGGCTACGCGGGCCTGACCAGCGCCACGCGCCTGAACCTGTCGCTGCGCGAAACGCCGCAAGCCGTCAGCGTCATCACGCGCCAGCAGATCGAGGACCAGGGCTTGAAGACCCTGCAGGACGTGCTGCTGCAGGCGCCCGGCATCACGGTGGACCATTCGTCGAGCACGCGCGAATACGACCAGGTGTTTTCCCGCGGCTTCGAAGTCACGTCGTACATGTTCGACGGTATCCCGACCAGCAAGAGCCTGGAAGCGCGTACCTACGACATGGCCATCTACGACCGCGTCGAGGTCATCCGCGGCGCGACAGGCCTGATCAGCGGCACGGGCAGCCCGTCGGCCGCCATCAACCTGGTGCGCAAGCGCCCGGGCCGCACGTTTGCCGCCACGGCCGGCGCGCAGCTGGGATCATGGGACCGTTACCGCGTCGAGGGCGATGTCTCGACGCCCTTGACGGCGGACGGCAAGGTGCGCGCGCGCCTCGTCGCCGCGCATGAAGACCAGCGCTCGTTCATCGACCGCTACCAGCAGAAAAAGGACGTACTGTACGCCATCGTCGAAGCGGACCTGTCGCCTTCGACGGTGCTCAGCGCCGGCATCAACTACCAAAAGGAAAAGCTCAAGGGCGCGGGGCGCGAATTCCCCGTGTTCTACGCCGACGGCTCGCAAACCCATTTTCCCCGCTCGATGAACGGCACGGCTGCGTGGAGCACGTATGACCGCGAACAGAACATGCTGTTCGCCACGCTCGACCACTATTTCGACAACGACTGGATCGCCAAGGTGGCCGTCAGCCGCAGCAGCAACCAGTACGACGCCCTGCAGGGTTTTTCCGGCAACGGCTACCCGGACCGCGTGACGGGCGGCGGCATGAAGCTGTGGCTGGCCAACTGGCACAGCAAGCCACAACAGACCTCGCTCGACGCGTACGTGAGCGGCCCGTTCCAGGCCTTCGGCCGCAAGCATGAACTGGTGCTGGGCGTGAGCGCCTCGGAACTCAAGACGAATGGCCCCATCTACCCGAACTGGCGCCTCGACGGCTACGACTACACGGTGCCGGATATCCACGCCTGGCATGGCGCCATGCCGGTGCCCGACTACAGCGACACGCGCCTGGGCTCCTCGTACGACAGGGAGCGGGAAAGCGGCGTGTATTCGACCCTGCGCCTGCGCCCGACGGACGCGCTGTCGGTGATTGTCGGGGCGCGGCTGTCGTACTGGAAGCGCGACATCCGCAGCGATTATTTCAACGACACGGACCTGTACGACGCCATGCGCGAAAACAGCAAGATCACGCCGTATGCGGGCCTGGTCTACGACCTGGGCCAGCACTGGTCGGCCTACGCCAGCTACACCAGCATCTTCACGCCGCAAAGCCAGCGCGACGTCAACAGCCGCTTCCTGGCGCCGCTGGAAGGCAAGAACTACGAAGTGGGCGCCAAGGGCGAATTCTTCGGCGGCAAGCTCACCACCAGCGCGGCCCTGTTCCAGCTGAAGCAGGAAAACCTGGCCGAAGCCGATCCGGGCAACATCTGGATCATCGGCACGGGCGGCGGCTCCTACGCCTATCACACGGTGAAGGGCGCCACCACGCGCGGCGTCGAGGTGGAAGTATCGGGCCAGCTGCGCCCCGACTGGCAGCTGACGGCCAGCTATGCGTATAGCCGCATCCGCAACGCCGCCGGCGAGCGCATCCAGACCAACCAGCCGCAGAACATGGCCAAGCTGTGGACCACGTGGCGCCTGGCGCAGGGCGTGCCTGGCCTGGTGCTGGGCGGCGGCGTGAACTGGCAGAGCGATATCTACATGGACGACCGCGGGCCGAACGGCGAACGCTTCACGCAGAAGGCGTATGCCGTGGCGGGACTGATGGCGCAGTACCAGGTCACGCCGCAGCTGATGGCGACCCTGAACGTGAACAACGTCTTCGACAAGAAGTACTACTCGACGGGCATGGGCGGCTACTATGGCGATCCGCGCAACGCCATGCTGTCGCTGCGCTATCAGTTCTGAATGGCTTCGCTGCTTTTGAGCAGCACCTCGATGCCCTCGGGCGCCATGGCGCGGCCCAGGAAATAGCCAAACGCCTCGTCGCAGCCCATCTCGGCCAGCAGTTCCAGCTGCTCGCCGCTTTCCACCCCGCCGGCGATGGTGCGCAATCCCAGCGTGCGCGCCATCGCCACGATGGCACGCACCATGGCGCCGTCGCCGCCCGGCTTGCCCACGTCGTCGACGAAGCATTTTTCGATCTTCACGGCATCCGTGGGAAAGCGCTTCAGGTAATTGAGCGAAGCGTCGCCCGTGCCGAAATCGCTGATGGCGATCGCCATGCCCAGCTGGCGGAACTGGCGCAATATCAGTTCGCAATTCTGGTTGCGGTCGATCAGGATGCCGGCGGCGATTTCCAGCTCGATGCAATGCCCCGGCACGCCGGCCGCTTCCAGCGCGGCGGCGAAATTGCGCGCGATGTCGCGCTGGTAGAACTGGCGCGCCGACAGGCTGACGGACACCGTCAGCATCTGCCCCTGCGCGATCCACCTGCGCGCCTGTTCCACCGCCGTGGCCATCACCCACGCTCCCACCGGCAGGATCAGGGCGATTTCCTCCAGCACCGGTAAAAAGTCGAGCGGCATCATCAAGCCCAGCTCCGGGTGCTTCCAGCGCAGCAGCGCCTTCACGCCCGTGATCGTGCGCGTCTTCAAGTCCATGCGCGGCTGGTAGAACAGGGCGAATTCATTGCGTTCGAGCGCGTGGCGCAAGGCCGTCTCGAGGATGGTGCGCGAATACGATTGCGTCTGCATGCGCGGCGCGTAGCGCAGGCAGGTGCCGGGCGCGTGGCGCTTGGCCGCATACATGGCCAGGTCGGCCTTTTCGATCAGCGCATTGACGTCGTCGTCATCGTCCGGGTACAGGGCCACGCCCACGCTGGCCGCCACCGACAGGCTGTATTCGCCGATGACGAAGGGGGCGGCGATGGCGCCGACGATTTTCTCGGCCACCCGCTCGGCATCGTGCGCCGTGCGCAATTCCGTCAGCAGGATGATGAATTCGTCGCCGCCCTGGCGCGCCACCGTGTCGACCTTGCGCACGCACTGCTGCACCCGGCGCGCGAACTCCGTCAGCACCTGGTCGCCCACGTCGTGCCCCAGGCTGTCGTTGATGGATTTGAAGCGGTCGATATCGACGAACAGCACCGCCAGCAACGCCTGGTGGCGGCGCGCGTAGGCGATGCCGTGCTCGAAGCGGATCTGGAAATGCAGCCGGTTCGGCAAGCCCGTCAAGCCGTCGTGGTGGGCGATGAATTCCAGCTGCTGCTCGGCGCGCCGGCGCGCCGACACATCGTGCAGCAGCAGCACCGCACCGCCCTGCGCCAGCGGTGCGCAGCTGTACTGCACGTCGATGCGCTTGCCGTCGAGATGGCGCAGCAGAACGGCGCCGCGTGCCACTTCCAGCACTTCCTGCTGCGCCACGCAGTCGCGCACCTGGCGCGCCGCATCGATGGGCGTGCCGTCATGGAACAGCGGCAGCAGCTGCGTCACGGGCTGGCCCAGGCCATCGTTGCCCAGCAGCCCGCCCATGGCGCTGGCGCGGGGATTCAGGTAGCGCACCACGCCAGCGTGGTCGGTGCCGACGACGGCCGCCGGCAAGGCGTGCAGCAGCGCCAGCGCATCTGCCATGCGCTGCGCCTGCGCCGCCTGCAGCACCACGCCTGTCGCATGGCGCAGGCGCCACGTGCGCGCCGCCTGCCACTGGCAGGCCAGCAGCACGCTCAGCATCACGGCCAGGGTCAGGCACAGCGCCAGCAGCAGCGTCGTCATGCGTCACCCGGCAGGCAAGAGGTGGAAGACATGCTTTTCCTTTGCAACGCGCGCCATGCGGCCAGGCGCAGAACCATGCGGAAAGGAAATAATATAAGAATTCCGGCGCGATATTTGCCTGATCGGGCGCCGCTTGACTGGTGTCAATCACGGCGGGGCGTGATCACTGTTGCAATCCTCCCACAGACAATCTCACCAATTATTGCAACAATTGCTGCGCAACACTAAAATGAGAATGATTCTCATTCTTGGGAGTCAACTCCATTCATCTGAGTCCCTGCGCCCACGCCAGGACCGCAGCGGCATGGCCAGGCAAGCCAGGCGCAACACTCCCCCAGCGACGCATATTTTGAAACAGGCATCCGCCTGCTTCATCCACCACATCATCGCGACACCGGGAGTAATCAATGACAATACACAGCGCACAGCGAAAGGCCGCCGCGTTGGCGCCGACCCTCATGGCCGCGGCCATTCTCGGCACCTTGGGTGCACCAGCCCATGGCCAGACGCAGCAGCAGGAACAGAATCTGCCCGAGGTGCGTGTCAACGCGCAGGCCGCCTCGGCCACCACAGAAGGCAACGGCTCCTACACCAGCGGCAGCATGAACGCGGCCACGCGCCTGAACCTGTCCGTGCGCGAGACACCGCAATCGGTCAGCGTCGTCACACGCCAGCAAATGGACGACATGAATATCCGCTCGGTCGAGGACATCGCCAATATCACGCCGGGTCTGAGCCTGAACAAGGGCGCCACCGAGCGGGCCAGCTTTTATTCGCGCGGTTTCTCGATCAGCAATTTCACGGAAGACGGCCTGACCATGTCGGCCGACGGCGACACCCTGGGTTTCGCTACCCTGGCCATGTACGACCGGGTCGAAATCCTGCGCGGCGCGGCCGGCATGCTCAATGGCGTGGGCAACCCGTCGGGCACGATGAATTTCGTGCGCAAGCGCCCCACGGCGCAGAACGAGGTGTCGCTCACGGGCAGCATCGGCCGCTACAACGACTACCGCGGCGAAGTCGATGCGCGCGGCGCACTGAACCAGGCGGGCAGCCTGCGCGGGCGCGCCGTGGCCGCCTACCAGGATACCGACACGTTCATCTCGAACTACCGCCACAAGCGCGCCCTGCTCTACGCCACCGCCGATGCCGACCTGTCGCGCGACACGACCCTGAGCGTGGGCTTTCACGTCAACGACGAGCGCAATCCCGGCTCCACGTGGTACGGCTTGCCAACGGCGCTCGACGGCAGTTTCCTGCCGCTCGACCGCTCGGCCAGCAACGCGCCCGACTGGACCTTCTGGAACAAGAAAAACACGCGCCTGTTCGCCGAACTCGAACACCGGCTGGGCGACGGCTGGAAGGTCAAACTGGCGGCGCAGGCGCTGCAGGACGAACTCGACTCCGTCGTCACGGGCATCGCCCGCGTGCCGAAGACGAATCTGTTCCGCCTCAGCGCGGCCAACGCCTTTGTCTACGACCGCCAGCAGCGCATTGTCGATGCGCAGGCAGCCGGCCCTTTCAGCCTGCTGGGCCGCCGCCATGAAATCGTCTTCGGCGCCAACTACCGCACGCGCGATACCGAGGACAAGGGCTACAAGTCGGTCCCCGACTACAGCTACACCTTCAACCCCGTGCGCTGGGATACGGGAGCGCCCGTGAAACCCGCGATCGGCACGTTCTATTATGGCCAGGACAGCAAGACGAAACAGACGGGCGTCTACACGACGGCCCGCTTCAGCCTGGCCGATCCGCTGGCCCTGCTGGTGGGCGGCCGTGTCGACTGGTACGACTATCGCGCCATCAACACGTTGTCGGGCGCGCGCTCCGGCTACAAGGTGAGCCGGGAAGTCACGCCATATGCCGGCTTGGTGTACGACGTCGACGCCCACCATTCGCTGTACGGCAGCTGGACCAGCATCTTCAATCCGCAAAGCGCCGTCGACAGGAATGGCGTGCTGCTCGATCCCGTCACGGGCATCAACATGGAAGCGGGCGTGAAGGGCGAATACTTCGGCGGCGCGTTGAACGCCTCGGCGGCCGTGTTCCGCATCGTGCAAAAGAACCTGGCGACCGCGCTGCCGCTGACGCAGTGCGGTCCCGGCCTGCTGTCTTGCTCCGAGGCGGCCGGTGAAGTGCGCAGCGACGGGTTTGAACTGAGCGTGTCCGGCGCGTTGACGCCGCGCTGGCAGGTGAGCGCGGGCTTTACCTACAACACGGCCGAATATGCCAAGGCGCAAGGCAGCAATGCCGTCGGCGCGCGCTATGCGGCCGAGCGCCCCAGCCGCCTGCTGCGCCTGTCCACCAGCTATCGCCTGTCCGATGCATGGCGCGTCGGCGGCGCGCTACGGGCGCAGAACCAGATCTACAAGACCAACAGCGCCATCCGCCAGGGCGGCTACGCGGTGGCCGACCTGAACGCGGGCTGGCAAGTGAGCCGCCAGCTCGACGTGCGCCTGAGCGTGACCAACGTCTTCGACCGCAGCTACTACCAGGCCATCAGCAGCATCGACAGCGGCAATGCATTCGGCGATCCGCGCAGCGCCGTGCTGACGGCGAAGTACACGTTTTAAGCCAGCGCCAGCCTGCCCGGCTTCAGTTCCGGCGTCGACGCCAGCGCCGGCGCCGCATGCAGCTTGAAGATGCTGACGGCGTCGGCCAGGCTGGCCGCCTGCTGCTGCAGCGCGTCCGCGGCGGCGGCGGCCTGCTCCACCAGGGCCGCGTTCTGCTGCGTCACGCCATCCATCTGGCTGATGGCGATGCTGATCTGTTCGATGCCGTCGCGCTGCTCCACGCTGGCCACGGCGATCTCGCCGATGATGGCGTTGACGCGCTGCACGCTGCTCACCACGTCATCCATCGTGCGCCCCGCCTGGCCGGCCAGCACGCTGCCCTCTTCCACCGTGCGCACGGATTCGCCGATCAACTGCTTGATTTCCATGGCCGCTGCGGCCGAGCGTTGCGCCAGGTTGCGCACTTCCGTCGCCACGACGGCGAAGCCGCGTCCCTGCTCGCCCGCGCGCGCCGCTTCCACGGCCGCATTCAGGGCCAGGATATTCGTCTGAAAGGCGATGCCGTCGATGACGGCGATGATGTCGACGATGCGCTTCGACGAGGCATTGATATGGCTCATGGTCTGCACCACCTGCGCCACGGCCTCGCCGCCGCGCTGCGCCACGTCGGAAGCGCCGCCGGCCAGCTGGCGCGCCTGGTCCGCGTTGTCGTTATTCTGCCGCACGGTGGACGTCAGCTCGATCATCGAGGCGGCCGTTTCTTCCAGCGAGCTGGCTTGCTCCTCCGTGCGCGAGGACAGGTCCATATTGCCGCTGGCGATTTCAGCGGACGCCGTGGCGATGGCGTCCGTGCCGGCGCGCACGCGTCCCACGATGGCGGCCAGGTTGCCGCTCATCGCTTTCAAGGCGCGCAGCAGGTCGCCGATTTCATCGCGGCTGCCGTCGGCCACCACGGCGCGCAAGTCGCCGGCCGCCACCTGCTGGGCGATGCCGACGGCCGCGCCCAGCGGCACCGTGATGCTGCGGATCAGCCACCACACCGTGATGGAGCCCACGACCAGGGTCACCAGCACGGTGGCCAGCATGGCGATGCTGGCGCTGCGGTGCGCGGCATCATCCTGCTCCTTCATCTGCGCCATCAGGGCGTGTGACTGCTTGCCGATGGCCGTGACGATGGCGTCGATCTGGCGCGTCGGTTCGCGGTCCATGCCCTTGACCAGCGCATCGACGGCCTGCGCGCTGTCGGCGCGCGCGCCGTCATACTTTTGCAGCGCCGCCAGGTAGCTCACGCCCAGCGCGTCGTGCGCCTGCAGCGCCTGCTCCACGGGTGCCGTGTCGAGTTTTAATGCGCCCATCATCGCCTGCAGGCTTTTCAATTCCTTGCGCGTCTGCGCACCGCTGGCGACAAACGCTTCGCGGTAGCGCTGGAAGGCGGCCGCATCGCCGCCGCGCAGCAGGATGTTTTTCCATTCCTGCACCTGGATCTTGAATTCCACCTGCGCGCTGCGCGCCGCGTCGACCGCTTCCGTCAGGGCCACGGAACGCTGCATGGCGTCCGCGCTGCGCGCACTGGCCGCATCGAGCGCGCTCCAGCCACGCGCGCCAACGAACACCAGCGCAAGAAAGAAGAAGGCGCCCAACAGACCCAGGCGGACGGAGATTTTCAGATTCGCGAGTTGCATGTGTTTCTCCCGGCGGCAAGAACAGGATGGCAACAAAGGCGCCACCAAAACTATCCAATTCTCACCAAATAGGGAAATCATGGGGCGCGCCCCGTGAAAAACCAAGCAGCGCTTTCGTTAGAGAAACACTTTCAACATAGAAACAACAAATTACAGCGCAAGGTTGACTGGATGGTCATGATTTTCCGTCACCGTCATGGTCATCCGGGCAAGCTTGCCCGTACCCGCATCAAGGCAGCATGCGGGTCAGTACATCGTCCTTGCGCACGCGGTGATGGAACACGGCGGCCAGCACATGCAGGCCCACCACGCCCCAGGCTACCCATTTGCCCAGGAAGTGGTGCACGATATCCACCGGCGCCTCGAAGCTTTCCCAGGTCATGCCGAAAGTCGTCGCCATCGACTCGAACAACGCCGTATCGCGAAAGCTGGGCACGGTAAACAGGCCAAAGTCGGTATGCAGGCCCGTGCCCACGTAGCCGGTCAGGGGCAGCACGATCAGCAGGCCATACAAGCCCCAGTGCGCGGCATGCGCCAGCCTGTGCTCCAGCGCGGAGCCGGGCGGGTCCTGCGGCTGCACGTCGAGCAGCCGCCACGCCAGGCGCGGCAGCACCAGCGCGCCCACCAGCAAACCCAGCATCCAGTGCACGTTCAATACCGCCAGCGTACCGGGCGCCTCCTCGTCCAGAAACCAGATCACATAGTAGACAACGACATACGCGCCGACAAAGGCGCCGGCGCTGGTCCAGTGAAAGAACTTGGCGAGCGCACCAAAACGGTCGGCGTTATTTTTCCATTGCATGGGGCGGTTCCTGGGAAGTGAAAGCGGATGCGGGGTCGGCCAACAAGCCAGTGAGCAGCTTGTCGAGGGCGGCCAGCGACATGGCCAGCCGCGCGGGCGGGTCGCCATCGGCTTCGGCGATCCAGAAGGCCGCTTCGGTCACGGCGCCATACAGCATGCGGGCCGTCACGCCAGTATGCGCAGGCAGCGCCACGCCTTCATCGATCAGCCCCTGCAGCGCCGCCTGCAACGCGGCGATGCCGACGCTCTGGTGCGCCTGCGGCACGTCGCCGAACATGGCGCGCGCATCCTGCAGGATGATGCGGCGCAGTTCGGGCACCAGCGCCAGTTCCAGGTAGCCCTGGCAGCGGCGGCGAAACGCCTGCCACGAAGAGGGCGTGGCGTCCGCCATGGCTTGCAGGCGCTCGCCAACTTCGCCCTCGAGCTGATCGATCACGGCAAGCAGCAATTTTTCCTTGCTGCCGAAATGGTGGTACAGCGCGCCGCGGGTCAGGCCGGCGGCAGCCGTGAAATCATCCATCGAGGTATTCGCATAGCCCTGCTCGGCGAACGCATGGCGCGCCGCCGCCAGCAGCCGGGCGCGGGTTTCCTCGATCATGCTGCTGCGGCTGCGGCGCGGGGGTGATACGGTGGAGACGGGCATGGACAGTCCTTTCACATACGTAGCGTATGTGAAAGCATGTTATTGACATACGTTGCGTATGTCAATGAAAAAATACCTGCCAGCGTCAGTGCGCAGCCGCTCCCGCGAACTCCGCGCGCAGCAGCGGATACAGCCGCCGGTAGCGCGCCAGGCGGTCGTCCAGCACGGCGGACGCTTGCGGCGCCACCGCTTCCTGCACGGGCGGGCGCGTGCACACCTGCGCGGGCGGCAAGCCCGTCACCGCCATCTGCGCCAGTCGCGCCGCGCCCATGGTGCCGCCGGCCACGCCATGGTCGTGGCGCAGCACGTCCAGGCCGGACGCATTCGCGCATAGCTGCGCCCAGAAGCGGCTGCGCGAACCGCCGCCCACGAATGACGCTTCCTTCAGCTGCGTACCGGCGCTGCGCAGGGCCGCGTTGCCGTCGGCCATGGCAAAGGCCACGCCTTCCATCGCGCTGTAGGCCAGCTCGGCGCGCCCGTGTTCCGTCGACAGGCCGAAAAACACGCCGCGCGCGGAGGCGTCGTTGTGTGGCGTGCGTTCGCCGCTCAAATACGGCAGGAAGATGGGCGCCGTGCGCGCCTCAACGTTTTCCGCCAGCCTTGCCAGTTCGCCGACGTCGCCCGACTGCGTCAGCCGCGCCACCCAACTGAGGCTGGAGGCGGCGCTGAGGATCACGCTCATCTGGTGCCAGCGCTCGGGCAGGCAATGGCAGAACGCATGCACGCCCTGGCCCGGATTCGGCGCAAAACCGTCGCTGCCGGCGAACAGCACGCCGGACGTGCCCAGCGACAGCAGGCCGGCCCCCGGCTCGACCACGCCCAGGCCCACGGCGGCGGCCGCGTTGTCGCCCGCGCCGCCGGCCAGCAGCACCGGATGCGCGATGCCCCACTCCTGGCACAGGGATGGGCGCACCTGTGCCGCAGCGTCGCTGCCTTCGACGAGGCGCGGCATATGCTCGCGCGTCAAGCCAGTAGCGGCCAGCATGCGCTCGGACCAGTCGCGCCTGGCCACGTCCAGCCACAGGGTGCCGGAAGCGTCGGACATGTCGGACACATACTCGCCCGTCAGGCGCAGGGCCACGTAATCCTTCGGCAGCAAGACCTTGGCCGTGGCGCGGAACAGCGAGGGTTCGTACTTTTGCAGCCACAGCAGCTTGGGCGCCGTAAAACCCGGCATGGCCTGGTTGCCCGTGATGGCGCGCGACTCGGGTACCAATGCTTCCAGTTCCACGCATTCGGCAAAGGCGCGCGTATCGTTCCACAGGATGGCCGCGCGCAGCACGTGCTGCTGCTTGTCGAGCAGGGTGGCGCCATGCATCTGGCCCGACAGAGCGATGCCGCGCAGGCCGGAAAACGCCACCGGCTGCGCAGTGCGGATGGCGGCGATGACGTCCAGGGTGGCATGCCACCAATCCTCGGGATTCTGTTCCGACCAGCCGGGATGGGGACTGGAGACGCGCAGGGGCACGCCGGCGCTGGCAAGGATGGACTGGGCGTCATCGGTGAGGATGGCCTTGACTTCGGAAGTGCCGATATCGATACCGAGATAAGTCATTTGATTCCAAAAGAAAGTTAAGAATGGCCGTCGCCGGACGGTTCGGGCATGTTCATCAGCAGGCAGGAGCGGAATTTCGACGGTGACATCTGCTTGTGCGCCAAAAACTGGCGGTTGAAATTGGAAAGGTTGTTGAATCCCGTGCGGTAGCAGATATCGGTAACCTTCATGTCCGTGTTCATCAGCAGCTCGCAGGCCAGCGCGATGCGCTCCTGGTTCACGTATTGAATGAACGAGGTGCCCGTATGCTTGCGGAAGAAACGCGTGAATTTCAAGGTGTTCATTTCCGCCACGTCGGCCACGTCCTGCTCGCAAAAATCGAGCGTGATGTTCTGCTTGATATAGGCCAGCACCAGGTTGATGGTGGACGACATGTAGCGCCCCGCCTGCGCCAGGTAGGTGACGCTGGCCAGCGGACGCCGCTCGCGGCAGTCGCACAGCTCGCCGAACAGGCGCGTAAACAGTTCGACGCGGCGCAAGCCCTGCGCCGTCGTCAATTCCTTCATCAGCGGCACCAGGCGCAGGCCCAGCGCATCGGGAAACTGCAAGCCCCTGCCCGCCTCGGCCAGCAGGGCTTTCAAGGGCGCCATCTCCGGGAACAGCAACGCGCAACGTTCGATGAAGTCGCTGGAAAACTGCAGCACCAGATCGCGCTCGGGCAGGACCACGCCTTCCGGCAGTTCGCTGACCCAGTTATGCGGCAGGTTCGGCCCTGTCAGGATCAGGTTGCCCGCCCCGTAACTGCCGATATGGTCGCCGATAAAAAATTTGCCATTCGATGTGATGATGAAGTGCAGCTCATACTCGGGATGAAAATGCCATTTCGCCACGGTGTGCGGAAAACCGTGCGCCCACGCGCGAAACGATTCGTGGATCGGTTTGTGGATCAGTTCCAGGTCAGGCGTCACGGCAGTTCCCTTGCGCAGTCTCGGTGCCAGCTATTCTAACCACTTACTGACCACTGAGCGCCACGGCCAGCCCGCTGTCGGCGTCGAACAGATGCATGTGCTCTTCATCGAAGGCCAGCGCCAGGCTCTGCCCTACCTGCGCCGCGCTGTTGGCCGCATTCGCCGGCAGCAGGGCCGACAAGGTCAAGGCGCCGCACTGAAAACTGATCAGCGCTTCCGCGCCCAGCAGCTCGACCAGGTCGACCACGCACGCCAGGCCATGCGTGCCGGCCGGTTCCTGCGTTTGTGCCTGTGTTTGTGCCTGCGCTGGTGCCGCGCGCAAGTGATTCGGGCGCAGGCCGAAGACCACGCGCGAACCCGCCGGCAGCGCGGCGAAGCGGGGCGAAATCAATGGCCAGCGGTAGCCGGCGCACACGAGCACCGTTTGCCCGCCCTCCTTTTCGACGACGCCATCGATGAAGTTCATGGCCGGCGTGCCGATGAAGCCTGCCGCGAACAGCGTGCGCGGATGGTTGTACAGGTCCGCCGGCGTGCCGATCTGCTCGATATGCCCGCCCTTCATCAACACCACCCTGTCGGCCAGGGTCATCGCTTCCAGCTGGTCGTGCGTGACGTACAACGTGGTGGTGCGCAGGCGACGGTGCAAGCGCTTGATGTCGGCACGCAGCTGCGCGCGCAGCTTGGCATCGAGGTTCGACAGCGGCTCGTCGAACAGGAACACTTGCGGCGTCTTGATCATGGCGCGCGCAATCGCCGTGCGCTGCTGCTGGCCGCCCGACATGGCGCGAGGCTTGCGCTCGAGCAGGCTGTCCAGGCTGAGGATGGCCGCCACCTCGCGCACCCGGCGCTCGATCTCGTCGTTCGGCACCTTCAGGCGACGCAAGCCGAAAGCGATATTGTCGTACACCGTCATGTGCGGATACAGCGCGTAATTCTGGAACACCATCGCCACGTTGCGCGCGCGGGGCGGCAAATCGTTGACGACGGCGCCGCCGATCAGCAGCTCGCCGCCGCTGATGTCTTCCAGGCCCGCGATCATGCGCAGCAAGGTCGACTTGCCGCAGCCCGATGGCCCCAGCAGGACGATGAATTCGCCGTCATCGATTTCCAGGTCGAACGGCTGCAGCACGGCCGTCTTCTCGTCATACGTCTTGTGCAGCTGCCTGCAGGCGATATTTGCCATGGTTAGTCTCCTGCCAGTTCGATCTGGATCTTGACGTCGCGCGGATGACACTTGGCCGCTTCCTCGAACGCCTGCACGCCGTCGGCAAAGCCGAAGGTGCGCGAAATGAAGGGCTTGACGTCGATCTTGCCGGAGGCCAGCAAGGCGATGGCGCGCGGGAAGATGTTCGCGTAGCGGAACACCGACTCGATGCGCACTTCCTTGGCCTGGATGGCGACGACATCCAAAGGCACCTTATCCGGCGGCATGCCGACCAGCACCAGGCAGCCGTTCGGGCACAGCAGGTCGACGATGTTGTCGTAGGCGCGCATGCTGCCGCTGGCCTCAAAGACGATGTCGGCGCCCCAGCCATCGGTAGCCTCGCGCACCGTGTCGGCCAGGCTGGCCTGGCGCACGTCGACCGTGGTCACGGCGGGATTGCCGGCGAACAGGGCCAGCTTTTCCGGCACCAGGTCGGCCAGGATCACGCGCGAGCAGCCGCCCGCCAGCGCGGCCAGGGTGTTCATGGCGCCGATGGTGCCCGCGCCGATCACCACGGCCACATCACCCGGCTTGATGGCCGCCTTTTTCGCCGCCTGCAAGCCGATGGCCAGCGGTTCGACGATGGCGCCTTCGCCGAAGCTGACGCTGTCGGGCAGCTTGAAGGTGAACGCGGCCGGATGCACGACGTACGGCGTGAGGCAGCCGTGGATGGGCGGCGTGGCCCAGAAGCGCACGGCCGGATCGAGGTTGTACAGGCCGCGCATGGTGGCCGGCGAATCGAACTGCGGCACGCCCGGCTCCATGCAGACCCGGTCGCCCACCTTCAGGTGCGTGACTTCCACGCCCACTTCCGCCACCACGCCGGAGGCCTCGTGGCCGAGCACCATCGGCGCTTCGACGGCGAAGGGGCCGATCCTGCCGTGCTTGAAGTAATGCACGTCGCTGCCGCAGATGCCCACGGTATGAATCCTGATTTTCACGTCGCGCGGGCCGACGGCGAGCGGCACGTCGATGTCGCGCAAGGTGATTGAATGCGCCTGTTCCAGTACGAGTGCTTGCATGATTGTCTTCCTTGTTTATCGTTATTTATGTTTGAGCATGGAGTTGAGCAACCGGCCCAGAATGCCAACGAACAGCAGCGGCGGCAGCGCCAGCAGCACGGTGGAAGCGTTCACAACGCCCCACGGCACTTCCTGCCCCATCGAGGTAAACGCCGACGCCACCACGGGCAGGGTCATGCTCTTCGACGAGGTGAGCGCCAGCGCGATCATCAGTTCATTCCAGACCAGCACGAAGCTGAAGACGATGCCGCCCATCAGGGTCTTCGAGGCCACCGGCAGGGCAACGTGCCAGAACACCTGGTACGGGCCGTAGCCATCGAGCGCCGCCGCTTCCTCGATCTCTTTCGGGATGCGTGCAAAGGCGGGAATCGACAGCCAGATGATGGTCGACAGGGTCACCAGCAGATACGTCACCACCATCGACAGGCGCGAGTCGTACAAGCCCAGGTCGATCCAGATCGAGATCAGCGGAATGGCGACGGCCACGGGCGGCAAGAAGCGCAGGGACAGCAGGAAGAACTGGATATCCTTCTTGGCCGGCACCGGATAGCGGGCGATCGCATACGCGGCCGGCACGCCCAGCACGGCGCCCAGGAGCACGGCCACGCCGACGATGGCCACGCTGTTGCCCAGTCCCGTCAGCACTTCCGGACTGGCCAGCACCTGCTTGTAGTTGGCCAGCGTCGGGCTGAAGAAAAAGCGCGGCACGGGCGTGACGATGTCCATCAGCTCCTTGAAGGAATTGAGCACGGCCCACAGGATGGGAAACAGCGCCACCAGGACGATCGCCGTGGTGATGGCAGTGGTGGTGACGGCGCCAAGGCCGCGCGTAACAGTCAGTTTTCCCATTTGGCGACCCGCTTCCAGAGTAAGGTAAAGATGACGGTGGTGGCCAGCATCATCAGCACGGCCATGCTGGACGCGTACGACACCTTGCCCATCAGGCCGATGCCTTGCGCATACGCGTACATGTCCAGCGTTTCGGTGGAGATGCCGGGGCCGCCCTTGGTCATCACGTAAATCAGGTCGAACGAGCGCAGCGACTCGACCATCTTGATGAACACGAGGCTCATGATGGGTACCTTCAGCATCGGCAGCGCAATGTACGCATACACCTGGAGCGTGCTGGCGTAGTCGAGGCGCGCCGCTTCCAGCGGTTCGGCGGGCAGGGTTTCCAGCAGCTTCAGGATGACGGCGCCGAAGAACAGGCCCCACTGCCAGATGTCGACCAGCGCCACCGCGTACAGGGCCGTGGCAGGGTCGGACAGCAAGGCCGTGCCGCCCAGGCCCACGCATTCAAGCAGCCAGTTCAAAATGCCCATCAGCGGCGAATACATGAACTTCCAGATAAAGGCGGCCGACACGCGCGGCAGCAGCACGGGCACGATCAGGAGCAGCGCGATGATGTCGCGGGTGCGGCCCTTGACTCTCTCGAACAGGAACACGGCCAGCAGCACACCGACGATCAGCGAGCCGGCCACGGTGACCACTTCCCAGATGGCCGACACCTGCACGGCGTTGACGAAGCGGCGGTCGCCGAACAGGCGGAGAAAATTGGCAAAGCCGATGTAGTCGCTGTCGCTGTAGCGCAGCACGCGGTTTTGCAGGGCCAGGTTGATGGCGGCGATGCTGGGCACCAGGCCCAGTATCAGCAGGATCAGCAGCGGCAGCGTCAGGAAGACGGCCGGCAGCCAGGTGTGGCGTTTTTTACGGATGGAATGCGGCATGGTCATGGCTTTCAAACGAGAACGGACAAGCAAACAGGCTGCGTCACGACACCTGACAAAACCGTAGCGAGCGGAAGGTAGAGGTGGCCGAGAAGCGGAACTGTGCTTTATGCACAATGAGCATCGCAGGCCGCCTATACCGACGCGCAGCAGGTTTGGTCAGATGTCTCTATTTGCGCTTGCTGGCCCGTTGCATCACTTCCGTCGCATACTCGTTGGCTTCATCGAGCGCGCTCTGCACATCGCCGCGCGTGCCCGTAAACACCTCTTCCAGCACGACGCCCAGGTTGTCGCCGATGTCCGGCCACTCGGGGCTAGGCCAGATGGTGACGCGCGAGACGGGCGTGGTGTCCGTCAGGCCAGCCTGGATCTGCGGCTTGACGTGCTTGCGGAAATAGTCGCTGTTGATGGTGCTGGTGCGGTTGTAGTCGCTGAAGACGTTGTCCTTCAGGCGCGCCTGTTCCTGCTCCTTGCCCGTGGCGAAAGCGATGAACTTGCCGGCCGCCTGGCGCGTGCATTCATCTTTGGCGCCCGTGGCGGAAATGGCCAGGCCATGGCCGTACGCGGCCGACGCCAGCGGCGCGGGCGGGCGCACGTAGCCGACCTTGTCGACCACCGACGATTTTTTCGGGTCTTCCATCCAGTCGGCGAAGGGCGTCGACTCGATCATGAAGGCCACCTTGCCCGACCTGAACGCTTCGAGCGCATTGCTCCAGTCGTAGGTGGCGCCGCCCGGCGGCGAATACTTGAACAGGTCGCGGTACAGGGTGGTCGCCTTGACGGCCTGCGGCGAATTGAAGGTCGGCACGCCGTCCTTTTCCCACTTGCCGCCGGCGGCCAGCATGAACGGCGACCAGCGCCAGACATTCATGCCCGAGCCGCGCTGGCCCCGCGCCGCCCAGCCGTAGACATTCGGCGGGCTGTTCATTTTCTTCACGGCGGCGACCAGTTCGTCGAGCGTCTTCGGCACGGCAATGCCGGCCTTTTCCAGCAGGTCGCGGCGGAAGAACAGGAAGTCGCTGCCGCCGATCAGGGGCGCGAAATACGCCACGCCCTTGTACGAGGCGACGGCGCGGCGGCCCGGCAGGAAGTCGTCGTAGTCGGCTTCCTTGGGCAGGTATTTGAGCAGGGGGACGACCCAGCCGGCCGTGGCAAATTCGGCCACGTTGGCTTCGTCGATGTAGTAGATCTGGTAGGAGCCGGCCTTGGTGGAAGCATCGAGCCTGGCCTTGGAGCGGCGGTCGTTTTCGCCGAAATAGCTGATTTGTACCTTGGTGCCGCTTTTCTTTTCATACTCGGCGAGGGTCTTTTCCATCACCGTCAGGCCCAGGCTTTTTTGCGCCAGCACCTTGATCACGGGCACCGAGCAGCTTTGCGCCGAGGCGTCTGCAAACCCGGCGGACATGAGGGCGCCCCATGCAACAGCAGTCATGATTTTCATAACACGTCTCCATTTTTATAGTCCGGCGGTTTTCCACCGGTAGGCCAACTATAAAAACAAAGACCGCGCGCCACCACTACAAAAGACGCGGCTTTCTAAATACTTTTTTTCACTTCACCGATACGGATTTTCCGCCTCAATCCTGGCGAAAATCCTTGCGGTAGATATTCGTCTCCCTGCCCTCCGGCGGCAGGCGCGAGAAACGTTCGAAGCGCAACCCCAGCTTGTTGAGCAGATTGATCGACGCCTGGTTCTGCTGCGAAGTGATGCCGTACAGGGTGCGCAGGCGCAGTACCTGCTGCGCGTGCCGCACGATGGCGGCCGCCGCCTCGTAGGCATAGCCCTGCCCCCAGTAGGCGGGGCGCACGGCATAGCCGATATCGGGGCCGGGCAGGCTGTCGCGCCGCACCAGGCCAGCCATGCCCACAGGCGCGCCATCGCTGCGGCGCTCGACGATGTACAGGGAATAGCCCTGCTCGCGGAACTGCGCCATCGGCCCCGTTTCCAGGGCCGCGCGGGCCGCCTCCACGGTGTGGAGATTACGCTGGCCGATGTTGGCGATCCACGACGGGTCGTTGACCAGCTCCAGGTAGAAGGCCGCGTCGTCCGGCGTCACGGTGCGCAGGCGCAGGCGCGGCGTCTCGCAGATGGTGATGGCGCCGCTCATGCCGGCCACTGCATCGGGTCGCTCAGCAGCTGGTACATTACGTAGGCGTCCACATAGCCCAGTTGCGCGTGGCGGTAGGCCAGCGGCAGGGTGGCGACAACCGTGAAGCCCAGTTTTTTCCACAGGGTGACGGCGGCCAGGTTGGTGCTGACGACGAAGTTGAACTGCATCGCCAGGTAGCCCGCGCGGCGCGCTTCCTCCATGCAGTGCACGCCCAGCAGGCGGCCCACGCCCACGCCCTGCGCGGCCGGGTCGACCATGAACGAGGCGTTGGCCACGTGCGAGCCATGGCCCGGCTGGTTCGCCACCAGCTTGTACATGCCCAGCAGCCGCTCCGTGCCCATCACGGCGACGAAGCTTTGCACGCCAGGGCCGAACCAGTAGGCGTGGCACGCTTCGCGCGTGGTATCGGCGGGAAAGGTATAGGTGTCGCCGGCGGCCACCAGCGTCTGGAAGATCGGCCACATGGCGTCAAAATCGGCTTCGGTGGCCGGGCGGATGTCAATTTCTTTCAAGGCGGTGCTCCCGATAACAAGTGATGGCTGATTGTATCAGCGCCCCAGGCGGAAATTCACGCTATCGGGCCGCCCCGGCAGGTGCAGGCGCGATTGTGCGCGGGGCGATTCGCTGACGACTTTCCCCCGGCGCAGCACCAGGCGCCGCGCCGCGCGCAGGCGCAGCGCTTCCACCGTCGAACTGCAATCGAGGATCAGCAAGTCCGCATGGCAGCCGGGCGCGATGCCGTAGCCTTCGAGACCCAGGATGCGCGCCGGCGTCTCCGTCACGGCCAGGAAGCAGTCGTGCATCGCTTTCTGGCCCGTCATCTGCGCCACGTGCAGTCCCATGTGCGCCACTTCCAGCATGTCGCCCGAACCGAGGCTGTACCACGGATCCATCACGCAGTCGTGGCCAAAGGCGACGGGAATGCCGGCGGCCAGCATCTCGGGCACGCGCGTCATGCCGCGCCGCTTCGGATACGTATCGTGGCGCGCCTGCAGGGTGATGTTGATGAGGGGGTTGGCGATGGCCGCCACGCCCGCCTCGCGGATCAGCGGCAGCAGTTTGCTCACATAGTAATTGTCCATCGAATGCATGGACGTCAGGTGCGAACCCGTCACCCGGCCCTGCATGCCAAGGCGCTGGCTGTGGAAGGCCAGGGTTTCGATGTGGCGCGACAGCGGGTCGTCCGACTCGTCGCAATGCATGTCCACCATCAGGCCCCGTTCGCAGGCAAATTCGCACAGCCGGCGCACGGATTCCGCGCCGTCGGCCATGGTGCGTTCGAAATGCGGGATGCCGCCCACCACGTCGACGCCCATGGCGATGGCGCGCTTCAGATTGTCGAAGGCGCCGGGGCTGCGCAGGATGCCATCCTGCGGGAAGGCCACCAGCTGCAAATCCAGATACGGCGCCACCTGGCGTTTCACGTCGAGCAGCGCTTCGACGGCCAGCAGGCGCGAGTCGCAGATATCCACGTGCGAGCGGATGGCCAGCAAGCCGCGCGCCACGGCCCAGTCGCAATACTGCAAGGCGCGGTCCACCAGCGCCTGCTGCGTCAATTGCGGCTTCAATTCGCCCCACAGGGCGATGCCTTCGAGCAAAGTACCGGAGGCGTTCACGCGCGGCAGGCCATAGCTGAGCGTGGCATCCATGTGGAAGTGGGCGTCGACAAACGGTGGCGTGACCAGGTCGCCGGCGGCGTCGATCTCTTGCGCGCCCGTCACGGGCAAGGCGGGGCCGACGGCGGCGATGTGGCCACCCTCGATGGCGATATCGATGGCGCGGCGCCCGTCGGGCAGGCTGGCATTGCGGATGACTAGGTCCATGCGGACACTCCTTCGGTTGACTGCGGTACCTGGTGCTTCCAGTGCATTGTCATCTTATTTCCTCAAGGATGCTGCAGTGCACGAATATACTCACTGGCAAAAGCGTAGCCATAGATTCCATGACAACGCTTTGCGCACGCGCAAACTTTCTGCAAATGCTGCCAGGCGCATGAATACAGCCAGCCCGTGGCAAACATGCGGCACACGCCCTTGAGAAAATAGCTTTCAACTAACTCGAATCACCGCTAGAATATTCATATTGCGTTGCATCATAAAAAGTCCATGATCAGCTTTTAGCGCGCTACCCACTTTACAAAACGCGGCCAACTCTGGTTTTCGGGATTTTGCAGAGCGTTTTGCCAGCATTTTAATCCGTACAAAGGAGTAAATATGTTTCCGCTTCCTGAACAATTTTCCAGCGCCGCCAAGTCGCAACTGGAAAACCAGCTGCAAATCTTCAGCACCCTCACCAGCAAAGTCTTTGAAAGCGCCGAGAAAATCATCGCCCTGAACTTGAACGCAGGCAAGGCCGCCCTGTCGCATACGGCGGAAACGGCGCAGCACCTGCTGGAAACGCAGGACCCGCGCGACTTCTTCAGCTATAGCACCAGCCAGGCCCAGCCGAACATCGAAAGCGTGCTGGCCTACAGCCGCCAGCTGTTCGGCATCGCCTCGAGCACCCAGGCTGAATTGCTGGCCTCGGCCAAGGCCCGCCTCGATGCGGTCGCCCCTGCCATCGCTCCAGCGCCTGCCGCAGCCAAGCCAACGCTGGCCGCCGTACCTGCGCCTGCGCCTGCAGCGGCACCTGCCCCCGTTGCCGCCAAGCCTGCCGACGTGGTCAAGCCTGCCGCCAAGGCAGCGCCAGCCCCCGCACCAGTCGCCGCGCCGGCAGCCAAACCGGAAGCGGCGCCTGCCAAGGTTGCCGAAAAGATTGCCGACAAGCCTGCCGTGAAAGCGGTCGAAGCCAAGCCGGCAGCCAAGCCTGAAGCGGCCAAGCCCGCACCGGCGCCCGTCGCCGCGCCAGCGAAAGCCGCCGCGCCAGCACCGGCCAAGCCGGCCGCGAAACCATTTCCTACGAGCAAATCGGCCAGCGCCGCCGGCAAGACCGTGGCCAAGGCCGCCGTGAAGCACACCCCTGCGCCAGCCGCCAAGCCGGCAGCCAAGGTTGCGCCCAAGGGCACGCCATCGAAACAGCTCGACATGCTGGGCGGCAAAGGCAGCGGTCGCAAGTAAGCCTCGCGCACGGCACTGATGCAGCAAAACAACGGGCTACGGCCCGTTTTTTGCGTGCCCGCCCACAGCGCGCTTTTCCGCCTTGTTGTATCCTACGCGTACTTTCCGTCCGCGTGCCCGTCCTTCCGCCCCGCGACACCCCATTATTCAAAACAAAAGGTAACCATGAGTTTATCGAGGCTCATCGCCGGCTTCGTGCGTCAGCATTGGCCGGCGTATGCCACCGCTGCCGTCATGCTGACAGGCGTGGCAACACTGACCGTCTGGATCCCGCGCCGCGTGGGCGCCATCATCGACGCCCTGGCCGCACACCGCATGACGGCGGCCGAACTGTGGCTTGAGCTGCTGACCCTGCTCGCCGTCGGCGTCGTCATCTACTTCCTGCGCGTGGGCTGGCGCATCACCCTGTTCAAGGCCGCCTACCAGCTGGGCGTGATGCTGCGCACGCGCTTCTACACGCGCATGTCGCAGCAGGGCGCGTCGTTCTACCAGAACCAGCGCACGGGCGACCTGATGGCGCTGGCGACCAACGACATCGACGCCATCGAAATGGCCGCCGGCGAAGCCATGCTGGCCGGCTTCGATGGCACCTTGACCCTGCTGATGGTGCTGGGCATCATGCTGCTGGGCGTGGACTGGCGCCTGGCCTGCATCGCCTTGCTGCCCTTCCCGCTGATGGGACTGGCCTTCTGGCGCATTTCCAGCCATATCCATACGGCGTCGACGGATTCGCTGAAGCGCTTTTCGGCGCTGAACGACCATGTGCAGGAATCGCTATCGGGCGTGCGCACCCTGCGCGCGCTGGGCCTGGAAGAGCGCAGCAGCAAGCAGTTTTCCACCCTGGCCGGCCACGCGGCCAACGCCAGCCTGACGGCGCAGCGCTGGGAAGCGGCGTACGAACCGGCCGTCGGCCTGACATTGACGGCCGCCACGGCGCTGACCCTGGGCCTGGGCGGCTACCTCGTGTGGCAAGACCAGCTGACCATCGGCGCGCTGACGAGCTTTTCCATGTACCTGGGCCAGCTGATCTGGCCCATGTTCGCCGCCGGCTGGGTGCTCTCGCTGATCGAACGGGGCCGCGCCGCCTGGCAGCGCCTGCAGCCGATGCTCGATGCGCCGCTGGCCATCGACGACCATGGCACTATTGATACGCTGACGCCCGGCCCCCTGCAATTGCAGGACATCGGCTTTGCGTATGCGGGCCAGACGGCGCCCGCGCTGTCCGGCATCTCGCTGCGCCTGCAGCCGGGCCAGACCCTGGGCCTGGTGGGCCCCACAGGCAGCGGCAAGTCGACCCTGCTGCGCGTGCTGCTGCGCCAGGTCACGCCGCAATCGGGCACGGCCACGTGGAATGGCCAGCCGCTCGACGCCTACACCCTGCATGCGCTGCGCGCGGCCATCAGCTGGGTGCCGCAGGAATCGTTCCTGTTTTCCGCCACTATCGCCGACAATATCGCCCTGGCCCGTCCCGGCGCCACGCGCGAGGAAGTGGAACGGGCGGCGCAGCTGGCCGACATCCATGCCGACATTTTGCAATTCCCCGACGGCTACCAGACCCACGTGGGCGAAAAGGGCATCACCCTGTCGGGCGGCCAGCGCCAGCGCGTGGCGATTGCCCGGGCTCTCCTGGCCGACAACGGCTTGCTGCTGCTCGACGATGCGCTGTCCGCCGTCGACACGGGCACGGAAACGCGCATCCTGCAGCACCTGGAAGAATTGCGCGCGCGCCGCCCCGAGCGCAGCGCCATCATCGCCAGCCACCGTCTGAGCGCCGTCGTCAACGCCGACCTGATTTTGGTGCTGCGCGACGGCCACGTGACGGAAACGGGCAACCACGACGCGCTGATGCAGCGCGACGGCTGGTACGCCAGCCAGTGGCGCTATCAACAACTGGAGGCCAGCCTCGATGCCATCTAAGACCGACCACGCCACCACCGCCACGCAATCCGTGCGCCGCCAGGCCGCGCAAGCCATCGGCCTGCTGCGCCGCGCCGCCGCGCCCGACCTGCGCCACCTGTACTGGGCCACGTTCTGGCTGATCCTCGCCGCCGCCCTGGAAGTGACGGGGCCGATCCTGGGCAAGGCCCTGATCGACCAGCATCTGCTGCCGCGCAATCTGGACTGGACGCGCATGTCCCTGCTGCTGGGCGGCTGCCTGTTGACGGGCTGGGTCGCTTCCGGCCTGCGCTACCTGCAGCTGGTGCGCCTGTCCGGCCTGGCCATGCGCTCGGTGCAGCGCCTGCGCGAAACCGTGTACCAGCACGTGCTGCGCTTGCCGATGAGTTTTTTCGACCGCGCCATCACGGGCCAGCTGGTCAGCCGCGTCACCAACGACACGGAGGCCGTGAAATCGCTGTACGTACAAGTGCTGTTCGTCATCCTCGACAGCTCCATCGTGCTGGTCGGCACCATGGCCGCCATGGCCTTCCTCGACTGGCGGCTGATGCTGATCGTGCTGGCCCTGCTGCCGGCCGTGCTGGTCATCGTCTTCCTGTACCAGCGCTGGAGCGCGCCGGCCGTCACGCGCGCGCGCGCCCTGCGCAGCGAAATCAACGGACAGATCGCCGAATCGATCGGCGGCATGAGCGTGCTGCAGGCGAATAACGCGGAAAAGCGCTTCGGCGCGCGCTTCACCGGCATCAACCAGGACCATTACACGGCGCGCATGCAGGAATTGCGCGCCAACGCCTGGCTGCTGCGCCCCGCGCTCGACATGCTCAACATCGTGCTGCTGGCCGTCGTCATCTTCAGCTTCGGCCGGCGCGAGATGGGCGCCGTCGAAGTGGGCGTGCTGTACGCGTTCATCAGCTACATCGCGCGCGTGATCGAACCCTTGATCCAGATCACCATGCAATTCAGTCAATTACAGCAATCTGTGGTGGCCACGGCGCGCGTCTCGGCCCTGCTGGACGAAGCGCAGGCGCTCGAACACGCGCAGGGAAGGGAAGCACCGGCCCTGCGGCAGACGAAAGCGGGCGTCGACCTGCCCGCCGTGGACATTTCCCGCCTGACGTTCGCCTACGTGGAAAACCAGCCCGTGCTGCACGACCTGTCGCTGACCATCCCGCAAGGCGCCTTTTTCGGCATCGTCGGCCACACGGGCAGCGGCAAGTCGACCCTGCTCTCCTTGCTGCTGCGCTTCTACCCCGTCACACAGGGCAGCATCGCCATCAACGGCGTCGCCCTCGACAGCATCGACAACGAGCATTTCCGCGCCGACGTGGGCCTGGTGCCGCAAGACCCCTTCCTGCTGGCTGCCTCGGCGCGCGAAAACATCGACATGGGCCGCGGCTACACGCAGCAGCAGATCGAGACGGCCGCGCGCGCCGCGCATGCGCACGACTTCATCGCCGCGCTGGAGCATGGCTACGACACGCCGCTGGGCGAAGGCGGCTCGCGCCTGTCATCCGGGCAGAAGCAGCTGATCGCGATTGCCCGCGCGCTGGCCGGCCAGCCGCGCATTTTGCTGCTGGACGAAGCGACGTCGCGCATCGATAGCCAGACGGAGCAGATCGTGCAGCTGGCCCTCAACGAATTGCGCGGCAAGGTGACCATCATCGCCATCGCCCACCGCCTGTCGACCATCCGCGAAGCCGACCGGATCATCGTCCTGAATCACGGCCGCATCACGGAAGCGGGGCCGCACGACGCACTGATGCAGATCGAAGGCGGCCTGTACCAGCGCCTGTACCTGCTGCAGCAGCTGGCGCAGTAAGGGGGCCTTGTCAATGCCTGCCGTGTGCACTTTCGCAAATTTCTGCGCACCACATGATATTTCTTGATTGCAACAGAATATAATCTGTTCAAGACAGGTGGTCATTGCGGGAGCGGGACGTTGGCAGGCAGACAGAGACGGGCATCATGGCGAAAGGCGCATTGGCTGCTGGTACTGGCCTGCCTGCTGCCGCCCGCCGTCCACGCCCAGGCCGGCAACCTGGAGCAGCAGATTGCCGCCGTGCGCGAAGATGGCCGCTTCGTGCCCGCGCGCGCCCTGCAGCGCCTGCAAGAGGTGGAAACGCAGGCGCGCAGCGCCCCCCTGCCCGTGCGCGCGGAATTCCTGACCCAGCTGAGCACCGTCCGCATGCGTCTGGGACAGAACGACCTCGCCATGCAGCTGGCCGAGGAGCTGATCGCCTACGCCCGCGCCAACAAGAACGACGTGGCGCTGGCGAAAGGCGTGCTCTGCAAGGCCTACATCACGTTTGCCCTGAACGAACGCCGCGCCTCGCACTTGCTGGCCTTCGAAGCGGAACGCATCGCCAACCGCACGGACGACTTGCCCGTGCGCGTGCAGGCGACCATCAGCGCGGGCCAGTCGTGGGCCGAGGAAGGCAATTTCCCGTTTGCGCTGGCCAAGCTGCAGGCGGCCGTCGACCTGGCGCGCCAGAGCAACTCCCCCACCAGCCTGGCCGCCGCCCTGAATGCCCTCACCCTGCTGTACACGCAGATGCGCGAATACGACAAGGGCTTCGCGGTGCTCGATGAATTGCTGGCCGTATCCGGCACCCTGGCGTCGCCGGGCCGCATGGCGCAAGCAAAGAATACGGAATACGGGCTGGCGCTCGACGCGCAGCAGCCGCAGCGGGGCCAGCGCGCCCTGCTGGCGGCCCTGGCGCTGGAACGCCAGCTGGACGCGCGCGGCATGGTGGCCGTTACCCTCGTCAACCTGTCGGACAGCTACCTGAAGGAAGGCGACTACGCGCGCGCGCTGCGCTATGCGAATGAAGCCATCACGGCGGGGCGCCTGGTCAACAATGAACAGGTGGAAGCGACGGCGCGCCTGAACATCGGCCAGGCGCTGATCGGCCAGGGACGCCTGCAGGAAGGCAAGCAAAGCGTGGCCACGGGCCTGGCCTACTACGAACGCACGGCCAACCAGCCGGACATGCAGGCCGTGCTGCTGGAATACGGCACGGCGCTGGAAAAGGCGGGCGACCTGCGCGGCGCCGTGACGGCCTACCACCGCGAGCGGGGCATCTCGAATAAGTTGTTCGAGAAACAACGGCAAAAAGCCGTATATGAGCTGCAAGAAAAGTATGAGGCGGAAAAGAAACAGCGCCAGATCGAGCTGCTGAGCCGCGAAAATCAGCTCAAGAGCACGGAAATCGACAACCGCCGCCTGCAGCAGCGCGTGTGGTGGCTGCTGGCGCTGGTACTGGCCATGGCGTCCGCCATCGTCGGCTTGCTGTACCGCAAGGTGCGCCACGCGAACGTGCAGCTGAAGGTGAAGAACCAGGAACTCAAGCGCCAGAGTTCGCGCGACCCGCTGACGGCCCTGTACAACCGCCGCCATTTCCAGGAATTCATGCGCAGCCATGCGGGCAAGCCGCAGCCGGCCTACGGCGGCGCCGATGTCGTGGGCGCGCTGTTCCTGCTCGATGTCGACCATTTCAAGCACATCAACGACCGTTACGGCCATGCCGCGGGCGACCTGGTGCTGACGACGATCGCCGAAACCTTGCACGACGTGTTGCGCGAAACGGACATGATTGTGCGCTGGGGCGGCGAGGAATTCCTCGCCTTCCTGCCGGCCGTCGCGCGCGACGGACTCGACGATATTGCGCGGCGCATCCTCAACGGCATGGCGGCGCAAAGCATCCACTACCAGGGGCAAGCCATCCAGGTGCATGTCTCCGTGGGATTCGCGCCCTATCCGCTGGCACCGCTGGGACGCCCGCTCACGTGGGAACGCAGCGTCAACCTGATCGACATGGCGCTGTACCTGGCCAAGGCGCACGGGCGCAACCGGGCGTATGGCTTGCGCGGTTTTCAGCAGGTGGAAAGAACGACCCTGGAAGCGGTGGAACAAGACCTGGAACGCGCGTGGCGCGACGGCTTTGTCGATTTGAGCGTGGTGCTGGGGGGAACGGACGGGGGCGATACTGCCGCTGCAGGCACGGCGACGCGGGGCAGCCAGGCTGGCGCCAGCGATGGCGTGACCGCAGCCGCCGTCACCTGACGACCGCTGCGGGGAGCGGACCGGCCGTGGCCGGCCCTGGCGATGTTATCGCGATGATTACTTGTGCGCGGCGTCCTGCATCTTTTCGCCCGCTTTTTCCACTTTCTTGCCGACGGCGTCGGCCGCTTCGCTCATTTTCTTGTCGGCGTCAGCGGCGACCTGGTCCATCTTGGCACCCGTATCGGCAGCGGCCTGGCTCACGGCAGTGTCAGCCTTGGCAGCGGCGGCCTTGATGTCGGCTTCAGCCTTGGCAGCGGCCGCATCGATCTTCTGGCCAGCCTGTTCCGCAGGGCCGGCGGCGACATCGCTCTTCTTCTGGCAGGCAGCCAGCGCCACGACCATCATCCCGGCGGCGCACACGGTCATCCAATTTTTGCTTACTTTCATGATATTCCCTTTCATTGTTATCAAAAGACACAGATCAGTTCGCAATATACACCTGCCTAAAATTTTCTAGCGTGCGCTAACGCACATAAAAACACGCTTTTGTGGCGTAGTTGTAAGCAATGGTATCTTGATATTTTTTAGCCATGTTTTCCCTGCGCAGGACCGGGCGCCCGATAGCCATCCGTCAGAGTGTGCAGGAAGGCGATCACGTCGGCGATCTCCGCCGCGTTCAGGGCGGGCGCCTGGCCCGGCTGGCGGTCGAACGGCGCTTCCACGTTCACGTTCGCTTCCATTCCCGGCGGCATATCGTTGTATTTCCGCACCTTGCCGTTCTTATCCTTTGGATACCACTTTTGCGGCGCCGTATCGCGCTGCACGTAAAAACGCAGCACCTGCTCCAGGCTGGTAAAGCTGCCGTTGTGGAAAAATACCTTGCGCAGGGCGACGTTGCGCAGGGACGGCGTCTTGAAGCTGCCGCAATATTCCTTGTGCTGCGTCAAGTCGGTGCGGTCCGGGCCGCACAATCCCAGGTCAAAGAACGCCGGGTCCGCATTGACCGGCAGCTTGCCGTTGCGCGGCACGCCGATATTGATCAAGCCGTAATCCGTAAATTGCGGGAAGGCGCCGCCGGCACTCACCTGGCTGATATGGCAGGAGGCGCAATTGCCCTTGCGTTCATCGTTGAACAGGGCCAGGCCGCGCGCTTCCTGCGGGCTCAGGACGGCCTGCTTACGCAGCACGGCGTCGTACTTGCTCGTGTAGGGATAGAAGTCGGCCGGGCTTTCCTGGAACACTTCCAGCGACATCAACGCCCAGCGCAGCGCCTGGCCCGGCTGTTCGAAAATATCCGCGCCATACGTCTGACGAAACTGCGCCGCCAGCGGGCCGGCCCGCAGCTTGGCGACGACGGCGGCCCCGTCGCGGTTGCCCATCTCGCGCGGCGACAGCAACGGCGCCAGCGCCTGCTCATGGCCGGACTGGGCACGGCCATCCCAGTTGCGCCCGCCCGTGGGGCCCGCGTCGACGCTGTCGTCGCCATCGTCGTCGTGATAGTGCTCGCTGAAGGCGGGCGCCGTCTGCAGGTAGCGCAGCGAGGGCGCCGCGCGCGTGCCCGCATCCTTCAATTCCGGGCCGCCCAGCTGCACCGCCAGCCCGTTCGGCGGGCCGTACGCATGCTCGGGACTGTGGCAGCTGGCGCAGGCCAGCTTGCCCGACACGGACAGGCTGGGCTCGAAAAACATGGCGCGGCCCATGGCCGTCATTGCCGCCACCGATGGCTGGCGCTTCAGGCTCGGCGCGTAGGCCGCGGCCAGGTAGGCGGGCGCGGGGGCGGCCCGGGCTTCCGGCGGCGGCGCGGGCTGGCAGGCGGACAGCATGCAAAGGGCAAGCAACAGAGGGGGTATCGTTTTCATCATGGGCTGGCAGCGTAGCAACGGCATGTGACAGCTGCGTGACAAAACCCCGCAAAACCTCATGTATCAAGTTCGTACATTACGTCATGTAACAGGAGCTGACATGTCACGCAGCTGACATATTGCCTGCCTAGCATGCGACGTTTTCCACCCAGAAGGCATGAACATGAACTTGCACGCAAAACCCTCCCTGCGGCCCCTGCCGTTGTTACTGTCGCTGGGCCTGGCCGCCTGCGGCAGCGACTATGCGATCACGCCCGGCACCCAAGGCCAGGTGATCGGCAGCTACTATGAAAACGCCCAGGTGTGCCTGGAAAGCGCCACCGCCAAGCTGACGTGCGACAACGCTTCCGCCACCGTGCGCACGGCCGCCGACGGCAGCTACACGCTGGACGGCCAGGGCGCCGTGCTGGTGGCCATCGGCACGGACGCCATCCGCCATGAAACCATCGGCGACAGCGGCAGCAAGGTGACGCAAAAACTGCTGCTGCGCGCTCCCGCCGGCCACAGCGCGTTTGTGAGCGCCCTGTCGACGGAACTGGCGCAAGTCATGGATGGCAACGGCGGCGACTTTGCGGCCGCCAGCAGCAAGCTGGCCGCGCGCCTGGGCGTGTCGGAAGCGGGCCTGGCGTCCGACTTCAACAAGGCCAGCGGCGACGAGCTGGCGAAACTGAAGGCGGAAAACGCCAGCGTGACGGCCTTGATCGCCAGCGCCAGCGCGCAAGCGGCGCCCGCCGACGCGCTGGCCGCCCTGAACGGTGCCCTGGCGCTGAACAATATCCAGACCATCGTCGTCATCTACGCGGAAAACCGCGGCTTCGACAATCTGTACGGCCTGTTCCCGGGCGCGAACGGCGTGCCGGGCGTCAACCCCACGTCAAGCTCCGCCTATGTGGCGCAGAAAGACATCGACGGCAGCACCCTGCCCGTGCTGCCGCCCACTTGGGGCGGCATGACAGCGGCGGGACAGAGTACCGTCATCACCCAGGCGCAATCGGCCAACCTGCCGAACAAGCCGTTCCAGATCGACGACGCCGCCAGCCCCCTGTACCTGCCGCAATCGGTGATCACGCGCGACCTCGTGCACCGCTTCTACAACAACCAGATGCAGATCAACGGCGGCGCCAACGACAAGTTTACGGCCTATTCCGATGCGGGCGGTTTGAGCATGGGCTATTACGACGGCAGCAAGATGCAGCTATGGGACATCGCTAGGCAATATGCGCTGGCCGACAACCTGTTCATCGGCGCCTTCGGCGGCTCCTTCCTCACGCACCAGTACCTGATCTGCGCCTGCGCCCCCACTTACCCGAACGCCGACACTTCGGTGGCCAAGGGTTCGATCGCCAAGATCGACGTCGACGCCAAGGGCAACTTCCTGCGCCTGACGCCATCCGCCACGGCGCCGGGCACCGTCCTGAACGGCGCGCCCGCGTATGCCAATGACGGCGCGCTGACGCCGGCCGACAGCACGGGCATGTTCTATGCCGTCAACACCATGCAGCCGCCATTCCAGCCAAGCAGCAACGCCCCGGCGTCTGGCGACAGCAGCAAGCTGTATGCGGACACGGGCAAGGCCACCACCCTGCCGCAGCAGACGCAGACGAATATCGGTGACTTGCTTTCAGGCAAGAACATCGACTGGGCCTGGTATGCGGGCGCCTGGAAAGACACGACGGCCCTGGCGACGGCCAGCGCGCGCGCCGGCAGCTTCCCGAATCCGCCGAACTTCCAGTTCCACCACCAGCCGTTCAATTACTTTGCGAACATGGATCCGGTGAAGGCGCCCGCCTACCGCGCCGCCCACTTGCGCGACTTCGACAGCCAGTTCCTCAGCGATGCCAGCGCCGGCAAGCTGCCGCCCGTGGCCTTCTACAAGCCGCAGGGCAACTTGAACCAGCACGCGGGCTATGCCAGCGTGGCCGACGGCGACGCGCACATCGCCAGCGTCATCGCCCAGTTGAAGAAAAGTCCGCAATGGAAGAACATGCTGGTCATCGTCACCTACGATGAAAACGGCGGCTTTTACGATCACGCGGCGCCGCCGAAGGGCGACCGCTGGGGTCCCGGCACGCGCGTGCCCGCCATCCTCGTCTCGCCGTATGTGAAAAAGGGATTAGTTGATCATACGCAATATGATTCGGCCTCCATCCTGCGCGCCATCACGCACCGTTTTGCGTTGCCCGTGCTCGATGGCTTGAGCACGCGCGACAAGGCGCTGGTGGCCAACGGCGGCAAGCCGATGGGCGACTTCAGCGCGGCGCTGGCGCTGGTACCGCAAGAGTAATCGCGCTCGCCGACAGGCGCGACGCCCGCACGGCCTGGCCGCGGTGGGCGTTTTTCATGCTGGGATTATTGGCCCGCTGCCGGGGCCGCATCGAGCAGCGAACGCTCGAGCAATTGCGACAACGCCGTGCGCAGCGTCTGCGTGCGCGCCGCCAGTTCCGGCCGTTTGTAGCGCTCGGCGGCGATCAGGCTGTTTTCCAGGCAAACCCGGTCCGACCTGGCCAGGCAGGCGTCGGCCAGGTCGAGCTGGGCGCTGGCCAGTGCCACTTTCACCTTGGCATCGAGTTCCAGGGTGTCGGGATCGTCGCCCCATCGTTTCACGTAGGCGGCCAGGCGCGTGGCGGCCAGATCCGGCTTGCCCCCATCGAGGGCCTGGCTGACGCTGTCTTGCAGCGCCGTCCACGCCTGTGCCCGCTGCTGTTGCCTGTCGCAGGCGGCGGCGGACTTGGTGATGCTTGCCTGCAAACGTTTCAGGTGCGCGGCGGGCGCCTTGGCGCTTTTCAGCACGGCCAGCGCGCTGCGCGCCCCGTCCAGGTCGCACTGCGCCGCCAGCGCCGTGGCGGCCTCGACCTGTTCCGCCACGCTGGCTGGCTTGTCGGCGGGCTTGTTGAAGAACCAGATACCGGTCAATACCACTGCCGCCGCGATCCACGTGCGCAAGCGCACGGGCGGGCGCGGTGGCGGCACCGAACCCTTGACGGCCGGTTTCGCGGGCGGCGCCTTGGCCGGCGCGGCAGGCGCTGGCGGGATTGCCTGGGGAACGGGTGCGGGCTGCGGCGCGGGCTGCGGCATGGGAGCAGGCGCAGGCGTGGGAGGCGCGACGGGCACGGGCGGCGGCATGCGCGGCACCGGCGGCGGCGCCACGGCTTTCTCCAGGACAGGCGCTTGCGCTATCTGGCGCGCGCCGCAAAACGGGCAATGCGCCACGCGCAGCGGCAAGGTCCGGCCGCAAGCGGCGTTGATGCAAACGTCATTCACTGTTTCAAGCACATTCCAACCTTTTCCTGGAGTCATTCCACTGCGTTCTGCCGCAATATTACCTTACGCAAGCACGGCAACGGCGCAACGGCGCCGTGTTTCATGGCCTTGATACCGATCAAAAAGCATCCGCCGCAGCGGTCTAAGCTACCAGCAGCGGCCAAGGACAAGGAGAACGCCATGCCAGCCCACCTGATCATCGAGGACGGCCAACCCTGGTGGTGGGACAGCGCCGATATCTGGGTCGTGCCGGGCAATGATCCGAATGGCCCGCCCGGCGCGCCCATCGCCGGCACCAGCAATTACCTGTGGGGCCGCGTGCACAACACGGGCAACGGCGCCTCGAACGGCGTGCGCGTGGACTTTTACTGGGCCGACCCTTCCGGCCAGATCGCCGTCGGCGCCGCCACGCAGATCGGCTCCGCGTTTGCCGACTTGCCGCCGGGCGCCACGCAGGAAGTGCTGTGCCTGGTGCCCTGGGTCCCCGTCATCGTCAATGGCGGCCACGAATGCCTGCTGGCCGTGGCCCACGGCGCGGGCGACATCAACCCGCTGCCCGATCCCCTGCCCAACGGTTTTCCCTTCCAGCCCACCTTGCACGAGCAGATTGCCCAGCGCAATGTCACTGTGGTGCTGGCGGCAAGGCGCGCGCAATCGCTGTCCATCGCGGTGGCGGCCCTGCCCCGCGCAACGAAAAAAGTGGAATTGCAGATTGAGCAGGGCGGCGAGCTGCCGGAACACTTGCTGGCCACCCTGGGCCTCGAGCGCTGGCAGCCGGCCAGGGACGCCCGCCTGATAGCGGGCCTGGCGCGCACGCCCCACTGCAATGGCGATGCGCCCGGCGAGCAAAAGCTGGCGCTGGAAGTGCCGCGCGGCCAGGCGCAGGCCGTGTACCTGAGCGTGCGCGCCGAAGCCTTGCCGCCGCGCCAGTATGCGCTGCTGCGCGTGCTGGAGAGCCAGGAAGGCAAGCTCATGGGCGGCATCACCTATATCGTCACCGATCTCGAGAAAGAGCAAGCGCAAGACCAGCAAAGCCCCGAGGAGCAAGCATCATGAGCGATACCCCCCTGCAGGTGCTGACGCGGCCGTTCGCAATCGAGCCCGTCACCAATATCATGCTGCCCGATGGCATCTTCGACAATGCCATCTATGGCTTGCGCATCGCCGCCCACGTCACCAATATGTCCAGCAGCGCCCTGAACAATGTCACCGTGTACCTGGAAAGCGTGGGCGACCCCGGCATCGTGCCCGTGGCGCGCACCTTCTTCTTTGCCAGCATTCCCGCCGGCGCGGCCATGCTGGTGATGTGGGATGCCGACTTCCAGCATGCGGCGCCCGGCAAGAGACTCGTCAGCTTTGTCGCCAAGGCGGACGGCTACACGCCGCACCGCTCGATCCAGCAAATCTTCGTCTCGCAGACGCGCTTCGACAGCGCCACCAACACGTACACGTGCACGGTCGAGGAAGGTACACTGGAACTGTCCAAGCCGCAAGGCCACCTGCCGGGCAAGCGCTGGGGCAGCACGGGCACGGATGGGAAGGAGTGCCGCTGCCCGCCCGGCCTGGGACCGATCGTGCCTACCGGCATGACCCTCGTCTGGACGCCGAACCCCGCCTATGCGGGCACGCATGGCGAGCTGCCGTTTTCCGACCCGTGGTGGAAGATACTCGCCATCATCATCGCCATCATCGCCGCCCTGGTGGCCATCATTTCGGCCGCGCTCGGTTCAGGCAAGGCCAGCTTCAGCGTGGGCGGTCCGTTCGAGGAAACCGATCCCAGCGTCGACTGCTGCTCGCTGGAAGGGGCCGGCTCGGGCCAGCCCGAATTCACGGTGGCGGGCGTGGCCTCGGCCATCGCCTCGGGCGCCATCGCCGTCGCCTGCTCCGATATCGCGGACCCGTTCTGGCGTGGCCAGGAAGCAACACCGCCAGCCGCCGGCGAACTGACACTGGCCGAGCGCGTGGTGGCGAAATGGGTGCTGCCGGAAGCGCCGAATGCGGGCCTGCCCTACACGGCCGACATCAGCTGGCAGTACGAGCGCTTCACCACGGGCGCCACCTACCAGCATGCCGTGAGCGAAACGCAGGTCAACATCCACCTGGCGGGGCCCGTGGAAACGGATACGCCCGCCGTCGTGCAAGCCTACGAACCGCTGTGGCTGCGCGCCAGCTTCAAGCGCGACAATGGCAATGTCTTCCGCGGTACAGAGCTGTATGCCTTCGTGCTGTTCCAGGCGCCGCAGGGACTGTATTTCGTCGAATCGCTGACCGACGACGGCCTGGGCTTCGATCCTGGCGCCAACGATGGCGTCTACGCAGGCAGCCTGGACTTGAAGCGCGCTTACCGCACCTTGCTGCAATATGATCAAAAGGTCTACGGCACCTGGCGCGTCTTCGTTTTCGCCCAGGACGTCAACCTGACCAAGCCCGGCACGCCGCCCGAAATCGCCGCCCAGCACATCGGCGGCATGTTCGTCGCCAGCGCCATCGAAATCACCTTCGACGACACCCTGCCCTGCCCGCTCAAGGCGCAGGCGAATATCGTGGTGGTGTAGTGATAAGCGAGGTCAGGCGTAGGTCGCGCAGGTCGGATTAGCGCCAGCGGCGCCATTGGATACTCATGCGCGCAGACCAGGAGCCGCTGAGAAAATGCCCAGGGCCAGGTGCCGCCCCGAAGACAGTACTTCAGTACAGCGAGGTAAATGCAGGGCAGGCAACAACGCCCAGGGCGTTGTATCCGCCGCTCTTAAACTTTAACGCTTTCAGGTTTCGCTATCACCGTGCGCGGAATGATATCCGTTGCCGGGCAAGTCTCCATCGCATCCGAATACGCGAGCCAGCGCTGCAGGCTTTCCATGCGGCGGATGGTGATGCCCTTGCCATTGATATAACCGATCTGCTCGAAATTGGCAGGGCTGGTGGTCAGTTTCGACACGGTGGGCGCATTATCGACCAGCCGGTCGTAGGCCTTGCGCGCCTTGTGTTCCCACTTGGCCAGCACGGGATCGTCAAAGCGGTTGCTTTCAAAATACACGGTGATGGTACGGTCGTGGTTGGCAAAGCCGACGATGGCCGCACCCTTGCGTATGGTCAACAGGACATCTTCCTTGACGCCCGTGACGGGAACGAAGACGGCGGCGCGCCCATCCGTATCCGGCCGCTCCATGGGAATATCTTGTCCGATTATGCTCATCACTTCACACTCTTCATCATCGCCTGTTGGCTTGTTGTCCCTGCATCACTGGAAGCGAGCCGCCGTGCGCATGCGTTTGCCGCTGCGCCGGGCCACTCCCAGGCTCGCTGCCATGCCCTGCAATACCATTTATCAAATAATACATTGCTGGAAAGCACTACACAAGTAATCAGGGGCGCGGCAGCCGCCTGCCCTCCGCCGGATGGGGAATGGTGTGGCCAGTGGCAATCACCTTATAATGCTGCGATTACTTCACGTCCCCCACCTCCGCACCATGACGCTTCCCGAGAATGACACCAGCCGGCTCGACGCCATCAGCGCCGCCGCCACCGAAGTGGCCGCGCAAAACGTGGCCGACCTGCTGGCCATGGCCATCTGCCACCGCCCCGACGAACCGGCCCTGATCGTCTGCGACAAGCGCAGCTGGCTCAATGTCGTGCTGACGGAAGCGTATCGCCAGGCCTTGCCGGACGCCGCCTTCATCGATTTCGACGACGTCACGCCCGACGCCGTGCTGGCCGCGTTTGCCGAACTGCCGGCGGGCAGCCTCGTCGTGCTGATCCAGTCGACCAGCTTCCGCCTGGAAGCGTTCCGCATCCGCATCGAGCTGTTCAAGCGGGGCCTGAAAGTCATCGAACACGTGCACTTGTCGCGCATGCCCGGCGTGCAGGGCTTGCACTACATCGCCTCGCTGGCCTACGACCCCGCCTATTACCGCGGCGTGGGCCATGCGCTCAAGGCGCGCATCGACGGCGCCCGCCACGGCATGGTCGAGAGCGGCGGCGAGCAGCTGGTCTTCGCTTCCCCGTTCGAATCGGCCAAGCTCAATATCGGCGACTACAGCGGCATGAACAATATCGGCGGCCAGTTCCCCCTGGGCGAAGTGTTTACGGAAGCGCAGGACCTGGAAGCCGTCAATGGCCGCGTGCGCATCTTTGTTTTCGGCGACACGCACTTTATGGTCAACCGCCCCGACACGCCGATCACCCTGATCATCGAAAAGGGGCGCGTGACGGGCACGGAGAACGCCACGCCGGAATTTACCGCCATGCTGGAAATCATCCGCGCGCACGAAGGCGAAGTATGGGTGCGCGAACTGGGCTTCGGCATGAACCGCGCCTTTTCGCGCGAACAGCTGGTCAACGACATCGGCACGTATGAACGCATGTGCGGCATCCATCTGTCGCTGGGCGCCAAGCATGGCGTCTATACAAAACCCCAGTTCAAGCGCAAGGATGCGCGCTACCACGTCGATATCTTCGCCGTCACGCAAGCCGTTTATCTGGACGACGAGCGCGTGTACGCGGATGGCGCGTGGACGGTGGAACCGGTCGCCTTCAACTAATTAAAAAAACCGGCCGCCGCCAGCTCGCGGTCCCACGGCGGCACGGGCTGGTATTCGGCCACCAGGAAATCGATCAGCGCGCGCACCTTGGGCGACGGCTGGCGGCTGGCCGGATACAGGGCGCTCAAGTGATTCAGGGGCAGCTCCCAGCCGGACAGCACGGGCACCAGGCTGCCATCGAGCAGGTTGCGCCAGGCGAGGAACGTGGTGCTGTAGACGATGCCGAGTCCCCGCTGCGCCGCCTGGTGCAGCACCAGGCCATTGTTCGCAGTAAAACCCGCCTGCACGCGCACGCTCACCGCCTCTTGCCGGTCTCCCTCCCCGCGCTGGAAATGCCAGTTCGTACCATCCGTCAGGTGGCTGAAATGCAGGCACTGGTGCTGCAACAGCTCTTGCGGCGTCTGCGGCACGCCCCATTGCGCCAGGTAGGCGGGACTGGCGCACAGCACTGCGCGGCACGGCGCCAGCGGACGCATGGCCAGCGCACTGCTGTCCGGGATGCCGCCCACGCGTATCGTCAAGTCAAAACCGTGACGTATCGGGTCGAGCAGCGCATCGTCGACAAACAATTCGGCCTGCACCTGCGGGTGCAGCAAACTGAAACGGGCGACGGCGTCGGCCAGCCACGCGCTGCCGAAACTCGATGGCGCCTGGATCCGCAGCGGCCCGGCCAGCTCCGCCCCGGCTCCCGCCTGCGCCACATGCGCCACCATGCGCGCCGCTTCCTGCGCCTGGCTGACGGTGGCCATGCACGGCGCCAGGTAAGCGCGGCCCGCGTCCGTCAGGCTCACTTCGCGCGTGGAGCGGTGCAGCAGGCGCGCATGCAGGCGCTCTTCCAGCTGCATGATGGTCTTGCTGACCATGGCGCGCGTCAGTCCCAGGCGCTGCCCGGCCACCGTAAAGCTGCGCTGGCGCGCCACTTCGACAAAGATTTCCATCGCTTTTAGTTGATCCATGTCAAGGATTGTCTTCGCTTTGGCGACAATCTGTCAACCGCAGGGCAATTGTTTGCCGCCCTCGCCCATCCTACAATGGCGCTTTCCATTGACCTCCGGAGCCGCCGCCATGCTAACGATCGAACAACAAGAACAATACCAACGCGACGGCTACCTCATCCTGCCCGGCTTCAAGGGGGCGGACGAAATCGCCGCCTTGCGCGCGCGCGCCGAACAGATTGTCAACGAATTCGATCCCAGCGTCAGCCAGTCGATCTTCACCACGCGCGACCAGGCGAAGAACACCAACGATTATTTTCTCGCTTCCGACAACACCATCCGCTGCTTCTTCGAGGAAGAAGCGTTCGGCGCGGACGGCCAGCTGAAGCAGGCCAAATCGCTGTCGATCAACAAGATCGGCCACGCCATGCATGACCTGGACCCCGTCTTCCGCAGCTTTTCGGCCGACCCGAAACTGGCCGCAGTGGCGCGCGACCTGGGCCTGGCAGATGCGCAGGTATGGCAATCGATGTACATCTTCAAGCAGCCCGGCATCGGCGGCGAAGTGCGCTGGCACCAGGACGCCACGTATTTCGAGACCACGCCGATCAGCGTGACCACGTTCTGGTTTGCGCTGGAAGACGCCACCCTGGAAAACGGCTGCCTGTGGGCGGAACCGGGCGGCCACCGGGGCCCGCTGCGCGAACGCTTCATCCGCAACGGCGACGCCGTGCGCGTGGAAAAACTCGACGCCACGCCATGGCCCGACGACAGCACGGCCGTCCCGCTCGAAGTCAAGGCCGGCGCCCTCGTCTGCTTCCATGGCTTGCTGCCCCATTACAGCGCGCCGAACCGCTCGCCCGTCTCGCGCCACGCCTACACCCTGCACGCCACGGACGGCCAGACGGAATACGCGGCCCACAACTGGATCCAGCGCAACGCAACGTTCCCCGTGCGGGGCTTCGTCTGATGCGCATCGACGTCTTTGCCGCCCACTGGGGCAATAACGAGCTGCCGCCCGACGTCTTCATCGACAAAGTGCTGGCGGCCGGCTTCGACGGCATCGAAATGTCGCTGCCGCTGGACGCCACCCTGCGCGAGGAATGGACGGACCGCATCGCCAAGGCGGGACTGCAGCTGATCGCCGCGCAGTGGGAAACCGTCTTCCACAGCGACTTCGATCTGCACCGCGCCGCCCTGGCCGAACTGCTGGAAAACGCCTGTTTGGCGCGCCCCGTGCTGGTCAACACGCACACGGGCAAGGATTTCTATACGCCGGCGCAGAATGCGCAGCTGCTCGACCTGGCCGCCGCCATCTCGGAAAAGCACGGCGTGCCCATCGTGCACGAAATCCACCGCAGCCGCTTTTCCGGCCATCCGATGCTGCTGCTACCCTACCTGGCGCAGTATCCCGAGCTGCCATTGACGGCCGACCTGTCGCACTGGTGCTGCGCCTGCGAATCGCTGCTGGAAGACCAGCCGCAGGCCCTGGCGCAGGTGCTGCCGCTGGTGCGCCACGTGCATGCGCGCGTGGGCCATGCGCAAGGGCCGCAGGTCGCCGACTTCCGCGCGCCGGAAGCGAAACAGGCGCTCGACGCCCACCTGGCCTGGTGGGATGCCATCGTCGCCCTGCGCCGCGCGGCCGGCGCCGAGCGCATGACGTTCACACCGGAATTCGGCCCCGCGCCGTACACGCAAACGCTGCCCTGGACGCAGCAGCCAGTGAGCGACGCATGGGAACAGAACGTCGCCATGCTCGATCTGCTGCGCACGCGCTACGCCGGCTAAGCGTCCGTGTCCCGGCGCCGGATCGCCAGGTCCGGCGCCGCGCATTGCAATTAGGTAGTGCGCTATATATACTGTCCCCATGGATACCACCACCGCCCCCAATCCCTTGCACCAGGTGCCGCGCCTGGACAGCCAGCTGTGCTTTGCGCTGTACTCGACCTCGCTTGCCATGAACAAGCTGTACCGCAAGCTCCTGCGCAAGCTCGGTCTCACCTATTCGCAATACCTGGTGATGATGGTGTTGTGGGAACGCGACGGCCTGACGGTGTCGGAAGTGGGCGAGCGCCTGTTCCTCGACTCGGCCACCCTGACGCCCCTGCTCAAGCGCATGGAGCAATCGGGCCTGTTGACGCGCACGCGAGCCTCCAGTGACGAGCGGCAAGTCATCATTTCCCTCACGGAACAGGGTGACCAGCTGCGCCACGAGGCGGCCCTGCTGCCCGAAGCCATCCTGACGGCCAGCCACTGCAGCGTGGAACAGGTTGTGGACATGAAACAACAGCTGAACCAGTTACGCGACAGCCTGATGAAAAGTGAGTAAAAGCGCCGCTTTTCCAAGCAAAATCAGGCAAAGTTCTCCCCTGACAGCGCCAGGCAAAAGCTGGCGTGAAATCCGCCTTTCTTTATTACAAATCGATACATGGATGGCCCCGCCCTGCGTATAGAATAGTTGCCACTATTTCCTTACAACAACATCAGGGTGAATATGCGCATACCTTTCGGCTCCGTAGCCTCGTTGGCTCTGTGTTTTACCGTGTCGGCCTTCGCGGCCGAACCATTCGACGACAAGTTCCGCCAGCTCGAAGAGGTGCTGCCCACCCCGAATACCTACCGCACCGCCTCCGGTGCGCCGGGCCACGCCTATTGGCAGCAACGCGCCGACTACACGATCCGCGCGACGCTGGACGAAGCCAAACGCGAGATCGCCGGCAGTGGCACCATCACCTATCATAACCAGTCGCCCGACACCCTCGGTTACCTGTGGGTGCAGCTGGACCAGAATATCTACAAGCCCGATTCCGACGCGCGCCGCATGACCACGGCGCCCTCGCGCCAGGCGTGGGCCAAGACGACGGGCGAAGAGACCATGAAGTTCGAAGGCTTGCGCGGCATCCTCGCGCGCGGCGACTTCCAGGGCGGCTTCAATATCCGCCGCTTGACAGGCGCGGATGGCCAGCCTTTGAAATATGTAGTGAACCGCACCATGATGCGCATCGACTTGCCGCAGCCCTTGAAGCCAGGCCAGGATTTCGTCTTCCAGATCGACTGGGATTACCGCATCAACGAACAGAAGGTGTTGGGCGGGCGCGCCGGCTATGAAGTCTTCGACGACAAGAACGCCCTGTTCGAAGTGGCGCAGTGGTTCCCCCGCATGGCGGCCTATTACGATGCGGCCGGCTGGCAGCACAAGCAGTTCCTCGGCTCCGGCGAATTCACGCTGGAATTCGGCGACTACGACGTGCAGCTGACCGTTCCTGCCGACCATATCGTCGCCTCCACGGGGGAGCTGCAAAACCCGCAGGAGGTGCTGTCTTCCGCGCAGCGCGAGCGCCTGGAAAAGGCCCGCGGCAGCGACAAGCCCGTCGTCATCGTCACGCAGAAGGAAGCCGAAGCGGCCGAAAAAACAGTGAGCCGCGCGCAAAAGACGTGGCACTTCAAGGCGGCCAACGTGCGCGACTTCGCCTGGGCCTCGAGCCGCAAGTTCATCTGGGACGCGCAGGGCTACAAGAAGGGCGGCAGCGATGTGATGGCCATGTCCTACTATCCGAAAGAGGGCAATCCCCTGTGGGAAAAGTACAGTACGCAAGCCATCGTGCACACGATTGAACAGTACAACAAGTACAGCATCGACTATCCGTATCCGACGGCCATCTCCGTCAACGGCCCCGTGGGCGGCATGGAGTATCCGATGATCTCGTTTAACGGCCCCCGCCCGGTGAAAGACAAGAAGACGGGCGAGCTGACCTACTCCAAGCGCACCAAGTATGGCCTGATCGGCGTGATCATCCACGAAGTGGGCCACAACTACTACCCGATGATCATCAACTCGGACGAACGCCAGTGGACGTGGATGGACGAAGGCCTCAACACCTTCGTGCAATACCTGGCGCAGCAGGCGTGGGAAGAAAACTACCCGGCCTCGCGCGGCGAACCGCGCGAGATCGTCGACTACATGCGTAGCCGCGACCAGGTGCCCATCATGACCAATTCCGAGTCCCTGCTGCAGTTCGGTAACAACGCCTACGCCAAGCCGGCGGCGGGCCTGAACATCCTGCGCGAAACCATCCTCGGGCGCGAACTGTTCGACTACGCGTTCAAGGAATATGCGCAGCGCTGGAAGTTCAAGCGCCCCACGCCCGCCGACTTTTTCCGCACCATGGAAGACGCCTCCGGCACGGACCTGGACTGGTTCTGGCGCGGCTGGTTCTATACGACCGACCCGGTCGACATCAGCATCGACGGCATCAGCGAATATGGCGTGAGCTCAAAAGATCCGGCAACGGAAAAAGCGTGGAAGAAGGCGCAAAAGGACGCCCAGCCGGAATCCGTCACGAGCCGCGCCAACAAGGGCATGCCGCGCCGGGTCGAGGCACATCCGGAGCTGAAGGATTTCTACAACCAGCACGACGATTTCACGGTGACCAACAAGGACCGCAACGCCTACGCCGAAGCGCTGGCCGCCCTGGAACCGTGGGAAAAGGACTTGCTGAAACAGGGCAAGCACCTGTACCTGGTCGACCTGTCGAACGTGGGCGGCATGGTCATGCCGCTGATCCTCGAAATCGAACTAAAAAGCGGCAAGAAGTACGTCGAGCGCGTGCCAGCCGAAGTGTGGCGCTACTCGCCGAAGAAAATCACCAAGGTCGTCATCACGGATGAACCGATGGTGGGCCTGGTGCAGGACCCGTACTGGGAAACGGCCGATATCGACACGAGCAACAACGCTTGGCCGCGGAAAATCACGCCATCGCGCCTGGAACTGTTCAAGAGCGAGAAGTCGCCCAAGGATAACCTGATGCGCGATTTTCATACGCCGCTGAAAGGCAAGAATGGCGGCTCGGCCAAGAGCGACGAGGCGTGAAGCGCTGGCGCCTGCTCGCTTGCGCCACGCTGGCCTGCGCCAGCATGGCGGCGGGCGCCCATAATTTCCACATGGGCATCGCCGATATCAGCTATAACCCGGCCAGCGGCAGCACCGAAGTGGTGCATACCTACACGGGCCACGACGTCGAGGCGCTGCTGACCAATCTGTACCAGCGCCAGTTCGACCTGGGTCAGGAAGACAGCGAAGCGGCCCTGCGCCGCTATGTCGAAAAACAGTTTTACCTCGTGGCGCCGGACGGCAAGCGCCTGCGCCTGAACTGGGTCGGCATGAAGGTCAATGCCGACAACGTGGTGATCTTCCAGGAGCTCGAACGCACGCGCCTGGCGCCCGCCACGCGCATCCACAACCAGCTGCTGATCGACTTCCTGCCCAGCCAGCGCAACACCCTCAACGTGCAGGACAGCGGCGCCATCCAGACGCTGATTTTCGACCGCCAGAACACGGAACTGCCGATCCGCTAAACACCGGCAAACTGCCGCCACACCCATACACCAATGACGCCACGCTCTCTGCCCCTCCTCCTCGCCGCCCTGTTTTTACCTGCCGCCGTCCACGCCGACGACATCTTCCAGCGCGTGCTGGTCGACGGTTCGCGCCTGAACCAGCTGGGCGTGGCCGATTCGGCCAACGCGGGCAGCGTCACGCAAAAGCAGCTCGATGCGCGCACCAGCTACCGGCCCGGCGAACTGCTCGAAGCCGTGCCGGGGCTGATCGTCAGCCAGCATAGCGGCGAGGGCAAGGCCAACCAGTTCTACCTGCGCGGCTTCAACCTCGATCACGGCACGGACTTGCGCACCACCGTCGACGAGATGCCCGTCAACCAACGCAGCCATGGCCACGGACAGGGCTGGACGGACCTGAACTTCCTGATACCCGAACTGGCCATGCGCCTCGATTACAAAAAGGGGCCATATTCGGCGACGCAAGGCGACTTTTCCTCGGCGGGAGCGGCGTCCGTCGTGTATGCGAACCGCCTGACGCAGGGCGTCGCCAGCGTGGGACTCGGACAAAACGGCTTTCGCCGCGCCCTGCTGGCCGATTCGCCCGATGCGGGCGACGGCAGCCTGCTGTACGCGCTCGAAGCGCAGCATAACGATGGCCCGTTCACGCAACCGGACCGCTACCGCAAGCTCAATGGCGTGCTGCGCTACAGCGAAGGCTATGCCAACAACGGCTTCAACGTCACGGCCATGGCGTATGACGCCAGCTGGAACGCCACCGACCAGATTCCGCTGCGCGCCGTGCAGGACGGCACGTTGGGCCGCTTCGACGCCATCGATGCCAGCGACGGCGGCAAGGCGCAGCGCTACAGCCTGTCGGGCGCCTGGCGCCAGACGACGGACGACGTGTCATCCAGGGTCAGCGCGTATGTGATCGCCAACCGCCTGGCCCTGTTCTCGAATTTTACGTATGCGATGGACGATCCCGACAACGGCGACCAGTTCGCCCAGCCCGACCGGCGCGTGACGGCCGGCCTGGATGCCAGCCACACCTGGCACCGCCACACGGACAGGGGCAGCAGCGACACCACCATCGGCCTGCAGCTCCAGAACGACAATATCCACAACGGCTTGTACAACACGCGGCAGCGGCAGATCCTGTCGACCACGCGGCAAGACCACATCGTCGAGTCGAGCATCGGCGTGTATGGCGAAAACAGCACGCGCTGGTCGCGCTGGCTGCGCACCGTGGCCGGCCTGCGCGCGGACGCCTACCGCTTCGACGTGCGCAGCGACCGCGCCGCCAATTCGGGCACGGCCAGCGACCATTTGTTCAGTCCCAGCCTGAGCGTGATCGCGGGACCGTGGCGCGATACGGAAGCGTATCTCAACATCGGCAATGGCTTTCACAGCAACGACGCGCGCGGCACGACGATCACGGTCGACCCGAAGACGGGCGAGGCGGCCGACAAGGTCACGCCTTTGGTGCGCTCGCGCGGGCTGGAACTGGGCTTGCGCAGCGCCGCCATCGCCGGCCTGCAAACCTCGCTGTCGCTGTACCGCCTGGACTTCGATTCCGAGCTGCTGTTCATCGGCGACGCGGGCGCCACCGAGGCGGGCCGCCCCAGCCGCCGCTACGGCGTGGAGTTTTCCAGCTACTACAAGGCGGCCAGCTGGCTGTCGCTAGACCTGGACCTGGCGTATGCGCGGGCGCGCTCGCGCGGCAGCGACCCGGTGGGCGACTTCATCCCCGGCGCCATCGAAGGCGTGGCCCAGCTGGCCATGACGGTGACGCCGCCGGGGCCGTGGTCGGGTTCCTTGCGCCTGCGCTACTTCGGCCCGCGCCCGCTGATTGAAGACAACAGCGTGCGCTCCGCGGCCAGCGTGGGCTTGAACGGGCGTATCGCCTACCAAATCGACAAGACCTTGCGCGTGGAAGTCGAAGGCTACAACCTGGCCAACCGGCGCGACTCGGCCATCGACTATTACTATGCCTCACGCCTGCCCGGCGAAGCACAACCCGTCGACGATATCCACTTCCATCCGGTGGAATCGCGCTCGCTGCGCCTGACCCTGGTAAAGAATTTTTAACTCAACAAGAATAATTCCTGTCTCACTGCACAGGAAACGCCGCGAAGTCGTAGAATGCCAGGCTGGATAAACTGAGACAGGCCGCGTTCCGGCCCGCACCGCCATGAGCACTTCCGCACCGATCTTTACCGACCCTTCCCACGTCAAGGAAGCCTTGCGCGATGACGGCTATGCCGTCCTGCGCCCGCAGGATGTGGCCGCGCTGGCCGGCTGCCCGCTGGCCGCGCTGCGCGCGCTGGAAGGGAGCTGGAATACCCTCCCACTGGACAATTACCTGAAGGATGGCGGCCGCTATCGCCGCCGGCGCCACTCGTGCTTCGTGCAGGATGGCGAGCGCCTGACGCAGACGGCGCACCGTCCGCACTGGCAACCGGTGGAATACAACGCCCTGCACGGCGGCATGCACCGCCTGTTCGAACCGGTCGAAGCGGCTATCGTTGCGCAAGCGGCCTGGCAGCATCTGATCCGCGCGCTGGGCGACGCCTGCTCGCAGGTCAAGGGCAGCCAACCGTGGTTCATCGAAGCGCACCAGTTCCGCATCGATACGACCGATGGCATCGGCCGCCCCACGCCGGAAGGCGCGCACCGCGACGGCGTCGATTTCGTCGCCGTGCTGCTGATCGGGCGCGAACAAGTCAAGGGCGGCGAGACGCGCATCTTCGAGGCCGATGGCCCCAACGGCAAGCGTTTTACCCTGACCGAGCCGTGGTCGCTGCTGCTGCTCGACGATGCGTCTGTCATCCACGAATCGACGCCGATCCAGCCGATCGGCGAACATGGCCACCGCGATACGCTCGTGCTGACTTATCGCGCAGGCCAGTTCCAGGGCGAAAACTGACAAGCGGCCACAGCATTCCCTGTGGCCAAAATAGTTACTTGGAAGTTACTTTTGCAGACCTAAATCCGATATAGTCATACGATGTCGATATTGCGCGCTCACCGCGCCCAGCATCACCACACTGAAATTCTAGGAGAGGTCTGTGGACTCCAACAACCAAATCAAGCCTGACGAAATCGAGATCCTGATCGTCGAGGATAGCCCGACCCAGGCGGAGCGCTTGCGCCGCCTGATCCAGTCCCTGCACTATAACGCGCGCGTGGCGGCCAATGGCCAGCTGGCCCTGGCCGCCATCCGCGAGCGCAAGCCGCACCTGGTGCTGTCCGACATCGTCATGCCTGAAATGAATGGCTACGACCTGTGCCGCGCCATCAAGTCCGATCCGACCTTGCGCGACATCCCCGTGATCCTCGTCACCTCGCTCAACGATCCGAAGGACATCATCCGCGGCATCGAGTGCGGCGCGGACAATTTCATCCGCAAGCCCTACGCGGAAGACTACCTGCTCAACCGCATCAGCCACATGCTGATGAACCAGAAGCTGCGCAAGAACCAGAATGTGGAAATCGGCATCGCCCTGTACCTGGGCGACCAGAAGCACTTCATCAATGCGGAGCGCCAGCAAATCCTCGACCTGCTGATCTCCACGTATGAACAGGCGGTGCAGGTCAACGGCGAACTGCAGGCGCGCGAACGCCAGGTGATCGAGCTGAACATGCGCCTGGCGCACCATGCGGCCGAACTGGAAACCATCAACCGCGAAATCGCCCTGAAAAACCTGGAGCTGGCCGAGGCGAGCCGCATGAAGTCCGCCTTCATCGCGAACATGTCGCATGAATTGCGCACGCCGCTCAACGCCATCATCGGCTTCACGGGCGCGCTGCTCATGAAACTGCCCGGCCCCCTGACATCCGACCAGGACAAGCAGCTGAACACCATCCGCGCGAGTGCGCGCCATCTGCTCTCGCTGATCAACGACATCCTCGACGTGGCCAAGATCGAGGCGGGCAAGCTGACCCTGTCGATCGAACCCGTGCACTGCCAGGAACTGATGGCCGACGTGGCCGACACCCTGCGCCCCCTGGCCCAGCAAAAGGGCCTGGCGCTGGAAATGGCGCTGGGAGAAGAAGGCCAGCCGCCCGCCATCATCGACACGGACCGCCGCGCGCTGACGCAAATCCTCATCAACTTGCTCAACAACGCCATCAAGTTCACGGAACAGGGCACGGTGCGTATCAGCCTTGCCCAGCGCGACGAAGACGGCGTGCTGGTGACGGAAATGAGTATCGCCGACAGCGGCGCCGGCATCAAGGAAGAAGACCAGGCCAAACTGTTCCAGGCCTTCTCGCAGCTCGATTCCACCTCCACGCGCCACGTGGAAGGCGCGGGACTGGGCCTGTACCTGTGCCAGAACCTGGCCAACGCCATCGGCGGCGCCCTGTTTTTCAACAGCGACTACGGCTCCGGCAGCACGTTTACACTGGCTCTGCGTAGCAAGGCCTGAGTTTCTGTGCGCCGCAGCATGAAATTTTGATTTCTTGCCATCCAAGACTGACCGATACAGTAGTTCTACGGTATTGCACCGCACCATTTTCAGCGCTATAGTAGAACTGTCTCCTCCAATTCGTTCTCCGAACATTGGATTACGCCCGCGAATACAACCGCGGGCTTTTTTTTGCCTGCGTTTTCCCTCATCTTCACCTTTCCTTAACTAAATCAAACGATTTAGTTATATCAATCGTTTGAGATATGTGATTAAATCTCCGGCATGATTGAAAAAAACGCCACCCCCACTTCCCACGCCGACGAGGGGCGCAAGCCCCGTTCCGACGGCGAACAGTCGCGCGAGCGCCTGCTGCATAGCGCCATCCGCCTGTTTGCCGAGCAGGGCTACGCCAAGACGTCCACGCGCGAACTGGCGCAGGCGGCCGGCACGAACGCGGCGGCCATCAGTTATTACTTTGGCGACAAGGCGGGCCTGTACCGCGCCGCCTTCGCCCAGCAGTCGCCGAACCCGCAAGACAATATCGCCCTGTACGAACAACCGCATTTCACCTTGCGCCAAAGCCTGGAAGGCTTTTATGCGCAGCTGCTCGCCCCCATGCAGCAGGGCGAGATCGCGCGCGACTGCATGCGCCTGTGGTGCCGCGAGATGCTCGAACCGACGGGCCTATGGGCGCGCGAAATCGACCAGAATATCCGCCCTGAGCACGAGGCGCTCACGCGCGTGCTGGCGCGCCACCTGGGCGCACCCGACGACAGCGACGATATGCACCGCCTGGCCTTTTCCATCGCTTCGCTCGCCCTGCAGCACATGGTGGGTGCGGAAGTGCTGCAAACCTTGCGCCCGCAGCTGCTGGAATCGCCGCAGGCCATCGACACCTGGCTGGCGCGCATGACCGACTACGCGCTGGCCATGGCCGACGTGGAGCGCCAGCGCCTGGCCCTTCCTCCCTCTCCCCCTACCGCTCAACGACAAGCAGAAAGACCAGCATGACGACTATTCGATGCACCGTTCAACGTGTCCTGGCCGCCAGCATCGTGCTGGCGCTGGGCGGTTGCGCCCTGCAGGGGCCGCCCGCAGCGGTGGCCACCAGCGCGCCCGCGCAGTGGCAGGCGCCGCTGCCGCATAACGGCAAGCTGACGGACCTGGCCAGCTGGTGGCAGGGCCAGGGTGACAGCCTGCTGGTGGAATTGATCACCGACGCGCAGCAGGTCAGCCCGACCATCGCCGCCGCCCGCACGCGCATCGTGCAGGCGCGCGCGGACAGAGTCGCCAGCGGCGCCGCGCTGGCGCCCGCGCTCGATGCGACGGGCAGCGTGGTGCGCACCAGCCAGCAATCGGCGCAGCCCGGCGGCACCACCTCGCAGGCCGCGCTGCAGGCGTCGTGGGAAATCGACGTCTTCGGCGCCAACCGCGCCACGCGCGATGCGGCGCAGGAGCGCTACGACAGCGCGCGCTCTCTCTGGCATGAGGCCCGCGTCTCGGTCGCCGCCGAAGTGGCAAACCAGTATTACGCCTTGCGCACCTGCCAGCAACTGCAGGCAGTGTCCGAACAGGATGCCGTCTCGCGCCGCGACTCGGCGCGCCTGACGGAACTGAGCGCCGGCGCCGGCTTCCAGCCTCCCGCCAACGCCGCTCTGGCCCGCGCCAGCGCCGCCGAAGGCGCCAGCCGCGCCATCGAACAGCGCGCCGCCTGCGACGTGAATGTCAAGGCGCTGGTGGCCCTGTCGGCCATGCCGGAAGCGTCGCTGCGCGAGAAGCTGGCGGCCAGCCCGGCGGTCCTGCCCTCGCCCGTGGCGATTGCGCAACTGCCGGCGCAAACCCTGGGCCAGCGTCCCGATATCTACAGCGCCGAACGCGAAGTGGCGGCCGCCAGCTTCGAAGTGCGCGGCGCGCAGGCGCAGCGCTACCCGCGTCTGAGTCTGGCCGGCTCCATCGGCAAGGGCAATATCCGCGCCGGAGGCACCAGCATCACGGCCAGCACCTGGAGCATCGGCCCGCTGGCCGTCAGCCTGCCCATCTTCGACGGCGGCACCCGCCGCGCCCAGGTCGATGCGGCAACGGCGCGCTACGACGAAGCCGTGGTGAAGTACCGTGCCGGCGTGCGCCAGGCCGTGCGCGAAGTGGAAGAAGCGCTGGTCAACCTGGCCAGCACGGACGCGCGCAGCGGCCACGCGAAAACGGCGCTGGAAGGCTATCGCGTGTCGTTTGTCGCCACCGAGGACCGCTACAAGAATGGCCTGGCCAGCCTGATCGAACTGGAAGACGCGCGCCGCACGCGCCTGGCCGCCGAAAACACCGTGGTCAACCTCGAACGCGAACGCAGCGCCGCCTGGGTAGCGCTGTACCGCGCCGCCGGCGGCGGCTGGAACAGCAGCAGCGCCATCGCCAACAACGCCCCCTGACGGATACGACAACATGAAAAAAATGACCTTGAAACCGATGGCTCTCGCCCTTGCCGCCCTCTGCATTGTGCTGGGCGCCGGCGTTACCCTATATTCCCCGTCCTCCACGGCGGCCGACGACGCCAAGGATAAGAACGCGGCGCAAAAACCGGCGCTCACCGTCACCACGGCCAAGCCGCAGACGGCCAGCCTGCCCATCAAGCTGAAGGCCAACGGCAACGTGGCCGCCTGGCAGGAAGCCGTCATCGGCAGCGAATCGAACGGCTTGCGCCTGACGGATGTGCGCGTGAATGTCGGCGACGTGGTGCGCGCCGGCCAGGTGCTGGCCGTGTTCTCGAATGACACAGTCAATGCCGACGTGGCGCAGGCGAAGGCCGCCGTGCTGGAAGCGGAAGCAAATGCCGCGGAAGCCGCCGCCAACGCGCAGCGCGCCCGTTCGCTGCAAAGCACGGGCGCCATCAGCGCGCAGCAGATCAGCCAGTACCTGACGGCCGAACAGACGGCCAACGCACGCATCGCGTCCGCCAAGGCGCAGCTGGCGTCGCAACAGCTGCGCCTGAAATACACGCAGGTGGTGGCGCCCGACAGCGGCATTATCTCTGCGCGCTCGGCCACCGTCGGCTCCGTCGTGGGCGCCGGCACGGAACTGTTCCGCATGATCCGCCAGGGCCGCCTCGAATGGCGCGCCGAAGTGACGGCCACCGAGCTGCTGAACCTGAAAGCGGGCACCCTGGCGCAAGTCAAGGCAGCCAATGGCAGCGTTTTGACGGGCAAGGTGCGCATGATCGCCCCTACCGTCGACCCGCAGACGCGTTCGGCCCTCGTGTACGTCGACCTGCCGGCCAGCACCGGCAATAATGCGCCGTTCAAGGCCGGCATGTACGCCAGCGGCGAATTCGAACTGGGCACCTCGGGCGCGCTGACGGTGCCGCAGCAGGCGATTGCCGTACGCGATGGCTTCAGCTATGTCTTCCGCCTGAATGCCGACCAGCGGGTCAGCCAGATCAAGGTGCAGGCCGGACGGCGCCTGAGCGACCGCATCGAGATTTTAGGCGGCATCACGGCCGACACCACCATCGTCGTCAGCGGCGCCGGCTTCCTCAATGACGGTGACCTGGTGCGGAATGTTCAAAACCCGGTGGCAACCCCGGTCGCAGCGGCTGCCAAGCCGGCCGCAGCGAAGAAGTAAGGAAAAACCATGAATTTTTCCTCCCTCTCGATCAAGAATCCGATCCCGGCCATCATGCTGTTCGTGCTGCTGACCCTGGCCGGCTTGCTGGCCTACAAGGCCAATCCGGTGCAGGATTTCCCCGACATCGAACTGCCCATCGTCACCGTCAGCGCGGTGCTGCCCGGCGCCGCGCCGGCGCAGCTGGAAACGGAAGTGGCGCGCAAGATCGAAGACTCCGTCGCCACCCTGCAAGGCGTGAAAAACATCTACACCAAGGTGCTCGATGGCGTCGTCACGGTGACCGTCGAATTCATCCTGGAAAAGCAGATCGCCGAAGCCGTCAACGATGTGCGCGACGCCGTCGCGCGCGTCAAGGCGGACATGCCGGCCGAGCTGCGCGACCCCACCGTCACCAAAGCGTCCACCGCAGGCAGGGTGGTGCTGACCTTTATCGCCACAGCAAAACCAGGCGTCGACAATCCGCTCGACGCGCCTGACCTGTCCTGGTTCGTCGACAACACGGTGGCCAAGCGCCTCCTGACCGTGCCCGGCGTGGGCGCCGTCACCCGCGTGGGCGGCGTCTACCGCGAGATCCAGGTGGAACTCGACGAGGCGCGCATGGCCGCCTTGAAAGTGTCGGCCCTCGACGTCTCGCGTCAGTTGCGCCTGGTGCAGCGCGAAGCGCCCGGCGGCCGGGGCGACATCAGCGGCGCCGAGCAGTCGGTGCGCACCATCGCCACCGTGAAAACGGCCGATGAACTGTCGCGCGTGGAAGTGCCGCTGCCGGACGGGCGCCACGTGCGCCTGGACCAGGTGGCCACCGTGCGCGACACGGTCGCCGAACCGCGCGCGCTGGCCGAGCAGGATGGCAAGACCGTCGTCGCCTTTGAAGTGTTCCGCACCAAGGGCGCCAGCGAAGTGGCCGTCGCCAAGGGCGCGCGCGACGCCATCGCCGACCTGCAGAAGGAAAACCCGAATGTCGTGCTGCAGCAGTCGATCGACAATGCCTTCCCCGTCGAGGAGAACTTCGACGGCTCGATGGAGCTGCTGTACGAAGGCGCGCTGCTGGCCGTGCTGGTGGTGTGGTGGTTCCTGCGCGACTGGCGCGCCACCTTGGTGGCCGCCGCCGCCCTGCCCCTGTCCGTGATGCCGGCCTTCCTCGGCATCTACTGGTTCGGTTACACGCTCAACACCGTCACCCTGCTGTCGCTGGCGCTGGTCGTCGGCGTGCTGGTCGACGACGCCATCGTGGAAATCGAAAACATCGAGCGCCATCTGCGCATGGGCAAGTCGCCCATGGAAGCGGCCATGGAAGCGGCCGACGAAATCGGCATGGCGGTGATCGCCACCACCTTCGCGCTGGTGGCCGTATTCCTGCCGACGGCCTTCATGAGCGGCATTCCCGGCCTGTTCTTCAAGCAGTTCGGCTGGACGGCCGTGCTGGCCGTACTGGCCTCGCTGGTGGTGGCGCGCCTGCTCACGCCGATGATGGCAGCCTACATATTGAAACCGCTGCCGCACAAGGAAGAACAGGATGGCTGGCTGATGACGCGCTACCTGCGCGTCATGCGCTGGTGCCTGAACCACCGCGGCACCACGGCCATCGCCGCTGCCCTGTTCTTTATCGGTGCCATCGCGCTCGTGCCCCTGCTGCCGACGGGCTTCGTGCCGGCCGCCGACCGCGCGCAGACGCAGATCAACCTGGAACTGCCGCCCGGCTCCACCCTGGGCGAAACGCAAGCCGTGGCGGCCCTGGCGCGCGATGCGGCCATGCGCACGCCAGGCATCCAGGGCGTCTTCAGTTCGATAGGCGGCGGCTCCAGCGGCGACGCCTTCGCCCCCGGCGCGGCGGCCGAGGCGCGCCGCGCCGTGCTGACCCTGACCACCGTGCACCGCACGGAGCGCAAGGAATCGATGGCGGGCCTGGAAACGCAGCTGCGCCACAAGCTCGATGCCATTCCCGGCGCGCGCTTCACGGTGGGGCCGCCCGACACGGGCGTCAAGATGCAGCTGGTGCTGCGCTCGGAAGACCCGGTGGCGCTGATGGCGGCGGCACAGAAAGTCGAGCGCGAGCTGCGCGGCCTGAAAGGCATCGGCAACGTCAATTCCAGCGCTTCGCTGGTGCGCCCGGAAATCATCGTGCGCCCTGATTTTGCCAAGGCCGCCGACCTGGGCGTGACGGCGGCGGCCATCGGTGAGACGGTGCGCGTGGCCACGGCCGGCGACTACGACACGGACCTGACGAAAATGAACCTGCCCGAGCGGCAGGTACCGATCCGCGTCAAGCTGCCCAACAGCGTGCGCGCCGACCTGGCCGCCATCGAGCGCCTGACGGTGCCCGGCAAGAATGGTCCCGTGCGCCTGGCGAACGTGGCCACCGTGACGATGGAAAGCGGCCCGGCGCAGATCGACCGTTTGAACCGCAGCCGCAACGTCACCCTCGACGTGGAACTCGGTTCGCGCACCCTGGGCGAACTGAATGAAGAAGCGCGCGCGCTGCCGTCGATGAAAAATCTGCCGCCATCCGTGAAGATCGCCGAACTGGGCGACGCGCAGGAAATGGCCTCGCTGTTCGCCAGCTTCGGCCTGGCCATGCTGATCGGCGTGTTGTGCATCTACTGCGTGCTGGTGCTGCTGTTCAAGGACTTCATGCAGCCGGTGACCATCCTGGCGGCGCTGCCGCTGTCGATCGGCGGCGCTTTCGTGGCCCTGCTGATCACGGGCAGCGCCCTGTCGATGCCGTCGATGATCGGCCTGATCATGCTGATGGGGATCGTCACCAAGAACTCGATCCTGCTGGTCGACTATGCGATCCTGGCGCGCCAGACTGGCATGAACCGCTTCGATGCGCTGGTCGACGCTTGCCACAAGCGCAGCCGGCCCATCCTGATGACGACGATCGCCATGGGCGCCGGCATGATGCCGCTGGCGCTGGGCTGGGGCGCCGACCCCAGCTTCCGTTCGCCGATGGCCATTACCGTCATCGGCGGCCTGATCACGTCGACTTTACTGAGCCTGCTGGTGGTGCCGGCCGTATTCACCTACATCGACGACCTGGAGCACCTGCTCAAGCGCGGCATGGCCAGACTGCGCCGCCAGAAGGCGCCGCTGCGGCGCGATGACAAGGTGGCGCTGGAAAAATAAGCGCCGCCACCGTTTGCAAAATCGCCCCCTGCGGGCAAGGAAGCGAAGGACCGGCCGCCAGGCCGCGCTCCCTCGCTTCCATCTATCTGGCATACTGGGCCCATTCTCCATGAACGCAATCTGCCCTGCCTATGAATTACCGCACCCCGCTCGTCCTGTTAATGGTATCCGCACTGCTCGGCGCCTGCTCGGACAAGACCGCCCCCGCCAGCGCCGACGCGGCAGCTGACGTGGCAAGCGATGTCCCCGCAGCCGCGGAGGCAGCCGACACGGCATCGGCCGAACACGTGCCGCCGCCGGCCGCCACCGCGCCCAGGACGGAAGCGATGAACACGCCGCAGGCGCGTGAACGCGAAGCGGGCATGATGCGCGCAGTCTTCGGCAAGGACTACCGCAGCGACAGCGACGATGCGCTGGCCGACCTGTCCGATCCGGACAACCATGTCGACAAACTCAGTTACGTGGTCAGCGCCGTCAGCCACAAGCTGCTGCCCGATGGCCGCGCCATCCTGGTGGCGAATGCGGAAACGGCCAACACGGAAGGCACGGCGGAATCGGCGCATGCCTCGCCGGGGCTGTTGAACGTCTTTTTCCTGGCGCCCAAGGGCCAGCCGGAAGACGGCCAGTGGCAAGTCGTGAAACGCCTGGAAAACATCGCCGCCCTGGGTTCATCGGGGCAGCTCGGCGAAGTCCACTGGGTCATGCTGGGTGCGAACAAGCCGGGACTGGCGATACGCCATGGCTATACGGGCCAGGGTTACACCATCACGCAGCTGGCCCTGTTTGAAATCGGCGACGGCAAAGTGACGGCGCTCGATGGCGGCATCGACCTGTATTCGGACAATATGGGCGCCTGCGGGCCTGACACGGACGAGTGCTGGATGGTCGACGGCAAGTGGCGCTTCGCGGCAGCGCGCAATGGCGGCGCCTACGACGACTTGCTGATCGATTTCAAGGGCGCCTCCGAGAAGATCAAACCGGGCGTCACGGTCAAGCCGGACGAAGACCCGCCGCGCATCGCTACGCCCTTGAACGGCCACGCGCGCTATGGCTTCGATGGCAAGGGGTACAAACTGGTCGAGGGCAAGAATACGGTGCCTGGCGTCTGAACTAGGCACCGGCAAAAAATCAGCGGCGCGCCGCCTCCAGGCGCGCCAGCAGCGGCGCATACATGGCACGCGTATGGCTGCTCCAGCGGGCCATGGCGCTGTCGATATCGAGCAGCAGGCGTTCCGACAATACCTTGTCGCCCTGCTGCAGCGCCCAGATCGCGCATTCGGCGCGGCACTCGAAGCTGTTGTAGCGCGCCAGCGCATCGTCGAATTCCGCCTTCGCCTCCGGCTGGCGTCCGCTTTGCGCCAGCGCGCGCGCCGTCAGCAGGGACACCATCTCGGGACGGAAATGGATATCCGTGCGACGGATAAACTCCAGGTGCGTCAAGGCCTCGGCGCCGCGCCCACATTCCAGGTAGGCGCGTGCCGCGCCCAGGCGGATTTCCAGATCCGAGGAAAACGCTCCCTGCAGGCAGGCTTCATACGTCGATGCCGCTTCCTGCGCATCGCCCGCTTCCAGCTGCGCGCTGGCCAGGCGCATCTGGTTCTGCGCCGTCGGCGTGTACTCGAAAGCGGCTTTCGCCTCGCGCAGTTCGCGATTCGGATCGAGCACTTGCACGGCCACCGAAGCTACCTTGCGCGCGCCTTGCGGCAGGCGCGAATTGGGCAGGTAGATGGCGAAGAAATACACCACGCTGCCCAGCAGCGGAAACATGAATAAAATGAGCAGCCAGTACAACTGCTGCCCGTTGCGCACCACGTGAATCGCAAAAAACAGCGCGATCAGGATGTGGATGCCTATGCCAAAAATCGTCATGTTACAACCTCGTTCGTGACGGGAGCCGCTGGCACCATGCCGCCGCTTTCCCTGGCTCAATATTACACCGGCCGTCGCGGCAAGCCCGTCGGGGAGACACGCGAACGGCGAAAAAAAAGCAGGACAGCCGCGAGACCGTCCTGCTTTCCTGGCGCGCCTATGGGCGTCAGAACGTGCTGATGGCGTTCAGGAACCAGCCCCGGCTGCGATACGACAAATCCGTCAAATCGTCCGAGAAGGTCGTGAAGTTGTAGCCGATGCCGATCTTGGCGTGCTTCGCCACATGCCGGTAGACGCCGACCAGGGCGCCGGCACGCGCATCGCCCGCCTCGCGCGCCTTCAGCCTGCGTCCCTCGATCAGGGCATCCCACTCCTTGACGATATGGAAGTCGGCGCGCAGCACCAGCAATTCCGCGCGGCTGGAAAACCACTCGCCTTGCGTCTTCGACGCGCGCAACTGGCCCGTGCGCACGCCGAATTTCCCGCCCAACGACAGCCATGGCCGCACGTCATACGTCGTATCGACATTCAGGATATGGCTTTTCTGCGTGTAGTCGAGCACCCCGCCCGTGACGCCGTCGACCTGGCCTGGCGATGGCAGGTTATAAAAGTACGTGTACTTGAACAGGGTATTCCAGCGGTCGTTGTCGACCGGGCGATAGGCCGCTCCCGTCACCACTTCCGTGTAGTCGCCATCGTAGAAGGCGCCCCGCGTGGAACTGCTGCGCGACAGGTTGAACTTGCCCAGCAGGCGCCAATCGCGGTCCAGCTGGTAGCTCAGCGCATTACGCGTCAGCCACACCTTGCGGTGTTCGCTGTTCGCGTCCGTGACGCAGCCGCCATCAGCCGGCACGGTGGCGCAACTGCCATCCACCGTCCCCAGCGACTTCGTGCGGTCCGTGCGGAACTCCAGCGCACTGGAAAACTTCAGCCGCTCGTAGGCATATGCCGCCGTCAGGCCGATGGCGTCGCGCTTCAAGTCGCCCGACAGGGGATTCGACAGCGTGCCCGTCTCGAACTTGATGCCCGTGGTCCAGCGCTCGGTGGGCGCCAGGTCCACGCCGAACGCGTGCGTCAGGCTTTGCGGCCCCGCGCCATTGCCCCAGCGGCTTTCCGCAAACAGGCCCGCCTTCTCGTTCAGGCGGTAGCGGCTGCCCGCCGTCAAGGTAGACTGGCGGCCGCTGTAGTTCACATCCGGCGTTTCCGTTTCCATGCGGTAGTTCAGGTAAACGCTGCTGCGCTCATCCATCTGCATGTTGCCGAACAGCTGGCCGCCCACGCCGCCGCTGCCGCCCGACGCTTCCGCCCCCAGGCGCAGGCGTTCGCTCACTTGGTAAGTGCCACCCAGTCCCGCGCGGTCATTCAGGGCGCGGTTGCCGCTGCGCGACAAGGTATGCTGCACGAAGCCGTACATGTCCCACGGCGCGTACAGCAATCCTGCCACGCGCGCCGAGGCCACGCCGGAAGCGAGCGTGGTGTCGGGGCCGTACTGCGGACCGCCAGCCATGCCCGCCTCGCGGCCCTGCGTCACCAGCTGGCCCGTGATGCCGCCTTCCAGTCCCTGCTGCGGCACGATGTTCGACGCCGGCGTCTTTTCCAGCGCGCCATCCCGGGCTTGCTGGCCCTCCTGCAATGGGCGATAGTCGACGCGCAGCACGGCGTCGCTGCGCCCGCCATCCTGGCTCAGGATGGCGCTGGCATTGTCCCTGCCCAACGCATTGTCGCGGCGGTCGTGCCGCAGGCCTGCCGACACGCCCCACTCCGCATCGAGCTTGTGGCGCAGCGCCGCTTCCACTGCGCGCGCATCCTGGCTGGTGGCCGTGCGGTCATCCGCCTTCAGCGACACTTCCGTGCGCTCGCCCAGCGGCACGGTCGCCGCCAGGCCCGTTTGCCTCACGGCCTCGCCGTTCAGGGTCTGCATGCCCGGTCCCGCGTAACCGGCTTCGCGGTCCTGCCAGTAGGCGGCGATGCGGCCGCGCGCCGCGCCGCCCAGGTCGGCCAGGTCCAGCGCGCCGTCGAAGCGCTTCGCGTTGGCAGGGCGGCCGCCCGTCGTCGTCTGGTTGAAATCGAAGCCGCCGCTCGATGAACTGAGCACGCTGCTGGCGTCGCCGCTGGAACGGGCCGCCTCGGCCTTGATCCAGGTACCCGGCTTGTAGCGCAAGGTCAGGTCCAGCTCCTTGAGGGTCTGGTCCGAACCCTGTTCGCCCTGGTGATAATTGCTGGCCCCGATGCGCACATGGTCGTTGAACCAGTGGCTGGCGCGCACCCCCACCGAGGTGCCGGAAATGGCGCTCAGGCCCGGCACATACTCATACGTCGCCACCAGGTACACGGGATTGCCGCTCAGGCTGGCGCTTTGCACCAGCGCGCCGCCATCGGCCACGGAGGACAGCGGCGAGCGCAGGGTCAGGCGTCCCTGCAGGTAGTTGATTTCATAATCCTGCGAAGGCGTCAGCTGGATGCGCTCGATCACCAGGCCCGAATCCTTGTCGCGCACTTCCACCCACAGGCGTTCCGAACCTTGCGTCAGGTCCAGGTGGCGCAGATAGTATTGCGAACCGCCCGTGCCGCGAAATTCCTCGCGCGACTGCAAGGTGCCCGGCGAAGCGGCAAAGGCGTTGACCGTGCTGGCCTTTTCGCCATGGCTGGTGCTGGCGGCGCCATTCCACAACAGGTTGGCGCCATACAGGCCGCGGCTGTACTGGGCCAGTTCCGAGCCGCTCCAGGTGGTCTGGAAATTCCCCCACATGACGGACGAATCGCCTTTTTCCAGGCGCACGTAAAAGCGCCCCTGGGTAGGCGCATCGTCGACGGTGGTGCTGTCGTCGCCGTACACGGGATAGTATTTGTCCGGATCGATGCGGCGCAGCAGGTAGTTCGGGTCCTTGCTCTGGAAATTGTGGAACAGGTCGCGCAGGGGCTGCTCGCGCGTGTCGGCGCTGGCCGTCAGCAGGTAGTCGCCCTTGATCTTGCCCTTCAAGTAAAACGCGCCGCGGCCGTCGGCCCAGGTCTCGTTCCGGTAGTGCTGCGTGTCGCCCGTGACCAGTTCCGCCGGTCCCTTGGTGCGGTCGCGGCCAATGGTCAGGTCGGCCAGCGCCACATAGAACCAGTCGCTGTCGGCGATATTCAGGTTGCGGCGGAAGGTCATGCCGGCCCCGCTGCCATCCTTCACGGCCACTTCCACCGTATGCGGTCCAGGACGCATGATCTGGCGCATGGCGAACTTGCCGCTGACGTCGACCGGCACGACCATGCCCAGCGCCGTCACCTGCTGGCCAGGCTTGATCTTCTCGCCGCTGATGGTGACGCTGCCGCCCGATGCATCGATATTGCGCAAGATCAGGCTCGACTCGCCCCAACCGGCCAAGGCATCGCCGCCGGCCTTCTTGCCCGGCGCTTCGGGCGGCGCCGCATCGAGCAGGCGCAGTGGCTGCAAACGCGTCTCGTCGAACTTGCCGCCTGCGTCGTAGACGCGCAGCAGGTAGCCGATCTGCTCCGGCGCATCGGCCGGTGCCTGCCAGGCCGTCGCTTCGCCCATCGTCGCGGGCACAATCGCAAATGGCTGCTCCTGCGTGCTCTGTCCCTTGGCGAAGATGCGGATCTCGGCGCGCTGCTGGAAAAATGCGTAATTGGTGTACGTGCCAAAACGCACAGGCGCCTGGCGCTGCGCATAAGGCGCTGCCAGCCAGACATTCAAGGCCGGCGCCACATTCAGGGGGTCGTACTTGACCTGGATGTCGGAACGCTCCAGCGCCACGTCGACGCAGCGCTGACGGTCCGCCTCCTGCTGCGGCGTATCGGTGTCCTGCACCACGCCGTCTATGCTGATGGAGAAGGCTGCATCGCGGTTGGCCAGCTGGCTGGCGACGGCGCAATCGTCGACCTGCACCACCGTCTCGATGCGCTTCGGCGGTGCGGCGGCGACAGCCGGCAGTTCGACGGCTTCCTCGTACCAGGCACGGATTTCCGTGCGGCGGTTCTGCGCCATGCCTTGCGGCGTGGCGTTCGACGCGATCGCTTCGCTCTCGCCCTTGCCGCTGGCGGAGAAGGCCGACGCCGGCAAGTCCAGCGCGCGCATCAGATAGGCCGTGACGGCCAGCGCGCGCGCCTCCGACAGATGCTGGTTGGTCGGGAAAGTCGGCTTCAACCAGGCGGCGATGCGCTGGTTGTCCGTATGCCCGATCACCTGCACGCGCACCTTCTGCTTGCCGCGCAAACGTGCGGCAAGCGCGTCAAGCCGGGCCGTGGCGGCCGGCAGCAGCACATCGCGGCCGGACTCGAAATTGGTGCCCGACAGCAGATCGTCGAAGGTCACGCTCTGCTGCGCCGGCGTGGCCGGCGGCACCGCTTCCAGGATCACGCGACGCTCGGCGCGACTCAGGCCAGACGGCGCCAGGCCGCTGAAAGCGGGCGACTCCTGCTCACCGCTCGAGGGTTGCTGCGCCCCCATGCTGTGGCTCCGGTCCAGCATTTTCCCGCGCAGCGCATGCTCGTTTGCCATTTGCGCATGCGCACCCAGACAGACAAAGCCTATGCTGCCGAGCAAATACACGAGCCGTTTGGGGACCGGCCTGGCCGCCGCTTTGAAGGTGCCTTGATTGCTAACGTTCATGGTCATTTTCGGTTTCATTGTGCGCCCTCGATCTCGATGACGAGGGGATATTCGTTTTGCAGTGCCTGCCAGCGCGCCTGCATCTCACTTTCGATCGCCTTGCTGCGGCGCTGCGCCAGCGCGGCATCGCCGCCAGCGGCATACGCGATGCGCAGTACCGATGGCTTGGCGCGCAGGCTAGCCACCAATCCTCCGATGCGTCCGGCCCATTCCGGCTGCAAGGCCGTTTCGCCCGCGACGAATGCGGCGTCGCTCAGCTCAAGACGCACGACACGGTGGATGGTGGCGCCGAAGTTCAGCTTGACCACCTTGCCTCGGGTCAGGCGCACATCGCGCGGATTTTCCGTCGTGACGCGGTAGCCGCTCGGCAGGGTGCGGTCATCGAGCTTCATGACGAAGTTCGAGCCGCGGTCCGCATTCGGAATCGCCGGACAAGCCACGTGGAAGCGTCCTTCCGCATCCGTCGTCACCAGCAAGCCGCGCGCCGTCGCCATGCGCACGCCGGCAATGCCCGCCTCGCCGTCATCCTGGTAGCCATTCGCGTTCCGGTCGTCGAACACCTTGCCGATGATGTCGGGACAATCGAAAGTGGCATCCGGCACCACGCGCACCGTGGCGGTAGCCAGGTTGGAAATACGCGTCTCGCCCGTCGCTGCCCAGGCCTGGTTGACGTATTCGCCATCGCCAACGCCGCTACCCACCATCAGCATCAGCTTGTAGGTCTTCTTCTCCTTCGGCGCGAAACCGCTTTCCTTCCAGCGCAAGCTGCGGCCATCGACGACAGGTTCCGCCGGCACGCCATTGCGGGTCGCGCTGCCGACGCGGTACTTGAAGCCGGCCGGTATCAGGTCGCGCACCTCCATCGCGCCCAGGGTCGCCGCCTGCGGATTGCTGGCCGTGATCGTGTACGGCACCAGGTCGCCGCGCGTGACGTTCAGCATCGGCGTCGCCTTCGTCACCATGATGCTGTCGCTGCCCAGCGGGTCGAGCGGGATATGGTTGTTCAGGATCGGTGCCGAACCGCCATTCGTGATGACAAAGCTCAGGTAATACTGCGTGGTCCTGGCGCCTCCGGCGACCAGTCCCGTGCAGTTGTTCGGATCGAGTTCCATCTTCGTCGACAATGCCGGCGCCAGCTCGCTGGCCTGGATAAAGGCCGGATCCGGCACCAGGCCCACTGTCAATGGTCCCTTGCAGGCCGGCAGGCTGCCGGACGGCGCCAGCAGGTAGTTCGCCGGCGCCACCACGCTCAGCGTATACACGCCGCTGGGGAAGCCGTTCTGCAGCAGGAACTGATACATGCCGTCGCTGCCCACGGTTTGCGTCTGCTCGGCAATACCGCCCACCAGGTGCGTGGCGCTGTCAAAACCGGCAGGGCCGCTGATCGACACCACGGCGCCAGCCACCGGCTTGCGCGTCACGGAGTCGTACACCACGCCGGCCGGATCGAGCGGCAGATTCTGCTCGACGACACGGTCGCCGTCGCGCAAGGTCAGGTTGGTGATGCGGCTACCGCCCGGCACCACCACGCCTTCGCCTCCCGTCGACACGGGCACATTCGGCATGTTGTTGCCATCCTTGAGGAAGGTGATCGCATAGCCGGAACCCGTCGGCAAGCCACTCGCCTCGTAGCCGGGGCAATGCAGGTTGTCGAACTGGTAGAAGCCTTTCTCGTCCGTGATGGCGCGGCAGATCAATTTGCCTTCCTGGTGCAGCTCGGCCGTCCAGCCAGCCACGCCAGCCTGGCTGCCGTCGAGCGGACGCACACGGCTGCCGTCGCGGTTCAGCCATACGTAGCCGTTGATGATGGGCGGCTTCAATTGCGGGATGCCCTTCTCGCCGAACAGATAGCCGCGCATGTCGTCGCCCGCCGCCAGCTTGATGCCGGTGATCGTATCCTTGTTGCCCACGCCGACAGGCTTGCTGGCGTTGGCCGTGCCCACCGATCCTGGCAGCACCGCCGTCTTGCCGTCCACATAGCCGGCCGGCTGCGTTTCCGTCAGGGTGTAGCCGGCGGCGTCGCTGACCGGCACCGTGTCGAACAGATAGCTGCCGTCGGCACCCGTCAGCACGCTCAGTTTGACGGGCTTGCCATCGACGGACGTGCCGCTCAGGACCACCGTCACGCCGGCAATGCCTGACTCGCCATCGTTGCGGATGCCGTCGTTATTCAGGTCGGCATACACCACGCCGCCGATCTTGCCCAGCATATGGCGTTCGCCAAACAGGTAGCCGCTCGCCTGCGTCGCCACCGGCAGCACGATGTCGCCGATCGTGTTATGTTCCGGCGCCGCGCCGAAGCTGGCGTTGTTCACCTTGCCGCCGGCGCTGCCGGCCATTTCGCGGCCGTCGAGATACACGGCAGGCTGGCTTTCCAGCAGGCTGTAGGTACCGGCAGGCAGGCCGTCGAAGCGGTAGCTGCCATCGCTTCCCGTCACCACCGTACGGGTCAAGCCGTTCGCGCCGCGCACAGTGATTTCAATGTCGGCAATGCCCGCTTCCCCCGTGTCCATGGCGCCGTTGTCGTTCAGGTCGCGATACACGAAACCCCGCAACGACGACACCTGTTCGCGGAAATCATAGCCGCTGCCATTGCCCTGGGGCGGCAGGACGATGCCGCTGACGACATCCACCACGCCGGTACCGACCGGTTTGCCGTTGATGCTGCCGACAAAGGTACCCGTCGCACCCGGATAATTCCCCAGGCCGGCCGGCTGCGTTTCAGTGACCGTGTAGCCGGCAGGACCGGATGGATACAGGCCAGGGAAGGTGTAGCTGCCATCGGCGTCCGTGACGACGGTGACATTGACCGGCTTGCCGTGGCTGTCGATGCCGCTCAGCGTCAGGCTCACGCCAGGCAAGCCTTCGCCCTTCTCGTAGCTGCCGCTGTCGTTCGCATCGCCGTACACGCGGCCGGAAATACTCGCCGCCTGCAGTTCGCCGAAGTCAAAACGCGTATGGCTCTTCGCCGCATCGAATGGAATGCGCGCGATCGTATTGGCCGTGCCGATGTCGCAGGCCGGATTGGCGCAGGAGGCGGCGCCGTCGATCAAGCCCTTGCGCTGGCGTCCGTCCAGATAGGCGGCCGGCTGCGTTTCCACCAGCGTATAGCCGGCCGCATTCGCGTGCGGCAGGTCACGCAAGCTGTAGCTGCCGTCGGCGGCCGTGATGGCCGTGCGGTTGACCGGCGTCACGCCATCGCGGGCGATGCCGGTCAGGGTGATGGTAACGCCGGCGATGCCCGCGGTTTCACCCGCATCGCGCACGCCATTGTCGTTCGCGTCGACGTAGACGGCGCCGCTGATGGCGCCTGTCTTCTCGCCGAAATCGTAGCCCGTCAATTGCGCGCCTGGCGCCAGCGCGATGGCGCTGACCACGTTGGCCACGCTGGCATTGCCGCCGCCATTGCCGGCCGCCTGGCCCGCATCGGCGTAATTGACCGGCTGCGTTTGCGTCACGGCATAGGTACCGGCGAGCAGGCCGTCGAAATGGTAGGCGCCGTTGGCATCGGTCAGTACCGTCACGGGACCGCCTGCGCCACCGGTCAGCGTCAAGGTCACGCCCGCCAGCGGCGTGTCGCCGCTGCCGGCCGCGCCATTGCCGTCGACGTCGAGGTAGACCTTGCCGGCGATGCTGCCCGTCAGTTCGCCAAAATTGTAATCGCGCGCGCTGCCGCCGTTCGGCAGCACGATGCCGTTGAACTGGTCGAAACGGGGCGCACTGCCGCCGATGCGGCCTGTCGCGACGCCATTGACCGTGCCCACGCTTTCCGCGCCATCGAGGTAGGCGGCAGGCTGGGTTTCAGCCACGGCATAGCCGTTGCCGTCGCTTTGCGGCAGGCCCGTGAAGCTGTAGCCGCCGTCGGCCGCCGTTTGCAGCGTGCACAAGGCAGGCACGATCACGCTGCAGACGTCGAAGCCGTCCGCCGTGGTGCCCGACAGCGTGACCGTCACGCCGGCGATGCCCGTTTCGCCCCCATCCTTGCGGCCGTTGCGGTTCGCATCGATATACACGTAACCGGACAGCGACTGCGCCACGCCCCCAGCCGCGCCTGGCGCCTGGCCGAAATGGTAGCCCGTCGCCGTGGCGCCGGGCAGCAGTACGATGGCGCCGGCAGTGCGGATCGCCGCACCCGGCACGCCCGTGCCAGGCACGCGCACGGCGCCGTCGATCAGGCCACCGAGGCTGCCTGCCTGCGCACCCGTGTGATACAGGCTGGCCGGCGGCGTGACCGTCACGGCATAGCCGGCAGCGTCGCTCGGCGCCAGGCCGGCAATCAGGTAACTGCCATCGGCGCCCGTCTGGAAGGTGCAGCTCGGCACGGCAATGCCGGGACAGACGGGATGACCGAGATGGTCGTTGCCGCTCAGGGTCAGCGTGACACCGGCCACGCCCGTGCTTTCACCACCCTGGCGCACCGCATCGCGGTTGCTGTCCATGTAGACGCTGCCGGCAATCGACGCCAGCGCCAGTTCGCCGAAATTGCGCTCGGTGTAGCTCAGGCCCGGTTCGATGCTGCCGATGACGATGCCTTCCGGCGCCGCGCGTCCCGCGCTGTTCGCCACGACATTGCCGGCGCCGTTCTGCTCCTTGCCATCCGCATGGCCGGCAGGCTGGGCCAGTTCGGTCACCGTGTAGGATTCTCCCAGACGGCTAGGCGGGACATTCGTGAAGCTGTATTTGCCATTGGCATCGGTGGTGGCCGTGCACGCGCTGCCCATCGCGACGCACACGTCGGCGCCCCAGAAGGTCAGGCCGGAGAGCTTCACCTGCACGCCGGCGATGCCATTTTCGCCCGCCTCGCGCAAGCCGTTGTTGTTCTTGTCGGCGTACACGTAGCCGCTGATGGCAGCATGCGCGTATTCCTGGAACAGGTAGCCCGTCGCCGCCGTATTCGGCGCCAGCACGATCTGGCCGATGGTGTTGTGCGCCGCGCTGGCGGAACAGTTGGCGCCGTTGTCGCAGCTGGCCGGCGGCGGCGTGCCACCGGCCGTGCCCGCGACTTCAAACAGGTCGGCGTAGCTGGCCGGCTGTGTCTCGACGAGGGTATAGCCGCCGGCCGCGGAGCGCGGCAGGCGGTCGAACAGGAAGTCGCCGCTGCTGGTGCTGAGGGTCAGCGGCGCGCCCGCCGTGCCGATATCGTTGCCCCAGAAATCCTGGCCGTACAGCGAGAACGTCACGCTGCTGGTGATCTTCTCACCGGCATCCATGCCGTTGCTGCGGTTCGCATCGTTATACACGGAGCCGGCGATGCTCGACTTGACGATCTGCACGTCGACGCTGGCACTGTTGTTGCCGGCGTTCGGATCGCGCGAGGTGCCCGGCGTCGGCACGATGCTGGCGGTATTCGTGATATTGCTGGCGAACGGTCCCGCATAGGCCGGGTATGGCGCCTTCACGGGGATGGTGATGGAGACCAGGTTGGCCGTGTCGGCGGCGCCCGAGGCAATCGGCAGCACGCCCAGCGTGCAGGTCACGGTGACCGGCGAACCGCCGCTGACGCAGTTGTTCAAGGTCAGCGAAGCGCCCGAGCCAAGGCGTGCCGTCGGTGCGCCCGTCAGCACGAAGCCGGCCGGCAGCACGTCGGTGACGACCGTGCTGGCCGCCAGGGCGGGACCCAGATTCCCCACCACCAGGGTGTAGCTAAAGGGCTGGTTGATGCTGAACGGCGATGCGGGCGAAACGGTTTTCGACACCAGCATCAGGTCGGTCTTCGGCAGCACGGTGGTGGTTTCTTCCACCACGTTGTTCGTCGCCAGCTTGTCGCCGGCAAACGGCGCAGCACCCGTTTCCAACGATTCGACGCTGGCGTTGATCTTGTAGGTGATCGATCCCAGCGGCGCATTGCTGACGGGACCCGTATCGAATTTCAGGCCGAACACGCGGCTGGCGCCGCTGGACAGCGTGCTATCGCCGGGCACGCTGGCCAGGTAGCACACCAGGTTCGTGCCCGCGCCGCCCGGCTGGCTGCACGAGGCGCCGGCCGGCAAGGTGGTACCGGCGGCATTCCACAGCATGGTATACGGCACGGCCGCGCCGTTTTGCGGCGGCGGCACGGGCGTGACGACCAGTTTCAGGCCGGTGGCCAGCGACGGCCCGTTGTTTTGCACGGTAACCTTGTACACCAGCGCATCGCCGAACGGGCTCTGTTCATAGCCCGTATCGACGGCCGACACGCTCAGGTCCAGCTCCTTGCTGATCACGGTGACGGTGGTGCTGTTGCTGTTATTGGCCGCGTTGCTGTCGTCGGTCGTCGTGCTGATGGTGGCGCTGCTGGCATAGGCCGCGTCGACCGCATCGGGGTACGGGAACACGGGGATGACAGAGAAGATCAGCTGGCGCGTCTCGCCGTCGCCGAGTCCAAAGGTCCGGCATTCGATGCCGGCCTGTCCCGCATAAGGCGCACCGCTGAAGGCGGGCACCAGCGTGCATTGCGCGGCGCTGCCCGCGATGCTGGCCGAGCCGGCCACATACGCCATGCGGGCAGGATCGATGACCTGGCGCAGCACCACATTGGCCGCGCTGCTGGGGCCATTGTTGCGGATCGAGGTGGTGAACACCAGCGGCACGCCGACGCGCACGGGATTCGGCGCACCAGCCATCGCCGTGACGCCGACGTCGGCCTGCGGCACCACGGTGACGGTGGCGCCGGAGCTGTTATTGGCCGCATCGGTGTCGATGGCATCCGGGCTCGATACCGTGGCGGTATTGAGCAAGGCGCCGTCCTTCAACGGGCGATTGAGCGTGATGGTGATGGTGCGCGACGCGCCATTGCCCAGGTTCAGCAGCGTGCACGTGATGGTCGACGCAAAGCTGCAGCTTTCGCCTGCGCCGCTGCCGGCCAGCACGACGCTGCCGCCCGTGGTGCCGCCGCTGCCGTTGTACCAGTGCGGCAAGGCGTCGACCACCTTGACGGTCGGTGCGCTGTCCGGGCCAGCATTGCTGACCACCAGGGTATAGCTGAAGGTATTCGAGGCGGCCGGCAAACTGACCAGGGACGCCGTCTTGACGATGGCCAGGTCGACGTTCAACGGCGTCGATGTGACGCTGGCGGTGTCGCAATTGCCCGTGCTCGCATTGTCCGGCGGCTGGTGCGCCGACCCGGCGGCCATGCCGGTACAGGCGGTATTGCTCAAGGTGCCGGAAAACCCCGCTTGCGCGCGCGTGGTCAGAACCAGGGCAGGCAGTTTCGCGCCGCGCGCCAGGCTGCCGGAAATCGTGTAGGTGCAGGTCACCAGCTGTCCCGCCGCGCTGCACGTCCAGCCCGCGCCGCTGGCGCTCACATAGCTTTCTTGCGGCGACAAGGTATCGGTCACGGTCACGGTGCCGCTGGCGGCACTGGTGGAGGTGCTCGCATTGGTGACCGTGATGGTATTGGTGATCAGGCCATTGGCCGCAACCAGTCCTGGCGACTTGCTCTTGCTCAGGGTCAGGTGGGCGAATGGCGCGACGATGGTGTAGGTGGCCGAGGCGGGATTGTTCAAGCCGTCGAGCGGGGCGCTGCGTGCCACGTCCACCACATTCGCGCCGCCCGTCGCACCCGTGGCGACGGTCAGCGGAATCAGGAACTTGGAAGAGGTGGCGCCCAGCGCCAGCGCGCCGACATTGCAGGTGATCGTCTGGCCAGCCTTGGCGCAGCCGGCCGGCAAGGTACCGATCGTGAAATCGCTGGACACCGTCGTCTTCACGGTGACGCCGCTGGCGTCCTGCGTGCCGCTATTGACGGCCCACAGGTTCAGGCTGACCGCCTCGCCCTGCGTCAACGAGCTCAGGCCGCTGGCGTTCGACACCAGGGTTTGCCGGGCATCGAGGTCGGTGCCCGGCTTGACCGTGACGATGACCTGGCTAGGTCCGTTGTTGCCGTCTTCCGGATCGCCGGTCTGCAAGTCGCTGGAAGCCACCGACGCGCCGTTGGTGATGGTGCCGGCGATGCTCTTGACAATGCGCCCGCCGATCGTGATGGGGGGAGCTTGCTGCCCGACGCCGATGGCTGCGCCGCTGTAGGTACAGGTCAGCACGGTGCCCGAACGGACGCATGCCCAGCCCGTGCCGGACGCCGATGCGTAGGTAAAATCTGCGCTGGCCGGCAAGTTGTACGTGACCTTGAATTGCGATGCGCTGTCCGGACCGGCATTCGCCACGTCCACCCGGTAGCCCACCGTTGCGCCGGCCGCTGCCGTACAAGCGGCGGGACAACCGCTCAAGCCCGTCGTGCCGCTGGCGGCGACGCTCAGGTCCGCGCCCTTGATGACGGTGACCGTCTTGATCGAATCGTTGTTGAAGCTGTTGCCGTCCGTGTCCACGTTGACAAAGGACACGCTGGCCTTGGTCACCACGGCAGACGCCGCCGAGCCCGTGCCGCTGAAATTGACCGTCCAGTTCGCGGTCTTGCCCAGTCCGCTGCGCGTGCAAGTGAGCAATTGCGGACTGGCTGCCAGATTGAAGGTGCAACCGGCCGGCGCCGTGCTCGACGCAAAATTCACATTGGCGGGCAATTCCACCGCCAGGCGCACGGTGCCCGTCGCATCGACCAGGTCCTCATTGTTCGTCACCACCACCGAAAAGCTGGCCTTGCCGCCACGCGGCACGGGGTCCGGCGCCTGCAGGTAGGCGGAAACGGACAAGTCGATTGCCGCCGCCGACGCCGTTCCCGCCGCGCCAAGGGTGCAGAAACAGGCGATCAGCCATAACAGGCGCTGCAGGAGACCGCGCGGCCCTCCCCGCTTGCAGGAGATCAGACAGGAAAAGATAGTGCGCAAAAAGGAGGACATAGGCATGGCAGTCGTCAGGGGGTTGTGCGGTGTGCTGCAACGGCACTTCCGGCCCAGAAAAAACAGCGAACGGCCTGCTTTTTCACCCTGCGGACATGGCAAGGCGGCACGAAAGTCAACAAATACTCAATGTGTAATTTATGACAACATTGATGATTTGCGACATTCTGGTGCATTTTTTAATGCTTTACAAGCAATAAAAATATTAAAAAATTAATCAATTGAGATTAAGCAAGGAAATGAAAAAATCACTCAAAGGCACTTGCACTCATGCTAACAAATGTGTCTATTTTGTTATTTTTTCAAATTGGTACTACGGCAGGTTTTTTGGCATCACGCCCCTGAAATGATAGAAAGCGAGGCTAAAGATGCCAATTTCGCTCAATATGCCACTATGTACTCTAGCGTACATATCAGAAAGAAAAGTGTTTCCCATGTGATACTAAAAATAATTCAAATGACAATGTTTATTGGTATCACAGGCGCAGCACGGCAGAAATCGCAAAAGAATTCCATGTGGAAATTTTTTATGTACTGCAACGTGAAAATGAAGTTGTGAAAATACAACAAGAAAGATCGGCGGCGCGCCGTCGCGGACAGGGGAAACGCGGGGAGTTTTGGGAAAGGGCGGCAAGACGTTACCGAAGCGCCTGCATCCAGGCAAAAAAACCGGATGCTGCGACAGGAGGGAGCAGGCGCTTGTCCCGGCAGAGGGATCCATCCCCTGCCGGGACAGCCGGGACAAGCGTTAAGGGCGGGCCGTTGCCGCCCAGCCGCCGCCCATGGCCCGGTACAGGTCGACCGAGGCGACGAGGATGCGCGTCTTCAGTTGCAGCAGCCCCACGTCGGCGCTGTACAGGGTGCGCTGGGCGTCCAGCTCTTCCAGGTACGAGGCATAGCCATTGCGGTAGCGGTTATGCGCGATGCGCAGGGTGTCCGCCGCCGTGGCGCGGCGCGCGTCGTTTTCCACGGCCTGCTGCTGGAGGCGGTAGATGGCGCCCAGGCTGTTCTCCGTTTCGGCGAAGGCGTTGCGCACCACGTTTTCATAGGTGTACGCGAGCTGGTCGCGCTGCGCGCCTGCCGCATCCGTCTGCGCCTGCACGCGCCCGCCGTCGAACAGGGGACCGGCCGCCAGCGCCGTCAGCCGCCACAGGGCCGTGGGCGCATGCAGGAAATCGGTGAGCGTCGTCGCTTGCCCGCCGCCGACGGCCGTCAGCTTGAACGAGGGCAGCAGCTGGTCGCGCGTGGCGGCCAGGCTGGCGTTGGCGGCCGCCAGGTTGTGTTCCGCGCGCGCGATGTCGGGCCGCCGGCGCAGCAATTCGGACGGCAGGCCGGCCGGCACGCCCGGCGCCGCCAGTTCGGCCAGCGGCAAGCCGCGCGCGATGGGGCCGGGATTGCCGCCGACGAGGACGGCCAGCGCGTTTTCCTGTTCAAAGATCTGCCGCTGCAGCTGCGGCACCTGCTCGGCCGCCGCATGATATTCCGATTGCGCCTGCAGCCATTCCAGCCGCGAGCTGTAGCCCACCTCGAACTGCTTGCGCGCCAGCTCGCGCGACTGTTCGCGCAGCTGCAGGGTCGATTGCGTGAGCGCCAGCTGCGCGTCGAGCCCCCGCAGATTCAGGTAACTCGTCGCCACGCTGGCGGCGATCGACAGGGCCGCCGCATCGAGGCTGGCCTGCTCGGCGCGGTAACTCTCGCCCGCAGCATCGCTCAGATTGGCCAGCCGGCCCCACACGTCGATTTCATAGCTGGCCTGCAGTTCGGCCTGGAAGACATTCGTCACATACGGTTTGCCGCTGGACGCCAGGGTGCGCGTGCGCGTGGGCGAGCCGTCGAAGGCCAGGTTGGGCGCGCGGTTCGCGTCGGCCTGCGCCAGGCGCGCGCGGTATTCCTGCACGCGGGCGCGGGCCACGCGCAAGTCGCCGTTGCGCGCCAGCGCCTCGCCCACTAGGTCGCTCAAGACCGGATCGCCGAACGCTTGCCACCACAGCTGCTCCACCTGCGCGCCATCGGAGGCGGCAATGAGCACCGGCGCACCGTCCGCCTGCGCGCGCCAGCCGGACGGCAGCTGCAATGCCGATGGCGGCTGCAAGGGCGCGTTGGCGGCGCAGCCGGCCAGCGCCAGCGCGCCGGCCATCAGCAGGACATGGCGCTTCATGGCTTGGCCTTCTTCGGCGGTGGCGGCGGCGCCGGATTGTCCGCCGAGTCGTTCAACACGGCGGACGTGTCGACGCTGACCACCACCGACATGCCGGGCACGAGCCGGCGCGCATTCGCCTGCCCCGCGTCGATGCGGATGCGCACGGGAATGCGCTGGGCGATCTTGAGGTAATTGCCCGTCGCGTTATCGGCCGGCAGCACGGAAAACTCGGAACCGGTGGCCGGCGAGATGCGCTCCACCTGGCCCGTCAGCACGGCGCCGTCGAGCGCGTCGACGTGGAAGGTGGCGCTCTGCCCCTCCTGCACGCCGTTCATCTGCGTTTCCTTGAAATTGGCGATCACCCACATCTGGCGCGGCACCAGCGCCATCAGCTGCGCACCCGAATTCACGTACGCGCCCTGGCGCACCGTCACCTGGCCCAGCTGGCCGTCGGAAGGGGCCACGATGCGCGTGTTATCGAGGTCGATCTTCGCCGCCTTGACGGCTGCCTGCGCATTCGCCACGGCCGCTTCCAGGGCCTGCTTGTTGACCACCACGGAATGCACGCTTTGCTGGGCGATGTCGAGATTGGCCCGCGCCTGCGCCAGCGCGGCCGCCATCTGCGCCTGCGCGGCGCGCGACTGATCGTGTTCGCGCTGCGACAGGGAACCGTCGGCCACCAATTGTTCCACGCGATTGAGGTCGGCGCTGGCCTTGCGCGCCTGCGCTTCCGCATTGGCCAGCGCCGCCTCGCTGACGGAAATGCCCGCCTGCGCGCTGGCCTTTTGCTGCGCCCAGTTCGACAGCGCCGCCTGCTGCGCCGCCAGCTGGGCCTGCGCCTGCTCGTAGCGCTGCTGGTAGATGCGGTCGTCGATGCGCACCAACAGCTGGCCTTCCTTGACGTCCATGAAATCCTGCACCGTCACTTCCACCACGTAGCCGGACAGCTGCGTGCCGATGATCGTCACCTGCCCCCGCACGGTGGCGTTTTCCGTCGTCACGACGGGGCTGGTGAAGGGCGGCAGCCGCCACGCGTACAGCACGATCAGCACGCCCACCAGGGCCACGGCGGCAAAGGCCAGCGCGGACAGCCACTGGTGGCGCCGGTCCGGCTGCGCCGTGGAAGGGGCGGCGGGTACGGCTGCTGGCGCCGCCGATGCAGGTGCGGGAGGTGGCGGTGGATTGTTATTTTCTGTCATTGCTCGGTTCCGAATTGGTAATGGGGACGATGGCCATGGCCGTCTGCGCATCGCGCACGGGGCCGACCAGGCGACGCGCGCCGGTGGTGATGCGGGTCCAGGATTGGCTGACCAGCATCCAGATCAAGGTGACGATGGCGACGCCGGCGATCATCAAAAAGACATCGTTATAGGCCAGCACATTGGCTTCGCGCGTGGCGATGGCGCCCAGGCGCGCCACGCCCTGGGCGCTGCGCAAGGCAGGATCCGTCAGCACGCCGCCGTAGCTCGCGGCGCCGGACTGCACGCGCGCGGCCACCTGCGGGTCGAGCATGGTGAGGTGCTCGACCAGATAGCTGGAATGGTATTTTTCGCGCGCCGTCTGGATGGTGCCGACGATGGCCGAGCCGAGCAAGCCGCCCAGGTTCTGCGTCATGGTAAACATCACGGAAAAGCTCACCAGGTTGCGCGGCTCGGCGATCACGGCGCCCATGCCGGCCACCATGGTAGGGCCGAGGAAATACGTGCCGCCAAAGGCCAGCAGGAACTGGCTGACATACATGTTGACGGGGCGCGTCTGGCTGGTGGCGTGCGCGTCGATCAGTGCGCCAGCGGCGATCAGCAGCAGCGCAAACATCAGCGAGCGGTTCAGGGTGGCCGGATTGATCGTCAGCGCGCTGACCACCAGGCCCGCCACGCTGCCCAGCAGCACCACGATGAACAGGTTCTGCATCTGGTCCGTGTTCAAGCCCAGCGCCTGCAGGAAGCCCACGGCCCCCGTCGATTCAGACAGCACGATGCGAAACAGCAGCACGGACAAGAACAGCTTGGCGATCTTGCCCGTGGTGAGCCAGCGCGTGTTGAGCAGCGGGCGCGCGCGGTTATGCTCGATGGCCAGCGACGCGGCGATCAGCACGATGGAACACGCCAGACATACGCCCACCCATTCGGATTCCATCCACCACGCCGTGCGCCCCTGCGCCAGCACGGCGCACAGCAGGGCCACGCCGGGCGCGAACAGGATGAAGGTGAGGAAATCGAGCGGCTCGAACGTCTGCACCCTGTCGCCGGGCGGCAGTTTCAGGGCCAGCACGCAGCCCAACGCCAGCAGGGCCAGTCCCAGCTCGAACAGGTACAGGCCATGCCATTCGCCGATCTGCAGCAATTCGGAAGTGAAGATGCGCGCCAGCGGCAGCGCCAATTGGGCAAAACCCAGGCCCAGCACCACACCTTTCAGGCGGTGCCGCGCGGGAAACGCCTGCAAGGTGTAGTACAGGCCCAGCACGCCCAGCGCGCCGCCCACCATGCCATGCGCGGCGCGCACGGCGATCGCCGACGGCAAGGTATTCGCATACAAGTGGGCGAACGTCACGAGCGCATACAGCACCAGGAACGCTTCCGTGAACAGGCGCAGGCCGAACTGCTGGCGGAACTTCACCAGCAGCAGATTCATGGACACGATGGTCATCACGTAGGCGGCCGGCAGCCACTGCATCTGGTAGGCATAGGCAGCCAGCGAACCTTGCAGGTTCAGCAGATTGGCCGTCACCAGGCCGTTGCCCAGTCCCCCCGTCAGGGCGACGATCAGGCCGACGATGAAGTACGCGACACGCTTGGGCGTCGAATGTTCGGGCATCGATGGCGACCCGGGCAAGGTCGGGCGTTCGCCCGGCCCCCAGGTACGAGGTGTGTACTTGTCCATGCGGTAATCGCGATCCGGTTTGCTGAAGCCGTTCCTTGCTGCCGTTATATAAATAGTTGCAAATGAACAGTTCTAGTCAGCAGCATATCACCGCAGGACGTTTTTATTGTTTACATTGTTGCATGGCGTTGCGCCTGCAACGCAGTAGGCAACGGGGCCGGCGGATCCGGCCCCCGTGCCGATACCGCCACTCACACCCGCGGCGGGTCCGTCTCGCGCGCAAACGCCCGGTGCGCGGCCAGCGCCTTCTTGAAGGCCGCCACGGCTTTCACCACGTCGCCGGACGGTGCGACGATGATGGCGGGATCAGGCTTGCCATCGGGCAATATCACCGGCACGCCCGCCTTGTCCAGCAAGTCCTTGCCCGCGCCGACAGCCAGCATGGGCTTGCAGTGGCGGTATTGCAGGCGCAGGAAGTCGAGCGCGTTGGCGTCGCCGCCCAGCTGCTGCACGGCGCCCTGGCCATCCGGCAGCACGACGGCGTCGAACAGCACGGACGGTCCCGTCTCGAGCGAGATTTCCACGTCGAGCGGCGCACCGCCGCTGGTGTCGACTTTCCCCAGGTGGCTGCCCACCAGGCGCGGCACGGCGCCATCGGCCAGCAGCGAGGCATAGATATTGCGCACCTGCGCGCCATCGCTGCCCGGCCCCACCAGGATCGCCACGCGCAGGGTATGGATGCCGGTCTTGCCGGGGCGGAAAAAGAGCGACAGGGCCGGCGACGGCGGATACGTGGGGATCGGCAGCATGGAAGCGCGCGGCATGACGGGCGGCAGCGCCAGGCCCAGGCCATCGGCCAGGCGCTGCGCCAGGGTCTCGTCGACATTGCGCAGCATGGCGACGATGCGCTTGCGGATGGCCACCGTCTGCACCTTGCTCAGTTCAAAGCGGAACGCATGCACGATATGGTCCTGTTCCACCGGCGTCTGGCTGATCCAGAACAGGCGCGCCTGGCCGAAGTGCTCGGCGAACTTCTCGGGCTTGCCGCGCACCTTGTCGCCTTCGGTCGCGGCGGGAAAGCTGTTGAAGCCTTTCGCGCCCGCCTGGAACGGACAGCCGCCCGCCAGGGAATTGGGTTCGTACGCGACCCGGCCCCGGTTGATGGCCTGGCGGTGGATGCCGTCGCGCTGGTTGTTGTGCAACGGCGCCAGCGGCGAGTTGATGGGGATTTCATGGAAATTGGCGCCGCCCAGGCGCGTGATCTGCGTGTCGACGTAGGAGTGGATGCGCCCCTGCAGCAGCGGGTCGTTGCTGAAATCGATGCCGGGCACGATGTGCGCCGTGCAGAACGCCACCTGCTCCGTCTCGGCGAAAAAATTGTCGGGATTGCGGTTCAAGACCATCTTCCCGACGGGGACCAGCGGCACGAGTTCTTCGGGAATCAGCTTGGTGGGGTCTAGCACGTCGAAGGGGAACGCTTCGGCCTGCGCTTCCGTGAAGATCTGGAAGGACAGCTCGTATTCGGGATACGCGCCGCACTCGATGGCTTCCCACAGGTCGCGCCGGTGGAAGTCGGAATCGGCGCCGCTGAGCTTGACGGCTTCGTCCCACACCAGCGAATACGTGCCGGCCATGGGCGACCAGTGGAATTTGCAGAAGACGGACTGGCCCTTCGCATTCACGAGGCGGAAGGTATGCACGCCGAAGCCCTGCATCATGCGGAAACTGCGCGGGATGGCGCGGTCCGACATGGCCCACATCAGCATGTGCGTGATTTCCGGCGACAGCGAGGCGAAGTCCCAGAAGGTGTCGTGCGCGCTGGCCGCCTGCGGCATGCCATTGTGCGGCTCGGGCTTGACGGCGTGGATCAGATCGGGGAACTTCATCGCATCCTGGATGAAGAAGACGGGGATGTTATTGCCGACCAGGTCCCAGTTGCCCTCGTCCGTATAAAACTTCACGGCGAAGCCGCGCACGTCGCGCGCCGTGTCGGTGGAACCGCGTTCGCCGGCCACCGTGGAAAAACGCACGAAGACGGGCGTGCGTTTGCCCGCCTTGGCGAACGGCGCGGCGCGCGTGTGCCTGCTTTGCTCCTTGTAGCATTCGAAATAGCCGTGGGCGGCCGAGCCGCGCGCATGCACGACGCGCTCGGGGATGCGCTCATGGTCGAAGTGCGTGAGCTTTTCGCGCAGGATGAAATCTTCCATCAGGGTGGGGCCGCGCAAGCCCGCCTTCAGCGAATTCTGGTTGTCGCCCACGGGCACGCCCTGGTTGGTCGTCAGCACGCAGCCGCTGTCATCGCTGCGGGCGTGATCCAGCGAATTATTCAACGCATTCTCGCCCAGCGCGGGCTGGCCATCGCCCGTCTTCGGGGAAGGTACCGTTTCGCCCGTGGTGCTGGCCGTGGCCAGCGCTTCGCCGCTTGCCACATGCACGCCTTCGGCCGGCGTGCGCGCCGCCTCGCCATACTGGCCCTCCTCCTTGGGATTGACGGCCATGGCGGCGGACAGTTGCTGGCCGGCGTCCGTCTTTTGCAGCAGCGCGCGGGTCAGGTCATTGTCCGCACCCAGGCTGTTCGGCGCATTGCTGTCGGATGGGCCGGACATGCTGCTCAATACGGAACCAGCACCGTCCGTGGACGGCGTTTTCTTGTTGGTAGCCATTACATCTCCTGTGAGTAGTCTGCCCCGGGAGAACGCTACAACTCCCTCATTCAGCGCACGAACAGGGCAATCAAAACAATGATGGGAATAGGTACACCGATCAACCACAACAAAATGGAGCGCATCTTCACTCTCCTTTACGGCCTGCTACTAGCTACTACCTTGTGCGCGTGGGCGCTGCTTCCTCCGCCATCACGGCGAGGGGAACAGCGCCCACGACAAATACCGGCCAGGAAGGCGTAAAACTTATTTACGCGAACCCAGCAATTTCGACAGGCCATACCCGGCCGCTGCCGCAATCAGCAGGGACACGGCCGGCCGTTCGCGCACGTAATCGCGGCCCGTCTCGCCGGCGCGCTGGCAGGCGGCGCCCAATTGCTTGCCGCGCGCCATCAAGCGTTCGGAAGCCTTGCTGACGCTGTCGCTGACCTGGTCGATGCGGTCGCCCACCTGGTCCACGCCGTCGTGGGCGCGCGTGGCCATCTTGTCGGCCAGGGGCTGGGCCTGACTTGCCACCTTGTCGATCGTGCGGTGCAAGTCCTGGCGGGTATCCTGGGCGGTGCCGTTGATATCGGAGCTGGTTTTTTCAATCGCGTTCATGATGGTTTCCTTTAACAGTGAATAATTTCAACCATGCTCGATGCCGTGACCGAATCATGATTCTCCTCGCTTCTGGGAAAAAGAAGCGGCTAAACGCTGCCGGGCTGAGCCATATCAAACAGTGGATCAGCAGCAAGCTGTTGGCACTACCTTAACCGCGCCTGCCACACGCCACCGTGCGCTGCCACACCTTGAAGGCCAGACTTAAATGCCTGCCAGAAATAACAACCCGTGCCGGCCTGGTGCGGCGGGCGGGGAGTAACGCTGCCTGATGCATGGTCCGCCCCGACGAGAAAGCCGGCCCCATACAAATGCATGGATTTTTATGCAGACTTTACGCATAATGTAGGTACCAAAATACATACATCAAGACAAAATGCCTCCGTCTAAATCCATACAAAAAGATGACCATGCAAGCGCGTGGATCATGCCGTTCGTGCAGCACGGCGGTCCGCGCTACCTGCAGATCGCCGACATGCTCGAGCGCGCGCTGTCCGGCGGCAGCCTGCGCCCGGGCGACCGCTTGCCGCCGCAGCGCAGCCTGGCCGCCCTGTTCCAGGTCGACCTGACGACCGTGACGCGCGCCTACGACGAAGCCAAGCGCCGCAACCTGCTGGAAGGGCACGGCGCGCGCGGCACCTACGTGGCGGCGCCGAAGGTGGAATTGACGCAGATGCTGGACCTGAGCATGAACATCCCGCCGCCGCCCGTGGGCGTGGATTTCGACGACCTGCTGAAACAGGGCGTGGCGCAGGTGCTGATGCGCACGGACAGCGATATGTTGATGAGTTATCACCTGGGCGGCGGCAGCAAGGCCGACCGCGCGGCGGGCGCCGCCTGGCTCGCGCCCATGTTCGGCAACGTCGATGGAGAACACGTCGTCGCCTGCCCCGGCGCGCAGGCGGCGCTGGCGGCGCTGATTTTGACCCTGAGCCGGCCCGGCGACGCCATCTTGACGGAGCCGGCCGTGTATCCGGGCTTGCGCTCGGCGGCGGGGCAGCTGAACCGCAAGGCCGTCGTCGTGGAAACGGATGCGGATGGCATGCTGCCCGAAGCGCTGGAAAAAGCTGGCCGCAAGCACCGCGCGCGCCTCGTGTATCTGAATCCCACCCTGCAAAACCCCACGGCGCACACCATGCCGGCCGCGCGCCGCCTGGCCATCACGCAAGTGGCCCAGCGCTGCGGCATGCACATCATCGAGGATGACCCGTACTGGCTGCTGGCGTCCGATGCGCCGCCGCCCCTGGCGCATTACGCGCCCGCCCACGTATCCTACATCGCCACCCTGTCGAAATGCCTGGCGCCGGGCCTGCGCATGGCCTATACCTTGATCGCCGACACGCAGCTGCGCGAACGCTTCCTGGACGCCCTGCGCTCTTTCAGCCTGATGGCCACGCCCGTGACGACGGCGCTGACGACGCAATGGATACACGACGGCTCCGCGCACGCGCTGCTGGCCGGCATACGCAGCGAAGCCGATGCGCGCCAGGACGTCATCCGCACCATCCTGACGGGCGCCACTCACCCGCGCAGCGATGGCATCCACGTGTGGTTTTCGCTGCCCGGCTACTGGACCTCGCGCGAACTGGCCGCCACCGCCCGTGCCCAGGGCGTGGCCGTCACGGCGTCCGACGCCTTCTACGACAACCGCCCGCCGAACGCCATCCGCATCTCGCTGGGCAGCATCCGCGACCGCGCGCGCCTGGCCAGCGCATTGAAGAAATTGTCGCTGCTGCTGGCGCACAAGCCTGCCGTGCGGCGGGAATTCGTCATTTAACGGCGCAACCGCGCATCCACCGAATACTTGCCCGCGCCGCCGATGGCAATCGTGCCGAAGACGATGATCAGCAACCAGCCGAACTGGCCGTCTGCGATGCTCCAGTCCGGGTGCACGAGCAGCATCGACACGCCCAGCAGGGGCAGGCAGGCCAGGCGCGTCAGCAAACCGGCGGCGACCAGCAGCGGGCAGAGGATTTCCGCGAACAGGGCGCAATACAGGGTGACGGCGCGGCGCGCCGCGCAAGGCCGCGCTCAAGCCGCAGGCACGGCCGGTCGCCCGCTACGCTGCTGCACTACGATCAGGGCCCCCAGCAAAATCAGGGGCACGGCCAGCGCCACGAAACCGAAAGCCAGGTAGGCAAAGGCGGCAGCGATGGCGCCCAGGGCAAAGGCCAGCAGCGGCCAGAAGAACTTCCCGCAGCGCGCATGGGTAGCGCCATCGGCCGCGCCGCGCAGCACGTCGACGGTGTCGATGACGATCTGCGTCACGTTACCCGTCATCATGGAAGTGGGCGCCAGATGCGCCAGCAGCAGCCGGCTGGTGGCGCTGTGCACACCCATGGCGGCCGTGCCCAGCAAACCGGCCGCCATGGCCATGGAACTGACATCCTTGCCGATCGGTTCGGCCAGGCAGCCAAACACCATGAAGCCGGCCAGCAAGGCCCACTGCAGCAGCATCGCCAGGGTCAGTGACGGGCCGGCGCGGCGCTCCACGGCCAGCACCATCAGGCGCGTGACGGCGACGCCGGCGATAAAGGCGGGGAAAGCGAGAAACTTCAACAGGATGGACGCGCGCGATGCATCCGCCAGGGCGGCGCCGATCAGCACGAAGTTACCCGTGACATGGGCCGTAAACAGGCCAAACAGGGCAATGAAACCCAGGGTATCGACATACCCCGCTAAAAATCCCAGGCTGGTGCCGAACAAGCGGCTATGTGGTGGCTGATCCATCGAATGACTCCTGATACCGTGCAATGCACTAAAAAACGAAAAACGCGCCAGGGAAGCGCCCTGGCGCCGATGCCTGCATGGTAAGCCATGTGACCGGCCGCCGCCCCCGTCCTTCGGCCAGTGCGTCCGCTCCACCTGATCTTTTGGCCCGTGTTCAAGCGCCGCCCGCTACACTGGACGAGGTGACTTGCGCGCCGCGCACGCCGGCCTGTTAGCGTACGGCTCCCGTCTGGCCAACGACCGCCACGGCATCGCCGACTTTGCCATCAACAGCCTGGGACGCAATGCAGAAACAAAGGGCGCCACCTTGTCGGGCATGGCGCTGGGATAAGGCACACTTTCTGAGCGGCGCTCAGTCCCAGCAGACTGACAGCACGGCATAGCCCTCCGAAGGCTCAGGAGCGTTGGCGGGCTTGCCGTATGGCCAGCCAGGAATGACGCCGTCGGCTTCCATGCCGGCGATCCAGCCTTCCACCTCGTCCTGGCGTGCGGACGTGAAGATGTGCACGTTTTCCGCCGGCGGGAAGCATTTCGCGTCCACGTCCGCCTGGCCATAATCGCACCAGTCCTGGTGCAAGCCGACCAGCACCTTTTCCACGTCCGGCCTGGCGGCGATCTCGCGGAACATGTCGTACAGCTGCGCAATCGGCGGGCGGCCATAGCCCCACTGGTTCGGCGCGATCGACTCTTCGTCGGCATTGCCCGCAAAGTAAAGATCGAGATCGACCACGGGTGGCGTATCGCCATCGTCCACACCGGGCGAGGTCAGGTACTGGTAGATTTTGTCGGGCATGGGCAAGGTTCCATTGATATGAAAGACAATGCCATATTGTAATCTGCAGACCGCGTATCCAGCCAAAGCACCGCGCCGGGGTTCGAGTGCGCGGCAAGGTGATGGCGACATACGCCGTCCAGATGCTGTGCCCCCTGATCACAGCAGGCTGCATGCCATGCCGCTGAAATCGAGGACAACAAAAAACCCGCTGACTTTTGCAAGTGAGCGGGTTTTCTGATGAAACTTGGTGCCGTTGGCCGGAATCGAACTGGCGACCTTCACATTACGAATGTGCTGCTCTACCAACTGAGCTACAACGGCGAAGACCCACATTCTACAAACAATGCACAAAATTTGCTAGTGTCAACGCGAACTTTTTTGCATTTTTTTAGCGGCCCGGCTGCAGGCCGCTGAAAATCGTGGAAAAGTGCGGCTTTTACTCCGCGTGGTAGGCGGTGACGCGGGCCACTTCGTCTTTCGAGCCGAGGAACACGGGCACGCGCTGGTGCAGCTTGTGCGGGGCGATGTCCATGATGCGCTGCTGGCCATCGGTGGCGGCGCCGCCGGCTTGCTCCACGATGAAAGCCATCGGGTTCGCTTCGTACATCAGGCGCAGCTTGCCGGGCATCGACGTGTCGCGCAGGTCGGCCGGGTACATGAAGATGCCGCCGCGGTTCAGGATGCGGTGCACGTCGGCCACCATCGAGGCGATCCAGCGCATATTGAAATTGGTGCCGCGCGGGCCCGTGTCGCCGGCCAGCAGTTCGTCGACATAGCGTTTCACGGGCGGATGCCAGTGGCGCGCGTTCGACATATTGATGGCGAATTCCTTCGTCGTCGGCGGAATCTGCATATTGCTTTGCGTGAGCACCCACGAACCCATCTCGCGGTCCAGGGTGAAGCAGTTCACGCCATTGCCGAAGGTCAGCACCAGCATGGTTTGCGGACCGTACACGGCGTAGCCGGCCGCCACTTGCTTGCTGCCGGCTTGCATGAAGTCCTGCTCCGTCGGCTCGCCCATGCCTTCCGGTGCCTTCAGCACCGAGAAAATGGTGCCGATCGAGACGTTGACGTCGATGTTCGACGAGCCATCCAATGGGTCGAACAGCAGCATGTATTCGCCCTTCGGATAGCGGTTCGGGATCGGGTGGATCGATTCCATCTCTTCCGACGCCATGGCCGCCAGGTGGCCGCCCCATTCATTCGCTTCCAGCAAAATCTCGTTGGAGATGATGTCGAGCTTTTTCTGCACTTCGCCCTGCACGTTTTCCGTGTCGGCCGTGCCCAGCACCTCACCCAGCGCGCCCTTGCTGACGGCGTGGCTGATGGTTTTACAGGCGCGCGCAACGACTTCGATCAGCAGGCGCAGTTCGGCCGGAATGCTGTTGTTCGAGCGCTGCTCTTCAACCAGGTATTGCGTAAGACTGATGCGTTTCATGAAATCCCTCTGTTTTAATAGCTTTTTGATAAATTTTTACGGTGTTAATTGGCCAATGCCTTGGAAACGACTTCCATCACGTCATTCGACAAGCTGGCCTGGCCGGCGACTTTTTCCAGCGCGTCGCGCATGTGGCTTTGCAGTGCGGGCACGTAACGGCGCCAGCGGTCCATGGAGCGTGCCAGGCGGGCTGCCACTTGCGGGTTCAGGGCGTCGAGCGCGATGACTTGCTCGGCCCAGAAGGCGTAGCCGCTGCCGTCAGCCGCATGGAATTGCGACGGATTGCCGTTCGTGAAATTGAAGATCAGGCTGCGCGCGCGGTTCGGATTTTTCAAGGTGAAGGCCGGATGCGTCATCAGCTGGCGCACGGCTTGCACATCGGTCGATGGCGCGGCAGCCTGCATGGCGAACCACTTGTCGACCACCAGCGCTTCGTTCTCGAAGTCGGCATAGAAACTGGCCAGCGCCGCCTGCGCGTGCGATGGCGAACCCGAATGGATCAGGGCGCCCAGCGCTGCCGCGCGGTCCGTCATGTTGCCGGCACCGTCGAACTGCTGCTGCGCCAGGGCCAGCTCTTGCTCGCCCGGCGCGATCAGCAGATAGGACAGGGCCAGGTTTTTCAGCGCGCGCTTGCCGGCCGACAGGGCGTCGGGACTGTACTCGCCCGGCGTCTGGTTGGCGTGGTATTGCGCCAGCAGTTCAGGTTTCAGGGCCGCCGCGATGGTGCGGCGCATGAACTGGCGCGCCGCGTGGATCGCTTGCGGGTCGACTTGCGCCATGCGCTCGGCGATGATGGTTTCCGACGGCAGGATCAGGGCCAGCTCGCGGAAGGCGGGATCGAGCGTGTCGTCGGCCAGCAAGGCGCGTTGCGCTTCGATGAAGGTGTCGTCCAGCGCCAGGTGCTCGCCGGCGGCGACGGCGCCGGTCAGTTTCAGCAGGCGCTCCATGGCCAGGCGCTGGCCCGCTTCCCAGCGGTTGACCGGGTCGCTGTCGTGGCGGAACAGGTGCAGCAGTTCCTCGTCGGTGTAATCGTATTCCAGCACCACGGGCGCGGAAAAGTCGCGCAGCAGCGACGGCACGGGCAACTCCGTCACATTCGTGAAGCGGAAAGTCTGCGACGCTTGCGTCAGTTCCAGCACGACGCTGGCAGCGCCGTTCGACACGACGCCATCGACGTGCAGCGGCAGGTCGCGACCATCGGCGGCCAGCAAGCCGACGGTGACGGGGATGTGGAAAGGCAGTTTTTTCGGCTGGCCCGGCGTGGCGGGGCAGTTTTGCGCCAGGGTCAGCTCGAACGTCTGGCTGGCCGCATCGTAGCGCGTGGATGCCGTCACGACAGGTGTACCCGCCTGGCTGTACCAGCGCTCGAACTGGCTGAAGTCGCGGCCATTCGCATCGGCCATGGCGGCGCGGAAGTCGTCGCACTGCACGGCCTGGCCATCGTGGCGCTCGAAATACAGGTCCATGCCCTTGCGGAAGCCGTCGCGGCCCACGAGGGTCTGGTACATGCGCACCACTTCGGCACCCTTTTCGTAGATCGTGACCGTATAAAAGTTATTGATCTCGACGAAGGAATCGGGACGCACGGGATGCGCCATCGGGCCCGCGTCTTCGGGGAACTGCGCCTGGCGCAGGGTGCGCACCTGGTCGATGCGCGTGACGGCGCGGCCCGTGTCCGTACCGATCATGTCGGCCGAGAACTCCTGGTCGCGGAACACCGTCAAGCCTTCCTTCAGCGACAGCTGGAACCAGTCGCGGCACGTCACGCGGTTGCCGGTCCAGTTATGGAAGTATTCGTGGCCCACCACCGCTTCGATGCCCGCGTAATCGACGTCCGTCGCCACGCGCGCATTGGCCAGCACATACTTGGTATTGAAGATGTTCAGCCCCTTGTTTTCCATGGCGCCCATGTTGAAATCGCCCACGGCGACGATCATGAAGCGGTCCAGGTCCAGTTCCAGGCCAAAACGCTCCTCGTCCCAGCGGATCGAGTTTTTCAGCGACTGCATGGCGTAGTCGGTTTTATCCAGGTTGCCGTCTTCCACCCACACTTGCAGCAGCACTTCGCGGCCCGACTTCAGGGTATAGCGCTCTTCCTGGCATACCAGGCGCGCCGCCACCAGGGCGAACAGGTAGGACGGCTTCTTGAACGGGTCTTCCCACTTGGCGTAATGACGGCCATCGCCGAGGTCGCCCTCTTCGATCAGGTTGCCGTTCGACAACAGCACCGGATACTTGTCCTTGTCGGCGCGCAGCATGACCGTGTACTTGGCCATCACATCCGGGCGGTCAGGGAAGAAGGTGATGCGGCGGAAGCCTTCCGCCTCGCACTGCGTGAAGAAATTATGGTTCGACACATACAGGCCGGACAGCGAGGTATTCTCCTGCGGCGCCAGCACGGTTTCGATATCGAGCGTCACCTCGTCCGGGGCCTTGGGGATGGTCAGCATGCCGGCCGTCAGCTTGTACTGCGACGGCTTCAATACCTTGCCATTCAGGCGCACCAGCACCAGTTCGATGTGTTCGCCGTGCAATTCGATGCTGCGGCTGGTGCTGGCCGGGTTATGGCGCATTTGAATCCGGCTCGCCACCACTGTGCGGGCGGGATCGAGATCGAAACCAAGTTCGACGCTGTCGACCAGGAAGCTGGGCGGCGTGTAATCTTTGCGGTAAATCGTCTGAGGGCTGTCTGTGCGCATAGGGATTTGGGTGGGAGCGGAGGCAAAAGCCTATTTTACCAACACCAGCCCCCGATAGTCGCGATTCAGGTCAGGAATGTTGGATTCCCTTACACGCAGACATGCCAGGTAACATTCTGTAATAATGAATAGAAACAAATAGAACTATTCTTATAATACTAAGCGAAGAATTGCGTCTACTAATCAGGAGGTCATGCAATGAAACGATATCTCACCATCATGATGGCCGCATTGACCGTGTTGCTCACCGGATGCGCCACCACCATACGCAGCGATGTGACCGTCTTCCATGAGTGGCCTGCGCAATTGCAGGACAAATCATATGCATTTGAAGCGCCGGCGGCCGAAGACGACACGCTGGAATACCGCAGCTACCAGAACCTGGTGCGCGCGGAACTGGCCAAACACGGTTTCGGCGAAGCGTCCGGCCCCGCGGCAGCCAATTTGCGCGTGGCAATGAATTTCTCCACCGTCGACTACCCTGAGCGCGTGCTGCAAGCGTCCGACCCATTCTGGTATGGCCCCGGCTACTGGCCTGGCCGCTACGGCTACCGCTACGGCGCATGGCCAGGCTATGGTCGCTTTGGCTACAACCCCTACTGGTATGGTCCGATGGACGTGGAAGAAACCGTACGCCATAAATACGAACGCGAATTGCGCGTGACGATCAATGACCGCAACGGCAAGAAACTCTACGACGTAACCGTGCAATCGACCAGCAACAAGCGCGCCACGTCGCAAGTAATGCCCGCCATGGTCGCCAGCGCCTTTGCCGACTTCCCCGGCCAGAGCGGCGTGCCCCGTAAAGTGGAAGTCAAGGTAGAGTAATTATCTGGCAACACTAAAAAAACCGGCTTGTGCAGCGATGCGCAAGCCGGTTTTTTTATGTCTACGAATAATACGCTTCGGCGGCAAAGGTCAGCGCGCCAATCAGGGCCACGGCCAATAGCAGCACGATCAGCAGGCGGCCGAACTTTGGCGTGCCATCATTGCCGCCGCTCATGGCACGATGATGGTCGAACCGGTCGTCTTGCGCCCTTCCAGGTCCGTGTGCGCCTGGGCGATATGGGCCAGGCTGTAGCGCTGGTTGATCTCGATCTGCACTTCGCCGCTGCTGACGACGCCGAACAGCGAGGTCGCCATCTCTTCCAGGTTCGCGCGGTTCGAGGCATAGCTGAACAGGGCAGGACGCGTGATGAAGAGCGAACCGCGCGACGCCAGTTCGCTCAAAGTGAAGGCCGGCACGGGACCGGACGCGTTGCCGAAGCTGACCATCATGCCCAGCGGCGCCAGGCAGTCGAGCGAACCCGTGAACGTATCCTTGCCGATGGAATCGTACACCACGGAGACGCCCTTGCCGCCCGTGATCTCGCGCACGCGCTCGACGAAGTTTTCCGTGTTGTAGTTGATGACATGGGCCGCGCCATGCGCCTTGGACAGCGCCGCCTTTTCATCGGAACCGGCCGTGCCGATCAGATTCACGCCCAGCACCTTGGCCCACTGGCAGGCGATCAGGCCCACGCCGCCCGCGGCCGCGTGGAACAGGATGGTATCGCCCGCCTTCAGGGCCACCGTGCGATGAAACAGGTATTGCACCGTCAAGCCTTGCAGCATCATGGCGGCGGCCGTATCGAAGCCTATGCGCTCGGGCAACACCAGCAGCAGGGCCGCCGGCAGGTTGCGCTGCTGCGCATACGCGCCATTGATGCGCGCCGCATACGCCACCCGGTCGCCCACCTTCACTTCCGTGACGCCCTCGCCCACCGCCTCGACGATGCCCGCCCCCTCGACACCGAGGCCATTGGGCAGCGGCTGCGGATACAAGCCCGTGCGGAAATACACATCGATGAAATTGAGGCCGATGGCCTCGTGCTTGACGCGCGCCTCGCCGGGACCCGGCGGCGGCAGTTCCACATCCACATATTCCATCACGTCCGGGCCGCCCACGCGCTGTACGCGGATGGCTTTGGTGGTAATCGTTGCGCTCACAATATGCTCCTTGAAGAAGAATCGGGAAAACGTCAGGCGGCAGCGCTGGCCCGCGCCTGCAATTGCGACAGCACCAGGTGCGCCGACGACAGATTGGTCGCGCACGCCACGTTGTGCACGTCGCAGGCGCGCACCAGGGCATTGATGTCCGGCTCATGCGGCTGCGGCGTCATCGGGTCGCGCAGGAAGATCACGCAATCGATCAAGCCTTCCACCAGCAGCGAGCCGATCTGCAAGTCGCCGCCGAACGGGCCGGAATGCTTGCGCTCGACCGCCAGGCCCAGCTCATTGATCAGGCGGCCGCCCGTGGTGCCCGTGGCCGACAGTTCACAACCCTTCAAAAAGTCCAGGTATTCGCCCGCCAGGGTAATCATGTCATCTTTTTTCTTGTCGTGGGCAATCAGGGCGATGCGTGTTTTCATGGTGGGGACATTTTCAGTGGGTGGAGGAATTATTTCTTTTTCGACAGCAAGTAAATGCCGGCCAATACCAGGCTGGTGCCAGCCAGTTGCCAGTTGGTGATCGGTTCATCGAGGATCATGGCGCCCAGGAACAGGGTCGACACGGGCCCTATCATGCCGGCCTGCGAAGCGACGGGTGCGCCGATGCGCTCGACGGCGATCATCGTCATGAAGACGGGCATCACCGTGCAAAAGATGCCATTGAGCAAAGACAAGCCGTACACGGGCATGGGTTGGATCAGCAGCTCGACGGGGCGCAGGATGAAGAATTGGGCGATGCAGGCAAAGCTGGCCACGCACATGGCATAGCTGACGAGGCGCATCGAGCCGATGCGTTTCACCAGCTCGCCCGAACCGAGCAGGTACACGGCGTAGGCACAGGCCGAGCCCAGCACCAGGGTCGAGCCCAGCGCCACATTGCTGGCGCCGCCCTGCAAGTCGTGCACGAACACCAGCACGATACCGCAGTAGGAGGTGAACAGGGCCAGCCACTGCAGGCGGCTGATGCGCTGCTTGAAGTACACGGTGGTAATCAGGAGCACGAAAGTAGGCGTAAGGAACAGGATCAGGCGCTCCAGGCCCACGGAAATGTATTGCAGGCCCAGGAAATCCAGATAGCTGGACAGGTAGTAGCCGACGAGGCCCAGCCCGACGAGGCGCCAACGGTCGCTGTTTGACAGCGGCGGCTCCGTGCGCATCTTCCAGCAAGCGATGACGGCGAACACGGGCAGCGAAAAGATCATCCTGAAGGCGATCAGGGTGACGGCGTCGATCTGGTAGCGGTACAGCAGCTTGGCGACGATGGCCTTGGTGGAAAACAGTACCGCCCCGCCTACGGCGATGGCCAGGCCACCGAGGTAGACGGAACGGGGAATCGATGAAGGGGATGCTTGCGGGGAACTGGAGCTCATGCCCAGATTGTAAGGCAAAAGCCGGGGCCAGACCCGGCGGGACTCGGCGTCCCCGTCTGGCCCCGAATAAAACCGGCGGCGGATTAAGAGACCACCACCGCCGCCGCACCTGCCGTCACCGTCGCCGTCGTCACGCGCGCAATCACGTTCGACGGCGCCGCCGTACCGACCAGTTTATTCACCTGCTTGAACTGCGCCACCAGCTTGCCCGGCGTCAAGGTGACCACCGTGTAACCCTGCGCATCCGTGTTCAAATGCTTGATCCATGGGTTGTTGCCCAGGCCGGATAATTGCTGCGCCAGGCCCAGCAAGGTTACACTGAAGTCAGTGCTCGCTTTCAAGCCAGCCTGCACGGCAGCGACAGTCGCGTCCAGCTGGGCTTCCGGCACACCCTTGGCAGCCAGGGCGCCGCGCAATTGCACGCGCAATTGCTCCAGCAGGCTGTCGACGGTGGGCGCCGCCTTGCCCATGGTGTAGTCGAGCAGGTTGATGTCGAGATTGACCGTGCCCAGGCCCGTGACAGGAATGGCCAGCGGATAGCTGACGAGGGTACCGATATCGCCCATGCTGCCGGCGGCCGACTTCAGGTAGCTGAAGAAGGAATCGGAGCTGACGCCAGCCGACACCAGGTCCACCATGACGGGCGTGCCGCCGCCGGCCGCGTCGAAATCGTCGCTGACCGTGCCCGCAAAAAACGAGTGGATATCGCCCGTGATGGCCACCACGTTGCCGATGGCATTGGTTTTCAGGTGCGCCATCAGGTTCTTGCGCTCGCTGTTGTAGCCATCCCATTGGTCGCAATTGAGCAGGAAGCGCGTGAAGAATGGCGTCAGCGCGGCTTGCTGGCCGGAAGCGGCGACAAAGCTCGATGCGGCGCCCTTGGCCTGTACGTCGGGCTTGATCCAGCCGAAGGCGATCACTTGCGCGGCGGCGGCCGGCGAGCCGCTGTTGTAGGCAGCCACCGTGATGCCGGCCTGGGCCGCGCTCAAACCGGCGCCCACGGCAGCGGCGCCCTGCGCGCCGGCGTTCGCTGCGGCGCCGGCAATCGCCATGGCGGCGGCCTGCGCCACGCTTGACGATGCGCCTGCCGTCGAAGCGGCCACGATGGCGGACGCCAGCGGCACGCTGCCGCCCACCAATGGCAGGGTGCTGGCGATGGCTTTGCCCACGTTGGCCATGGCGCCTAGGGCCAGCAAGGTGGCGATCGCATCCGTGCCATTCAAGCCCATGCGCAGCAACGACACTTCATTGCCCCACAGCTTCCAGGTCGCCGTGGCAGCCTTCATCTTGCCCTTCCACCAGTCGCGCTGCGTGCTGCCCAGCATGCCCACTGCCGCCAGCGGATCGGCGCCGGCCTTGGTGGCGGCCGCCATTTTCTGCCCTTCCACGCTGTCGAACAGCGCTTGCGGCACCAGGTAGCGGCTGCCGATGCTGCCCAGCGGCTTGCCCGTGGCGGGATTGATGGTCGACTCGGCGATCGCATGGTCGGCACGGTACAGGCGCTCGTCCGTCATCACCAGCTGCATCAGTTTGCCGAACTGGAAATCGCGGTAAATCTGAATATTCTGGAAGGTCGTCGCGGCCGCGTCGAACGTGACGTCGGCCGGCATGTATTCGAACCAGGCCTGGTTGGCGCTGCGGCGGCGGGCCGGCTGGTGCAAATCGCTGCCGTCGGTCGCCACGATGCCTTCATAGGTGGACGCATCCTGCCAGGCGTCGTCCGTGAATTCGTGGTCATCCCAGATGGCGATGAAGGCAAAACGCTCGTGCACGGCTTGCAGACGCGCATCGGTGCGGTATTTCTTGTACAGGTAGCGGTAATCGGCCACGGTGGTCGCGTATTTGGCGTCGGACGTGCCGCTTTTATACGTGCCGTCAGGCAATTTCAGCTGGTCGTGGCGGCTTTCCACGGCGCCGCTCTGGAAGGCCTCGCCCACCGTTTCATAGATGTAATCACCCAGGTGGACGATAAAATCGAGCGATTCGTTGGCGGCGATGTGCGACAGCGCCCCCCAGTGGTTGATGCTCCAGTCCTGGCACGTCAGGTAAGCAAATTGCAGCTGGGCAACGTCACTGGTCGCGGCGGGCGCCGTCTTGAAGCGGCCCACGTTCGAGCGCACGTCGCCGGCGATGAATTGGTAAAAATACACCTGACCCGGCTGCAAGCCCGTCACCTTGTGGCGCACGGTATTGTCGAAATCGGCTTTCAGCGGCAATTTCGCATCGACGATGGGCGTGCCGGCCAGGGCCGTATTGCCGCCCAGGGCGGCCGTATTGTCGCTGGCGCTGACGATCAGGCGCACGGCAACCTCTTCCTTGCCGGCCACGGCGGGCGCGACGGCGTCGAAACTGGCTGGCACGACGCGCGTCCACAACATGGCGCTGTCGGCGCGCGGGTCGCCCGAAGCCACGCTTTGCGGGAATTTCCAGTCGCTGCCCGAGGCCAGCGGCACGCCAGGATCGCTGTAATCGGTGCTGCCGCAGGCGGCGAGGCCGACAGTGGCCACGGAGACGGTAATAAAGCCGCCCAATTTCAGAAATTGCCGCCTGTCCATTTGACTTGCCATGATGTCGCGCCCTCGATATGGTGAAAGCGCGTCACTTTAGCAACAGATTGTGTCATCCTGATGACGGGGCCGCGCCGCTTCGCAGGGGGCCGATATGCTAAAATGTCGGCCACAATTGAACACCCGTCTAAGGAAGATTCGACATGGCAGGACATAGCAAATGGGCCAATATCAAGCATAAAAAGGCTGCCACCGATGCCAAGCGCGGCAAAATCTGGACGCGCCTGATCAAGGAAATCACGGTCGCGGCCCGCATGGGCGGCGCCGACGCCATCACCAATCCGCGCCTGCGCCTGGCCGTCGACAAGGCCGCCGATGCGAACATGCCAAAAGACAACGTCCAGCGCGCGATCAACCGCGGCAGCGGCGGCGTCGATGGCGCCAACTATGAAGAAGTGCGCTACGAAGGCTACGGCGTGGGCGGCGCAGCCGTCATCGTCGAATGCATGACCGACAACAAGGTACGCACGGTGGCTGAAGTGCGCAACGCCTTCAACAAGAACGGCGGCAACATGGGCAACGAAGGCTCGGTCGCCTTCATGTTCCAGCACTGCGGCCAGTTGCTGTTCGCGCCGGGCACCGATGAAGACAAGCTGATGGAAGCGGCCCTGGAAGCGGGCGCCGACGACGTCATCGCCGATGAAGAAGGCGGCTTCGAAGTGGTCACTCCCGTGCATGATTTCGCCGCCGTCAAGGAAGCGCTGGAAGCGGCCGGCTTCAAGGCCGAAGTGGCCGAAGTCATCATGAAGCCGGCGACGGAAACCGTCTACACGGGCGACGACGCCATCAAGATGCAAAAGCTGATCGATGCGCTGGAGCTGCTGGACGACGTCCAGGAAGTATTTACGAACGCCCTGATCGAAAACTAGGCACGGGGTAAAAAAGTCCATGGCGGCGTTGCATGGCCTCGCCGTACTAGCCGCACTGTCTTCGGCCATGCGCCTTGCCCTGAACATTTTTACCGCGTGCCAGGCAATATGTTAAACAAGGGCGGCACTGCCGCCCTGCAACCCACACTGAACGAACGGTTCCTATGAAAATTCTGGTAGTCGGCTCTGGCGGCCGCGAACACGCCCTGGCCTGGAAACTGGCCCAGTCCGAACGCATACAGATGGTGTATGTTGCGCCGGGCAACGGCGGCACCGCGCGCGATGCGCGCCTGGTCAATCTCGACATCAGCGACCCGCAATTGCTGGCCGACTTCGTTCAGCAGGAACACATCGGCCTGACCGTCGTCGGTCCGGAAGTGCCGCTGGCAGCGGGCATCGTCAACCTGTTCCGCTCGCGCGGCCTGAAAATCTTCGGCCCCACGAAAGAAGCGGCGCAGCTGGAATCGTCGAAAGACTTCGCCAAGGCCTTCATGCAGCGCCACGGCATCCCGACGGCCGCCTACCAGACGTTTTCCGACGTCGCTCCCGCGCACGCCTATGTCGACGCCGTGGGCGCGCCGATCGTCATCAAGGCCGACGGCCTGGCCGCCGGCAAGGGCGTCGTCGTTGCCATGACCCTGGAAGAAGCGCATCAGGCGGTCGACATGATGCTGTCCGATAACCAGTTCGGCGACGCCGGCGCGCGCATCGTCATCGAGGAATTCCTCGCCGGCGAAGAAGCGAGCTTCATCGTCATGTGCGATGGCAAAAACATCCTGCCGCTGGCCACCAGCCAGGACCACAAACGCCTGAAAGACCATGACCAGGGCCCGAACACGGGCGGCATGGGCGCGTATTCGCCGGCACCCATCGTCACGCCGGCCATGCATGCGCGCGTCATGCGCGAAATCATCGTGCCGACCATCCAGGGCATGGCCAAGGACGGCATCACGTTCACGGGCTTCCTGTATGCGGGCCTAATGATCGACGACAAAGGCACGCCGAAGACCCTGGAATTCAACTGCCGCATGGGCGACCCGGAAACGCAGCCCATCATGGCGCGCCTGAAGACCGACCTGGTGACCGTCATGGAGCACGCCGTCAACGGTACGCTCGACGCCGTGGAACTGGAATGGGACCGCCGCACGGCCGTTGGCGTGGTGATGGCCGCCGCCGGCTACCCGGACGATCCCGTCAAGGGCACCTCCATCGGCGACATCCCGGCCGAAACGCATGATTCCGTCACCTTCCATGCGGGCACCCGCATCGAGGGCGAGCGCCTGGTGACCAACGGCGGCCGCGTGCTGTGCGTGGTGGGCCTGGGCGACAGCATCAAGATGGCGCAGAAACAAGCGTATGAAACCGTGGAAAAAATCCATTTCGACGGCGCGCAGTACCGCCGCGACATCGGCTGGCGCGGCCTGAAGCACTAAGCACGCCACAGGCGGCAAACGGCAGGGCCGGCGCGGAATGCATCCGCCCCGGCCCTGTTTTGATTGGCGCGCCGGGAAAACGGACCTTGCGCTAAGATTTTTCCTTTCAGACAAAGTTGCAGCCCATGACCAGCCACGTCCATCCCGCCCTCGCTCAGGTACGCCAACTCCGCCTGATCACGGACAATGAACTCGACGACGCCATCGCCGAACTGGAAATCCTCGCCCTGGACGAGGAAGACGACGTCGACATGCCACGACTGGCCGCCGGCGCAGGTCCCGCCGAGGCCCTGGCATGGCTGCTGCGCACTGACCTGCTGCCACAGGACGACTTCCTGCGGCGCGTACAGGATCTGCCGCGCCGGCATGGCGGCGAAGCCCTGCTCGAGCGCCAGCAACTGGCCGCCGACGCGCTAAAGCTGGTCAACGGCCAGGCCATCGACACCCTGTACGACGAAGACCTGATCAACCAGTGGCAGCGCGATGCCGCCCACGCCAGCTTGCCGGAGAAGCGCCTGCTCGCCTCGCCGATTGACGCACTGCGCGAGATGCTCCGGCAAGGCACCTTGACGGCGCAGCAATTCGAGCTACTGCGCACGCGCCAGCACGGCTCGGAGCTGGGCCGCATCATCGTCGATGGCGCCGCGCGCCAGGCCCGCCGGGAACGCCCCGCCTATGCGCGCCCGGGAACGTGGGTGATGGCCGCGCTGCTGGTTCTGGTACTGGCCTTTGCCGGCCGCGCCATCGTCTCCTGGCAGGCACCCTCCCCCGCCGCAGCCCCCGTCACCGGGCAGGGCGTCGAGCGGCCCGACTTGCAGCAGCGCGCCGTGCACGCCGTGGAAAGCGCGCGCCTGCCCGGCGCCGGCGCGGACCTGTCCATCACGGTGGTGCAGGACGATGCCACGCCACCGGCACGCTGATCCACAACACAAACGCACAGCGCAAGCGCCGCCCTATCACAAAAACGCGTAACAGGGTACAATCCGTCCTTACTTTTTTATTTCGGCCTCGTCGGCCCACGCGATGTCGTCAACTCCCTCTCCTTCGGCCGTCAAGGCCTATTTGCTCGATTTGCAAAGCCGTATCGTGCAGGCGCTCGAAGCGCAGGACGGCAAGCCCTTCCTGACCGATGCCTGGCAGCGCCCCGAGGGCGGCGGCGGCATTTCGCGGCTGATCGAGGAAGGCAATGTGTTCGAGCGTGGCGGCGTGAATTTTTCGCACGTCACCGGCGCCACATTGCCGCCATCGGCAGCGGCCGCGCGCCCTGAACTCGGTGGCAAGGCGTGGGAAGCGATGGGCGTGTCGCTGGTGCTGCATCCGCGTAATCCGTATGCGCCCACGGTGCACATGAATGTGCGTTTCTTCACCACCGTGAATGCCGATGGCGAACCCGTATGGTGGTTCGGCGGCGGCATGGACCTGACGCCGTATTATGGCGACGCAGGCGACGTGAAGCACTTTCACCAGGTGTGCCATGATGCGCTGGCGCCGTTTGGCGAGGAACTGCATCCGAAGTTCAAGCAGTGGTGCGACGATTACTTCTACCTGAAGCACCGGCGCGAAGCGCGCGGCGCGGGTGGTATTTTCTTCGACGACTTCAATGCCCTGGGCTTTGACGACAGTTTCGCCATGATGCGCAGCGCCGGCGACGCCTTCATCGACGCCTATGTGCCGATCCTGGCGCGCCGCAAGGACACGCCCTACGGCGAACGCGAACGCGACTTCCAGTGCTACCGGCGCGGACGCTATGTCGAGTTCAACCTGGTGTTCGACCGCGGTACGCTGTTTGGCCTGCAGTCGGGCGGACGCACCGAGGCGATCCTGATGTCGATGCCGCCCGTGGTCAAGTGGCGCTACGACTGGCACCCGGAAGCGGGCAGTCCCGAAGCGGCGTTGTATACTGACTTCCTCGTGCATCGCGACTGGCTGCAGGCGTGAACCCAGGTAGCAGGGCATGCGTGGCGCTGCTCGGTGGCAGCTACGATCCGGTGCATATGGGCCATGTCGCGCTGGGCACGCATTTTTCCAGCCTGCTGCACGCCGATGAACTGCGCGTGATTCCGGCAGGCGCGCCCTGGCAAAAAAGCAAGCTGGGCGCCACGGGCCAGCAGCGCGCCGAAATGGCCGGCCTGGCGTTTGCCGGCCTGCCCCTGCCGGTCGTGATCGACCGCCAGGAAATCGCGCGCAGCGAACATGGCCAGGCCAGCTACACCATCGATACCTTGCGCCAGGTACGCGCCGAGCTGGGCCCGCGCGCTTCCATCGTTTTCCTGATGGGCGCCGACCAGCTGCAGCGGCTCGCGACATGGCGCGAATGGCAGCAATTATTTGAATACGCGCATATCTGCGTCGCGGCCCGCCCCGGCTTCGCGCTGAATGACACCGCAGTGCCGCAAGTGGTCGCCGACGAATTTTCGCGCCGCCTGGGGTCACTGGAAAGCATCCGCAACACGCCGCACGGTCTGACTTATCTGGCACAGGACTTCGCGGTGGATATCTCCGCCACCGAAATACGTGCGGCATTACAACGGGGGAATCGGGCAAACCCGCTTGTTTCCCCGCTAGTGCTAGACTATATTGAACAACATAATTTATACAAAAGCTAAATGGACATCAAAAAACTGCAAACCCTCGTCGTTGACGCCCTTGAAGACGTCAAAGGCCAAGACATCGCCGTCTTCGAAACGAGTCACCTGACCAGCCTGTTCGACCGCATCGCGATCGTTTCCGGTACCTCGAACCGTCAAACCAAGGCGCTGGCCGCCTCGGTGCGCAACAAGGTCAAGGATGCCGGCGGCGACATCATCGGCATGGAAGGCGAGGACACCGGTGAATGGGTGCTGGTCGATCTGGGCGACATGATCGTCCACATCATGCAAGCGCCTATCCGCGCCTACTACCGCCTGGAAGAAATCTGGGGCGATACCCCGGTCAAGCTGGGTGCCGCCAAGCGCGCGCCGAAAAAAGCGGCCGGCGACGAACCGAAAAAGGTCAGCGGCCATCTGGCAGCAAGCAAAGCCAATGTGGAAGCGACGCCCGTGATCGAGAAAAAGGCGCCTGCCAAGAAAGCTGCGGCAACCACCGCCGCCAAGAAAGCCCCGGCGAAAAAAGCCACTGCTTCCAAAGCCGTCGGCAAGACCGTGAAAGTCGCGCCAACCAAGACCGAAGCTGCCGCAGTGAAAGCGCTGAAAGCGCTGCCGGAGAAAAAAGTGCGCGCCCCACGCGCGGCCAAGCCGGCAACCGATGCTGCACCGGCAAAAACCGTGATCAAGCGTATCAAAAAAGTCGAAGCGTAAGCCTCGATGCAGCTCATCATCGCTGCGGTCGGCCATAAAATGCCGGCCTGGATAGAGACGGGCTTCGCGGAATACGCGAAGCGCATGCCGCCGGAATTGCGCATCGTGCTGAAAGAAATCAAGCCGGTGGAGCGTTCTGGCAGCAAGACCGCAGCCACGGCGATGGCGCTGGAACGCGAACGCATCGAAGCCGTCCTGCCCAAGGGCGTGCGCATCATCGCCCTCGACGAACGCGGCAAGGACCTGACCAGCGTCGGCCTGTCGCAGCAGCTGATGGCGTGGCAGCAGGATGGCCGCGACACGGCCTTCCTGATCGGCGGCGCCGACGGCCTCGATCCGCAACTCAAGGCACGTGCCGAAGGCATGCTGCGCATTTCCAGCATGACCCTGCCGCACGGCGTGGTGCGCGTGATCCTCGCCGAGCAGCTGTACCGCGCCTGGTCGATCACGCAAAACCACCCCTACCACCGCGTCTGAACTCCCCCATGAAACCGGCCGATAACAAGATCTATCTCGCCTCCAAAAGCCCGCGCCGGCGCGAACTGCTGCGCCAGATCGGCGTCGATTTCGAGTTGCTGCTGCTGCGCAGCGACGGCCCGCGCGGCGCCGACGTCACCGAGGAAGTCTTCCCCGGCGAGTCGGCGCTCGACTATGTGGCCCGCGTGGCGAATGAAAAAGCCGCCTTCGCCTGGGACCTGGTACGCCGCCGCCACCTGACCCCGCGCCCCGTGCTGGCGGCCGATACCACCGTCACCATCGACGGGGTCATCCTCGGCAAGCCGGCAGACCGGGCCGAGGCCGTGGCCATGCTGCAGCAGCTGTCTGGCCGCACGCACGAGGTACTCACCTCGATCGCCGTGCACTACAAGGATTTCGCCGAGCAGCGCACGCAGATCTCGCAAGTGCGCTTCGGCGTGCTGTCGCCCGCCTCGATTGCCGCGTATTGCGCCACGCCGGAACCGTACGACAAGGCCGGCGGCTATGGCATCCAGGGCAGCGCCGCGCTGTTCGTCGAGCACATCGAAGGCAGCCATTCCGGCATCATGGGCCTGCCCCTGTACGAAACTGCACAGTTGCTACGACTGGCAGGTTTGCCCCTGCCCTGATCGGGTATGATGTCATTCGTTGCCTCCACTCCCGCGCCTCCATGAACGAAGACATCCTGATCAATATCACGCCGCAAGAAACGCGCGTCGCCCTCATCCTGCAGGGCGCCGTGCAGGAATTGCACATCGAGCGCACGCTCACGCGCGGCCTGGCCGGCAATGTGTATTCCGGCAAAGTGGTGCGCGTATTGCCGGGCATGCAGTCGGCCTTCATCGACATCGGCCTGGAACGGGCCGCCTTCCTCCACGTGGCCGACATCTGGGAAGCGCGCGGCCACGACGGCCAGAACGCCACGCCGGCGCCCATCGAGAAAATCCTGTTTGACGGCCAGGTACTGACGGTACAGGTAATCAAGGACCCGATCGGCACCAAGGGCGCGCGCCTGTCGACGCAGATTTCCATCGCCGGGCGCATGCTGGTGTACCTGCCGCAGGACAAGCACATCGGCATCTCGCAGAAGATCGAGAAGGAAGCGGAGCGCGAGCAGCTGCGCGTGCGCCTGCAAAGCCTGCTGCCCACCGATGAAAAGGGCGGCTACATCGTGCGCACCATGGCTGAAGACGCGTCCGACGCGGACTTGAAGGCGGACGTCGACTACTTGAGAAAAACCTGGAGCACGATCACGCACGGTGCGCGCACGCGTCCCGCCACCAGCCTGCTGCACCAGGACTTGAGCCTGGCGCAACGCGTGCTGCGCGACTTCGTCGGCGATGAAACGGCCACCATCCAGGTCGATTCACGCGAAAACTACGTGAAATTGCGCGAATTCGCGGAAATCTACACGCCCAGCGAACTGACGCGTTTGCAGCACTACACGGGCGAGCGCCCCCTGTTCGACCTGTACGGCGTGGAAGAAGAGATCCTGCGCGCCCTGGGCCGCCGGGTCGACCTGAAATCGGGCGGCTACCTGATCGTCGACCAGACGGAAGCGATGACCACCATCGACGTCAACACGGGCGGCTTCGTCGGCGGACGCAATTTTGCCGACACGATTTTCAAGACCAACCTGGAAGCGGCGCACGCCATCGCGCGCCAGCTGCGCCTGCGCAACCTAGGCGGCATCATCATCCTCGACTTCATCGACATGGATAATGCCGAGCACCGTAACGCCGTGCTGGCCGAACTGAAACGCACCCTGTCGCGCGACCGCACCAAGGTCTCGGTGAGCAATTTCTCGCCGCTGGGCCTGGTGGAAATGACGCGCAAGCGCACGCGCGAATCGCTGGCCCATATCCTGTGCGAACCATGCCCCGCCTGCGCGGGCAAGGGACAAGTGAAAACCTCGCGCACGATCTGCTATGAAATCCTGCGCGAACTGCTGCGCGAAGCAAAGCAGTTCAACCCGCGCGAATTCCGCATCCTCGCCTCGCAGGAAGTCGTGGATTTATTTCTCGAGGAAGAATCGCAGCACCTGGCCATGCTCGGTGATTTCATCGGCAAGAAAATTTCGCTGCAGGTGGAGAATGCCTACCACCAGGAGCAGTACGACGTGATCCTGATGTAGTCATGCCGGGCACCACCGCCTTCTGGCGCGACCCGTCTCTCCCTCACGTGGAGAGCCGGCGCGCCTGCCACAGCCGGGCTTGCTACAAGCCCCACAGCCATCCCACGTTTTCCATCGGCGCCGTCGACTCTGGCGGCAGCATCTTCACGGGCAGCAAAGACGGCAAGGTCGCACTCGGCAATGGCAGCCTGGTGCTGGTGCCGGCCGGCTGCGTACACGCCTGCAATCCCCTGCCTGACGCCCTGTGGAGCTACCAGATGCTGCATCTCGATGCGCACTGGCTGCAGGCACACGCGCCGGCGCTCGATGGCGATACGGCGGCGGTGTTGCAGTGCCCGCTGCTGTACGCGCAGTTTTGCGCCATGAATACGCTGCTGTTTTCAACGGTCAGCGCGGTGGAGAAAAATGCGGCGCTGCTGGCGTTTCTGGTCGCCTGCACCAGCGCCTGTGCGGATCTGCTGCCTTCGGAACGCAAGCCGCTGCCGCAGCAGCTGGCGCCCGTGCTCGCAACGCTGCAGGCGCTGCCCTCGGCCAGCCTGCGGCAACTGGCGGAGGCAGCAAGCCTGAGCCCGTATCAATTGATCCGCGCCTTTCGCGCCGCCACGGGCCTGACGCCGCATGCCTACCAGCTGAATATGCACGTCAACCGCGCGCGCAGTCGCTTGCAGGCCGGGACGGCGTTGGCGCAACTGGCGCATGAACTGGGCTTTGCCGACCAGAGCCACCTGCAGCGCGTGTTCAAGGCGTATGCGGGCATCACGCCGGGGCGCTATCGGGGCCAGGGCAGCTAGAACGCCTGCAATTTTCTTCAATACAGGCTGTCGCCAGCCCCGGCATACTCGCGCATCGCCATTGCCGGAGCCAAACTCCATGCAGGATTTTCTCCTCATCGCCGCCGCCCACTTTCTTTCCCTGCTGTCGCCCGGTCCCGATTTTTTCCTGATCGCGCGCACCTCGCTGGCCCACGGCTGGCGCGGCGCCGCCGGCACGTGCGTGGGCATTACCGTGGCCAATGCGGTGTTTATCGTGGCGGCGTTTGCGGGACTATCGGTGCTGCGGGCGGGCAGCACGGCATTCATGCTGGTGCGGCTGGCGGGATGCGCCTATCTGCTGTACCTGGGCTGGCTGTTCCTGCGCCATGCGGGCAAGAGCAGCCTGGAGGCAAAGCCCGCCACCGGCAAGGCGCGCTGGCGCGGCGGTGTCGCGATGGGGTTTGTCTCCGCCATCCTGAACCCGAAGAATGCGCTGTTCTATGTCAGCCTGGCCACCGTGCTGGCCGCCAGGCAGACGAGTCCCATTGCGATGGTGGCGTATGGCGCGTGGATGGTCTTTGCCGTGCTGGCGTGGGATATGGCGGTGGCGCTGGCCATCGGCAGCGCCGCCCTGCGGCAGCGCTTTGCGCGCGCGCTGCCGTCGCTGGAACGGCTATCGGGCGTGGTGCTGATCGTGCTGGCGCTGGTGCTGCTGGCGGATCAGGCTGGCAGCGGATCCAGGTAAAACACGGCATACACTTTCAAGGGCGTGGTTTCCGTCGCCTTTTCCGAGCGCACGACGGAGCAGTCGTCGGCGGCCAGGCTGCGCCAGTTCTGGATGCCCGCCTTGGCGAACATGGCGTGCGCGGCGGCATTCGCGGCCAGATCCAGCACCAGGCAGGCGTTACGCGGGCCGGCGCCGTAGTTGACAGCGCGAATTTCAATGCCGAAGGTCGTCATCCACGGCTCCCACAAGCCTTTTTCCTTGCCGGCGGCCATGCGCTCCAGCATTTCGCCAAAGCTCAAGCCTTTCTTGACGGTGCTGCGCAGGGCTTCCAGCGACGGCGCCAGGCGGGGATCGGGCTGCTTGTTGCCGGCGCGGATCTCGGCGATCGCCTTCAATTCCTTGATGATGGCCGCATCGCGCTCCGTGTAATCGCGCATGCGCGCGTAAAACTCGGCATCGAGGAAGGGATTGACAGTCAGCTTGGCGACGCCCTCTTCGCGGCGTTTCGGGGAAGGCGTGTTGGTTTTGGTCATGGCGATAGAGGGGCAAAATACGTTGAGGGGCGCCAGTGTACCACCTTGCAGCGGCGCGGCCCCAGGCGCGGCCTCAGCCCCGGGGAGCGGCCGTCGATTCGCGCACCACCAGCTCGGGTTTCAGGCGCACGTCGAGCACGGCGGAGTCGGGCGAATCGATGGTTTGCAGGATCAGCCGGGCCGCTTCCGTGCCGATGCCGTGGTGGCGGATGCGGATGGTAGTCAGGGGCGGGCGGATCATGTCCATGTAGGGCATGTCGTTGTGCCCCACCACGGAAATATCTTCAGGGCAGCTCAAGCCCAGTTCGCGGATGGCGTCGTAGCAGCCGAGGGCCACCAGGTCGCTGCCCGTCACCACGGCCGTCGTCCGCGGCGATTGGCGCAGCAGCTCCAGCAGGGCTGCCTTGCCGCATTCGCGCGAATAGCCGCTGCTTTCAAACACGAACGCTTGCGAGGGATCGAGTTCGCTGGCCTGGATGGCGGCCAGGAAACCGAGGCGGCGCACGTGGCCCGTGGACAGGTTTTCCGGGCCGGCAATATGCGCGATATGCCGGTGGCCCAGCGCCAGCAAGTGTTCCACGGCCAGACGCATGCCGACCACGTCGTCGCTGACGACGCAGGAAGCGACGCCCGTCTCGTCGCTGCGGTTGACGGTCACCACCGGCACATTCTGGTCGATGCACATCTTGATGACGGGATCGTCGCGCCGTGCGGTAGCCAAAATCAGGCCATCGACCTGCTGCCCCAGCAGGCGGTTGATGACGAACAGCTGCTCTTCCTCGTCGGCGCCGACATTGGCGACGATGGCCAGGTAGCCATGCTTGCGCAAGCCTTCCTCGATGCCCAGAAGAATCGGCGGAAAAACCGCGTTGGTAATGTCGGGCAAAACCACGCCGATGATGCGCGACTTGCGCGTGACGAGGGTGGAGGCGGCGCGGTTCGGCCGGTAACCGAGCCGGCCTGCTTCGGCCAGCACGCGCGCGGCCACCTCGGCGCTGACCATTTGCCGCGTTGCCGGGTTCATCACGCGTGAAACGGTGGAAAAGTGCACGCCACTGGCCCGCGCGACGTCGCTTAAGGTGGGGTTCTTGTTTGTCATGGGCTTCCCGGATCGCAATACCGTGATTTTATCGTAAAAATTCCCCATTCCGTCAAAAACCGAGCAAACGCTTGCATTGAGATAAAGCCATTTCCCAAAGCGGTTTTGACACTCTTAAGTACAATCCAGCCTTGACAGCGTGCAAACGCTTGCATAACATGGCTCGGATTGACCACTCGGGCCCTGTATGCCCTTCCCAGAATTCCTATGTCTACTTCGCACAGCAAGCACGCCGAACAGAACGGCGAAACCTTCAACCTGAAAGAAGCCGCCCTCGCCTATCACGCCGAACCTCGCGCAGGCAAGATTTCCGTCACGCCAACCAAACCGCTGGGCGACGCCCGCGCGCTGACCCTGGCGTACTCGCCGGGCGTGGCCTTCGCCTGCGAAGCGATCGTGGAAGATCCGCGCACGGCCGGCACCTACACGTCGCGCAGCAACCTGGTGGCCGTGATCACCAACGGCACGGCCGTGCTGGGCCTGGGCGATATCGGTCCGCTGGCCAGCAAGCCGGTGATGGAAGGCAAGGCTTGCCTGTTCAAGCAATTTGCCGACGTCGACGTGTTCGACATCGAACTGGCCGAGAACGATCCCGACCTGTTCATCGACACCGTGGTGCGCATGGAGCCGACCTTCGGCGGCATCAACCTGGAAGACATCAAGGCGCCGGATTGCTTCTATATCGAACAGCAATTGCGCAAGCGCATGAACATTCCCGTCTTCCACGACGACCAGCATGGCACGGCCATCATCGTCGCGGCCGGCATCCTGAACGGCCTGGAACTGGTGGGCAAGGATATCGGCAACGTGAAAGTGGCCGTCTCGGGCGCTGGCGCGGCCTCGATCGCCTGCCTGGACTTGCTCGTCTCGCTGGGCCTGAATAAATCGCTGCTGAAAGTGTGCGACAGCCAGGGCGTGATCTACCCGGGCCGCGATGCCAATATGGAAGAGAACAAGGCGCGCTACGCGAACGACACCAGCGACCGCGACCTGGCCGACGCCATGGTTGGCGCCGACATTTTCATCGGCGTCTCGAAGGGCGGCGTGGTGAGCGCGCAGATGGTCGAATCGATGGCCGCCAAGCCGCTGATCTTTGCCCTGGCCAATCCGCATCCGGAAATTGCCCCGGAAAAAGTGCATGCCGTGCGCGACGACGCCATCGTGGCCACGGGCCGTTCGGACTACCCGAACCAGATCAACAACGTGCTGTGCTTCCCGTACATCTTCCGTGGCGCGCTCGACGTGGGCGCCACCACCATCAATGAAGAGATGAAGCTGGCCTGCGTGCGCGCCATCGCCGCGCTGGCCAAGGAACCATTGCCGGGCCATAGCACCAGCGCCCTGACGCCGCTGCAACTGATTCCATCGCCGTTCGACGAGCGCCTGCGCAGCTGGGTCGCGCCTGCCGTGTCGCAAGCGGCCATCGCCACCGGCGTGGCCACCCGCGTGCCAGCCACCGCCTGAAACGCATGACCGGCCTTGCGGCCTTGGCAAAATAACAGCAAGTTACCATTGCTTACAAAAAAACCATGGCTGAAAACCATGGTTTTTTTCATTTCCCCCTTGAGATCGCCCGTGCAGTTATCAAAGAGTAAAATTCCAGGGACGTTTTTGTTGCCACCTTCGATTACAATGACGCCTACTTTATGTTGCTACAGTTGCCATAATGGCGACGACGTGCGTTACCAAGGATATTCATGCTCGGCCTGACCTCTGTTTGTGTTTTTCTCTTTTCGGCATTAGCGCTGGCTGTCACCAGCGGATATTCATTCGGAGCCCTGGCCCTTCTGCTCGCGAGCACCTGCCTGCTATGGAAACGTCCCCGCCTGAACTTGCAACGCCAGGATTATCTGCTGCTGAGCACCCTGTTGCTATATTTCTGTGTTTTCACTGCCAACATGCTGTACCACGCAGATCCGGCGCGAGAACTCGACATGCCCTTGCGGGCACTGCTGGCCGTACCTGTCCTGCTGCTGCTGCTGGCATATCCGCCCCGGGCAGAGGCCTGGTGGGCAGGTGTAGCCATCGGTGCGGTTGCAGGCACAATATTAGCAATTTGGCAATTTTTTATGCAGGATATGCCACGTCCTCTTGCAGCAACCAGTAACGCGATTCATTATGGCAATATCAGCATCTTGCTTGGTATGTTGGCCATGTGCGGGCTCGACTGGGCCAGCACGCAACCTCACCGCTGGTTATGGAGAGCCGTCTTGCTGTTGGGCTGTTTGGCAGGCATCGTCGGTTCCATCATCAGCGGCAGTCGCGGTGGTTGGATCGCCTTGCCCGTCTGCCTGATTTTCTTGGTTATACACCACAGCAAGAAGCATGGAAAACGCTATCTGGTCATTGGGCTACTGGCCCTGGCGGGCCTTTCCATCGTGGCCTACGTTTTTCCACATTCGACGATCAAAGAACGTATTACCCTCGGCATTTCCAACCTGCACACATTTGAGGATCGTGGTGAAGTCAATACCTCCATCGGGCAAAGGATCGAAATGTGGCGCACCGCGATCGACATGTCCCAGCAACACCCCTGGACAGGCCTGGGCCGCAACGGGTATATGGAACAAAAATCGATGCTGGTGGCTGAAGGCAAAGCGAACATTTCCATACGCAGGCATACCAATGCCCACAACGACTACCTCGATGCCTTGGTCAAGCGCGGCATTATTGGTGTCCTGGCCTTGCTGGCGCTCTTCCTCGTTCCGTTGTCCCTGTTTGCCCGCGCCCTGCGCCACAGTGCCCCTGGAGCTCAGCCATATGCGCTGGCAGGCGTGGTACTGTGCACCTGCTACATGATTTTTGGTCTGACGACGAGCTCGCTCACCCTGAATATCGGCATCATCATGCTGGTCTTCCCGATGGTGATGCTATGGGCCATGCTGCGCCAGCAGGAACGCACTGCCTGAGCTCGTTTTTCGCCTGACCGTTTTTGCTGTCCCCTGCAAGGAACCATACCGATGCTCACGCCCGACCTGAAGCGTCTCACTGCGCTGCACGCGCCCTACAAGAAACACCTGGCCCTGGCCTTGCTGGCGATGGTCGTCACGGCGGCCACGGAACCGCTGCTGCCATATGCGCTCAAGCTGCTGCTCGACAATGGCTTTGGCGGCAAGGTGAATTTTTCCTTCTGGCTGGTACCGCTGATCGTCATCGGCATCTTTGCCATGCGCGGCGCGTCGACGTTCGCCAGCAGCTACCTGATGAGCTATGTCTCCACGCGCATCCTCAACGAGTTGCGGCGCCGGATGTTTGCCAGCATGCTCAACTTGCCCATCGACTTCTACAACACACACACGGTGGGCAAGGTCATCAACTCCATCATGTTTGAGGTGCAGCAGATCATCGAGATGGTGACCAAGGTGTTTACCTCGATCGTGCGCTCCTCGCTGACCGTGCTGGGCCTGCTGGCGTGGCTGCTGTACCTGAACTGGGTGCTGACCCTCGTGACCCTGGTGCTGCTGCCCCTGCTGACCATCGTCGTGCGCACCACGGGCAAGCGCCTGAAAAAACTCAACCGCGACTCGCTGGCCGTCAATGCCGAGCTGACCCAGGTCATCGAGGAAACCACGCGCGCCCAGCAAGTGATCAAGATCTTCGGTGGTCAGGACTACGAAAAAGCGCGCTTCGAAGAGCGTGCCGAGCAATTGCGCCGCTACAGCATGCGCATGACCACGACCTTTTCCGCCACCGTGCCCATCACCCAGGTGATCACGGCAGCCGCCGTGGCCCTGGTCATCGTGATGGCCCTGTTCCAGTCGGAGCAGGGGCAGATCACGGTCGGCGGCTTCGTATCCTTCATCACGGCCATGTTGATGCTGCTGACACCGTTGAAACAGCTGGCCGAGGTGAATGGTCCCTTGCAGCGCGGCATGGCCGCCGCCGAGGAAGTCTTCCAGCTGATCGACAAGACGCCGGAACGCACGGGTGGCACGCCGCTCGCCGGCCGCAGCAAAGGTCGCATCGAATTCAAGGACGTGAGCTTTGCCTACCCCGGACATCAGGAGCCGGCTCTGCGGCACATCGACCTGAGCATTGCGCCAGGACAAACGGTCGCCTTTGTCGGCATGTCCGGCGGCGGCAAATCGACCCTGGTCAGCCTGCTGCCCGGTTTTTATTCGGCCAGCAGTGGCGAGATCTTGCTCGATGGGCAGAATATCGATGCCATCGCCCTGACCAGCCTGCGCAGCCAGATCGCCATGGTCAGCCAGCAGGTGGTGCTGTTCGACGATACCCTGGCCGCGAATATCGCATATGGCGATGCAACGCCGGACCGGCAGCGCATCGAAGCGGCCGCCGCCGCCGCCTTCCTGTCGGACGTCATCGACGGCTTGCCCGATGGCCTGGAAACGCGCCTGGGCGACAATGGCTCGCGCCTGTCCGGCGGCCAGCGCCAGCGCGTGGCCATCGCCCGCGCCATCTACAAGGATGCGCCCATCCTGATCCTCGATGAAGCCACCTCGGCACTGGATACGGAGGCGGAACGGGCCGTGCAAGCGGCACTGGAACACCTGATGCAAGGAAAAACCACCTTAGTTATTGCTCATAGGCTATCAACAATTGAACGTGCGGACCGTATCGTGGTATTGTCACATGGGAAAATAATGGAAACCGGCAGTCACCAGCAATTATTGGATGCCAACGGCGCGTATGCCAATCTGCATCGCCTGCAGTTTTCCCAGCAAGTGGTTTGACACCATCGACCGAATACCTGAAATCGTACTGATACATGACGCCTTTGATTCCCGCCGAACTTCTACAAAAGTCGGACAAAATTCTTTTCATCGCCCATCTGGCGCTGGGAGACTTTACCTACCTGCAAAACGGTTTCCGCGCCTTTGCCGCGGCCTATCCCCATATCCAGATCCACCTGTGGGTCGATGAAGTCCGCCGCACGTCCGACTCCAGGCAATGGGAAGGCTTGCGCACCTATTCGCTGTACGACTGGGTGGAACAATCGGGCCTGTTCGCCAAGGTGTACCGCAAGACCTACAGCCCGGCGCTGTACGAAGAGTCACTGCGCGAAGCCCAGGCGGAACACTATCCTGTCGTCGTGTCGCTGGCCCACGTGCGGCCACAGCAGTATGCGGACCTTGCCCGCGCGATCAGCCCGCACGGGCTGGTGATCGGCACGCGCAAACCGTTCAGTCCGCTGCGCCCCTGGCATTACCTGGCCTACCGCAAGATCGATGCCGTGCTGGCCTCGTATGCGGGACAGGATGCGGGCGAGCACCATATAAGCAGCGTATATGCGGACTGGTTCCGTCAATTGACGGGCCTCGACATTCCCGAGGCCGAGCGCTATCCCTTCGTGCACATTCCCGAGCACGCACTGCAGCAGGCGCAGGAGCAGCTGGCCGCCTGGGGCTTTGCCCCGCGCCAGGGGCCGCTGGTGCTATTGAATCCGTTTGCCAAGTCGCACAAGCGCGGCTGGCCGCTGGAGCGCATCGCCGAACTGATCGCGCGCATGCAGGCGATGCCAAAGTGGGCAAATGCCTGTTTCCTGATCAATGCCATGCCGCAGGAACTGGCCAAGGTGAATGCCGTCGTGCAGGCGCATGGCTTGCCGCGTACGCAAGCCTTCAGCGCCGTCGACAACTTTTTCCAGCTGCCGGCCATGCTGGCGCAATGCGACCTGATTATTTCGGTGGAAACGTCGATCATGCACCTGGCGAACGCCGTGCATGTACCCGTGGTGGCGCTGATGCGCAAGAAGAATCCGGAATGGGCGCCGTTCGACAGCGCCAACAGCACCGTCATCACGGTGGCCCGGCGCAGCGACTGGGTCAAGGCGATTTCGGTCGATCAGGTATTGCAGACCATCGCCTAGACAACGCGGCAGCGGCTAGCCGGTGCCCAGCATGCTGATGCGCACTAGGTCGGCCACATTGTCGACACCCAGCTTGTCCATCAGGCGCGCCTTGTGCACTTCCACCGTGCGCACGGAAATACCCAGCGCCGGGGCGATATCGCGGTTGTGCTGGCCCGTCACCACCAGATGCATCACTTCCCGCTCGCGCGGCGTCAGGGCGCGCAGCAAGGCCTGCCCCTCCACCTGGCGCAGCAATTGGCCGCGCGCATGCGCCTCGCGCGAAAACGCTTCGTCGATGGCGGCCAGCAGCTTGTCGTGGTCAAACGGTTTTTCCAGGAAATCGCTGGCCTGCGCCTTGAAAGCCTGGCGTGCCAGGGTGACGTCGCCGTGCCCCGTGATAATGATGATGGGCAGCATGCATTTCAGCTCCAGCAAGCGGCGCTGCAGGCTCAGACCATCCATGCCGGACATGCGGATATCGACCAGCAGGCAGCCGGCCCACTCGGGCCGCCAGCTGTGCAGGAAATCCTCGCCGCAGGAAAATAGGGCCGTGCGATAGCCGCGTATGCCCAGCAGCAAACCCAGCGCATCGCGCACGGCGGGATCGTCATCCACGATAAACACTGTCAAATTACTTGTCACCATACTCTCCTGTAGCGGCCGCGCTGGCGCGCGCCAGGGGCAGGACAAAACGAAAAATGCCATGCCTGCCCACTTCGGCCCATAGCTGGCCGCCATGCGCTTCGACGATGCTGCGGCTGAGCACCAGCCCCAGGCCCAGGCCGCTGGCCTTGGTCGAGACGAACGGTTCGAACAGGCGTGCCGCCAGGCTATTGGAAATGCCGGGGCCGCTATCCTCCACGGACAGGCGCAGCCGCCCGCCTTCGAGCCGCTCGGCAGAGACCGTGATGCGGCGCCGGCCGCGCGGCTGGCCCATCACCGCATCCTGCGCATTGGCCAATAAATTACGCAATACCAGCTCGATTTGCAGGCGGTCGGCGTTGACGGCCAGCGGCGACGGCGGCGCCAGCACCAGTTCGATGCCGTGTTCATGAAACAGCGGCGTGAACTGGCGCGCCATGCCCTCGATCAAGGCGCTCGCCTCCACCGCTTCGAGCTGCATCGCGCCGGTGCGGAAAAAGTCGCGCAGGCGGCGCACCACGTCCGCGGCGCGTCCCGATTCGACGATCATATGTCCCACGGCGCCCTGCAGCAGGGCGCCAGTCTCGCCCCGTTCCAGCAAGTATTCGCACGCCTTGCCATAGGTCGACAAGGCCGTCAGCGGCTGGTTCAGCTCATGCGCGAGCGCCGCCGCCATCTCGCCGGCGGCCGCCAAGCGCATCGTGTGTTTCAATTCGTCGGCCACCTGGCGCATTTCATCGACGACGATGCCGATAAAAAACCCCACCAGCGCCAGCACGGCATCGAGCAGCTGCAATTCATAAAACTGGATATCGACCGCATGCGTCCATTTCACCAGGGTAATGATGCATAGTTGCAATACAAACACGGCCAGCACGGCGCCATGCAAGCCCTGGCGCGAGGCGGCCCAGATCACGGGAAGAAACAGGAAATAGAAATGCTTGTATTCGGAACGCACGATGGAGCCGAAAAGGCTCCACAGCACGAAGCTGGCGAGGGCCAGATACGCCAGGGTTTCCCAACGCCAGACGGCGGCATGCAGGCGTTCGCGCCCCCGCTCGCTGAACAGCACCCAGATCAGCGGCATCGATACCAGCATGCCGACCATGTCGCCGATGCCGAAGCGCCAGACTGCCGTCCCCCATTCGCCGGCCGGGATGCGTCCCGTCAGCGACAGCAAGGAAATGTAGCCGAGCGCATTGAGCACGGTGCCCAGCAGCACGATGGCAACCCAGGCGCTCAGGCGGCGCCGGTTGTCGAAGATGTCGCTGCTGCTGAAACTGCGGCGCAAGACTGCGCCGATACCGCCATAGCCGAGCATCAGCCACGCCGAACAGAGCAAGGTCAGGGGCAGGCCTGCCGGCATGCCGCGCACCAGCACCTCGCCGGCCACCAGGGCGATAAACCACGGCAGCGCCGCCTTGCGGCCGTGGATCAGCCAAAATACCAGGCCCAGCGCGGGATCGGGATTCCACGGGGTGATGTTCAGCCCGTACATCGGGTCGATATACGTGGCCCAGTCAAACAGCAGATACAGGCCGACAAAGGCGGGATACGGCAGGTAGCGGGACAGGAATGGGCGCATAACGGTGTTTTTTAACTGTCCCGCATTATGCATCGCAAGCGTGCGCCACGCCATGCCATCTTGCGTTATAAGCACACAAAATAATTTTCATGCAATATCGCAAGGCGCGCCGACAGAATCAGGCCTCGGCCAGCGGCAGGCGCACCTCCACCAGCAAGCCCAGGCCACCATTGCCTCTGTGCAACTGAATCGTGCCGCCATGCTGTTGCACGACGGAAGCGACGATGGACAAGCCCAGGCCGCTGCCCGGCTGCGCCTGCTGCGGCGCGCGGAAAAAGCGGTCGAACACGCGTTCATACAGCGCCGGCGCGATACCCGGCCCCTGGTCGGCCACATGCAACACGGCCTGGCCCCGCTCCGCATGCAGCGACACCGTCACGCTGCTGCCGCGCGGGCTGTACTTGATGGCATTTTCCACCAGATTGTCGATCAGCGACACGAGGCTCTCGCGCTGACCGGGCACGCTGAGCGAAACGCTGGCTTGCAATTCAAGCTCGATATCGCCCGCCTGAGCCAGGCCGGACAGGGCCGCCAGGCGGTCTTGCAGCAAGGTATCGAGCGCCTGGCGCCGCGGCAGCTCGCCCCCGCCGGCCTGCACTTCGCTGCGCGTCAGCTGCAGCAACTGCCCCACCAGGCGCGCGGCCCGGTTGCCGCTGTTCAAGATACCGTCCAGCAGCTCTTGCTGGCGAGCATCATGCGCCTGTCCCTGCAAGGCCTCGACATTCACGCGCATGGCCGCCAGCGGCGTGCGCAGCTCATGCGTGGCGTCGGCGATGAAGCTGCGTTCGCGCGCGGCACTGGCATCGACCCGCTGCAGCAGGGCATTGATATTGTCGACCAGCGCCGCCAGTTCGCCATGCGGCGGCTTGAACGTCAGCGGACGCAGATCCTGCGGCCCGCGCGCCGCCACCTCCTGCGCCACCTTGCGCCACGGGCGCATGGCAAGGCGGATCGACAGCCAGGCCGGCACCAGCAGGAACGGCAGGCTGATCAGCAACGGCAGCAGGTAGTAGCCGCGTGAATTGATCGTGATGAAAAATTGCCAGGCGCCGCCCACTTCCAGCACGGTCACGCGGGTGGCCCCTTCGGCCAGGCTGCGGCTGCGCCATGCCTGGCCCTTGACGTACACCACTTCCATCTGTTCCGGACCGGCGCTGCGGATGCCGCTGGGCGCACTCGGCGACTTGTAGACCAGCTTGCCCTCGCGCCAGACCAGGATGCGCGGCGCCAGTTCCGGCACCTTCCCCATTTCAAATTCCTCGCGCAAGGCTTCGTCGATGGCGCGCAAGCTTTGCTCCTGGCGCACGGGCTGGTCAGCCAGGTTGTCGGCCACGCTGATAATGGCGTGCAAGACCCCGCGGGTCACATTGCTCGCTTCGCTCGTGCCCTCGAACAGCACATATGCCACGGCCAGGCTCCACAACACGGTCAGCATCAGCATTTGCGCCATCATCAGGCGGCGCACCAGGGTGGGCCGGCGCAGCATGGCCCAGAAACGCCCCATCATGCGCCGGCACCCGGCGGGACGGATGTCTCGCCCTGCTGATCGATGACATAGCCGACGCCGCGCACGGTACGGATATAACCCTCGCCTATCTTGCGGCGCAAGTTGCCCATATGCACATCCAGGGTATTGCTGGCATTGGCCAGCCCGCCGGGCAGGATATGCTCTTCCAGCACGCGGCGCGTGATGACCCGGTTGGCGCGCATCAACAAGGTTTTCAGCAGGGCATATTCGCTGGCCGTGAGCTCCACGGGCCGTCCATGCACGCTGACCCTGCGCGTGGGCACCTGCAGCAGCAGGCCGCGCAACTCGATGGTGTCGCCATCGAAACCATAGCTGCGGCGTGCCAGGGCGCGCACGCGCGACAGCAGCTCGGCCAGCACGAAGGGCTTCACCAGGTAATCGTCGGCGCCGCCGTCCAGGCCCCGCAAGCGCTGCTCCAGCGTATCGCGGGCGCTGAGGATCAGCACCGGCAGGCGCGCCGCGCGCAGCCGGGCCAGCAAATCGAGGCCATCGCCGTCGGGCAATCCCAGATCCAGCAGCACCAGTTCGCAACTGTCGTGCTCGATGCTGCGCGCCGCATCCTCCAGACTGCGCACCCAGACCACTTGCATGCCCTGGTCGCGCAGGGCGATCCGCACGCCATTGCCCAGGTCCATATCGTCTTCAATCAGCAGTATCTTCATGGTGAGTATTAAACCACCGCAAGCTGAAGAATGGGTAAAGAAGCGCTCTTCATCCAATCTTAATAAAAGGCTCATTTTTCCTTCATGGCAAGGATAGATACTGTCGGCAGTCAATCGAGCCACTCCGGACTCGGTTCTCCACCTGACGGAAAATTCCATGCACGCACCCACAACCCTGCTGACCGCGCTGGCACTCGCCAGCGGCATGATCCTCAACCCGCTGGCCGCCGCCGCGGCCGAACCGGCCCCGCAAAATGTCTTCACCATCGGCGGCGGCGTCGCTGCCGTGTCCAGCTATTCCGGCGCCGACAAGCTGTCGGCCTCGCCCCTGATCATCCTCGATTACGCCATGGCCAATGGCCTGTTCTTCAGCACTTCGCGCGGCATCGGCTATGGCGGCCAGGCCGGCCCCTTCAGCTACAGCGCGGCATTGGGCTACCGCGGCAACCGCGAAGACCACAAGCGCAATGGCGCCAATGGCTGGGGCGGCAGCGACTACCTGAAGGGCATGGGCGAAGTCAAGGGCAACGCCAGCGCCCTGCTCAGCGCGGGCTATTCGCCCTTGCCGGGCCTGTCGCTGAGCGTGTCGAGCGACATTCCCCTGTCGAACCGCGAAAATGGCGCGAATGTGCATTTCGGCGCGGCGGGCCAGATCTACAGCCGGACCGATGCCAAGGGCGCGCAGCAGGATAGCGTGACCATCGGCGGCCAGCTGGGCTGGGGCGAGCGCAAGTACGTGCAGACCATGTATGGCGTGACGGCCACCCAGGCCGCGAACACCTCGTTCAAGCAATACACGCCCAAGGGCGGTTTCTATGAAGCACAGGCCACCATCAACTGGGAGCACCGCTTCGATGCGCGCTGGGGCATCAATACCCTGGTCGGCGTCGAGAGCCGCCTGGGCGACGCGGCCAAGAGCCCCATCGTGCAGCGCAAGACCTCCCCGGTCGGCGCCGTGTACGTCACCTACCGCTATTAAAACCGTGACGACATAAGGGAAACCCGTACGCTGTTTCGCCAATTTACAGAGGGAAAGGGCACCGATAAGATGGCGCGGTTTCCCCCTTCCCTTGACGTCCCTCCATGCATGCTTCGCGCCTTGCTCCGCAACGCCATGACCGCGCCCCAGACAGCGCCGCGGCCACCCACGGCACCGGGAGCCAGGATACGCTGCAGCTCCTGCTGCCGGTCAAACGGGCCAGCGACATCGTCTTTGGTGCGCGCTACGCCAAGCGGCTACAGGAATGGGGGATATGCGTGAGTGTCAGCCTGCTGCATGTGACGCCAGCGCAGGCACGCCCCGCCATAGGCCTGCCGCAGCAAGACGCAGCTGAAGACGCCGGCAGTACGCTCACGCTGGCAACCGAGCAAATCATGCACGAGGCCGGCTTGTACCTGAGCCGTTCACATATTGACTTCACCACCCACATTTTTTCCGGCGAAATCATTTTTACGATACTCGACACGGCCGAAATGCTGGGATGCCATGAAATTGTCTTACCTGCCATTAAGAAAAGTTCCTGGCGAAACCGATTCTCGGACGCCCTGGCGCGCAAGCTGGCCCGCGCCAGCCGTAGCGCCACCGTGCTGCTGGCCAATACCGATGGCATGAGCTGCCCGCCGCTGCGCTGAAGCACGGCCCGCAGCCACCACCGTTCCCATTCACCAAGGAAAATGCCTGATGACACAAGCAATTACTCTGCATGCTGGTCTCACCAATATGCCCCCGGGCATCGCCCGCCTGCGCGAGCTGTTCAAACTGCAATTGCGGGCACGCCTGCAGCAGCGGCAGACGCGCATCTGGCTCAAGTTGCTCAATTCCCACCCCGTCTTTGGCGACCTGTTGCAAGCCTACCCGCGCCTGGTCCACAAGGTGTACCGGCATTACCTGAGCAAAAGCCTGTCCTGCCAGCAACGAGTCTCCATGCTGGTCGACCACTATCATTTCATCCTGCAGCAAGGCTGGGGCAAGCTGATGGTACAAGCTGCGCACCAACCGGTCATGCTCGCCACGGTACCGGGAAAATCCGGTTCGCTCTACCATCTGCGCCTGTCTTCGCTGTTCCGCATGGACCGCGAAGGCGAGATGGTCTTGCAACTGATCCATGATGACGATGTGCTCTACACAGTGGTCTTTACCTTCTTCGGCTGCCGCACGCGCGCACCCAGCGATACCGGCGTGGGCATCGGCTGCATCCAGGGTCCGCAGGGCGCGGAAGGCTTGCGCCGCGTGCGTGAAGCCACGCGCGACCTGCACGGCATGCGCCCCAAGTTCCTGATGATACGCCTGGTACGTCAACTGGCATACGAGCACGGTTGCCGCACCATGCTTCTGGTCGGCAATGCCAACCGGGCCGGCCACCATTCGGCAAAGAAGAATGGACGGCTGCTCGCTGACTACAATGCATTGTGGCAAGAACTTGGCGCCACGGCCCGCAGCGATGGCGACTTTGAGTTGCCATGCGAAACGCTTCCTGCGCTCGTCCTCGAAGAGATCGCGTCCAAAAAACGTTCGGAAGCACGCAAGCGCCACGAACTGACCTTGAACATGATCGACAGCCTGCGCAACGGCCTGGCATCGCATCGCAGCCATGTCCACGTCGCCGTGCCCGGCATCGTCATGGCCGCCAATGACACCCAGCACCCGGCCGAATTCGACGACGAGCACTTTTCCGCCGCAACCTGACCCTCTCCCTGGTATTGGCCAGGCGCCCCGCCCCCGCGCCAGCAGTCATTCCTCCACGCAATACCCCAGTTCGCCTCCCGCACGTGCGCAAAAAACCATGCGCCGCACATTCCTGTTACGCTAGCAAGATCGGTGTGCATTCCTGGCGCGCCGGTTCCCCCAACGCTTACTAGGAGGCAAGTCATGCGCGTAGACATCTACCGCCGGGCCGAGCACGACGGCATTTTTTCCTACCTCGCCGTGCCGGAAGGAAAGCTCATTCCGGAAGAAGTTACCAATACCGACTGGCAGCTGGAAGTACGCGCCAGCGAAGTGGCCGACGATGCCGAGATCTTGCCCAACTACCATATCGAACAGCCGCACCAGCAGATCGCCGCCAAGGGCTATGCGATCACGGGCCTGAAAGACATGTAAACAAAAAAAAGCCAAACCAGCATGTCTGCGGTTTGGCTTTGTTGCATGCGCCGGGCAGTACCGGTCAGTATTCGACCGCCACTTCTTGCGCACCCAGCATTTGCTCCAGCGCCATCTGCAATTCATCCGATGGTGCCACTTTCCATTCGTCCCCGAACTGCAGCACGCAACTGACGCCTTGCGGGCTGACCTTGGCGGCGATCGGCAGACCATCCGCAGCCCGGTGCGGCATGATCACGTCGCTGATGCGCTTCATGTCCAGCGTCGTGGGCAGAGTCAAGCCCAGCTGGCGGCCATACTGCACGCGCGCGGAGATGATGTCGAAGGCGCTCTCGGCCGTGATGCGCAAGCCGCCCGAAAAGCGGTCTTCCGACACCTTGCCCACGACGGCGAGGAATTCATCTTCCTTGAAAATTTTCCGGTTGGAATCGAACAATTCGCCGTACACCGTCACTTCCACCGTGCCGCTCTTGTCGTCGAGCGTGACGATGAGGATCTTGCCGCGCTGCGTCATCTGCGTGCGCAAGCCCGTAATGACGCCCGCCATCATGCGCGGTTCGCGCGACGGCGACAGTTCCGACAGTTTCGTGCGGGCAAAACGGCGTGCCTCGGGCGCATACGAGTCGAACAGGTGGCCGGACAGGTAGAAGCCCAGCGCGATCTTTTCTTCCGTCAGGCGCTGTTTGTCCGTCCATACGGGCACCTTGACGTACTCGGGCGGCGCCACCATGTCGCTGTCGTCGCCGCCGAACAGGCTCACCTGGTTCGCCGCCTTGGCCGCCTGGTCGGCGCACTCCATGGCGAACGCCACGGACGCAAGCAGGATGGCGCGGTCGACCTTCAGGCAATCGAAGGCACCGCTGCGAATCAGGGATTCGATGGTGCGGCGGTTGATTTGCTTTTTATCAACGCGCTTGCAGAAATCGAACAGGCTGGTGAATGGCCCGCCCGCCTCGCGCGCGGCGATGATGGCTTCGATGGCATTCTGGCCCGAGCCCTTCACGGCGCCCAGGCCATAGCGGATCTGCGTGACTTTCTTGCCGCTCACGGATGGCGCCGCGCCGCTCGGCATGAAGCGGTAATCGGATTCGTTGATATCCGGCGGCAACAAGGTCAGCTTGCAGATTTCCAGCGAGTCTTCCACCAGGATCTTGATCTTGTCCGTGTCGTCCATGGCCAGCGACAAGTTGGCGGCCATGAAGGCGGCCGTGTGGTGCGCCTTCAGGTAAGCCGTGTGGTATGACAGCAAGGCGTAGGCGGCGGCGTGCGATTTGTTGAAACCGTAGCCGGCGAACTTTTCCATCAAATCGAAGATCTCGTCGGCCTTTTCCGCCGTCAAGCCATCCTTCGCCGCACCGGCGCGGAAGATCTCGCGGTGCTCGGCCATCTCTTCGGCTTTCTTTTTACCCATGGCGCGGCGCAACATGTCAGCGCCGCCCAGCGAGTAGCCGCCGACGATCTGCGCCATCTGCATCACCTGCTCCTGATACACCATGATGCCGTAGGTTTCGGACAGAATCGATTCCGTACGCGGATCGGGATAATCGAAGCGTTCGCCGTGCTTGCGCTTGCAGAAATCCGGAATCAGGTCCATCGGGCCCGGACGGTACAACGCCACGAGCGCGATAATGTCTTCGAAACGGTCGGGACGCGCATCTTTCAGCATGCCCTGCATGCCGCGCGACTCCAGCTGGAACACGGCCACGGTCTTGGCCTTGGTCAGCAGGTCGTACGATGGCTTGTCGTTCAGCGGCAAGGTGGCCAGATCGAAATTGGCTTGCGCCGGATCAAGCTGCTTGATGTAGCGCACGGCGCGGTCGAGAATCGTCAGCGTGGTCAAGCCCAAAAAGTCGAACTTCACGAGGCCGACGGCTTCCACGTCGTCCTTGTCGTACTGCGACACGACGCCCGAGTCGCCACCCTGCGTGTACAGCGGGCAGAAATCCGTCAGCTTGCCGGGAGCGATCAGCACGCCCCCCGCGTGCATGCCGATATTGCGCGTGATGCCTTCGACTTGCTGCGCCAGGTCCAGCAGCTGCTTGACCTCTTCCTCGTTTTCCAGGCGTTCCTTGAGCAACGGTTCTTCCTCGATGGCGTCGGCGATCGACACGGGTTTGCCGGGCTTGAACGGGATCAGCTTGGAGATGCCGTCGCAGAAGTTGTAGCCGAAATCCATCACGCGGCCCACGTCGCGGATCGCGCCCTTGGCCGCCATGGTACCGAAGGTGGCGATCTGCGAGACAGCCTCCTTGCCGTACAAATCCTTGACGTGCTGGATGACGCGGTCGCGCCCTTCCTGACAAAAGTCAATATCGAAGTCGGGCATCGATACGCGTTCGGGATTCAGGAAGCGCTCGAACAGCAGGTTGTATTGCAATGGATCAAGATCGGTAATCAGCAGCGAATACGCCACCAGCGAACCGGCGCCCGAACCGCGGCCCGGGCCGACGGGCACGCCGTTTTCCTTGGCCCACTGGATAAACTCGGCCACGATCAGGAAGTAGCCGGGGAACTTCATGTTGCAGATCGTGTCCGTCTCGAATTTCAGGCGCGACTCGTAGCGCGGACGCTCCTTTTCGCGCTTTTCCGGATCCGGATACAGCTGCAGCAACCGTTTTTCCAGGCCCGCCTGCGATTCGGCGACGAGGAACTGGTCGATCGTCATGCCGTCCGGCGTGGGGAAGTTCGGCAATTGCGGCTTGCCCAGGGTCAAGGTCAAATTGCAGCGCTTGGCGATTTCCACGGAATTGGCCAGCGCGGCCGGCAAGTCGGCGAACAATTCGGCCATGTCGGCCTGCGACAGGAAGCGCTGGCTGTCGTTAAACCGTTTCACGCGCTTCGCGTTGGCCAGCATTTCGCCTTCGGCGATACAGGTGCGGGCTTCGTGGGCAATAAATTCCTCTGGGGAAATAAATTGCACGGGATGCGTGGCCACCACGGGCAAGCCCAGCTTGGCTGCCAGCGCCACCGCATGACGGACCTGCGCTTCCTGGTTGGCCTGGCCGCCGCGCTGGATTTCAACATAGAAATGACCGGGGAATATCTCGGCCCAGCGCTGCGCATTGCGCTCGGCCAGGGCCAGGTTGCCATTCTCGATGGCCGTGCCAACATCGCCGAAATGCGCGCCGGACAGGACGATCAAGCCATTGGCCGCGCTTTCGCCCGGATACAGCTCATAGGTATTCGTCGCCAGCGCCTGCAGCCATTCGATGCGCAGCTCGGCGCGGCCCTTGTACTGGTTCGTCAGCCAGGCCGTCGACAGCAATTCGCACAGTTGCAGATAGCCCATGCGGTTCTTCGCCAGCAGCAGCAGCCGCGACGGCTTTTCGCGGTTGTCGTCATTCGTGATCCACACGTCGACGCCGACGATGGGCTTGATGCCCTTGCCGCGCGCTTCCTTGTAGAACTTGACCATGCCAAACAGGTTCGACAGGTCGGTGACGGCCAGCGCCACCTGCTTGTCCTTCGCCGCCGCCTTGACCACGTCATCGATGCGCACCAGGCCATCGACGATCGAGTACTCCGAGTGCACGCGCAAATGGACGAAGGCAGGACCGGGCTGCATCGCTTGCTGTGAACCTGCCGGAGCGCCGGCCTCTTGCATTACCATTTCCATCCTGTGTACCGTTTCGTGCAAAATTCAATGGGGTCTATTCTACCGCGTCGCGGCCCCGGACCGGCGGTGCGACCCCCTATTGCGGGCAAGAAATTCCTGCCGTGCACAGCCCGCCGGCACGGCAAAACGTGGCTGGCCGGGTATCCCGCCAGGCCTGTCGGGCTTATAATATCGGCTGTTCAGTCTAAGCCGATCGCCATCATGCAAGCCATCACCCCAGCAACACCCGCCGTTTCCGCCGCCGTCAGTGCGCCCGCCGCCACGTTTGTCAATATCGCCGCGTATAAATTCATTACGCTCGACGATACGGAAGCCATGCGTCCCTTGTATCAGGAGCAATGCCTGGCGCTGGAACTGAAGGGAACGATCCTGCTGACACCGGAAGGCATCAACATGTTCCTGTCGGGCACGCGCGCGCATATCGATGCCTTCCTCGCCTGGGTCCGCAGCGACGCGCGTCTGGCCGATCTGGAATGGAAGGAAAGCTTATCGAACGAACAATCGCACAAGCGCATGCTGGTCAAGCTGAAAAAAGAAATCATCACCATGCGCATGCCGCTGATCAAGCCGGAACTGGGCCGCGCCCCGTCCGTCGACGCGCATACGCTCAAGCGCTGGCTTGACGCCGGCGTCGACGATGCGGGCAAACCTGTGGTCATGATGGAAACGCGCAACGCCTTTGAAGTGGACGTGGGCACGTTCAACAACACGCTTGATTACCGTATCGACAAGTTCACGGAATTCCCGGCCGTGGCTGCCGCGCACAAGGATGAGCTGGAAGGCAAGACCGTCGTCACCTTCTGCACGGGCGGCATCCGCTGCGAAAAGGCGGCCATCCACATGAAGGAAATCGGCTACGACAGCGTGTACCAGCTTGACGGCGGCATCCTGAAATACTTCGAAGAGGTCGGCGGCGAGCACTACACGGGCGACTGCTTCGTCTTCGACTACCGCACGGCGCTGAACCCGAAACTGGAACCGACGGAAACCGTGCAATGTTTCGTCTGCCGCGCCGTCGTCACGCCGCGCCAGCAGCTGGCGCCGGAATATGTGTATGAAGTGTCTTGCCCCCACTGCTACAACAGGCAAGGCAGCTAGTTATTGCCTTGTGTTGCCCGCTGCAATCCTGAAGCGGCGGGCTGACATGCTTAAGCTTTTGTCCTCACTGTCACTGTGAAATCCACCAGCCAGACCCAGATGCGATTTATCCAGGCATTACGCGGTTTGGCGGCGATTATCTCGCAACTCACCACACCACATCGCATGTGCCTGTCGGGTCTGATCATGCCACTTCACAGTGGTTTTTTGCATCCGAGCCCAAGGCCGTCGATCTGTTTTTCATGCAGAGCGGCTTTATCCTGGTGCTCTCCACACAAAACGCCGCCTCGCACTGGACAATACTTTCCAGTTCTGGACTATCGGTTTCTAAGAATATAGCCCATCTATTTCGCGACCACGCTGCTCTTTTGCCTGATAGAAGTCATTGTACGAAAATATATAAAGGCAAGTCTGATTGCAAACTGGAATTACATGCATGGACGGCGGCACAAATCATGCCCTCGCGCATAAGCACTATACGGCCCTGCATATAGTCCTCATGCCAAGCGGCGCAGAAACGACATTCCCCTCACACGGAGGGGAATGGGAAGGGTCTTCAAGTAGAGAAAGACCCGCAGGTAGCCCGGAAAGGCACATCAGCGAATCAACTTGCCGATCGTCATGAAAATGATACGTATGTCCAAGGCTAAGGAGCGCTGGCGCACATACTCTTCATAAAAGCGCAGCTTGACTGGCATGACTTCCTCGATATAAGTGCGCTCCGGATCGGCCGACTCACCCAGCAGGCGATTTTCATCACAATAGGTGATCGAGGCTAGATCCGTGATTCCCGGTTTGACGGAAAGCACCAGTTCGCGCTGCGCATGCGTATACAGCGCCACGTACTTCGGCACTTCCGGCCGCGGCCCGACCAGGCTCATGTCGCCGATGAACACATTGAGCAGTTGCGGCAACTCGTCAAGTTTATAGTGACGCAGCCGGTGGCCGACACCAGTAATACGCGCGTCGCGTCCGATGGTGATCTGCCCCTGCGCTTCCGTGCCGACCGTCATCGTACGGAACTTAAAAATGCGAAACAGGACACCATACTGTCCTACCCGTTCTTGGCGGAAAAACACCGGCCCTGTGGAGTCCACCTTCACCCACACAGCAATCAGCACCAGCAACGGCGCCAGCAGCAGCAAGCCGCACAGCGCCGCGATGACATCGAAAATACGCTTGATTAGCACAGCAACTCGCGCAGCGTGCGGATCACGCGTTCCTGATCCTCGTCCGTCATGGCCGTATACAAAGGCAAACTGACCATCGCATGATAGGCCGCCTCCGCCTCGGGGAACTGTTCCGGCGCAAGATGATACGTATCACGCCAGTAAGGATGACGGTGCAGCGGAATGTAATGGACGCTGGTGCCAATACCGTGATCGGACAGCTTCTGGATCAACTCATTGCGGCCAATCGGCGCCGCAGAGGTCAAGCGCACGACGTACAGGTGCCAGGCATGTTCGCCACCATCGGCAGCCTCTGCCGGCAGCAGCAACGGCATATCTGCCAATCCCTCAAAATAGCGCCGCGCGAGCTGCTGGCGGCGGGCCGAAAACGCATTGATCTTGCGCAACTGGTGAATGCCCATCGCTGACGCGATATCGGTCAGATTGTATTTGTAACCAGGTGCGACCACTTCGTAGGCCCAGGCCGGCGTCTTCGAAACGAAACGATCAAAGGCATCGCGGCTGATACCGTGAATACGCATCATTTTGATGCGGGTGGCGATGTCGGCGTCACGCGTGACGACCATGCCGCCCTCACCTGTGGTCATCGTCTTGTTGGCATAGAAACTGAACACGGTAACGTCACTATCCAGCGTGCCGATCAAGCGTCCTTTATAGCGCGTTGGGAATGCATGCGCAGCATCTTCAACGACACGCAATTTGTGCTCACGCGCCAACGTCAGGATGGCGTCCATATCGCAGGCCAGGCCGGCGTAATGAACCGGCATGATGACTTTCGTGCGTGGTGTAATGGCAGCACGAATCGCCTCCATCGACAGGTTCAGCGTGACCGGGTCGGTATCGACGAAAACCGGATCGGCCCCCATGTAGCGCACCACTTCCGCCGTGGCGGTAAACGTCATGGTCGGCACGATTACTTCATCGCCTGGACCGACGCCGAGCGCCTCCAGGGCCAGGTGCAAACCTGCGGTGGCCGAATTGACAGCGATCGCCTCGACGCCATCGCCGATATAGGCGGCGAAATCCTGTTCGAACTGCTTGGTCTTCGGGCCTGTTGTCACCCAGCCGGAACGCAGGCACTCGACGACTTCCTGGATTTCTTCATCGCCGATTTCAGGTAGGGCGAACGGTAAAAATTTTTGTTCGGTCATATAGGTATCAAAGTCTCTGGCGAAACCGCAGCGCCTTTAAGGGGTGCAGCGATTGTGGTTGGAAATAAAACGAATAAGGATTGTAATGCCATTATTCACGCGCCTCGGCCGACTGGCCGAACGCATGGACGAAGCGCCGTGCCAGCACCGGATAGGTATGGTTTTCCAATACGAATTGCCTACCCCGCTGCCCCATCGCGGTTCGTTCGTCCACGCTAAATTTCAGTAAAGCGTGGATGCCGCGCACGATCTCGCGCGGATCCTCAGGCGCCACGGTCAGGCCGCAACCAGCCTCGCCAACAGGATCATTTCCCGCTTCAACAGCATGCAAAATCGGCCGCGCGGCCATCATATAGTCCATCAATTTGTTCGGAGAAATACCGAAACGGTAAAGCGGCTGCCGATGCCAACCAATATAAGCAATATCGAACCACTCCAGCAAGGCAGGAATCTGCTCCTTCTTGACCGGATCGACGAAAAACACATTACTCAAGTGTTCCGCCGCAGCCCTTTGCCTGAGCGCTTCCTTGTCAGGCCCACCACCGACGAGTACAAACACGACGCGGTCGTCATCGATACACGCGGCCGCATCCAACAACACGTCCATCGCATTCGCCACGCCATGCGTGCCGGCATAACCGACGATGGACAAGCCACGTGCCTTGAAACCGGACAGTAGCTCATAAACGTTGGCCTGCAAACGGGGACTGTCGGCCTGCCATTCGGCCGGATCGATACCATTTGGCACGATATATAAGCGATCAGGCGGCATACCGCGCGACTCCATATACGTCCGCACTTTCGGCAGCATGGAAACGACGGCATCTGCATGGCGATAAGCATATCCCTCCGCCGCCGCCACCATCATGATGAAGGGGTGCCATTTCGACATTCCCCCCAGCTCCATCGGCGACAATGGCCATAGATCATGAACTTCGAACACCAGCTTGGCCTTGGCGCGTTGCGCGATACGCCGCGCCGGCCAGATATCCATGGGATAGGTGCTTGACGCGATCACCACATCGGGCGTAAACGAGGCGTCTATGTCACGGCCCCGCAAAAACAGGTCAGCAACGAAACGCATAATGTTCCAGACACGCTTCAAACCGTTACCAGCATACTGCGGACCGGAAAACCATAGATATTCAATACCATCGATGGTTTCTAGTCGTGTCGTAGCGCCTTCCAGTGCAGGCTGTCTGGCGCGCACATGGGATTGCGCCGAGGCCACGATGCGCACGCGGTGGCCCGCCCGCACCCATTCACGCGCCATATAATAGGGGCGATACTCCATGCCGTAATGAGGACTGCCGGCATAGTGATTGATCAATAATATATTCATGAAAGCGACCTAAAAACTCTTCTTGATCAGGAAATAAGCTGGTTTACAGACAGGGAATAGGGGAGTACCGATGGTTCCTCGGCTGAAATCGCCATATCTCACGTTAATTTAGTGCAATGATTCAGGAAGAATAATCAGCAAGATAGCCTCTCTATACAGTCCATTCCAGTCAAAATTACTGCTCAGTTTTGAGAAATTTCTATACGTGAGTGAATTTATCCCCAATGGTAGTGATGAGAAATTCGGCCTCCAACTGGTTGACCTCAGATTTTCTCCAGCCTTTCTTTAGCTGAAACATGTCTGCGAATTTATGGGTTCAAGACGAAAAAAAACCATTGAAAACAAGTGAGTCTGACAGAATTTATCACTTCCGATATTACGACGAGGCTCGCAAAGTTGCGCACTCCACCTCGATAAATTTCTTAATTTCAACAACAATACGTTCTGCCGCAAAACCATCGCCATAAGGATTATGCGACGATGCCATTTTCGCATAAGCAAGCGGTTCGTCGAGCAGCCTACCAGCCGTACCCTCAATCATATCAGCGCACGTCCCCACCAGTTGCACGGTACCCGCTTCGACTGCCTCCGGTCTTTCAGTCGTTTCCCGCATTACCAGCACCGGCTTGCCCAGCGATGGCGCTTCCTCCTGCACACCACCACTGTCGGTAATGATTAAATAGGAGCGGCTCATAAGATATACAAATGGAAGGTAAGATTGGGGAGGAATCAAATGCACATTATGCAAACCGCCTAGAATCCGATGGACTGGCTCGCTGACATTTGGATTCAAATGCACTGGATAAACAATTTGCACATCTTCGCGCTGGGCTAAACGCAATAATGCCTCGCAAATTTCATCAAAACTGGCACCAAAATTCTCACGTCGGTGACCAGTGACGAGAATCAGTCGTTTATTACTATCGAGGAACGGGAATAGCGCGCTCAAACTCGCATTCAATTCGACGTCAGTGCGTATTTTACGATCAGATTGCAACAGTGCATCAATAACGGTATTTCCCGTGACAAAGATCGAAGCGCCATCAACCCCTTCCGCCAACAAATTAAGGCGCGCCTGCTCGGTCGGGGAAAAATGCAACACACTGACGGCGCCGGCGATCTTGCGGTTCATTTCCTCTGGCCACGGCGAATAGATATTCCTAGTTCGCAATCCGGCCTCGACATGCGCTACCGGTATTTGACGATAGAATGCGGCAAGACTTGTTGCCATCGCGGTTGTAGTATCGCCATGCACCAAAACCAATGAAGGAAGCCAACGTGAAAATACATCTCGCATACCTAGTAATACGCCCGTAGTAACATCGGTCAGATCTTGATTGGGTCGCATCAAATTTAAGTCAAAATCTGGAACAATGGCGAACAATTCTAATACTTGATCCAGCATTTCCCTATGCTGCGCGGTAACGCAAACCCGCACATCAAATGCCGGATCGAGTTTCAGGGCTGCGACCACCGGAGCCATCTTGATTGCTTCAGGACGAGTACCAAAAACCACTAATATTTTTTCCACAGGAACTCCATTAAAAATAGGTGAAGACATATACAGCGGCAGAATATTACACGCAGCATGAGAAAATAATATATTTTATGCGCGATATATCGCCTATAGTAGTCATCAGTCAATCCGACATCTACGCGGCAAACCGTCTCAGCACCAGTAAAAAACAAACAATGGCGATCGTCAGACCGGCACCCAAGCCAAAACCAGAATAAAGGGCAGCCACTGCCAAGATCAAACCAGACAAGAGCAGAATGCGGTTAAGCAATGTGGTTCTTACCACTTGCGTGGTAATACCTGCCGCAAACAGGGAGAAAAAAAGCAAGGCCAAGGCAAACAATACGGAACTGTATTCCGTTGCATGTAATAAGAAACCAGCCAAGACAAAGCCCATACAAATCAAGATGCCAACATAAAAGAAACCGAATACTGATTGCGCATATTTTTTTCCATCAAAAGCGAGCGCTGCATAACGAAACCGCAATGCATACCCCATGATGCCAGCGATCGGATCATACAATATCAATACCGCCTTGCTCAGATCAGTGCCGATAACGAAACCAGTGGAGGATGCGAGTAAAGCCAGTGCTTTAACACGAAACACACCGTATAGCGCCAGGTAATCCAAACCACCAAGGCGCGCTAATAGTGCAACTACCCCTGGCATGGAAAACACAGGAAAATGCCGAACAGATCGGCGTGCAATCAAGAGCAAAAACAATATGATTTGTATCAACACGGGCCTAAGCAACGGCGATAACAATGTGGAATCCACCCAAAAGAAGGCAATACCGAAAATTGCCAATGCACTTATCACGGATCCGGATAACCCCGCCCATGACTCCAGAGTGGCCAATTGTTTGGCGTCTCGACGCTCCTCTGTAACCAATAACAAGATCAGGTAAGGAAAAATTAAGGCCGCACCACCCAAAATCAGCACAGTCGCCAGGTGAAAGTTAAACGTACAACTTACAACCACCACAACGGCAGCCAAAAGAACGCTGGTCGAGAATAACTCACCATCGCCTTCTGGTCTGTGCAATGCGCCAATACGCAACGTAAAAATGGCCATACCAAACAGAAAGTCGACAAAACCTAGCAAATATAGGTCGCGAACAAAACTACTGGCTGGAAGGTAACGCATTGCAACATAAGCGTAAAAAAACGAGCCAAATCCACGCTGAAAAAGCAGCCTTAATATAAGTAACACATCCCTCAAACGTTACTCCATTTTTCAGAGATGAAATCAACATCAAATACAGGAATGGCTGGGGCCGATATCGGTGTCCCTTCAGCCGACTCCAACGCTGCTACCACTGCATGCGGAGCATAAATTGCGTCGATGTACCCACGCCACTCCCCCATCAATGCTGGATTTTGATTACCTATGATCTTAATGCCGACATGAAGGTACTCCCAAATTTTTACTGGCGCGCAAATTTCGGTATTGCGTGAGGTATTCGAATAGCACAAAATGCCGTAACTGACCTCTTGATAAATTCGAAACACAATAGAATGATCAAAATTACCAAGATAGCTAGTTGATTTGAATTTTCTATCGGCGAAGTTTTCATATTCGCCCTTAAGGGTTCCAATTAGTACTAGGTGATACTTATCCTGCTGTTCAAATTCAGCAATAATCGGTGATAGTTCCCGCCCGGTCTGTATCGATCCCGAGTAAATGACAATAATCTTTCCGCGTTTCTGTAAATCGGTCAATGCGAACTGAACCGATTCAGGCAGATTCAATGCCGGTGTGGAAAAAACAGGAATGTTAGGTAAAATTCTGTATTTTCTCTGCAACCTTGCAAAAAGATATCGACGTATGCAAAACTCAGCACGTCCGACTGAAGGAAAAATTACAGAGCCGGAAAAAACAAACGCTGACCATGTGGCGAGACCAAAAAAAACATTACGAACAATATTACGAAAATTATTGTTCGGCAGCTGAAATTCGTATAGTTCGAATGCCCATATCCGCAAACGGGGAAATGGAACTTTAAAAATAAATCGCGCACACCAAAAAGCAATCGGATCATCGACCAATACAATATCGGAATCCCCAGGAATATCGACCAAATATATGATTCCAAATATTGTCGCACGCTTCGTCACAGCATTTTGAAGAGCACCTACCCGGTTCAAAAATGAACTCAGCATAATATGCTTATGCGGATCATTTCTAGTGATCATCTGCATATTTTTTCTCCGATATTGCCATCAAAAAATACCTACCCCAAAAATTAAAGAAAAGAAAAACAAAAAACGTAAAAATTAAATATAAAAAAGCATAGAATACGGCACCGCGGGCGACCAATCCTATGAAAATCATCACCCCGACGAACAAGATAGAGAAATATTCCTCATCACGATATGTATTGAAAATCCAATTCAACAACAAGACAATCAAACCTGGTATAAAAATTCCCGCGACAGAAAAGGAGGCAAAGGAATCACCATACAGGGAAGGATGTGCACTCCCACCTTCTACAAAAATTCCATTATTCTGTATCGTATAATAAGAATACATTGGATTATCCGGTGAAAACGACGTTCCTAAAATTGAGTCCATAGGCATCAGAAACAAACGCTGATATGAGGCTCCAAAACTTATCGAATGCACCTGAAAATATTCAAACACGGTGTGAAACTGATGATACATTTCTCTTTCCACACCAGCGGAAAGGACATCTTTAACCGTCGCAAGTAACTCATCCGGACCAACATTCTGCAAATCACCAAGCCACCGAAAAACCATGACTGACAGGTATAAAAGTGGGAATAGAATACCAGCCCACAAAATTCGTTTATTATTGAGTTTATATTCAAGCCGCGGCAGTAGCAATGTCAGAAACAAGGGCAACATGAATAGTTTAACGCGAATTGCCATAACGAACATAGCGATAAGAATTACGGGCAGCGCCAGTTTTACCTTAAACCCTTCGCGTATCAGTGCAGAACGTAAGGACGCGACAGCTATAATATAAAAAAACATTGCCATATTGCGCAATAGATTATTCCCATCCAGATCGTCCTTAATCTCCACCCAACTATTGAACAAAGCATTGACACCACCGATTCCCTGCACCAAATAAAATAGAGCGAGCAATGCGAATGCGACACTCCAGAAAAACGCAGAAGGCTGAGGTGGAGCAAGTTCACAAGAGAGTTGCCTGTGCCGGACTTTGCTCGTCAATAGTACAAAAAATACGCAGATAAAATTTGCGGCAGAGATAAAGATCAGGCCGTCATCAAATATTCCAAAGGCGATATAACCAGAAAATATCAACCAATTTACGAATAGAAGAGCGAGCAAATACAATTGGGTAAAGTAATTTCCAGCCTGCATGTATCCGTATGCAAGTATGGAAATATTCATGACTAAAAGAAAAATTACGAACGTAAGATCGATCACCAAATACTCCTCAACAACTATTCAAGCTTTTGATGGATCGGCTTGCTCAATTACACTAATCCAGGACCAACACATATCTAACCTGTCAACACATATGTTGGCAGGTCAGATAAAAGTAAATGAAAATGCTAATGGATGCATTCGGCGCTGAGCGAAAGATTCCCATCAAACATCACTGATGTATCTCGGCGCGGATCTGCAATAGACAGGACTAGCCGAGTGCGGCGACGATTACGACTTGTTCCTCCGCGCGCTGATCAGGCCCCATCGGCAGACTCATCACGCGCTGCGCAGCATGCTCGGCATGCGGATAGGCCCCCTTGTCACCGAAGCCGGCATAGGCCGGCTGCAAATGCATAGGCACTGGATAATGTACTGCGGTCGGAATTCCAGCTGCCTTCAAACGTTCCTGAACAGCGTCGCGCGACTCGACGAACACAGTAAACTGACCGTACACACTGGTACGGTCGGCACGCTGGCTGACCGTCTCGACTTTATTTTTCAGCAATTCATTGTAGCGCTGACCAATTTCCAGCCGCTGCGCCACTTCCCATTCAAAACGCTCGAACTTGGCAAGCACCACCGCACATTGCAGCGTGTCCATACGGCCGCCAACACCAATACGCGTGTGCACATAGCGTTTCGACTGACCATGCACCCGAATTTCACGCATGGCTTGGGCAAGCTCATCGTCACTAGTGAAAATAGCGCCGCCGTCGCCATAACAGCCCAAAGGCTTACTCGGGAAAAAGCTCGTGCAGCCTATCGTCGACAGGTTGCAGCTCTTGCGTCCCTTGTAGGTTGCGCCGAAGCTTTGCGCCGCGTCTTCGATGACCACCAGATCATGACGCGCCGCGATGGCATTGATCTCATCCATGTCAGCCGGTTGGCCATACAAGGAAACTGGCATGATGGCGCGCGTGCGTGGCGTGATTGCAGCTTCGATCAGAGCCGCGTTGATATTGCAAGTGTCAGGTTCGATATCGACAAATACAGGCTTGGCCCCCAACAGCACGATCACTTCAGCCGTGGCGATGAAAGAAAATGGTGTGGTGATGATTTCATCACCCGGTTTGACGCCAATGGCCATCAGCGCAATCAATAGCGCTTCGGTACCAGAAGCCACAGTGATACAGTGTTTCGCCCCTGTATATTCCTGCAACTTGCCTTCCAACTCCTTGACTTCCGGCCCCATAATATATTGGCCATGATCGAGAACTGCCTGGATGCGTGCGTTAACCTTGTCACGCAGGGCTACGTATTGCGCCTTGAGATCGATGAATTCCATATTGGCTTTTATGTTAGTTGTTGATTAAGGCGCAAATGCCATCTTGCAATGTATAACGCTCACCGGTGTGCTCGCAAACGGCTTCGCCGTCACCGGCGATAGGCAGCGCCAACCGTTCGCCGAAACGGCTCATCCAGCCGACCTGACGCGCCGGCACGCCCACCATCAGGGCGAAGTCCGGCACGTCACGATTGATTACGGCGCCGGCGCCGACAAAAGCGTAGGCACCCACTGTACTGCCACAAACAATGGTGCAATTGGCGCCCAGCGTGGCGCCGCGCTTGACCAGCGTCTTGCGGTATTCATCCTTGCGGGTTACCGCAGAGCGCGGGTTGTAGACATTCGTAAATACCATGCTGGGGCCACAAAACACATCGTCCTCGATGGTCACGGCATCGTACACGGAGACATTGTTCTGTATCTTGACGTTATTACCAATGACAACGTCATTGCCGACAAAAACGTTTTGCCCCAAAGAACAGCCTGCGCCGATGCGTGCGCCACCGCAAACATGAACGAAATGCCAGACGCGGGTAGCGTCCCCAAGCGTCGCACCAGTGTCCACGATTGCACTGGAATGTACTGTGGCCGCCATCTTAATACTCCAAGGGCAGTGCGACACGCTTGCCATCACGCGCTGAAAGGTAGGTAGCGATCAGCACTTCCATCGATTTCAAGCCTTCACGGCCGTCCGTCTCAGGTTCGGCTTCGCCACGCAAGACCTTGATGACATTGTCGTAATACAACGGATGGCCAAAACCATACACCGACGTGGTTTGATAACTGGCTTCCTTGACCTTCTCGTCATCCGGGTGCGGCTCGGAAAACTCCCAATGCTGCACTTCGTTGACGGCAACGCCGCCGATACGTACTGTGCCTTTTTCGCCCAGGATGGTGATGCTACCTTCCAGATTGCGGGGGTAGGTCAGCATGGTCACGTTCATCGAACCGAGCGCGCCATTACGCCAGCGCAAACTGATGACGCCGGTATCCTCGACCTCGATGTCACGCTCCAGCGTGGCGGTGTAGGCATGCAGACTCTCGACGGGGCCGATGACCCAGTCGATCAGGTCGACATAGTGGCTGGCCTGATTCATGAAGGCGCCACCGTCGTATTCCCAGGTACCACGCCATTTCGCGCTGTCATAATATTCCTGAGGGCGGGTCCAAAAAACGTTCAGGTTCACCATGTAAATACGGCCAAAACGTTTTTCCTCGACGGCCTTCTTAAGCAACTGCAAGGTCGCATTGCGGCGATTTTGTTTCACAACAAACAAGCGCACGTTGGCGGCATCACAGGCTTCGACCATGCGCTTGGCATCATCCCAGCGGGTTGCCATCGGCTTTTCGGTGATAACGCTGTAGCCAGCCTCGGCAATCTGGATCGCCTGCTCCGGATGCATGCCAGACGGTGTCGTCAGAATAAACGCGTCAGCCTGGCAATGCGCGAGCATCTCGGTCAGACTGGTATAAGGCGTGGCGCCCGTACTAGCGGCAGCTTCGGCCAGCGCTTGCGGACTAATGTCACACACGCCGACGAGTTCGCAACGGTCAGCATGCTGCTGGATCGCACCGAAATGATTCTTGGCAATGCGTCCGCAGCCGACCAGGGCAAAGCGGATCTTGCGGTCAGTGACCGGAGGTGGAAAATGGCGCATTCAATAATCTTTCGGAATTAGGCTTTGACAACATTGGATGCCGGCGTCAGGTAGACACCACGCGTATCGACGATCAATTTCGCGTGCTCCTGAATCAAGGCATAATCAAAGGCACGGTGATCGGTGGCCAGCAGCACCACATCATAGGACGCGATTGTGGCGGCGGTCAGTGCAACACTGGACAAGTCAAAATGGTGTTCGCGCATCTTCGGGAAGACCGGCACGTGCGGATCCGAGTAAGCGATATCGGCGCCCTTGTCGCGCAGGATCTCCATCAATTCCACCGATGGCGACTCGCGCATATCGTCCACGTTCTTCTTGTAAGCAATACCCAGGACCAGCACCTTGCTGCCCTTGATCGAACGCGAGCGATCATTGAGGGCATCGGCCAGCTTGCTGATGACCCAATGCGGCATGTCGCTGTTAATCTCGCCCGCCAGTTCAATGAATCGGGTATGCAGACCATATTGACGTGCTTTCCACGTCAGGTAGAACGGGTCGATCGGGATGCAGTGACCACCCAGGCCGGGGCCGGGATAATAGGCCGTAAAGCCGAAGGGTTTGGTGGCTGCGGCACGAATGACTTCATGAATGTCGATATCCATCTTGTCGGCTATGATTTTCATTTCATTGACCAAACCGATATTGACGGCACGGTGTATGTTTTCCAGCAACTTGGTCAACTCGGCCGCGCGCGTCGAGCTGACCGGCACAACAGTATCGATGGCGGGGCTGTAAAGCGCAATGCCAGCCTGCTGGCAGGCCTCTGTGGTGCCGCCGCAAATCTTCGGAATGGTACGGGTTTCGAAATGTTGGTTACCCGGATCTTCGCGCTCGGGCGAGAACACCAGAAATACATCTTCGCCGACCGTGAAACCGCCAGCCTCGATACGCGGCTTGAGCTCCTCATCGGTGGTTCCAGGGTAGGTGGTGCTTTCCAGTGAAACGATCTGACCTGCACGCATATGCGGCACCAGCGCTTCTGTTGTATTCAGGACATAGCTCAGGTCTGGCTCACGGTAATCGTTCAGCGGAGTGGGCACGCAGATAATCAACGCATCAGCCTCGGTGGCGCGCGAAAAATCAGTGGTAGCCTCGAAACCCTTGGCACGCGCCTCACTGATGGATTCGGCGGAGATATGCTCGATGTAACTGATCCCTTGATTCAGCTTATCGACCTTGACCATATCAATATCGATACCCAGCACTTTGAAACCGACATCGGCATAACGCAGCATCAAAGGCAGACCAACATAGCCCAAACCCACAATGCCGATAACCGCATTGCCATTTTCGAATTTCGAAATAAGTTGATTTAGAAACTTCTTGTTTTTGCTATCGTTCATTTTTAGGTTTAAATTCTTAGATAATTACAACAATTACACCACCCGAAAAAACGAAACGGACACGTGCCGCACGTTAGGACATCAAGAAAGAAAGATGATATAAAGAAAGAGGAGAGCCAGATTGTAAAAGGGTGGTCCAGTATAACGACTCCGAGCCTATCTGGATAGACCTCGAGGCGGAAAAGGGCGGCAACACAGGGGCGCGCCATGGACTAATGTGACGCTTTTACTACTGTAGACAGGAAAATTCAGGTCCCATTTGGTCACATAAAGTTACACTTTTTTATGGTAACACAAGCATTTCTGCATCCGCGCACGCCTGATGATCATTGCAGAACCGCCCCCGGCACGCTATCATCACAGCTCGAAAATATCTGCCGCGCGCAGCTCCCCCTACAGATGTATCAGGCCTATAGATTCACGGCACCACCAAGATCGAGGCCACAGAGCAGTTGCACCATCGCCATGCGCGCACGGACTCGATACCCCAATCCGCCAGTCGGCAAATGAGTCTCCATTCATTATATATATGAAAGCACATGAAATTGTTCGGGTCGATTACCTGCAAATTGACTACCCGGCGACTCATCAGTGAGTAAAATGAAAATATTTCTTGATTTATCCAGATTCCAAAAACAAATTATCGCCATAACGGCAGATTTTTTCTTATTACCTTTAACTTTTTGTTTGGCAATTATCCTCAGGTATGACGTCATCAATACTGACGTTTACCGCAGTTACTTATGGCTCATAATTGCAGCCCCCCTGGTTTCAATCCCTATTTTCATCCGTCTCGGCTTGTATCGGGCCGTGATACGTTTCATTGACCAAAAGATCGTCTACGTCGTCATTCTTGGCGTCACCTTGTCGGTTGCCAGCCTGGTGGCGCTGGCCGCGTTCGTCACTCACATGGCGGGACTTTCGCGCGGCGTCTTCGGTATTTACTGGATTAGCGCAATTACTTACGTCGTGGCCAGTCGCTTTCTGACCCGCGGCTTTCTATTGCACGTAAAAGGCCCTAAACAGGCCGTACGCGTAGCCATTTATGGCGCCGGCAAGGCAGGATCCCAACTGGCAAGTGTTCTGCGTGGCGGCCGTGAGTACCTTCCGGTTGCCATTATCGACGACAAAACCGAACTGCAAGGCGCCTCGATTGCCGGCATCCGTGTTTACCCGCCCTCGAGCCTGCCCAAATTGATCGGAAAACTGAACATCAGCGAAGTCCTGCTGGCCATGCCATCGATACCGAAGAGCCAGCAGAAACACATCCTCGACAAAATCGAACCCCTCAAGGTCAAGATCAAGGTGACACCACCTGTTGCCAGCCTCGTCAACGGTGAGCTTCGCCTGCAGGACGTACGCGACATTGAGATAGAGGACTTGCTGGGACGTGATCAGGTGGCTCCGGACACAGATCTGGTCGCCACTTGCATCACCGGAAAATCAGTATTGGTGACTGGTGCGGGCGGATCGATCGGTTCCGAACTGTGCCGTCAGATCATCCGCCTGCGCCCCTCCAGACTCATACTTCTGGAAATGTCCGAGTTTGCACTGTACTCAATCAAGCAGGAATTGAAGGGTCTCAAGCACGCGCAAGGGCTGGAACTCGAGTTGGTGCCCTTTCTTGGCTCCGTACTGGATACGGAAAAGTGCGCGATGATCTTGCGCACTTTCCAGGTCGAAACCGTATATCACGCGGCAGCCTATAAACATGTGCCATTGGTCGAGCACAATCCGATTGAAGGCGTGCGCAACAATGTCTTTGGCACCTTAAGTATTGCACGCGCGGCGATGGACGCTGGCGTCAAGTGCTTCGTCCTGATTTCAACAGACAAGGCCGTACGTCCGACGAATGTGATGGGTTCGACAAAACGCCTGGCGGAACTGATTTTGCAGGCATTTGCACAGGAACGCGGCAAGACGCGTTTTTGCATGGTGCGCTTTGGCAACGTACTAGGATCATCCGGCTCGGTTGTGCCACTCTTCCGCAAACAGATCATGGCAGGTGGCCCCATTACCCTGACGCATCCCGAGATCACACGCTATTTCATGACCATTCCTGAAGCGGCGCAATTAGTGCTGCAAGCTGGCGCCATGGGAGAAGGCGGTGACGTCTTCGTGCTTGACATGGGTGAACCCGTCAAGATCGTGGATCTGGCCGAACGCATGGTGCATCTGAGCGGGCTGGAAGTAAAGAGCAAGTCGGCCCCGGACGGCATCGAAATCGTCCATGTCGGCCTGCGGCCCGGTGAGAAGCTGTACGAAGAACTACTCATCGGCGACAATGTCGAAGGCACCGAGCACCCGCTGATCATGCGCGCGCAGGAATCTGAAATTCCGCACGCCGAATTACAGCTACTGCTGCGCGAACTCGACGATGCCTGCGCGCGTTTCGCCTATGAAGATGTGCGCATGGTACTACTGAAGGCGGTGAAGGAATATGCACCACAATGCGGCATTGAAGATTTAATCTGGTCCGAAAAAAACAAGACGCAGGCGCCATACTGATGGCGGAGCAAGCCCGATAGAAGCAGCAAGCCACCACTGCCTGGTGAGTGGCCGCACTGGCTCCTTTTTGCATTCTATTCATCCACACACAATTTGAGAAACCATATGGAAACGCAGGAAAAAATCACTCAACGTACTACCAAGCAGGATGGCGCGGTGACTTCCCGAAGCGACCCTCTGAGCACGCTGTGGCATGCGCGTCGCATGATTGTCGGCTTGACCGTGGCCAGCATCGCACTGGGCGTGAGCAGCACACTGTATTTGGCCAAGTACAAGAGTGAAGGCTTTTTGCAATTTGGCGGCCCTATTCCCTTGCAAGCAGAAAAAACAGCGAAGACAAAAGACGCTAAGGAAGCCGCCTTCGGCATTCAGCTCAGCGACTACAAGCGCTATTCGGCAGCATTTGGCAGTCGCGGTCGCTTCGATGACTTTGTGCAGGCCGCCAAGCTCGACAATACTCCCGGCATCACTGGTCTGCGCAAGAATATCACCAGCGAAAAAAACTTGAATACCATCATCGAGCCAATTTTCCCCTTCACCAAACTTGATGCCAAGGACTTGATGGAGCAGCCGAAGGAAAGCAGCAATAATGTGATCGGTTTGCGCATCAGCTATGACGCCAGCACCCCGGAAGAGGCACAACGTATCGTCGCCCTGCTGGGCCGTTACACCATGGACACGATTGTTTATCTGATCTACACAGATTCGCTGCGCTTCAAGCATCTGGAGATTACCGCAAAAATCACCAAACTTGACAATGACATCATTGCCAGCAAGCAGAAACTGGCGGAGTACGGCAGGCGTATCAAGGACCTCAAGCAGATCGTCGCCCGCTACCCCAAGGCCGACGTGCAAAACACATCGCAAGTCGTCACAGTGACGGATGAAAATTCGCGCTACCTGTCGCCCGTGACGCAACTGATGACTGCGGAGGTCGAAGCCAGCACCGCGGAAGAAGTCATTTACCAGGCTAAGCGGGAACAGCAACAATATCTGCTGTTACGTGATTACTACGATATCGCCAAAGCGGCACTCGACGCCAACAAGTCAGGCGAGGCGGTGCTGCGCGCACTGGAAGCGAGCAAGGAACAGGCATTCAAAACCAAGGACTTGAATGACGAACTGATCAAAGAGGTGTACAACAAAATCACAGTCGACAATCAAAACTCTATCAATCTGTATCTGGAAAAGAGCCGCTTCATCGCCGGCCCGAGTTTGCCCGAAAATCGCACCACCCGCCTGTCCACAGCCTTGATGGCCAGCGCATTGCTTGGACTCTTCCTCGGCTGCCTGCTTGCACTGGGGCGGCAATGGTGGTTAGCGAACCGCGAGCAGTTAGCTGACTAAGAATGTGATACCGGCAGCATGGTATTCATCTGTCGCAAGATTACCCAGTCCGGCCTGCCGGACTGGCAAACAGGCCCCCTCTAGCGCTGCTTGATTAAAAGCCGGTGCTGCCCCCATTTTTCCCGCCGCTCAGCACCATTCGGTGCATGCCAAAATGCAAAACGCGCCATCGCATTGGCATGAAAATGCCTGATGCGATGGCGCGCGAGTCGATACCGCTGCTAGGAAAATCATGACGTCGCCACGTCTTCAACATATCGTGGCGTCGGAACGTTTTTTGGCAACTGCATGGCACGCCATGCAAACGCTGCTTGCTGGCAGTTCTTATTATTGTTTCAACAAGCCACCCAGCAACGCGGCCACCTTCTGCTTCGGCTTGGTCGCGGCAGGCGCCATGCTGGCGGCAGCCGGGGCTGCTGCCTTGGCGGGCTCATATGGCTTCAGGAACCAGGGATCGGCCTTTTCGCGGCGGGCGCCGGGACCAAAGGCGGGACGCGCACCGCGCTCGACGGAGCGGCTGTCGCGACTCTCGCCCGCATGGCGGCTCTCGGGTGTGCGCGCAGGACGCGCCTCGCCGCCTTCGCTGCGGCGCGGCGGACGGCGCTCGCTGTCGCTGCTGCGGGCAGGAGCCGGATTGAAGCCCGTCAATTCACCGCGCTTGATGCTTTGCTTGATGAGTTTCTCGATATCGGCCAGCAAGCGCTCGTCTTTATCCGAGTAGATCGAAATGGCGTCGCCCGAGGCGCCGGCGCGGCCCGTGCGGCCGATACGGTGCACATAGTCTTCCGCGTTGTACGGCAAGTCGAAGTTGATGACGCAAGGCAAGTCGGAAATATCCAGGCCGCGCGCCGCCACGTCGGTGGCCACCAGCACGTCGATCTCGCCCTTCTTGAACGCTTCCAGCGCCGCCATGCGTTCCTGCTGGCTCTTGTCGCCATGAATCGCCGTGGCGCTCATGCCTTCCTGTTCCAGCACGCGGGCCAGGCGCGAGGCGCCGATCTTGGTATTCGAGAATACGATGACCTGCTTCAGGTCGCGCTGGCGCAGCAGATGGGCGACCAGGGCATGCTTCTGGTCTTCCGTCACCTTGTACACCACTTGCGTGACCTTGTCGGCCGTCTGGTTGCTGCGCGCCACTTCGATCGTCAGCGGATCGTTGAGGAACGTGGCAGCCAGCTTCTTGATTTCTGGCGAGAACGTGGCCGAGAACATCAGGTTCTGGCGCTGTTTCGGCAGCAAGTTGATGATGCGTTGCAAGTCCGGCAAGAAGCCCATGTCCAGCATGCGGTCGGCTTCATCCATGACCAGCATCTGCACCTGACTCAGGCTGATGTTCTTTTGCTCGATATGGTCGAGCAAGCGGCCCGGCGTGGCGATGACGATTTCCACGCCACCGCGCAGGATGACGGTTTGCGGCTTCATGTCCATGCCGCCGAAGACGACGGTCGAACGCAGCGGCGTATGCTTGGCGTAGGCCTTGACGTTTTCGGCCACCTGCACCGCCAGTTCACGCGTTGGCGTGAGGATCAGCGCGCGCACCGGGTGGCGCGCCGGCGACATGCTGCTGCTGGCATGCGCCATCAGCAACTGGATGATCGGCAAAGAGAAACCCGCTGTCTTGCCGGTACCCGTCTGCGCGGCACCCATCACATCGCGGCCTTGCAGCACCACGGGGATCGCTTGTTCCTGGATCGGTGTCGGATGGGTGTAACCCTGGTCGGTCAGTGCGCGCTGGATTTCAGGCGCGAGGCCAAAGTCGGCAAAAGTCAGGCTGGGAGCAGCGGATGCGGCAGGTGCTGGTGCAGGCATAGCGGCGGCGGGCGCCGCTTCAGGGGCAATCGCCGGGCTGGGCGTAGGAGTCGATTCGGTTTCAGACATAAATTTTCTGGTGTGCCTCCGCACTGCGGAAGCCATGCTTTCTCAATAAACAACATTTCGGGGCACAGGCAGCTCCGTCTTGCAAGCCATGGATCATTGTTCTTGCGGCACCTCCGTGCTCCGGGACATGCTGTAGGGCGTATGCGGGAGCGTCGAAGAGATGTGCTGCGATGGCGGCGGAGATCGCGCCGGCGGAACATCGCGCGCAGAAGATACAATATCAGTGCTGTAAACGATACCCTAATTCACCGCAACTGTACACGGAAACCGTGATTTTTGAGCAAAAAGCGTTCCAGCAAAGGCCCGCCGGGATGCCGTATGATGGCAACTTCAATGCCAGCTCCGATGCCTCTTCCGCCGCCCCCTGCCCTCACCATGCCCACCCCGCCTCTGCCCCACGATCCGCCACCGCAAGCGCCCAGCAAACCGGGCAATGACGAGTGCTGCCACAGCGGCTGCACCTTTTGCATTCTGGAAATGTACCAGGAAGACCTGGCCGCCTACGAAGAGGCCCTGAGGGCGTGGCAACAGCGCCAGCAAGCCGTAGCAGCCCCCGCCACCCAGGGCGTCAGGAAAGCGCGCAAGCGCGCTTAATTTCTTACTTAATTAAAAGCTTTCCCACTCATCCACTGGCGCAGTACGTCGCGCCGTGCTGGCCAATTGACGCGGCGCCGCTGCCGGCGCCACGGCTGCCGGTGCCTTGACGGCGGCGGGCGCGCGCGGCCCGGTTGCAAAGGTGCTGGCCGCGTCGAGCTTGAAGATGCTGACCACGGCGCTCAGGCTGGCGGCCTGCTCCTGCATCGATTCGGCCGCTGCCGCCGCCTCTTCCACCAGGGCCGCATTTTGCTGCGTCACCTGATCCATCTGGGCAATGGCCTGGTTCACCTGCTCGATACCGGCGCTCTGTTCGCTGCTGGCGGCCGTGATCTCGCTCATGATGTCCGTCACGCGGGTGATGCTGGCAACGATGTCATCCATCGTGCGGCCCGCCTGGTCCACCAGTTTCGATCCCGCCTCGACTTTCTCGACCGAATCGCCGATGAGGACCTTGATATCCTTGGCCGCGGCGGCCGAGCGTTGCGCGAGGTTGCGCACTTCCGTGGCGACGACGGCAAAGCCGCGCCCCTGTTCGCCCGCGCGCGCCGCCTCGACGGCCGCATTCAGGGCCAGGATATTGGTTTGGAAAGCAATACCGTCGATGACGGCGATGATGTCGACGATCTTGCGCGATGAAGCATTGATCGACGCCATCGTGCCCACCACTTCGCCGACCACCTTGCCGCCCTCGATGGCGATGCTCGACGAGGTCAGCGCCATGGTGTTGGCCTGGCGCGCATTGTCCGCATTCTGCTTCACGGTCGACGTCAGCTCTTCCATCGACGAGGCTGTTTCTTCCAGCGAACTGGCCTGCTCTTCCGTACGCGACGACAAATCCTGGTTGCCGGCGGCAATCTGGCTCGACGCCGTGGCGATGGTATCGGTGCCGCTGCGTACCTGGCCCACCAGCGTCTGCAGGCTGGCATTCATGTCTTTCAGGGCCTGCATCAATTGCCCCGTTTCGTCTTGCGATTGCACAACGATATGCGCCGTCAAATCGCCGGCCGCCACTTGGCGCGCCACACCGACGGCCGCGATCAGCGGACGCGCCACGCTGCGCGCCACCCACAGCGCCAGCAGCATGCCGATGACGACGATGCCCACCAGCAAGCCAATCAGGCTGGCGCGCGAGGCCGCATAGGTTGCGTCGGCGCTGGCGCTCGAGCGCACGCCGCCATCCGTATTGATCGACACCAGTTTATCGAGGACCGTCATCATGTCCGTCATGACTTGGGCAGACGGCCCCACGGCCAGCGCGCGCGCCTCTTCCTTTTTCATCTCGCGCGACAGGCTCAGCATGGTTGCGTGCAGGCGCATGAATTCATCGTTGAGCGCCAGAAAGCGCTCGAACACTTCCTTCTCGCCCGATTCCGAAATCAGGCTGCGGTACTTGTCGCCGTCCACCTTCAGCTTGGCCTGCGTTTCCGTCATGCGCGTTTCATTCTGCGCCATGTCGGCATCCTGTGCGGCCAGCATGTGCGCCAGTTCCCAGCGGCGGAAATCGCTGACGTCGCTGCGCATGGACATGGCCGCCAGCACGCTGGGCATCCAATTATCAGACAGATCCGTCGACGCGGTATTGATGCGCGCCATGGAAAAGATCGCCGATACGCCCAGCGCGGCCGTCAACAGCAGCACGGCACCAAACGACAAGATCAGCTTGGTGGCAATTTTCAAATCAAAAAACCATTTCATGCGTTGCTTTCCTTCATAAACGGGTAAACGGGACAAGACCGCGGGACAAGACAGCCGCGCGCTGGCAAAGGCACGGCGCGCGCAGTGAGGGCAGGCTGCGGGAAAGGGAGCAGTGGTGGAGAGCAAGTGCAGCAACTCATACCGGCACAAACCAAATTTCCGCAGTGCAACATTTTATCACCGTCGCACCAGACGCAGAGTGGTTTGATCGCGGCATACGGCCAAAGTTCGCGGATAGCGTGGCGTATTTTTGCCCAAGTGCGGCTGTTTCCACAGGGAAAAAAGCAGGAACAGGCGTAGGAGTCGGATGACACGAGGCAATGTTCCTAGCCTACATAAGCGCGTCGGCTCATCCGATGCCCGTCCACAGCCCCCGGTTCTATAGTGGATACAAGATTCAGCACAACGCTAGCAAGCCAGAAAAGCAGCGCCATCCAACAAAATCAGAAGACGAGGCCCTACCATGTACAAAGCTTATAGCAACCTGACACCAGCAACGAATACCCACGCCGCCGTCCAGCACAACTGGCAAGCCGCTCCCGCCACGCCCATGATCAGCATCACGGGCGCGCAACAGAACGAATTGCTGCGCGCCTTGTCGCGCGCCGATCTGGAGCGCCTGTTTTGCCAACTGGAATTGGTCGCCCTGCCTGCCGGCAAGCACCTGTTCGACTGTGGCGGCAAGATTGAATACACGTACTTCCCCACCAACGCCATCGTTTCCCTGCTGTATGTGATGGAAGACGGCGCCACCACCGAGATCGCCGTCATCGGCCGCGAAGGCGTGGCCGGCGTGGTGCTGTACGAAGCCGAGCGCGCCACCTGCACGGCCATCGTGCAAACGGCCGGCTACGGTTACCGCCTGAAAACAGCCTTCCTGCGGGAAGTGTTCAATGAAGGCGGCGCGCTGGCGCAATTGCTGATGCGCTATACCAGCGCCATGTTTGCGCAAATGGCACAGAACGTGGTGGGCGGCCGTCATTGCAGCATCGAGCAAAAGCTGTGCCGCTGGCTGCTCGACCGCCTCGACCGTTCGCTGTCGAACGAGCTGAAGGTGACGCAAGACACCATGGCCAACATGCTGGGCGTGCGCCGCGAAAGCGTCACCGTCACGGCCCGCAAGCTGCAGGACGAAGGCTTGATCCAGTACCGCCGCGGTACGGTCGAAGTGCTCGACCGCGAGGGCCTGGAAGCGGCCGCAGGCAATTGCTACAAGGCAGCCCGCGCCGGTTTCGAACAATTCCGCAGCGGCATCAGCGCACACAACTAGGCTGAGGAAGTAAACAAATGCAGGGGGTTGCGGCAGGAAAGCAACACCTCGCACCGCCAGACTTGCCTTACAGCATTCCAGACTCTATCATCCTTGAAAAATTACCAATTAGAAACTTTAGTTTCAAATTGGAACATTTATCGCTTGGTTTGACTAACAACTGGAGTCCGTAAGCATGAAACAGCAACACTTGATCGCCGCCCTGCTAGCCGGCATGTTCTGCGCAAGCCAAGCCCAGGCAGAAATGGCCATCGCGTCCGACCTGGGCACGACTGGCGTCGGCGCGCACCTGAGCGTGCCACTGCAATCGAATCTGAATGCCCGTTTTGGCGTCGGCTTCCTGAACTACTCCTACGACTCCAGCACCGATGATGTCGACTACAAGCTGAAACTCAAGCTGCGCACCGTCGACGCCCTGCTCGACTACTTCCCCATGGACGGCGTCTTCCGCGTCAGCGCCGGCGTCGTGTACAACGGCAATAAAATCGATGCCAAAGGCAAGCCGAACAAAAACGGCAGCTACACACTGAACGGCAACACCTATACGGCAGCCAGCGCAGGCCAGCTGGACGGCACCATCGATTTCCGCAAGGTCGCGCCCTACATCGGCATCGGCTGGGGCAATCCGGTAAAGGAAGCGGGCTGGGGCATTTCCAGCGACATCGGTGTCTTGTTCCAGGGTTCGCCGAAAACCTCGCTGCGCAATACCGGCTGCGACCCATTGGTATGCGCCGCCCTGAAAACGGACGTTGCTGCTGAAAACGAAAAACTGGCCGACAAGGTCAAGGATTTCAAGGCTTACCCAGTGCTACGCATCAGCGCCAGCTACCGCTTCTAAGCACGCCGCCAGACACGAAGCCGTCAGGCAAAATACAAGGCACGCTACGGCGTGCCTTTTTCATGTCCTGGGCACCGGACAAGTACCGCAGGCCAGCTAATCAGCCGCAACAGTGGCAGCCGGCCACCAGCCCGGCCTGACATCGTCAAACGCGTGATAGTCGGGCGCAAAGGCCGCCCGGGCAGGATCATCAAAACTGCCCACCAGTAAGGCCACCGTCGGCGCATCGTCGATGGCGCCGATGGAACTGCCGCAGGCGGCGCAAAAGGCCCGGCTGGAATACTCGGAAGAACGGTATGTTGCCGGTGCACCGGCCGCCCCCGTCCAGTGCACTTGATCGCGCGCAAACTCCACCCATGCCACCGTCGGCGCGCCCGTATGCTGCTGGCAATTGCGGCAGGAACAGCTGTGCGGATTGCTGCCCTCGCCTGTCGCTTCAAAGCGTACCGCGCCACATAAACAGCCGCCTGTTTGCACCACATTCTCCATCGCGTCTCCTCGTTTGCACCGTTGCGTGCCCTGCCAGCAGATACGTACCCGGTACAATATTGCCATAATCCCCCCTGGCGCAGCCCAAAGTACGCGGCGCCGGCACTATGAAAGAATAAATGGAAGACATCAATTGCGAAGGCTTGCCGCACATCCGCGTACTGGCAGGCGAAAACACCAGCGGTCCCGTGTATGAAACCCTGCCGGCGCGCCAGATCGACGAGCACGTCTACGAACTGCTGGCCTCGCCCGGCCTGACCCTGAACCTGGCACGCGGCGACATCGTCAACATCGCCGACCCGCTCGCCCCCGCCGAAGTACTGAAGCGCGGCGGCAACTTCTGCATCCATATCTACGACGCCGACGACGTGTCGCAAGAGGCAGTGGACCAGCTCGAACGCGACGTGCAAAGCCAGCTGGGCGGCACCCTGGATGGCCAGTACAAGGGCAACCTCACCTTCAGCGTGCCAGGACACCACGGCATCTACAACGTCAACGGTCCCTTTGACGCCTTCCGCGAAGCGACGGGCGTGGAATGGTACTTCGCCAATATCTACGTCAACCTCGATGACGACGATGATGAAACCTTGCTCAACTGGTGGGTGGATAGCTAATCGCCACTCAAGAATCGGACTGCGGCCCGTCCTCGCCACCCGCCAGCGCCCCATGTGGCCGGCACCAGACGAACTTGCCTGTCACTGGCTGGTACAGCAAGGGGCCTTCATCAGAAATGGCCAGCAAGCAAGGCCAGCATGCGGCAAGCGCGGCGGGTGTCAGCGCATAGGCGCGCGCCCGGCTGGCCATGAACAGGACGGGGGCCGCCCCGGCAGCGTGAAAGTGGGAAGCGAGAAACGCGGCCACGCGTCCCGATTGCGCCGGGTGCTCGCTGGAAACAGAGTCAAACTCGGCCAGCCAGTCCGGCCCCGATACCGTTGGCTGCAGGCGGTGTCCATCGCGCAACTGCATCGGGTGCGTTTCATCGGGCTGGGCCGACACATGGCGCGTCCATAACTGCGCCGCGGCGTGGGGCGTCAGCGCTTGCACTTGCGCCCGCATCTGTGCCGATACGGAAAAATCGGCATCGAAGAACGGCCAGTCCGCTTCAGGCTGCAGCGGCCGGCCAGCATCGTCCTCCAAGACTCCTAGGATTGACATATCTCAAGGTAGCGGCCCAGCACCTTGTCCATGCCCTGCTCGATGCACTCGACCACCAGCGCGTGGCCGATCGACACTTCCAGGATGCCGGGAATGTCCAGGAAGCGCGCCAGGTTGTGCAAATCCAGGTCATGCCCGGCATTCACGCCCAGACCCAGCGCCTGCGCCCGCCGCGCCGCCTGCAGATAGGTATCGAATACGGCATCGCCATGCTCGCTGCCATGGCTTTCGGCAAACCGCTCCGTGTACAGCTCGACCCGCGCCGCGCCCACTTCGCGCGCCCATTCCAGCGCCGGGTAGTCGGCATCGACAAACAGGCTGACGCGGATGCCCAGGTCATTCAATTCCGCAATGACGGGACGCAGCAGCGCTGCGTGCTGTTCGATGTCCCAGCCGTGATCGGACGTCAATTGCCCCGGCATGTCCGGCACCAGGGTGCATTGCGCCGGGCGCGCGCTTTTCACTATTTCCAGAAATTCCGCCGTCGGATACCCCTCCACATTCAGCTCGCGCCCCCGCTCCGCGCACAGGCGCTGCAACGGGGCAACATCGTCGTAGCGCGCATGGCGCTGGTCAGGGCGCGGATGCAAGGTGATGCCGGCGGCGCCCAGGTCGAGAAAGCGCGCGGAAAATGCGAGCAGATCCGGGAAGTTGCGGCCGCGCGAATTGCGCAGCAAGGCGATTTTATTGACGTTAACGGAGAGCTGGGTCATGTGCGGAAATGGAATGAAGGTAACAGGTGTGGCAGCGATTGTAGCGGATCGCCCGCGCAGGGCACGACCAACCGAACTCAGCGCTACGTGCTACGATGCAAAACAAGTTCCACGCTTTCAACAACACGCCATGAAATACAAATTATTCCTGTTTGACCTTGACGATACCCTGCTCGATTTCAGGGCGTCCGAAAAACGCTCGTTCCTGCACACCATGCACGAACTGGGCTTGCGCGACGGCATCGACGGCTTGTTTTCCCAATACCAGGCGATCAACGTCGACCTGTGGAAACGTTTCGAAACGGGTGACGTGAGCAAGGATTTCCTGAAGGTGGAGCGCTTCCGCAAGACGTTTGCACTGAACGACATCGCCATCGACCCGGAACTGGCCAGCCGGCTGTATCTGGATTCCCTGCCGGACACGGTCGTGCTCATCGATGGCGCCAAACAAGTGTGCGAAACCTTGTCGCGTATCGGCGAAGTGGGCATCATCACCAACGGCGTCGAGTCCATCCAGAACCGCCGCATCGCCGCCTCCGGCCTGGGCGACTACATTTCCTTCGTCGCCACCTCCGAAGCGTGCGGCCACGCCAAGCCGGACGTGCGTTTCTTCGAATACGCGGCCAACATGGCGCGCGCCTTCAGCAAGGATACGACCATCATCATCGGCGACCGGCTGGACGCCGACATCCTGGGCGCCAACCGCTACGGCATCGACAGCTGCTGGTTCAACCCGGACAGCATGGCCAATACGTCGGCCGCCATCCCTACCTATGAAGTGGCCAGCCTGCAAGACATCGTGCCGGCGCTGGACGTGATGCAGATCAACTTGAAACAGGCTTGATCTTCAACAAAGGCTGCACCTGAAATACGCCGGCAGCGGCACGAAAACACGCCGCAGTTCGCGTACCATCAGGATTCGTCCATCCTGATGCCTGCCCATGCCTTCCTACACCATCCTGCTCGCCATCGCGGCCTTGCTCCTGCTCTTTGCCATGCTGGCCGTGCGCGGAAACACGAAGTCCCGTGCGCCGCTGCGGCTGCACAGAAAACCCGTCATGACGGCGCGCGAGCAGCAGATGTACCACCTGCTGCAAACGGCATTGCCGGAATGCACGGTGCTGGCGCAAGTGGCGTTTTCCGCGCTGGTGACGGCGAAGGGATGGGCGAACAGAAACCGTTTCGACCGCAAGGTGGCCGATTTTGTTTTGTGCAGCCAGCAACTGAACGTCATCGCCGTGATCGAGCTCGACGACAGCAGCCACAACGGCCGCGAGCGCCAGGACAGGGAACGCGACGCCATGCTCAGGTTGGCCGGCTACGTCACCTTGCGCTATGCCAACTTCCCCACGCAGCAGGCGCTGCGCGCCGATGTCGAGCAACTGCTGCTGAAAAAAACCGGCGTCGTATCGGCCTGATGACACCATCCAAACATCAATCGCGCGTCAGCACTTCCAGCAACTCAATCTCGAAGATCAAATTGGAGTTTGGCGGAATCAAGCCCACCTGCCGCTCGCCATACGCCAGCGCCGCCGGCACCCACAGCTTGCGCGTGCCGCCCACCTGCATGCCCTGCAAACCCAGAATCCAGCCCTGAATCACCTTGTTATTGCTCAACACGCAGCGAAATGGCTCGCCCCGCTTGTGCGACGAATCAAACTCCGTCCCATCTTCCAGCCAGCCCCGATAGTGCGCCGTAATCAGCGCACCGCGCGCCGCCGCCTTGCCGTCACCCACCACAATATCGTCCATCTTCACTTCAGCCGTCATCTCATTTCATCCTTGATAAATCGCAATGCCGCGATTGTACGACAGCACGAAAAAAGCCCCGGCAGTGGCCCGCCGGGGCTTCATCATGTTAGTTATGATTGACGATTGATAAAATGGGATAGCAGAGGTACTGCGAATGCATAGCGGCCATGTCTATTTTTAAAAATTAAGCCCGCCCCTACTAACGAAACCAACATCTGATTGACATGACTACTAGAGAATGATTTTTCCTCAGTTTCCTTCGAGACCTCCACAATTTCCTGCACCGAAAATTCATTTTCCGCATTCGGCAATTGTGCAATCAGTCGCATAAGGTCTCGTTGCCGGTCTGTCGCCCTGGCCCAACGTCCTGCAAAAAAATCCGTATCGAGCTTCGCAACAATCGATAGAAATCTAGATTCGTCGACATTTTCTTTTCGCAAAACCAAATCAAATGACTCTCGACAAATAAATTGAATAAAATAAGGATATCCTCCTGAAACCTCACAAATTCTTTCAATCCCATTTTCGGTAAATTTTGCAGGAAAGTTTTCAATAGGCTTTGTAATGGCATCACGACAATCCTGCACTTCCAGTCGATTTAGCGTCACAACATGAAACATTCTCTCTGCATAAGTCCGTGCCTCAACCAGCTTTGGAAAGAGAGTAGGCAGCCCAGTTAGCAAAAGCATATATGGGATGCCTTTACGTTGAATCGATTGAAATAAATCTAGGAGCATAGAGAGCGGATATTGTTCTTTAGCCGCATGATCAGTTAAATTTTGTGCCTCATCGTAGGCAAATATTACCCCTCTAGAATCAGAATTCTGTATAGCGACCCAAGAAAGCTCTAGCACCGCCTTCAGTTTATCTACGATAAGGCCTGGTGTCGTATCATATATATTTTTCAGAAAATGAAAATCAAGTGTGCGAATAATTGTCGTAGACTGCTGCATGAACCCCGGCCCAGCCGGCAACTTATCTTTATAAGTAAAACCTGATGTCACAACGGCTAGGTCTGCAAGCAGCCGCGTCGCAAGATTATCTTCAGATATTGAAGCGGACTCGGAGAGGTCGGTTCCAACCCAGTACCATTTATTCATTGCTGCCGGCTTCCTGAGTTCGTCAAGAAATACCGTCTTCCCAACTCCACGCAACCCAGTAAGAACAATATTAGTCAAAATTTGATCTTGCTTGAAATATTGCTCCACATCAGCTTGCTCTTTCTCGCGACCGGCAACGTATGGGGGACGATGCCCAGCACCGGGTCGATATGGGTTGACAACAACTTCAGTAGGAACACTCATTTTGACCTCCAAAAGGTAACTTTATAAATTTAGTACAATAAATAAATTTAATCAAGGTCAGAAAGAAAAATAAGAAAAATCCGAGAACTGTCTTCTTGAAAAGCCTACACAGAGGGTGACAGGGTCAAGTCCGCCATTCAGACACAAGCTCAACAATAAACACATTGAACAACGATGATGACCTGTAGCATACTTAATTGCAAACACAAGGTCGAACGGCAGGCAAAGTGCGCAGCGCCTCTTACGCGCTCCGTACCGCTATAAAGATGAAGTTAGTGGCAATGCCGGCTAGCATGCCCGAATCACAAAACCATGAGGTGATTGTCTCGCGCATAAAAAAGCCCCGACAGTCACCCGCCGGGGCTTGATCTATTGCTGCTAAATTCTGGTGGGCCTCCCGTGAGTCGAACACGGCACCAACGGATTATGAGTCCGCTGCTCTAACCAAGCATGAGCTAGAGGCCCAGGGGACTGCGGCGTGGCGGCGCTGTTGATGCCCGCCTCGCGCGGCCGTTTTGGAAACGGACACGCGAGGATAGGGGTATCAGGGGCGCACGTCAAGCCCTATTGGCTTCTAGTTGCCTTCCAAGAAGCTTTTCAGCTTGTCGGAGCGCGATGGGTGGCGCAGCTTGCGCAGCGCCTTGGCTTCGATCTGGCGGATGCGCTCGCGCGTCACGTCAAATTGCTTGCCCACTTCTTCCAAGGTGTGGTCGGTGGACATCTCGATGCCGAAACGCATGCGCAGCACTTTCGCTTCGCGTGGCGTCAGGGAATCGAGCACGTCCTTGACCACGCCCCGCATGGATGCGTGCAGGGCCGCGTCGGCCGGCGCCAGGGTGTTGTTGTCCTCGATGAAGTCGCCCAGATGGGAATCGTCGTCGTCGCCGATCGGCGTTTCCATCGAGATCGGTTCCTTGGCGATTTTCATGATCTTGCGGATCTTGTCCTCGGGCATCTCCATCTTGATCGCCAGGGTGGCCGGATCGGGTTCCGCGCCCGTTTCCTGCAGGATTTGGCGGGAAATCCGGTTCATCTTGTTGATCGTCTCGATCATGTGCACGGGAATGCGGATCGTGCGCGCCTGGTCGGCGATCGAGCGCGTGATGGCCTGGCGGATCCACCACGTCGCATACGTGGAGAACTTGTAGCCGCGGCGGTACTCGAACTTGTCGACGGCCTTCATCAGGCCAATATTGCCTTCCTGAATCAAATCGAGGAATTGCAGGCCGCGGTTCGTGTATTTCTTGGCGATCGAAATGACCAGGCGCAAGTTGGCCTCCGTCATTTCGCGCTTGGCCTTGCGCGCCTTCATTTCACCGGCCGCCATCTGGCGGTTGATGTTGCGCAAGTCCGGCAGCGGCAGCACGACCCTCGCCTGCAGGTCGATCAGGCGTTGCTGCAGTTCCTTGACGGTCGGAATGTTACGGCCCAAGATGGCGCTGTACGCGTGTCCTGCGTTGACTTCGCCATCGACCCAGTCGAGGTTGGTTTCATTGCCCGGGAAGACCTTGATGAAGTGGGCGCGCGGCATGCCGCAGCGGTTCACGGCCACGTCGAGGATTTGCTTTTCGATATGGCGCACTTCGTCGACCTGGCCGCGCAGGGTGTCGCACAGCTTTTCCACCACCTTGGCCGTGAAGCGGATGCCCAGCAATTCTTGCGAAATGGCTTCCTGCGCCTTGGCGTACGGTTTCGAGTTGTAGCCTTCTTTTTCGAAGGCGCGGCGCATCTTGTCGAACTGCTGCGAAATGACGGCGAATTTTTCCAGCGCCGTGCGTTTCAGGGTTTCCAGCTGTTCCGCGGAGAAACCGGCGGCGCCCGACGCGCTCGCTTCTTCTTCCTCTTCTTCTTCCTCTTCTTCCGCTTCGCCTTCTTCCTCGTCTTCCTCGACGGGAGCGACGACGACAGGGGCGGCGGCGACCGGCTCGTTTTCATCGACGAGACCGTCGACGATTTCGTCGATCTTGATCTCTTCGTTGGCGATGCGGTCGGCGGCGGCGATGATTTCGGCGATCGTCACGGGACAGGCGGAAATGGCCTGGATCATGTCTTTCAAGCCATCTTCGATGCGTTTGGCGATCTCGATCTCGCCTTCGCGCGTCAGCAGCTCGACCGAGCCCATTTCGCGCATATACATGCGCACGGGGTCGGTGGTGCGGCCGAAATCGGAATCGACGGTCGACAATGCGGCCTCGGCCGCAGCTTCCGCCTCGTCATCGCTGGTGACGACGGCAACGTTATCGGACAGCAACAACGTTTCCGCATCGGGCGCGTGCTCGTAGACGGCGATACCCATGTCATTGAAGGTACCGATGATGCCTTCGATGGCCTCCGGATCGACTATGTTTTCGGGCAAGTGATCGTTGATTTCCGCGTACGTGAGGAAACCGCGTTCCTTGCCGAACTTGATCAGGGTCTTGAGTTTCTGGCGCCGGCGCTCGAGTTCTTCCTCGCTCGCTTCCGTATCGGACGAGAACGCGTCCTTCAGCAGCGCGCGCTCTTTCGCCTTGCGGTCCTTGGCCTTGGCCTTGTCGACGGCCTTCAGTTCGGCCCGCTCGACGGCGTTCAGGGCGGCGACTTCATCATTTTCTGGCTGGAATTCTTTTGGCTTGCGGCCGCGGCGGCCTGGCACTTTTACCGACGGCAAGACATAACCGGACGTATCGATGGCTGCCAGGGTGGCAGCGTCGGTGGTCTGGCTGACCACGGGCGCGCTGGTAACGCGCGCTTCTGGCCGGTCGAGCGCCTTTTCGGCTTTCGTGGTAACTTTAGTGGGCTTTGCAGCCGCTTTGGATTCGGGTTTCTTGATTGGCACAGGCGCTTTCGATTACACAACGACTTGCTTTACGGTGGATTAGGATAAAGTTTGCTGCCAGTTCCCTGTCTACCTGCGGGAACCACCATCTTCGAACCTGCCGACTACGCAAATTCGACACTGTTACGTTACTTACACCTCATCGGCCACGATCCGCGGGAAGCGCAGCAATTCCTGTCCACCGGCTGTTGCCAGCCGCCTCGGCAAAAATTCCTGCATCGACCGCGTTGGGAGCGAGAGCCTGGCGCGGCTTGCCAGCGTCTGCGAGCCTTGCCCGCAACGCCGAAAACGCCAGTTGGCCCTGGCTGCCGACACGATCCACCGCGCCGATCAAGAGCCTAACTTACTGAAAACAAATACTATTTACGAAACAGAACTAGCTTGCCAAAGCACACAATACTTAGCATTTAATTATAGCACGCGAAAAATGTTTTTCCAGTGCGCGCCATACCCTCAAGGCAAGGTTAGCGATTCACCAACTCGGCATCGCGCTCGCGCTCCAGCGCCCCCTGCTCCTGCATGATTTCGCGGTAGCGTACACCAATTTTCTCGGATGGCAAACCCGACGCAAACAATTGCTGCAATTCCGCCTTCAAGGCATTCAATTTGATCTCGCGGATGGTGCTCACCAGCCACGACAATTCACTGTCGTAATCGGATTCCGTACCGGCCGCGATCTCGCCGATGATCTCATCGTACTCGCTGCCCAGCTCCTTCAACTGCTGCGCCAGCGCGGCAAAACTGCCGTGCTCGCCCAGCGCCTGGCCCACAGCCACCAGTTGCCCCAGGCTGTGCGCCGCATCCGGCCCCAGGTGCTGGAAGGCGGCCAGGGCGGCCTCGTCGATGCGCATGGTCAGCGGCGGATGCGCCACCAGCATGCGCATGATCTTCAATTCCAGGCCGACAGGCACGGGGCGGCCCGATTTCGGCGGCGCGCGATGCGCCACGGCAACGGGTTTCGCCAGCTCAAACAGAGCTTCGATCTCGGCCGGCGTGGACTGCGTCAGCTGCGCCAGTCCCCGCACGATCTGCAGGCGCAAGGACGACGGCGCCATCAGCTGCAGCAGCGGCTTGGCGTCGAACTGCACGCGGGCGCGCCCTTCCGGCTCCGACAGATCATGCTCGCCCGACACTTCTTTCAGCAAAAATTGCGACAGCGGCATGGCTTCATGCACTTGCTGTTCAAAACCTTCGGCGCCGAATTCGCGGATGTAACTGTCCGGATCGTGTTCCGACGGCAAGAACAGGAATTTGATAGTTTTATTGTCCGACACGTGGGCCAGGCTCGCTTCCAGCGCGCGGCGCGCGGCGCGGCGGCCGGCCTTGTCGCCGTCGAAGCTGAAAATCACGTTATCCGTCTGGCGCAGCAGTTTTTGCACGTGGGTGGGCGTGCACGCCGTGCCCAGGGTGGCCACCGCTTGCGGGAAACCCATTTGCGCCAAGGCAACGACGTCCATATAGCCTTCCGTCACCAGCACATAGCCGGCGTCACGGATGGCCTGGCGCGCCTCGAACAAGCCATACAGTTCGAAACCCTTGGAAAACAAGGGGGTTTCCGGCGAGTTCAGGTATTTCGGTTCGCCATGGTCGAGCACGCGGCCGCCAAAGGCGATGACCTGCCCCTTGGTATTGCGAATCGGAAACATGATGCGCTCACGGAAACGGTCGTAACGCTTGCGGTTGTTGCCCTCTTCATCGACCTTGTCGATCACCAGGCCCGCTTCGGCCAAGGCGACCACATCGTAGTCGGGGAAGACGGAGCGCAGGTTGTCCCAGCCGCCGGGCGCGAAACCCATGCCGAAGCGAGCGGCCACTTCGCCCGTCAAGCCCCGGTTTTTGAGGTAGGCGATGGCTTCCGGTGCGTGGCGCAATTGCCCGCGATAATAATCGCACGCCTGCGTCATGGCGTCGGACAGGGCCAGGCTTTGCGCCTGGATCTGCGCGCGCTGGGCTGGCGGGATCTTGTCGTCCGCTTCCGGCACGACCATGCCCACGTTCTGCGCCAGGTCCTTGACGGCGTCGACAAAGCCCATGCCCGAGTACTCGATCAGGAAGCCGATCGAGGTGCCATGCGCGCCACAGCCGAAGCAGTGATAGAACTGCTTGGTGGGGCTGACGGTAAAGCTGGGCGATTTTTCACTGTGGAACGGGCACAAGCCCATGAAATTGGCGCCACCTTTTTTCAGTTGCACATAGCGCCCCACGACATCGACGATATCGACGCGGTTGAGCAAATCGGAAATGAAGGATTGAGGTATCACTGGCTAGGGCGGGTCTTGTTATAGGTCAGACTATACTACCGCACGCGGCCTGAGGTTGAGCCAGGTCAACGTGTGGGCTGTTAACAGGCTGCCAGCGCGACGGCTGGCAGCCCTTGCTACTATTGTATGCTTACGCTGCCGGCGTCAAGGCTTTCTTGACCAGGGCGGACACCACCGTCATGTCGGCGCGGCCAGCCAGCTTCGGCTTGACGATGGCCATGACCTTGCCCATGTCTTGCGGACCGGCGGCGCCCGAGGCGGCCACGGCGGCAGCCACTTCGGCCGCCACTTCTTCTTCCGACAGGCCGGCAGGCATGTAGCCGATCAGGTGCACCAGTTCGGCTTTTTCAATGTCGGCCAGGTCGGCACGGCCACCGGCTTCGAACTGGGTGATCGAATCCTTGCGCTGCTTGATCATCTTTTCCACGATGGCCGTCACGTGGGCATCCGTCAATTCGATGCGCTCGTCGACTTCCTTGCGCTTGATTTCCGCCAGCAACAGGCGAATCGTGCCCAGCTTGCCCGCTTCCTTGGCGCGCATGGCGTTTTTCATGTCTTCGGTAATTTGTTCTTTCAAGCTCATGGCAATCCTCGTGTTGGTAAGTAGGGCTCGATGCTGATCTGTGTACTCCAAGCAGGCAGCCACAAAAGCGAAAACCCGCTGCGGCGAACCGGAGCGGGTATGCGACTCATCTGAAGTATCACTTCAGGCGAATCAAAACAAAACCCGTGGCGAACAATGCGCCGAACTACCCGGGTTGGTTCTGACTGAACAGTCTTAGAATAATTTTTTCGGCAGTTGTTGGCTGCGGATGCGTTTGTAATGACGCTTGACAGCAGCTGCCAGCTTGCGCTTGCGCTCAGCTGTTGGCTTTTCGTAGAATTCGCGTGCGCGCAATTCGGTCAGCAGACCCGTTTTTTCGATGGTGCGTTTGAAGCGACGCATTGCGACTTCGAACGGCTCGTTTTCTTTAAGGCGAATAGTGGTCATGTAAAATTCAAACCGTTGAGGTGGTGTATAGGAAGAGATAGATAGTAGCAGCTTTTATTCGGAAAGGGAAGCCCCTCCCCCACTTGCGTGCGGCATGCAGCCTGCGGTCGCTGCCGGAATGTGGCGTAAACCACGCACCGGGGTCGGCGCACCGGGCGCCAGAACCCCATCCTACAGACTTGCTTACTGCAAGGCAATACCTGCCGCCACGCCGGAAGCCCAGGCCCACTGGAAGTTGTAACCGCCCAGCCAGCCCGTCACATCGACCGATTCACCGATGAAATACAGGCCCGGCACCTTATTCGCCATCATGGTCTGCTGCGACAGTTCGCGCGTGTCGATGCCGCCGCGCGTCACTTCCGCCTTGCGGTAGCCTTCGGAACCGTTCGGCACGATGGACCAGGCATTGATGGCCTGGCCCAGCTTGCGCAGCTGCGCGTCGGGCATGTCGGCGATGCGCGCATCCGGCGCCAGGCCGTTGACGGCCAGCAAGCAGTCCGCCAGGCGCTGCGGCAGCCATTGCGCGACGATATTGCCCAGCTGCTTCTTCAAGGTGCCCTTGCCTTCAATCAAGGTCTGCGCCACGTCCACTTCCGGCAACAGGTTGACGACGATGGGCTCGCCCGGCAGCCAGTAGCTGGAAATCTGCAGAATCGCCGGGCCCGACAAGCCGCGGTGGGTGAACAGCAAATCTTCGCGGAAACGCGCACCCGTTGCCTTGCGGCCTTTCAAGCTGCCCGTTTCCACATCCACTTCCAGCGCGATGCCGGACAGTTCCGCGAACGGCGCCCAGCTGGCCGGGTCGAACGTCAGCGGCACCAGGGCCGGACGGGGTTCGACCATCATCAAATCGAATTGCTTGGCGATGCGGTAGGCGAAATCCGTGGCGCCGATCTTCGGGATCGACAGTCCGCCCGTGGCGATGACGATGCTGGCCGTCTCGATGTCGCCGCTATCCGTCTGCAGCACGAAGCCGCCATCTTCCTGCTGCACAACATTGTCGATCTTGCACGGCATGCGCCAATGCACGCCGCCAGCGGCGCACTCGTCCTTGAGCATGTCGATGATCTGCTCGGCCGATTCATTGCAGAATTGCTGGCCCTTGTGCTTTTCGTGGTAGCCGATCCGGTATTTTTTCACCAGCGCGAGGAAATCCTGCGGCGTGTAGCGCGACAGCGCGCTCTTGCAGAAATGCGGGTTTTCCGAGAGGAAATTTTGTGGCGTGGCGTTAATATTGGTGAAATTGCACCGTCCACCGCCCGAGATGCGGATCTTTTCGGCCAGCTTGGCCGCGTGATCGATCAACACCACGCGCTTGCCTTGCTGGGCGGCAACAGCCGCACACATCATGCCGGCCGCGCCCGCGCCGATCACTGCCACATCAAATTGTTTTGCCATAAGAATTCCGGTCACCGCTGATTACAAAGACGCCATTGTAAACTGCGGCGGCGCGGCTAGCGCGGCCGTGCTGCAATCTGCCGCGACGCCATCAGGCATTGCTCCACCTGCTCGGCGATCGACGGCGGCACGGGTACCTCGCCGCGCAGCACGGCGGCGATCCAGGCGGCCGTGGTGGCTGCATCGCGCTCGGCCGGCAAGTGCGGCAACTCTTCTACCAGCAACTGTTTTTCCACCAGCACCGTGCGTTCGCTCCCGTGAAACCAGTCGATCTGCTGCGCCTTGTTGGCATTGGCCACCGTTTCGCCTTCCGTGCCGCGCATCAGGAAAGCGTCGCCGCGCGCAGGATCTGATGCTGTCAGGAAATATTCACCGAGCATTTCCAGGTATTCCGGGTGCGTGTACGACACCAGGCGCAGGGCGGGACCGGCGAACGGCTGCATGATTTTCACCAGGGTGTGCGTGGAATTGCGCACGCCCAGCACGCGCCGCAGGGACAGCATGTGCGCCAGACGCGGCGCCAGCGCAGCGATGGGCAGGAAGGCGGCTTCCCCGCGCGCTATGGCGGCCTCGGCCTGCGCATGGTCCGGCGAGGCGGGCACGCCCAGCGCGGCCAGCACTTCGGCCGTCGTGATGCGGCCCGGGTCGCCCGTCACGCCATGCACGAGCACGGGCGCCCCCGCGCGCGCCAGCAGCAGCGCCAGCAAGGCCGTCAGGTTGGCCATCTTGCGGGCGCCGTTGTAGCTGGGAATGATGATGGGCGCGAATTCGCCGGCCGGCGCGGCCAGCGGGACGAATGACGCTTCGGCCGCGTCGAGGAAGCCGGCGATCTCGTCCACGGACTCGCCTTTGATGCGCATGGACAACAAAATACCGCCCAATTCCAGGTCCGACACGCGGCCCTCGAGCATGGCGCGGTACAGGGCGCGGGCGTCATCGCGCGTCATGCTGCGCGCGCCGTTCTTGCCGCGCCCTATTTCCTTGATGAAACGTGCTGCGGGGAATGGCTCGCCGGCCACATCGGTATGGGGGATGGAAACAGTCGTCATGGCGCCAGTTTACACGGATTCTCCCCCTTGCAGACGGGCTGGAAGCCGCCATGGACGCCAATGCAACAGTCTTTCAAGCTATTTCTTGGATGGAACTGCATCCAAACGCGCCACCGCTGCGTATAAGACTGCACAGGAGGAGTCATCATGGAACACGCAAGCAAACAGGAAACGGCCTTCGTCGGCATCGAAACGAGCAAGCTGCTGCTGAAAGCCGTGCTGCTCTCGGGCGGCGAAGTGCTGTGCAAGGTGCTGGAAAACGACGTGGCCGGCTACCGCTGGCTGCGCAGCTGGCTGCAAAGGAACGACGTGTCCGTCATGGGCTTGCGCGTCTGCATGCGCGTGAACGAGCCGCACAGCGAGGCGGCCGCCAGCGCGCTGGCCGGCATGGGCATGCTGGTCTGCGATGCCGATCCCGGCCGGCTGGAAGCGTATGCGCGCGGCTGCGGCCTGCCCGGCGGCGCGGTGCGCGGCGCCGTGGTGCTGGCCAAGTATTGCGCGGCGGCACGCCCCGTCCCCTGGACGCCGCCTTCACCCGCCTACGTGGAGCTGCGCCAGTGGCTGCGCCGCCTGCAAGCCGTGCGGCAGCTGCGCCAGCAGGAAATGGCGCGCCTGGAAACCCATTTCCATGCGGGCCAGATTGCGCTGCATCAATTGCTGCGCCAGCAGATCGCCTGCCTCGATACGCAGATACGCCAGCACGAAAGCGCCATACTTGCGCATGTACGGCGCCATCCCGGCCTGTCCCGGCCGCCCGAGCTGGCCGGCAACTACCCGCGCATCGCCCGCTACAGCGTTGGCGCCAGCCTGGCCGGCGGTCATTGAGCGCCCGGAAGCAAGGGGCCGGCGGCGTGCCGGCCCTGCCATAAAAACAACTCAGCCATTCCCGTTTTGGCCCCATCCCCGCCGCCAGGCCGCATTTCCGCTACACTATTGCCTCTTAAAGAACGCAATAGCGAAAGCCGAGCCAGAATCATGAATACGCCAGACATCGAAAATATCAACGTCACCTCTTTCGCGCCCATGCCGACACCGGCCGAACTGCACGCCAAGCTGCCCCTGTCGGAAAGCGCCTTCGACACCGTCAGCCGCGGCCGCGAAGCGCTGCGCAACATCATCGACCGCAAGGACCAGCGCCTGTTCGTCGTCGTCGGCCCGTGCTCGATCCACGACCCCGTCGCCGGCCTCGATTACGCGCGCCGCCTGAAAGCGCTGCAAGAGGAAGTCAAGGACACGATGCTGCTGGTGATGCGCGTGTATTTCGAAAAACCGCGTACCACCACGGGCTGGAAGGGCTATATCAACGACCCGTACATGGACGACTCGTTCAAGGTCAACGAAGGCATGGAAAAGGCGCGCCAGTTCCTGCTCGACGTGTGCGAACTGGGCCTGCCCACCGCCACCGAAGCGCTGGACCCCATCTCGCCGCAATACCTGGGCGACCTGATCGCCTGGACGGCCATCGGCGCGCGCACCACGGAATCGCAGACGCACCGCGAAATGTCGTCCGGCCTGTCGACGCCCGTCGGCTTCAAGAACGGCACCGATGGCGACATCAGCATCGCCGTCAACGCCATCCTGTCGTCGGCGCACCCGCACTCCTTCCTGGGCATTAACGGCGAAGGCAATGTGGCCATCGTGCGCACGCGCGGCAACGCCTACGGCCACGTCGTGCTGCGCGGCGGCGACGGCCGCCCGAACTACGATTCCGTGTCGATCGCCATCGCCGAACAGGCGCTGGCCAAGGCCAAGCTGCCCGCCAACCTGGTGGTCGACTGCTCGCACGCGAACAGCTACAAGAAGCCGGAACTGCAGCCGCTGGTGATGGCCGACGTGGTCAACCAGATCCGCCAGGGCAACCGCTCGCTGGTGGGCGTGATGATCGAATCGAACATCGTCGGCGGCAACCAGAAGATCCCGCAAGACCTGTCGCAACTGACCTACGGCTGCTCCGTCACCGACGGCTGCATCGACTGGGACACGACGGCGACCATGCTGCGCGACGCGCATGCGCACTTGTTGAACCGCCCGGCGTAAGCCTCTCGCGGAGACCAAAAACGGCGCCCTGTGCGCCGTTTTTTTTCACACTGCCATCTGCACATGCGGCAGCACGGCGAACGATCCCGCCAGCGCCTGTTCCGCCTTGCTGGCCGGGATATTGAGTTCATTGACGTCCAGGTAGATGCGCCCGTCCAGGATGCGCACGGCGTACGTGCGCGCCATGCCCTGCACCGGCGCCACCAGGCGCCCCGAATCGAGCTCGATGATCCAGCTGTTCTTCGGTCCCATCAGGTTTTTCTCCATCAGCACCCCGTGCGCCAGCGGGCCTCCCAGGCAAGGCACCGTGTCGAGCAGCGCGTACACCGTGTCATCCAGGGCGCGAAACAGCGCCACGCCCGGTAAATCCTGCCAGGCCAGGCCCCGCTGCACCATGCGCGCACCCGCCGGCGGCATGTCCTTCAGGCGGCAAATCATTTTCCATTGTTCCGACATCGCTAGCTCCCTTGAGAAAGGCACACGCCTGTCTAAGCAAGAGCGGTGCCAGTGCCGCACGGGCAAAAAATGGCCAACATGCAGGGGGAAACCCCGCCGCCGCGCACTGCGCAAGTGCACACTGCCGCCGAAATGGTGCGCCCGCCGCACGGTGGACCAGCCGGCTTTCCTTTACAATGGCGGATTACTCCTCCCTATTTAGCACCTTCATGATTGTTCTTGGCGTCGAATCCTCCTGTGACGAAACCGGCCTGGCCTTGTACGACACGCAACGCGGCCTGCTGTCGCACGCCCTCTACTCGCAAGTAGCCATGCACGAGCAATATGGGGGCGTGGTGCCGGAACTGGCGTCACGCGACCATATCCGCCGCGCCATCCCGCTGCTCGAAGAAACCCTGGCCAAGGCCGGCATCACCCTGCCCGAGATCGACGCCATCGCCTATACGCAGGGGCCCGGCCTGGCCGGCGCGCTGCTGGTGGGTTCCTCCGTAGCCTGCAGCCTGGGCCTGGCCATCAACAAGCCGGTGCTGGGCATCCACCACCTGGAAGGCCATCTGCTGTCGCCATTGCTGGCGTCGGAACCGCCGGAATTTCCCTTCATCGCCCTGCTGGTCTCGGGCGGCCATACGCAGCTGATGCGCGTCGATGGCGTGGGCCAGTACACGATGCTGGGCGAAACGCTCGATGATGCGGCCGGCGAAGCGTTCGACAAGTCGGCCAAGCTGCTGGGACTGGGCTATCCGGGCGGCCCCGCCATTTCGCGTCTGGCCGAATTCGGCGACCCGCTGGCCTATAAACTGCCGCGCCCCATGCTGCACTCGAAGGATTTCAATTTCAGTTTCTCCGGTTTGAAGACAGCCGTGCTGACCGTGGTCAAGAATCATGAAGAAAAAGTCATCGCGAATATCTGCGAACAGGACAAGGCGAATATCGCGCGCGGCTTCGTCGACGCCATCGTCGACGTGCTGACGGCCAAATGCGTGGCGGCCCTCAAGCACACGGGCTTGAAACGCCTGGTGATCGCCGGCGGCGTGGGCGCCAACGCGCAATTGCGCGCCTCGCTCAACGCGGCGGCCGCCAAGAAGCGCTTCAAGGTGTATTACCCGGAGCTGGAATTCTGTACCGATAACGGCGCCATGATCGCCTTTGCCGGCGCCATGCGCCTGCAAATCAACCCGCAGGCGGCCAAGCACGATTACTCGTTCAACGTGCGCCCGCGCTGGCCGCTGGACGAAATCCGCGAAGTCTGATCACTCCAGCAGGAAGTTGCGCGCACCCGCCAGGGCCGCGCCTTCCGCCACCGTTTCATCCTTCAAGCCCACGCCCGACAGCTGCCGGCTGAACGCCTGCGACAGCAGATAATGCAGCCGGTACGCCGCCGGCGCATACGCCAGCCCTTCCGGGCGCACGTTCGAGATGCAGTTGCGGCGCTCGTCCAGCAAGCCTGTTTTTGGCGCCCACGTCAGGTACAGGCCCAGACTGTCCGGGGAACTGAGGCCCGGCCGCTCGCCGATCAGCACCAGCACGGCGCGCGCCTTCAGCAACTCCCCTATTTCGTCGCCGATGGCCACCCGTCCCTGCGCCACGATGTGCAGCGGCGACAGCGTCCACGCTTCCAGCGCCAGCCGTTCGCGCAAGGCGGCCAGGAAGGGCGCCGCGTGGCGCTGCACGGCCAGCGCCGACAGGCCATCGGCCGCCACCAGCGCCAGGTCGACTCCCGTGGCACAGGCGGCCAGCCGCACGCGTGAAGCGTCGTCGAGGCGGCGCCCCAGGTCGGGGCGTTGCAGATAGTCGGCGCGCGTGGCGGCGGCGCTGTGCAGCTGCACGCTGGCCAGCCCCTGTTCTGTCAGCGTCTGCGCCAGGGCACCGCCATCGAGCGCCAGGTGCACGGCGTCGCGCGCCTGCGCGTGGGCCAGCTGGAACGCCAGCTGCGCGCTGGTCGGCACGCTCACGCCGCAGCGCCCCAGCGCGATGCGCGCCGCCGTATGCGCGCGCAGCGCCTGCCACGGGCTTTTCTCGTCCATGTATCTCCCTAGCCGTCCAGGCGCAGCAGGGCCGCCTGGAAGGCGGGCGCCAGCGCCGTGTGCAAAAGGCCCTGCGCATCCGTAATCCGCATGCGCGCCAGCCAGGCCGCGAATTCGGGCGCCGGACGCAGGCCCAGCACGCGGCGCGCATACAGGGCGTCGTGGAACGAGGTGCTCTGGTAGCCCAGCATGATGTCGTCCGCGCCCGGCACGCCCATGATGAAATTGCAGCCGGCCACGCCCAGCATGGTCAGCAAGGCATCCATGTCGTCCTGGTCCGCTTCCGCGTGGTTGGTGTAGCACACGTCGCAGCCCATGGGCAGCCCAAGCAGCTTGGCGCAGAAATGGTCTTCCAGCCCCGCGCGCATGATCTGCTTGCCGTCGTACAGGTATTCGGGGCCGATGAAGCCCACCACGGAATTGACCAGCAGCGGCTGGAAGGCGCGCGCCACCGCATACGCGCGCGCTTCGCACGTTTGCTGGTCCATGCCGTGGTGGGCGCCGGCCGACAGGGCGCTGCCCTGCCCCGTCTCGAAATACATGACGTTGTTGCCCACCGTGCCGCGCCCCAGCGACAGGGCCGCCGTCTGGCCCTCGGCCAGCAGGGACAGGTCGATGCCGAAGCTGCGGTTGGCCGCCTGCGTGCCCGCCACCGACTGGAATACCAGGTCGACGGGTGCGCCGCGGCGTATCGCCTCGAGCGTATTGGTGATGTGGGTGAGCACGCACGACTGTGCGGGAATCTGATATTGATCAATGACGGCGTCGAGCAGGTGCAGCAGCGCGACCACCTGCGCCACATTGTCGGTGGCCGGATTGATGCCGATCACGGCGTCGCCGCTGCCCAGCAGCAGGCCATCGAGGATGGAGGCGGCAATGCCCGTGGCGTCGTCCGTCGGATGATTCGGCTGCAGCCGCGTGGACAGGCGGCCTTCCAGGCCCAGGGTATTGCGAAAGGCCGTGACGACCTTGCACTTGCGGGCCACCAGCACCAGGTCCTGCAGGCGCATGATTTTTGAGACGGCCGCCGCCATTTCCGGCGTGATGCCGGCGGCGACCTGGGACAGCGTTGGCGTATCCGTCGCGTCGTCGAGCAGCCAGTCGCGGAAATCGCCCACGCACAGGTGGGAAATCGGCGCCAGGGCGGCGCGCTCGTGGCTGTCGATGATCAGGCGCGTGACTTCATCGTCTTCATACGGCACCAGCGCCTCATTGAGAAAGGTCAACAAGGGCATGTCCGCCAGCGCCAGCTGCGCCGCCACCCGTTCACGCGCGCTGGCTGCCGCCACGCCGGCCAGCACATCGCCCGAACGGGGCGGCGTGGCCTTCGCCAGCAGCTCCTTCAGGCTGGCGAAGGCATAGGTATGGCTGTCTATCGTATGGCTGAAACGGGGCATGGTTCGGTTCCTCCCATCCCCATCTTACGCCAACTTATAAACTGCGCAGCGCCCCTTCCAGCTGTGGGTAGCGGAAGGCAAAGCCTTCTCCGAGCAGCCGGCGCGGCGCGACCCGCTGGCCTTCCACCAGCAAGTCGGCCTGCTCGCCCAGCATGGCGCGCATGACGAAGGCCGGCGTGGGCAGGAAGCTGGGGCGGTGCAGCACGGCGCCCGCCACTTGGGCGAAGCGGCGCTGTTCAATCGCTTCCGGCGCGCAGAAGTTGTAGGCGCCGCTCACTGCGTGGTCTTCGCTGCGGCGCGCCAGGTGGGCGATGCCGCGGATCACGTCGCGCACGTGCACCCACGTGACCCACTGCTTGCCGCTGCCCAGCGGGCCGCCCACGCCGAAGCGGATCGGCAGCAGCATCTGCGGCAGCGAACCCTGGTGGCCGAAGACGAGGCCAAAGCGCATGCAGCCCACCTGCACGCCAAATGCCTCCGCCTGGCGCGCGGCCGCTTCCCATTCCTGGCACAGCTGCGACATGAAGATGGCTTGCGGCGCGCTCTCCTCCGTCAGTTCCGTCGCGTCGCCCTGCGGCTGCACGCCGTAATAGCCGATGGCCGATGCCGACAGCAGTACGCGCGGCTTGTGCTGCGCGCGGGCGATCCACGCCACCAGTTCCTGCGTCAGCGCCACCCGGCTGCGGCGCAGCGCCGCCTTGCGCTCCTCCGTCCAGCGCCGCCCGACGATGCGCGCGCCGGCCAGGTTGACCACCATGTCGATGCGCTGCGCATCCGCCAATGTGTCCAGCGAGTCGATGCAGCGCACCTGGCCATCGAAGGTCCAGGCGGCCTGTTTCGGCTGGCGCGTCAGCACCGTCACCGCGTGGCCATCGGCCAGCAAGGCGCTGACCAGTTGCTGGCCGATGAAACCCGTGGCGCCCGTCACCAGCACGGACTGCGGCGCGGCGGCAAAGCGCAGGTGCTCTTCCTGCTCTTGCTTTTCCTGCACCTTGCGCCGGCCCAGCTGCCACACGGCATACGCGTCGCGCAGGCCGGACAAGCCCACGCCCACGCCGCACAGGGCGAGGAAGACGCTGAGCCAGCCATACGGCTGCCACACGAGGGCCGTCGGCAACGTGGCCCACTCGCTGCTGTTCAGGGCCAGCAAGGCGATGAAGGCGCCCGCGTTAATCGCCAGCACCGTGTGCGTGACCCGCTCCGTGGCGGGCAAGAGGCGGGTCTGGTCTTCCACGACGAAATCCCACAGGGTCAGCACGATTTCCACGCCAAAGACGATGACCAGCACCCAGGCCCAGGCGCCATGCCACTCCCAGGCGGCCAGGCCCACGAACAGCAGGCTGTAGATCAGGGCGCGCGTGGCATGGATGGTCAATTCCAGCCTTGCGGAGGCCTTTTGCGGCAGCGCCTCCGTGATTTCATGGTGGTAGATGGTGTCGAAGGCGCCCAGGCAGCCTTGCGCCGCCATCAGTTGCAGGGCCAGCAGATGCGTATTCATGGTGTTTCCTTCATTTCCGGTGCGGCGGACTCGCGGAACACGCCCGCCTGGGTGAACGTGGTGCCGAACAGCGCGTGGCGAATCTCGATGCGGATGTTGAACTGCTGCGGCGTCTCGTTGCGGTGGCACAGATAGGTCTTGCCGGGCGTGAGCACGCCGGGCAGCGGCATGCGCCAGCCGAACAGGTCCCAAAAATAGCCGTCGCTGGTGAAGTGCAGGTTGCCATCCTCGACGTGGAGCAGCAGCTTCATGCCCAGCCCCATGCCCACGTATTCGAGCACTTCGCCCTTTGCGCTTTCGGCCATGTAGGAGGTGAAGCGGATCGGCGCGCGCCCGTGCAGGCGGTAGGTGCGCTGCTTGAAGATGAAGGGGCAGCCGGGGCGCGAATAGACTTCGATATCCACGGGGAAGTCGTGGTCATCATGGGGAATCAGGGCGCCATCGATGAAGGGGCGCGTCAGCCAGCCGAGGCATTTCCCAAGGCGCGAGCTGCTGAGTTCACTGAGTTCACCCCGGTAGTACAGGGGCTGGCCCGGCGCGGGATTTTTCTCGAAGCGGTGGCGGATGTCCGGGTGCAGGGTCAGCCACTGCTCGCCCATCACCTTCCTGAACAGTTCTCCTTCCGAGGGGCCGTTCATGATTCCCCGCGCTTGCCCGGTTTGTCTTCCGGGCTGAGGAACTTGGCCACCTTGCCGCCCATCGACAGCATGCGCTGCAGGGTCGCCGGCGGCAGGTTCTTATAGTCGCTGTAGGTGCTGCTGAGCATTTCCAGAAACGCCAGCACTTCACCCATGCGCTCGAGCGTCGCCGGCGGTATCGCCGCATCGTGCTCGCCCTCGATCGCGCATTCGCGCAGCACCGTCAGGGTGGGGTCGATCTCGCGCCGCTTGCGCTCTTCCATGATGACGCGGAAGATTTCCCACACATCCTGCAGGGCGACGAAATGGTCGCGCCGGTCCCCCATCACGTGCGTGATGCGCGCCAGGCCCCAGCTTTGCAATTCCTTCAGGCTGTTGCTGACGTTGGACCTGGCCACATTCAGGCTGGCCGCGATGTCTTCCGCCGTCAAGGGTTCGTTGGCCAGGAACAGCAGCGCGTGGATTTGCGCCACGGTGCGGTTGACGCCCCAGCGCGTGCCCATTTCCCCCCAATGGAGAATGTATTTTTGCGTGGTCGGACTCAGAACGCCTACCATAATCTACTCCGCGTCGCGCTTTGCGGTCTGCGATGCTCACTGTGCTCAAGCACAGCTGCGCTTCTCGGCCACAAATCACTGCCGCTCGCTACGATTCTGTTAGGCGTTCTTGATTTCATGATTTTCTCTTATTTCTGTCGTTACAGAAATGTAAGACGGAACAGAAACCGAGTCAAGCACGATTCGTTACAGGTCCCTGCCGGCGGGTGGCTGGCCCATGGCGCGCAGGAATTGCTGCTGCGACGCGTGCAGCTGGCCATAACCGAGTTCGCGGTACACGAGACCGTGGCGCGGCGCCAGTTCGGCCAGGATGCGCGCCAGCGCCGGGTAGTGGCGGTGGTTCCAGGTGGGGAACAAGTGGTGCGTCAGGTGCAGGTTCAAGCCACCGAGCCAGTAACCGAGCCAACGCAGGCGGCGCGGCTGCGGCGTCCAGTCGCAAGACGTGTAAAACGTGTGCTGGTACCAGTCGTGCGGCAGCGTACCGTCCGCGCCCGGCTGGAAAAACTCGACTTCGGCCCAGTGCGTGCCCAGGATCAGCGCCACCAGCGCGCACGAGGCGATCATCTGGCCCACGAAATACGCGCCCAGCACCACGCCCCAGCCGATGCCGTGCTGCTGCAGCACCCACATGGGCAGCGCCAGCACCAGCGCCACATGGCCCAGCTTCCAGCCCAGGAACGACAGCCAGCCGCGCCAGCCCTGCAGCCGGCTGTGCGCCGCCACGGGCGTCTTGCCGAAGCGGTCCAGCCAGTCGCCATACCAGTTCAAATAGGGCAGCGACAGGGCCGCCACCACGGGCCAGTACAGGTATTGATAGCGGTACTGCGGCGACCAGCGTTGGAATGGCGTCTGGCGCAAAAACGGATTCGGTTCCGTGTCGAGGTCATAGCCTTCCACGTTGGCATACGTGTGATGGAAATGCACGTGGCGGATGGTCCAGAAATCCGTGTCCACGCCCACGGGCAAGCCCACCAGGCGGATCAGCACGCGGTTCCAGGCTCCCTGGCGGAAGATGGCGCTATGGGCCGCATCGTGCAGGGTATTCATGGCCAAGGTCATGGCCGCGACCAGGCAAGCCACGTAGCTGGCGACAAACGGCCAGGTGCTTTCGGCGCGCAGCGCCAGCGCATACAGCCCCACCGTCAGCGCGGCCAGGAACACGGTTTTCGCATGCAGGCGCGCGTCGCCGAAGCGGTGTTTTCCTTCGTCCGCCAGGTAGGCGTCGGCGCGCGCGCGCAATTCGCGGCGGAAGGCGGAATCGCGTGCGGGCTGGAAGCGCAGCGGCGGCAGCGAAGGTACAGGCTGCGTCACGCGCGCGTCCCCGCCGCTGCCGGCCACCACAGGCGGCGCGCGCCGTCGAGGCCATGCGCCAGCAGCGCGGCCAGGAAAACCATGCCCCACGCATCGCGCGCGCCATACCAGCCCAGATACAGGGCCGGCATGGCCAGCGCGATGGCGACCCAGGCGATGGCGCCCCAGCGTCTCGCATCCGACAGGCCGCCCAGCGCCAGGGTGCCGCCGAAGATCAGCGCGAACAGGATGGCTTGCTGCGCGCCCGCCAGCAGCGCTTCATGGTTGACGTAATAGATCACCAGGCCAAACAGGATCACGCCGCCGGTGCCGATGAACAGCTCGGGCACGTGGAAAGTGCCGCGCGACTGCCAGTGGGGGAAACGCGCGCGCAGCCACTTGAACAGTTTGCCATTGCTGGCCAACAGCGGGTTATGCGTGGGTGTCATGCCCTTCACGCCATAGCGCATTTCCACGCCCTCGAGTTCAGGCTGGAAGCTGCCGAACAGTTTGTCCCAGATCAACAGCGTGCCGCCGAAATTGCGGTTGATGTAGCGTTTATCCGTGCCGTGGTGCACGCGGTGGTGCGACGGCGTGACCATGAAGCTATCCAGGATGCCGGACTTGTTCACCAGCGCATTGTGGTTGTAGAACTGCACCGTGTAATGCAGGGACGAGACGACGAGGAAGATTTCCAGCGGCACGCCCAGCACGGCCAGGATGGCGATGAAGGGGAAATTCGTCAGCGACGAATACCAGGAATTGCGCACGCCCAGCGACAGGTTGAAATGCTCGCCCTGGTGGTGCACCACGTGCACGGCCCACAGCAGGGGGATTTTATGGTGCAGCCGGTGCATCCAGTAAAAGCACAAATCCCAGGCAAAGAAGGCGAACACCCATTGCGCCGCCACGGGCCACTGGTCGACGAGGTGCAGGTTCGCATGGCGCAGCAGCAGGGCGAACGCCGCCACTTCCACCCCGCGGAACACCCACATCAGGATATGGCCGGAATTGAGGTTGAAGATCACGTCCTTCCACGGCACGGGCGTCTTGCGCACCCATTTGAGGATCAGCAGTTCGGCCAGCACGAAGGCCAGCATGATCAAAAACGACAGGGCAAAGGGATTCATCATGATGCGGTTTTTATGGAAACGGCGCGGCGGGCAGCCAAGGATACCTGCATTTTCGCCAGGATGCCGCCAGCGACGCCAACAAACAGGCCGGCGGCCAGGTCGATGCTCACGTGCCGGCGCAGGGCGATGATGGCGTAGCAGATGGACACGCCCAGCACCACGGCCAGCGCGGAACGCAGCAGGTGGCGCCTGCCGCACAAGGCCCACACGCACAGCAATGTCAGGGCGCCGTGCAGCGACGGCAGGCAGTTTTGCGCGGAGTCGGCCGCCTGCAGCAGGCGCAGCGCCTGCGTGCTCCAGGCACTGCCCTCGCCCACGGGCGGATACGCGAGCGTGGTCGGGTACAGCAGGAAGACCATGCCGCAGGCCAGCGCGGAAAGCGCCATGGCGCGCGCCAGCCAGCGCACCTTCGCCGCATCGGCCGCCAGGTAGGCGTAGGGGATCAGGATGAAGAAGGACAGGTACAGCCAGATGGCGGCATCCGTGTAGGGGATGGCGCGGTCGATGGCCGTTTCCGGCAGCAACACGCCCTGCCCTTGCAGCAGGTCGCTGGAAAAATACACGAGGCCGACGCTGCCCCAGCCGGCCAGCAGGTGCAGCAGGCGGCCGCGTACGGTCATGGAAGAAGGATTCATGCGCTTGCGAGGCGCCGGATGCGGCGCCGTTTCATGGTGGGGTCAAAGGGAGGCAGTTCGCCGCTCACCGTCCAGGCGAGGCCGTCGACGGCCACGCCGAGGCCCTGCAGCACCGCTGCCAGGTGCGCGCGCAGGGCGGCCAGGCCGGCGGCGTCGAGGGCCGCGTGCAGCTGCAGGGCAGATTCGCCTTGCTGCACCAGGCGGTAATCGGCGTCCGGCGGCAAGGCTTGCGCAAACGCGCGCGTCAATACGTCGGCAAACACGGCGACGGGGGCGCCGCCGTTCGCCGATGGCACGGATGGCAAGAACAGCATGTCGTCGCAGCGCCCTTCGATGCCGTCGATGGCGCGCGTGGCGCGGCCGCACGGACATGGCGTGGTGCGCGCGAGCAGGATGTCGTCCAGGCGGTAGCGCACGATGGGCTGCGTGATGCGCGTGAAGTCCGTAATCACGGGCACGAAGCGCCTCTGTTCAGCGTCCAGCCACTGCGGCTCGATGTGCACGTACTCTTCGTTCAAGTGCAGCACGCCATGCTCGCAGCTGCTGGCGAGGAAACCCTCGGTGGCCTGGTAGATCTCATGCACGGCGCCAAACGCCTGCACGATCAGCGCGCGGTCCTGCGCTTCGAGCACTTCGGCCACCGAGATGACTTTTTTCGGCGCCAGCGCCAGGCTGCCGTCGATGACGCGCAAGGCCAGCTGGCGCAGCACCTGGGCCGGCGCGACGATGACGGAAGGTTGATATTGCGCAAGCCGCGCGCACAGGCTGTCGAACGGTTCGAACAAATCGTAGAAGGCAAAGGTCAGCCACGGCGAGCGCACGGCCGTGTACAGATTGCTGTTCGCGCGCAGGAACAGCGCCACCCGCTCGCCGGAAAACAGGCCGTCGGGCAGCGCCTTGGCCAGCATCACGCCCGCCCATTGCGCCTTTTCGCGGGGGCTGACGGTAAACACGGCGCGCCGCGACGAGGTGCCCGACGACAGGCCCACCGTGATGTCGCCCACGGCGGGGGTAAAATCGCGGCTCTGTTCGGCCGCCATGGCCGCGTCCATCGCCTGCGCCAGCGTGATGCCTTGCGTGTTCATGGCGTCGAAATGCTCGAGCATCAGCGCCTTGTTCATCGTCGGCCACTGCGCCAGGGGCAGATCGCGGAACGGCGCAAAGTAGGTGCTGCGCGCGCACAGCACCTCGGTGAAGCGCGCCAGTTGCTTGTGCTGGTAGGCGCCCAGCTGCGCGCGGCTTGTGAACCGCAGGCGGCGCGTGCGCCAGTACGACAATAACAGCCAGAAAAGACGCTTCACGGGCGGCCCGCCACAGGAACATAGTCCGCCGTGTCTTCATGCGTGATGCGGATGTGCGCATTGCCCGACTGGTGCAGCTGGTGCAGCCGGTTCAGGGTGGCGTAGTACGGCGCGCGCTTGTGCTGGATGAGGAACGACAGTTCGGACGGTCCGCGCAGCTGCTGAAAGCTTTCCGGTACCCAGGCCGCGTCCGACGCCAGCAGGGTCCAGCCACTATCCTGCAGCACGAAGGCGCCCAGATGGCCGATGGCGTGGCCAGGCAGGTCGACGATGTAGATTTCGCCCGTGCCGCTGACGTCGCGCCCGTGCGTGAATGGCAGCAGGGCCGCCGGCAAGGCCGTCTCGGGCACGCTTTCCACGAAATCCAGGCGGTCGGCTATGTCATTCGGCAGCAGTTCGGGCACGAAGGCCTGGCGCACGGCGGCCACGCCGGACAGTCCCCGCACGGCGTCCCAGCCCGTTTGGGAGGCCATCAGCCGCGCGCGGGGAAAGTCGCGCAGGCCCGCGATATGGTCGGCGTGGAAGTGCGACAGCAGCAAGGTGTGGATATCGCCGGGCGCCACGCCATGCGCGCGCAACTGCCCCTGCAACGATTCACTCTCATCGAAGGAAATCGGCGTCACCCACGCATACATGCGGTACACGCCCTTCGACGTGGCGGCGCGGAAGTGCTCGGCGTAGCCCGTGTCCCACAGGTACAGGCCCGCGCGCGTTTCGATCAGGTAGGCGCGCGAGGGAAAGCAGCGGCTGGCCAGCCCGCTGCCTTTCAAGACCATGCACGAAGGATGGGTGCAGTGGCCGACGCGAAACGCGGTGATGCTAGCCATTGCGCTCCTTGCCCACCTTGTGCGCCGCCGCTTCCTGGCGCATCCACTGCGCCGTCAGGGCGATGCCTTCCTGCAGGCTGACGATGGGACGGTAGCCCAGCACCTTGCGCGCCTTGGCATTATCGAGCGTCATGTCGAAACTGAGCGCGCCGATGCTGTAGGGCGTGAGCGACGGTTCGCGGCGGGTAAAGCGCGAGGCGAACTGCATCAGGCGCGCGACCAGCGCCAGCACGCGGTAAGGCACGCTGACGATATCGAACGGCTGCTGCAGATGGTCGCAGAACAGGGTGCGCAAGATGTCGCACAGGCGCGCCGGTTCGCCATTCGTGATGTTGAAGGCGGCGCCGGAAGCGATGGTCTTGTGCACGGTGGCCAGCCACATCGCGTGCACGACATTGTCGACATAGGTGATGTCGATGGTGGCCGCGCCGCCGTTGGGCAGGGGCAGCTTGCCGCCGCGCTCCTGCAGCACCCGCGCCAGGCGCGGGATCAGGACCTGGTCGTGCGGGCCGAAGATGGCGCGCGGGCGCAGGATCACACACGTCATGCCGCGGTGGCGGTCGACGCAATCCTGCACCAGTTTTTCCGCCATCGCCTTGCTGCGTGCATACGCGTTGACGAAGGCATCGGGGCGGAAGGTTTCCGGCACGTCGAGGTGGTTGCGGTAGTCGAAATAGATGGCCGGGGTGGAGATGTGCACGAAGCGCGCCACGTGCAGGCTGGCCGCCGCGCGCAGCAATTGGCCCGTGGCCGTGACGTTGGCGGCGATGAAGTCGCGTTCCGGCCCCCACGGCGACGACAGCGCGGCGCAGTGCCAGACGGTGTCCATGCCGCGCACCAGTTCATCGACCTGGCGTGGCGATGCCTGTGCCAGGTCGAGCGCGACGAATTGCGCGCCCATGCGTTCCAGTTCGCGGCCGACGGCGGCGTTGCGGCCCGTGGCGCGCACTTCCACGCCCTGCGCCAGCAGGGTGCGCACGGCATTGCGCCCCAAGCCGCCCGTCGCTCCCGTGACCAGTATCCGCCTCATCACACCACCTTCACAGGTCAAGAATCATGCCGCCGATGGTCAAACCCGCGGCCGTGCCCATCATCAGCAAACGCTGGCCTGCCACGGCCCGCCCCGTCATCACCGCCTCGTGCAGGGCGGTGGGCAAGGACGCGGCCACCTGGTTGCCATGCGTTTCAAAGATCTTGATGATTTTAGCATCGGGAACGTCGAGGATGCGCGCCGCATGCGCGAGCCCCAGCGGGCTGGCCTGGTGCGGCACCACCACGTCGACTTTTTCCAGTCCCGCGCCCGATTCCTGCATTAGTTCCGTCAGGAAATCCGGCATCACCTTGACGGCCAGGCGGAACACGGCCTTGCCATCCATGCGGAACAGGTAATCGCCCGGTTCGCAGCCGTTGCGCGGGTTGCGCTCGGTGCCGCCGCCGCGGATTTCGCAGTAGCGCCGCCCTTCCGGATACGTGCCCATCTTGTAGGCGCGGATGCCGGCGCTGCCATCGCCGCGCTCGACGATGACGGCGGCGGCGCCGTCGCCAAAGATCATCGACGCTTCCGGTTCGCTCCAGTCGACGCCGCGCGAGGCGAGGTCGGACGAAACGATGGCGATGCGTCGGTAGGCGCTGCCCGCCAGCATGGACGCGGCCACGCGGAAGGCGGCCATGAAGCTGAGGCAGCTGGCGTTGACGTCGAAGCTTTGCGTGCCTGGCGGCAATCCCGCATGTTCGGCCACGAAGCAAGCCGTATTCGGCAACGCTTGCTCGGGCACGCCGTTGGCGCAGATCAACAAGTCGATGTCGGCCGGACGCAGGCTGGCATTCTTCAGCGCGTCGAGCAGGGCGGCGGCGCCCAGCTGGCTTTGCGATTCATCGGGCGCGGCGACAAAGCGCGACAGCACGCCGCTCTTGCGCAGGGTATAGCCAGCCGGATGGCCCAATGTCTGGTCCAGGCTGGCGGAAGTCACACTCTGCGACGGCACGGCCTTGCCCGTCGCGATCAGGCGAACTGGAATCATGTTGGCCTTAACAAAATAAAATAAATACGGTTGATGAAGGGTCTATGCGCTAATCGCGTGCCAATGGCGGCAATGCAACACCGCAGTTCTTGCAGAAACTGGCATCGTCATCGAGCCCTTCCTTCAGGCACGTGGGGCAGGTACGCGTGGTGACCAGCTTGGAACTGCGCTGTACCGTCATTTCCGCGCTGATAATGCCGGTAGGCACTGCCAGGATGCCCCAGCCGAGCAACATCATCAGGGAAGCGATGGTGCGCCCGATGTCGGTCCTCGGCGTGATATCGCCGAAACCCACGGTGGTCATGGTGCTGATGGCCCAGTAAATCGACGTGGGGATACTGCTGTAACCGTTCTCCGGTCCTTCCACCACGTACATCACAGTACCTAACAGAAAGACCACCATCATGACAAAAGACAAGAAAATGAGGATTTTTCGCCGGCTGGCCAGCAAGGCCCGCCCCAGCACCGTGTATTCATGCACATACGACGTGAGCTTGAGGATACGGAACATGCGCAGCAGGCGCAAAATGCGCACGTCGATCAGCACATGCGCGCCCGGCAGCAGCAAGCCGATGTAGGTCGGCACGATGGCCAGCAAATCGATAATGCCGAAAAAACTCTTGGCATAGCGCACCGGATGCTGCAGGCAAGACAGGCGGGCGAAATATTCGATGGTAAATAAAATGGTGAAAAACCATTCCAGCGCCGTCAGCCAGGTGCCGTAGCGCTCGGCCACGGAGGCGACACTGCTGAGCACGACCACCGTCACGCTGATCAGGATGGCGGCGATCAGCAGCAAATCGAAGGCGCGGCCCGTGCGCGTTTCCGCCTCGAAAATGACGGTGTACACCTGCTCGCGCCAGCCCCGCTCGGGCTTGCCATATTTCTGCTGCGTTTCCTGCGCCGCCAGTTGCTGCGGCGTCAAGGGCGCCGCTCCGCTCTTCGTCGCGGCTTTCATGTGGGTAATGTGCTCATATACTATTATTGTATAGATAATTTACAAAGCACGGCGACACGCACGGTTGCGCTATAGGTTTCACTACAGCAACACTACGACAGCTTTTTCGCCAGCAGCACGGCATTGCGCCGGTCGCGCTCGGCTTGCACGATGTCCGCCGTGCGCGCTTCCGACAAGCCCACCGTGTGCAGCACGGTGGCCGTCAGCTGCAGCGCCGATTCCAGCGCCTCGGGCACGACCAGGGTGGCGCCCGCCTGTATCAGTGCCACGGCATGCGCCTCGTCGCGCGCCCGCGCATACACGGGCAGCTGCGGATATTCGCGGCGGATCGATTTCACGGCATGCAGCACGGACGCCGCATGGTCCATCGTCAGCACCACGGCGGCGGCCCGGTCCGCATTGACCTTTTGCAACAATTCCGCGCGCGACGCATCGCCGAAATACACGGGGAAGCCGCGCGGATGCAGGGTCGTCACCAGGCGCGCATCATTTTCAATCGCCACATACGCGATATCCTGCTCCGTCAGCACCTTGGCCAGCAACTGCCCCACCCGGCCAAACCCGGCGATGATGACGGTGCTGCCCTGCGGCGGCGGCGCGCCGTGCGCCAGGTCGGCCAGCTGGTGGTGGTGGCGCTGCTCCCACCAGTTGCCGAAGGCGCGCGCCGCCTTGGCCAGCGCCGGCGTGGCAAACAGGCTCAAACCCACCACCAGCATGACGAACTGCGCCACCTGCGGGCCGATCAGCTTGGTACCCAGCGCATACGCGACGACGATGAAGGCGAATTCGCCGCCCTGCCCCAGCAGCACGCCCGTTTCCACGGCGCGCCCCCAGTGAAAGCCGCCGATGCGGAAAATCACGCTGATGACCAGGGTCTTCAGCGCAAACAGGCTCAGCACAGCCAAGGGAATCAAGACCGGCGACTTGAGGATTTCGCGCACGTCGATCTGCATGCCCACGGACATGAAGAACAAGCCCATCAGCAAGCCCTTGAAGGGCTCGATCGTCACTTCCACTTCGTGGCGGAATTCCGTTTCCGCCAGCAGCAGGCCGGCCAGCAAGGCGCCCAGCGCCATCGACAGGCCCGCCAGGTAAGTCAAGCCCGCGATGCCCAGGGTGCTGAGCAGGGTCAAGGCCATGAACACGTCGGGCTGGCGTTTCTTGACGAAAAACTGGAACAGCGGACGAATCACGCGGCGCCCCAGCAGATAGATCAGCAGGATGGCGCCGGCCGATTTCACGGCCGCAAAGCTGAGCAGATACGCGAGATCGTCGCTGCGCCCGCTGGCGAACACGTCGATCAGGATGAACAGCGGCACCACCATCAAATCCTGGAACATCAAAATGGAAAAACCCGCCTGGCCGGCCGGCGTCTGCAGGGAGCGCTGGTCGGTCAGCAACTGCATCACCACGGCCGTCGACGACAGCGACAGCACCAGGCCCAGCACGATGGACGCTTCCAGCGACAAACCAAAGTAATACGCGACGCCGCCGATCAGGCAGGCGCTGACGGCCACCTGCCCCACGCCCGCGCCAAATACCCAGCGCCGCAGCGCCCACAGCCGTTCCGTCGACAGTTCCAGGCCGATCATGAACATCAGAAACATCACGCCCAGCTCGGCCAGGCCGCTGACCTGCTCGGCACGCACGAACGAGAAATACGTCAGCCACGTGAAGTCGCCCGCCCACAGGCCGAAGCCGAACGGGCCGAACAGGGCGCCCACGGCCAGGAAACCGAGGACCTGGTTGACCTTCAGGCGTTGCAATAACGGAATAAAAATCCCGGCCAGGGCGAGAAACAGCAGGGTTTCCCGCAAATACGGTAAGGCGTGTTGCTCTTCCAAAATAATCCTAACTAAATATCATTCATGCTGAATTGGTCGTGTCGCATGCGCGGCCATGGCAAAGTAAGTGCACACACGATATTTTGCCACAAGGCAACAAATTCGCTACGGACGCACCGCTTGCGGCGGCGCCAGCATGTCCGCGCGGGGGCGGCCCCAGCCCGGCACGTAGGCGGGACACGGCCGGTTGCGGAACTGCTGCAGTTCGACGGTCGTGAAATTAGGCAACATGCCGGGGTTGAAGCGCACGTCCGTCAGCTTGTCCGCATTCAACCTGGGCATGCGGGCAAAGCGGAACCAGGCGTCGACATAGCAATTGTCTTCCTGCAGCGCGCGCAAGGCGGCCAGGCTGCCCTCCGCCTTGGCCGAGACGGCGATGCCGGGCGCCAGTTGCTGGCCTTGCTTACCCGTTTCCACCAGGCCGGCCGGGCAGGCGGCGGGCGCCAGCGCATCCGGCAGCAGGCTCAGGGTGCCGCGCCGCAAGGTGTACACGTCCGTCTTGCTGTCGAGCGAGACATAGATCCAGCACAGCGGATTGCTGGGGAAGGCCGTCATCGCCACGTCCCACACGCGCGTGCCGGGATCGAGGCGCTGCACGGCCGCCTCGATGCGCGCACGGCCAAGGGCCGACGCCACGCCCTGCGTGCCGATGAACGTGGCGGCCAGCGCGAAGGCCAGCAGCAGCGGTCCGCGCCCCCGCTCGTCGGCCCGCCCCTGCAGCACGGCCAGGATCGCGCCCAGCCCCAGCAGGATGAGCAGCGAAGCGGGCGCCAGATAGGTTTTATAGGTGAAGAAACACAGGGCCGCCGTCAACCCCGCCAGCAGCACGCTTTTGACGATGCCGTAGTGCAAGGACATGATCACGGGCACGCCCAGCAGCACCCAGAACATGGGCTCGACAATGAAGACCATGTCGCCATACAGCCAGCGGCTGTCAAACGGATAGAACGGGTGCAAGCCATAGGAATTGAGGAAATCCATGCCCATGTGCAAGCAAAAGCCCAGCAGCAGGCAAGCGGCCAGGCCGATGCGGGCGGGCACGCTGCTTTTCAGCAGCCGGCGCGCGCCGGGCCACAGCAGCCACAGCAAAGCCAGCAACAGCAGCGCCTGCGGCAAGGCCAGCAGCAAGGTATGCGTATGGCCGCGGTGGTGCAACATGTAGCCGAACGGGCGCGGCAACAGCTTGGTCAGCACCAGGTCCAGGTCGGGCGCGTTGCTGGCAAACCATGCCGAAAATAAAAACAGCGCGCGCCGGGTGCGCTGTGCGGGGGCCTGCGGCTCGGGCGGCAGGCTGCGGTGTACCAGTTCGCCGACCCCGAGGCCGATGACCGAATGCGTAATATTATCCATAGGGCAATTTTACAGGATGCCCGCCCTGGCGTGCTCTTGCACGACTGCCTGCGCGACAAAGCTACAGCTTCTCCAGCTCCGGGCCACGCATGCCCACCAGCAAGGCGCGGCCGTCGGGCAGCACGCGGAACTCGCCATAGCGGGCCTTTTCCCAGCGCGCCGCCTCGCCTTCCTTGAAGAACCAGGCATCGCTGACGAGCACCCAGTTCCCATCCTTCGGCGTCAGTTCGAGCAGGAATTCGCCGGGCGCCAGCGCCTCTTGGGTGTACGGGCGCAGCAATTCCGCCACGCCGCGCGCATCGCGCATCGCCACCACGAGGGGCCGGCCAGGCGCCCGGTCCACGCTGGCCAGGGTGGACAGGACGCCCAGGTTGACGAAATTGAGGCGCATGTAGTCGCCCTGCATCAGCGAGCGGGGATCGACGGGTTCCAGCGCCACGAAGATCGCTTGCCCTTTGGCAATCAGCTGCTCTTTTTGCCAAATGCCTCCATTGGCGACCAGCAACACCAGCAGCAAGCCCCCCAGCACGCCCAGGCGCGCGGCGCGGTGCTCAAGAGCCGCGCCTACCGGCTTGCTTTCCACCAGGTGCAGCACGGCGCCCCGCGTGGCCAGCCACGACAGGGCGCACAGCAGCGCGCCGGCCATGGCCAGCAGCGCCGCCTTGCTGGCCAGCGGCCAGGCCAGCTGATAATAAAAGCTGCCGAGTATCCACGCCGCCGCCAGCGCGGCCGCCACGGCCACGCGCGAACGCCCGCTCGTCAAACAATACGCGAGGATCAGCAGCACGGGCCCCAGCGCCGGCATGAACCACGCCAGCACGATCAGCACCAGCGCCACGCCGATGGCGGGCAACTGGCGCAGCGCCGGCCAGCGCCATCCCGTCCAGGCGGCGGCCGCCGTGGCCAGCACGAGCGACACCCCATTCAACACTTGCGCATACCAGGCAACGGCCTGGTGCCGGGTCGCTTCGCGCGCCACGTCGCCGACAATACCGCCGCCCAGCGCGCCGCCCAGCATGAAGGTCATGCCGGACCAGAGGACCAGCCCCAGCAAGATTGCCAGGACCCACCCCGTCGACAGCGATTCCAGGAAGGCGGCGATGGACGCGCCGCGGCCATCGTTGAAGGCCTGCTTTTGCAGCCAGTGAGCGCCCAGCCAGAATGCCAGGGCCAGCATCCAGGCGCTGTACAGCTGCGTGGGGTCGTTCTCGAAAATCCAGTCGCGCGTGCTATCGATGATGCCCAGCCCCAGCAAGCCGCAGGCGACCAGTCCCAACAGCACGCGCAGCCAGTCGCGCGGCAGAGCGGCGGCCGTCAGCAGGCACGCCAGGCACATCAGCAGCGACGCCGTCTGCGTGGCATAGTCGCGGAACAGGGCATAGCCGAGCAGGCTGCCGCCCACCAGCAGGCATGGCACGGCCAGTTGTTCGACAAACAATGCCACGCCGCGCGTGCGGATCAGCAGCACGGCCACCACCAGCACGATGGCGGCCACGACATACGCGCCGGGGCCGTGGCGCACGACGCTTTCCAGGCCCGCGCCCAGCGCCAGGACCAGGGGGATGGCGGCCAGCCAGGCGCCGAGGGCCGTCATCAGCACCAGCGGCCACGGCCGCACATCCTGCACGGGGCGGGCGGCGCCGGACGGCAATAGGCCGGCGCGCGTGGCATCGTCGATCAGGGTGGCGAGCGCATCGGCTCGCTGACTATTGATATGGCTCATGCCGCCTCCCGGCGCGTGCGCCACAAAATGCCTTGCACGGTGAGCGCCAGCAGCACGGCCGCGAACAAGCCCAGCATCACCAGCCTGCCGATGCCATCGCCATTGCCGCCGCCATGGAACAGCACGTGCCCCAGCCCCCACACCAGCAAGGTGTTCAAGCCCAGCGCGACGGCGCTCAAGCCGAACACGTCAAAGAACTGGCGCGTGGCCAGCAGGACGCCAGCGACGGCCAGCAAGCCGAGACCGGCCCAGTACGGCGATTCGATCTCGCTGCCGAACAGGGCGCTGACGGCCGTGCCCGTGATGAGGAAGGTGGCCAGCACCAGGCCCAGACGCAAGGCCCAGCTGCCCGCCCCCGTCCAGCGCGCCAGCAGGGGCGAGACGAACGCACAGCCAGCCAGCACGGCCAGCCAGCCGCCGATGAAAATGGGCAGATCGGCCGAATCGACGCGCCAGCTGTTGTGCGCATGCGCCTGCATCCACAGGGTGGCGGCCGTCGATAGTATCAGCATCCACGGCGTCCACAGCACGTCGCTGCGGGCCACCAGGCACAGCGGCAAGGCCAGCGCGGCCCACAGGGCGAACAGCTGCCACGGATCGGCGCCCGTCTGGTACGTCTGGCCGAAATACGCGAACAGGCCGCCGATGGCCAGCAAGGCCAGCAGCAGCAAGGGCACGCGCGCTTTCGGCACGGCAAACGCGCCCACGCAGGCGGCCGCCAGCACGCCTTGCAGCAGGGCAAAGCGGCCCATGCGGCCCAGGTCTTCCCAGTTGGCGGCCACCCAGCAGATCAAGCCCATGCCCAGCAGCACGGCGCCCAGCACGGCCACGCCACGCGGCAGCCAGTAGGCCAGGCGCGCCGGTTCGCGCTGGAAGCCGGCCACTTCCTGCAGCTGCCGGGTTTGTTGGGCATCGAGCGCATAGTCCGAGGCGAGTTGGTACACGGCGAGGCGTAAATCCATCGTCTGCTTTCAGGTTGATTGGTCGTAAGAAAGCGTCAGCGCTCGACGCTGACGCCGCGCCAGAAGGCGACGTGGCCGGCAATTTGCTTGGCGGCATCCTTGGGCTGGGGGTAATACCAGGCCGCGTTGGCATTCGTCTGGCCATCGACGACGAGGTCGTAATAGCTGGCCGTGCCCTTCCACGGGCAGATGCTCGTGTGGCTGCTGGGACGCAGGTATTCCTGCGTCACGGTAGCTAAAGGAAAATATACATTGTTTTCAACGACTTGCACCTGCGCATCGGTGGCTTGCGCGATGACGGCGCCATTCCAGCTGGCTGTTGGCATTTGACTATCCTCCTTCTGCGCCGAGTGTAGCGCAAAAAGTCCGCCATGGCGCGCGCCATTGGCGCCCCGCTCAAGCGCCGGCGATGATCTGGCGCAAGGCTTGTTCGAACACTTCGGGAGGTTGGCCGCCGGAAATCAGGTGGCGCTCGTTGATGATGACGGCGGGCACCGAATTGATGCCGTTCTGCTGGTAGAACTGTTCCTGCGCGCGCACCTCGTCCGCATACGCGCCGGAGGCCAGCACCTCGGCCGCTTTCACGCCATCGAGCCCCACCTTGCCGGCCACGGCCAGCAGCACCGCGTGCGAGGACGGATCCTGTCCCTGCGTGAAATACGCATCGAACAGCGCCATTTTCAATGCCTTCTGGCGCCCTTCCAGTCCGGCCCAGTGCAGCAGACGGTGCGCGTCAAACGTGTTGTAGATGCGGCCGCGCTTGTCCATGGCAAAGGTAAAGCCCAGCTGTTCGCCGCGCGCGCGGATGGCTTCGCGCGACTGCGCCATCTGTTCCGGGGTGGAGCCGTATTTGCGGGCGATGTGTTCGCCGACATCCTCGCCTTCGGGCGGCATGTTGGCGTTCAGCTCGAAGGGCTGGAAGTGGATGTCGGCCTGGACGGTGCCTTGCAGCGTGTCCAGCGCCTGCTCCAGCGATTTCAGGCCGACCACGCACCAGGGGCAGGAAACGTCGGAAACGAAATCGATACGGATGGGGGTAGGTGTGGCGGGAGTGGAACTCATGGTGGGCAGCCTTTGCGCGAGTCGGTGGCGGCCGCACCGCGCGGCGCCGCAAGCACAGCATATGCGTGCGGCCCGCGGGAAATCAAGCGCTTACTTTTTCTTGGCGGGCGCCTTGGCCCCATCCTTCTTGCCGCCGATCTTGCTTTCCTTGCCAGAAAGCAAGTTCGCGATGTTCTGGCTGTGGCGGTAAGCGAGCAGCACGCTCATGACGATGACGGCCAGCAAGATGGGATCGACGCCGAACAGCAATCCATAGTAAAACGGCGCAAACAGGGCCGCCACCAGGGCTGCCAGCGAGGAATAGCGGAAGGCATAGGCAATGATCAGCCAAGTGGCCAGGGTCGCCAAGCCCAGCCAGGGATTGATGCCCAGCAACACACCGAGGGCCGTGGCCACGCCCTTGCCGCCGACGAAGCGGAAGAACACGGGCCACAGATGGCCGAGGAAGACGGCGATGGCGACCAGGGCCACGGCCGTGTCGCCCACGCCCAGCGCGCTGGCAAAATGGTCGGCCAGGAACACGGCCAGCCAGCCCTTGGCGCCATCGCCCAGCAGGGTCATGATGGCGGCGCCCTTGTTGCCGCTACGCAGCACGTTGGTGGCGCCCGGATTTTTCGAGCCATAGGTGCGCGGATCGGCAATGCCGTAGACCTTGCTCATCACCACGGCAAACGATATCGAGCCGAGCAAGTAAGCGGCCACTGTCATTGCCACGGTTGTGATTACTGGATTCATTTCTTCCCTTTATTGTGTTTATTGCACCAGCATCGAGGTTGGCGCAGCAGAATATACACCAGCGCCCCGTCCAGGGACAGGGTGGAGCCCCGCTTTCTTGCTCTCTTAATCCTGCAAGGCGCACTGCACCGGTTTGGCTTGCAACAAATCAACGAGCACCTGCGGCGCCAGCGAGACGAGGAAACCGCGCCGCCCGCCATTGATATAGATGCGTTCGAGCGCCAGGATCGATTGCTCCACGTACACGGGCATGGCCTTCTTCGTGCCGAACGGCGAGGTGCCGCCGATCATGTAGCCGGAATGGCGCTGCGCCACTTCGGGCTTGCACGGCTCGACGGACTTGCAGCCGATGCCACGCGCCAGATTCTTGGTCGACACCTTGCAATCGCCATGCATGAGCACGATCATCGGCTTGGCCGCCTCATCCTGCATCACCAGGGTCTTGATCACCGCGTGTTCGGGCACGTTCAATTCGCGCGCCGAGACGCTGGTGCCGCCGTGCTCCTCGTAGGGATACGGGTGTTCTTCAAAGGAAACTTGATACTTGCGCAGCAACTGCGTCGCCTGGGTTTCGGAAATATGCTCTTTTTTAGCCATGCGTGATACGCTGATCGTTCAGTGAGGAGTGCTAATTATGCAGGAAGAAATCCGCTTTGCCACATTCAATGTCTGCAACCTTGCCCCCGCCGGGGCGAAATTGTATGACAACCTGGAACCGTTGAGCCCGGCGCAATACGAAGCCAAGGCGGAATGGACGGCGCGGCAAATCGACCTGCTCGACGCCGACGTGATCGGTTTCCAGGAAATTTTCTCGCAAGCGGCCCTGCGCGACGTGCTGTCGCGCACGCGCCATTACCGCGCAGCCACCCTGGCCGGCTACGATGCCATCGATGCCGCCGGACGCATGCTGCCCACGGTGGCGCTCGTGTCGCGCTTGCCGCTGGCCGGCGCCGGTGTTGCCTGGGCGAATTTCCCCGCCGGCGTGAGCGTGCCTGCCGAAGACGATGCTGGCCGCTTCGCCCGCGCGCCGCTGCATGTCCAGGTCATCTTGCCTGGCGGACAACTCACGGACGTGGTCGTGGTGCATTTGAAATCGCGCCGCCCCGACTACCGCCATGGCGACGGCAACGATGCCACCGCCTACGCGCTGGCCAACCTGCGCTCGCTGCAGCGGCGCGGCGCGGAAGCCGTGGCCCTGCGCGTGCTGGCAAGCGAACTGGGCCACAGCGGCCGTCCCCGCATCGTGCTGGGCGACTTCAACGACATCGCCAATGCCGTCACCACGGCCATCGTCATGGGCGCGGGCGCGCCGTGCGAAGCGGGTGCCGAGATGCGCGAACGCCTGTACGACGCCAACGCCATCCAGCAGCGCCAGGACGCCCTGCGCCACGTGGGCTACACGAATATCCACGACAGCGCCTACATGACGATCGACCACATCCTCGTGTCCGAACATTTCCACCCCGCCTCGCCGCGCGCCATCGGCGTGCTGCAGGAAGTGACTTATCTCAACGACCATCTGCTGCTGGGCTTGCGGTACGCCTCCGACCATGGCCAGGTGCTGGCACGCATCAAGCTGCTGGGAAATATTGACTAACTCAGCTGCTAATTAAGCAACTTCGCCAGCGCGCTGCCCTCCACTTGCGCGCTGGCATAGCGCCCCTGGTATTGCTGGCAGCCCTGCCCCCGCAGATACGCCAGCTGCTGAACCGTTTCCACGCCTTCGGCGATCACCGTCAATTGCAGCTCGCGCGCCATGGCGATGATGGTGGCGGCCACGGCCGTGTCGGACTCGCCCGCCGCGCCGTCCGCCGCGGCGGGCAGGAACGAGGGGTCGATCTTGAGTTTATCCACCGGGTAATGGCGCAGATTGGCCAGGCGCGAATAGCCGGTGCCGAAGTCGTCGATGGCCAGCCTGGCGCCCAGCGCGCGCAGTTGCGCCAGCACGCCGGCCAGGCGCGCGCCGCCCTTCATCAGCAAGGACTCCGTCACTTCCAGTTCCAGGCAGCCGGCAGGCAAGCCCGACACGGCCAGCGCCTCTTGCACGCTGAGCAACAAGTTATTGTGCAGGCATTGCGCTGGCGACAGATTCACGGCCACGCGCCAGGCATGGCCCGCGTCGTGCCAGGCACGCGCGCGCAGGCAGGCGTGGCGCAGCACCCAGTTGCCGATCGACACCATCAAGCCGCATTCCTCGGCCACGGCGATGAAGCGCTCGGGCGGCAGCACGCCCAGTTGCGGGTGGCGCCAGCGCAACAGCGCTTCGGCGCCGACGATCTGCCCGCTGGCGACATCGAGCGCAGGCTGGAATTCCAGCACGAATTCCTCGCGACCCAGCGCCTCGCGCAAGCCTTGCTCCAGGCTGGCCCGCTCGACGATCTGCGCATTCATCTCGGCATTGAAAAACTGGAAATTGTTGCGCCCGCTTTCCTTGGCGTGGTACATGGCGATGTCGGCGTTATGCACGAGGCTATCGATGCTGTCGCCATCGCTGGGAAAGATGGCCACGCCGATCGAAGTGGACACATGCAATTCGTATTCGCCCAGTTGATAGGGCTGCGTGACGGCATGCAGCAGACTGGACGCCACGTGGGCCACCTGGTCGATGCCGCCCACCTCGGCCAGGATGATGACGAACTCGTCGCCGCCATGCCGGCTGACCGTATCGACGCCGCGCACGCAGCGCACCAGGCGCCGCGCCACTTCCTTGAGCAGCAAGTCGCCCACGTGGTGGCCCATGCTGTCGTTGATGTGCTTGAAGTGGTCGAGGTCCAGGTACAAAATGGCCAGCATGCTCAGCTTGCGCCGCGCGGCCGCCAGCGCCAGCGACAGCCGGTCCAGCAACAGCACCCGGTTCGGCAAGTCGGTGAGGAAATCGTGCTCGGCCAGGTGGCGCGTGTGCTCCTCGTTTTTCTTGCGCTCGCTGATATCGCTGAGGATGGCCAGGTAATTGCTCAATTGCCCCTGTGAATCGCGGATGGCCGTCAGTGACAGCCAGGCCGGGTAGCGCCCGCCCGCCTTGCGCTGGCCCACGATGTCGCCTTGCCAATATCCGTTATCTCCGACTTCGTCCCACACGTGATCGAAAAACGCCGGCGCGTCCGGCTCCGCGCCGTGCAGGACGAAGGGCTTGCCCAGCATGTCGTCCAGGCTGTAGCCGCTGATCTCGCTGTACGCGGGATTCATGCTGACCACGCGCTGCTGCGGATCGAGCACGACGATGGCTTCGCGCGCATGCTCGACCACCTGCGCCGACAGGTACAGGGCCCGCTCGGCAAGTTTGCGCGAGGAAATATCCCGGATCACGGCGTAAAACAGATAGGTGTGGTCGAGCGTGACGGAAGTGAGCAACACTTCGCCCCAGAACAGCTCGCCCGCGCACGTCTGGTAGCGCCAGTCGTAGCGGCAGTTGCCGTCCGCGTGGGCCTGCCCCGCCAGTTGCGTTCCCCGCAACGCTGACAATTCGCCATCGGGCTGGCGCAAGGGTGAAAAATCGCTGAGGCGGCGCCCCAGCAGCCGTGGCCGGTCCTCGCATTGAAACAGGACGATGGCGGCCGGATTGGCGTCGGCGATATGCTCGTCACGCAGCAGCAGGATGGCATCGGCGGATTTCTCGTACAACTGGCGAAAATTGTCGCCCATCAGCAACAAGGCGCCCTGCGCGGCGCCATCCTGGCCGCTGGCCGTGATGTCGACGTCGATGCAGACCACTTGCCGCACTCGCCCGGACTGGATGACAGGAAACACGGTGGAACAGATGCAGCGCGGCGCGGCGCCATCGGCACCGAGCTTCCACAGGCGCGTGCTGCGCGCCTTGCCGCTTTCCCACACGGCCGCCAGTTCGCCGGCAACCTCCTCGGCCAGAGTGGCATCCGGCAGCGAGGCGGCCACCCTGGCCCACGGCTGGCCCAGCGCCAGCTCGGCCGTCACGCCATACAGGCGCGCCGCACCCAAGCTCCAGTAGCGCACGATGCCATCGCGGTCGATGCCGCGCACGGCCAGGCCCGGTGCCTGCTCGACGGCGGCAACGATGATGGACAGCAAATCGAGCGCCTTGCCGGCCGCTCCCGCCTGCGGTTCGGCAGCGGCCAGCAAACGGCCCGGCGACGGGGCGGCTCCGGCAATCCGTTCAGACATCAGCCCCCCGTGGCGCGGCCGCACGGCAACCGGCGGGCGAATGGCCTGTCCGGTGGCGCAACCATCCCACCCATTCTTGCGCGCCGGCGAATCGGCTTCTTGAGGATGCGCAAGCATCGTGACGCGCACGGCGTCGATGCCGGCAGTGTCTTTGGTCGCCGTTTTTTGCATTCCAGCCCCGATTTTGTGCAATCTGTCGCACGGCGATGGCGGCCGGGCTGGATTCTTCCTAAAGTGGCAACATGCGCATCGCCGTGAACGGCTGCAGCGGCAGGCGTGTTGTCTGCGGCCGCCACGGTGATGCGCTACCCGAATTCCCCCGGCCAGCGACAGGCCGGGTCCGCACCGAGACCTGGCGCCGAACCCCTGCGCCGCTCCTGACCAAAAATACCTATGAAAAACGAGACCCTGCCCCCCGCCTCTCCCCTTGCAGCCACGCGCCGCCGGCACTGGCGCACCCCCGTGCTGATCCTGGTCGTGCTGGGCCTGGCCGGCGGCGGCTGGACGGTGATGCAATCGAAGCAACAAGCCGCCAAGGCGGCCGAACTGCAAGCGAGCAAGAAGAAGGAGCAGGCCAAGACGCCCGTGCATGAACTGGCGCAGGGCGACGTGGCCGCCATCGCGGCGCGCGCGCTCAGCATCAGCTTGCCCCTGTCCGGCTCGCTGGCCCCCGTGACCCAGGCCACCATCAAGGCCAAGGTTTCCGGCGTGATCCAGGAAACGACCTTGCAGGAAGGCCAGCAAGTGGCGAATGGGCAAATCCTCGTGCGCCTGGATGCGGCCGACCTGCGCGCCCGCCTGACGCAGCAGCAAGCCATGCTCGACGAAGCGCAGGCGCGCTTGTCGATGGCCAGCAAGAATGAAGCGAACAGCCAGGCCTTGCTCAAGCAAAAATACATTTCGCAGACGGCATACGACACGACGCAAAACTCGGTCGACCTGGCGCGCGCCAACGTCAAGTCCGCCGCCGCCATGGTCGATATCGCCCGCATCGCGCTGGCCGATGCGGTGATCCGCGCGCCGATGGCCGGCATCGTCAGCAAGCGCCACCTGCAGGCCGGGGAAAAAGTCTCGCCCGACATGCCCGTCTACACCATCGTCAACCTGGCCCAGCTGACCCTGGAAGCGCCCGTGCCCAGCGCGGAAATCCCCCGCATCAAGCTGGGCCAGGACGTGCACTTCAAGGTCGATGGCTTCGGCGCGCGCGACTTCGCCGGCAAGGTCACGCGCATCAACCCCACCACCGAGAGCGGCTCGCGCGCCATGCTGGTCTACATCGCCGTCGACAATGGCGATGGTGCGCTGCGCGGCGGCATGTTCGCCAAGGGCAGCATCGTCACCGAACGGTCAAACGTGGCGCCGCTGGTGCCGTTGACGGCCGTGCGCAATGAAAAGCAGGGCCCCGTCGTGTATGCGCTGGTCAACAACAAGGTGGTCGCCCAGCCAGTTACCCTGGGCCTGCGCAACGAGGATGAAGGCTATGCGGAAGTCAAATCCGGTCTGGTACCGGGCGCGAAAGTCATCATCGCCAGGCTCGATGGCGTCAAGCCGGGCCATGGCGTGACCTTCTCCGCACCGGCCGCCGCCCCTGCCGCGCCGGCAGCCGTGCTGGCTCGGAAGGATTAAGCCATGTGGATGACCAAAGTCAGTATCCAGAACCCCGTCTTCGCCACCATGGTCATGGTGGCGCTGGTGGTGCTGGGCATCTTCTCCTACCGGGGCCTGGGCGTGGAAAGCATGCCCAGCGTGCAGTTCCCGTTCGCCGCCATTGAAGTGAACTATCCGGGCGCCTCGCCCGAAGCCGTGGAAAACGACATCACGCGTCCCATCGAGGACGCCGTCAACACCGTCAGCGGCATCAAGACCATCCGCGCCAACTCGTGGGAAGGACGCGCCGGCGTCTACCTGGAATTCGAGCTGTCGACGAACATGGACAAGGCCATGCAAGACTTGCGCGACAAGGTGGCCCTGGTGCGCCCCCGCTTCCCGAAGGAAGCCAAGGACCCGTTCATCGCCCGCGCCGAAGGCGACAACGAGCGCCCCATCGCCACCATCGTGCTGACGTCCACCGGGCATGACCTGCGCTCGCTGTCGACCATGACGGAGCAGATCATCAGCAAGCGCTTCCAGGGTGTGGCCGGCGTGGGGCAAGTCAAGCTGCGCGGCTTGCGCGCGCGCCAGATCCTCATCAGCATGAAGCCGATCGAACTCAATGCCCAGGGCATCGGCGTCGATGAAGTGATCCGCGCCATCCAGGCGACGAATACCAATTTGCCGGCCGGCTCCATCAGCCATGGCGCGGCCGAACAGCTGGTGCGCGTGGAAGGCAAGATCAAGGATGCGCGCGAATTCGGCAAGATCATCGTCGCGCGCCGCGCCGTCGGTCCCGTCTACCTGGACCAGGTGGCCACCGTCGTCGACGGCGAGCAGGAAGAACTGTCGATCTCGCGCATGAACGGCCAGCAGGCCGTGACGATGGAAATCACCAAGGTGCAGGACGCCAACGTGGTCGAAGTGGGCACCGGCATCCTGAAAGTGGCGGCGGATCTGCAAAAGACCCTGCCGCCCGATATCACCCTGCGCGTGCTGGACGACGAATCGGAGCGCGTGCAAAGCCAGCTCGATAACGTCAAGCGCACCATCATCGAAGGCGCCGTGCTGACCATGGTGATCGTCTTCCTGTTCCTGCATTCGTGGCGCTCGACCATCATCACGGGATTGACCCTGCCGATCTCCGTGCTGGCCAGCTTCATCGCCATGAAGGCCTTCGGCTTCACCCTGAACTTCCTGACCCTGATGGCGCTGTCGCTGTGCATCGGCCTGTTGATCGATGACGCCATCGTCGTGCGCGAAAACATCGTGCGCCACCTGGGCATGGGCAAGAACCACTACAAGGCGGCCAACGACGGCACCAATGAAATCGGCCTGGCCGTGATGGCCACCACGTTCGCCATCGTCGCCGTGTTCGTCCCCGTCGCCTTCATGGACGGCATCATCGGCCGCTTCTTCCTGCAGTTCGGCATCACCGTGGCCGTCGCCGTTCTCGTCTCCCTGTTCGTCAGCTTCACGCTCGACCCCATGCTGTCATCCGTCTGGCGCGACCCCGTCAAGGACCGCTTCAAATACGCGCCGTGGCTGGGCCGCTTCATGGCCTGGATCGAGACGGGCATCGACCGCCTGCATGTATGGTATGGCAAGGTGCTGGCTGTCGCTTTGCGCTGGCGCAAGACGACCCTGGCCACGGCCGTCGCCCTGTTCGCGGGCAGCCTGATGCTCGTGCCGATGATCGGCGGCGAGATGTTCCCGGAAACGGACCAGGGCTGGGTCAACCTGCGCTTCAAGACGCCCGTCGGCTCCAGCCTCGAATACACGGATACCAAGGTGCGCCAGATCGAAACGGCCCTGAAGGAATTCCCAGAAATCGACAGCCTGGTGGCCAATGTCGGCACGCAGGACGGGCGCAACGCGGCCGAGGTGAACCTGAAGCTGACGGACATCAAGAAGCAGAAGCGCCGCTCGCAGCAGGAGCTGGAAAAGCTGATCCGCGAACGCCTGGCGCCGATCGCCGGCATCACCCTGTCCGTCGGACAGCGTCCCATCTTCATCGCCATTTTGGGCACGGACGAAGGCAAGCTCGATGCGGTGGCGCACACCCTGATGGACAAGATGCGCGGCATCAAGGGCCTGGCCGACATGGAATACAGCCAGGAAGGCGCCAATCCATCGACCACCGTGAAGATCAATAACGAACTGGCCAGCGACCTGGGTTTGTCGGTGCAGCAGATCGGCAACGCCCTGCGTCCGTTCGTGGCGGGCGACACGGTCAGCCACTGGCTGGCCAGCGACGGGCAAAACTACGACGTCAACGTGCAGCTGCCCAAGTCGGGCCGGCAAAAGGTGGCCGACCTGGCCGACCTGTCGCTGGCCTCCAGCAAGCTTGATGCGAACGGCAAACCCGTCATGATCCCGCTGCGCCAGGTGGTCGACTTCGTGCCGTCATCGAGCCCGCAGGTGCTGAAGCGCCAGGCCTTGCAGCGCCGCGTGGCCATCTATGCAGGCACGCAGGGCCGCCCTGCCGGCGACGTCGACGCCGACGTGCAGAAAGCCATCAAGTCCATCGACTTGCCGCCCGGCGTGCGCTTCGACGTGGCCGGCAATGCGCAGCAGATGGCCGAAACCATGGGCGGCGCCATGATGGCGCTGGGGATCGCCGTGATCTTCATCTACCTGGTGCTGGCGTCGCAATTCGGCAGCTTTTTGCAGCCGATCGCCATCATGGTGTCCCTGCCGCTGTCGCTGATCGGCGTGCTGGCCGCCCTGCTCATTACGGGCAGCACCCTGAACATCTTCTCCGTGATCGGCTTCATCATGCTGATGGGCTTAGTCACCAAAAATGCGATTCTGCTGGTGGACTTCACCAACCAGCGCCAGCGCGAAGGCCTGGGCCAGTTCGAGGCGCTGATGGAAGCGGGGCAAGTGCGCTTGCGCCCCATCCTGATGACGACACTGGCCATGGTCTTCGGCATGCTACCGATGGCCATGGGCATGGGCGACGGCGGCGAATCGCAGGCGCCGATGGGCCGCGCCGTCATCGGCGGCGTGATCACCTCGACCCTGTTGACCTTGGTGGTGGTGCCCGTCGCCTACACCTACCTCGACAGCCTGGGCAAGCGCGCCGCGCGCTTTTTCGGCGGCAGCGGCGAGCATGCCGAATCCGCCGACGACGGCAAAGCACACGCCCACTGATTGACCGGTCGCCTTCACCGTCCCCGCATTGGCGGGGACGACGCGGCGGCTTCCTGAAGAGAGCTTCAGTTGACCAAAGCAACCCCACTGGCTAGACTGTCCCCGTTATCAATGATATGGAGTGACTCGTGGGTGCTTGTTCCAGTGACAGTAGTCGATTGACCATCGGCGATCGGCCTTAGGCAAGACGCGCGCATTCCGCCCGCCCTGCCCATGGCAAGGTGCGGTTTTATCAGCGGCAGTACTCTCTCGCCGCCACTTCCCTCCTCATCGTTCCACCGTTATCGTCTGCTGCCCCCTTTCGGGGCGAATTGTCTTCGCCCCTGCACTCGCCTGTTCCTCCCCAGCCGGGAGAAACTGATGGTGGTATTTGACTTTGCGCTGCGCGTTGCCGCGGCATTGACCCTGGGCGCCATGATCGGCGCCGAACGCCAGCTGCGCCAGCGCATGGCGGGCCTGCGCACGAACGCGCTGGTCTCCGTCGGCGCCTCGCTGTTCGTGATGGTTTCCGTGCTCGAAGGCGATAGCGCCGGCCATATGCGCATCGCCGCGCAGGTGGTCTCCGGCATCGGCTTCCTGGGCGCCGGCGTCATCATGCGCGAAGGCATGACGGTGCGCGGCTTGAACACGGCCGCCACCCTGTGGTGCTCGGCCGCCATCGGCATCCTGTGCGGCCTGGGGTTCGCGCTGGAAGCGGCCATCGGCACGGGATTTGTCCTGGTGGCCAACCTCGTGCTGCGCCACCTGGCGCAACGCATCAACGCGCACGGCGGCGAAGCGGGCATCGAGACGGAAAGCATCTACCGCGTGACGGCCGTGTGCGAGGCGGAGCAGGAAATCCTCGTGCGCAACCTGATGCTGCGCATGATCAGCGGCATGCCGGCCCTGATGCTGCAATCCTTGCACAGCGAGGATGCCGCGCACGCCGGACGCATCGAAGTGCGGGCCGACCTGCTCACGCCCCTGTCCAGCCTGGGGTTGCTGGAACAGATCGTCAGCCAGGTCAGCCTGGAAGGCAGCGTCTCGGCCGTGCGCTGGGCGCTGGTGAACAACGCGGAATTTGTCGCCGAACGGGGAGTGTGATGATGAAAAAATTCTTCCATTGGTTTGTCCAGCGCGGTCCGGCCGTCGCCACCTACCGCCTGACCGTCACCTGCCCCGCGGCGCAGGCCGACCACGTCGTGCGCCTGCTGCTGGCCGAACTCAAGGGCGCGGGCTTGGCGCCGTCGCAAATGCTGCGCAGCTGGGACGCAGCCAGGCAGGTGGTGCAGCTGATCGCCACGGTGCTGTGCCAGGCCGTGCAGCGCGCCGTGCTGGTGCGCTTCGTCAACCGCGCGGGCGCCTGGCCGCAAGTGCGGCAAGTGCGCTGGGAAGGCGTCGCGCCTTCAATCTGAAGCGGGCAGGCGCATGAGGAACAGCGCGCCGCCTTGCGGGCGGTTCTGCGCCTCGATGCTGCCGCCGTATGCATGCACGATGGCTTGCGACAGGGCCAGGCCCAGGCCGAAACCGGGCGCCTCGCCCGCACGCGCCTGGGCGCCCCTGTAAAACCGCTCGAACAGGTGCGGCAAGTCTTCCACGCCGATGCCCGGTCCTGCATCGCTCACGCCAACGAGCGCGTCGCCGCCGTCGCGCGCCACGTGCACGCTGATGACGCTGCCGGACGGCGAAAACTTCACGGCGTTGTCGAGCAGGTTGGCCAGCACCAGGTCGACCGGGCCGGCCGCCACCCTGGCCTGCACGTCTGCACTTGCATCGAAGACGATGCGGATGCCGCGCTGCGCTGCCGCCTTTTCCAGACGCTGCGCCGCCGCCCGTACGAGCGGATTGAGTTCGATGGTTTCCACCGCATTGCGCTCCTGGCCCACGTCCAGGCGCGTGAGCATCAAGAGCTCTTCCACCAGGGTCGTCAGGCGCTGCACTTCATCGAGGCAGGAGGCCAGCGCATCGACATATTCGGGCGACTCGCGCGGGCGGCGCAGGGTGATTTCGATTTCCGTGCGCAGGCGCGACAGGGGCGAGCGCAATTCGTGCGAAGCGTCGGCCGTGAAGCGGCGCTGCGCATCGTAGCCATGTTCCAGGCGGTCCAGCATGGCGTTCAGGGTATCGACCAAGCGGCCGATCTCGTCTTGCGTACCGGGATGGGGCAGGCGCTGGTGCAAACTGGCTTCGCCGATCGAATGCGCCTGATCCACCACGTCGTCGATGGCGCCCAGCACGCGGCGCGTGAGCATTTCGCCGGCCAGGCCCACGGCCGCCAGCAAGGCCAGCGCCATGCCGCCAAACAGCACGGTGGCCGCGGCCAGCACGTGATTGGTGTCGTCGAGCGAACCGGCCACCTGCACCGCCAGGCGCGCGCCGGATGAAGGCACGGGAATCGAGACCATGCGCAGCGGCTCTTCGCCGAACTTCGGCAGGGTCTCGAAAATGGTCTCGCCGGCCGCCAGGCGCGCCAGCAAGGCCGGTGGCGCCGGCAATTGCGCTGCCTCCAGGTTGCGGCTGCGCGCCAGCACGCGGCCTTCGCCATCGATGATCTGCACCAGGCGGTCGAGCCGCGTCAATGACGGCGGCGCCTGGCCCGGCGCCACCTCGTGCACCTGCACGGGCTGGCGCGGCGCGGCGGGCAGCATGGCCATTTCCGTCTCGGCCAGCGCCAGCAGGGCCGCATCGAGCTGGCCGTGCACGGCGCGCGACAGCCCCCAGTAGCCAGCCAGCGCCGTACAGGCGACGATGGCGAGGATGACGGCCAGGTGTACCAGCAGCAGGCGCTTGCGAAAGCTAGCCACCGTTGTTTTCCGCCAGGCGGAAGCCGCGTCCGCGCACCGTGTGGATCAAGGCCGGCAAGCCCGGCGCATCCACTTTCCCCCGCAGGTTGCGCACGTGGACATCGATCAGGTTATCGATGCCGATCAGGTCCGCCTGCCAAATCTGCTCAGCCAGGCGCGCGCGGCTGACCACTTCGCCCGCCTGGCGCAGCAGGATCAGCAGGATCGCATACTCCTTGGGCGTGAGCACCAGCGGCGTGCCGGCCCGCGTCGCCTGGTGGCTGACGGGATCGAGCGTCAGGTCGGCCAGCGCCAGCACCAGCGGGCGGCTGATGTCGGAGCGGCGCAGCAAGGCGCGGATGCGCGCCAGCAGCTCCTCGAATTCGAACGGCTTGGTCAGGTAATCGTCGGCGCCCGTGTTCAGGCCCGCCACCCGGTCGGCCGTGGCGTCGCGCGCCGTGAGCATCAGCACGGGCGTCTGGATGCCGCGCGCGCGCAAGTCGCGGCAAAAATCGATGCCCTGCTTGCCAGGCAACATCCAGTCCAGCACGATTGCGTCGTAGTCGACGGCGTAGCTTTCGTCCTCGCCTTCTTCCGCGCTGTGCGCCACGTCGACGACAAAGCCTTCTTCCTGCAAGCCGCGCGCCAGCAGGCGCGCCGCCTTGCGGTCGTCTTCCACCAGGAGGATTCTCATGCCTGCCTTTCGCATTGCGCCGTGTTTTCCATGCTGGCATTTTACCGCGCCGCACCGTGCGCGCACGGAACCTGAAGAATGATTCAGGCGTTCTTGGGCGCTTCTTCAGGACCACATTGCTATGCTTTCCCGGCGCTGTAGTGACGCTGCTCTTGTCACGCTACCTGCGCCCCCTCTGACCGCCCGCCTGGGCACGGCATCCACGCATGCCCCCTCACCATCAATAACAAGGAAACACGGGATGAACACGACCACCCGCAACGCCCTGGGCGCCAGCTGCGCCCTCGCTCTCGCCTGCTCGGCCCTGGCCGGCTGCGCCAAGCCGACGGCGGCAGCCACGCCGCCCGTCCAAGCGATGCATCTGGACGACGGCAGCATCGCCGTCGACAAGATGTCGCCGCTGCGCCAGCGCCTGCAGATCGCCGCCGTGCTGGAACAGGACATCGCCACGCAGACCGAAGCGCCGGGCAGCATCGAAGCCATGCCGGAAAAGCTGGTGAAGATCACGCCGCCCCTGGCCGGGCGCATCACGCGCTTGCAGCGCGCCCTGGGCGACAGCGTGAAGGCGGGCGACCCGCTGTTCACCCTGGACTCGGCGGAACTGAGCGCCGCCTACGCGGACGACAGCAAAGCGAAATCCGCCCTGCTGCAGGCACGCCAGGAACTGGAACGCCAGAAAACCCTGTTCGAGGCGGAAATCGCAGCGCGCAAGGAGTACGAGGCGGCGCAGGCCACTTTTGCGCAGGCCGGCAGCGACGCCCAGGCCAGTGCCGACAAGCTGGCGCAGTACGGCGCCGGCGCGCGCGGGTCGCGCCGCGACTATGTGCTGCGTTCGCCGATCGCCGGCACCGTGATCGCCATGGAAGGCGCCCAGGGCGGCTACTGGAACGATATCAACGCGCCCGTCATGACGGTGGCCGACCTGTCCACCGTGTGGCTGTCGGCCAACGTGGCCGAGAGGGACCTGGCGCAGGTGGCCGTGGGACAAACGACCAGCATCACCGTCGACGCCTGGCCCGGCAAGGCTTTCGAAGGCAAGGTCGCGTATGTGGGCGCCGTGCTCGACCCCGAGACGCGCACGGTGAAGGTGCGCGTGGCCATCGACAACCGCAGCGGCGCCTTCAAGCCCGGCATGTTCGCCCACGCGGGGTTCGCCGGCGCCAGCCGCCGCGCCCTCCTCGTGCCCGCGTCCGCCCTGCTGCAAAGCGGGCCCTCGACGCGCGTGATGGTCGAACGCAGCGCGCTGGTGTTCTCACCGCGCGCGGTGGAAGTGGGCGCCAGCCATGGCGACCAGGTGGAAATCGTCTCCGGCCTGAAGGCGGGCGAACGCATCGTCGTCAAGGAAGGAGTGCTGCTCAATGATTGACCGTTTCATCGCCACCTGCTGCCAGCGGCGCGGCATCGTCTGGCTGGTACTGCTGTTCGTCGCCGCCTACGGCGTCTACTGCTGGAAGCAGCTGCCCATCGAGGCGTATCCCGACATCGCCGACGTCACCTCGCAAATCGTCACGCAGGTGCCGGGCCTGGGCGCCGAGGAAATCGAGCAGCAGATCACCATTCCGCTCGAACGCGCCCTGCTCGGCACGCCAGGCATGCACGTGCTGCGCACGCGCAGTCTGTTCGCCCTGTCGCTGATCACGGTGGTGTTCGAGGATGGCAGCGACGGCTACTTCACGCGCGAGCGGCTGCAGGAACGCCTCGCCAGCGTCAACCTGCCGTATGACGCCAAGCCGGGACTCGATCCCTATACCTCGCCCACGGGCGAGATCTACCGCTACACCTTGGAATCGAAAAGCCGCAGCCTGCGCGAACTGTCCGAGCTGCAGTTCTGGACCGTGATCCCGCGCCTGCAGCAGGTGCGCGGCGTGGCCGATGTGAGCAATTTCGGCGGACTCACGACGCAGTTCATGCTGGAACTCGACCCCGCAAAACTCGACAGCTACGGCTTCTCGCTGGCGCAGGTCAAGGACGCCATCAACGCCAACAACATCAGCGGCGGCGGCAGCGTCATCGACCGCGGCCAGCAATCGTACGTGGTGCGCGGCGTAGGCTTGCTGCATTCGCTCGATGACATGGGCAACGTCGTCGTCAGCAGCAAGGATGGCGTGCCCGTGCTGGTGAAGGACCTGGGCAAGCTCGCCTACGGCAACGTGGAGCGGCGCGGCATCCTGGGCAAGGATGACAATCCCGACACCATCGAAGGCATCACCCTGCTGCTGAAGGACTTCAATCCGTCCGAAGCGCTGGCGGGCATCCATGCGGCCGTGGACGACCTGAATGCCAATCTGCTGCCGAAGGACGTCAAGGTCGTGCCCTACCTGGACCGCAGCTCGCTGATCGACGCCACCCTGCACACAGTGGGCTTTACCCTGGGCGAAGGCATGCTGCTCGTCGCCCTGGTGCTGCTGCTGTTCCTGGGCAGCCCGCGCGCGGCCGCCATCGTCGCGCTGACGATTCCGCTGGCCCTGCTGATCGCCTTCATCTTCATGCACCATTTTAAAATTCCCGCCAACCTGCTGTCGCTGGGCGCCATCGACTTCGGCATCCTCGTCGACGGTTCCGTGGTGGTGCTGGAAAACATGCTGCGCCGCCGCGAACGGGAACAGGAACGGCCCCTCACCCTGCAGGACGCCATCGATGCGACCCTGCAGGTGGCGCGCCCCATCATGTTCGGCATGGCCGTCATCATCGCCGCTTATTTACCCCTGTTCGCCTTCCAGCGCATCGAATACAAGCTGTTTTCGCCGATGGCGTATGCGGTGGGCGCGGCGCTGGTGGGCGCGCTGGTGGTGGCGCTGGTGCTGATCCCGGGCCTGGCCTGGCTGGCCTTGCGCAAGCCGCGCCGCACCTTCCATAACCGCGCGCTGGACAAGCTGGCGGGCGCGTACGGGCGTTTCCTCGAACGCATGGTGGGCAAGAAGCGCTGGGTGGCGATGGTGTGCGCCGCCTCGCTGGCGTGCCTGGCGCTGCTGGGCGGCAGCATCGGGCGCGATTTCCTGCCCTACCTCGATGAAGGCTCCTTGTGGTTGCAGGTACAGATGCCGCCCGGGATCACCCTGGACAAGGCCTCCGAGATGGCCAGCGAACTGCGGCGCGCCGCGCTGGAGTTTCCCGAAGTGTCGACCATCGTCACGCAGACGGGGCGCAACGATGACGGCACCGATTACTGGACGCCGTCGCACATCGAAGCGAGCGTAGGCCTGCATCCGTACAAGAGCTGGAAGTCGGGCATGAGCAAGCAGCAGTTGATCGCCAAAATGAACGCGCGTTTCGCCAGCATGCCCGGTGTCACGGTGGCTTTCATGCAGCCGATGATCGACGGCGTGCAAGATAAATTGTCGGGCGCGCACAGCGACCTGACGGTGAAAATCTTCGGCAACGACCTCGACGAAGTACGCGGCATCGCCGGCAAGGTGGCAAATGTCCTGAAGACTATCCCTGGCGCCTCCGACGTGGCGGTGGACGTGGAGCCGCCGCTGCCCAACCTGAAGGTGGAACTGGACAGGGCAAAGGCGGCCCGCTACGGCATCAACGCGGCCGACGTGGCCGACCTGATCGCCACCGGCATCGGCGGCGCGCCCATCGGCCAGGTGTACGTGGGCGAGAAAAGCTACGACATCGCCGTGCGCTTCCCGCCGGCCACGCGTTCCAGCCCGGACGCCATCGCCAACTTGAAGCTCAACGCCGCCAACGGCGCGAGGATTCCGCTGGCGCAAGTGGCCACCATCAGCACCACCTCGGGTGAAAGCGTGATCGTGCGCGAAATGGGACGGCGCCACATCATCGTGCGCCTGAATGCCCGCGGGCGCGACCTGGCGAGCTTCCTGGCCGAGGCGCGCCCGCTGGTGGCGCAAGCCGTGGCCGACGAGCACCAGCGCATCAGCGTCGAATGGGGCGGCCAGTTCGAAAACCTGCAGCGCGCGCAAGGCCGCCTGGCGCTGATCCTGCCGATGACCCTGGGCGCCATGTTCCTGCTGCTGTTTGGCCAGTTCCGCAACCTGCGCCAGCCCGCGCTGGTCTTGCTGGCCGTGCCGCTGGCCATGCTCGGTGGCCTGGCCGCGCTGCACCTGCGCGGCATGACCTTGAACGTGTCGAGCGCCGTCGGCTTCATCGCCCTGTTCGGCGTGGCCGTCCTGAATGCCGTCCTGATGCTGGCGCAGATCAACCGCTTGCGCAGCGACGAGGGAAAAAGCTTGCGCGATGCCGTGCTGGAAGGCGCGCGCGACCGCATGCGTCCCGTGCTGATGACGGCCACGGTGGCCGCCCTGGGGCTGACACCGGCCATGCTGGCGACGGGCCTGGGCAGCGACGTGCAACGCCCGCTGGCTACCGTGGTGGTGGGCGGCCTGGTGACGGCGACCGCACTGACCTTGCTGCTGTTGCCGGCCCTGTATTACCTGATCGAGGCGCACCTGCAACAACGCCGGATCAACACCGAAGGAGAGACCCATGACACGTTTTAATGTACTGCTGGCGGCCTGGCTGATTGCTCCATGCGCCATTGCCACACCCTTGAGCTTTGAAACCTATCTGTCCGCCGTGGAAAGCCACAGCCTGGAATTGCAGGCGCAGCAGGAAGGCATCACGTCGGCGAAGGCCGGCATCGGCATCGCCGGCCTGCGTCCCGACCCGGAATTCACGCTGGGCGCCACGCGCGAAACCGTGCGCAGCGTCGAACACCGTCCCGTCACGTGGAATCCGGCCATCAGCATGGCCATCGAGACGGGCGGCAAGCGCGCCGCGCGCTTGAAGGCGGCGCACAGCAATGTCGCGCTGGCAGAGGAAACAGTGGCCGGTTTCAGGAGCGAACTGTATGGCACGGCTGCCGCCGCGTTCACGGAAGCGTGCCGCACGCGCGAGGTCCTCGCGCGCAAGGAACAGACCATGGCGGCCCTGTCGAAGGTAGTCGAAGCGAATACCGTGCGGCGCAAGGCGGGCGACGTGGGCGGCATCGAGCTGCTGCAGTCGCGCGTGGAACGCGACCAGTTCCAGGCCGACCTGGCGCAGGCGCGCAGCGAGGCAGATAGCGCCATGCTGGCCCTGTCGCCGCCGCTGGGGCGCCAGTTCGATGGCCTGTTTCCGCAGGCACAGCTGGCGTGCGACTTCGCCGCGTACGAGGGCGGCGACGCCGGCGTGCTGGTGCCGCAGGCGCTCGAGGCCCGCAACGACGTGCGCATCGCCCGCGCCACCTTGGACAACCTGCGCGATGGCGCGGCGCTGGTGCGCGCCAACCGCGCCGTCGATCCGACCGTGACCGTGGGCCTGACCGCCGCGCGCGGCTACCATGACGGCATCGACGCCAGCGGCAATCCCGTCGATGGCGCGCCCCGCTCCCGTGCGCTGTCCATCTCGCTGGCCATCCCGATTCCCCTGTCGCGGCGTGACAAGGGCGACGTGGTGCAGGCCGAAGCGGGGGTCACGCAAGCGATGCTGGCCCTGCGCCAGGCCGAATTACAGGCGGAGACGCAAGTGCGCACGGCGCAGCGGCAGCTGCATGCGGCGCAGGACAGGCTGGCGCGCTACCGCGACGGCGTGCTGGTTGATGCGCAAAAGGTGGTCGACGGCATGCGCCTGTCTTACTTCAGCGGCAATGCCTCGCTGCTGGAATGGCTGGCGGCGCAGCGCTCGGCCGATGAGGCGTACCAGGGCTATGTGCAGGCGCGCGCCGATGCGGCCATGGCCAGCACGCAGCTGCAACTGGCGCTTGGCCAGCGGCCACGCTTGTAGCGGGGGAAGGGAGAACGAGGGGATACCGGCGCGGCGATGCCGCACCGGTCGTCAGGAACGGGGAGTTACTGGGGCTGGGCGGGTGCGTCGCCTTCGGCGGCCGGATCTGCGTCGACGTCGGCGTCGTCCGCTTCCGGCTCATCGCCTTCGCTGCCATCGGCCGGTTTCGGATTGTTCTTCGCTTCCAGCTTGCGTCTGGCTTTTTCCTCGGCTTTCTTCTTCTTTTCCAGCTCTTTTTGCCGTTTTTCGTATTGGAAATTTGTCTTGGCCATTTACTACCTCTTTAGTTTTTTATTGTTACAGATAAGCACATAGGGCACATTATGACGCAGTTGGAGCAAATACAAAATTTTTAGCCGCGCGGATGATGCTGCGCATGCAGCAGTTTCAGCCGTTCGCGGGCCACATGCGTGTAAATCTGCGTGGTGGAAATATCGGAGTGCCCCAGTAACAATTGCACAACACGCAAGTCCGCGCCATGGTTGAGCAAATGCGTGGCGAACGCATGGCGCAAGGTGTGCGGCGACAGCGGTGCCGTGATGCCGGCGCTCAGCGCGTGTTTCTTGATGATGACCCAGAACATTTGCCGCGTCATGGCGCCGCCGCGCCGCGTGACGAACAGCGCATCGTCCATCTGGCCATCGAGGATGACGCCGCGCGCTTCCTTCAGGTAGCGCTCGATCCACAGCCGCGCCTGCTCGCCGAACGGCACCAGGCGCGTCTTGCTGCCCTTGCCCGTGATGCGCAGCACGCCATCGTTCAGGCTCAGTTCCACCGATTTCAAGTCCACCAGCTCCGACACGCGCAAGCCGCTCGCATACATGAGCTCCAGCATCGTGCGTTCGCGCAGGCCCAGCGGCGTGCTGACGTCGGGCGCCGCCAGCAAGGCTTCCACTTGCGCTTCACTCAAGGTGTGCACGAAGCGCGCCGGCTGCTTGGCCGAGACCATCTTCAGGCACGGATCGGCCGCGATATGCTTGTGCCGCAAGGCCAGCTGGTAAAAGCGCTTGAGCACGGACAAGCGCCGGTTCGACGAGGTCGCCTTGCTCTCGTCGTGGCGGGCCGCGAAATACGCGTCGATATCGGCCGTGGATACTTCGTACAGGCCCTCGCGCCCGGGCCGCGCCACTTCCAGCCAGCGCGCGAACAGGCGCATGTCGCGCCGGTAGGCATCGAGCGAGTTCTTCGACAGGCCGTCCTCCAGCCACAGGCTGTCGCAAAATTCATCGATCAGGGTCGTGTTGTCGGGCGCCAGCAGGCTGTTCATCATCGTTTGGACCATCCCATGCCCTCGACACCTTCATGCGCCAGCAGCCAGCGCTTGACGCCCAGGTGGAAGCCTGTCGCATCGTCGTGGTGGGCAAAGCCGCCCAGGCCGCCCGCGGCCGTGACCCGGTGGCAGGGGATCACCACGGGAAACCAGTTGGCGCCGCAAGCCTGGCCCACGGCGCGCGGGGCCGAGCCGATCAGGCGCGCCACATCGCCGTACGTGCGCACCTGGCCGCGCGGAATGCCGGCAATCGCCGCCCATACGCGCTGCTGGTAGGCGCTGCCCGCGTCTGCCAGCGGCAGGTCGAAGACATAATCGGGATCAAGGAAATAGCGCGCCAGTTGCCGGCACGCCCGCTCGGAGACGGCATCCTGCGCATCTTTTTCCGCGAAGTGCGGCGGCAAATACACCAGTTCGCATAACTGGCCATCCTGCGCGCGCACGCCCATGGCGCCGAACGGCGCGGCCACGATGGCGCTGAACAGTTCACTGCCCTGTTGTTTTTTCATCTGCTGATCAAAGTTCAAGTGTGGCATATATACAACCTGCCGGCGCATCTGGCTGCGCCCCGGTGATTATGCACCGACTTTGGGCGTGCCGGCGGACGTTTCCCCCGCACGAAAAAAAAGCGCACCAGTCGGTGCGCTTCAAATATTGCTTCACGTTCCCGGTCGTTTGGGTCCGCCGGTGCCGGCTTATGGCCGCAGACAGCTATGACTCAACAACTTCTGTGAAACGTGTGTCTCCTCAATATATCCCCGGTATCAATACCGTTTTTATAGACCACTCCCCCACTAACCTTGTTACCAATTCTGTATTTCAGCCTTGCTACCAGGGCGCATATGCATATACGTGTTTCCCCTTAAGGCTGCCCATCATAGCGCATTTATTCGGCCGGATCGACTTTTTTTGCACCATGACGGGGACAACTGTTTTAGTTGTAAATTAAATTTGGCAACCACAGCGAGATTTGTGGTACGTAGGTAATCAGCACGAGGAAGCCCAGCATCGTCAGCAGCCACGGCATCACGGCCACGGTCAGCTCCGAGATGCCCATCTTCGTGATGCCGGACGCCACGTACAGGTTCAGGCCCACGGGCGGATGGCACATGCCCACTTCCATGTTGACCACGATCAAGATGCCGAAGTGCACAGGGTCGATGCCCAGCTTCATGGCCACGGGGAACAGAATCGGCGCCATGATCAGCACGATGGACGACGGTTCCATGACGTTACCAGCCAACAACAGCAGCACGTTGACCACCAACAAGAAGCTGATCACGCCCAGGCCCTTGCCCGTAATCCATTCAGCCATCGCTTGCGGGATGTTTTCGCTGGTCATCAGGAACGAGAACAGCACGGCATTCGTGATGATGTACAACAGCATCGCCGACATGGCGGCCGAATCGAGCAAGACCTTGCCCACTTGCTTGATCTTCAAGTCCTTGTAGACGAAGACGGCGATGATGAAGGCGTACACGGCGGCCATGGCGGCCGCTTCCGTCGGCGTGAAGGCGCCCGAATAGATGCCGCCCATGACGATGACGATCAGCAACAAGCCCCAGGCGCTTTTCTTGAACGTCACGAAGCGCTCGCCCCAGCTGGCCTTCTGCATGCGCGGATAATTGTGCTTGCGCGCCAAGAACCACGTGGTCAGGCCCAGCAGCATGGCCAGCATCATGCCGGGAATCACACCCGCCATGAACAGTTTGCCAACGGACGTGTTGGTGCTGACGGAATACATCACCATCACGATCGATGGCGGTATCAAGATGCCCAGGGCGCCCGAGGTGGTGATGACGCCGGCGCCGAAACCGCGCGGATAGCCCTGCTTGACCATGGCCGGCAGGATGATGGAACCGATCGCCACGACGGTGGCGGGGCTGGAACCGGAGACGGCGGCAAACAGCGCGCACGCCATCACGCCGGCCAGCGCCAGGCCGCCATGCCAGTGGCCCACCATGGAGCTGGCGAAGTTGATCATGCGCCGCGCCACCCCGCCATGCGTGAGGAAGTTGCCCGCCAAAATGAAGAACGGGATGGCCATGATTTCGAATTTTTCGATGCCCGTGAAAATCTTCAGGGCCACCGATTCGATGGGCACGCTGGTCATGGTAAACAGGAACGTCAGTACCGTCAGGCCCAGCGAAATGGAAATGGGCATGCCGGTCAGCATCAGCGCCAGCAGCAATACAAAGATGATCAGCGCGTTCATGCCTTGGCTCCTTTTTCTTCAGCCGTCAATTCGTCTTCCAGCCCCTCGACATGCGAATGGTCGTGTTTCGGCAAGGCGCCCGTCTTGATGAAATGCACCATCACCTGCAGGAAGCGGAAGCACATCAGGTAGGAACCCAGCGGGACGGCCAGGTAAACCAGCCACATCGGCACTTCCATGTCGGCCGACGTCTGGTCCGTGTGGCCGATCGACCACACGAAGCTGGCGCCCAGGGTGCCCACGATGCCCGTAAACAGGGCGCCGGCCCCCAGGCCGAAGACGATGAAACGGTCGCGCCAGCGGGGATTCATGCGGTTGATCAAGACGTCGACGCCCACGTGGATGCCCGTGCGCACGCCGTACGCGGCGCCGAACTTGGCCATCCAGACGAACATGTAGATGCACAGTTCCTGGGCCCAGCTGGTATTGATTTGAATCAGGAAGTCTTGCAGGCCGGGGATAGGCAAGCCGGCCAGGTAGCGGTGCACGACCGCGACGAAGATGATGAAGGTGGCGGCGCCCATCAGGGACGCGATCAGCCACTCTTCCAGGTGATCCAGAAATTTCATGGTGGACTTTCAAAGAATGCGGGTACACGCACTCCCGCGCAGGACGCGCAGGAGTCGTTCAAACGGACTGGCAGGGTGCCCTGCCTGCCGCGCCAGGCGGCGCGGCGCGCTACAGCCTGCGGCTTACTTCGCGCTTTCCTTGTTGATGGCCGAGATCAGATCTTTGCCGATGCGCGCTTCCATGGCCTTCTGCACGGGCGCCAGCGCCTTGCGCCACTCGGCCTGCTCCTGCACCGTCAGGGTATAGATCTGCGTCCTGCCCGCCTTCTTGATGGCGTCGAGGGCCTGGTCATTGTCGCGCTGGGCGATGGCTTTTTCAAACGTGGTCGCCTCGCGCATGGCTTTTTCCAGCTGGCCGCGGATTTCGGGCGGCAAGCCATCCCAGAATTTCTTGTTGACGATGACGGCATAGCCCAGGTAACCGTGGTTCGACACGGTCACGTGCTTTTGCACTTCATGCATCTTTTGCGTGTACATATTCGATGGCGGATTTTCCGTACCGTCGACCACGCCCGTCTGCAGCGCCTGATACACTTCCGAGAAGGCCAGCACCTGCGGGTTGGCGCCTAGCGCGCGCATCTGCGCGTCGAGCACCTTGGACGACTGGATGCGCATTTTCAGGCCCTTGAAATCGGCCGGCGTATGCAGCGGCTTGTTGGCCGACATCACCTTGAAGCCGTTATCCCAGTAGGCCAGGCCCGTGATACCCTTGGGTTCCAGTTTCTTCAGCAGGCTCTTGCCGATTTCGCCTTCGGTGACGTTGTACAGCGCCGTCTTGGTGGGGAAGATGTAGGGCAGGTCGAACGCTTCGAATTCCTTTACGCCCAGGGGGCCGAACTTGGCCAGCGACGGCGCCAGCATCTGCACGGCGCCCAGCTGCAGGGCTTCGAGTTCTTCCTTGTCCTTGTACAGCTGGCTGTTCGGGTAGAGTTCGACCTTGACCTTGCCATTCGTGGCTTTCTCGGCCAGCTGCTTGAAGCGCTCGGCGGCCTGGCCTTTCGGCGTATCGGTGGCCACGACGTGGCTGAATTTGATGACGATGGGCGCTTGCGCGTAGGCGTGGACGCCGGCGGTGGCGCCGATGGCGGCGCACAGCGCGACGAACAGGGTTTTCATTGGCGGCAGTTGCATTTTTGTCTCCTGAGTGGTTTTTTAAAAAACTTTATTTTTTGTCTACTTGGATATTGTGCCAAAGAAACTACTCCGGCTATTGTGGTTAACCACAATAGCCGGCTCCCGATAAGCCGCTACCCTGCCAGCCATGCCGACTTCCCCCACCTTTGCGCGCCGCTTCAAGCTATCGAGCCCGATGCGCTGGCTGCTGCCCGTCATCCTGCTGCTGCTGTTCCTGTCCATCCTGTTCTGGCTGCCCTGGCAGGCGCGCCAGATGGAAAGCAACGAACGCCAGGAGCAGCTGATCGCCGACACCCTGTGGGTCGAGCAAACCATCCGCTTCCAGCTGGCGCGCAACGAGGAAAGCCTGTTCAACCTGGGCGTGGACATCGCCAGCGCCTCGCTGGGCGCGGAAAAAGTGCACGAACGGCTGCAGCAGATGCTGCGCAATGGCCGCGAATTGCAGCGCGTGCTGTGGCTCGACACCAGCGGCAAGGTGCTGGCTACCAGCGACAACAGCCTGCCGCATGCGTTGTCGTTTTCGCCAGCCTCGCTGACGGCGGCCGACAATGCGCGCCGCCTGCACCGGGGCCAATATGCCCAGCCTTCGCAGCAGAGCGGCTTTCCCGACGCTCCGCCCGGCGCCATGCTGATGGATTACCACCAGCCCCTGTTCGACGGCCAGCGCTATGTCGGCAGCCTGGTGGCCACCTACCAGATCAGCAGCCTGCTCGATGAAATGGTGCCGTGGTGGTTTGCGCAGGATAACCAGATTTCGCTGATCGACCGCGACGACAAGGTGCTGGCGCGGCGCGCCGCCGCCGGTCCCGGCCACGGCGTGTACACGCACAAGCGCGCGCTCGACGTGCCCGGCGCCACCATCACCCTGTTTACCGACAGCGTGAAAAGCCAGCCCAAGCTGCTGCCCAATCTGCTGGTCGGCTCCGTCATCGCCCTGTCGCTGGGTTTATTATGGAGTCTGCTGGCCCTGTGGCGGCATATTTCGCGCCGCCTGGTGGCCGAAGGCGCGCTGCGCCAGCAGATGCTGTTTCGCACGGCGATGGAAAACTCGCTGGTGACGGGCATGCGCGCGCGCGACCTGGAAGGGAGAGTCACGTACGTCAATCCCGCGTTTTGCCAGATCGTCGGCTATCCGCCCGAGGAAATCCTGGGGCGCCTGCCCCCCATGCCCTACTGGGTGCCCGAGGCGCTGGAGGAATATCAGCAGCGCTTCGTCAAGGCGCTGGCCGGCAATCCCACGCCGCAGTTCGAGACCTATTTCCAGCGCCCGGACGGCACGCGCGTGCCCGTGCTGATCTTCGAGGCCCCGCTGGTGGACAAGAACGGCCAGCAGACGGGCTGGATGGGTTCCGTACTCGACATCTCGGACCGCAAGCGGGTCGAGGAATTGAATCGCCAGCAGCAGGAAAAGCTGCAAACGAGCTCGCGCCTGGCCACCATGGGCGAGCTGGCGTCGATGCTGGCGCATGAATTAAATCAGCCGCTGGCGGCCATTTCCAGCTACACGACGGGCGCGCTGAACCTGATCCGCCGCGCCATCGAGCATGACGCCCCCGTCGATCCGGGCACCCTGAAGCCGGCACTGGAACAGGCCAGCGCGCAGGCGCAGCGGGCCGGCCAGATCATCCGCAGCGTGCACGATTTCGTGCGCAAGAGCGAGCCGCAGCGCCAGGATATCGCCATCCGCACCCTGATCGACGGCATCCGCGCGCTGATCGACCTGCAGGCGCGCAAATACTATGTCACCATCCAGGAAGAGCTGCCGCCGGACCTGCCGCTGCTGCGTGCCGATCCCGTGATGATCGAGCAAGTGCTGCTGAACCTGACGCGCAACGCCATCGAGGCCATGCAGGATGCGGCGCCGGGACGGCGTATCATGCGCCTGCGGGCCAGCCACGATGCGCAGCAAGGCATGGTGACGGTGGACGTGATCGACCATGGACATGGCATCCCGCAGGAAGTGGCCGAGCGGCTGTTTTCGCCGTTTTTCTCGACCAAGTCCGAAGGCATGGGTATGGGCCTGAACATCTGCCGCACCGCCATCGAATTTCACGGCGGCGCGCTGACCTTCGGCGCCAACCCCGCTGGCGGTACGATCTTTACATTCAGCGTGCCGGCCGCGCCGCGCGCGCCGCACTCGCCTTAACGAATAACGCATAACGACAATCCGGAGACACCATGCTGCACATCATTGACGACGAAGAGGTCGTACGCGACTCCCTGTCCTGGCTGGCCGCCTCGCGCAGCATCGAGGCGCGCAACTACGCCAGCGCCCAGCAATTCCTCGATAGCCTGGACGGCAGTTTCGACGCCGCCGGCGACTGCGTGCTGCTCGACGTGCGCATGCCCGACATGAACGGCATCGCCCTGTTCGACCAGCTGGTCAAGCGCGACCTGACGGCGCGCCTGCCCGTGATTTTCCTCACCGGCCACGGCGACGTGCCGATGGCCGTCGACAGCCTGAAACGGGGCGCCTTCGATTTCTTTGAAAAGCCGTTCAACGACAACGACCTGATGGACCGCGTACAGCAGGGCCTGGCCAACTCGCGCCAGGCAGGCGAACTGGCCGCCGTGCACGCGCGCCTGGCCACCCTGTCGACGCGCGAACGCGAAGTGCTGGACCTGATTCTGGCGGGGAAGATGAACAAGGTGGTGGCCGACAAACTGGGCATCAGCATGCGCACCGTGGAAGTCCACCGCGCGCATATCTTCGACAAGATGCAGGTCAAGACGGCGGTGGAGCTTGCGGGGTTGTTGAAGTAGACTGAAATCCGGGGTCAGACCCCGGATCGAGGTTTCAAGTATCTAATCAGTCTTCGTGATGCTCATGGTGCTCTTCCACGCCATGCTTCCAGTAGCTGGCCACGTGCAGATGCTGCTTCGGCACCCCGGCGTCGATGAAATGCCCGCGCAAGCCCTGCACCTGCGCATGCTCGCACGCCACCCACACATAGCCATCGCCATCCTGCGGCAAGGCGACCTGCGCCAACGCTTCCAGCAGCAGCGGTCCCTTGCGGCCATGGCGCGCCACCCAGCGCACGTCCAGCTGCGCCGCGCACTCCAACGCGATCTGTTCGCCGTTTTCGACGATCTCGATCACGGCCGTCGCGCGCGCCGTGGCCGGCAGCTGCTCCAGGCGGCGGGCAATGGCCGGCAAGGCCGTCTGGTCGCCCACCAGCACATACCAGTCGAAATCGAGCGGCACCAGCATCGAGCCGCGCGGTCCGCCCACGCCCAGGGTCTGGCCGGGTGCAGCTTGCGCCGCCCAGCTGGCCGCGGGGCCGTCGCCATGCAGCACGAAGTCGATTTCCAGCTCGCGCCGCGCGGCGTCGTAGCGGCGCGGCGTGTAGTTGCGGGCGATGGGACGCGCGCCTTCCGCGTACTGGATGGGATTCGAACCATTGCCCAGCACGGGAAACACGGGTTTGTCTTCGCCGGGAGCGGGGAAGAACAGTTTCACGTGGTCGTCGTGCGCCGGCGAGACAAAGCCGTCCAGGTCGTCGCCGGCCAACGTGATGCGGCGCATGTGCGGCGTCAGCTGCTCGGTGCGCACGACGGTGAGCACGCGCAGTTTCAAGTCATGCCGCACGCGCTCGATGGCATGCGGGCGTGGTGTTGCTGGTGATGCAGTAGTCATGGCTTATCCTTGTAAAGTAGGCTCAGTGGCCGTCGACGATGGCGTTGGCCGCCTGTTCCAGCACGGCCGAGACGCGCTCGGCTTCCGCTTCGCTCCAGCTGGTCTTGTTCAGCAACAGCGCATGCTTGAGGGTGTGCATGGCCTGGCGCACGCGCTCGGGCAAGGCGTTGCGCGCCTGGACGCGGGCAAACATGTCGAGGCGGGCCAGGATGCCATCGACCTGGGCGCGGTTCTCGTCGAGGTAAGCGCGGCCCAGGTCCGTAATCGTGTAGAGCTTTTTGCCGCTGGCGCTTTCGGAGGACGTCACGTGGTCCTGCTCTTCCAGCAGGGTCAGGGTCGGATACACGGCGCCCGGGCTGGGGGCATAGGCGCCGCCGCAACGCTCTTCGATGGCCTTGATGATTTCATAGCCGTGGCGGGGGCTGATCTCGATCAGCGCCAGCACGATCAGCGGCAGGTCGCCGCGGCCGAAGACGCGCTCGGCCCGTTCGCCGCGCCCGCCCCTGCCACCGGGGCCGCCAGGGCCCATGCCGTCGCCGCGCTCGTCGAAGCCGCGCGGACCGCGGCCGTGCATGGCGTATTCGCCGCGGTGCTCGTGGCGGTGGTCGTGACGGTACTCGCCGTGATGGTGGTGATGATGATGGCCGCCGTGGCCGTGTTCTGCGTGGTGTGAGTTTCTCATGTTTTCTCTTTAAAGATATATCGTTAGCAGGTATCGTCATTTTATAACGATATATCGATAAGTCAAGGAGAAATTTGTTATGCTGGTCTTTCTTCAATCGACACGTCCCTGCCATGCCTGACAAAACCGCCGCTGAAAAAATGTACGTGAAAAATGCCAAAGCCCTGGCCGTGCTCAATGACGGCGGCGAGCATACGGCCCTGCTGGCGCAGCTGCCGGCCGAGCGGCGGGTGAGTGAAGGAGAAAGCGCCGACTGGATCGTGCTGTTCGCGCGCAGCCGCGCGGAACTGGAACGGTTCCTGCCGGTGGCGCAGGCGCGCCTGGCGCCCGGCGGCGCGGTCTGGGTGGCGTACCGCAAGGGTGGCGTGAAGGCGGGCAGCGACATCCACCGCGACGATATCCGCAATTTTGCGCAAACCATGGGACTCGACAGCGTGGCAATGATCGCCATCGACGCAAACTGGTCGGCGCTGCGCCTGAAGCAGGCTTGAGAGGGGGTTAAACGACGCCGTGCAAGGCCAGCGCCCACTCGACGTGCTCCCGCACGATGGCCGACGGGTGCTCGCGGCGCGACAGCAGGGCCGCGACGATGTCGGCCTGGCCCCGGGCCTTGGCGGCCGCGTTGCCCATGCCGACGGCCAGGTTGCGCAGCCAGCGTTCGTGGCCGATGCGGCGAATCGCGCTGCCTTCCATGCGGCGGTTGAATTCTTCTTCCGTCCAGGCGAACAGCTCCACCATGCCGGCGCTGCCCAGGCTGTGGCGCTCGTCGAAATCGGGCACCACGGCGCGCTGAGCGAACTTGTTCCACGGGCAGACGGTCTGGCAATCGTCGCAGCCGTACACCTTGTTGCCGATCAAAGGCCGCATCTCGACGGGAATGGCACCCTTCAATTCGATGGTCAGGTAGGAGATGCAGCGGCGCGCATCGAGCTTGTGCGGCCCCAGGATGGCTTGCGTGGGGCACACCGTGATGCATGCCGAGCACTGGCCGCAGCGTGGCGTTTCCGGCGGGTCGACCGGCAGCGGCACGTCGATGAGGATTTCGCCGAGGAAAAAGAAGGAGCCGCCCTGGCGGTTGATCAGCAAGGTGTGCTTGCCGCGCCAGCCCAGGCCCCCTTTTTGCGCCAGCTCGACTTCCATCACGGGCGCCGAATCGCTGAAGACGCGGTAGCCGAAGTCGCCGATTTCGCCCTTGATGCGCTCGGCCAGCTGCTGCAGGCGCGAACGCATCACCTTGTGGTAGTCGCGGCCCCGCGCATACACGGAGATCACGGCCGCCGCGGGATCGGCGTCGCGCGCCGCCTCGCGTTCGCGCCAGTCGGGCCCCAGCGCCGGCGGCAGGTAATTCATGCGCGCGCTGATGGCGCGCACCGTGCCCGGCACCAGTTCGGCCGGGCGGGCGCGCTTCATGCCGTGGCTGGCCATGTAATCCATTTCGCCGTGATACCCTGCATCGAGCCAGGCTTGCAAGGGCGCTTCCATGTGCGACAGGTCCACATCGGCGATGCGCACCTCGGCAAAACCCAGCTCGCGCCCCCATTCTTTAATGGTGCGCGCCAAGGCGGCGAGATCGGTGACGGTGGCGGACATAGGGGACTTTACGGAAAACGGCAGGCGCGCGGGCGGTTACAATGACAGCAGCCTCCATTTTATGCGATACCGAAGATAATGACCGAACACTTCAAAGCCCACCTCCACGACGAAGCCGGCACCGCCGCGCTGGGCGCCGCGCTGGCGCGCGCGCTGGCGCCGGGCCTGGCGATCTACCTGCACGGCGACCTGGGCGCCGGCAAGACGGCCCTCACGCGCGCCCTGCTGCACGCGGCCGGCCATGCTGGACACGTGAAAAGCCCCACCTACACCTTGTCCGAACCGTACACGGTGCAGCTCGATGGCCAGAGCGTCAACGTCATCCACTTCGACCTGTACCGCATGGGCAGCGCCGAGGAATTCCTCGACGCCGGTTTTCGCGAAGACTTCGACGGCCGCAATATCTGCATCGTCGAATGGCCGGAGAAAGCCGAACCGGTGCTGCCGCCGGCGGACCTGAATATTTATTTGAACGTTGCGGGTACAGGACGTGATGTAGAATTGCAAGCGTCTTCTGAATTGGGTCTGTTATGCCTTCACCGTCTCAAATTCGCCCCGAACCTTTGATCTCCTCGCCCATCACCCGGCGCACGGTGCTCAAGGCCGGCGGCACCCTGCTGTTGTCCGTGTTCGCGCCCATGTCGGCGATGGCGGCGCAAATTCTCGCCGTGCGCGTCTGGCCGGCAGAGGACTATACCCGCGTCACCCTGGAAAACGACAGCATCCTCAAGGCGACCCACTTCATCGTCAAGGACCCGGAACGGCTGGTGGTCGACATCGAAGGGCTGGAACTCAATCCCACCCTGAAGGGCCTGGTGGCGAAGATCCAGTCGAACGACCCGTATATCAAGCAGGTGCGCGTGGGCCAGAACCGGCCCAACGTCGTGCGCCTGGTGTTCGACCTGAAAGAGGAAGTCACGCCGCAGCTGTTTACCCTGCCGCCGGCCGGCTCCTATAACCACCGTTTGATCTTCGACCTGTATCCCGTGCGCGAGCCGGACCTGATCGCGCAGATGATCGAAAAGGGCGACTGGTCGAGCGACCCGGCCAAGCCGCCCATGGCCGACACGCATACGCCGCCGCCCGCGCTGCCCCTGCCCGAGAGCGGCAAGCCGCCCGTGGCCGCCGTGGTGCCGCAGGTAGCGCCCATCGTGCCGCCCGTGCCCGACGTCCGTCCGGAACAGCGCCCCGAAGCGCGTCCGCTGCCAGGGCAGAAAGTGGTGCGCATGATTACCATCGCCCTCGATCCCGGCCACGGCGGCGAAGACCCGGGCGCCATGGGCAGCCGGGGCAGCCGCGAAAAAGACGTGGTGCTGGCCATCGCCAAGCGCCTCAAGACCAAGCTGGAACTGCAGCCCAACATGCGCGTCATGCTCACGCGCGACGCCGACTTCTTTGTCCCGCTGGGCATGCGCGTGGAAAAGGCGCGCAAGGTGCAGGCCGACCTGTTCGTCTCCATCCACGCCGACGCCTTCATCCAGCCGACGGCGCGTGGCTCGTCCGTGTTCGTGCTGTCCGAAAAGGGCGCCACCTCGACGGCCGCGCGCTGGCTGGCCAACAAGGAAAACCAGGCCGACCTGATCGGCGGCGTCAACGTGAAGAACCACGACAAGCAGCTGGCCAGCGTGCTGCTCGACCTGTCGACGACGGCGCAGATCAATGACAGCATGAAGCTGGGCAAGGCCGTGCTGCGCGAAATCGGCGGAATCAACCGCCTGCACAAGGGTTCCGTCGAGCAGGCCGGCTTCGCCGTGCTGAAGGCGCCCGACATTCCCTCCATCCTGATCGAGACGGCGTTCATCTCGAACCCGGAAGAAGAAGCCAAGCTGACCGACAACGGCTACCAGGACCAGATGGCCGACGCCATCGTCACGGGCATCAAGAATTACTTTGCCAAGAATCCGCCGCTGGCGAAAAGCCGCCTGACCTGACATGAAAGCCTAGCATGAGCAACAGCACTTTTGGCCTGCTGCCGGCCGTGACCATCCGCGCCGCCGACGGCGCGCAGGCGACCGTCACCCTGTACGGCGGCCACCTGGTCTCGTGGCGGACCAGCAATGGCCAGGAGCGCCTGTTCTGCAGCCGCGCATCGAGCCTCGATGGCAGCCGCGCCATCCGTGGCGGCGTGCCCGTGATCTTCCCCCAGTTCGGCGCGCGCGGCACGGGCATGCGCCACGGCTTTGCGCGCGTGGCGACATGGCAGCTGGAATCGACGGGCGACGCCGATGGCGCAGCCTGGGCGCAATTTGTCCTGACCCAGGCTGACTTGCCGGAAGCGATCGCCGCCGCCTGGCCTTATGCCTTCACCCTGCGCCTGCGCGTGGCCGTCAAGGCGCAATCGCTGGAACTGCACCTGTCCGTGCACAACACGGGCGAACAGGCGTTTCCGTTCTCGGCCGCCCTGCACAGCTATTTTGCGATTGATCAATTGAGCGAGGCGCGCATTGGCGGCTTGCAGCGCGTGCGCTATTCGGACGAGACGCCGCAAGACGCCTTGCAGGCGGAAGAGGTGCTGCAATTCGAGGACAAGCTGGACCGCATCTACTACCAATTGCCGGGCGCCTTGAGCCTGCAATCCGGCAGCCATACCCTGCGCCTGGAACAGCAGGGCTTTACGGATGCCGTCGTGTGGAATCCCGGTGCGCAAGACGCGGCCGCCCTGTCCGACCTGGCCGACGACGAGTACCAGCGCTTCCTCTGCATCGAGCCAGCCCTGATCCAGCCCGACCTGCTGGCTGCCGGCGCCGAATGGACCGGCCGCCAGCGCCTTGAATTTATATAAGAGTGACTGAAAAAGTCCAGGGCTAGGCGCCTCGCCGAAGACAGTACGCATGTACGACGAGGCGGGGTAACAACGCCATGGGCTTTGCTCAGGCGCTCTTAATTCGACTCCTTGATGATGCGGCCGTTGGCAGGCTGAATCGGGCGCGCATTCAAGGGATACAAACGGCTGAACAGCGCCATCTGCGCCGGCGAAGCCTGCACCGGCTGCTTCATCACCATCCACAACACGCCTTCGCTGCAAGGCGGCTCCGTCATCGATCCCATGTAGGTGTAGTAATCGCGCCGCGTCGGCAGCATCTCGGCCGGGTCGAGCAGGATGGTCGGCTGCATGGTCTCGAATTTTTCCAGCGGCAGGTTATTCCACACGGTCTGGATGGTCGCCTGCGGCGCGCCCCGCTCCAGCAGCAACGCCAGCACGGCTTGCCGGCCCTCGGCATCGCGGTGCACCAGGTGCACCACCATCTCGAAGGCCTTGCCGTTGATGCGCTCTTCGGACGGCCGGTGGAAATGGAATTGCTGCAGCTCGAACATGCGGTTCTGCACCGTGATGTAATTGCCGCCGCTGACGCCCACCTGCACCGTGTGGCCATTGTCGACCACATTGAACGACGACGGGTGGTAGTCAAAGCTGATCTGCTCAAGCTCCACCTTCATGCCATCGCGGATATCGATCGGCGACTGGCGGTTGCCATTGCCGCACTTGGCCCAGTCGACATTGATCTTGCTCCAGTTGGACGGGCCGCTGTCGCCCTCGTACGACCAGTGCGTGCCGCGCGGCACGGGTGGCGGTGGCGGCGGCGCGGCCTTCACCACGGCGGCGCGCTTGGCGCGGGCGGCGGCGCGGGCCGCCTGGGTGGCGCGCATTTCCGCCAGGCGCGCCGCGATGCGTTCGGACAGGTCGACTTCGGCCGCTTCTTCCTTCTCGCGCGCCGTCGGCGCGACGACGACAGGCGCCTTGGCCTCCTTGCCCTTCACCGATTCGGTCAGGGTTTTCATTGCGGCCGCACGCGCCGACGCCGACATGGGCGCGGATGCAGCGGCGCTCGCCGAAGCGGGGGCCTCTTTGGCGCTTGCCATGGCCGCCATCGCGGCAAGGCTGCAAGCTAACAGGGCGCTCAAATGTCGCATGGAAATCCAGAAAGTGAGAATACCCTCTGGTTTACGGCTGGAAAGCAACAAAACTTGAATCAGGGCGGGAGTAAAACAGAAACAAGACAGCGAAAAACGGGATCCGGGGCCGGCTGCGGGCTGTGCCGCAGCGCGCTGGCCTCGGATCCATGCGGCCTTACGCCGACTTGCCGACCATGCGCTTGTAGAGTTTCCACATGCCGCCCAGCACCACGGGCACGACGGCGGCGCCGACTCCGATCAGCACGATCAAGGTCAAGTGGTCGCGGATCCATGGGATATTGCCGAAGAAGTAACCGGCCGTCACCAGGCCGACCACCCACAACAGGGCGCCCGTCACGTTGTACATCTGGAAGCGCGCATGCGTCATGTCGGAAATGCCGGCCACGAACGGCGCGAAGGTGCGCACCACCGGCACGAAACGGGCCAGGATGATGGTCTTGCCGCCGTGCTTTTCAAAGAATTCATGCGTGCGGCGCATGGCATCCTTGTTGATCCAGCGGTAATCGTGAGTAAACACCCTTTGCCCGATGGCCTCGCCTATCCAGTAATTGAGCGTGTTGCCCGTGACGGCGGCCGTCACCAGCAAGGCTATCAGCAAGCCCAGGTGCATCTGTCCCGTCGCGCAAAACGCGCCGGCGATAAACAATAAGGTATCCCCAGGGAAGAAAAACAGCACCACGAGGCCTGTCTCGCAAAAAATAATGGCAAACAGCACCGCATACACGAGGGTACCGTACTGCTCGATCAAGAGACCCAGCGTCTTGTCGACATGCACGATCATGTCGAGGAATTGCACAAAATCCATATATTTTTCCCTAAAGGTAGCGGCGGAATCATACACCACCCGGCCAGCGCAACGGCAGTCCCCGGGCCGATATTTCGTGATTAATTCGGCAGCGCCCTTGGCGGCGTGGCATTTTAAGTAAAGGTTAAGGAAACGCCTTATCGGCAGACAACTGTCAGGATTGCCATATGCAATGTTTTTCCAACGAAATATTGCTATTCCGGTATACACTTTCTGCACGGCGCAACCCGCGTCGACCAGGAGAAAACATGTATCGACACCCACTGAGCGGCCTGACCATGGCCACCGTACTGGGCCTTGCACATCTGACTGCCCACGCGGCGCCCGTCCAGATCAAGGCGCCCGCCGAACTGCCCGCCAAGGCGACCTTGGCCGACGTGATCAAGGCTTCGAAGCCGTCCGACTGGCGTGCGCTGGACCCGGACAACACCCTGTACCTGGACATTCCCGCCGGCCGCGTGGTAATCGAACTGGCGCCGGACTTCGCGCCGAAACACGTGGCCAACATCAAGGCCCTGGTGGCCGAGCAGTATTACGACGGCCTGGCCATCACGCGCGCGCAGGACAACTGGGTGGCTCAGTGGGGCGATCCGAACGAGAAAAATCCAAAACCGATCCAGCATGCCCAGCGCACCCTGCCCGGCGAATTTACGGTACCTTTGACAAACGTCAAGAGCTTCACGCGCCTGCCGGATGTCGACGGCTATGCGCCGCAAGTCGGCCATTCGAACGGTTTCCCGTCCGCGCGCGATCCGAAAACTGGCACGGCCTGGCTCACGCACTGCTATGCCACCGTGGGCGTGGGGCGCGACAGCGCCAGCGACAGCGGCGGCGGCACGGAGCTGTACGCCGTCATCGGCCAGTCGCCGCGCCACCTGGACCGCGACATCACCGTCGTCGGCAGAGTCGTCTCCGGCATGCCATTGCTGTCCACCCTGCCGCGCGGCACGGGCCCCATGGGCTTTTATGACAGCCCCGAGAAAAACGTGCCGATCAAGGCCATCCGCCTGGCCGCCAGCGTGCCTTTGGAGCAGCGCAGCAACCTGGAAGTGATGCGCACCGACAGCGCCACCTACCAGGCCGTGCTGGAAGCACAGCGCCACCGCGGCGGCCCGTGGAGCAAGGTCACGGCCGGCCATGTCGACGTGTGCAATGCGCCGATACCGGTGCGGGAGGTGGCGAAGTAGCCGGTGCCCGGCAATTCGCAACCCGTTATAATCAAGGGATGAACGCTCCCATCACGCCCCACCGCCCGATCCAGGCCCTGCCTGACCAGTTGATTTCGCAAATCGCCGCCGGCGAGGTGGTCGAACGGCCATCCGCCGTCGTCAAGGAGCTGCTGGAAAACGCGCTCGACTCGGGCGCCACGCAGATCACGGTGCGGCTGGAAGAAGGGGGCGTGAAACGCATCGCGATTACCGATAACGGGCGCGGCATCGATAAAGATCAGCTGCCGCTGGCCCTGGCGCGCCACGCCACGTCGAAGATCGCGTCCCTGCACGACCTGGAGAACGTGGGCACGCTGGGCTTTCGCGGCGAAGCGCTGGCCTCGATCGCGTCGGTGGCCGCCGTCACCGTGACGTCGCGCACGGCCGACGCGGCCCACGCCTGGGAAATCATCGGCTCGCACAATGGCAGCGTCTCGCCATCGTCAGGCGCGCACGGGACCACGGTCGACGTGCAAGACCTGTATTTCAACACGCCCGCGCGGCGCAAATTCCTCAAATCGGAACAGACGGAGTACGGCCACTGCGCCGAAGTCGTACGCCGCATCGCCCTGGCGCGGCCGGACGTATCGTTCTCGCTGTCGCACAACGGCCGCACCATCGACCAGTGGAATATCAGCGAACTGGCCAAGCGCAGCGCCCACATCCTGGGTAATGACTTCGCCGAAGCCCGCCTGGCGCTGGACGAATCGGCCGGCACCTTGCGCATTCACGGCTTTGCCGGCTTGCCGACGGCGTCCAAGGCGCGCGCCGACGGCCAGTTCTTTTATGTCAACGGGCGCTTCGTGCGCGACAAGCTGCTGGTGCACGCCGTGCGCATGGCCTACCAGGACGTGCTGCACGGCGACCGCTTTCCCTCCTACGTGCTGGCGCTCGACCTCGACCCGGCCCTGGTCGACGTCAACGTGCACCCGTCGAAGATCGAAGTGCGTTTCCGCGACAGCCGCTCCGTGCACCAATTCGTTTTCCACGCCGTGCAGCGCGCGCTGGCGCAAACGTCGGCCACGGCCTTCGGCAGCGTGCCGGCGCCCCTGCCGGCCGCCTCCAGCCTCGGCGGTGATACCGCGGGCGCAGGTTTGGGTGGACCTGGCATCTGGCGCCGCGAACAGACGCAAACCTCATTCGGCGCGCAATTCACGAATACCTTCGCGCCCGCCTCGCCCGGCGCTGCCCGCCCCTTCTTTGCCGACGCACCAGGCGTAGCCCAGGACACGGCGGCCTACGGCGCCCTGTTCGGCGGCGCCGCATCCTCGCCGATCACGCAGGCGGAGCCCTACATCGCCTCGCCCGAAGCGATGGCGCGCGAAGAATATCCGCTGGGCTTTGCCCTGGCCCAGCTGCACGGCATTTATATATTGGCGCAAAATACCAAGGGCCTGGTGCTGGTCGACATGCACGCGGCGCATGAGCGCATCCTGTACGAACAGCTGAAAAACGCGCTGCAGGCGCAGGTGTCCGGCCAGGACATGCAGGTGCAATCCTTGCTGATCCCCGTGACGTTTTATGCGGACGCCATCGAAGTGTCGACGGCGAATGAAAACCAGGACACCTTGAAGGCGCTGGGCTTCGACATCGCTGCCCTGTCGCCCACCACCCTGGCCGTGCGTTCCGTGCCGACCCTGCTGAAAAACGCAGACGCGCAAACGCTGGCGCGCGACGTACTGCGCGACGTGCGCGAATACGGCGGCTCGCGCGTGCTGATCGAGCGCCAGAACGAATTGCTGGGCACCCTGGCCTGCCACACGGCCGTGCGCGCCAACCGAATTTTATCGGTACAGGAAATGAATGCCCTGCTGCGCCAGATGGAAAGCACGGAACGCGCAGACCAGTGCAACCATGGCCGGCCGACGTGGGTGCAGGTCGAGATCAACGCGCTCGACAAACTGTTCCTGCGCGGCCAATAAAAGAGCCTGAAAAACGCCCATGGCGGCGTTGCACTGCCTCGCCGTACTGGTCGTACTGTCTTCGGCAATGCGCCTTGCCCTGAACGTTTTGCCAGTCTCTTTTGCACCACATCATACAAAACCAACATGCAAAACACCCCACACCTCCCCCTGGCCGTCGCCATCATGGGCCCCACGGCCAGCGGCAAGACGGCCAGTGCGCTGGCCATCGCGCAAGCCATCCCGTCCGAGATCATCTCCGTCGATTCCGCCCTCGTCTACCGGGGCATGGATATCGGCACGGCCAAGCCATCGAAGGAAGAACTGGCCCAGGTACCGCATCATTTGATCGACATCATCGACCCGCTCGACGCGTATTCGGTAGCGCAGTTCCGCAACGATACCCTGCGCCTGGTGGCCGAGATCACGGCGCGCGGCAAGCTGCCGCTGCTCGTCGGCGGCACCATGTTGTACTTCAAGGGCCTGGCCGATGGCCTCGACGACTTGCCCGGCGCCGATCCTGCCTTGCGCGCCCAGCTGGAAGAGGACGCGGCCGCCATCGGCTGGCCCGCCATGCATGCGCGCCTGGCGCAGCAAGACCCCGTCACGGCCGCGCGCCTGGCGCCGCAGGACGCGCAGCGCATCGGCCGCGCGCTGGAAATCATCGCCCTGTCCGGCCAGCCCATGTCGGCCCTGCTGGACCGGCGCGAAAAAACCGTGCTGCCATTTCAATTGCAATCGTTCGCGCTGGAACCGTCGGACCGCGCCGTGCTGCACGCGCGCATCGCCACGCGCTTCGACCTCATGCTGAAAAACGACGCCCTGCTCGATGAAGTGGAGCAGCTGCGCCGCCGCGGCGACCTGCATCCGGGCTTGCCCTCGATGCGCTGCGTGGGCTACCGCCAGGCCTGGGATTACCTGGACGGCCGCATCGACCGCGCCGCCTTGCGCGAGACGGGCATCATCGCCACGCGCCAGCTGGCCAAGCGTCAGCTGACGTGGCTGCGCTCCATGCCGGAACGCCTCGTCATCGATTGCCTGGGACCCGATCCGGCCGCGGCCATGCTGGCGCAAATCCAGCCCTTGCTGACGGCTTTACAAAAATAATCACGCCAGCGCCGGCGCGTGAAAAAAACGCACATTTTTTTGCGCCACCATTGACAAGAAAAAGGGAAGACTGGATAATGCTCGGCTGTTGGGTGATATAGCTCAGTTGGTTAGAGCACAGCATTCATAATGCTGGGGTCGGTGGTTCAAGTCCACCTATCACCACCAAAGAACATCGATCAGGTTTCCCCTGGTCAAAACGAGCATCCGGTTTGACCGGTCTGTTTGGTGATATAGCTCAGTTGGTTAGAGCACAGCATTCATAATGCTGGGGTCGGTGGTTCAAGTCCACCTATCACCACCAAGAATTTTCAGTATTGAACAACCCGCCCCTGCCCCGTGCAGCGGCGGGTTTTTTCATTTCCGGCGCCGCCTCGCGTGCAGCCTGTACGCAACACCAGCCCCATCCACATGCAATCGGGGATTGTGGCAATCCGCCACTGGCGCTTACAATGAGAATAATTCTCATTTATATTATTCATCGCCCATGTCCGCTATCCAGCCCAGCCTGCAACAGCAAGTGCAGTCGCTCTACAGCGAGCATCACGGCTGGCTGGTCGGCTGGCTGCGCAAAAAACTCAGTTGCCCGCATGGCGCGGCCGACGTGGCGCAAGATACATTTGTGCGCATCATCGCCTCGCGCGACGCGCTGTTCGGCATGCGCGAGCCGCGCGCCTACCTGTCGACGACGGCAAAGCGCTTGCTGCTCGACCGCGCGCGCCGCCAGATACTCGAGCGCAGCTACCTGGCGGAACTGGCCCTGCTGGCCGACAGCCTGCCCGGCGCGCCCTCGCCGGATGAAGTCCTGATGGCCGTGCAGGCGCTCGAGCAGATCGCCACGGCGCTGGCCGGCTTGTCCGCCAAGGCGCGCGACGCCTTTTTGCTGCACTACCTGGAAGAACAGCCGCAGGCCGCCGTCGCCGCACAACTGAACGTCTCCACGCGCATGGTGCAAAAATACCTGGTGCAAGCCTTGCTGGCCTGCCGCCACGCCTGCCCGGCCCTGGCGGCATGAATAGCCCACGCACGGATATCGCCGCCGAACAGGCCGCACGGTGGATCGTGCGCCTGAGCGCCGACGACCCGGCCGAACGCGACACCGCGCAGGCCGGCTTCGCCGCATGGAAGGCGGCCGACCCGCTGCACGCGACGGCGGCCGCCGGCATGGAAAACCTGCTGCGTCAATTGAACGCCGTGCGCGAGCCGGCCGGCGGCGACCATCGCCCCGCGCGCGCCGCCCTGGCCGCCATCGCACCCAAGCCCCGCCAGCGTCTGCGCCAGCTGGCCGCGGCCAGCGCCGTGGCCGTGTTGACGCTGACCGGGGCGCTGGCCTTCAACGAACGCCCCGCCTACCTGCTGGCCGACCTGCGCAGCCCCACGGGACAATGGTCCACGTACACCCTGGCCGATGGCAGCCGGATCACCCTGGCCGGCAACAGCGCCGTCAACGTGCACTTCAATGCGGGCGAACGGCATGTGGAACTGGTGCAGGGCGACATTCTCGTCGACGTGGCCAAGGATGCGCAGCGCCCCTTCATCGTCGACAGCCGACAGGCGGCGATCCGCGCCCTGGGCACGCGTTTCAGCGTGCGCAGGGAAGACGGCGCCACCATCTTGAGCATGCTGGAGTCCAAAGTGCTGGCGCAAATGCCGCAACATCCGGCCGTCGTGGTGCAGGCGGGCCAACGCACGCGCATCACGGACGATGGAGTGGGGCCGATCACGGCCATCGATGCCGCCAGCGTGCAGGAAGCGTGGCGCGCGCACCAGCTGGTGGTCGACGACCTGCCGCTGGCCGAGGTGCTCGACGAGCTGGCGCGCCACCGCCCGGGCCAGCTGCATTACGACCGCGCGCAGATCGCCGGCATCCGCGTGGCCGCCGTGCTGCCGCTGGACGACACCGACAAGGCGCTGCAGCTGTTGATCGACAATTTCCCGCAACTGCGCATCCGCATGCTGACGCGCTACCTGGTGATGGTCGATGTCCCCGCCAGCGACCCCGCAAAAAATAAATAGGAAATTGTGCGTTCGCGGTTCCACTTTGCGCATCTCGTGCGTCAAGGCAGCTGAGATCATTCAAAAAAGGCTGTCACCATGTACGCTCAAGTCGTTGCCGTTTCCTCCCCGAACACCCTGCGCACGCGCCTGCGTCCGCTCGCCCTGGCGGCCATGCTGCTGGCAAGCGCCGGCCTGCACGCCCAGGCAGTCGCCCAGGCTGCCCCGGCTGTCGCCAGCTACGCCATCCCCGCCGGCCCGCTGGCCGGCGCCCTGAACCGCTATGCGCAGCAGGCGGGCGTGTCCATCGTCATCGATGCATCCCGGGTGCAGGGCTTGACCAGTGCAGGCTTGCAAGGCAGCTACGCCATCGATGACGGTTTCGCCGTCCTGCTGCGCGGCAGCGGCTACGCCATCGGCAAGACGCCGACCGGCTATGTGCTGGTGGCCGCGCCGGCGTCCCCGCCCACGGCGGCGATCAGCGCTGCTTCAGCGGCCGAACGCACCATGCCCTCGATTACCATCGTTGGCCAGGCCGAGCAAGGCGCCACCACGGAAGGCAGCGGCTCCTACACGGCGCGCAAGCTCACCATCGGCAAGGGCGAGCAATCGATGAAGGACATCCCCCAATCCGTGAGCGTGCTGACGCGCCAGCGCCTGGACGACCAGGGCATCACGGACTTGCGCGAAGCCGTCAACAACGTCACCGGCGTGGTGGGCGTGCATGGCGTGGGACCGGGCGTGGTGATCACGGCGCGCGGCTTCCAGATCGATCAATGGCAGTACGATGGCGTGCCCATCGACCGCAACACCTATGCGCTGGGCAACTGGGGCCAGGAAAACATGGTCATCTACGACCGCCTGGAAGTGCTGCGCGGCGCCTCGGGCATGCTGGTCGGCACGGGCAGTCCCGGCGGCTCCGTCAGCCTGGTGCGCAAGCGCCCGACCGCCACGCGCAGTGTCAGCATGACGGCGCGCGCCGGCTCGTGGGACCATTACGGCGCCCAGCTCGACGTCAGCATGCCCCTGAATGCGGACGGCAGCCTGCGCGGACGCGCCATCGTCGATGAAGACGATACCCATTCCTTCGTCGACCAAGTGTGGAGCCAGAACCGCACCCTGTACGCGGCGCTCGACTACGACCTGGGACCGGCCACCACCCTGGGCCTGGCCATCAGCAACGTCAACGACCACGGCCGTCCCACCTTTATCGGCCTGCCCCGCTACGCGGACGGCAGCGCGCTGAACCTGCCCCGCTCCACCTTCACGGGCGCAGACTGGAACCGCAGCGAAGCCAAACAAACCAACGTGTATCTCGACCTGGAACACCATTTCAACAGCCAGTGGAGCCTGAAGGCATCCGCCGTGAACATGAAGGAAAACACCGGCTCCGTGCACCAGCGCGTGGCCTTGCCCATTAATCCCGACGGCAGCGGCGCGAGCTATGCCGACTTTGGCATGGATTTCGACAACCGCAAGCGCGGCATCGATACCTACGTGCGCGGCAAATTCGACGGCCTGGGCATCGCGCAGGAAGTCCTCGTGGGCGCCAGCTATGTCACGATGGCGTCGGACGACGTCTACGCCCGCGCCTGGGAATCCGGTGCGGACGTCTTCAACATCAGGCACAACCGTCCATGGCAAGATCTCGACAGCATCGCCGCGCGCCCGAAGGGCGTGCGTCCCGTCAGCACCTACGAAATACGCCAGAAAGGCCTGTATGGCAGCTGGAACGGACAGCTGACCAGCAAGCTGAAAGCCGTGCTGGGTGGACGCTTCAGCTGGTACGACTTCGTGTATGCGACACCCAAAGGTCCTGAAGAGCAACTCAACACCACCGCCAAGTTCACGCCATCGGCGGCACTGATCTACGCGCTCGATCCGCAATGGTCGGCCTACGCCAGCTATGCCGACATCTTCACGCCGCAAAGTATCCGCGATGCGCAAGACAAGGTCCTCAAGCCCATCACGGGCACCAACTACGAGGCGGGCATCAAGGGTGGGCTGATGGATGGCAAGGTCAACACCTCGCTGGCCGTGTTCCGCTACGACCACAAGAACCGTGCCGTGTTCGACTATGACGCGGGCATGGTGTGCGATAACGAGTACTGCTCGCGCGCCTCGGGCAAGGTGCGCAGCCAGGGCCTGGAAGCGGAAGTGTCGGGCGAAGTGGCGCGCGGCTTGCAGCTGTCGGCCGGCTACGCCTATACGACGACGACCTATCTGAACGACCCGGACAACCAGGGCAAGGTCTTTTCCACCTGGACGCCCAAGCACATGCTGCGCGTGTGGTCCAGCTACACGCTGCCCGGCGCCTGGGACAAATTCAGCGTGGGCGCCGGCGTCAACACGCAAAGCCATACGCTCGATACCAATAGCACCTTCAAGGTTGCCGGCGTCTCGATCTGGAATGCACGCATGGCCTGGCAAGCCACGCCGCAAGTGGCCCTGTCGCTGAACGTCAACAATGTCTTCGACAAGAGCTACATCATCCCGGCCTACAATACCACCGGGTCGAATAACTACTATGGCGACCCGCGCAACGTGCAGTTCACCCTGAAGTACACGCCGAAGTGGTAAGGCGATTGAGAAGCTGAGCACCGGCACGCTGGCCAAGGCGCGGGACTGGCATTCAGTTCGCGCCGCGGCCGGGATTTTCGGCTAAGATGATGGCGCGGCATTGCGCCGCACCGCATCGTGCATCGGCCTCTCATTCATCTACACCGTCAATGGAACAAAAAGACAAGTCTTGGGTCACTTCGGTGGACGTCGCCAAACGGGCCGGCGTCTCCCGCTCCGCCGTCTCGCGCACGTTCACACCCGGCGCCAGCGTGGCGCCCGAAACGCGGGCCCGCGTGATGGAAGCCGCACAATCGCTGGGCTACCAGGTCAACATCCTGGCGCGCAGCATGAACCAGGGACAAAGCAACCTGGTCGGCGTCGTCATCACGGGATTCACGGACCCGTTCCGCGTGGCCCTGCTGGGTGAAGTCACGCGCAGCCTGAGCGAACATGCGCTGGTGCCGCTGCTGATGAATGCGGAAGACCCCGAGCGCCTCAGCGAATTGCTGCGCATCCTCCTCAGCTACAAGATTTCCGGCGTCATCATGACGTCCGGCTCGCCGCCATCCGCCGTCGCCACGGAATACCTGCAGCGCCAGGTGCCGGTGGCCATGATCAACCGCGCGCGCGACCTGAAAGGCGTGGACGTGGTCAACAGTGACAACCGCCACGGCGGCGAACTGGCGGCCAGCACCCTGCTCGACAGCGGCGCCAAACGGCTGGCCTTCATCAACACGCGCGCCAGCAGTTTCAGCGGCATCGCGCGCGGCCAGGCCTTCCTCGACCACCTGGCGCCGGCCGTGGCGAAGAAGCGCTGCACGGCCGGCGAATATCTGGCCGACGCCATCGGCTACCAGGCGGGCCAGGAAGCGGCCGACGCCCTGCTCGCATCAAGCAAGCTGCCTGACGGCGTCTTTTGCGCCACCGACCTGATCGCCTGCGGCTTCATCGACGCGGCGCGCAGCAAGTATGGCATCGACGTGCCCGCGCAACTGCAGGTGATCGGCTTCGACGACATTCCCATGGCCGCGCTGGATGCCTACCAGCTGACCACCATCCGCCAGGACGCGGGCGAACTGGCGCGCCGCGCCGTCAAGAGCCTGGTCGAGCGCATGGAAAAATTTGCCATGCCGGGCCGATTGAAGGAAGTGCCCGTCACCCTGGTGCGGCGCGGCACGACACGCTAAGCCATTCAATGCGGCAGATGGCGCAACGCCGTCTGCCCGCCCGCCACCGCCCGCCGTTCCCCGTTTTCCACACTTTTTCGTCCCCCGCCTGTACTTGTTGACATCAAAAAAAATCCGGGTTACTGTTTGCACACGCGTGCTGCACACGTGTGCAATTTCTTCAAACAGGCCTGTTCTGGCCACACCACTAAAAAAAGCGCCCCTTCCACGGAGGCGCATCAAGGAGACTGTTATGTTGAACCACGTTCTAAGAATCGCCCTGTTCGGCGCCGGGGCCATCGGTCTGGCGGCCTGCACCACCCCAGTCGGCACGCAGCGCAATATGGTCGCCGCAGTCGCCGCCGATCCGAAGCTGGCGAAGATCGGTCAGATCGTTGTCGTGTACATGGAAAACCGCAGCTTCGACCATCTGTTCGGCACCTTCCCCGGTGCCGACGGCATCGCCAATGGCCACTCGCCCGACACCACCACGCAGACCGGCCCCGATGGCAAGCCGTATGCCATGCTGCCCGCCGTGGCACTCGACAAGGGCGGCCTGGACCAGCGCTTCAAGGCCGACATCGCCAACGCGCCCTTCCGCATGGAGCCGAGCGTCTCGCTGGGCGACAAGACAGCCAGTCCCGTCCACGCGTTCTGGACGCACAAGCGCCAGATCAACGACGGCAAGAACGACCGCTTCGTCGTCGAGGGCAATACGGGCGCCCTGCCCATGGGCTATTTCGACGGCAGCAAGCTCAAACTGTGGGCGCTGGCGCAACGCTACACCTTGGCCGACCGCTTCTTCCAGTCCGCCTACGGCGGCTCCTTCCTCAACCACATGTGGCTGACCTGCGCCTGCACGCCCGTGTTCCCGAATGCGCCCAAGTCCATCGTCGCCCAGGATGAGCGCGGCACGGGCCACAAGAAGGGCGAGGAAGCGGAAGTGACGCAGGACGGCTACGCCGTCAACACCATGCAGGGCCCGCTGCTGTTCGATCCGACAAAAAAACAGACGTTCCTGCCGCCGCAAACCATGCCCACCATCGGCGACCGCCTGACGGACAAGGGCATCTCCTGGGTCTATTATGCGGACGGCTACGACATCGCCGTCGCCTCGACCAAATCGGGCAAGAAGGCCGACGATTTCTCATATCACCACCAGCCGTTCACCTACTTCAAGCGCTTCATCGACAGCCCGCAGCAGCGCGCCACGCACCTGAAGGACCGCTCCGACATGCTCGCCGACGTCCAGGCAGGCAAGCTGCCGCCCGTCTCGTTCTACAAGCCCATGGGCAAGAAGAACATGCATCCGGGGATGGATAAATCGAGCGTGGCGGCCGGCGACGACGAAGGCGTGGCCATCATCAGCGCCATCATGGAAGGCCCGCAATGGAAGGACACCGTCATCATCGTCACCACCGATGAAAACGGCGGTTTCTGGGACCACGTGGCGCCACCGAAAGGCGACCGATTCGGCCCGGCCACGCGCATCCCCGCACTGGTCATCTCGCCCTTCAGCGAAGGCGGGCATATCGACCATACCGAGTATGAAACCGTGTCGATCCTGAAGTTCATCGAGGAACGCCATGGCCTGGCGCCCTTGAGCGAGCGCGATGCGCGCGCCAACAGCCTGGCCAAAGCCCTCAAGCTGTAATACCCATTCCCCTGCCTGTCTGTCCTGGGTGCGCCATCTGCACGGCGCGCCTGGGCTAACCACACCTGAAGGAAACACCATGCTGCGCGCACGCCATCTCCCCCTGTCCCTCCTGATGCTTTCCCTGGCCGCCTGTGGCGGCGGCGACGATACACCGCCCGTCCCCGTCACGCCCCCGGTAACGCCGCCCGTGACGCCGGCCGCCCCCGCCACCTACTACCAGACCAAGACGCCCTACACGCCGCAGCAGGATGCGGCCACGTATGAAGCGGCACCTGCCGGCTACGCGCCCGTGTTCACCGAACTGGTGGCCCGCCACGGTTCGCGCGGCCTGTCGAGCATGAAGTATGACGCCGCCTTCTACAACGTCTGGCAACGGGCTGCAGCCGACGATGCGCTCACGCCTCTGGGGCAAAAGCTCGGCGCCGACATCCTGAAACTGATGAAGGCCAACGCGCTGCTCGGCTACGGCGTGGACGGCATCACGGCGCCCGGCTACGGCAACCTGTCGCAGACGGGCATCAATGAACACAAGCAGTTGGCCGTGCGCATGCTGGCGCGCCTGCCTGCCCTGTTCACGCAACTGGGTAGCAATGCCGCCAATGCACCGCGCCAGATCGTCACCGTCAGTTCCGGCGTGGACCGCGCCAAGGACAGCGCCGCGTACTTTGCGCAGTCGCTGGCCGCCACGGCACCAAACGTCGCGCCGCTGATTACCCTGCCGCCCGCCCCGACCGGCTACCCGGCCGGCAAGCCCGTGGCGCAGCCCGATGGCACCAACCGCTTCCTGCTGTATGCACACAAGCTGGTGCCGAAGACGGATCTGGTCACCGACACCCTCGACCGCCATTACCAGACTTACCAGGATAGCCAGGCCTATCAGGCCTACCTGGAAAGCCCCGGCTTCCTGGCCAAATACACGGCCATCGACACGGATGCCACGGCGCGTACCCTGGGCCGCGAAGTACTGGAACGCTTGTTCACCAAGGCCTTCGTCGACAAGATCGACAACGGCACTTACCGCTTCGCCAACACGGGTACCTACAGTTTTACCAGCGACGACGGCAAGTTCACCAACACCGTCACGGGCGACGGTGGCACCACCATCAAGGGCCTGGCAGATGCCGCCTCGGTGCTGTACAACCTGTACGCCATCATGGCCGGCATGACGAACGAAGTGAAAGCCGATTTCGTGCAATACATGCCGTCGGACGCGGCCAAGTACCAGGCATTCGTGCAGGATTACCAGGATTTTTACAACAAGGGCCCCGGTACCACGGAAAGCGCCGGCATCACCTGGAACTACGTGCGCGCGCTGCGCGACGACTTTTTCACGGAAGTGGACGCCATCGCGCGCGGCGACCTGTCGCACGGCGCCAAACTGCGCTTCACGCATGCGGAAGCCATCATTCCGCTGGCGACGGCCATGGGCCTGAAGAACGTCGTCGGCGCGCTGCCGGCGGCGCAGACCTACAGCTATGACAACAGCAGCTGGCGCGGCCTGTACGTGGCGCCGATGGCGGCCAACATGCAGTGGGATGTGTACCGCGACGCCGGCGGCAATGTGCTCGTGAAAATGCTGTACAACGAAAAGGAAACGGACTTCCAGTCCACCTGCGATGGCGCCCGCTTTGCCGCCGGCAGCCATTTCTATGTGTATGCGAAGCTGAAGACGTGCTACGGCCACGTGGCGCAGTAAGTACGAATGCAGGCGGGCAGCCGTGCCCGCCTGTTGGACGTTTGCTGCTAGGCTTGCACGTAAGAACCAATCACGTCACTTACGGATAGCCATGCCCCCACCGCTCCCCTTGTCCAGCATGCTGCTGGCCCTCACCATCTGCGCCGCTCCCGCCCAGGCCGCGGAAGGCCATTACCAGACCAAGGCGCCGTATGCGCCGCAGCAGAACTTGGCCACCTATGCCGCGCCACCGGCCGGTTTCCAGCCCATCTACACACAACTGGTGGCGCGCCACGGTGCGCGCGGATTGACCGGCATGAAGAGCGACGCAGCCCTGTATGCGATGTGGCGGCAGGCCGCCGCGCAGGATGCGCTCACACCCTTGGGGCGCGAACTGGGTCCCGACATCCTGGCCCTGATGCAGGCGAACGCCTTGCTCGGTTACGGCGTGGCCGGCATCGAGCGGCCCGGCTACGGCAATCTGTCACAGACGGGCATCGAGGAACACCGGCAACTGGCCGTGCGCATGCTGGCGCGCCTGCCCACCCTGTTCGCGCAAGTGGGGCAAGACGCCGCGACGGCGCCGCGCCAGCTCGTCACCATCCATTCCGGCGTGGACCGCGCGCGCGACAGTGCGCGCTTTTTTACGCAGTCGCTGCTGGAGCACGCGCCCGCGCTGGCGCCCTTGTTATACCTGCCGCCCGCACCGGCGCCTTATCCGCAAGGACGCAAGGCCGCGGTACAGCCGATATTGCAGCCCGATGGCGTGAACCGCTTCCTGCTGTATGCGCACAAGCTGGCGCCGCAGACGGATTTTGTCGCCGATCCCGCCAACCCGCATTACGCCACCTATGCCGCCAGCCAGGCCTACCAGTACTATGAAAGAACCAAGCCGCTGCACGCGCTGATGGACACCCCGGCCAGAAAACCGGAAGCGGCCGCGCATGCGCGCCACGTGCTCAAACGGCTGTTTGCACCCGCCTTCCTCGACCAGCTTGAGCGCGGCGCCGCCAGTTTTGCGGATACGGGCAGCTACACTTTCAGCAGCGCGGACGGCCAGCTCACGCGCACCATGACGGGCAGCGGCAAGACCGTCATCCGCAGCCTGCATGCGGCCGCGACGAAACTGTATGAGCTGTACGCGATCGCCGCCGGCATGCGCCATGAAGTGCCGGCCGATTTCAGCCGCTACATGCCCGCCGAGGATGCGCGCTACTACGCTTATATCGCCGACCACGAGGATTTTTACCAGAAAGGGCCGGCCACCACGGAAAGCAGCGGCGTGACCTGGCGCTTCGCGCTGGCCCTGCGCGACGATTTTTTCAAGGAAGTCGATGCGCTGGCCAGGGGAGATTTGCACCACGCGGCCAAGCTGCGCTTCACGCACGCCGAAATGATCATTCCGCTCGCTTCGGCCATGAGCTTGCAACAGGCGCTGGCGCCGCTGCCGGCATCGACGCCCTACAGCTATGCCAACAATCCATGGCGCGGCCAGAACGTCTCGCCGCTGGCGGCCAACATGCAATGGGATGTGTACCGCAACGACACAGGCCAGCTGATCGTGCGCCTGCTGTACAACGAAAAGGAAACGGACTTCCAGGCCAGTTGCGACGGCGCCCGCATCGCGCCGGGCAGCGTCTTCTACGACTATGCGAAACTGAAAACCTGCTACGGCCACGTGGCGGCGCGCTGACGCTGCGCGCCGCCATCGCACCTTACTTCAAGGTCGGCATGGCAAACTCCGCTCCCGCCGCCGTCGAAGCCGGCCAACGCTGCGTGACGGCCTTCTGTTTCGTATAGAAGCGCACGGATTCCGGGCCATGCGCGTGGTGGTCGCCGAACAGGCTGCGCTTCCAGCCGCCGAAGCTGTGGAAGGCCATCGGCACGGGGATCGGCACGTTCACGCCCACCATCCCGACT